>NZ_JBKBHC010000024.1:0-1504 GCF_046297895.1 Ferrovibrio sp. | reverse complement strand
GGTCGGAATGGGCGGGCCGATCACCACGGTGATCTCGCCGGGGCGCTTGATGAAGGCGTTTTTCCCCCACAGCCGGCCGGCGTTGTGCGCCACCGGCAGCACCGGCACACCGGCCTTGACCGCCAGCCAGGCGCCACCCACGTTGTATTTCCCCTTCTGTCCCGGTGGCATGCGCGAGCCTTCTGGAAAGACGACGACCCAGAAACCCTGGGCGAGCCGCTGCCGGCCCTGTTCTTCCAGGGCCTTCAAGGCCTCGCGGCCGGCGCTGCGGTCGATGGCGATGGGACTGGTCATGGCCAGACCCCAGCCGAAGAATGGGATCTGCAGCAACTCCCGCTTCAGCACGAAGGCGAGCGGTGGCAGGAACAGCTGAAAGGCCATGGTCTCCCAGGCCGACTGATGCTTGGCCAGGACCACGCAGGGCCCCTTGGGCAGACGATCCAAGCCGATGACGCGGTAGCGGATGCCGAGCACCCAGCGCGCAAGCCACAGGATGATGCGGCTCCACAGGCGCATGACCCGGTAGCGTTGCAAGGGCGGCAAGGGGAAGAACAGCGGCGCGATCAGGCCATAGGGGATGGTGATCGCCACCTGCAGCAAGGCGAACAGCAGCGAGCGCAGGAAGGTCATGCCTCGGCGAGCAGGACGCGCACGGCCTCGGCAAGGTCGTCGAAGACGCGGGTGCCCTGTGGCAGCTCGGCCGTGGCCAGGGTCAGCCGGCCCTTGCCGGTGCGCACCAGGATCGGCGCCGCCCCCGCCGCATGGGCCGCCTGCAGGTCACGCAGGCTGTCGCCTATGACCGGCACCCCCCTGAGGTCGGCATGAAAGCGCACGGCGATCTCCTGCAGCAGTCCGGGTCTGGGTTTACGGCATTGGCAGCGCGAATCGGCGGCATGCGGGCAGAAGAAGATCGCCTCGATACGCCCCCCCACCCGGGCAAGCTGCGCGTGCATCTTGCCGTGGATGGCGTTGAGCGTGGCCATGTCCAGGAGCCCGCGGCCAACGCCGGACTGGTTGGAGGCCACCACGACGCGGAAACCCGCCTGGTTCAGGCTGGCGATCGCCTCCAGACTGCCGGGGATGGGGCGCCACTCCTCCGGCGACTTGATGAATTGATCCGAGTCGTAGTTGATGACGCCGTCGCGATCGAGGATGACCAGTTTCATGCGCGCTGGGCTCAAGGCTTGCGCACAGACTAGCCCATGCCGGCGCGTCCTACAAGCCGCAGGCGATCGCCTTGTCAAGGCAAAGTAGAAATGTCCGGTAGGTCGTGAAGGCTTTGCCTTCAGGGGCTGGCCAATTGGCCATCCCCTGAAGGCGGCGCGGCGGGATGGCGGCGCCAAGGGTGGTCTGGAGCGGGACGCCATTTTTCTTTGGGATGGTGTGCCTTCAGGACGGCATCGACCCGTGCATTGAGCGTCTTGTCATCCACCGGCAGCGGGATGTCCTGGGCCGGGTCAAAGACCTTGTAGGGCAGCACCTCCTCACCTGCCACAAGCTCGAT
>NZ_JBKBHC010000023.1:0-1510 GCF_046297895.1 Ferrovibrio sp. | reverse complement strand
CTGGCTCAAGGCCGATGCCGAGCGACAGCGGGGGGAATTCGTGCTGATCGTCGCCGGCGCCCAGCCGGGGGCAAGGGCCGAAACCTCGAACGCCCGGCAGGTCCTGGCGACCCTTCTGGAGGAGCTGCCGGCCAGTCAGGCGGCGCGTCTCGCCGCCAAACTCACCGGCCGCAAACGGTCAGCGCTCTACGCGCTGGCCCTGGACCTCAAACCGGAGACTGGCAATCAGCCATAGGTCAGCCGCATGGCATCCAGGCACAAGGCCAGCAGCGGTTGCGGCAGCAGGCCCAGCAGCAAGACGCCAAGCCCGTTGACGGACAGCAGCAAACGGGCGTCACCCGGGGTGGCGACCACGGGCTCATGGCTGTGTGGCGTGTCGAAGTACATCAGCTTGACCACACGCAGGTAGTAGTAGGCCCCCACCAGGGAGAACAGGACCGCAACCACGGCGAGCCAGATCCAGCCTGCCCCCACAAGGGCCTGCAGCACAGTCAGCTTGGCATAGAAGCCCACGAAGGGCGGCAGCCCCGCCATGGACAGCATGAGGATGGCCATCAGCGCAGCCAGCCAAGGGGCGCGACGGTTGAGCCCTTTGTAGTCGTCGAGGGCATCGGCCTCGAAGCCCGCGCGCGCCAGGTGCAGGATCAGGCCGAAGGCGCCCAGGCTCATGATCACATAGGTGACGACATAGTACAGGGCGGCGCTGTAGCCGTTCACCTCGCCCGTCAGGACCCCGAGCAGCAGGAAGCCCATGTGGGCGATGGTCGAGTAGGCCAGCATGCGTTTGATGTTGGTCTGCATGATCGCCGCCAAGTTGCCGATGGCAAGCGACAACACCGCCATTACCGCCAGCATCTGCTGCCAGTCGCCGTGCGCCGGCTGCAGCCCGTCGGCGAGTAGCCGCATGACGAAGGCAAAGGCCGCCAGTTTCGGCGCTGAGCCGATGAACAAGGTCACCGCCGTGGGCGCCCCGTGGTAGATGTCGGGCACCCACATGTGAAAGGGGGCGGCCCCCAGCTTGAAGCCCAGCCCGGCCACCACGAAGACCAGCCCGAAGGCCAACACCACGGGGTTGTCCACACCGCCAGCCAGCGTCGCGGCCATCTTGTTGAGCGCTAGCGTGCCCGTGAGCCCATAGAGCATGGACATGCCATAGAGCAGCAGGCCGGAGGCCAGCGCCCCGAGCACGAAGTACTTCATCGCCGCCTCGACCGCCACGGCGTCGTCACGCCGGATCGCCACCATGGCGTAGAGCGCGAGCGACAGCAGCTCCAGCCCCAGGTAGAGGGCGAGCAGGTGGCTCGCCGAGATCATCACCATCATCCCCAACACGGCGAAGAGCAGCAGGGCGAAGTACTCCCCGCGCATCAAGGCCCGGTCGGCCAGGTACTGGCGGGAATAGATCGCGGCGGCGATGCCGGCGAGATAGGTCATCAGCTTCAACAGGTCGGCCAGGGCGTCGTCGACGAACATGCCGCTGAAGGTGGTCGCCGAGACGCCGTTGGCGGTG
>NZ_JBKBHC010000022.1:0-1563 GCF_046297895.1 Ferrovibrio sp. | reverse complement strand
CCTCATCGAACTGATGATCGTCGTCGTGATCGTCGGCATTCTCGCCGCGATCGCGCTGCCCGCTTATCAGGATTACATGACGAGGAGCAAAATATCCGAGTTGATCGCTCGCCTGGCCGAGGCGAAAACATCCGTGAGCGAATACTTTGCATCCCATGGTAGCTACGGCAGTAATGCAAGCTCGGTGGGGCTCAATACTAGTGCGAGTGGCAAATATGTTTCATCTCTGGCGTGTGGAACAAACTGCGGAGAACTCACTGTTACATCGTCGAGTGCAACCGATCTGCCGTCAGATGCGCGAGGCAAGACCATCATACTGTCCGCGACTTCCACCGCCAATGGCGTGGTGACCTGGAAGTGCAAGGCCGGAACCATGCCGTCGAAATACCTGCCAGGCAGCTGCAAGGGTTGATTGGTCTGATACGGCGGCGTGGCCTGAGGTGGGTTCCCGGCTTCGGCTGACGCTGCCGTTGATGGGACGAACCGTCCAGCCCCGGCGCGGACCGGGGCCATTCGTTTGGATGGGCGTCTTGCTCGCCGCCACGGCAGCCATCTACTGGCCGGGGCTGCCGGGCGGCTTCTATTTCGACGACTTTGCCCAGCTCGTCCTGAACCCATTTGTCCAGATCGAGGCGCCGAGCTCCGGGGCACTGCTCAAGGCGGCCGCTTCTTCGACTTCAGGCCCGACCGGACGGCCGCTGTCCATGGTGAGCTTCGCGCTGGATTACTGGCGGCTGGGCGGCTTGACGCCGGCCGGATTCAAGCAGATCAATCTTTTCCTGCACCTGATCAACGGACTGCTGGTCGCCTGGCTGACGTCGCAGCTGCTTCGGGCGCTGGGGGCGCCGTCGCCGGCTGCGCGGCAGGCGACATGGCTGGCCGCCGCCTTCTGGCTCCTTAACCCCTTGCATGTCTCCACCGTGCTCTATACGGTGCAGCGAATGACGCTGCTTTCCAGCGGCTTCATGATCGCTGGACTGCTGGGCTATGTGGCAGCCCGCCAGCGCGGCCGCTGGGCCTGGGCGCTGGCCAGCCTCGGACTTGGCACCGGGCTGGCCACCTTCAGTAAGGAAAACGGGCTGCTTGCACCTGCCTACGCGGCGATCATCGAGGTCTTCGTCCTGCGCTTCGCCGGGCTGCCTGCCGGGGCGCGCCGGGCTTATCTGCTCCTCTATGGCGTCGGCGCGGTGTTTTTAGCCGCGACCGTGGCCGTTCTGGTTGCCGACCCGGACTGGGCCGCCCGCTCCTATGCCGGTCGCAGCTTCTCCCTGAGCGAGCGCCTGCTCACCCAACTGCGCGTGCTGGCGTTTTATCAAAGGCAGGCATTGCTGCCCGACTTGAACGCGATGGGGCTCTACCACGACGACTACCCGCTGTCGAAAGGGCTTTGGCATCCGCCGAGCACGGCGGTCGCCCTGGCCTGGCACCTACTTCTCCTGGCTACGTCCGCCCTGCTTCGACGGCGCGCGCCTCTGGCCGGCCTGGGGTTGGCATGGTTTTATGTGAGCCACTTGCTCGAATCGACCATCTGGCCGCTGGAGCTGGTGTTCGAACATCGCAATT
>NZ_JBKBHC010000021.1:0-1586 GCF_046297895.1 Ferrovibrio sp. | reverse complement strand
CCCTATGCCTGGGCCGATGTCTTTTTCGGCGAAAACCGCGATGTCATGCACGTCATCGACAAGCGCAGCCTGGAGATCGCCGCCACCTTGCGGCCAGAGCCGGGCAAGACTGCAACCCACGTGGAATTCGACCGTTATGGCAAATATGCCATGGTCTCGTTGTGGGAAGCGGACGGCGCCCTCATCGTCTATGACTCGGCCACGCTGAAAGAGGTCAAACGCCTGCCCATGAGCAGGCCGGTGGGCAAGTACAACGTCTGGAACAAGACGCGGCTGTCGGAAGGCACCAGCCATTGACCACGATCAAGTCCGGGTCTGGACCGGCCGGCGTCTGCGGACTATGTTTTCATCACCGTCGTCCAAGGAGCGTAACATGAGCTTTCAAAAGGTCTTCGAACGTAGCGAAAACACTGCCGTGTTCTATGGCGTGCTGATTTTCATCGCTTTCCATTTCGGCATGCTGTTGTTGTTCCACGCCATCTGACCCTCACGGCAGCCCTCATGCACCGCCGCTACGGCGGTGCGCCCCGCTGGTCGAAAGCCAGCACGTCTCGACTCGCCCTCCAAGAAAGGCTCAAGAAGCCGGGGCGGGAGTTCGCCCCAGGCCATGCGCGGCGCAAGCCGCAGGCAGACGCAGCGCCTTCGTCGCAGCGACGTCAGACGCGACCCCCGCCGTCGTCTCGCCAACCCAACGAGGGACGGCCATCCGCCGCGCTGACTTCCTGGCGGCAGAGACGAAAGAAGCATTGACCCGGCCCGCGCCACCGCACACATCCTGCACATCCAGCCGCAGCTTTGCCGCGCCTACGACCCTTCTCTGGATCACGGCTGCGACCTCACCGACGCTGACTGCCCCTCGGCCGCCGCGAGAGGGTCGCAGGCATCGGCCTGTCCGGGCAAGGCCGGCGCGTTGGGCAGGGGCTACGGCGGTTCGCCGACACGCCGCGCGCATGCTCAAGCCGGCGCGCCGATCTTCTCGGGCGGTGGTAGGGTGATCTGGTTGTCCTTGCTGAACTGGTAGTCGCGGAAGACGTGCTCCGCGCTGAGGAGCTGCCAGCGCCCATCCGGCAACTGGCGGCTGGTGTCCTTGAGCCGATAGGCATAGGCCCCGCAGGTCCAGATGTCGAAGTTGCGCATGTGGGTGCACAGGCAGGTCTTGTCCTTCACCGAGATCTTCTTTGCGCCCGGATGGCGCGCCACCTCGCGGTTGTAGGCCTCGATGTAGGCGCAGCGGCCGTCGTTGTCGAGGAGATAGCCATAGGCCTCGCAGTTGGGCCGGGTGCCGGCGCCGATGCCAGGGCTACCCTTGAGCATGCGCATGGGGTAGCCCGTGGGGGAGAGGCCGTTGACCTCGATGTCCTCTGGCTCGGCTTTGAAATAGTGCTGCTTGACGTGATCGGGCAGGCCGCACTCGTGGGTGACGGTGAAGCGGGTGGCCACCTGGACGGCGGCGGCGCCACGCTCCAGGAAGCCGACGGCGTCCGTGCCGGTGAAGATGCCGCCGGCGGGGATGACCGGGATCGCGAGCTGCTCCTTGCGCAGGTAGGCGAGCACCTCGTCGACGATGCTGGCGAGATCGTATTTCA
>NZ_JBKBHC010000020.1:0-1621 GCF_046297895.1 Ferrovibrio sp. | reverse complement strand
AGGTGAAGACCGGCGCCGATCTGGTCGGCCGCACCGGCCAGTCGCTGACCGATATCGTGACCTCGATCAAGAAGGTGTCGGACATCGTGGCCGAGATCGCCGCCGCCAGCCGCGAGCAGGCGACGGGCCTGGAGCAGATCAACACCGCCGTGGGCCAGATGGATGAGATGACCCAGCGCAACGGCGCGCTGGTCGAGCAGACCTCGGCCTCGGCCCAGGCGCTGGCGAACCAGGCCTCGGAACTTGCCGCGCTCGTCGGCTTCTTCCGGACCGGCGATCAGACCGCGCCGGCAGTTATCAAGCCTGCTCCTGCCCAGGCTCAGGTTCAGGCCCAGATTCAAACTAAGGCCAAGGCCAGACCTGCGGCGATCCAGGCCAGCCCACAGGCAGAGAGCAAGCCCACAGTGAAACCCGCCGATGATGGTGAATGGGAGGAATTCTGATCGGCTCACGGTATAATTGTAGAATAACTCTAATTTTCAATTATAACTTTTGCGGGCAGAGGTCGGGTTGTACCCGGTGGTAGTGTTTCTGCCTTTGCCGAACACCCCCTAGATGTGAGAAACTTGTTGTCGTCCGTAGGGTTAGCCAGCACGGCGCCCTGGTCGCCGCAACAAGAAATCATGGTGGGGGGAAGAAATGTCCATCGCATCCACGATCAAGATCGGCCCGCGCGTCCTCGCTGTGGTGGCGCTGCTGGCTGTGGCTGCCGCCGCCATCGGTACCATGGGCATCATCTCGCTCGATCGCTATGAGCGGCAGAGCAATGAAATGGCGTCTTTGGCCAAGCAGACCCAGTATGGCGAGCGGCTGAACGCGCTGATCTATGCCGTGGTGATGGATTCGCGCGGCGTCTACATGTCCGACACCACCGCAGCCGCCAAACCCTTCGCCAACGGGATCGTGCGCTTCACCGGGCAGATGGAAGCCCTGATCAAGGACTGGACCGCCCTGATCGGGCCGCAGGCCGCGGCCAGCGAAGAGGCCAGGCAGTTCATTGCGCTGGTGAACCAGTTCATCCAGTTCCGCCGCGAACTGGCCCGGCTCGGTTCGGACGTGGATACCAAGCAGGCGCGCGAGTATGGCGACAACGATGCCAATCGCAGCAATCGCCAGGCACTCAACAAGGCGGTCGAGACGGTCAACAATCGCAATGCCGAACGCGTGGCGGCGGTCAGCCAGGGCCTGACGGATTACTACAACACCCAGCGTCCGCTGCTGCTCACGATCACTGTCGCAGCCATCGTGATCTCGGTGCTGCTGGCGCTTTATGTGGTGATCGCAACCCTGACGCGCCCGATTACCCGCATCACGTCGGTGATGAACACGCTAGCCAAGGGCGACACCACGATTGATGTTTCCGGCAAGGAACGCGGCGACGAAATCGGCGAGATGGCCAAGGCGGTGCAGGTATTCAAGGACAGTATGATCGCGCGCGAACAGGCGGAGAGCCAGATCGCGCAGCAGCGCGAGGAGTCCGAGAAACGGCGTCTGGAGCGCGAGTCACGCGAGAAGGCGGCTGGTGAGGAGATCGCGGCACTGGTCAACAAGGTGGCGCAGGGGGACCTGTCGGGGCGCATCACCGAGGGCGGCAAGGAGGGGTTCTTCCTCACCACCAGCC
>NZ_JBKBHC010000019.1:0-1642 GCF_046297895.1 Ferrovibrio sp. | reverse complement strand
GAAGCGGCGCGCCTCGGCAAAGGCATCGAGCTCGGCGTAGGCGCGCGCCTCCTCGGCCTTGTAGGTCTTGCGCAGGTGCTCGCTTTCGGCGCGGAAATCCTCGCCCCCGAGGCGCTTGGGAATTTCGGCCTGCAGGGTCTTGACCAGTTGCTGCATCAGGCTGCGCAGCTGCCGCCCCTGCCCGGCCGGCATGCGCAGGGCGCGTGGACGCTCCGGCGCGTCGAAGTTGTGCAGATAGCACAGATCCGGCGGCACCGGCCGCGTGGCCGCCACCTCGTGCATCATCTGGCACAGTAGCGTGGTGCGGCCGCTGCCCACCTCGCCCAGCACGAACAGGTTGTAGTCGGGCAGGTCCATGGACAGGCCGAAGCGGGCCGCGCGCTCGGCGCGCTCCTGCCCGATCCAGGGCAGCGGATGGTGCAGCAGCTCCGAGGTATCGGCAAACCCCAGACCCTCGGCATCGACGCGCAGGCGCAGTTCAGCAGGTGATAGGCGGGATGCGGACATGGCGCCTATTGTGGGCCAGACCGTCGCGCGGCGGACCGGGAAGAATCGAACGATCGTTCTATTTTCTGCCGCTTCGGGACTACAATTCCGTCGCGCAGCCGACAGGCCCGCAGCCCGCATGACCCTACCATCACCGGCTGCGCACGTCCCGTTTCCACCGCCACCGAGACCTGACATGACGAACGAAGAGATTCTTGCCCAGTACGGCCCCCGCGAAGCCATGGAATACGACGTGGTCGTCGTCGGCGCCGGCCCGGCCGGCCTGGCCACCGCCATCCGCCTCAAACAGCTCGCCGCCGACAAAGGTCAGGACATCTCGGTCGTGGTGCTGGAAAAAGGCTCGGAGCCGGGCGCGCACATCCTCTCGGGCGCGGTGATGGATCCACGCGCGCTCAACGAGCTGTTCCCGAACTGGAAGGAGCTGGGCGCGCCGCTGAACCAGCCGGTCACCGGCGATGAAGTGCTGTTTCTCACCGAAACCGGCGCGCGGCGCACGCCGGGCTGGCTGGTGCCCGACTGCTTCCACAACGAAGGCAACTACGTGATCAGCCTGGGCACGCTGACACGCTGGCTGGCCCAGCAGGCCGAAAGGCTGGGCGTCGAAATCTTCCCCGGCTTTGCCGCCGCCGAGGTGCTCTACACCGAAAGCGGGGCGATCAAGGGCGTGGCCACCGGCAACATGGGGCTGGGCAAGGATGGCCAGCCCACCGAAAACTTCCAGCTCGGCATGGAACTGCATGCCAAGTACACCGTGTTCGCCGAAGGCGCGCGCGGCCACCTGGGCAAACAGATCATCGCCAAGTACGGGCTCGATGAGGGCAAGGACCCGCAGAGCTATGCCATCGGGATCAAGGAGCTGTGGGAAATCCCGGCCGACAAGGCCAGGCCCGGCCTGGTGGTGCACACCGCCGGCTGGCCGATGGACAACAGCACCTATGGCGGCGGTTTCCTCTACCACCTGGAGGGCAACAAGGTCACGCTCGGCTTCGTCACCGGGCTGGACTACCAGAACCCCTTCTTGAGCCCCTTCGAGGAAATGCAGCGCTGGAAAACCCATCCAGCCATCCGTCAGCACATCGAAGGCGGCAAGCGCATCGGCTACGGCGCGCGCGCCATCACCGCCGGCGGACTGCTC
>NZ_JBKBHC010000018.1:0-1668 GCF_046297895.1 Ferrovibrio sp. | reverse complement strand
GCCGCCTCCTGGCCCTGGATCGCTTGATCGATGGCGGCCAGTTCCGTGGCGAGCCCATGCCGCCGCGTGCTGAACAATTGCGCCTGATTGGCCACCAGCCGCGCGATCTCGGCATCCTCCCGCGCCATCTGCCGGAGTTCTTCGGGGAAGACGACCTGGGCCTGCGCCGCCTGCTCGGCCAGCAGGCGCGCCTCCATGGCCCTAAGCGTCGCGTAATTGAGGCGGCTGGCGGCATGGTTCGCCTGGGTCGCGGCGTCTTCGAGGCGGAACAAGGCATCCCCGGCCTTGACCCGCTGCCCTTCGTGCACGAAGACCTCCTTGATGATCCCCCCACTGGGGTGCTGCACGGCCTTGCGTTTCGTGTCGTGTGTGACGATGCCCGGGGTGGGGACGCCTTCGTCCAGGGGCGCCAGGGCCGCCCACAAAAGGAAACCACCGAAACCAATGGCCAGGGCGATGAGCCCAAAACGGGCTGGCCGTCGCGGATCGGCCGGCAGGGTGATCTCCCCCTCGATGGGCGGTGTGCTCGTCGGTGCGGGTAATGCTGGGTTCGTGTTCATGCTCTCGCTGTCAGGCAGGGTTTGGGGATGGCCGCAACACGCCGCTCGGCGATGGTGGCCTGAGCGCCGCCAGGACCTGGTCGCGTGGGCCGAACAGACGGATGCGGCCTTCGCTCAGCAGCAGGATGTGGTCGGCGACCGCCAGGGCCTGCGGTCGATGCGTGATCATCAGCACGGTCTTGCCCAGTTCCTTCAAGCTGCGCAGGGTGGCAGCCAGGGCGGCCTCGCCGACGTCGTCCAGGTTCGAGTTGGGCTCGTCCAGCACGATCAGCGCCGGCTCACCGTAGATGGCGCGTGCCAGGCCGATGCGCTGGCGCTGGCCGCCGGACAGGGCGATGCCGCCGGTGCCCACGGGCGTGTCGTAGCCAAGCGGAAAGCGCAGGATCATGTCGTGGATGCCGGTCCGCTTGGCGGCCGTGATGACGGCCTCGGGATCGACGGCGCCGAAACGGGCGATGTTGTCGGCGATGCTGCCATCGAGCAACTCGATGTCCTGGGGCAGGTAGCCCAGATGCGGGCCCAGCTCGGCACGGTCCAGGTCCTGGATGGGGGTGCCGTCGAGCAACACGGCCCCCTGCCAGTGTGGCCATATGCCCAGGATGGTCCGTGCCAGGGTCGATTTGCCGGAACCCGAGGGCCCGATGATGGCGGTGATCTCGCCGGCCGGGAATTCGACGCTGAGGTGTTCGAGGATGGGGGTCTCACGGCCGGGCGCCGTGGCGACGAGATTGTCCAGGCGCACCGCGCCCTTGACAGGGACGCTGACCGGCTTCGAGGCGCGTTGGGGGTAGGCCGCCAACAAATCGCGCAGGGAACGATAGGCGGAGAGCGCGGTGAAAGAGCTCTTCCAGGTCGCCGCCAGCAGGTCGATGGGCGCCAGGGCACGCCCCAGCAGCACGCTAGCCGCGATCATGCCGCCGATGGTGAGCTCCCCCTCGATGACCAGCAGCGCCCCCGCGCCCAGCATCAGCGACTGTTGTGCCAGCCGCGTGAACTTGATCAGCGACTGCATGCGGCGGCCGATGTCCTGCGATGCGGTGCTCGCGCCCAGCAGACGGTTCTGCCGATTGCGCCAGCGCCGACGCAGGCCGTCGAGCATGCCCATGGC
>NZ_JBKBHC010000017.1:0-1819 GCF_046297895.1 Ferrovibrio sp. | reverse complement strand
GCCGCCGCATCGTGGAGACCTGGCTCTACATCGAGGTGGCCCTGCTCTTCGGCTCTGGCATCCTCGGTCTGGGGCATCACTATTTCTGGATCGGCACGCCGGAATACTGGCTTGCCATCGGCGGTTTCTTCTCGGCCCTCGAGCCCGTCCCCCTGGTGGCCATGGTGGTGCACGCCGTGTTCGACGCTGGACACCACGGTCTGAAGAGCACCAACAACCCGGCGCTCGCCTGGCTGATCGCGCAGGCCTTCGGCAACTTCTTCGGCGCTGGCGTATGGGGTTTCATGCACACCCTGCCGCAGATCAACCTGTACACGCACGGCACGCAGTGGACCCCTTCGCACGGCCACCTCGCCTTCTTCGGGGCCTATGCCACCATCGTCATCGCCTTCGTCTACATGGCCGTGCAGAAGTGGCGCGGCAACGTCTGGATGAGCGGTGAGCTGGTCGGCGCCTGGCGCTGGAAGTGGTCGATCTTCCTGCTGCATGCGGGCATGCTCGGCATGACCGTGGCCCTGCTGATCGCTGGCTATGAACAGTCGCAGATCGAGCGGGCGATCGAGGGCTCCACCTGGATGGGTTACTTTGCCGCCCAGGCGCATCCCTGGTTCCAGCAAGCCATGACCTGGCGCATGATCTCGGGCTGGGTCTTCGCCGCCGGCTTCCTGCTGCTTGCCTGGGATCTGCTCACCATCGGCAGCCGGGAGACCCGGCCGGCACGTAGTCTGGCGTCGCAAGAGGCCATGGCGACTGCCTAAGCCACGCCATCACACAACCCTCTCCGTCGCGCAATTGGGCCTGTCCTCGGGACAGGCCTTTTTTATGGGGCAGCGTACCGCTCGCCCATAAAAAAGGCGTCCTTGCGGACGCCTCGTCGGAAGAGATGACCGACCCGATTATTTCTTGGCCGGTGCAGCCTGTTGTGATTGCTGCGGTTGCTGCGGCGCCTGCCACAGTTGGGTCCAAGAGGCCGGATCGAACGGGTTGAAGATATAGGGCTGGGTTGAGCCCGGCTGCTGGCCGGCCTGTTGCGGGGCTTGGGCGCCGGGCACGGTGAACAACTGCGACCAGGCCGCCGGATCGAACGGGTTGAACACCTGCGGCTGGCCGCTCGGTGCGGCGGGCACCGGGTAGGACGGCAGCGCGGTGGCGCCCGGGGTCAGGAAGCCCTTCCACAGGTCGCCGTAGGAGGCGGGGTTCATCATGGCGCCCAGCCAGCCCAGGTACACGTTGGGGTTCATCGGCGCGATCATGGCCTGCATCCAACGCGGGTCGAGCGGCGCCAGCATCCACTTCATGTACATGCCGGGGTTCAACCCCTGCAGCATCAGGCCCCACAGCTTGGGATCGATGGGCGCCATCAACCAGCGCATCATCTTGCCCGGGTCGGTGAATTGGGTGAGCAGCGCGGTGTAGAAGTTCGGGTCCATGGAGGCGGTGAGCCAGCGCATGTACACGTTGGGGTCGGTCATCAGCGGCGCCCAGGCGCTGAAGGCCGCGGGGTTCATCATGGAATTCATCATCACCCCCCACCAGGCGGGGTCGAGCGACTGTTGCCCCAGGGCCGTGTAGAAACCAGGCTCCAGCGTGGCGCTAAACCAGGGCACGAAGGCCTTGGGATCACGCAACACCATGGGGTTGCGGGTGAAATCCCACATCATGGCGGCCCATTGTTCCGGGGTGCGGGGCAGCTGGGTGGCCTGCGGCTGGGTGGCGCCCGCCTGCTGCGCGGGCTGCTCAGCCGACGCCGTCATCGGCGCGGCGACCGCCACGGCAAGGGCAATGGAGAGGGACAGGGTTTTCAGCTTCATGTGATGCC
>NZ_JBKBHC010000016.1:0-2161 GCF_046297895.1 Ferrovibrio sp. | reverse complement strand
GACGTCGGCGACATCCAGGTCATAGGTCATGTCCCGAATAGCTCAGGTTGAACGACTTGTTGATGAGCGGGAAGTCGGGGACGATGTTGCCCAGGATGCCGACCTCCAGCGCCGGCCAGTTCTGCCAGGAGGGGTCGTGCGGGTGCACACGGTCGAGCCGGCCGTCGGCGCCGATGCGCACGGCGACGATGACCGGCCCCCGCCAACCCTCGACATACCCCAGGCCCTCGCAGACATGCCTGACCGTCGGCAGCGGCACGCCCAAGGGACCCGGCGGCAGCCGCCGCACGATCGCCTCGATCAGCCGCAGCGACTCGAACACCTCGGCGAAACGCACCTCGACACGGGCCAGCACGTCGCCGCGCCGGTCGATGGCCATGTTCACCTCCAACTGGTCATAGGGAGGATGCGGGAACTGCACCCGCAGGTCCCAGGCCTGGCTGCTGGCGCGTCCGGCCAGGCCGATGAGCCCGAGACGCGCGGCCATGGCAGGATCGACCTGACCGGTGTGGGCGAAACGGTCCTGCACGCCGGCATGTTCATCATAGACGGCCTTGAGTTCCTCGACCTCGCCCCGCAGCCGTCGCGCCAAGTCCAGCAGCGCGTGCGCATCGCTGAGATCCGCCGCCACACCGCCGGGGACGATCCGGTCGAACAAATAACGGTGGCCGAACAGGCGTGCGGCGAGCCGCAGCCATTCCTCTTTCAGGCGCCAGAATTGAGCGAAACCGAAGCTCAGCGCTACGTCGTTGCCGAGATAACCCAGGTCACCCAGATGATTGGCCACCCGCTCGATCTCCAGGAACAACGCACGCAGCCAAAGCGCACGCGCTGGCACCGCCAGCCCCAAGGCCGCCTCGACCGCCATGCAATAGGCCCAGGAATAGGCAGAATGACTGTCCCCCGAGACGCGACCGGCGAGCCGCTGTCCCTGCGTGAGGTCCATGCCCTCGAAGCGCTTCTCGATACCCTTGTGGGTGTATCCCAGGCGCTCCTCCAGCTTGAGCACCCGGTCGCCGATGACCGAGAAACGGAAGTGCCCCGGTTCGATCGTGCCGGCATGGATCGGACCGACGGGGATCTCGTGCACGCCGTCGCCGGCCACACGGATGAAGGGATAGGCGTCGGCTCGGGTGAGGACTGAGGGATGGGGGGTGAGGCATGGGGTATCTTTGCGCAGGGGGTAGGCGTCCTCGGCCCAGGCCGCATGGCGCAGCCACTTGCGCGTGTCCACTGCGCCTTCGGCGCGGATGCCCAACAGGTCATAGGCCGCGCGTTGCATGCGTTCGGCCTGGGGGAAGATCGAGGAGAGATCCGGATGGGTGGGCGCCTCGGCTGGCAATGGGCAGTGCGCCCAGACGAGCCCCTGACTGGACAGATAAAGGGTGTGTAGGGCAAAGCCCTGCCCGAGGTGGCGGTCATCGCTCCCCCAAAGGGCGAGGAGTTGTCCGCCCTCGTCGCGGATGGCGTGGGCGAACCCGGGCAGGCGGGCTGGGTCCAGGTCAAAGCGCCAGATGGCGCCCTCGCCCTGGGGTGTGAGGATGAGTTCGATGTCGCCGATGCTGGTCTTCATCTCACCCCCCTAACAGGCTTGCCGCCTGACGGTACCAGCCGGCCAGGTAGGGCGGGATGAACAGCCCCAGCAGCAATACCAGGGCAAGGTGGATGAACACTGGCGCCATGGCCGGCGGATGGGGCAGGCGTGGCAGCTCGGTCTCGCCGAAGACCATGGGCTGCACGCGCCCGAATATGGCGGCAAAGGCCACGCCCAAGGCGGTGAGCAGGAATGGCGTGGCCCAGGGGTGCTCGTGCATGGCGGTGGTGATGATGAGGAACTCGCTGGCGAAGACCCCGAAGGGCGGTACGCCCAGGATGGCGATGGTGCCGAGCATCAGGCCCCAGCCGATGGTGGGGTTGGTCTTGATCAGGCCGCGGATTTGGTCCATGACCTGTGTTCCGGTCTTCTGCGCCGCATGCCCGACGGCGTAAAAGATGGCCGACTTGGTCAATGAATGCATGGTCATGTGTAACATGCCGGCAATGTTGGCCACCATCCCGCCCATGCCGAAGGCGAAGGTGATGAGCCCCATGTGCTCGATGGAGGAATAGGCGAACATGCGCTTGATGTCGGTCTGGCGTTTGATCAGAAAGGCGGCTACCA
>NZ_JBKBHC010000015.1:0-2476 GCF_046297895.1 Ferrovibrio sp. | reverse complement strand
CTGGCGCAATGCCCCAATGGCCGGTTGCTGGTGGGACATACTGCCGGCGCGCATGTCTTCGACGGCAAGAAGTGGGCCGAGTACAAGCTGAAAGGCGTGACCAGCCCCAGCGGCATCGCCTGTGATGCCAAAAACAACGTCTGGCTTTCGCACTATGGGGGCGTCAGCCAATTCGATGGCAAAAGGTGGACGACCTATCCCGCTTCTAGCATTGCCAAGGGCGAGGATGCATTGGTGTCTGCCTTGGTTAAGGATATTGCCGTCGCGCCCAGCGGCGCTGTCTGGGTAGCCACGCCGAACAGCATCGCCAGATTTGACGGCAAGACTTGGACGGTGTATCGGGAAGGCAAGGGGTTCTCTAAAAAGTATTTCTTTGAGAAGATCGCCCTCGACGCCAAAGGTTATCCTCGGGCTGCCGTCAATGGCGGCGTGCTGGCGTTTGACGGCAAATCATGGGAGCTGCTCGAGAACCGCGACCTGCTCAATCCACAGGCTACGCTTGTGGACGCCGACGGTCGCATCCTGGTCGGCGACGCCAACGGCCTGTTCCTGTATGAAGACGGCGCATGGTCGAGGATCGCAGAGGAAAAGCTAGGAGATAGAAGCGTCCGGTCGCTGGCCACAGATAAGCAAGGCCGGCTGTGGATCGGCACCGACTATGGCTTGCACATCGTGAAAGACGATCGGTGGACGCACTACTACATGCACAACTCCGACCTGGCATCGAACGACATCCGCGTCATCTTGACGCAGGGCAACGGCCCTGCGCTGCCCCAGCCGATTAGCAAGAAGCCGGGTTCGATCTCCGGCTCGTTGGTCAAAGGCAATAAACCGCTGGCGAACGTCAAGGTCGAGGTATGCGTCAGGCCGCTGGGCTTCTTCTATCAGGGTGGCACCCCCTGTTCGAGCCAGCCTTTCTTTAAGGGCGCGCTGACGGACAGGGCCGGCAAATTCAGGATCACCGATCTGCCGGTGGGCAACTATGTGTTGACTGCCGAGGGCGCGCCGGGCGAATGGGCGCAGTTGACGGCTTTCTTCGGCGGGAGCGAGTTCGTGCCGGTAGCCGCCGGCAAGGACACTGCCCTGGGTGAGTTAACGGTCGAGGATAAGTAGGCGCCTTCAAGGCATCGTCAGCAGGCGATTAACTTCGTGCGGGCCATCCATGGCGGAGCCGGCCGCTTTGCGATTCCGTCGAGGCGCTGGAAGACCTGCGGCTGGCCCGTGACTACTTCCGCTTGCTCCGGGGGCGCTGAACGGCTATATTCTGCCTCTGGGTTCTACTTTCTCAGTTCTGACTTCCATCCCTTGCAATTCGGCATCAACACCTTCCTGTTTACCTTCCCTTTTACCAACAAGAGCGCTAAGCTCTTCCCGCAGTTCAAAGCCTGGGGATTCGATGCGGTGGAGATCGCGATTGACGATCCAGCTGGCTACGACCCGCACCTCATCCGCGATGCGCTCGACCGGAGCGGGCTGGTCTGCAATACCGTGTGCGGTGCGTTCGGCCACGACCGTGACCTGCGCGGCGCGCCGGAGCATCAGCAGAACAGCCTGCACTACATGATGTCCATGCTGGATCAGATGGTGGTGCTGGGCGCGAGGATTCTGGCTGGGCCGGTGTATTCGGCCGTAGGCCGCGCCGAAGCCACGCCGCCGCGCGAGCGCGCCCGCCAGTGGAAGACAGTGGTCAAGCATCTCAAGCGGCTGTGCGACTACGCCGGCCAGAGGGGCATCCGCATCGCTGTTGAGCCGCTCAACCGCTTCGAGACAGATTTCCTGAACACCGTGGATGATGCCCTGGCGCTGATCGCCGATGTGGACAGCCCGGCCATCGGCCTGCACTACGATACCTTCCACACATGTATTGCCAGGTCACGAACCAGTTGTCGAAGCTCAAGCCGTAGCGCTCGACTTTGTCGCCCTGCGCCACGTGCAGCTTGAGGGCGGCTTCTCGCACGTCGTTCCATGTCCAATCCGGCGTGGGGGGTTGCAGCCCGGCCTGCTCGAAGTGATCCACGTTGTAGTACAGCGACACCGGTCCGGGCATGAAGCCATAGATGAACGCATACGACTTGCCTTGCCAGCTTTGCGCCGGGATGACCACAGGCAGGATGTCGTCGCGCTTGATTTGGTCGTCGCTGTCAATCAGGTCGTCCAGCGGGCGCAGCGCGCCGTTAGCGGCGTAGGGCTGCACGTAGCCTTCCCACATGTCGAACACGTCCGGCAGCGTGTTAGCCGCCATCATCGTCTGCAGCTTCTCGAAGTAGCCCTGGCCGGCGGGCAAGATCTCCGGCACGATCTTCACGCCGGGATAGCGGGCTTCAAAGTCGGCGTTGAACTTGTTGCGCAGCGGCTCTTCGGACGCTGTGGCGCAGCACACCATCACCCGCAGATTGCCGGCCATGCCCTCGGCGGCGGGCTGCGCGGCGGGCGCCGCCCCTTGTCCGCCAGCCGGCGCAGCGCAGGCAGCCAGCGC
>NZ_JBKBHC010000014.1:0-2532 GCF_046297895.1 Ferrovibrio sp. | reverse complement strand
GTATCGACGATGACGAGATTGCGCACCCCGACGGCCCCCACCAAGCGCTCATCGCTGCGGATGAAGCAATTCTCGACATCATGCAGCAGCGCTTCGCCTTCGATCCGGTTACCCTGCGCATCCGGCGCAGACAGGTCGCCCAGCGCCGACCAGGAGCCGATATCACTCCAGCCGATGTTGCAGGGCACGACCGCAACTCGGTCGGATTTCTCCATGACCGCGTAGTCGATGGAGTCTTCGGGAACCTTCTCGAAGAGTTCGGGCGGCAGCTCACATTGAGTAAGACCCTGGCCTTCGACACAACGGGACTGGGCGAGACAGGCTTGCACCGTGGCTAGAATGGATGCGCAGTGCTCACGCATTTCTTCGAGCATGGTCGAGGCCTTGAAGCAGAACATGCCAGAGTTCCAGTAAAACCGGCCTGTTTCAAGGTATGAGGCCGCTGTGGCGGCATCGGGTTTTTCGACGAAGCGCAGGACGCGGTTGCCGTCGGCCTCGATATAGCCATAACCAGTCTCGGGCGCATTGGGCTGGATGCCGAAGGTGACGAGATTCCCCTGTTCAGCCAGCTCAATCGCCTTCTCCACCGCCTGGGCAAAGGCCGACTGATCAGCGATCAGATGGTCTGCAGGGAGTACGAGCAAAAGGGCGTCGGGTTGTTTCGCCGCAACATGCAGAGCGGCCGCTGCGACGGCGGCTGCCGTGTTGCGCCCGAAGGGTTCGAGCAGAAAAGAGGTGTGTAGACGACTTGAGTTGACTTCGCGATATTCGTCTTCCGTCTTGAAGTAAAGCTCGCGGTTGGTCACCGTGAGAATTTCGGTCACTCCCGGCAGCTGCGCCCCGCGTAAAAAGGCTTTTTGCAGCAGGCTTTGCCCATCGCCCAAGCGGATAAAGGGCTTGGGATGCATCTCGCGCGACAGGGGCCATAACCGTGAACCGGCACCCCCACAGAGGATGACGGGAATCAAGCCGTGTTGACTCTGTTGACTCATGATCAGGTTCTCTCGATTGCGTCCAGGACAAATTCCAGTTGTTGTTCCGTATGCTGGCTGTTCAAAAAAAACCGCAGCCGCGCCGCCTTTTCTTCCACCGCCGGGTAGATGATCGGTTGCACGTTGATGCCGCGCTCGAACAGGCGGTTGGACAGCTTCGCTGCCTTGAGCGAGCTGCCGGTGATCGCGGGCACGATGGCAAAGCCCTGGGAGCTGCCGGTATTGATACCGGCTTCTTTCGCCAGCTGAAGAAAGCGTTTCCCGTTCTCCTGCAGCCGGGCGACGCGCTCGGGTTCCTTGCGCATGAGTTTCAGCGCTGCGAGGGATGCTGCCGCTAGGGGTGGTGAGATGCCGACGCTATAGACGAAGCCGGGCGCGCTGTATTTCAAAAGTTCAACCAGCGCCCGCTCGCCGGCAATGTAACCGCCGCAGCCGGCCAGCGTCTTGGAAAGCGTGCCCATCCAGATATCGACGTCCTTACCAGCGATGCCAAAGTGTTCATGCACGCCCTTGCCCGTCGCGCCCAACACGCCGAGCGCATGGGCCTCATCCACCATCAGGAAACAGCCATGCCGGCGCTTGATGTCGATGAGCGCAGGCAGATCGGGAATGTCACCATCCATGCTGTAGTGGCCTTCGACGACGATGAGCGCGCGCTCGAACTGGTGGCGAATTTCAGTAAGTATACCATCGAGCGCGGTCATGTCGTTGTGCGGGAAGCTGCGCCGCGTCGCACCAGAGAGCTTGATGCCTTCGAGCACGCTGTTGTGGATCAGGCTGTCGTGGACGACCAGATCCCTGGGGCCGAAGAGCGTAGCGATGGTAAAGACATTGGTGGCGTGGCCGCTGACGAAGACGATGGCGTCTTCGACGCCGTAGAGTTCGGCCAGCGCTTCCTCCAGTTCGCGGTGGATGGGCCGCTCCCCCGCGACCAGACGGCTGGCCGACGCAGAAGTGCCATAACGGTCGATGGCCTCCTTGGCCGCTTTGTTGACAGCCGGATGCCCAGCCAACCCCAGGTAGTTGTAGCTCGAAAAATTGATGAATTCACGCCCAGCGATGCGGGTGAGCGCACCGGCCACGCCATCATGGGCGATGAAGAACGGATTGCGCAGCCCCAGGCGATCCGCCGCCGCCTTAGGCACCAGCATCCTTTCGTAGTTGGGATGACGGTCGAAGCGGGTGAAGGCTTCCGGGACGTTGGCGCGATGCACCGACCGGCTAGCGGCCGGCTGAGGCGTCGCCCCGCCAGCGCCGACCTTTTTGCCTAGGAAGCGCTCGATGAGCTGTTGCTTGGCCTTCAGGCCGAGTGATGAGTAGGTCATGTCGTGAATCTGGCACCTTGTTTTCGGAGTGTGTGGACAGCCTGCGTGATCTGCTGGATGTCTTCTTCTGCCGGAGATTCCCCATGCTGTTGAGCCATGCGCTGGATCAAGGGATCCACCGTATTGGCGTTCGCTTCGGTCGGATCCTTGCTGCCGAGCAGTTTTTCGACGATTCGCAAGCTGACCTTTTCAGCAGTGGGGGATTCGTTGAGCAT
>NZ_JBKBHC010000013.1:0-49132 GCF_046297895.1 Ferrovibrio sp. | reverse complement strand
CCAGCGCAATGCCGCGCTGGTGGAGGAGACCACGGCGGCGGCGCAGTCGCTCAACCAGCAGGCCCAGCAGCTCGCCGAGCTGGTCGGCTTCTTCAAGCTCGGCAGCGAGGCCCGCATGGCCGCGCCAGCCCCGCACTCCGCCCCGCACCATGCGCCGCAATCGGCGCCCGCCGCCCGGCAGCCCGCACCCGCGGCAAAACCGGCTCCGGCCAAACCCGCCGCCGCCAAGGCCGAGCCGGCCAGGCCGGCCGCGACTCCTGCGCCGGCGCCCAAGCCCGCGGCGGCAGCGCCGAAGCCGGCCGCGGCGGATGACGACGACTGGCAGGAATTCTGACCGTGTTTCAAGGGGTTTCCCATGCCTACGGGCATGGGTTGACGGGGACCGCATAGACCGGCATGGTCCGCCCGCTTTCGACTCCAGAAGCGGGATTCCACCGATATGCTGCAGGCCGCCACAGCCTTCCCCCGTCACGACGCCCCGGTCAGCCACGCCGACATGGCCAATGCCATCCGGGCGCTTGCCATGGATGCCGTGCAAAAGGCCAATTCCGGCCATCCGGGCATGCCGATGGGCATGGCCGACGTCGCCACGGTGCTGTTCAGCCGCTTCCTGAAATTCGATCCCAAGACCGCCGCCTGGCCTGACCGCGATCGTTTCGTGCTGTCGGCCGGCCACGGCTCGATGCTGCTCTACGCCCTGCTCTATCTGACCGGTTATCCGGACATGACGCTGGACGAGCTGAAGAACTTCCGCCAGATCGGTTCGCGCACCGCCGGCCACCCCGAATTCGGCCATGCCGGCGGGATCGAGACGACCACCGGCCCGCTGGGCCAGGGCATCGCCACTGCGGTGGGCATGGCGATGGCCGAGCGCCTGCTGGCTGCGCAGTTCGGCAAGAATGTGGTGGATCACTACACCTACGTGATCGCGGGCGATGGCTGCCTGATGGAAGGCATCAGCCACGAAGCCGTTTCAATGGCGGGCCACCTCAAGCTCAACAAGCTGATCGTGCTGTTCGATGACAATCAGATTTCCATCGATGGCCCCACCAGCCTGTCGGTTTCCGACGATCAGATCGCCCGCTTCCAGGCCAGCGGCTGGGCCACCATCCGCGTCGACGGCCATGATCCGGAAGCCGTGGCCGCAGCCATCGCCGCCGCGCAGAAGAGCGACAGGCCCAGCCTGATCGCCTGCCGCACCGTGATCGGCTATGGCGCGCCGACCAAGGCGGGCACGGCGGCCACCCATGGTTCGCCGCTCGGCCCCGACGAGATCAAGGGCGCACGCGAAAAGCTGGGCTGGCCGCATGCCCCATTCGAAATTCCCGAGACGGTGCTGAAAGCCTGGCGCGATGTCGGCATCCAGGGCGCGGCGAAGAAGCAGGCCTGGGACAAGGCGCTGGCCGCCCTGCCCGCGCCGCAGCGCGCCGAGTGGGATCGCCGCATCAAGGGCGAGCTGCCGGCCGATTTCGCCAAGGTGATGGACGACTACAAGGCCAGGCTGGCCACCGAGAAGCCGAAATGGGCGACCCGCAAGGCATCCCAGATGGCTCTGGAAGTCATCAACCCGGCCGTGCCCGAAACCATCGGCGGCTCGGCCGACCTGACCGGATCGAACAACACCAAGACCGCCGGGCTCAATCCCATAAAGCCCGGCGACTTCAGCGGCCGCTATGTCTATTACGGCGTGCGAGAGCATGGCATGGCGGCGGCGATGAACGGCATCGCCCTGCATGGCGGACTGATTCCCTATGGCGGCACCTTCCTGGTCTTTACCGACTATTGCCGCCCCTCGATCCGCCTCTCGGCCCTGATGGAACAGCGCGTCGTCTACGTGATGACCCATGACTCCATCGGTCTGGGTGAGGATGGCCCGACCCATCAGCCGGTCGAGCACCTGGCCGCGCTGCGCGCAATCCCGAACCTGCTCGTTCTGCGCCCGGCCGATGCGGTGGAAACTGCCGAGGCCTGGCAGGTGGCGCTGGAACAGACGCATCGCCCCAGCGTTCTAGCCCTCACCCGCCAGGACCTGCCGGCCGTGCGCACCAGCCACCGCAAGGAGAACCTGGTGGCCAAGGGCGGTTACGAACTGATCGCGGCCGACGGCGCCGCCAAGGTGACCCTGCTGGCCAGCGGCTCGGAAATCGCCATCGCGATGACGGCCCGCGACATGCTGCAGAAGGACGGCATCCCGACCCGCGTGGTGTCGATGCCGAGCTTCGAGCTGTTCGACGCTCAGGATGTCACCTACCAGGAAAAGGTTCTTGGACCGGGCACCGTGCGCGTGGCCATCGAGGCCGGCGTGCGCCAGGGCTGGGACAGGTATCTCGGCATCAAGGGCGGCTTCGTCGGCATGAGCGGCTTCGGCGCCTCCGGCCCCTACGAGCAGCTTTACAAGCATTTCGGCATCACGCCGGAAGCCGTGGCTCAGGCGGCCAAGCAGAGGCTGTGAGGCGCGTGGGCCGGTAACTGCCTGCGATATAAGCCTTTATTCTGCCGCTGTGGCCCGCCCATAGGCCGGGCGGGTGCGCTGCGCGATACGGGGCCAAGCTGGCCCCGCCGGGCGCCCCATGCTATAGCAATCGGCGATAACTCTTTGCCGAGATTGACTCTTTGACCGTGACGGATTTCCTGTGACTTCCCCGATGCCCTCGGACACGCCAGCCAGCAGCGCGCCGGCCAGCAGCATGGGCCTGATCCGCCGCCTGCTGCTCGAACAGGTCCGCCCCCATATCGGCTCGCTGTTTCTGGCCCTGGTCAGCATGATGGTGGTGGCTGCGATGACGGCAGCAACCGCGTGGCTGCTGAAACCCGCCATCGACCAGGTGTTCACCGAACGTGATCCCTACTGGACCATGATGGTGCCGCTGCTGGTGGTTGCTGTCGTGGTGATCAAGGCCGTGGCTGCCTATTTCGAAGGCACGCTGATGACCCAGTTTGGCGAACGCATCATCGCCGACACGCAGATCCGCATGTATGGACACATGATCCGCGCCGATCTGGCCTGGCTGCACGAGATGCATTCCGGCAAGCTCATCGCCAGCTTTCTCTACGATGCCGGCCTGCTGCGCGAGGCGGTATCGAAAGCCCTGACCGGCATCGTCAAGGACACGCTCAGCCTGATTTTCCTGACCGGGGTGATGTTTGCCATGAACTGGCAGCTCGCCCTGATCGTCTGCGTGATCTTCCCCTTCGTCGGCCTCACCACGCGGCGGCTGGGTAAGAAGGCCCGCAAGGGGTCGGCGCGCAGCCAGCAGGAAACCGGCAAACTGACCACGATCTTGAGCGAAACCTTCGAAGGCGCGCGCATGGTGAAGGCCTATGGCATGGAGCAGCGCGAAGTCGAGCGCGCCCGCCAGTCGGTGGAAGCCCGGCTGGGCCATATCATGAAGGTGGTTCGCGCCCGCGCCGCCGCCAGTCCGGCCACCGAAGCCCTGGGCGGCATCGCAGTGGCGGTGGTGATCTATATCGGCGGCATCAGCGAAACCCTCACCCTGGGCACGCTCACCGCCTTCATCTATGCCGCCCTTTCGGCTTACCAGCCGCTCAAGGCCCTGGCCAACCTGAACACCGCCCTGCAGGAAGGCCTGGCCGCCGCCGAACGGATCTTCGGACTGCTCGACATCAAGCCGAAGATCACCGAGGCTGCGGATGCCAAGCCGCTGGCCATCGCCGGCGGCGAAATCCGGCTGGAGCAGGTGAGTTTCCGCTATAACGCCGACAAAACGGCGCTGCAGGATATCTCGCTGGTGGTGCCGCGCGGCAGGAAGGCCGCGCTGGTCGGCGCCTCGGGCGCTGGGAAATCCACCCTGCTCAACCTGGTGCCGCGCTTCTACGACGCCTCGGCAGGCCGCGTTCTGATCGACGGACAGGATGTGCGCACGGTGACACTGGACTCGCTGCGCCGGAGCGTCGCCCTGGTCAGCCAGGAATTGACACTGTTCGATGACACCATCCGCGCCAACATCGCCTATGGCCGTCCGGAAGCGGGCCAGGACGAGATCGAGGCCGCTGCCCGCCATGCCGCAGCCCATGACTTCATCATGGCTCTGCCGCAGGGCTATGACACACTGGTGGGCGAGAACGGCGTGCGCCTATCGGGCGGACAACGCCAGCGCATCGCCATCGCCCGCGCCATGCTGCGCGATGCGCCGATCCTGCTGTTGGACGAGGCCACCAGTGCCCTGGACACTGAATCCGAACGCCTGATCCAGACCGCGCTGAGCGAACTGATGCGCGGCCGCACCACACTGGTGATCGCCCATCGCCTGTCCACCGTGATCGATGCCGATATGATCTTCGTGCTGGATCACGGCCGCCTGGTGGAACAGGGCAATCATGTCGAACTGCTGGCGCGCAACGGTGCCTATGCCCGGCTTTACGCTACGCAGTTTGCCATCGAGGCCACGGCTTAAACCGATGGCCGGCCTGTTCAAGCGCATCCTGCGAAGCGCTCCTGTGGTCCGGCTGGCCGCCGATGCAATCGCCTTCTATGTGCGCCTTGTGCATGCAACCTCGCGCTGGGAAACCATCGGCGTCGAACACCCCATGGCATTCTGGCGCGACAGCCGGCCCTTCATCGGCGCCTTCTGGCATGGCCGGCTGCTGATGATGCCTCTGGCATGGACCACATCGCATACGATGCACATGCTAATTTCCCAGCATCGCGATGGCGAACTGATCGCCCGCGCCATGGACCCGTTCGGCATCGGTACCGTACGCGGCTCCACAGCCAAGAGCGGCAGGGAAAAAGGCGGTTCCGCCGCCCTGCGCAGCATCCTGCAGGTGCTGAAGCGCGGCGAATATGTCGCCGTCACGCCGGATGGGCCACGTGGACCGCGCATGCGCGTCAGCACGGGCATCGTCGCAGCGGCAAGACTGGCCAGGGTGCCGATCCTTCCCGCCACCTATGGCGTGGCCAGACGCAGGCTGGCCGCATCCTGGGACCGGTTCATGATTCCCTGGCCCTTCAATCGCGGGGTCTATATCTGGGGCGAGCCCATCGACGTCTCCAGCGACGAGAATGAAAGCCTTGAGCAGGCTGCCTTGCGGGTGGAAGCCGCCCTGAATGCCCTGTGCGAGAGCGCCGACCGCCATTGCGGCCAGATTCCGGTGGAGCCCGCTCCGGCGGCGCAGGAGAACCGCAATGCCTAGGCGAACGCCGGATTTCTGGCGCTACGACGCGGACACGCCCTGGCCTCGCCTGCTGCAACCCCTCGCCGCCCTGTATGAACTGGGCAACCGCCTGAACCGGCAGATGGCCAGGCCGCAGCCGGTCGCCCGGCCGGTGATATCCATCGGCAACCTGGTGGCCGGCGGCGCCGGAAAAACCCCAACGGCCATCGCATTGGCCGAGATCCTCAACCGCCTTGGCCTGAACCCGCATATCGTCTGCCGTGGTTATGGCGGCCGGCTGACCGGCCCGGCGCGCGTCGATCACGCGCGCCACACCGCCGCCGATGTCGGCGACGAGGCGCTGCTGCTGGATGCGGCCGCGCCGACCTGGATCGGCCGCGACCGCCCTGCGGCCGCCCGCGCCGCCATCGCGGCAGGCGCCGGCTGCATCATCGCCGACGACGCGCACCAGACATATGCGCTCGAACGCCAGATCAGCATATTGGTCGTCGATGGCGGGTTCGGGTTCGGGAATGGCCGTTTGCTGCCCGCGGGGCCGCTGCGCGAACCGGTGGCGGAAGGCCTGACGCGCTGCGATGCCATAGTGCTGGTCGGCAAACCCACCGTGCCACTGCCGTCCTTCGGATCGCGGCCGGTTTTCAGCGCCGCACTGGAGCCGAATGCTGCCGATGCCGTGCGGCTGCGCGGCCGTCATGTCCTTGCATTCGCCGGCATCGGACGGCCGGAAAAGTTTTTCACCAGCCTGCAAAATCTGGGTGCCATAATCGTCAAGACCGTAGGCTTTCCGGACCATGCGCCTTACAGCGAAGACACTGTGATGCGCCTGGTCGAACAGGCGCATGCCCTGCATGCCATTCCCGTGACGACCGCAAAGGATCAGATGCGCCTGCCCAAGCCAGCCCGCCCGATGGTGGATGTGCTGCGCGTGACCCTCGCCTTCGACGACCTATCTGCCGTCGAACGATTCCTGAAAGACAGGCTCAGTCGTGTTCAGCCGCGCAGAACCTCATGAATATGTCGCCGCCTGGGCGGCGCGCTTTGCGTTATGGCTGTTCGGCCTGCTGCCGCTGGATGCCGCTTCGGCCTTCGGCGGCTGGCTGGCGCGCAGGCTAGGTCCGCATTTTGCCGTCACCAGGCATGCCGTGCGGAATCTGGCCCGCGCCATGCCTGAACTGACGGAAACCCAGCGTAATGCCGTGCTGGATGGCATGTGGGACAATCTGGGCCGCGTGCTGGCCGAATATGCGCATCTGCGTGAACTCAAGATCGGCACGTTGGAACAGCCCGGCCATGTCGAGGTGGCGGGCATCGAACATATACTGGCAATCCGGGACAGCGGCCGGCCGGCCCTGTTCTTTTCCGCGCATTACGGCAACTGGGAACTGACCAGCCTGGTATCGGCGCATTACGGCCTGCCCATGCTGCAGGTCTATCGTGCCGCGAACAATCCGCTGACCGAGGAATTGCTGCAAGGCCTGCGTGCGCCGCTGGGCGGCCGCCATGTACCAAAGGGCGTGCAGGCGGCGCGAGAGATCCTGCGCACGCTGAAAAACAACGAATTCGTCGCCATGCTGGTCGACCAGAAACTCAATACCGGCATTCCCGTGCCCTTCTTCGGGCGCGATGCCATGACTGCGCCGGCGATTGCCGAATTCGCCCTGCGCCTGAAATGTCCTGTGGTGGGCGCCCGCGTCGAGCGCCTGCATGGCACGCATTTCCGGCTGACGGTGGAACCGCCCTTCATGCTGGAGGATACCGGCGATCGCGACCGCGATGTCCATGCCGGCATGTTGCGCGTCAACCAGCGGATCGAGGCCTGGATCCGCGAACGCCCCGACCACTGGTTCTGGGTGCACAAGCGCTGGCCGAAGGAATAGCTTTACTCCTTCGGCAGCAGCCGCTGCGGGTCGAGCCTTACGTCAAACCAGTTCACGCGCCAGTCCAGATGCGCGCCGGTCGCGCGCCCGGTGGCGCCCACCGTGCCGATCCGCTCGCCCTGCCGCACGCGCTGCCCCACCTTCACCGCCACGTTCTGCAGATGCGAATAGGCCGCGTTGATGCCCATGCCGTGGTCGATGATCACCGTGCCGCCGGTGTAATAGAAATCCTGCTCGGCCAGCACCACCTCGCCATCGGTGCTGGCCACCACCGGCGTGCCCGTGGGGGCCGCGATGTCGATGCCGAAATGCGGCTGGCGCGGCTCGCCATTGAGAATGCGCTGGCTGCCATAGACGCCGCTGACGATGCCCTTCACCGGCCAGATCCAGCCCTGCATGAAATCCTGCCGCGGCGTGTTGCGCTGACGCACCTCGGCGATTTTCGCATTTTCGCGCCGGATGCGCTCCAGCATGGCGGGCGGCGGCGTCACCTGGGCCGGCGGCAGGCCGTCGATGCGCTGGATGTCGTAACTCCGCACCGCCACACGCAAGGTCACCTGCTCGCTATGACCGTTGCGCGTCAGGTACAGCGGCACAGACGCCGGCTCGTCACGGCCGAAGCCGAATACGAAACGCCCATCGCCGGCCACCGGCACAGGCCGTTCGCCCAGCCTGATCTGCAAGCCCGGTTCGGCTTGGCCGATCACCAGTCCGCCCTGGCTGAAATCGCCCTGCCAGGTCAGGCCGGGTGGCGCGTCATTGGCGCGAACCGCTCCCGGCAACACACCGGCGAGGGCCAGCAGGCAGGCGGCAAGCCAACGCTTCATCCGCGCCGCACCGGATCGCGCAGCAGGCCCTGGAGAGCGACTGCGGCATCGGCATAGGCCTCCTGGCGGTCGACGCTCCAGTAGCGCAGGCTGTTCAGCGGAATGCGTACCTGCGTCACCGCACAAAGCACGTAGGAGCCCGGCAGAACGATGTCGAAGGCGCCATGTCGGTAGTGCAGTCTGGCCTCGGTCTCGCGCGGCAGCGGCGGCGTCTGCATCAGAACAGTTCCTCCTGGCCCGGCGGCTTGGCTGCGGCGGCGCGACGGGCCGGCGCTGGGCCTACGCCCTCAACGCGGGCCTGGCGGCGGCCATCCTGCATCTCGATGGTGACGGCCGCGCCTGCCGCCATGCCAGCGACCGATTTGAGCGCATGGCCATCGGCGCCATAGACCACGGCGTAACCGCGCGAGAGCACGTTCTTGTACGACAGGCTTTCCAGCAGCTTGGCCGGCTGCAGCAGCCGCTGCGTGGCGTCTGCCTGCCGCTGGCGGATGGCGCGCTGCAGCCGCGCGGCGCTGTCCTCCAGCCGCCGGCGGTAATCCGTCGCTTCGCGGCGCAACAGCGCGGGCCGCAGCTTGGCGATTTCGGCCGCCAGACGGCCGCGCTGCACCTGCAATCCGACCTTCAGTCCCGTGCGCAGCCGCTCGGACAGGTCGTCGAATTTCTGCCGCGCCATCTCAAGCTGCTCGCGCGGGCCGCGCAGGCCGCGACCCAAGCCCTCGAGATGCTGGCGCTTTTCCCGCGCCAGCCGCGTGATCCCGCTGCGCAGGCGCTCGTGATAGCCAGCAACGCTGCCCACCAGTTCGATACGCACCGGCACCGCCATCTCGGCTGCCGCCGTGGGCGTGGGTGCGCGGCGGTCGGCCGCATGGTCGATCAGCGTGGTGTCGGTTTCATGGCCCACCGCCGAGATCAGCGGGATTTCCGAGGCGGCCGCGGCCCGCACCACCACTTCCTCGTTGAAGGCCATCAGGTCTTCCAGGCTGCCGCCGCCGCGCGCCACGATCAGCAGGTCGGGCCGCGGCACGGCGCCACCGGCAGGCAGGGCATTGAAGCCGCGGATTGCCCTAGCCACCTGCTCGGCCGCACCCTCACCCTGCACCAGCACCGGCCAGACCAGCACATGGGTCGGGAACCGGTCGGCCAGACGGTGCAGGATGTCGCGGATCACGGCGCCCGTGGGCGATGTCACCACGCCGATCACGCGCGGCAGATAGGGCAACGGTCGCTTGCGTTCGGCCGCGAACAGGCCCTCGGCGGCCAGCTTCTGCTTGCGCTGCTCCAGCAGGGCCATCAGCGCGCCGAGGCCGGCCAGTTCCATGCGCTCGACCACCATCTGGTATTTCGAGCGGCCGGGGTAGCTGGTCAGCTTGCCCGCGCAGACCACCTCCATGCCGTCTTCCGGCTTCACGCCCAGCCGCGCCGCGCTGCCCTTCCAGCACACGGCGTCCAGCACGGAGTCGGCATCTTTGAGCGAGAAATAGAG
Organism: Ferrovibrio sp.; assembly: GCF_046297895.1. Taxonomy (GTDB): domain Bacteria; phylum Pseudomonadota; class Alphaproteobacteria; order Ferrovibrionales; family Ferrovibrionaceae; genus Ferrovibrio. Next base: position 39,806 of record NZ_JBKBHC010000013.1, on the reverse strand, counting down.
ATGGCCCGAGGCGGCCCGCTTGAAACCGGAGATTTCGCCGCGCACGCGCACCCAGCCGAAAGTCTCCTCGATGCTGCGCTTCAGCCGCAGGGAGAGCTCGGTAACGCTGTATTCCGGCACATTGCTTGCGGCCGGCTGGCTGGCTGTCGCAGGCGGGCCGGCCTGATTCGGGCTCGAATCGCTCATTCCGGGAACCTTGAATCCATGGCCGGCATGATACAAAGATTGCCGCCGCCGCTCCAGCCGCCCCTCCGGCCGGCCCAGGGCGCGGAACCGACGATTTCCTGCCATTTCCCGGGTAAACACATGAACCTTCTCGTGATCGGATCGGGCGGCCGCGAACATGCCCTGTGCTGGGCGCTGTCCGCCTCGCCGCTGGTGACCAAGCTGGTCTGCGCCCCGGGCAATCCCGGCATCGGCCAGGTGGCGAAACTGGCCCCGGTCAACCCGACCGATCTCGACGCCGTGCTGCAGCTCTGCCGCGACGAGCATATCGACTTCGTGGTGGTCGGTCCGGAAGCGCCGCTGGTGGCCGGCCTGGTCGACCATCTGGAAGCCGCCGGCTTCGCCTGTTTCGGCCCGACCAAATCCGCCGCCCGGCTGGAGGGCTCGAAGGGCTTCATGAAGGACCTCTGCGCCAAATACGGCATCCCGACCGCCGCTTATGGCCGCTTCCGGGATGCGGCCTCGGCCGAGGCTTTTATCCGCAAGCATGGTGCGCCCATCGTGGTGAAGGCCGATGGCCTAGCCGCCGGCAAGGGCGTGACGGTGGCTATGACGCTGGAAGAGGCACTGGCCGCCAATGCGGCGCTTTTTTCCGAACCCGGCGCGGAAGTGGTGATCGAGGAATTCCTCGACGGCGAGGAAGTCAGCTTCTTCGCCCTGGTCGATGGCCGGAACGCCCTGGCGCTGGCTTCGGCGCAGGACCACAAACGCGTGGGCGACGGCGATACCGGGCCGAATACCGGCGGCATGGGCGCCTATTCCCCCGCCCCGGCGCTGACGGCAGCCCTGCGGCAAGAGGTGATGGACCGCATCATCCTGCCGACAGTGAATGGCATGATCGCCGAAGGCGCGCCTTTCAAGGGCGTGCTGTTCGCCGGCCTGATGCTGACCAAGGACGGGCCGAAACTGCTGGAATACAATACTCGCTTCGGCGATCCGGAATGCCAGACTCTGATGCTGCGCCTGAAATCGGATCTGCTGCCCGCCCTGATGGCGGCGCGCGACGGCGTGCTGAAGGATTTTGACCTGCGCTGGCGCGACGATACCGCGCTCTGCGTGGTGATGGCCGCTGAGGGCTATCCGGGCGAGCCGCGCAAGGGTACTGTGATCGAAGGCCTTGATGCCGCTGCGGCCGAGCCCGATGTCCAGGTCTTCCACGCCGGCACGGCGCAGCGTGCCGACGGTGCCATCGTCGCCAATGGCGGCCGCGTGCTGGGCGTCTGCGCTTTTGGCCCCAGCGTCAGGGCGGCTCAGCAGCGCGCCTATGCCGCTGTGGATAAAATCCGCTGGCCCGGGGGCTTCTGCCGCCGCGATATCGGCTGGCGCGCCATGGCGCGCGAGCAGCAGTAATCCGGGGCTGGCGCGCCGCCAAATTGAGCAGATGGCGCGCGAACAAAAATAACAATCGCACACAGGCGATTTCCGGCATCCTGTCCCCTCGCGCGGGTGGTTGCGCCGCCCTGCGTCGCTTGGCTATCGTATCCCTGAGCGCCGCCGTATCCGGCGTTCCAAGACAGAGGAAACGAAAGCATGAGCGACCAGGACCGCTTCGCGGGCACCATGCCGGTGCAGGAGCGCCACAAGTTCGACGAAGCCGCGCTGGAACGCTGGCTGAAAGACAATGTGCCCGACTACCGCGGTCCGCTCAGCGTGCAGCAGTTCAAGGGCGGGCAGTCGAACCCAACCTTCATGTTGGTGACCCCGGCCAAGAAATATGTGCTGCGCCGCAAGCCGCCGGGCAAGCTGCTGCCATCCGCCCATGCCGTCGATCGCGAATACCGGGTCATCACCGCCCTCGGCCAGACCGACGTGCCGGTTGCACGCACCTATGGCCTGTGCGAGGACGACAGCGTCATCGGCACGGCCTTCTATGTGATGGACTGCGTGGAGGGCCGCATCTTCTGGGATCAGCGTCTGCCCGGCATGAACCGCGACGAGCGCGCCGGGATCTTCGATGCCATGAACCGCACCATCGCCGCCCTGCACAAGGTGGACTACAACGCCATTGGTCTGGGCGATTACGGCAAGCCAGGCGATTATTTCGCCCGGCAGATCAGCCGCTGGAGCAAACAGTATAAAGCCTCCGAGACGGAAGAAATTCCGGCCATGGACAAGCTGATCGAGTGGCTGCCCGCCAATATCCCGCCGGGCGACGAGACCAGCATCGTGCACGGCGATTACCGGATGGACAACATGATCTTCCATCCGACCGAGCCGCGCGTGATCGCGGTGCTGGATTGGGAACTCTCGACGCTGGGCCACCCGCTGGGCGACTTCACCTATCACCTGATGTCGTGGCGTCTGGCGCCGGAAACCTTCCGCGGCCTGGCGGGCGTCGATTTCGCCGGCCTGGGCATTCCGACCGAACAGGACTACATCGCGACCTACTGCAGGCGCACCGGCCGCGACGGCATTCCGCACCTCGAATTTTACATGGCCTACAACATGTTCCGCATTGCCGGCATCCTGCAGGGCATCATGGGACGGGTCAAGGACGGCACCGCCGCCAGCCAGCATGCGATTGAGTCGGGCAAACGCGCCCGACCGATCGCCGAGCAGGCCTGGGCGGTGGTCGAGAAACTGACGGGGGGCTGAGCGGCATGACGGCCGTCGATCTGACCCCCGTACAACCGCAGCACCGGTTCGACGAGTCCAGGTTGACGGCATACCTGCAGCGCCACCTGCCCGATTTCAAAACGCCGCTGACCATTCAGCAATTCAAGGGGCCGGCCGCCAGTCCGGCCTTCCTGCTGCATATGCCGGGCCGCAACATGGTGCTGCGAAAACGCAGCCAGCCCAAAAAGGGCTGCACCATGGCGGAATCGATCGAGCGCGATTTCAACCTGCTGCGCGCCCTGCATGACGCCGGGTTGCCGGTCGGCGTGCCGCAACTGGCCTGTACCGACGACAAGGTGACTGGCGCACCCTTCTACCTGCTCGACTTCGTGCCTGGCCGGCAGTTCCGCGATCCTAACCTGCCCGGCATGGATGCCAAACAGCGCCAGGCGCATTATGAGGCGATGGCCGCCGCCATGGCCGCCATCCACGCCCTGCCGGTATCGGATACCGGCCTGCCTGTGAATGGTGGCGGGCTGGACTACCTGAACCGTCAGATCGCCACCTTGTGCGAACAGTACCGCACCAACCGCACCGAGGAGATCGGCGCGATGGAGCGGCTGCTGGAATGGCTGCCCGCCCATGTGCCGGCCGACAACCTCACCGCGCTGATGCACGGCAACCTGCGTCTGGAGAACCTGGTCTTCCACCCGAGCGAGCCGCGCATCGTCGCCATCCTGGACTGGGATCTTGCGGTGATCGGCCATCCGCTCGCCGACCTTGCCATCAACTGCATGCCCTATCGCGTCACCATTCCCGGCATGGGCAGCCTGCAGGGCACGGATTTCATCGAAACCGGCATTCCCGGCGAGCCCGATTACATTGCCAGCTATTGCCGCCACAGTTCCTGGCCGGCAATCCGCGATGCAGGCATCGCACACTGGAATTTCTATCTGGCCTTCGCTCTGTTCCGCGTGGCGGTGATGGCGCAGGGCATCGTCAAACGCGGCCTGACGAATGGTCACGCCTCACCCACGCTGAAGGCCTACAGCGCCGTGATGCGTTCGGTGGCGAACCAGGCCTGGAATCTGGTGGATGGCGGCGACGACTGAGGCGGTTCGCCGCATGCAGGGAACCTTTGGGGCTTGGCGCCATTGCAGTCAGGTCCATGTGGAAACACGGCCCGGGGTTCGATGACGACAAAGCCTGACAGACGGCGGAATGCAGGAAAGCCGGCTTCCGGGCGATCCGGCAAAACGGCAAATGCGAAAGGTCAATCCGAGACATTTGCCGCATGGCTGGACCGCGCCGTGCCGGAGCTGCAGAAGCGTCTGGCCGAAGCCGCAAACGGCGATGTCACAGCGCCGAGCGATAAAACAACCAACTGATATAACTGGATAATTTATCCAAACGCCGCGCCATCCGGTCGCAGCTTTATCACAGCCCGTCCCCACTTTGTCGCTGGCTGGCCCAGGGCCCCGTGGCCATGCTTGGGCCACTGACGACGAGACGTTGCTTCAAATTTTTCTCCCATCCATTCCCGTTCCATTGATGAAGAGGACAATACCCATGACCGATAGCATTCATGGCCTTTTGATGGAGACGCTGCCCTCGCTGAAAGCCTTCTCCATCATGCTCACCCGCAACCGCCATTGGGCGGAGGACCTGACCCAGGAAACCGTTCTGCGCGTGCTGGCCAAGGCCGATCAGTTTCAACCCGGTACCAATTTCAAGGCATGGGCTTTCACGATCATGCGCAACCAGCACATCGACCAGTCGCGCCGGCAGCGGCGCGAGGCGACCACCTTCGGCGATATGGACGCCTTCGAAAATCTAATGGCGGTAAAAGCACCGCAGGAAGACAAACTGATGCTGGATGAACTGCTGAAGGCGATCAATCGCCTGAACCCGGCGCAGCGCGAGGTGCTGGTTCTGGTGGTCGGGAACGGGCTGTCCTACGAAGAGGCCGCCAAGGTCTGCGGCTGCCCGATCGGCACGATCCGCAGCCGCCTGGCGCGTGCACGCCATGAACTGGAACGCATGATGCTGGGCGAGATGACAGGCGGCCAGCCGACTGCGCCGAAGTCAGAGCGGCTGGCCGAACTGCGCCACTGATCAGCCCGCCAACCCGCGGAAGGCGCGCAGGGCGAAATCCGCCGCCCGGCCGTGGATCGCCGCCTTCCAGGCCGGCGTATCGGTGTAGAAGGCATCGCGGATCTTCTGCTTGAGCTGCTTGCCCAGGGGCGAATTCAGATCGCCCCTGGCATGCAGCCAGTGATCGCCGCGCAGCGCCTCGGTCACCTGCTGCCAGGGCTGGGTACCGTATTCCAGCGCGATCGCCGTCACCTCGACGGATTTCGGCAGGTCGAGAAACGCCTCCGGCACGGTGCCGGTGACGCGGGCCGAGCTGGAGCTGCCGTCATTGGGGTTTGTCACCTCCGGCCCGAAAATCCTCTTCGCACGTTCGTAATGGGCCTTGTCTTCCGAGCCGACATAGATCGGCTCGCCATACCCCATCGGTCCCAGACCGGTATGGAAATCGATGCTGACCAGCTTGCGCGCCGTGCTCGGCACATGTTCGCGCAGGATGCGGCGGAAGGTGTCGTTCGACCAGGTCGGTTTCTGCCCGCCGAAAAACAGGCCATCGGGCCGCGAATACTGGCCGCCCGACATGGCAGCCTGGAAGGCAAAGACGCCGTGTTTCTGCTGGTAATCCATGATGGCCTGGTCGGCAGCGGCGCGGCCCAGCCCTTCCCAGTGACTTGGAATCAGCCAGTCATGCACTTCCTCATAGGCCTTGTTCTGCGGCAGCGGCTTGGAGAAATCCTGGAAGTTGCGATTGAGGTCGACATTGTCCTCGGTCACGCGGCGCAGCCAGGCAAAGCCATAGGGATTGATCGCATGGATCATGATCGCCTTGGTGTTGGCCGGCATGGCGTCGAACAGGCGGTCCTTGAAATGACCGATCTGCGCGCCCGAGCCGCAGAAGCCCTCGGCGCCATGGGTGCCGGAGATGGTGAGATAGATCCGCTCGGCATTATCAGGACCGATGCAGGCGACATCGGTGGTCAGCACTTCGCCATTCGGCCCCCTGGCATTGGGGTTTTCGTAAACGGTGAAGGCGGCTTTCGCCGCCTCTGCCGCCGCCGCGAATTTCTGGCGGGCTTCCGAATAGGTTGCGGAAAAATACGATTCGACAGTCATGGGGAGACTCTGTTCTTTTCTTTGTTTTACGAAGTCTAGTTCCAGCGGCCCAGTTCAAGCCGGCCGATCTGGTTGCGATGCACCTCGTCCGGACCGTCGGCGAAACGCAGCGTGCGGGCCTGGGCATAAGCCTCGGCCAAGCCGAAATCGGAGGTTACGCCACCGCCACCATGCACCTGCATGGCCCAGTCAATCACCTGGCAGGCCATGGTCGGCGCCACTACCTTGATCATGGCGATTTCCTTGCGTGCCGCCTTGTTGCCCACGGTGTCCATCTTCCAGGCGGCATGCAGGGTGAGCAGGCGGGCCTGGTCGATCATGCAGCGGGCCTCGGCGATGCGCTCCAGCGTGACGGTCTGCTCCGAGACCGGCTTGCCGAAGGCGACGCGGCTCTTGGCACGCTTGCACATCTTTTCCAGCGCGCGTTCGGCCTGGCCGATCAGGCGCATGCAGTGATGGATGCGACCCGGGCCGAGGCGGCCCTGGGCGATTTCGAAACCGCGGCCCTCGCCCAGCAGCATGTTGCTGGCCGGCACGCGAACATTCTCGAATGCCACTTCGCCATGGCCATGAGGAGCATCGTCGTAACCGAAGACCGGAAGCATGCGCAGCACCTTCACGCCCGGCGCATCGCGCGGCACCAGGATCATCGACTGCTGCTTGTACTTGTCGGGATTCTTCGGGTCCGTCTTGCCCATGAAGATGATGATCTTGCAGCGCGGGTCGCCGATTCCCGAGGTCCACCATTTGCGGCCATTGATGACGTAGGAATCGCCGTCACGCTTGATCTCGGCCTCGATGTTGGTTGCGTCCGAGGAAGCCACGGCCGGTTCGGTCATGGCAAAGGCAGACCGGATCTTGCCTTCCAGCAAAGGTTCCAGCCACTGCTTCTTGTGCTCCTCGGCGCCGTAGCGCTCCAGCACTTCCATGTTGCCGGTATCGGGCGCCGAGCAGTTGAACACTTCGGGTGCCCAGTGCACGCGGCCCATGATCTCGCACAGCGTGGCATATTCGTGATTCTTGAGCCCGGCGCCGCGATGGCTTTCCGGCAGGAACAGGTTCCACAGCCCCTGCGCCTTCGCCTTCACCTTCAGTTCCTCGATGATCGCGGTGGGCTGCCAGCGATCTCCGGTTGCCACTTCTTCATGGAAGCGATGCTCGTTGGGATAGACATGCTCATCCATGAAGCGGCTGAGTTTTTCCTGCAGCTCCTTGACGCGGTCAGAAAATTCGAAATCCATGGTTTCCGTCCCTTATTGCAAGTTAACCGATAGCGGTACGGGCGGGAGTGTAGAACTGCCAGCCCGGCTCGGCTAGGGACGGATGTCAGCGTTTGGCAGCAAAAAAATCGCGCAACAAAGTGGCGGCAGCGGTTTCGTGGATTCCGCCATAGACCTCTGGCCGGTGATGGCAGGTCGGCTGGGCGAAAAACCGGGCACCATGGGCAACGCCGCCGCCCTTCGGGTCCTCGGCGCCGTAATACAGCCGCCGCAGGCGCGCGAAGCTGATCGCTGCGGCGCACATCGTGCAGGGTTCGAGGGTGACGTAGAGGTCGCAGCCGCTTAACCGCTCCGCCCCCAGCGCCTCGGCCGCCCGGCGGATCGCCAGGATCTCGGCATGGGCGGTGGGATCGTTCAGCGCCCGGGTCTCGTTGCCCGCCCGGGCCACGATCGAACCATTGGAACCATCGACGATCACCGCGCCGATCGGCACCTCGCCGCGCGCTTGGGCGGCTCGGGCTTCCTCCAGGGCGACGTCCATGGGACTGGCGGCGGTCATGGCGCGGAGCCTGCGGGAGCCTCCCCCTCTCGTCAAGCCGGCCATGAAAGCCTATAAGATCGCCATGACCAGCAACCCTGCCCCCCTCATCGGCATCACCCTCGATTCGGAGGAACCAGGCGGTTATTCGAAATTCCCCTGGTATGCCCTGCGGCAGAATTACTGCAGCGCGGTGACAGCCAGCGGCGGCGTGCCGCTGGTGCTGCCGCATGAGCCCGCCGCCGTGCCGGCCTATCTCGACCTGCTGGATGGCCTGGTGGTGACGGGCGGCAATTTCGACGTCGACCCCGCCCTGTTCGGCGCTGCCGAAAAGCACGACACCGTGAAGGTGAAGGCCGCCCGCACGGAATTTGAATGGGCGATCACCCGCGGCATGCTGGAACGCGACAAGCCGGTGCTGGGCATCTGCGGCGGGCAGCAGCTTCTGAACGTGGTGCTGGGCGGCACGCTGATCCAGCATATCCCCGATGCGGTGCAGGATGCGCTGGCGCATGAACAGCCCAACCCGCGCAACGAGCCCGGCCACCCGGTGCAGATCACCGGCGGCAGCCTGCTGCACAGGATTGTCGGCGCCACCGAACTGCCGGTGAATTCGGCGCATCACCAGGCCGTCGAAACCGTGGCACCCGGCGCGGTCTGCGATGCGGTGGCACCCGATGGCGTGATCGAGGGCATCGAGCATCCGGGCTATCGCTTCTGCATCGGCGTGCAGTGGCATCCGGAATTCTTCATCAGCGAAGGCGACCGCAAGCTGTTTTCGGCCTTCATCGCGGCGTGCCAGAAATGAGCGAAGCGGAAGATAAAGGCGAACGCATCGCCAAACGGCTGGCCCGCGCCGGCATCTGTTCGCGGCGCGATGCCGAACGCTGGATCGCCGAGGGCCGCGTCGTGGTGAACGGCAAGCGGCTCGATACCCCGGCTTTCCTGGTCGGACCCGACGACCGCATCGTGGTGGACGGCAAGCCGATCGCCGGGCCGGAAAAGACGCGGCTGTGGCTGTATCACAAGCCGCGCGGCGTGATGACCACGCACAAGGACCCGCAGGGTCGCCCGACCGTATTCGAGAAGCTGCCCAAGGACATGCCGCGCGTGATCTCGGTGGGGCGGCTGGATTTCAACTCCGAGGGCCTGCTGCTGCTGACCAACGACGGCGAGCTGGCACGCAAGCTGGAACTGCCGGCCACCGGCTGGCTGCGGCGGTATCGCGTGCGCGTCAACGGCCTGCCGCACAAGCAGCACCTGGCCGAACTGGAGAAAGGCATCTCCATCGAGGGTGTCGCCTATGGTCCGATCAGCGCCAGCGTGGAGCGTAGCCAGGGCGACAACACCTGGCTGGTGGTGAGCCTGCGCGAGGGCAAGAACCGCGAGGTGCGCCGCGTGATGGAGCATCTGGGCCACCAGGTGAGCCGCCTGATCCGCGTGGCCTATGGCCCCTTCCAGCTCGGCAGCCTGGAACCCGGCAAGACCCGGGAAGTGCCGGGCAAGGTGCTGGCCGAGCAACTGGGCGTAAAGACCAAAGAGCTCGGTGAGCGCAATCCAAAGCCCGCGCCAGCCAGGCCCCCGAAGAACAGCCCGGCGAAAAAGCGGCCGGTGCTGCGGCCGAAGACGCCGTAATGCGCATCGTCGGCGGCAGCCATCGCGGCCGGCCGATCATCGCGCCGTCCGACCGCACCACCCGGCCGACCATCGACCGGGTGCGCGAGTCGCTCTTCAACATGCTGCTGCATTCGCCCAGCCTGATGACCGACGAAGGCAAAAGCCGGCTGGAGGGCGGCGTGGTGCTGGATCCCTTCGCCGGCAGCGGCGCTCTGAGCTTCGAGGCGCTGTCCCGCGGCGCCCACCATGCCTATCTGTTCGAGATCGACCCCGCCGCGCGCCGGGTGATCCTGCAGAATGCCCGCGAGCTCGACATGGCCGAGCGCATCACCCTGCGCGGCGCCGACTGCACCAAACCCGGCCCTGCGCCATTCACCTCTCCTGGGCCGGCCGACCTGGTGCTGATGGACCCGCCCTACCGCTCCGGCCTCGGCACCCAGGCCCTGACGGCGCTGGATCGGGAGGGCTGGCTGAAACCCGATGCCCTGGTGATGGTGGAGACCGACGCCAAGGGCAGCTTTGCCATCCCGCCCGGCTTCATCCTGCTGGAGGAACGCCAGCAGGGCCCGGCCCGGCTGACCTTCCTGCTGCACCAGCGCTGAATCCCCGCCCGCTATCCTTGCAGCCCGTTCGGGCTCGTTTCAGCCCGTTCCGGTCCGTTGCGGTTCGTTCCGGTCCATCGGTGTCCGTTTCGGTCCGTTCAGGTTCGTGACGGTCCATTCGGGTTCGTTCCGGTTCGCGTTAACCCAAAATACAACCTGACGGTTGTATCGAACAATATAGGAACATTTTGCCGCCCGTCAATACCGCATGAAATAGCGACTCGCTGTTTTATACAGAGCCGAATCGTTTAACCTTCAAATAACAATCCCCTTTCGTCAAAACCATTCCGTGACCTAACATTCTCCCAATCTATCAAGAGTCATGCGGGAGGCCAGATCGTGACACGCAGCATGGAGCGCAGAATCCAGCATCGTCCGTACAGCCAGGTACGGACCTGCGCCGCATGACCGAAGCCGTCCAGACCGCCCCGGCAGCTCGCCGCGTTCCGGCCAACCTGCGCGTCACCGCCCTGCACATCTGGTATTTCCCGGCCGCGCTGTCAGTCTTTCTGGTCGCGGTGGCGCAGTTCAATTTCCTGGTCTTCCACACGTTGGCGGAACTTTTCTCCATCATCGTGTGCTTCATCCTGTTCGCGCTGGCCTGGCATACCCATCGCTTCTCGCGCGATCATTTCCTGCTGTACCTGGCCTGCGGCATGTTCTGGATCGGCGCGCTCGATCTGGCCCACACGCTCAGCTACAAGGGCATGGGCCTGCTGCCGGTGAACGAGGCCAACACCGCAACGCAGGTCTGGGTGGCGACGCGCTGTCTGCAGGCGCTGCTGCTGCTCACCGCGCCGCTGATGGCCAGCCGCAACACCGACAAGATGGTGCTGTTCCTGGCCTTCGGCCTGATCGCCGCGCTGACCATGCTGTGGGTGGCCAGCGGCCATTTCCCCGACGCCTTCATCGAGGGCCAGGGCCTGACGGCGCTGAAGATCTACAGCGAATACGTCATCATGGCGATCCTGGCCGGCGCGCTGGCCCTGATATGGAAGCAGCGCGCCGCCATCGCGCCCGATGCCCTGCCTTTCCTGCTGGTCGCCATCGTGTTTGCCATCGGCACCGAGCTGGCCTTCACGTTCTATATCGACGTTTACGGCTTTTCCAATCTGGTGGGCCATATCCTCAAGCTGTTTTCCTTCTGGGCCATCTTCCAGGCCGTGGCGGTGGCCAGCCTGATCCGGCCCTATCAGGCGCTGGATGCCAGCAACAGAGCGAAGGATGATTTCCTCGCCTCGATGAGCCACGACCTGCGCACGCCGCTCAATTCCATCCTCGGTTTTTCCGACATGATGCGCAGCCAGATGTTCGGTCCGCTGGGCCATGCCAAGTACGGCGACTACGTCGCCAATATCCATGCCAGTGGCACGCATCTGCTGGGCCTGGTGAACGACATCCTCGACCTATCCAAACTGGAAAGCGGCCAGTACGAACTGAACCGGCAGGACCTGGATCCGCGCGCGCTGGCCGAGGAAGTGGTGCGCAGTCTCGCGCCCGCCATCGCGGCCAAGGAAATGGATGTGAGCGTGACCTGCGATGCAACGCTTGACCGGGTCTCGGCGGACGAACGCGCCATGGTGCAGTTGCTGAACAACCTGGTGTCGAACGCGGTGAAATTCACGCCCGACCAAGGCCGCGTCGGCGTGGCCTGGTCGAAGCGGCCCGATGGCGCCGTGCTGCTGCAGGTGAGCGATACCGGCCCCGGCATTCCGGCCGACCAGCTCAAGCGGCTGGGCAAGCCTTATGTTCAGGTGGACCCCTACGTGGCGCAGAAGGGCACCGGGCTGGGCCTGTTCATCGCCCGCCGGATCGCCGAGCTGCATGGCGCCAAGCTGCGCATCAACAGCAAGCCGGGCCAGGGCACCACAGTGACGGTGATCTTTCCGCCGCAGGAGTGAGCAGGACCGAGCGATTGCGTCATGGCCGGGCTTGCCCCGGCCATGACAAGTCAGGCATTACCGCCGGCCGAACAGCTTTTCGATATCGGCCAGCTTGAGTTCCACATAGGTCGGGCGGCCGTGGTTGCACTGGCCAGAATGCGGCGTGGCCTCCATCTGGCGCAGCAGCGCGTTCATCTCGTCCAGCGTGAGGCGGCGGCCGGCGCGCACGCTGCCATGGCAGGCCATGGTACCACAGACCTCTTCCAGTTTTTCCTTCAGCGGCAGCACGGAATCGTATTCGGCGATGGCGTCGGCCAGATCGCGCACCAGGGCCTGCACCGCCACATCGCCCAGCAGGGCCGGCACCTCGCGCACCACCACGGCGCCGGCGCCGAAGGCTTCCAGCACCAGGCCGAGTTCGGCCAGTTCGTCGGCGCGCGCCGATAACCGCGTGGCCTCGGCGTCGCTGAGTTCCACCACCTCGGGCAGCAGCAGCACCTGGCGCGGCACCCGTCCGGCTTCCAGTTTCACCTTCATGCGTTCGTAGACCAGGCGCTCATGGGCGGCATGCTGGTCGACGATCACGATGCCATCGGCGGTCTGGGCCACGATGTAGGTTTCGTGCAACTGCCCGCGCGCCGCGCCCAGCGGATAGTTCTGCAGCGGGATGGGAGCCGCGCCCACATCCTCGTTGCGCGCCGCCGGCGCAAGGCCGTCGCCAATCGGCACCTCGCCCGTGCCATCGCCGAAAACATCGCGCGAGAAATCACCCTGGGGTGCGTTGTACAAAGCGGCCGCCTCGGCCAGGCCGGGCACCGAGCTGGGCCGCAGGTTGTCGTAGCCGCGCCAGCGCGACGGCCCGCCGAAGGTGGACTGGAAGGGCAAGGGCATGGTGGGCGCGGCCTGCGGCTTCAATGCGCCGAGCGCCGACTGCGCTACGGTGGTGGAGGCGCGATGGCCGGCCTCGGCGAGCGCATGGCGCAGGGCCCCGACGATCAGGCCGCGCACCAAGCCAGGATCGCGGAAGCGTACCTCGGCCTTGGCAGGATGCACGTTGACGTCCACCTGTTCGGCCGGCAGGTCGAGGAAAAGAGCCACCACCGGATGGCGGTCATGGCCAAGGAAATCGGCATAGGCGCCGCGCAGCGCACCGACAAAGAGTTTGTCGCGCACCGGGCGGCCGTTGACGAACAGATACTGGTGCTGGGCATTGCCGCGATTGTAGGTCGGCAGGCCGGCATGCCCGGTGAGGCGGATGCCCTCGCGCTCGGCCCTGATCGGCACGGCATTGTCGGCGAAGTCGCGGCCCAGGATCTGTTCCAGCCGGCCGAGTTGCTGCAGATCCTGTCCATCCTCCATCAGGCTGGGCGGAACGGCATCGGCGCGGAAACTGCTGCGGCCATCCTGCTGCAGCGTGAAGGCGATGCCGGGATGCGCCATGGCCAGGCGGCGCATGATCTCCTGTACCGCTAGGTCTTCGGCGCGGTCGGACTTGAGGAATTTCAGCCGCGCCGGCACGGCATAGAACAGGTCGCGCACCTCGATGCGGGTGCCCCTGCCCGCCGCCGCGGGCTTCACGCTGCCCACCCTGCCGCCTTCCACCTCGATGGCCCAGGCGGACTCGTCATTCTCCTGCCGGCTGACTATGGTCATGCGGCTGACCGCGCCGATGGATGGCAGGGCCTCGCCGCGGAAGCCGAGCCAGCGGATATCGAGCAGGTCGTCGGAGGGCAGCTTGGATGTGGCGTGGCGTTCGACCGCGACCGGCAACTCATCGCGGGCTATGCCGTTGCCGTCGTCGCTGACGCTGATCAGGCTGCGGCCGCCATTGGCGATCGCCACGTCGATGCGGCGCGCGCCGGCATCGATGGCATTCTCCACCAGTTCCTTGACCGCCGAGGCCGGACGTTCCACCACCTCGCCGGCGGCGATGCGGTTGACCAGCGTTTCGGGCAGGCGGCGGATGGCCATGATGCAGTCCGCCCGTTCAGCCGCCGAGGCCGACGGGCTGGCCGGCCACCACCACCAGATACTCGTCGCGCCCGAACAGGCGCTGCGCTACCCGGCGGATATCGGCCTGCCCCACGGCATTGATCAGGCCGGGATAGGCATCGATGTAATCGGGCGACAGGTCGCTGTTGCGCATCGCCACCAGCATGCCGGCAATGGCGGCGTTGGAGGTGAGCCGCAGCGGGAAGGAGCCGGTCATATAGGCTTTCGCCCCCGCCAGTTCGTCGTCGCTCACGCCCTCGCGCGCCACGCGGGCCAGTTCGCCACGCACCAGCTTCAGCGCCTCGGCTACCTGGGCATTGGAGGTGGCGAGCGAACCGGCGAACAGGGCCGAGGCCTTGGAGGGCGAGAGCTGGGTGCCGACCGAATAGACCAGACCGCGCTTCTCGCGCACCTCCTCGAACAGGCGCGACGTCATGCCGCCGCCACCGAGAATCTGGTTCAGCACCGTGGCGGCGTACCAGTCGGGGTCTTCGCGGGCGATGCCGGGCCCACCGAACAGCACCACGCTTTGCGGATTGGGGAACGGGATCACCACCGGCTGGGCGACGGTGCGCACCTGCACTGGCGGCGGCAGCGTCACCGCCGGCTCCTCGGGCAGCGCGCCGAAGCTCTGGTCCACCAGGCGAGACAGGTCGTCGGGCGCGATATCGCCCACCACGGCCAGCGCCAGATTGCGCCGCGCCAGCACGGCGCGGGGGAATTCCGCCAGCTCGGCACGGCCGATGCGCTCCAGGCTTTCGATATTGGGGGTCGAGCGCCGGCCATAGGGATGATCGCCATAGGCCAGTTCCGCGAAGCGTTCGCCGGCCAGGGTGTTGGGGTTGGTGCGGCCGCGCTCGTAGGCCACGCGGGCCTGCGCGCGGGCGCGCGCCATCGGCTCGTCGTCGAAGCGCGGCGCGGTCATGGCCAGTTTCAGCAGTTCGAACGCGCGGGCGCGATGCTGGCTGAGCGTGCGCAGGCCGACCGAGCAGTAGTCGCGCTCGGCCGAGAAATCGAGCGAGATCGCCGCCTCGCGCAGGGCGTTCTGGAAATCATCGGGGCCCAGGCTGCCGGCCCCCTCGGTGAGCAGGCCCATGGCCAGGCCGGCGCGGCCTTCCAGTCCGGCCGGATCGCTGGAGGTGCCGCCGCGCCAGGCGGCCTGCAGCGCCAGCATTGGGATCGCGGGTTCGCGCACCAGCCAGACCTCGATGCCGAGCGGCGTGACGATGCGCTCGATCCTCGGACCGGCCAGCGCCGGCAGCGGCAGCAGGACGGCGCCGCAGAACAGCGCAAGGGCAGAGGTCAGGACGTCGCGCCGGCGCATCGGCTCGGTTCCTTTCAGCTCTGTTGCTTGGGCAGGAGGTGGCCGGTCACCGAACGGCGCAGGTCGAAGACATGGCGGGCGGCGGCCATGACCTGCTCGGCGGTGACGGCATCCACCAGCCGCGGCCAGGCCTCGACATCCTCCACCGTCAGGCCGGTGGTGAGCGCCGAGCCGAAGATGCGGGCGGCATTGGAGAGGCTGTCGCGGGCATAGACGGTTTCGGCCTGCATCACCGTCTTGGCCTGGCGCAGTTCCTGCTCGCTCACGCCATCGGCCAGGATGGCGGCGATCACGCGGTCGAGCCCGGCCTCCACCTCGTCCAGGCTGCGGCCCGGCTTGGGCGAGGCGCCGAAGGCGAAGGTGGTGGCGTCGAGCGACAGCGACTGATACCACGCGCCGGCCGAAACGGCCGGGCCGTCATCCTTCACCAGCGCTGCATGCAGCCGGCCGGTCGGCGCGTTGAGGATTTCGCTCAAGACCGACAGCGGCACCGAATGCTGCGTCTCGCCGGCAGAGCGGCTGGGCGCCAGATAGCTGCGCCGCAGGCTGGGCTGGGCGACGCGCGGATCGGCCATGCTGAGGCGGCGGGCCGCCAGTTGCGGCGGTTCCTGCGGGCGGATGCGCGGTGGCACGGGACGCATCGGCACCATGCCGTAATGCTTCTCGGCCAGACGCCTGAGGTCGGCGGGCGTGACGTCGCCGGCCACGACCAGGATGGCATTGTTCGGCGCATAATGGGTGCGGTAGAACCCCATCGCATCGTCCAGCGTGAGCTTCGCCACTTCCTGCGGCCAGCCGATCACCGGCCGGCCATAGGGATGCGACAGATACTGCGCGGCATCGAACTGCTCGCCGAACAGGGCGGCGGGATTGTTCTCCACGCGGCTAAGGCGCTCCTGCAGCACCACCTGCAATTCGGGCGCGGCATCCTCGGGCCGGGGCCGCAACTGGGTCATGCGCTCGGCCTCCATGCGCATCACCAGTTCCAGCCGGTCGCGCGCGATGGTCTGGAAATAACCGGTATAGTCGGACGAGGTGAAGGCGTTGTCGCGGCCGCCCTCGCGCGCGACGTTGCGCGAGAATTCGCCGGGCCCCAGGCTGGACGTGCCCTTGAACATCAAGTGTTCGAGATAATGCGCGACGCCGGTGACGCCGGGCTGCTCGTCAGCGGCGCCCACCTTGTACCACACCATGTGATGCACGACCGGGGCGCGGTGATCCTCGATCAACACCACCTGCATGCCGTTATCCAGCACGAACTGCGCCGGGCGGAACACCTGGGCATGGCCGTCGCCGGCCGGTCCTGCCAGACATGCCGCGGCGGCGAGCAGGACGGCGACGATCAGACGCTGCACAGGCTTGCCTCCGTCAGGATCAGAATATGCCTTCCAACGGGCCGCGCTCACGGCGCTTGATGGTGGGCACATCGCCCGCCGTCGGCGGCTTGCCGGTGGCGGCATTCTCGCGCAGGCGCTGGGCCTCCCGGGCCGGATCGACGGCCAGGCCCGGATCCTCGGGTTTCTGCCAGAAGATCAGGCGGTCAACGAAGCGGCGGTCGCGCTCGGCTAGCTGGGTGAAATCGTCGTTCACCTTGCGGCGGATATCGGGATCGGCATTGGCCGCGCGCGCCTGCTGCAGCAGGGCCATCTCGCCGGCGGAGCGCTGCGCGGCGACGGCGCTGGGATCGCGGCTGAGCGGCGTGAGCTGCCCGGCGGCGCTGTCGGTGCGGCCGGCGAGCGCGGCGGCGGCGCGGTCGCGCGCCGGCACCTCCTGCGGACGCGGCGCGCCGGGCTCGGGCGGGCGCAGGCCGAATTCCGGCGGCAACACCAGCGGCGCCTTGGTGACGACGGCGAATTCGTCGGGCGCCTTCTTGTTCAGGCCGAGCGCTTCGCGCGTGGAATCGCAGCCGCCGAGGGCGGCGGGCAGGGCGAGGACGGCGCAGGCCATCCACAGGCGTCGGCCGTGCATCTTCGGTCGACTCATGGCGAGACTTTCCCCTGTTGCTTAAGGCGGCCGGATTTTAGCCCCCCGCACCCCCCGCGCACAAGGGCGGCGGAACGGCGCATTATCGCGAAGAACCGCGAATTCAGTTGCGGGCCACCAGCCGGCCCGGCAGGCGAATCGTGGCAATGGCGCCGCGTTCGGGCCCGTTGGCCAGGACCAGCGTGCCGCCATGCAGCTCGACGAACTTCCGGCTGATCGCCAGTCCCAGGCCGGTGCCCTCGCTGCGGCGGCGGATATTGGGATCACCCTGCCAAAAAGGCTCGAAGATGCGCTCCAGGTTTTCCGGCCGGATGCCGCAGCCTGTGTCGCTGACGGTGACAATGATGTCGCCGTTCGGTTCGATCCCGCCCGCCACTGTCACCTCGCCGCCGGGCGGGGTGAACTTGATCGCGTTGGACAGCAGGTTGAGCAGCACCTGCTTGATGGCGCGGGCATCGATGTGCAGCGGCGGCATCTGCTCGGGGAAATCGTTATGCAGGCCGATATCGGCATCCTGGGCGCGGCCGCGCACGATGGTGAGGCAGTCGCCGATCACGGTCGGCAGGGACTGCTCGTCAAGACTGAGTTCGTAGCGGCCCGCCTCGATCTTCGACATGTCGAGGATGTCGTTGATGACGTGCAGCAGGTGCCGTGCGCTCATCACGATATCCTCGGCATAGTCGAAATAGCGGTCGGAATTGGCGCCCCACATGCGCAGCGTGATCACCTCAGCAAAGCCGATGATGGCATTCAGCGGCGTGCGCAGCTCGTGGCTCATATTGGCCAGGAATTCCGACTTGGCGCGGTTGGCGGCGATGGCATGCTCGCGCTCGCGGGCATAAGACGACGCCAGCCGCTCCAGGTCCTCGGCCTGACGCCGGAGTCGCGCGTTGGCTTCGTCCAGTTCCTGTTCGGCGCGCTTGCGCTCGGTGATGTCGAGCGCCACCGACAGGATGCCGGTGATGTTGCCGGCGGAGTCGCGCAGCGGCACCTTGCTTTTCAGTTCGGCGCGCAGGCGGCCACCGGAAAGGAAGTACACCTGTTCGCGGTTCAGCACCGGCTGGCCGCCGCTCAGCAATTCGCGCTCCAGCTCGGCCATGCTGGCCACGAAGGGGTTGCGGGATCCGTCCGCAAGCCCCTTGAGCGGCAGTTCCTCGAGGCGATGCCCGATCAGGTTTTCGGCATCCACGCCCAGCACCTCCAGCACCGTTCGGTTGGCCAGGATGTAGCGCCCCTGCGGATCCTTCACGCTGATCGGTGCCGGCAGCGCGTCGATCACGGTGCGCAGCAGGTCGCGGCTCTGCTCCGCAGCCAAGGCCATGTCGGTGGCGGCGGTGATGTCGGTGCCGGCGCCGCGATAGCCCCGGAATTGTCCGGCCTCGTCGAAGAAAGGCACGCCGCTGATGCTGTAATGCCGCAGGCTGCCGTCGGGCATCGCCAGTCGGAAGCGGAAGTCGCGGAACGGGGCGCGGCGACCGACCTGCTCGCGATGGGCCGACCACAGACCGTCGCCGCCGGCGGCGGCGAAGCGTTTTTCATATTCCTGGTCAGGCAGCAGCATCTCGGGATGCGACGAATAGACCAGGTTATGCGCGGCGTCGCGTTCCCAGAACCAGTCGGATGCGGCATTGGCGAAATCGCGGAAGCGCGCCTCCGAGCTCTCGCGCTGCAGCACCTGGCTGTTGCGTTCGGCCAGATAGTCGCCGGCGGCGGTAAGGATCACATTGATGCGGTTGGTCAAAAGGCCGAATTCGTCGTCGGCATGGCTTGGGGGCGGCTCGATGCGGGTTTCGCTGGGCCGACGCGGGTCGATCCGCTCGATCTGCGAGGCCAGCGACAGCAGCGGACGGGTCAGGGTGTAGTAGAACAGCACCGCCAGGATCAGCGCGAGCACCAGGTTGCGCACGAAGCCGGTGCCGATCACAAGCCAGGTGCGGTTGAGGATGCTCTGGGCCAGCAGCGTGCCATCCACCGCTACCCGCATCTCGCCGACCAGGTCGCGGTCGCGCGGGCCGTACAGGGGACGCGTCAGCATCTCGTCGCCGGTGGGCAACAAACGCAGCAGCCCGCCGGGTTCGGCCCGCTGCTTCTCGCGTTCCTGCATGGCCATGCGGCGGCCGTAATTGTCGTAGATTTCGGCACGCCAGATCGGCTGGTAGAGCAGAAGGCCGCTGACCACGCGGGCGGCGAGCTGTTCATCCAGCGCGTAGGCCGCCTGCGAGGCCGCGTCATTCAGCATGTCCATCACCTGCACCACAGTGGTCTGGCGCTGGTTGAGTTCGTTACGGATGTCGAAGGCAAGCTGGAACAGGCTGGAGAAAAAGCCGAGCAGCAGGGCGGCGATCACCGTGACCTTGACCTGCTTGGCCGAAAGCTGGTGCCGGGAGAACCTGCGGCGGACCGGCGTCTGCATCATGCGCAGACCCTTGCCATGCCCAAGCCATCGGGGCGCCGCATACCGCAGCCCCCCTCTTGCAGCATCCCCCGTCCAGTGCTCCCCCGCCGATCCTGCCGGCCCGGGTCTTTGTCCGATGGAAGCATCCCGCCTCTCGTCCGCCCTTGCCCGGGGATGCTGCCATCATTCCCCGGTGGATGCAACGAATGAGCGTGGATTTATACGACCGGAAGTAGCGGTTCCCGCCGTTCAGCCATTGCCCTGGGAGCGTGGCCGGAAGCCGTCCAGCAGCAGCAGGCAGACACCGACCACGATGGCGCTGTCGGCCACATTGAAGGCCGGCCAGTGCCAGCCGAAGACATGGAAATCGAGGAAGTCGAAGACGGCGCCGAAGCGGTAGCGGTCGATGATGTTGCCGATGGCCCCGCCAATGATCAGGCCCAGCGCCGCAGCGACCAGCCGGCCCTGGGCGCGCCACAGCCAGACCAGCAGCCAGACCAGCACGGCAACGGCCAAGCCGATCAGCGTCCAGCTGCGCGTCGTGCTGTCTTCCTGGAACAGGCCGAAGCTCACGCCGGTATTCCAGACCAGAACCAGGTTGAAAAACGGCGTGATCACGATGCCCTGCGGATTCTGCTGCATCAGATCAAGCAGGAAATACTTGCTGACCTGATCGGCGATCAGGATCAGCAGGGCAACGGCAAGACCCAGGCGCAGCATCATGCAGCAACGCCACCCATGGCATCGACCGCCGTGGCGCAGCGGCGGCAGAGATCGTCATGACCATGCACATGCCCGACATCGGGCAGCACCTGCCAGCAGCGTTCGCATTTGCGGCCCTCGGCCAGTTGCGGCACCACGGCAACGCCCTTGGCATCGTCGCTGCGATAGGCTTCGGCCGGGCCCTCGCCTTCGCGCAACGTGATGCCGGAGGTGATGCAGATCTCGGCGAAATCCAGATCGGCCAGGGCCGACAGATCCTCGCCGCCCACATACACCACCGGATGGGCCTGCAGGCTGGCGCCGATGCGCTTTTCGGCGCGCTCGATCTCTAGCGCGCCGGTGACGGCACGGCGCACGCGGCGCACGCGCTCCCACTTGGCGCCGAGCGCCGGATCGAGCCATTCCTGGGGCAGCGTGGGCCAGACCTCGCGGTGCACGCTGCCATCCTCAGAGGGATAGCGCGTCAGCCAGGCCTCTTCCGCCGTGTAGCAGATGATCGGCGCCAGCCATTTCACCAGGCAGTCGAACAGGTGATCCAGCACAGTGCGGGCAGCGCGGCGGCGGATGCTGGCCGGCGCGTCGCAATAGAGCGCGTCCTTGCGGATATCGAAATAGAAGCCCGACAGGTCGACGGCGCAGAAGTTATAGAGCGCCACATACATGCGATGGAAATCGTATTCCTCGCAGCTTTCGCGCACCACCTGGCCCAGTTCGGCCAGGCGATGCAGCACCCAGCGCTCCAGTTCGGGCATCTCGGCATGCGGCAGGCGCTCGGATTCCTCGAAGCCGGCCAGATTGCCCAGCAGGTAGCGCAGGGTGTTGCGCAGGCGGCGATAGGCATCCACCTGGGCCTGGATGATCTTCGGGCCGACGCTGAGATCGTCGTTGTAGTTGGCCGAGGCCACCCACAGGCGCAGGATATCGGCGCCCGACTGCTTGATCACGTCCTGCGGCTCGACCGAATTGCCGAGCGACTTGGACATCTTCCGGCCCTTCTCGTCGAGCAGGAAGCCGTGGGTCAGCACGGCATCGTAGGGCGCGCGGCCGCGCGTGCCGCAGCTTTCCAGCAGCGAGGAATGGAACCAGCCGCGATGCTGGTCGGACCCTTCCAGATACAGCGAGGCCGGCCATTTCAGGTCGGGCCGCTGTTCCAGCACGAAGGCATGGGTCGAGCCGGAATCGAACCAGACATCGAGGATGTCGGTCACCATCTTCCAGTCCTCAGCCTTGTATTTGCCGCCCAGGAAATCCTCGGGCTTGGCCGTGAACCAGGCATCCGCGCCGCCCTTCAGGCAGGCCTGCACGATGCGTTCGTTCACTTCCGGATCGCGCAGCAGTTCGCCGGTTTCCTTGTTCTCGAACACGGCGATCGGCACGCCCCAGGCGCGCTGGCGGCTGATCACCCAGTCGGGCCGCTGCTCGATCATGGAATACAGCCGGTTGCGGCCCTGCGGCGGATAGAAGGCGGTGGCGTCGATGGCCGCCAGCGCCTTCTTGCGCAGGTCGTTGGTGGTCATCGAGATGAACCACTGCGGCGTGTTGCGGAAGATCAGCGGCGCTTTCGAGCGCCAGGAATGCGGATACTGGTGGCGCAGGCGGCCACGGCCGACCAGCGCGCCGGCCTCCGTCATCGCCGCGATCACGCGGGCATTGGCATCGCCTTCCTTGCCGGCATCGTCCAGCACGCGGGCCGGATTGTCGCCGCCGAAAACCGGCACATGGCGGAAATAGCGCCCATCCGCATCCACCGTATGCGGCACCTCGATGCCGTTGGCCATGCCGAGATTGTAGTCGTCGGCGCCATGGCCGGGCGCGATATGCACAAAGCCGGTGCCGGCATCCATGGTGACGAAATCACCATGCAGCACCGGCACGTCGAAGGCGAAGCCCTGTGCGCGCAGCGGATGGGCGCAGACGGTGCCCACGATATCGGCGCCCTTCAGCGTCGCCACTGTGGCGACGGTTTCAAGCGTGCAGGCCTTGGCCACGGTTTCGGCCAGGTCCTTCGCCACCACGATCTCGTCGCCCACCTTCGCCTGCGACTTCTCGCCCACCGCGTCCACGCGCAGGCGCACATATTCGGCATCTTTCGAGAGCGCGATGGCGCGGTTGCCCGGCAGGGTCCAGGGCGTGGTGGTCCAGATCACGATGCTGGCGCCGTCCAGAGCCTTCACCGATGCTTTCACCACCGGGAACTTCACGAAGACGGTATGCGAGGTGTGTTCGTGATACTCCACTTCCGCTTCGGCCAGGGCGGTGCGCTCGACGATGGACCACATTACCGGCTTGGAGCCCTTGAACAGGCCGCCATTCATCAGGAACTTGTGGATCTCGCGCACGATCTGGGCTTCGGCGCCGAAGCTCATCGTGGTGTAGGGATTCTTCCAGTCGCCGATCACGCCCAGCCGCTTGAATTCCTCGCGCTGCACGTTGATCCAGTGGTCGGCGAAGTCGCGACATTCCTTGCGGAACTCGTCGATTGGCACGTCGTCCTTGTTCTTGCCGGCGGCGCGATACTTCTCCTCGATCTTCCACTCGATGGGGAGGCCGTGGCAGTCCCAGCCCGGCACGTAATTGGCGTCATAGCCCATCATCTGCCGCGAGCGGTTGATGGTATCCTTCAGGATCTTGTTCAGCGCATGGCCCAGATGCAGGTTGCCGTTGGCATAGGGGGGGCCATCGTGCAGCACGAATTTCTCGCGGCCCTTTGAATCGGCACGCAGCTTTTCATACAGGCCGATCTTCTCCCAGCGGGCCAGGATCTCCGGCTCCTTGGCCGGCAGGCCGGCCTTCATCGGGAAGTCGGTGGTGGGCAGGAAAACGGTCGGGCGATAGTCTTTGGTCATTGGTCTACTCGGGGAATGCGGCCGGACCTGCTCTGGCAGGGCGGGCGGCGCGGCATGTCAGGAAAAGTCGAGGAAATCCCGGGCCTTAGAAAAGGACCGGGCCGCTAATTCGGGCCGTGGGATTGCCCCGGAATATGGCGAATTGCCCAAGCATGGCGATGATTTAGCATTCCCGCCAAAGACTGTCGAGGCGGGGCCTGCGAGACAGACCCGGCCGTCAGACGTGGCAGACGGCCTCAATGCGGTTGCCGGCCGGGTCGATCACGAAGGCGGCATAATACCGCTCGTGGTAATGCGGCCGCGGACCGGGCAACCCATCGTCGCGCCCGCCCGCCTGCAACGCGGCTGCATGGAAGGCCTGCACCTGCTCGCGGCGCGCGGCCTTGAAGCACCAGTGGCGACGCGGGTCGGGCTGCATGTCTGGCGACTGCAGGATCGAGATATAGCTGCGTCCGGGTGCATCGGGCCCCGCACGCAGGCCATAGCCCAGGGCATCGTCTTTGGCATAGACGCAGGGATAGCCCAGCGCCTGCATCACTGCATCATAGAAGCCACGTACGACGGATATATCGGGCACTGTGATGGAAACGTGGTCGAGCATGGCGATGGCTCAGGGCTGCGCCAAGGCGCGCTCGGCCTCGGCCACATCGAGGGCGATCTGGCGCTTCAGCGCCTCGGGGCCTTCGTATTTCAGCTCCGGCCGCAGGAAGGCGTGGAATTCGACCCGCATGGAACGGCCATAGAGATCGCCCGAGAAGTCGAACAGATAGACTTCCAGCTTCACGTCGGTCTGGTCGAAGGTCGGCCGGATGCCGAGGCTGGCGACGCCGTCATGCCGCCGGCCATCGACCTCGCAGCGCACGGCATAGATGCCGAATTTCGGCACCTGGAAATCGGTCAGCGCGACATTGGCGGTGGGATAACCCAGTTCGCGGCCGCGCTTGTCGCCATGCTCGACAGTGCCGATGATTTCCCATGGCCGCGCCAGCAGGCGGTTGGCTTCGGCCAGGTCGCCGGCCTCCAGCAGCTTGCGCACGCGGGAGGAGGAATAGGCCTCGGAGTCACCCTGCGGCGCCACCACGGTAACACCGATGCCGTGCCCCGCACCCAGCTCGCGCAGCAGATCGGTATTGCCCGACCGCGCCTTGCCGAAAGTGAAATCGTAGCCCACCACCACATGGCTCAGCCCCAAGTCGCGGGCAAGCATGTGATCGACGAAATCCTGTGGCGACTGCCCCGCCAACTGCACGTCGAATGGCAGGGCCAGTGTGGCATTCACGCCCAGGCCTTCCAGGATGCGCACCTTGGTTTCCAGTGCATCCAGCCGGAAGGGCGGGGCGGATGGCACGAAGAAGCGGCGCGGATGCGGCTCGAAGGTCATCACCGCCACGGGCCTCCCGCCAGCATTCTCCGCCTGCGCGCGTGCCGCCGCGATCAGGGCGCGATGGCCCAGATGCACGCCATCGAAATTGCCGATGGCGGCAACGGCGCCGCGCAGGGCGGGCGGGAAACTGGCGCTGGACCGCAGCAGCCGCATGATTGGCTTGTCCGGCTTACTTCGGGCGACGGCTGACCATCAGAGCGGCCTCGCCCTCGATCACGACGGTGTCGCCGACGCGGCATTCGCAGGCAAATTTCACCCGGCGCTTTTCCGGCACGATTTCGGTGATGGTGACTTTCGCGACCACGGTATCGCCGATGCGCACCGGCGCCTTGAAGCGCAGATCCTGCGAGATGTAGATGCAGCCCGGGCCCGGCAGCTTGGTGCCGAACACGGTGCTGAGCAAAGCCGCGCCGAGCATGCCATGGGCGATGCGGCCCTTGAACGGCGTGGCGGCGGCGAATTCCTCGTTCAGATGCACCGGATTGGTGTCGCCCGACAGATCGGCGAAGGCCACGATGTCGGCCTCGCTCACCGTCTTGGTGTAGGTTTCCGACATGTCGACCGACAGGTCTTCCAGGTAATAGCCGTGCAGAGCCTGATAGGTCATGCTGGTCGGGTCCCTTGATTTGGCGAGCGGTTGACGGGGTTTGCGGGCGCGGCGACTATACGCGGCCCTGCCATCGCCGGGCAACACCCCGCCCTTTCGACTTCCGTCCGGACGTTATGCCCGCCATCCAGCCGTTATCCGCCTTTAACGAAGGTCAGCGCCGCGCCATCCGCTACGTGCTGACCGACATCGACGACACCCTGACCAGCCATGGCCGGCTGACGGCGGATGCCTATGCCGCGCTGGAACGCCTGCAGGCGGCGGGCTTCCGGGTGATACCGATCACCGGGCGCCCGGCCGGCTGGTGCGACCTGATCGCGCGCTTCTGGCCGGTGGACGGCATCGTGGGCGAGAACGGCGCGCTCTACATGCGCTACGACCGCGACGCGAAAGTGATGCGCCGGCGCTTCTTCCAGACCAATGCCGAACGCCAGGCGGCGCGGACGAAGCTGGCCGCGCTTTCCCAGACGATCCTGCGCGCGGTGCCGGGCTGCGCGCTGGCCTCCGACCAGCAATACCGCGAATGCGACCTTGCCATCGATTTCTGCGAGGACGTGCCGCCCCTGCCGCGCGAGGCCGTCGACAGGATCGTGGCATTGTTCGAGCAAGCCGGCGCCACCGCCAAGGTCAGTTCGATCCATGTGAATGGCTGGTTCGGCGACTGGGACAAGCTGAGCATGACGCGGGTGTTCTTCCGCGACATCTTCGGCGAGGATCTGGAGACGATCCGCGATCAGGTGGTGTTCGCCGGCGATAGTCCGAACGATGCTCCGATGTTCGGCTATTTCCCGTGCAGCGTCGGCGTCGCCAACGTGGTGCCGTTCCTCGACCGCATCGCGGCCAAGCCCAGTTACGTCACGGCGGCCGAGGGCGGACAGGGTTTCGTGGAACTGGCCGACGCGCTGATCCAAGCTAAAGGATAACGTCGCCGGGTAGCGCCTTGCCCCAGACCAGCAGGCGATAGCTGCGGCAGGCCGGCACGTAATACGGATCGTTCTCAATCAGTGCTACGGCCTGATCGCGCGTGTCGGCGTCGATCACCCACAGGCCGCCGACGAAGGGTCCGCCCGGCTGTTCGCGCAGACCGCCGCCGATGCGAATCCGCTCGTGGTGCTGCTGCAGGTAAGCCAGATGCGCGGGCTCGCGCTCGCGCCGCACTGCGAGCATCTCCGGCCCGTCGGTAAAGATCGCTACCCAGCGCATGGGCGACTCAGGCCGCCTTGGCCAATTTGGGCACGCCGAACAGCATGCCCTGGCCGAGCGGAAAATCGAGATCGGCCAGCTTGAGCAGCTCCTGCTCGCTTTCCACCTTGCCCAGCACCGGCACCAGGTTGTGGCGCTTGCAGATTTCGGGAAGGTCGGCCAGGTCGATGGGCGACTTGGCGATTGCCGCCGCATCGGAGAACACGGCGGCATCGAATTTCACGAAGCGCACGCCGCTGCGGGCCAGCAGGGCGAAATCGACATCGAAGCGGTCGATGCCATCCACCGAAAGGGCGAAGCCCAGCGCGGCGAGGCGACTGAGCCGGTACATGCCGGCGCGATCCAGCCTGGCGATGCCCGCATGGCCGAATTCCAGCACGATATTGGCGGCATGCTCGCGTTCGCGCTGCAGGAAATCGTAGAGCGGGTTGAAGGTTTCGATCTTGGCCAGCATGGCGGGCGAAAGATTGAGGAAAAAGCCGGCATCCTTCGCGCGCTGTTCGAGCTTGCGCACGAGTTGCACGCTGCGCAGCAGCATCAGGGCATCGAATTCGGCACGCAGGCCCGCCGCGTCGAGCGCATCGAGGCATTCGGCGGCCTGGTAGGTCTGGCCTTCCGAACCACGCGGGCGGGCCAGCAGCTCGAAGAAGCGGATGCGGCGCTGCGGCAGGCTGACGATGGGCTGGATATGCAGTTCGACGCGATTGTTGTTGAGTGCGTCGCGCACCGCTTCCAGCAGACTGCCGTCGTCGACCGGCTCGGGCGCGTCGCGCGGGACCAGGCGGGGCTCGCGCATGGGTTCATTGGCGGCGGCGGACGGCATCGCCAGGGCCGGCGGCGGAATCTCGCCACGCATCAGCATCAGTTCGTCGGTCAGGCCGTCGATCTCGGCGATCAGCCGGGTCTGCAGGCGGCGGCGGGCCCAGCGTTCGCGGATCGCCCAGAACAGCAGCAGCAGCGCCAGCGCGATCAGGCCAGGATGCTGGCCGGCCAGCGGAGGCAGCAGGCGGGTCAGGCTGACGCCAGCGACCAGCGCGACCAGGGACAGGGCGGCGAAGGTGAGCAATCCGGGCAGGGTGGGCATGCAGGCGGCCTCCATCGGCGTCCCGCGCGGCTAGGCTCTGGTCGGGACGCATGGCAACGCTATAGTTAAGCAAATGCCGCCTTAACGGAGGGTGAATCCATGGCTGCCCACATAAAAGCCCTGCCCGATCAAAGCGCTATTGCCCGCCGCGCCCTGCTGGCCCTGCTGGGCGGCGGCCTGGCGCTGGCCGCCCTGAGCCCCCGCCTCGCCTTCGGACAGACTGGAAAGACCATGACCGCGCATGATTTCAGCTTCACCTCCATCGACGGCCAACCGCTGCCGATGAGCCAGTTCAGGGGCAAGGCCGTGCTGGTGGTCAACACCGCCTCGCAATGCGGCTACACCCCGCAATATGCCGACCTGCAGAAACTGTGGGCCGGCTATCGCGAGCGCGGACTGGTGGTGCTGGGCGTACCGTCCAACGACTTCAACCAGGAGCGCGGCTCGGCCAGGGAGATCAAGGAATTCTGCGAGGTGAATTTCGAGGTCGATTTCCCGCTCACCGACAAGGCCAAGGTGACCGGTGCCGATGCCCATCCGCTGTATCGCTGGATCGCCGGCCACAAGGGCGAGGACGCCCTGCCGAAGTGGAATTTCCACAAGATCCTGATCGGGCCGGATGGCGCGGTGGTTGCCGTGTTCCCCACCCGGGTGCGGCCGACCGCGCCAGAGGTGGTGAGCGCCATCGAGACGGCGCTGAAAGCGCCGCGCACCTAGCGGACGACCTTAAGCGAAATCGCGCCAGCCGCTGAGCACGCGGCCCGCCGCCGTCAGCCAGCATAGCGCGCCGAAAATCCAGGCCAGAACCGGAAACCAGCCGGGCTGCGCCAGGCACAGCGCAAAGAACAGGATCGTCTCGCTGCCCTCGGTGAGCCCGCCGAGATGGTAGAAACTCTTTCGGCCGCGCTTTTCCGTCACCTGCCCGCGCTTGGCGGCGATGATGGCATAGGCGAGGAAGCTGGACGCCGTGGCCATGAAGGCGGCCAGCAGGAAGGCGGCCGGCAACGCGGCGCTGGCCGGATCGCGCCAGGCGAAGGCGAAGGCCAGCAGAGCATAGACGGAAAAATCCAGCACGATATCAAGCAGGCCACCGCGATCCGTGGCGCCGTTCAGCCGCGCCAACGCGCCGTCCAGGCCATCGGCCAAGCGGTTGAGCAGGAACAGGCCCAGCGCCGGCACGGCATGATCCAGCGCCAGCGCCAGCGCCGCCGCCAGGCCCAAGCCAAAGCCGCCCAGCGTGACGGCATCGGGATGCCAGCGCAGGCGGCGCGCCAGGCCCTGCAGCGGCGGATCGATCAGCGGCCGAAGGTAGGGATCGAGCATGGCCCATGATATAGTCCCGCGCCATGCGAGGAGTCGACCATGACGATTGACAGCCAGGAGCAGCTCGAACGCCTGATCCGCGTGGGCGGCGTGGTGGCCGCGGTCTGCCGCCTGATGGGCAGCAGGCTGGAACCGGGCATGACCACCAGGGAACTCGACGAGATCGGCCGCGCCGCGCTGGAGCTTGAAGGTTGCCGCTCGGCGCCGCAGCTCATGTACGACTTTCCCGGCGCCACCTGCATCAGCATCAACCACGCTGTGGCCCATGGCATCCCCGACGACACCCGCATCCAGCCCGGCGACATGGTGAATATCGACGTTTCGGCCGAGCGCGAGGGCGTGTTCGCCGATACCGGCGCCAGCTTCATCGTGCCGCCGGTGCGGCCCGAGCAGGAGCATCTGTGCCAGACCACGCGCAAGGCGCTGAACCGCGCCGTGCAGGCGGTGCGCACCGGGCAGAAGCTGAATGCCATCGGCCGCGCCATCGAGCAGACGGCAAGCCATCACGGCTATACCGTGATCCGCAACCTGGGCAGCCACGGCGTGGGCCATTCCCTGCACGAGGAGCCGGGCTTCATCCCCGGCTTCTACGATCCGCGCGACAAGCGCGTGATGCAGGAAGGCATGGTCTTCACCATCGAACCGTTCCTGTCCACCGGCGCTGAGCATGCCGACGACCATGACGACGGCTGGACGCTGATCACCGAGCCCGGCATTTTGACGGCGCAGTACGAGCATACGCTGGTGGTGACCAAGCGCGGCCCGATCGTGGTCACGCTTTGAGTCTGCCGCCTTGAACTACCGCCACGCCTTCCATGCCGGCAATGTCGGCGACGTGCTGAAGCATGTCGTGCTGCTGGAACTGCTGCATGCGCTGCACCGCAAGCCCAGTCCGGTGCATCTGCTGGATACCCATGCCGGCATCGGCGTCTATGACCTGGCATCCGACGAGGCGCAGCGCGGCGGGGAATACCGTTTTGGCATCGGCGCGGTGCTGGCCGATCCGGCGGCCCAGCGCGTGCTGGCGCGCTATGTGGCGGCGTTGCGGGCGCTGAATCCCGATCTGGCGCCGGGCGGCGCGGGCCTGCGGCGCTACCCCGGCTCGCCCTGGCTGCTGAAGCAGGGCCTGCGCGAGCAGGATCGGCTGACGCTGTGCGAACTGCATCCGCAGGACGCCGAGACGCTCAAGGCAAATATCGGCCGCGATCCGCGCGTCGCGGTCCATCACCGCGACGGCTTTGCCGCCCTGAAGGCCCTGCTGCCGCCCACCCCGCGCCGCGGTCTGGCACTGATCGATCCGGCCTATGAGGCGAAGGACGAATTCGTGGTCCTGACCAAGGCCGTGCTGGCCGGGCTGCAGCGCTGGCCGGTCGGGCAGTTCGCCATCTGGTATCCGATCAAGGAGCAGAAGACGGTGGATGCCTGGAAGACCGAGCTGGCAAGGCAGGCGCAGACGGAAACCATCGCCGTGGAACTGACCATCCGCGCCGCGAAAAATGCCAGGCAGATGAATGGCAGCGGCCTGCTGCTGATCAATCCGCCCTGGCAGATCGAACAGACGCTGCAGCCGATGCTGGATTTCCTGAAAGGCCGTCTGGTGCGCGAACCGGGCGGCGGTGCGCGGATTCAGACTCTGGTGAAGGCGGCCTGACCGGGGTCAGTGGATCGTGCCCGAGGGCGGCAGATCGTCGTCATCGTCCTCGAAATCGTCCTCGTCCTCGAGATCGTCCTCGGGCTCGGGATCGTCGTTGCTGGCCTGCCCCTGCGGCGGTGTGGCGACCGGGCCGGCCTGATGATGACTGAGTTTCCAGCCCCTGCCCTCGCGCACGAAGATGTTGGAGGCGATCAGGTACTGATCCTCGACGCGCTCGAAACACATCACCAGGGCCACATCGCCCCATAGCGTGACGCGCGGGCCAGTCATCTGCAAAGCCGGCTGCGACGGATTGGCCAGAATGCGGCGCCAGCCTTCCAGCACGGCCTCACGCCCCATCAGCGGCGGCCAGCCGGGATGGATGCAGCAAACCGGCGCCGACTTCGCCCAGATCGCCGACATGGCGTCGATATCGCGGCTGGCGAAGGCGCGATAGAAGGCGGCGTTGGCATCCAGCAGGGCGGTTTCGTCGTCGGGCGGCAGGCTTGGCATGCCGTCACTCTAGGGCCGGCCGGGCATTCTGTGTAGCCTCTTGCCGTTATCGCGGCGGAATGCTTTACCTGCGCCATGCCCGCCACGCCCGCTGCCGATCCGTCCCCTGGCCCCGCCTTTTCCGTCCTGATGGTCTGTACCGGCAATATCTGCCGTTCGCCCACAGCCGATGGATTGCTGCGCCACCGGCTGCGTGAGGCCGGCCTGCACGAGCGCGTGCTGGTGGATTCCGCCGGCACCCATGGCTATCACGTGGGCGAACCGCCGGACCGGCGCAGCGCCGCCAAGGCGCGATCCTATGGCGTGGAGATCGGCATGTTGCGGGCCCGGCAGGTGGAAGCCACGGATTTCCGGCGTTTCGACCTGATCCTGGCCATGGACCAGGGCCACCACGACATTCTGCTGCAACGCTGCCCGCCGCCGCATCGCGGCAAGGTGAAGCTTTATCTCGACTACGCGCCGCAATTCGGCCGCGAGGTGCCAGACCCCTATTACGGCAACGAGGACGGCTTCGAGACCGTGTGGCGCATGTGCGATGCGGTCAGCGCCGCCCTGGTGGACGAAATCCGCCGCCGCATCGCCAGCTGAGCGCGCTCAGCCCCGGTTTCAGCCCCCTGTTTTCAGCCTGCCTTGCCGCAATAGGCTTCGATGCGGTAGCCGTCCGGGTCGATCACGAAGGCGGCGTAGTAGTTCGGGTCGTAATCGACACGCAGGCCGGGCTTGCCGTTGTCGCGCCCGCCCTGTTTGAGTGCGGCGGCATGAAAGGCATCGACGCTCTGGCGGCTGGGGGCATCGAAGCAGAAATGCAGGCCCGATTTCATGTCGGCCGGCACCGGGCTGTCGCTGGGGCTGATCCAAAACGCCACGGCGCCCTTGCCATAACCGAGCGAGGTTTCGCCCTCGCTGAGGCAGGCATAACCGAGCGGTTTCAGGACGGCGTCGTAGAAGGCCTTGGTTTTCGTCAGGTTGCGCACGCCGATTGATACATGGTTGATCATCACTCGTCTCCTGTTGCTGCCGCCTGTTGCCGGGGTGGTGGCGGCAGGCGGCGATCCTGCCGTGATCGGCCATTCCGGCGCTTGGGGAAAATTGCTATTCTACCGGCATGCCGGTTATCGACTCCCCATCCGGATCGCAGGCGAGCGACAAGATGTCTGCCCGCGAGATCGCGCGCGGCGAGGGCTGGCAGGTGAGCGAATTCGTCTGCCGCTTCGGACCGCAGGACAAAAGCTTCGAGGAACAGCACGCCGATTTCGCCATCTCGGCGGTGCTGGCCGGTTCGTTCCATTATCGCTGCGGTTCAGGCCAGGCGCTGCTGCATCCGGGTGCATTCCTGCTCGGCAATGCCGGCACATGCTTTGAATGCGGCCACGACCACAGCACCGGCGACCGCTGCATGGCCTTCCATTTATCGGCCCCATTGTTCGAGGAAATCGCCGCTGGCGCGGCGGGCTCGTACCGCTATCGCTTCGCGGCGCCGATGCTGCCGGCGCAGCCCGCGCTGACCGCGCTGCTGGTGGATATCGAAACCCTGGCCGACGCGGACAGGAACATGGCGGCGGAGGATCTGTGCCTGCGGCTGGCGGAGACCGTGCTGGCCACGACTGCCGACGGGCCGGGCCGCAGCGGCGCCCCCTCCGCGTCCGAGCGGCGCCGGATCGGCAACGCACTGCGCCATATCGAAATGCAGGCCGAGCGCGCGCTCGACCTGGCTGAACTGGCCGGCATCGCCTGCATGAGCAAATATCATTTCCTGCGCAGCTTCCGCCGCGTGGTGGGCAGCACGCCGTATCAGTATCTGCTGGGCCTGCGCCTGCGCCGGGCGGCCATCCGGCTGGCGGCCACGGCCGATCCGGTGGCCAGCGTGGCCTATGAATGTGGTTTCGGCGACCTCTCCACCTTCAACCACCGCTTCCGGCGGCAATTCGGCAGCAGCCCCAGCACATTCCGCCGTAGACGGAGCAATTAAAAACACCTACTGGGCGAATATTGTTTTGGCAGTTACGTTTCTGAATAGTAACTTTCGCATTCAACCGCCGCAGCGTATCGCTGAGTGGTCATTGTCACGACACGGACCCGATCACGATGCGCTTTTTCATTCCCATCCTGGCCCTGATGCTTGCCCTGGCTGCACCGATAGCCGGCGCGCAGACGACCAAAGAGCAGCCCAGCCGGGCCGAGGTGATCGAGGCCTGCATGAAGGAGGCCCAGGCCTCCAACAGGCCGGGCCAGAAAAACACCATGACGCCGATGCAGCGGCGGACGGCGGAAGAACAATGTCGGGCCCGCGCCGAAGCGGCCGAACACAGCGCCGCGGGAACCAAGAAGTAAGCACATAATCTGCCTGCTGAGGACTGCCGCTTGAACCACTACCCGGGCGAGAGCAGGCCCGGCCAGTTTCTTTGAAAACGTCTGGTGCAAGCCGTCGGTCGGTCGCCTATAGTCCCGCGTCCCTGATGCGCGAGATTTAAGGATCGACGTTATGAATCCTTCTGCCGCCGTTGGTGTCGCCCTTCTGCTCTGCGCCCTCGGCGGGCCGGCGCTGGCCAGCGATGCCGCGAAAAAACAAAAAACCATTGGCGAGCTGATCGAAGCCTGCATGCAGCAGGTGGAGCGCGGCCATACCGCCGGTCGCAAGATGACCCCGCAGCAGCGCATGACGGCGGAAGCGCAATGCCGCGCCCGCGCCGAAAGCGAAACGGTTCAGAAGAACAGCTAGCCCTGAAGGGCTGAGGGTTTCGGTCCGCCTGTGGCCCAGTCGAGCAGCTGCACGGTGTGCAGCACCGGCATGGCGCGGCCGGCCTCGGCTTCCAGTCCGCCGGCGATCTGCACAAGACAGCCGATATTGCCCGCCGCCACGGCCTGCGCGCCGGTGCCGGCGATGTTTCTCGCCTTGCGCGCACGCAGCTGCAGCGCCAGTTCGGGCTGCAGCAGGTTATAGGTGCCGGCCGAGCCGCAGCACAGATGCGCCTCGGGCACGTCGCGCACATCGAAGCCGGCCTTTGCCAATAGCTGCTTCGGCAGCGCGGTGATCTTCTGGCCGTGCTGCAGCGAACAGGCGGAATGATAGGCCACGCTCAAGCCGCGCTCCTCGCCCTGCGGCTTCAGGTCCAGCTTCGCCAGCACTTCGGTCACGTCCTTTGCCAATGCCGCGATGGTGGCGGCGCGGTCGGCCCAGTCCGGGTCGGTGCGCAGCATGAAGCCGTAATCTTTCACCGTGGTGCCGCAGCCTGAGGCGTTGATCACCACGGCATCCAGCCCTTCGCCTTGGTATTCGCGATGCCAGGCGGCGATGTTGGCCTTCGCCTTCTCCAGCGCGTCGTGTTCCCTGCCCATGTGATGGGTCAGCGCGCCGCAGCAGCCCGCACCATCGGCGATCACCACGTCGCAGCCATGCCGGTTCAGCAGCCGTATGGTGGCGGCATTGATCTCGGGGTCGAGCACCTTCTGGGCGCAGCCCGTCATCAGCGCGACCCGCATCCTGCGTTCGCCCTGGGCGGGGAATACCTGCGGCCGCTCGATGGCGGCATCCATCGCCGGCAGGGATTTCGGCGCCAGCGCCACCATGGCCTTCAGCCGCCCGGGCAGCAGGAAGCGGAACGGCCGTGCCAGCCTTGCCCCCAGCAGACTGAGGCGGAACAGTTTCGGACTGGGCAGCAGCCAAGCCAGCAATCCGCGCAGAACGCGATCCGCCAACGGGCGTTTATAGGTTTTTTCGATATGGGCGCGGGCATGGTCGACCAGATGCATGTAATGCACGCTGCTCGGGCAGGTGGTCATGCACGAGAGGCATGACAGGCAGCGGTCGACATGGCGCACGGTCTCTTCCGTGGCGGCCTGATCGCCTTCCAGCATCTGCTTGATCAGATAGATGCGGCCGCGCGGGCTGTCGCGCTCATCGCCCAGCAGCACATAGGTCGGACAGGTGGCGGTGCAGAAGCCACAATGCACGCATTTGCGCAGGATGTCGTTGGCGGCGGCGATGCCCGGATCGGCGAGCTGCGCGAGGGTGAAGGAGGTTTGCATGATGCTAAACTGCTAGGTCCTGAAATTTATCAACACTCTGTCGCGTCTCGAACCCCGGCTTTTTGTCAACAATCAAGCAAAGCCCGTTATACAGCTCCCCATAGATTGACTGCTCTACATATATTCGCATTGCTCGGTTATCATCATCAACCAAGCTCGCCTCTTTGAGTAATTTTTGAAAGCTCTCGATAATTTTATTCACAAGGACATACTTTTGATCATCACGCTCTATTGCAAACTTCATCATCTCAGAATCTTCACTGAGTAATTTAATCGCCCTCCTTACCGGAGCTTCTCTGTCTCCTCCCTCAAGATATGCCGTACGACTTTTTTCAACCTTCTTTCGCTGATCATCCAGCAGGTTGTCGCGAGCCTTTTCCAATAACCTTAAAACCGAAAATTGAATATCTGCCTGCACGAGATGCATGAAATCGATGAACGCGGATCGCCCCATATATATCGCTTGCCGTTCAACATCCTTCTGCGTTCGCCGCAACTCATCCCCTTGTTGCATATAGCCGAGGACCAACCAAAGAAAAGCCAATGGGGCAAAAATGCCTGCAAAGAAGTCACCCATTTCATTAGGCGGCAGGCACCAAAATTTTCGCCACGCCCCAAATGTGAGGGCAATAATCAACCAGCCAAGAGAAATACCGACACCCCATTTGAAATATCCACCTAGCTTTTCCATCATCTCACGCCCCCACCACCATGCGGCCCGGATTGAGGATGTTTGCCGGATCGAAGCTCTCCTTCACACGGCGGCTGAGCGCGGCCAGCGCCTCAGGCTGCGGCTGGAACACGTCGACGGACGCGCGCACACTCTGCTCGGCGCGGATCAGCGTGGCATGGCCGCCGCCATGGGCAGCGACCGCCGCGCGCACCAGTTTCACATGGGCATCCGGCGCCGGCGGCAGGCTGAGCCAGACCAGCCCACCGGCCCAGTCGTAGAAGAAGGCCGCATCGGGCTGGGCCGCACGGATTGCCGCCGTCACCTTTGCGCCATCCATCGGCGCCACCGAGAGCCGCCACAGCACGCGCTCCTGCGGCAGGATGAAGGCGGCGGCATCGCGGATCTCGCGCCACAGCCAGGCCGAATTCATCGAATGCAATTCTTCCAGCGGGCCGAAGGATTGCAGCAGCGCGCGCAGAGCCTCGCAGCGCGCCTTCACCGAGATGTCGGTCCCCTCGACGCGGATGGCCGTCACCGCCATGCCGGCTTTCGCCACATAGGCGACGCCGGACAATGCGGCGATGTCTGGCGGCAAATGGGCCAGGCCGGCCACCTCGTGCGGCGAACAGGCGGCGGCGGCCATCGCCTGCGCGGCCTTCGCGTCGTCGAGGCCGAAAACCAGCACTGTACGGGTCTTTTCGGGTGCGGGCAGCACCTTCAGCGTGACTTCCGCGAGCGCGGCCAGCGTGCCGTAGGACCCGCAGAGCAGCTTCGGCAGGTCGTAGCCGGTGACGTTCTTCACGACTTTCGCGCCGGCCTTGAAGATTTCGCCGCGGCCCGATACCGCCGTGAATCCGAGCAGGTGGTCGCGGATGGCGCCGGCCTTGAAGCGGCGCGGGCCGGCCAGATTGCAGCCGATGGCACCGCCGATGGTGCCGCGTCCGGCAGGATGGCCCCAGAGCGGGCCATAATCGGGCGGCTCGAAGGCCAGCATCTGGTTCGAGGCGGCCAGCAGCTTTTCGACATCGCTCACCAGTGAACCAGGGCGCAGGGTGAGCACCAGTTCGGCTGGCTCGTAATCCAGCACGCCGCTGAGGCGGCTGAGATCCAGCGCATATTCGGCCTGCCTGTTATCGAGATGGGCCGCACGGCCGAGGCCGGCCTTGCTGCGATGGCCATGCAGGATCAGCGGCCTGCCCTCGGCGGCGGCCCAGCGGATGGCATCGGCCACATCGGTGATGCCGGCGGGGATGAAGGTCTCGGGCATGGCGTTCAGAACCGCGGCAGGTCGGGGAAGGCAAGCTGGCCCTTGTGCACATGCATGCGGCCCAGTTCGGCGCAGCGATGCAGCACGGGGAACACCTTGCCCGGATTGAGGCGATGATTAGGGTCGAAGGCGCATTTCACCCGCATCTGCTGGGCAAGGTCGTCCTCGGAGAACATCGCCGGCATCAGGTCGCGCTTCTCGATGCCGACGCCATGCTCGCCGGTCAGGACGCCGCCGACCTCGACGCAGAGTCGCAGGATATCGGCGCCGAATTCCTCGGCGCGTTCCAGTTCGCCCGGATTGTTGGCATCGTAGAGGATCAGCGGATGCAGATTGCCGTCGCCGGCATGGAACACGTTGGCGACGCGCAGCCTGTGCTTCTCCGACAGCCCCTGCATGCGGGTGAGCACCTCGGGCAGCTTCTTGCGCGGGATGGTGCCGTCCATGCAGAGGTAATCGGGCGAGATGCGGCCCACAGCCGGGAAGGCCGCCTTGCGGCCGGCCCAGAAATTCAGCCGTTCGTCCTCGTTCTGCGACACCCGGAGATAGACCGAGCCGCAGCTTTCCGCGATGGCCTTCACGCGGGCCAGCAGGTCGTCAACCTCGGCCGGCGGGCCGTCGAGCTCGATGATCAGCAGGGCCTCCACGTCGCGCGGATAGCCGGCCTGCACGAAATCCTCGGCTGCGTGGATGGCGGGCCGGTCCATCATCTCCATGCCACCGGGAATGATGCCGCTGGCGATCACCTTGGCCACGCAGTCGCCGGCGGATTCCGATGACGGGAAACCGGCCAGCAGCGCACGTTGCGTGGCGGGCTTGGGCAGGATGCGCACGGTGACCTCGGTGATCACGCCAAGCAGGCCCTCCGAGCCGCAGACGATGCCCATCAGATCGTAGCCTTCCGCATCCAGATGCTTGCCGCCCAGGCGCACGATGTCGCCGTTCATCAGCACCATCTCGACGCCCAGGATGTTGTTGGTGGTGAGGCCGTATTTCAGGCAATGCACGCCGCCGGAATTCTCCGCCACGTTGCCGCCGATGGTGCAGGCGATCTGACTGGAGGGATCCGGCGCATAGTAGAAGCCGCGATGCTCCACCGCGCGGGTAATGCCCAGATTGGTGACACCGGGTTGCACCACGGCGCAGCGGTTGTCCCAATCGATATCGAGCACCCGATTGAACTTGCCAAGGCCAAGCAGCACGCCATCGGCCAGGGGCAGCGCGCCGCCCGACAGCGAGGTGCCGGCGCCGCGCGGCACCACCTTCACGTTGCGCGCGTTGCACAGTTTCAGCACTTCGGAGACCTGCTGCGTGTTGCCGGGCAGCACGGCCACGAGGGGAAGTTGGCGATAGGCGGTGAGCCCGTCACATTCGAAGGCACGCAGGGATGTTTCGTCAGCGATCACGCCCTCGCCCGGCACGATGCGCCGCAACTCGGCGATCAGCTCCAGCCGCTGGGCGATGATCTCGGGTTCGGGCGCGGGCATCAGCATGGCTCAGTCCTTCACTGTAGTCTCTTGCGCCGCGGCGCCATGGCGGGCGGCGGCGGCAAAGATGTGATCGCGCGCGGCGCGCGCTGCCCCGGCTGCATCGCCGGCCTCGATGGCGGCCAGCAGACGGGCATGTTCGGCCTGCGCGGCGGCCGCGCTGCCGTCATCGCGGGCGGCCCAGGTGAGCGCGCGGGTGGCGGAGAAATGCTGCGCCAGGAAAGCGGCGAACTGCGCCAGATAGGGATTATGCGCCGCCGTGGCGATGGCGGCGTGAAAGGTGTCGTCGGCGGCGGCACCATGTCCGTCGCGGCCCGCCTGCAGCGCCTGCTGCATCTCGGCGAAGGCGGTTTTCAAGGCGGTCAGGTCGGCCGGGTTGCGGCGTCTGGCCGCCAGTTCGGCCATGCCGGCCTCGATCACGGCACGAAGCTCGAAGATGTGGGCCAGATCGGCAGGCGCAATGCGGCCATCGCTTTCCGGCCGCGCGATGCGGAAGTTGGCCAGGCCCGGCTTTGCCGCCACGAAGGCTCCCGCCCCCTGGCGGGTATCGATGAAGCCATCGGCCTTCAAGCGCGCGAAGGCTTCGCGCACGACTGCGCGGCTGACGCCATATTGCTCGACCAGCCGTTTCTCGGTCGGCAAGCGGGCGCCCGGGCGGAACTCGCCGGCCCGAATCGCGGCTGCCAGTCGGCCGGCCAGCATGTCGCTCAGACCCGTCGCGCGCGGCAGGACGGAATCATAATCGGAGCGTTGTGTGGCGTTGGGCATAGGTGATTTGTCAGGTTGTCTGACAAATTGCCGGAAACCGCCCCGGAGTCAAGCCTGTCGAAAACCCCGGAATAGGAAACGGCCCGGCTGCTGTGGCAGCCGGGCCGTCAAACCCGTCAAAGGGCCAGGCGATCCGGCTTTTGAACCGGATCGAGCCGCAGCCCGATGATATTAACCCTGGCGCGCCTTGAAGCGCGGGTTGGTCTTGTTGATCACGTAGACCCGGCCCTTGCGGCGGATCACGCGGCAATCCCGGTGGCGGGTCTTGGCCGACTTCAGCGAATTCACGACCTTCATGATACCTGACCTCAGAAACCGTCTAGCGATGCAAAACAAAACCGGGCGCAGCGTGGCACGCCCGGCGAAAAGTGGCCGGACCTTACCGGCGGCCCCGGACGGAGTCAACCGTAAAACCCGGCGGAAAGCCGGGTTTTAACTCTAGAATTCCTGCCATTCCTCGTCGTCCCCGCCCCTGGCGGCCGCGGCGGGCGCCGGCGCAGGAGTCGCGGCCGGCCTGGCCGGCTCGGCCCTGGCGGCGGGTTTGGACGCGGCTGGTTTTGGCGCGGCTGCGCCAGGCCTGGTCGCGGCCGCCGGCTGCGGGGCCGGCTGGGCCATGCGGGCCTCGCTGCCGAGCTTGAAGAAGCCGACCAGCTCGGCGAGCTGCTGGGCCTGCTGGTTGAGCGACTGCGCCGCCGCCGTGGTCTCCTCCACCAGCGCGGCATTGCGCTGG
>NZ_JBKBHC010000012.1:0-74416 GCF_046297895.1 Ferrovibrio sp. | reverse complement strand
GCCTGGTCGTTTTCGCCCAGGCACCGGATGCCTGCGACCGGATTTCTGTGGCGCCGGCCGAGGCCTTGAGCCTGCGCATCGAGGGCCCGCGGGCCGAGGGCCTGGCCGCGGACGAGGACAATCTGGCCCTGCGGGCCGCCCATCTGCTGCAGCCGATGAATCTGAAGACCGGCGCCCATCGCGGCGCGGCGGTGACGCTGGTGAAAAACCTGCCCGTTGCCTCGGGCATCGGCGGCGGTTCGGCCGATGCGGCAGCGACCCTGCATTGCCTGCGCGCATTGTGGGGCATCGAGATCGACGACGACGCCTTAAGCCGCGCCGCGCTCAAGCTCGGGGCCGATGTGCCGGCCTGCCTGCTGGGCCGCGCGGCTACGATGGGCGGCATCGGCGAGCAGTTGCATCCCGTGCCGCCCCTGCCAGGCTTTTGGCTGGTGCTGGCCAATCCCGGCGTGGCGCTGGCGACCATGGATGTTTTCGCGGCGCTGAACGGCCAGTTCAGCACGCCGCAGCCTTTCGAGCGGCGGCCCGACAGCGCCGCCGACCTAGCCATCCTGCTGCGCGCGCGCCGAAACGACCTGGAAGCGCCGGCCCGTTTCCTCGCCCCCGAGATCGATCCGGTGCTGGCGGCCTTGAAAGCGCAGGGCGGCTGCCTGCTGGCGCGGCTGTCGGGTTCGGGCGCCACCTGCTTCGGCCTGTTTGCCGCCGAACGCGAGGCGACCGTGGCTGCGCGCAACCTGGCCCGGGCCCATCCGAAATGGTGGGTGGTGGCGACGGCCGCCGGCTAGGGACGGGCAGAAAAAACCGCGGTTTGCGGCCCCGGCATAAGACTGGAAATGCCGGTCCGCTGCGATTATTGTCCGGCCGCCTGCTGGGGCGTAGCCAAGCGGTAAGGCAGCGGTTTTTGGTACCGCCATTCCCAGGTTCGAATCCTGGCGCCCCAGCCAACTTTCCGAAAAAACCTGTTACGGATTGCGCCGCTTCGGCCACAGCCGGCGCGGATCGATGCCGGCAGGAAAGCGCATCAGCAAAAACAGCGCGAAGCCGAGCATCGGCCAGTAGAACCACAGCGCGCCCGGGCTGGTGAGCAGGTTGATCAGCAGCAGGAAAACCGACAGCACGCCAAACCGCCAAGCATGGCGCTTCCATTTGGCGAAACCGATCTCGAGGTCGCCCGCGCCGGCCTCCGGCTGGTCCGCCCGCGGCCGCGGCGTCGCCGCCGCCTGGCCGCCCAGCAGCACACGATAGGCCGCCACCGGCTCGGCGATATTCTTGATCTCGCGCGGACCGAGGAAATCGAAGCCGATATCCAGCTTCTTGCGCACCTGCTCGAATACCGTGCCGGAGATGCAGATGCCGCCGGGATCGGCCAGGGATTCCAGCCGGGCGGCGATGTTCACGCCCTCGCCGTAGATGTCGCTGCCGTCCAGCATCACGTCGCCGAGGTTGATGCCGATGCGGAACTGCATCGGCGGCAGGGTCGGTTCCTCGGCATTGCGCGTGGCGATGCGGCGCTGCACCTCCACCGCACAGAACACGGCCTCGACCGGCGAACCGAATTCGGCCAGCAGCCCGTCGCCCCAGGTGTTGATCACCCGGCCGTGATGGCGATTGATCAGATCGGTCATCACCTCGCGATACTGCTTCAGCCGCGTGACGGTGCCAACCTCGTCGCGCTCGACCAGCGCGCTGTAGCCCTGCACGTCGGCGCAGAAGATCGTAGTCAGCTTGCGGCGAATATCGGCAGTCTGGTCGGCCATGCGATGCCCCGGGGATCGGCCGGCCCAGCCTATACGCTGCCCCCGCGGCGATAAAGCGCCAACCGCCGGGTTCGTGACCGCCGCACGTCTGGCCGGCGGCCATAGCTGGCCACCTTCCGGCCCGCCGCGTCGTTTATCGACCGGGCAGGCGGTTTATCTTTGGGCGACCGGCCCCGTGGGCAGCTTTCCCGCCACTTCAGAAATAATCGGCTCCAGCTTTTTGGCGCTGAGTCCGTTATTGACCAAGCGGCTGAGATCGCAATTCCAGTTACCGCCATAATGCAGGCCCACAAAAGCCCCATCCTTGATGCGGATGATTGGTGAGCCCGAGTTTCCGCCAGCGGTATTGGCGGTATGCGCGACTTGCCAGTCCAACGATGCATAATCTACCAAATTACCTGGCGAAGCACGCCGAGCCAGTTCGTAGCGTTCACGATCAGGAGCTAGGAACAGTTCGTTAACCTTATCGAACCAGCCCTGGCTCTGCGGGCACTGATCGCCGCGCGGTGGAAACTGCGGATAACCGACGACGATCACGTCACCGCTGGTCCACGGCCCCCCTAGGCTGGGGGCAATAGGCTGCAGTGAATACTTCGGGTCGATGGTCAGCAGGGCCCAATCCTCAGCCTCGCTATCATCCTTACCGATTGCAGCGATCCCGGTCACCCTGATCCCATTCGGCGCCAGCTCGATTGCCTTCGGCTTGCAGCCTTCCGCCTCGGCACTTTCAAATCCGACAAACCATCGATCGGTGTATAGATGGATGCTGCCATCAGACCTACGATAAGCAAGTGGTCCGTTCTTATGGCCCTCGATCACAACATGGCGGTTTGTCAGCAGCAACTGCGGATGTACCGCAAAGGCGGTCCCAGCCCGTTTATAGACCGTATCCGGCGATCCATTACTGCCGACACGAAACAGGCTGAGCCTGCCGATGCTTGGCATCAAATGTGGGTGCCTGGCAAAGAAACCAGCATATTGCTTGGCCAAACCGCCGTCATTGACTTCGACAGGCAGCCACGGTTTTCCGCCGCACAACACCCATAACGGACCGGCAAGACTTACGATCAGTTCCTTGATCTGACCGGCCTGCTCTGGGCTTGGCTCGATTT
This sequence comes from Ferrovibrio sp., assembly GCF_046297895.1. Taxonomy (GTDB): domain Bacteria; phylum Pseudomonadota; class Alphaproteobacteria; order Ferrovibrionales; family Ferrovibrionaceae; genus Ferrovibrio. The sequence continues at coordinate 71,547 of NZ_JBKBHC010000012.1, read as the reverse complement.
CTTTATCTTTTTCATCTTTTAGCAGCGACAGGCTGACAGTAGCGAGGTCAAGGCGGTTTTGCGTAGCAACCTTTTCCAGAATGATCTCCCGACGATCAGCCGGAAGCGTCGTGGTTTGCAGCTTGCGTTCGAGTTCGTTGTATTCGGCCGTTCCGCCCACGATCAGGTTTTGCAGCGACACGGCCGCCATCGCTTTCTGCGAAGGATTTAGCGTCGCGCTGAGGGATTTCAGGCTGTTCGCCGCCGTTTCAGCATCCATCCGGTCAGGTTGAGAAGGCTGTGCGGCGACCGGCAAATTGCCAAAGCCGAGAAACAACAAGGCCGCGAGGGCGGAGAGTTTCAGCGTGATGGCAATTCCGATCTGCATCTGCGCTCTCCGTATAAGAAGCTATTTCTTGACGGAAAGGTTGAACGAAAGCTTCGCGGGCGAATTCGGCGTACCATCGCGGATTTCCAGCGGAACGGCCTGGGCATCGCTCGCATTGGACGCGGCCTTGACCGTGAACTGGCCGCTCCAACTGATCGGGTCTATTTCCAGACCGCTGGGGCGCACACCGAGAACCGTCGCGGTGTATGGGGCCTGGCCGCCGGAAATCGAAAAGACAGCCGTTTCCCCTGGCTTCAGCGTGATATCGGTGGCCGGAGACCGCGTAAGCGTCGCCGCCGTGGCATCGGCCAGCTTGCATTCGACGACGCTCTTTCGGGCAGCATCGAGCCCGGGCGGCTCAGTCTTCGGCAGAGCGTCGATGATCGCCTGCGTGGCTTTTGATGTGGCGCTCAACCTGCCAATGATACTGGCATACTGGCTGGCAGAGTCCTTAGCACTCGATGCTTCTTTAATCCTACGCAGACCGGAGGCGAGCGAACCGAACTCCGTGCCCGCCTCGGCCAGGCCCGCCAGACCGAAACTGCCGATCCCGCCTGCCAGTTGCCGGGCATCAGCGGCCGTCGGCTGCACATCCTGGAGACGCCTGTTGACGTCATCGATCACCTTCGTGAGGGCGGTATTCACCCGGTCTGCGAAAATACCCTCCTGCGTGGCGATGCCTTTGAGCCGGATCAGCGCGGTCTGCGCTGCAGTCTGAACATTATAGGCGTCCGCCAGGGCGCTTCTAAGATCGTCAAGCTCAGGATCTCCCGGCTTTCCCTGCTGCGCTTTGACAATCGGATCTGCCTCTTTGATTGCGGCGGCCAGTTCTTCTCGCGCTTTATCCAAGTCTTTGTACGGCGTCCGATAAACGACGAACGCGTCACGTACGGGGCCCGCCACGTTTTCGATGCAGGCAAGCGTCGGCAGTGCAGATCTGTAGAGGGCGGCATAACCCGCAGGCGTGAAGAGTTGACCGGCGGCATAGCTTCCGCCACTGAACGCCCCGCCGCCAACCAGGGCATCGCGCGGAGCGCCATACATCGCCCCCACCAAGGCGAAAGCGGCACCGCCGAAGACCCCCAGATTGCTCGCGGTCCGCATTCGACCTTGCTGATCGGCATAGTCCGTTAGCTTGACCCGCGTCTGCTGGACGTCGAGCAAGACCTTGTCGAGCGGATAATTGCTATCCAGCAACGCTGCGCGGGTTTGCCCCTCATTCGGATAAGGAATGTATGGATTGATGGCTGACTGACAGGACGCAAGCAGCAGACCACTCACCGCGGCCATAAAAACGCGCATGGTCATTCCCCCAGTGTCTAAAATCGATATTTTTATCGATGAAAAATATCGTATTACGGGAAAAAAGCATCATAATTTTTATTATTACGATCAGAAGGCGATATCGATAGACGTCTGCATGCAGAGTAAATAAGAAGCCGATGTATCTGTTCCGAGATTCCCCTAAAGCAGGGAGAGCGCCGCCTTCAGACCGAGAAGCGTAACTATCGGGAAATTTAAGGGTCGTCAGAGTTGCGGCTGTCGTTCTGCACGGCAGGCTGGATACTATGCTTGGAAGATTAAAAAGCGGGAGTGAATGCGCCTTCCATGACCGAGCAGACGCTTTCGCGCGGCGCCATGCGGCTCGCCGCCTTCGACAATCCCGAAATGGATTTCCAGCTCATGCGCTCGCTGGGCGCGGTGGCCTTCGGCGGCGGCGCGGTGGGCGAGATCGCCCGCGCCCGCGCCGCGATCACCGACGGCGATCCGGCAAGTTGGGTGGCGGCTTTCAGCGCGCTGGCGGCAGAGGTGGAGGCGCCAAAGGCCGGCGGCGATGCGCTGCGCGGTGCGGCGGCGCTGCGGGCGAGCATGTACTGGCGCGCGGCGGAATATTATGCCCATCCCGACCAGGCGGCGGCGCTGGGCCGCAAATCGCGCATCGTGTTCCAGGCGGCCATGGAGCTGCTGGGCATTGCCTGCGAAACCATTGCGGTGACGCTGAATGGCGAAACCCTGACCGGCTATCTGCTGCCGCCCGTGCCGGCGGGCAAAGCCCCCGCGCCGCTGATCGTGGCCTTGAGCGGTTTCGACGGCAGCACCGAGGAACTGTATTTCGAGATCGCAGCCGCGGCACGCCGGCGCGGCTATGCCTGCCTGCTGATCGAGGGGCCGGGCCAGGCCGGCACGCGGCGGGAGAATCCGAATTCGGTGTTCACGCCCGATTACGCGCCGGTCGTGCATGCCTTCATCGATGCGGTCAGAAACCGCCCCACCCTCGACCTGCAGCGCAGCGCGCTCTATGGCATCAGCTTCGGCGGTTATTTCGCCAGTCAGGCCATCGCCGCCGGCGCGCCCTGCCGCGCGCTGATCGCCAACAGCCCGATCCTCGACCTGCAGGCTTACATGACCGCCTTCATCGGCCCAGGCCTGTGCACCGATCCGCCGGATATCCACGTGGACGACATCGACGCAGTGCCTGATGCGGCGCTGCCGCCGCTGCTCAAGCATGGCCTGCGCACATCTTGCCTGCGCTTCGGCACCGACACCTTCGCTGGTTTCCTCCGGCGCCTGGGCGATTTCAAGGTGGCGCGGCCCGCCGCCATCGCCTCTCCCTCGCTGGCGCTCTATGGCGAAGGCGAAGGCGCCGAGGTGGAACGGCAGGCAAAGGCATTCGCCGCGCAAGTGTCCGGCCCCGTCATACTGCGACAATTCCGCGACGGCGAAGGTGCCGGCGATCACTGCCAGTTCGGCAATCTCGCATTATCGGCCGCGGTAGTACTCGACTGGCTCGACGATCTGTGGCGCTGACGCTGCAGACTTGATCTGTCTCAAGGCGGTTTTCATCCCGCTACCTATCCTTGACCCGACCCCGGACAAGGAGATGTGGTCATGGCGCAGACGATGAAGGCCGCAGTGGTGCGGGAATTCGGCAAGCCGCTGAGCATCGAGCAGGTGCCAGTGCCGGCACCCGGCCCGGGCGAAGTGCTGGTCAGGATCAAGGCCAGCGGCGTCTGCCACACCGACCTGCATGCCGCCGATGGCGACTGGCCGGTGAAGCCGAAACTGCCCTTCATCCCTGGCCATGAAGGCGCCGGTATCGTCGCAGCCCTGGGCCCGGGCGTGACCGGGCTGAAGGAAGGCGATGCGGTAGGCGTCGCCTGGCTGCACGACGCCTGCGGCCGCTGCGAGCATTGCGTCACCGGCTGGGAAACGCTGTGCGAGTCCCAGCACAACAGCGGCTATGGCGTGGATGGCAGCTTCGCCGAATATGCCGTCGGCCATGCCGATTATGTCGGCCGCCTGCCGGCTAATCCGGATTTCGCCGCGCTGGCGCCGATCCTGTGCGCCGGTGTCACCACCTATAAAGGCATCAAGGAAACCGAGGCGCGGCCGGGCGAATGGATCGCCATTTCCGGCCTGGGCGGCCTGGGGCATGTCGCCGTGCAATATGCCAAGGCGATGGGCCTGCATGTGCTGGCGCTGGACGTGACGGACGAGAAACTGGCGCTGGCACGGTCGCTCGGCGCCGATGCGACGGTGAATGCGCGCTCTGCCAACGCGGTCGAGCAGGTAGCGAAGATCACCGGCGGCGGTGCCCATGGCGTGCTGGTGACGGCCGTGTCGCCCGTGGCCTTCGCGCAGTCACTGAGCCTGGTGCGCCGCAAGGGCACGATCAGCCTGGTTGGCCTGCCGCCGGGCGATTTCCCGACGCCGATCTTCGACGTGGTGCTGAAGCGAATTACCCTGCGCGGCTCCATCGTCGGCGGCCGCAAGGACTTGGCCGAGGCGCTCGCCTTCGCCGCCGAGGGCAAGGTGAAGGCGCATATCCATCACAAGCGGCTGGAAGACATCAACGCCATCTTCGCCGACCTGAAGGCCGGCAGGGTGGATGGCCGCATCGTGCTGGATATCGGCTAGACCTACTCCACCACGCGCCAGCTTCCATCCGGCATCAGGCAGGCGGTGCCGTAGCTGCGCTGCGGCGCGCCACCGACCGTGACGCCGGCCTGGTATTCGCGGCAATACTGCCCTGTCACGGTCTGGTAGACCGGCGAGGCCGGCACGGCGGAAATCTGGCTGCCGCCATAGGGGGCCGGCGCGTAGATCACCGGCGGCGGCGGCGCGTAATAGGCCACCGGCGGCGGCGTTACCACAACCACGCGTGGCCGATAGGCCGGCGGACCCCAGTAGGATCCGCGGTAATAGCTGTGGTGATGACGGTGATGATGCTTGTAGTGCCCGGGCGGGCCGTACCATGGCCGCCCATGCCACCCGCCGGTGGAGTAGCTGAACGAAAAGCTGTCGGCTCTGGCGGTCGGTACGGCAAGAGCAAAACCGGCAACGGCGGCAACGGCGAATGCGAGCGGACGAATCATGGCACAGCCTCCTTGGACTGCTGTGCCATCACGCTGATTGCAGATCGTGGCGGATTTGTGGACGGCGCCTTCATGCCGAAAAAACTGCGCCGCCGGCGGGATCACCCGGCCGGCGGCGCTGCGCTAGGCGGATTGGCGGGAAACCGCCTCAATACATGTGCTGGCCGCCGTTGATGCTCAAGGTCGAGCCGGTGATGAAGCCGGCTTCGTCGGCGACCAGGAACTGCACGCCGCGGGCAATCTCCTCGGCGCGGCCAAGGCGACCGACCGGAATCTTGGCGACGATCTTCTCCAGCACGTTGGCCGGCACGGCCGCCACCATATCGGTGTCGATGTAGCCCGGCGCGATGGCGTTCACGGTGATGCCGCGGGCGGCGCCTTCCTGCGCCAACGCCTTGGTGAAGCCGTGGATGCCCGACTTGGCAGCGGCATAGTTCACCTGGCCGTACTGGCCGGCCTGGCCGTTGATCGAGCCGATGTTGACGATGCGGCCGAAACCGCGCTCGCGCATGCCGTCGATCACCGCGCGGCACATGTTGAAGCAGCCGCCCAGATTGGTGTCGATCACCGCCTGCCACTGCTCATGGCTCATCTTGTGCAGGGTGCCGTCGCGCGTGATGCCGGCATTGTTGACCACGATGTCGACGGGGCCGAGTTCGCGTTCCACCTGCTTCACGCCGGCGGCGCAATCCTCATAGCTGGCAACATCCCACTTGTAGGTCCTGATACCGGTCTCGGCCTCGAAAGCCTTGGCCCGTTCCGAGTTGCCGGCATAGTTGGCGGCAACCTTGTAGCCATTCTGGTGCAGCAGCTTGGAAATCGCGGCGCCGATCCCTCGGGTGCCGCCAGTGACAATCGCTACGCGGGACATGGATATGTTCCTCCTGTTGAACTTTTTTACGTTCGCCGCTGCGTCGGCTTTTATGGTGTCAGATGCGCGCCTTGCAGCATTGATATACAGCAAAGGCCGGGATACCCCCTCCCGGCCTTTGGTCGAATGCGTCGTTCAGTCGCGCTGCACGCACATCGCGATGCCCATGCCGCCGCCGATGCACAGCGTGGCGAGGCCTTTCTTGGCATCGCGGCGCTGCATTTCATAGAGCAGCGTCACCAGCACGCGGGCACCCGAGGCGCCGATCGGGTGGCCGATGGCGATGGCGCCGCCATTGACATTCACCTTGTCGGTATCCCAGCCCATATCCTTGTTCACCGCGCAGGCCTGGGCGGCGAAGGCTTCGTTGGCTTCCACGAGGTCGAGATCGCCGGGCTTCCAGCCCGCCTTGGCCAGCGCCGCGCGCGAGGCCGGGATCGGGCCGGTGCCCATGATCGAGGGATCGACGCCCGACTGCGCCCACGACACGATGCGGGCCAGCGGTTTCACGCCGCGCTTCTTGGCTTCCTCGGCGCTCATCAGCACCACGGCGGCGGCGCCATCGTTGATGCCCGAGGCATTGCCTGCGGTAACGGTGCCATCCTTGGCGAAGGCCGGACGCAGCCCCTTCATCGCGTCCAGCGTGGCGCCGGCGCGGATATATTCATCCTGATCGACGATGGTATCGCCCTTGCGGCCCTTGATGGTGACCGGAACGATCTCGTCCTTGAACTTGCCGGCCTTCTGCGCGGCCTCGGCCTTGTTCTGGCTCTTCACCGCGAATTCGTCTTGCGCATCGCGGGTGATCTGGAACTGCTTGGCCACATTCTCCGCCGTATTGCCCATGTGATAGCCGTTGAAGGCATCCCACAGACCATCGCGGATCATGGTGTCGATGAAACCAAGGTCGCCCATCTTGTGGCCGGCGCGCAGATAGGCGGCATGCGGTGCCTGGCTCATGCTTTCCTGGCCGCCGGCAACCACGATGCTGCTGTCGCCGTTCTTGATCGCCTGGAAGCCGAGCGCCACCGCGCGCAGGCCCGAGCCGCACAGCATGTTGACGCCCCAGGCCGGCACTTCCACCGGCAGGCCGGCATTGATCGCGGCCTGGCGCGCCGGGTTCTGGCCCTGCGCTGCCGTGAGGATCTGGCCCATGATCACTTCGCTGACATCCTTCGGCGCAACGCCCGCACGCTTGAGCGCGCCGTCGATGGCGACCTGGCCGAGATAATGCGCCGGCACCGTGCTGAGGGAACCATTGAATGAGCCGACCGGGGTGCGGGCGGCGGCGGCGATGACGATATCGGTCATAGGTGTTCCTCCACGTCCAGCTTTAGGACATCACTGCGGGCGAGACAGCGCGGCGATCATTGCAGGGCGCCGCCGCGCGGGATGGGTGACGATAGCGGGCTTTTCGCAGATGCGGCAAGGCTTGCCGCGATGCAAAAAGCATGTCTCAGGCCTGCACTTTGGTCGCAGCCTTGCCACCGGTGCGTCCCGCCGTGCGGCGGCGGCGCGGCGGCTGGCCTACTTGTTCCGTATCCTGATTGCGTCCGGCCGCGCTGAGCCAGGCCGCCAGCGGCTGCCACAGCCCGGCTTCGGCGCGCGGCCCCACCACCATGCCGATATGCCCGCTGGGCGCATCATGGCGGTCGGCCTGCGGCAGTTGCGCCAATAAAGCAGCAGCCCCTTCCTTGGGCACCAGCTTGTCGCGCTCGGGCAGCACCACCAGCGCCGGCTTGCGCCAGTGCTGCGGCAGCACGGGCTCGCCGCCAACCCGCCAGGCGCCGCGCGGCGGCGTATTCTCGCCATACCAGCCCAGCAGGCATTCGCGCGCCACCCGGCCCACCAGCGGCACACCATCGTTCAGCCAATCCTCCATGGCGATGAAGCGGCGCTCGTTCTCGCCGCCTTCAGGCATGGCGCCGAACAGGGTGAACTTTTTCAGTGCTGTGAGCGGATCGAGCGCCCAGAAAAAACCCTGCAGCACGTCGACATCCAGCATCGGCGGCGGTGCATCCGGATCGGCGGCCGGCGGCGGCACGATGGCCGGCGCCAGTGCCTGCACCAGGGCGGCGTGGTGGGCGCCGCCGGCATGGAAATCCCACGGCGTCGCCAGCAACGCCAGCGCGGCCACGTCCTCAGGCGATTGCAGCGCGGCGGCGAGCGCGAGGTTACCGCCCATGCAATAGCCCAGCAGCACCGGCGGCCGCCCGCAAAGCTGCCGCAGATGGCGCAGGGCCCGCACGATGCGGGCGATATAGTCGGCCAGTTCGAAACGCCGCTCGCCTTGGCCCGGATCGCCCCAGTCCAGCAGGAACGGCCTGATGCCCTGTTTGGGAAGCCAGCGCGCCAGGCTCTGGCCTTCGGCCAGATCGAGGACGTAGGCGCGGTTGACCAGCGACGGCACCAGCAGCACCGGCAGGCCGTCTTCGGCATAGCTGAGCAGGCGGCTGCCACCCTCGCGCCATGCAACCGGCGGGTCCGGCAGGTCGCGCCGCCAGGCATGGCCGCGATAGCGCAGCATCGCCCCGGTCATCGCAGCCAGCCGCGCGATGCCCGCGCGCATCAGCGCATTGGAGAAGTCAGTCGGATCGACGCTTGCGAGGGCGGGCAGCAGCGCGTCGAGGCGCGGCTGCAAGAGCGGATTCCAGGGCAGCGAGGCGTGCCTCGCACTCGGCCAGGCGGCGAGCGAGCTCAACAGGATCAGGTTGGCGGTCGCCAGATGCAGCGGCAGCGGACGCGGGCCCAGACGGTGAAACTGACGCGGCTGGTTTTCCGGCATATCCGCCTCCTTGGCCCTGCCCTCCCATTCCCGCCTGGCTTGCGGCCTGGGCGCCCTGCTGCCACAGGGTCAGCCAGTTGGCCGACAACTCGGCCAGCTTCGGATCGGTGGCCAGCAGGCCGGCCTGTTCCTGCCACAGGTCGAGGAACTTCTGCGCCAGGATCTGGGCATCGTTCGGACCGGGGGGAGGCTTGGGATCATCCATGGCGGCAGACTAGCCGAAGCGGCAGATTCCAGCCACCCTTTCGCAGCGCAACAAGAGACTTGCACATGCATACAATACCGAGTGAAATGCCCGGCAACTGATGCTAGGGAGCGCGTAACCGTGGCCGAAACTGACCAGACGACAGCGGCGCCAGTCGTAAAGATCAAGAAATACGCGAACCGCCGGCTGTACAATACGGCGACATCCTCATACGTCACTCTGGAAAACCTGTGCCAGATGGTGAAGGACGGCCAGGATTTCATCGTCGAGGACGCCAAGACGGGCGAGGACATCACCCGCGGCGTGCTGACGCAAATCATCTTCGAGGAAGAATCCAAGGGCGGGCAGCAGCTTTTGCCGATCGGGTTCCTCCGCCGGCTGATCTCTTTTTATGGCGACAGCCTGCAGACCCTGGTGCCGAGCTATCTGGAAGTCTCGATGGCCTCCTTCCAGCGCAACCAGGAACAGATGCGCCAGTATATGGCCGAGGCGTTCGGGGAAATGTTCCCCTTCCGCAGCATCGAGGAAATGGGCCGCCAGAACATGGCGATGTTTCAGCGCGCCATGACCATGTTCAATCCATTCGTCGCCGGCATGAACGAAGGCGACAAGCCAGGCATGGCCGACAAGCCCGGCGGCGAGCCGGAAGTCGACACGCTGAAGAAGCAGATGGAAGAGCTGCGCAAGCAGGTCGAGGCTCTTGCCCGAAACAAGGGGTGATACGGCTGCGGCCGGACTGCCAGTTTCCATGACGCCAGAAAAACGGTTGCGCCTGCGGCCGTCGATTTCCTTTGTCCTGACGCTGGGCGTCGGGATCCTGATGCTGCTGGCGGCGATTGCCTTCGGCATCGCCATGCTCAGCGGGCGCCTCAACACCGTGGACCTGCTGCGCGAGCGCAACGAAACCATCGTGTCGCGCCTGGTGGAACGCACCAAGCTGCAGCTCGACCCGGCGATCCAGCATGTCGATGCCCTGGCACAGCGGCTGGAAGAAAGGAAAATCGGACTCAACGATATCGGGCGCCTGACGGATTACATGGTGGCGGCCCTGGATGGACTGCCGCAGGTGGATGCCTTCGGCCTGCTGCGCAATGACCTGATCGCTACCCGCGCGGTGCGCCGCCCAGGCGGCGAAATCATCACCCTGCATCAGCATATCGACAAATATCCCGATACGGCGGCGCGCAGCGAGGCCGTGCGGCGGCTGTTCCTGATGGAGCGGCAGGGCGGCGCCCGCGAGGCCCGCTGGGGCGACCTGATCTGGAACCCCGAGATCAAGCAGGCCATGATCAACGCCCATGTGCCGGTGACCATCGACGGCACCTTCGTGGGCGAGGTGATCGCCGTGCTGTCGCTGGGGTCGCTGTCGCGCCTGATCGAGACCGACAGCATCGACGGCGAGGCCGTCAACTTCATCATCTACGACGACGAGCATGTGCTGGCGCACCCCACCCTGCTCAATCACGAATATCCGGTATCGATGGGCAAGCCGGTGCCGACGCTGGACGACATCCACGATCCCGTGCTGCGCAAGATCTGGGACGGCAGGATCGAACGTCGGCTTGCCAACGCCATGCTCGGCAACGACAGCGCCCATATCGTCAGGGCCGAGGGCCGGGAGTGGATCTTCGTCTATCGCCAGCTGGAGGATTACGGCGACAAGGCCTGGATCGTCGGACGCTATTTCGCCTTCGACCAGATCGAGACTGAAATCAAGCGCCTGCAGTTGGCCGCGGCCGTGGGTGTGCTGAGCCTGGTTCTGTCGCTGCTGGTGGCATGGCGCATCTCGTATCTGATCCGCAAGCCGCTGCTGGCGATCAGCAATGCCGCCAACCGCCTGCGCAATCTGGATTTCGACGCACCGCCGCTGGACCGCACACGCCTGCGCGAACTGGATGACGCGGCGCAGGCGATCAACGCCGCCAATGCCGCGCTGCACTGGTTCGGCAACTACGTGCCGCGCAAGCTGGTCAGCCGGCTGGTGCGCGAGGGCGAGGAGGCGATCAGCATCAGCAAGCAGCGCGAGGTGACGGTGATGTTCACCGATCTGGTCGGCTTCACCGCCATGTCGGAACAGATGCATGCCGACGAGATCGCCGCCCTGCTGAACGAGCATTTCGAGCTGGTCACCGCCTGCATCGAGGCCGAGGGGGGCGTGGTCGACAAGTTCATCGGCGATGCCGTGATGGCGGTGTGGGGCGCGATCAAGCGCGACGACGAGCATGCCGCACGGGCCTGCCGCGCCGCCATGGCCATCAACCGGGCCATGGCCGCCGACAATGCCCGCCGCCGGATGCTGGGCAAGCCGGTGTTGCGCCTGCGCATGGGCCTGCATTCCGGCCCGGTGGTGATCGGCAATATCGGCGCGCCGGGCCGCATCAACTACACCGTGGTGGGCGACACGGTGAACTCGGCCCAGCGGCTGGAACAGCTCGGTCGCGACCACATGAGCGAGGCCGAGCAGTTCATCGCCCTGGCCAGCGCCGAGACCGTGGAATCGGCCCGCCTGGACCCGCCCCCGCCGCTGGTCGGCCGCATGACCGTGAAGGGGCGGCAGGCGGCCATCGAGGTCTACCGGCTGGACAAGGCGGACTGAAACCGCCGCGGACACGGGCGGGGCCTGCAGTTAACCGGGCATTTACCGAATCCCTGCTTGAGTCCGGCCTCTGCAGCACGGGGTAACATGGTGACAACCATCGGTATCGGCACGATCCTCCAGCCATCGGCGGCCGGGGTTGATTCGGTGGCCGATTCCGCCCTGAGGCGGCAGAAGAATGCCGGAAATCCCGGATTCAACCCCGATAGTCAGGGCGAGAACAGCGCCGTCGCCGCGCAGAAGGCCCGCCCGGGCGGAAGCAGCGCGGTCATGCAGCTGCTGCGCCGGCGCACCGACCGGGGCGAACCCGCCGACCAGAGCATCGAGATTCCGCCCCATCTGGAGCGCCGCCGCGCCTGGCGGGCCGCTTTCGGACTGAACACCTATCATACCCAGCAGCTTGCCCAGGGCGGTGCGGCCGAGCCGGGGCGCGACGCCCGCAGCAGCGCCCTGCAGGCCTATCGCGGCCTGGCCCGCCGGGGCCGGCTGGACCTCGACCTTGCGCAGCTAGTGAGCGTGACCGTATAAACGGCCCTTTCCGCTCTCTCCAGTTGGTCGTTTTCCCATGAAGTCTGAACCCGTTGATCTTCTGGTCATCGGCGGCGGCGTGAACGGCACGGGCATCGCCCGCGATGCCGCCGGCCGCGGCCTGTCCGTGCTGCTGGCCGAGCGCGGCGATCTTGCCGGCGCCACCTCGTCGGCCGCCACCAAGCTGATCCATGGCGGCCTGCGGTATCTGGAGCATTACGAGTTCCGCCTGGTGCGCGAGGCGCTGGGCGAGCGCGAAGTGCTGATGAAGATGGCGCCGCATATCATCTGGCCGCTGCGCTTCGTGCTGCCGCACCACCCCGGCCTGCGCCCGGCCTGGATGATCCGCATCGGCCTGTTCCTTTACGACCATCTGGCCGGCCGCCAGACCCTGCCCGGCTCGGTCGGCGTGTCGCTCGACAAAACCGATCCGCGCGGCACGCCGCTGAAAGACGAATTCAAGCGCGGCTTCGAATACTCCGACTGCTGGGTGGACGATTCGCGCCTGGTGGTGCTGAACGCCATGGACGCGCGACGCATGGGCGCGCAGGTCTTCACGCGCACGGCCGTGACGGCGGCGAAGCGCGAGGGCGATCTGTGGCATGTGACGCTGACCGACCAGTATACCGGCGCCAGCCGCGACGTGACGGCGCGCGGCATCGTCAATGCCGGCGGTCCCTGGGTGCGCGAAACCCTGACCGGCGCCTTCAGCCAGACGCCGAAGAACGGCGTGCGCCTGATCAAGGGCAGCCATATCGTCACCAGGAAGCTGTTCGATGGCGATCACTGCTACATCTTCCAGAACGCCGACAACCGCATCATCTTCGCGATCCCCTACGAACGCGACTTCACCCTGATCGGCACCACCGACATCCAGCTCGACAAACTGGACGGCCCGCCGCAGATCAGCCCCGAAGAGACCGATTATCTGCTGAGCGCCGCCAGCGAATATTTCAGGCAGCCGGTGACACGCGAGCAGATCGTATGGGCCTATGCCGGCGTGCGCCCGCTCTACGACGATGGCGACAGCGATCCGTCCGCCATCACGCGCGACTATGTGCTGGACCTCGATCCGGGCAAGCCGATGCTGCTGTCGATCTATGGCGGCAAGCTCACCACCTATCGCCGGCTGTCGGAACACGCGATGCAGAAGATCGCGCCCTTCTATCCGCAGCTAGGCCCCTCGTGGTCGGGTGGCAGGCCGCTGCCCGGTGGCGATCTGAATGCCGCCTCGTTCGCGGAATTCGTCGCCGGACTGCAGCGCGATTATCCGGCACTGGATGCGGCCTGGCTCACCCGGCTTGCGCATCGCCATGGCAGCGCCATGCGCACGATCCTGGGCGATGCCAAGAGCATGGCGGATCTGGGCGAAAGTTTCGGCGGCGGGCTCTATGCGCGCGAGGTGGATTACCTGATGCGCCATGAATGGGCGCGCGAGGCCGACGACGTGCTGTGGCGCCGCACCAAATGCGGCCTCTGGGCCACGGCAGCCGAACGCGAGCGGCTGGCCCAGTGGATGGCCCAGCACAAGCCGAACATGGAACAGCCGTGAAGATCGCCGTCGTCGGCGCCGGCGCCATCGGCGGCTATCTGGGCGGCCTGCTGGCCCGTGCCGGCCATGACGTGACGCTGATCGCCCGCGGTGCCCATCGCGATGCGATCCGCAGCCACGGCCTGCGCATCGACAGCAAGGGCGCGAGCTTCACCGTGCATCCGGCCTGCACCGACGATCCGGCCGAGGCCGGTGCGCAGGATTACGTGATCCTCAGCCTGAAAGCACCGGCCGTGCCCGCCATGGCCGAGCGCATGCTGCCGCTGTTCGGCCCCGACACGGCCTTGCTCACGGCGATGAATGGCGTGCCCTACTGGTATTTCCACAAGCATGGCGGCCCGCTGGACGGCACGAAGCTTGAGTCGGTCGATCCCGGCGCGAAACAATGGGCCCTGATCGGGCCGCAGCGCGCCATCGGCAGCGTGGTCTGGCTGGCCGGCGCGGTGGCCGCGCCCGGCGTGATCCACCACAGCAGCGGCAACGGCCTGCCCATCGGCGAACCGGACGGCAGCGGATCCGAGCGCGTGCAGCGCCTGAGCAAAATCCTCACCGCGGCCGGGGTGGAAGCGCCCGTGCATCCCAATATCCGCCAGGAAATCTGGACCAAGCTGTGGGGTAACCTGTCCTACAATCCGGTCAGCGTGCTGACTCACGGCACGCTGGAAGGCCTGTCGCGCGATCCGGATGCCCGCCTGGTGCTCGGCAGGATGATGGAAGAATCGCGCCAGGTCGGCGAGGCGCTGGGCATCGAGTTTCCGCTCACCATCGAACAGCGCATGGGGACTGCCGAGAAGGTCGGCCCGCACAAGACCTCGATGCTGCAGGACCTGGAGGCCGGCCGACCGATGGAGATCGGCGCCCTGATCGGGGTGATCGCCGAACTGGCGCAGAAGCTGCGCATCGACACGCCGACCATCGATACCGTGCTGGCCCTGCTGAAGGTGCGTGCCCGGGTTGCCGGCACTTATGGAGACATGTGATGGGCAGTTTTGACTGGCGGCGCCTGAGCGCGGACGAGATCGAGGCACATTATAACCCGCGCCGCGCGGTGCCGGATTTCGAGCAGCATTTCAACGGCTATGTCGAACGTTCGGCGGCGGCGCGCGCGGTCCTCGGCGGCGCATACGATCTGCGCTACGGCCCCGGCCCGCTGCAGACCTACGACCTGCATCGACCGAAGCAGCCGACGACCAATGCACCGCTGGTGGTGCTGATCCATGGCGGCTACTGGCGCGGCCTGGACAAGAACACCATGACCTTTGCCGCCACGCCCTTCGTCGAGGCCGGCGCGGTGGTGGTGAACCTGAACTACGACCTCTGCCCGAAGGTGACGCTGGATACCATCGTGCGCCAGATGCAGGAGGCGCTGGCGCATGTGGCGCAGCAGGCCGCCGGCTGGGGCGCCGATCCTGCGAAGATCCACGTGATCGGCCATTCCGCCGGCGCGCATCTGGCCGCGATGCTGGCCGCGGCGGCCTGGCCGGCCGACCTGCCGCCGAAGCCGGCGATTGCCTCGCTGGGGCTGGTCAGCGGCGTGTATGAGCTTGAACCCGTGCTACATGTCAGCGTCAATGCGGAAATCCGCCTCGACGATGCCATGGCGCGGCGCAACAGCGTGATGCGCTTCGCGCCGAAGCTTTCCTGCCCCGTGCTGATCGCGGTCGGCGACGCCGAGCCGCCGGGCTGGCAGGCGCAGAGCGTGGATTTCCACCAGGCCTGCCGCGATGCCGGCACGCCGGCGCACCTGCTGCGCCTGAACGGCGCCAATCATTTCACCATCAAGTTCGCCCAGGCCGATCCGACCGGGCCGCTGGGCATCGCGCTGCTACGGCAATGCGGCCTGCGCTAGCCGCTAGCGCGTGAGGCTCTCGTAGACGCTGCGCGCCACCGGCAGCAAAGCCTCGCGGCCGGTCTCGCCTGCCAGCGCGTAGCCGAATCCGCTGTCAATCCAGTAGAAGGTGGCTGCACCGCCCTGGCCGGAGAAGCGGAAGGCGGTGTCGTTGCCGGTCTCGCCGCTGCGCACATACAGCGTCAGACGCTGGCCCTGGCGGTTCTCATACATGAACTGCGCCGCGGCATGGTTGCCGCTGGAGGCCGGCAGCAGGCGCCCGCCCACCAGCGCGTAGCCCTGCGCGGCCAGCGACGGCACCCGCAAAGTCGTACCCAGCCGTTTCGACAGCCAGGTCACCAGATGCTGCTCTTCCTTCGCCGTCACTTCGACCGGATGCAGCACCTCGCGGCTATAAACCAGATGCGCGCGCGTCGCTTCCTGTGGCAGGGCGGTCACCTGCAATGGCGGCATCATATACCCTCGGCCCCACCAGCCGGCGATACCGCCCAGTATGGCAATACACAACACGGCCGCGATCCGCAGGCTCTGGCGCAACAGGATCTCGCCGCGTTTCGGCCGGACGAACAGGGCCGCCATCGCTGCCGGCACGGGTTCGTCCAGCGCCGGCGCGAAATGCCGGCGCAGCGCATCGGCCTGGTCCTGCCAGGCCGCAACCTTTGCCGCCGCCTCGGGATTCTTCAGCAGCCATGCCTCGACACGCAGGCGCTCTTCCGCCGCCAGGCGGTCATCGGCATAGGCCTGCAATTCGGCATCGGTGACAGGCTGGTCCGCTGCGCCGGTCATTTCACCCTCCTCAGATGCGGCCGTGCATCATCGCCGATATGCGGCGGTTCGCCATCAGTCAGCCGCCGCAGTTTTTCGCGTGCCCGCATCAGGCGCGACATCACGGTGCCCAGCGGCACGTCCTGCGCGCGGGCGGCAGCTTCGTAGCTCAGGCCTTCCACCACCACCAGCAGCAGCAGGCTGCGCTGCTCTTCGGGCAGCAGGCCGAGCGCCCTGTCCAGATCGCGCAATTCCAACCGCTCCCACTGGCCGCCGCTTTCGGCCGGTTCGTCGATACTGTCGTCCAGCAGCCGACTGTCGGGCCGACTGCCCTCGCGCGCCCGCCGGCTGCGCCACACATTATGAAGGATCGCGAACAACCACGGCCGCAGGCTGGCCTCGCTGCGCCGCGTGGTCCAGGCGGCCAGCGCGCGCTCCAAACTGTCCTGCACGATGTCGTCGGCCAGCACGCCATCGCGCGTCAATGCCAGCGCAAAGCGCCGCAGCCGCGGAATCTCGGCCTCGATGGGATGCGGCTGGTGCTGGCGGAACAGCATGGCGGGTGATCAGCGGGTAAGCCGGGCGGCGTGACGGACGATCGTACCGCCCAGCTTACCCCTCCCCTTACGGCTTGGCGACGTGCCAGGCGCCGTTGAGGAAGCCGTCGCCGGTGGTGTCGCCCGGCTTGGTGTCCTTGACCCAGGTGTAAAGCGGCTTGCCCTTGTAGGCCCACTGCTTCGTGCCGTCGTCGCGGGTGATCACGCTCCAGTCCCCGCTGGCCTTGGCGTCGGCTGCCGCCATCAGCGGCGGCCAGTTCTGCGCGCAGGGGCCGTTGCAGGCCGATTTGCCGGGCGTGGCGTCGCGGTCGAAGGTGTAGAGCGTCATACCCTTGGCATCGACCAGCACGGGGCCGAGGGCGGTACTGCCGGTCTTGGCCGGGACCATGGCGCCGGCGCAGGCGGCCAGGCCCAGCGTCAATACGCCGGCCAGCATCAGGTTGCGGATGGTCATCGGGCTTCCCCTTCTTGCAAGCATTCTGGAACGGCCGCTCACCGACCGCCCGGGGTTAGACCGGCGGGCGCGCGTTTTATTCCCCGATGCCCGCAAAAAAAATTCCGCCCTTGCCCGCCTTGGGCGCCGGACCTACCATCCTTTCCATGCGGTTTCCGGCATTCCTTGCCCTGCCAATGATATGCGCGCTGCTGGCCCTGCCCGGCCTGGCCCTGCCCGGCCTGGCCCAGCCCGCTCTGGCGCAGCCCGTTCTGGCGCAGACTGAAACCGCGGCTGCGGTCAAAACGCCGGCCACGCTGGACGAACTGTTTGAGAAACTGCAGGAAACCGGGAATCCGATCGAGGCCAAACAGCTTGAGCGGCGCATCTGGGAAGCCTGGGGGAAATCGGATTCCGACACGCTGGAAGCCCTCATGCAGGGCGGCGTCACGGTGATGGAAAAGGGCGACTACAAGCGTGCCGTCGACATCTTCTCCACCGTGATCGAGCTGAAGCCCGATTTCGCCGAAGGCTACAACAAGCGCGCCACGGTGCGGTTCCTGGCCGGCGACTATGCCGGCTCGGTGGCCGATATCGAGCGCACGCTGAAGCTGGAGCCGCGCCATTTCGGCGCGTTGGCAGGACTTGGCACGATCATGGAGCGGCTGGACAACCTGCCCGAGGCTTTGCGGGCCTGGCGCCGCGCGCTGGCGGCCAATCCGCACCTGACCGACGGGGCCGAAAAGCTGAAAGAGCTGCGCCGGCGCATCGACGCCAAGACGCTCTGACTTTTCCTATTTCTGGAAGATGAAATAGACGGCGCCGACCAGGCAGCCGAAGGCGGCGAGATAGTTCCAGCGCAGGCCTTCACCCAGATAAAACACCGCAAACAGCGCGAAGACGCTGAGTGTGATCACTTCCTGCACGATCTTGAGCTGCGCGGCGTTGAACGTGCCGCTGGCATAGCCGATCCGGTTCGCCGGCACCGCCAGGCAGTATTCGAAGAAGGCGATGCCCCACGAGATCAGGATCACCTTCCACAAGGCCTGGCCCGGGAATTTCAGGTGCCAGTACCAGGCCAAGGTCATCATCACGTTGGATGCGCAGAGCAGCAGGATCGTCGTCATGGCGCCTCTGGCGGGCTGGGGGAGCGGAAATCCAGCTTTACGGCACGGAGTCGACGCGGGCAATGCGCAGCACGTTGGTATTGCCCGGCGTTCCGAACGGAACGCCGGCGGTAACCACCAGCATGTCGCCCGGCCGGGCCAGTTCGGCATCGCGCGCCAGCACCACCGCCTTGGCCACCATGTCGGCGAAATTCACCGCATCCGGCGCCACCACCGGATTGACGCCCCAGGCAATGCTCAAGCGCCGCGCGGTTTCGATCAGCGGGGTGAGGCAGAGGATCGGCGCCTTCGGCCGTTCGCGCGCCGCGCGCAGCGCGGTGGAGCCCGACATGGTGTAGGTGACGATGGCGGCGGCGCGGATGGTTTCGGCGACCTGGCGCGCGGCGGCCGTGATCGCGTCCGACACCGTGCTTTCCGGACTGTTATGCTCGGCATCCATGATGCCGCGATAGAGCGGATCGCGCTCGATCTCCTCGGCGATGGCATTCATCGTCTTCACGGCTTCGACCGGATAGTCGCCGGACGCGGTTTCGGCCGACAGCATCACCGCATCGGCGCCGTCATAGACCGCGGTGGCGACGTCGGACACCTCGGCGCGGGTCGGCACCGGCGCCTTCACCATGGAATCCAGCATCTGCGTGGCGACCACGACGGGCTTGCCGGCGCGGCGGGCGGCGCGGACGATGCGTTTCTGCACGCCGGGCACCGCCTGCAGCGGCATCTCGACGCCCAGGTCGCCGCGCGCCACCATCACGGCATCGGCCAGCGCCACGATCTCGTCCAGTTCGGTGACGGCGGAGGGTTTCTCGATCTTGGCCAGCAGGGCCGCGCGACCCTGGATCAGCCCGCGCGCCTCGCGCAGGTCGTCGGGCCGCTGCACGAAGCTTAAGCCCACCCAGTCCACGCCATGGGCGAGCGCGAAAGCGAGATCGCCGCGATCCTTGGGCGTCAGCGCCGAAAGCGGCACGACGGTATCGGGCAGGTTGAGCCCCTTGCGGTCGGACAGCCGGCCGCCAACCATCACTTCGGTCATCGCCCGGCCGGAATGCACCTCGCGCACGCGCAGGCGGATCTTGCCGTCGTCCAGCAGCAGGTCGGTATCGGGCTTCAGGCTGGCCAGCACCTCGGGATGCGGCAGCGTCACGCCGGTGGCATCGCCCGGCGTGCCCTCGATGTCGAGGCGGAATTTCTGGCCCGCCACCAGATCGACCGCGCCGTCGCGGAAACTGCCGATGCGCAGCTTGGGCCCCTGCAGGTCGGCGAGCAGGCCGATGGGCCGGCCCATGTCATGCTCCAGCGCGCGCACGATCTGGATGCGGGCGAGATGGTCGTCGTGACTGCCATGGCTGAAATTCAGGCGGAAGACGTCGGCGCCGGCCTCGAACAGGGCGCGGATGCGGTCGGCGGAGGCGGTGGCGGGGCCGAGCGTGGCGACGATCTTGACGTTGCGTTCCCGATGCATACTCCCCCCATAGGCTTATGCGCCATCCTAGCCGGGGGAACCGGGCTTCTGCGACGAAAATATTAGGGATCAAGCGGTTGCGTTTTCTGCTGCATTTGCGAAAAAGGCGCCCGCCTCCCTACCCCATCGAGTCCAAAGGACCAGACATGGATATCGCCCGCATCGGCGTGGGTAAAAACCCGCCCTACGACATCAATGCCGTGATCGAGATTCCGGCCGGCGGCGTGCCGGTGAAATACGAGCTGGACAAGGATTCCGGCGCCCTGTTCGTCGACCGCTTCCTGCACACCGCCATGTTCTACCCCGCCAATTACGGCTTCGTGCCGCACACCCTGGGCGGCGACGGCGACCCCTGCGACATCCTGGTGGTGAGCCATGTGCCGGTGGTGGCCGGCGCCGTGATCCGCTCGCGCCCGATCGGCGCGCTGAAGATGGAGGACGAGGCCGGCGGCGACGAGAAGATCATCGCCGTGCCGGTGGACAAGCTGCACCCCTTCTACACCAACGTCTCGACCTATGCCGACCTGCCGCAGAGCCTGCTGGAGCAGATCGAGCATTTCTTCGTTCACTACAAGGACCTGGAAAAGGGCAAGTTCGTGAAGTCGGCCGGCTGGGTCGGCCCCGACGAGGCGGCCAAGATGATCACCGACGGCATCGTGCGCGCCGCCGGAATCAAGTAAGTCCGCAGACATCGACCGATCAGGGGACGCCGGCCGCGGGCTGGCGCCCCTTTTTGTTGGCGGGGTTGATGTAGCGCAAGGTGGCCATGAGCCGGCCGCGCTAGGGTGGCGGCATCCTCAGCATGGAGAGACGCCATGGCCACGGGACTGATCCGCACCACATTCACTGCCCTTGCCGTCGCTGCTGCGGTGGCCGGCGCGGCAGCGGCCCAGCCGATGATGCAGGGCCGCGGCCCGATGATGCCGCCGGGGATGACGCAGCCGGGCCAGGGTTATGGGCCCGGGTACGGCCCAGGCATGATGGGTCACGGCATGCGCGGCCACGGCATGATGATGGGCATGATGGGCGGCGGCTATACCGAAGGCGGCATCGCCTTCCTCAAGGCCGAGCTGGGCATCACCGCGCAGCAGGAGGCGGCGTGGACGCCCTTCGCCGAGGCCCTGCGCGCCTTCGGCGCCACCATGCACGGCCCGCGCTATGGCCGCAGCCAGCCGCCGGCCAGCCCCCCGCCGGCGAGCCCGCCGCAGGCCAGCCAGTCGCTGCCCGACAGCCTGGACACCCGGGTGGGCTGGATGGAAGGCCATCTCGCCGCCATGAAAACCCTGCGCGACGCCGCCCGGCCGCTCTATGCCGCACTGACCGCAGAGCAGAAAGCCAAGGCCGACGACCTGCTGGGCAGCTGCCCGGCCTGCCAGCCATGACGGCGGCCTGACCCCTTCCTCCCCGAACCGGCCACCGCATCCCCCCTCGCGGCGGCCGGCATCTCGGCGGCGGCCATGTTACGGCCGCCGTTTTTTTGCGCCGTGCCAGCCTGCCGCGCCGGTTGGCGCCAGTTGGCGCCGGATGGCGCCGCCTGGCGTCGTTTCGCGTCATTTTGCGGTGTTAAGCCATTGAATTTCCGCAAGTCAGCATTTTTCCATAATCCCGCCGGCCCATGATCAGAACATATATGGAACAGTCTGCCCGGCTTTCAAGCCGCGTATT
The DNA here is from genome assembly GCF_046297895.1 of Ferrovibrio sp. Taxonomy (GTDB): domain Bacteria; phylum Pseudomonadota; class Alphaproteobacteria; order Ferrovibrionales; family Ferrovibrionaceae; genus Ferrovibrio. The sequence goes on along the minus strand of NZ_JBKBHC010000012.1, from coordinate 50,409 downwards.
TCACACTAGCATTACAGGTAATTAACTTCACTTATAGGGTGGGCAGCGTAGATATAGGGCCGTTACTCCCAAGCGACGGACACGTCATGACCGCCGAACCGCCTTCCTCCTTTTCCGGCCCTTCCGCCGGGCCCGCTGTTTCAACGGCCAGCGGTCTGACGGCGGATGCCGCCGACATGGAGCATCTGCCCCAGGCCCTGCGCGCCGGCGCCGACATGGGCGCGGTGAGCGATGCGCGGCTGCTGCGCGCGCTGGACTGGTGGCGCGGGCTGGCGACCGTCTCGGCCCTGCCGCTGCCCGACCGGGCGCAGATCGACCCGGCCGCGATCCCCGACCTGCTGCCCTACTGCATCCTGTGGGACGTGCTGCACGGCCCCGACGAGACGCGGCTGTATCGCTGCCGCCTGGCCGGCACGATTCTGTGCGAGGTGTATGGCCGCGACGGCCGCGGCCTGATGCTGCACGAGATGTTCGGCGACGATACCGCCAAGATGCAGGCCGAACTGGACGTGGCCGTGACCCATGCCCGCCCCTTCCATGCCGAACACCGCATGACCTGGGCGAAGAAGGAATTCTACAAATACCGCCGCGTGCTGCTGCCCTTCACCCACCGCGCCGCCGCCCTGCGCCTGGACGGCCGGCCCATGGACGATACCGGGGAGAATCCCGGCCGCGTCGGCCTGCTGATGAACGTGATCAGCTTCGTGGCGGAGTGAGGCGCGTTTAACCCCCCATTCATTTCGTCATGGCCGGAACAAGTCCGGCCATGACGGGCTTTCTTATTGCTCCAATCATATTGTCATGCCCGGGCTTGACCCGGGCATCCACGATTAGATCAGCCGCTCGTAGAGATCGTCCCAAGCCGGGTTGTCGCGCAGGATCAGCCGGACCTTCCAGGTGCGCGACCAGTGTTTCATCAGCTTTTCACGCTGGATGGCGACGCGGATATCGTCGTGCTGCTCGGCATAGACCAGACGCTTGAGACCGTAACGCCGGGTGAACCCCTCGACCACGCCCTCGCGATGCTCCCATATGCGCCGGGCGAGATCGGAGGTAACGCCTACATACAGCGTGCCATTCGGCCTGTTGGTGAGGATGTAGACCCAGCCTCCGGACATGCGAACAGCCTGCCGGGCCACCTGCATACGTTCAACGGAAAAACGTGGATGGCCGGCACAAGGCCGGCCATGACGGGCTTTCTTATTGCTCCAATCATATTGTCATGCCCGGGCTTGACCCGGGCATCCACGTTTCGACGTGCGGTAAGACGTGGATGGCCGGGATAAACCCGGCCATGACGACCTTTTTTACTTGTTATCCTGCAGCACCATCTCGGCGCCTTTTTCCGCGATCATCAGCGTGGGCGACGCGGTGTTGCCCGAGGTGATCAGCGGCATCGCGGAGGCATCGATGACGCGCAAACGCTCCACGCCGCGCACACGCAGGCGGCCATCGAGTACGGCCATCGGGTCGCTGTCCACGCCCATCTTCGCGGTAGACACCGGATGGAAGATGGTGGCGCCGAGATTGCCGGCGGCCACGCGCATGTCGTCTTCCGACTGCACCTCGGGGCCGGGCAGGAATTCCTGCGGCCGGTATTTGGAAAGCGCGGGGGCCGCGGCCAGCCGGCGCGTGAGTTTCAGGCTGTCGATCGCCACGCGGATATCGGCCTCGGTGCTCAAATAATTCGGCTGGATCGCGGGTGCCGCCAGCGGATCGTTCGACCTGATCCGCACATGGCCGCGTGAGGTGGGCCGCAGGTTGCAGATCGAGGCGGTGAAGGCCGGAAAGGGATGCAGCGGATCGCCGAACTTGTCGAGCGAGAGCGGCTGGATATGGAATTCCACATTCGGCGTGGCATGCTCAGGACTTGAGCGCGTGAACATCCCGAAGGTGCTGGGCGCCATGGTGAGCGCGCCGCGGCGGAACAGCGCATATTGCGCCGCCATCATCGCCTTGCCGAACAGGCCGGCATCGTTGATCGTTTTCACGCCGCGCACGCGATAGATCAGGCGGAGCTGCAGATGGTCCTGCAGATTCTCGCCCACGCCGGGCAGGTGATGCAGCACGTCGATGCCATGCGATTGCAGCAGCTCGGCCGGGCCGATGCCGCTGAGTTGCAGAAGCTGCGGCGAGTTGATGGCGCCGGCGGCGAGGATCACTTCCGCCTTGGCGCGGGCGAAAAAGCTGTCGCCGCCCTGGCGGTAGACCACGCCGGTGGCGCGCCGACTTCCGCTATCCTGCTCCAGCGCCACGTTGCAGACCTGCACTTTGGTGCGCAGCTCAAGATTGGGGCGCGAGAGGATGGGTTTCAGGAAACCGGTGGCGGCCGACCAGCGTTTGCCGCGCTTCTGGTTCACCTGGAAATAACCCGAGCCTTCGTTGTTGCCGAGGTTGAAATCCTCCACCTGCGGAATGCCGATCTGCGCACCGGCCTCGGCGATGGAATCGATCAGGTCCCACCGCACGCGGGCCTTTTCCACGCGCCATTCGCCGCCGGCATTATGCAAAGCCGATTTGCCGGACTGGTGATCCTCGTGGCGCAGGAAATAGGGCAGCACATCGTCCCACCCCCAGCCGGACAGGCCCATCTGGGCCCAGGTGTCGTAATCCTGCACCTGGCCGCGCATGTAGACCATGGCGTTGATGGCCGTGCAGCCGCCGATCACCTTGCCGCGCGCATAGCCGATGGAGCGGTTATTCAGGCCCGGCACCGGCTCGGTCTTGTAGCACCAGTCGGCGCGCGGATTGCCGATGGCGAACAGGTAGCCGATGGGGATGTGGAACCAGATCCAGTCATCCTTGCCGCCGGCCTCGAGCACCAGCACGCGGTTGCGTGGATCGGCCGAAAGCCGGTTGGCCAGCAGCGAACCGGCCGTGCCGCCGCCCACGATGATGTAATCGAATTCGCCGCCGTCTGCATGATCGGCGGGTTTATGCTTTTGTTCTTGGGCCGACATGGCCGGGCGTTTCCTTTTCTATCGGGTGAAACCTATAAACTCTTCTTGATTAGAAAGGGCAATTAGCCACAATCCAATACAAAATACACACAAACCAAAAGATAAAGCCATGGATAGAGAATGGCCGACTGCACTTCGAGTTGCCCACTTAAAAGGCGGCTTAAGAGCCATCAACTCTCCCGGCCCACAAGTTGAATTCATACCCTTCCTCCCAGAAAGTCCAAACAGCTTTAACTTAGAAGAATATCGCCATCTGCATGGGATATTGTCTCAGCACGTGTCGACCGTAGTTGGCATGGAGTTCGTTACCCATCAAATGCAGGTTGACGGACACATTCCCACCGAATGGCGTCCTTATTACTGGAAAGACGGAGGAGATTTAGCTCACGACGCCACTGTTTTGTGGTCCAACCTTGCCACAGGCGGCCATCATTTAGACAACTACCCATTTGTTGATCTGTGTCGGCGCGTGGTTTTCCAAATAGAAGCCGCCTCATGGAGGCTATATGAATTGTCTGAATCGTATCACAAAGAGCTGGTGAATATTGTTGCTAATGACAAGTTCAAGGATGGCCAACGGATAGAGACCTTGAACAGCTTCTTCATATATCTTGCAACGCATTCGTTTTTATCTGAAGCAGCCACGCTACGAGATTATTTGGGAGAGTTTACAGCCAAGTATGTTCTTAACGAGTACCTGAATAACAGTCAAAACATCCGCCTAATGAGCACACTTCGCGCCGAGATTGCAAAAAAAGAATGTTCGCATCCAGTTGCTGCTGAAATCTCAGAAATAACCAATGGCCGCGGGTGGCTGAAAGAGATGTCTGCGTATCGTGATTTAGCTGTTCATTATACGCCGCTTGCCTCAGCGGAAAAACGCGGCTGGATTAAGCAGAAGGCTTTCACCGATACTTCTAAAAGAGTTTATCCATCTATCGAATTTTCTTTGCCGAAAGATCCCCATAAAGTTAAAGAAATTAGGTCAACTGGTAAGATATTTCACTCAGCGCAGGAGTGGCTAAAAGCCAGTTTCCTTGAGGATGAGGTGGAGCATGGGCCAGACGCCTTGCTTTACTGTCACCGTGCACTTGGAAATTTATGTCGGCTCGCCAAAAAAATAGCTGGACACTCTCCAATACTCCCTAAACAAGCAAGTTTCAGGTTGGAGAACGGCAATCTGCGAAGAACTTGATAAAATTCAACTAAAAGCATTCCCGCAAGCATATCCGCTGCTCCACGCCCACTGGAAATTGAAGCCGCCGAGATGGCCGGTCACGTCCACGGCCTCGCCGATGAAATAGAGGCCGGGCACGGCACGCGCTTCCATGCTTTGCGAGGAGAGCGCGGCGGTATCCACGCCGCCCAATGTGACCTCCGCTTTTGAAAAACCTTCGGTGCCGGCGGGCTTGAGCTGCCAGTGTTGCGTGAGCGCGGCGAGGGTTCTGAATTTTGCGTCGCTGATATCCGCCAGGCGGCCATCGAGTTGGCTGAGCTCGCACAGGCGTTTGGCCAGCCGGGCCGGCAGGTGCGATGCCATTTGCGTGGCGATTTCCTGCTTCGGGTGTTGCGCCCGCGCGGCCTTGAGCAAAGCGAAGAGGTCTGCACCGGGCAGCAGGTTGATGCCGATGGGCTGTCGGCGTTCAAAAAATTCCCAGTAGCTGGAAATCTGCAATACGGAAGGCCCGCTGAGGCCCCGGTGGGTGAACAGCAGGGCCTCGCGGAAGCGGCGTTTGCCGATTGACGTTTCCGCATCGGGCACGGCCACGCCGGCCAGGCCATCGAAGCGCTTTGCGTCTTCCGGCCCAAACAGCAGCGGCACGAGGGCGGGTTTGGGCGGAATCACGGCGAGCCCGAACTGGCGCGCGATCTCGTAGGCGAGGCCGGTGGCGCCCATTTTCGGAATGGATGCCCCGCCGGTGGCCACCACCAGGTTCGGCGCGTCGAACATATCCGCGCTGGCGCTGAACACACGGAAGCCTGCGGGCGTTTTTTCAACGCGCTCGATTTTTGTGTTGAGCCGCAGCGTGGCCGGCGGATCGCCTTTGGCACATTCGGCCAGCAGCAGGTCGATGATCTGCTGCGAGGAGCCGTCGCAGAACAACTGCCCCAGCGTCTTTTCATGCCAGGCGATGCCATGCCTGTTCACCAGCGCGATGAAGTCGTGCTGGGTGAAGCGTTTCAGCGCCGATTTGGCGAAATGCGGATTCCCAGAGAGGAAATCGGCGGCGGAAGCATGGAGATTGGTGAAGTTGCAGCGGCCGCCGCCGGAGATGCGGATCTTTTCGCCGGCTTTGGCGGCGTGGTCGAGCACCAGCACGCGTTTGCCGCGTTGGGCTGCGATGCCGGCGCAGAACAGCCCGGCGCCGCCGGCGCCCAGGATGATGACGTCGTATGACTGAGGCAGGGAGGCCATGGGCTGGTTGTAAAGACGTGGATGCCCGGCCAACAAGCGCTTCCTGGGTCCGGGCATGACGGTAAAAAGGAAACGAACGGCCTCCGGGCGCGCCAACTCCAATAATCGTCATGCCCGGGTTCAGCCCGGGCATCCACGTTTTTCTTGCTCCCCCCCTCCCTGCCCCCGCATCCCGTCCCCTATCCCGCTGTTGTCGCTGCGGCAGGGCCATAAACCTGTGGATGGATTTTGCCATGGTTAAAATTCAACTGGACATTGGGCACGCGGGCTGGTTGTATTTCCGCGTTACCCCTGAGTCACCGCCATTTCCGCGGCCGGCCCGTTACCCAGCCGGTTCGCCCAGGAGCAGAAGCGCCATGGCACGATCAGTCCGGTATACGGCAGTCCGATACTGCCCTTCCCATCCCGTCATGCTGGGCCTGCTGCTGGGCGCCGCCCTGCTGATCGGCACGCTGCTGGCCAGCCCGCCGGCCCGGGCCGATGCCCATCTGCTGGCCGCCGCCCGCCAGGGCGATGCCGAAGCCGCCGAGATGCTGGGCACCATGTTCGAAAGCGGCGCCGGCGTGCGCCGCAACGAGGCCGAGGCGGCCTACTGGTACGGTCGCGCCGCCCAGGCCGGCCGCCGCCAGGCGCAATATGCCTATGCCCAGTTCCTGGAAAGCGGCACCGGCATCACCAAGGACGAAAAGGCCGCGCTGGAATGGCACCTGAAGGCGGCCTGCCAGGGCCATGTGGGCGCCGCCACCAACATCGCCGCCATGCTGGCCACCGGGCGCGGCACGGCGATGGACCGGCTCTCGGCCTATCGCCTGCTGCTCTGGGCCAGGGAGCAGCGCGGGCAGGATTCGCGCAAGGCGCAGGTGCAGGCCGCGCTGGACGCCATCGGCGCCGGCCTGCGCGCCTCCGACCGCAAGGCGGCCACGCCGCTCGACCCGCGCGAGCTGCATGCGCGGCTGCTGCCGGGCAAATCGCTAGCGCAGAAGTAACCGCTTAGAACTTGCGCGCCGCCACGATATAGGCGGCGATCGTCGCCTCGCCCAGGCTGCGCATGGCCTCCAGCCGATGCAGCCCGGCCACCAGCACATAGCGTTTCTGCGCCTCGTCGCGCCGCACCTGGATCGGCACCTTCAGGCCGCCAGCGCCGACGATCTCGTCGGCCAGAGCCGACACTTTGGCGGCATCCAGCGTGCCCTTGAACTTGGCCGGCACGTAGATCTCGGCAATCTTCACCGGCACGGCTTTCATCATTGGGGCGCATCCTCGTATGTGATCTTCAGCACCTCGATGGATTGTTGACCCTGCGGCGTGCGCAGCTCCACCACGTCGCCGACGCGCGCCTTCATCAGGGCGCGGGCGATGGGGGAAATCCAGCTCACCTCGCCCCGCTCGATGCGCGCCTCGTCGATGCCGAGGATGCGGATGGTGCGTTCGCGGTCGTTTTCATCGGCATAGGTGACGGTGGCGCCGAAGAAGACCTGGTCGCGGTTTTTCTGCAGGGCCGGATCGACCGGCTCGGCGATCTCGAGCCTTTTCAGCAGGAAGCGGATGCGGCGGTCGATCTCGCGCAGGCGCTTCTTGCCGTAGAGATAGTCGCCGTTCTCCGAGCGGTCGCCGTTGCCCGCCGCCCAGGAGACGATCTCGACCACCTTGGGCCGCTCGACAAATTTAAGCTGCTTCAGCTCGTCGCGCAGGCGCTGGAGTCCGGCCGGCGTGATGTAGTTCTTGGCGCCTTGCGGAATCGGGGGCGCGTCGTCGAGCCCGTCGTCGGGATCGGGGGCATCCTGCTCTTTCGTGAAGGCCTTGCTCATGCAAACAAAAAACTACTCGTGGATGCCCGGGTCAAGCCCGGGCATGACGGTAAAGAAAGGCTTCTGAGAAAAGATTGTCATGGCCGGGCTTGACCCGGCCATCCACGTCGCGGAAGAAAAGGCCATGGCCGCTGCGATCACCATCTATGTGGACGCCGATGCCTGCCCGGTCAAGGACGAGGTGTTCCGCGTGGCCGAGCGGCATGAGGTTGCCGTGCAGGTGGTGGCGAATGCCTGGCTGAATGTGCCGCGCGTGCCTTGGATCACGCTCACCGTGGTGGGGTCGCGGCTGGACGAGGCCGATGACTGGATCGCGGAGCGGGCGAGCGCGCGCGATATCGTGATCACCGCCGACGTGCCGCTGGCGGCGCGCTGCGTGAAGGCGGGCGCCACCGTGCTGGCGCCGAACGGCAAGGCCTTCAACGGCAGCATCGGCATGGACCTGGCGCTGCGCAACCTGATGACCGACCTGCGCGCGGCCAGCCCGACCGAACGCGTCGGCTCGGGCCCGAAGCCGTTCGGCGCGAAGGACCGCTCGGCCTTCCTGCAGGCCCTGCACGAAGCGGTGGCGAAGCTGAAACGGGAAATGCTCTGATCACGTCATGGCCGGACTTGTTCCGGCCATCCACGTCTTATTCGTGGATGCCAGTTACTCGTGGATGCCCGGGTCAAGCCCGGGCATGACGGGATGGGATCAGAGCTGGTTAGCCGAGCGGCTCAGGCTCTTGATCGGGCCGCGCGGGCGGCCGGATTTCTCGGCGATGTCGCGGTCCTGCGCCTCGATGAAGGCGCGCGCGACATCCTCCTCGTCCTCCATGCCGGCGAACTGGCTCATCGGCACGCGGCGGTTCGAGGTCTGGCTGCCATCCTGGTAGATCACGTCGAACAGGATGAAGGCCGCGTTGGGATTGATCTTGGGTTTCTTGGTCTTGTCCTTGGCCATGACACGCTTCCTGGCTTACGGCTCGCCGCCGCCATCGGCCGCCGGCGCCGCGTCCTGCTGCCCGTCGCCCTGCTGTTCCGCCTTGCGGCGCTCGGATTCCTCCTGGCGCTTCTGCAGCTTTTCCTGCTTCTTCTGTTCCTTGGCGCGGGTGCGTTCGGCACGCTGCTGGTTGTAGTTGGGCTTGAAGGCCATGGCACCCTCCGGGGCAAACTGGAAATAATGCGCGCAGCCGTCATGCGCGGAAAAACCAAAGGGGGCGCCCGTTTCCGGACACCCCCTCGGCATAGTCCTGACGGCTAGATCAGGCGGCCTTGAGATTGACGGCCGAGCTCTTGCCGCGCTTCGGGTCGTTCTGGATCTCGTAGGAGACCTTCTGACCCTCGTTGAGGCCGCTCATGCCGGCGCGCTCAACGGCCGAGATGTGGACGAACACGTCCGGCCCGCCGCCTTCCGGCTGAATGAAGCCATAGCCCTTGGTGGCATTGAACCATTTCACAGTACCGACAGCCATCGCTGTATCTCCGTAGTTTTTCAGTGTAGCAACGCCGCGGGGAAAGGCTTCCGAGCGACGCATCAAACTATGTCCAGGCTTGGCAGGAAACTGGACACCCGGGGCTTTCGCCTGGCGGGCAGAGCAGTCTGGCAGTCCGTAGTAGTATGACGTTGCTTAAGATAGGTATTCCTCCAGATTGTGCAAGAGCGGGCCGGCAACACTCTGGCGCGCCAGCATAATTCCGCGCCCACCGCTGCAGGGCCCGCAGAAATCCGCGCAGAATTGGCGTTGATTCCGCGCCCGCGCGGCGTTATGCAACCGCAATCCGCCAACCATTCGTACAGCTATGACCGTCGAATCGAGCCTCGCGCGTCCAGACGATGGCCTGCAGCGCCAGCTGCACGGCATCTTCTTCGACCTGTGGCGCTTCGGCAGCCATGCGCTGGTCGGCTGGCGGCCGTCACGGCTGGGCATCGAGATCATCACCGTGCCCAAGGTGCGCCTGTTCGCCGATCATGGCCGCCACCTGCCGGTCTTCAGCGAAAGCGGCCTGATGGCCGGCGGGGCGCTGGACGAAACGGCCCGGCTGCTGGACGTGCAGCCGGTGGAATTGCGGCTGGAGCGGCCGATCGGTCCCGGCCCGGGCGAGATTCCCTACATGCTGGTCGAGCAGGCCTTCCGGCTGTTCACCGTGACCAAGACGCTGCATCGCGCCGTGCTGCTGATGGATATCGCCGGCTTCTCGAAAGCCACGCCCGAACAGCAGGCCGCCCAGCTCACCACGCTGGAATTCTCGCTCAACCTGGCCGAGGAGATGGCGCGTGCCCATGGCCTGGCCGTCAGCTTCCGCCGCACCACCACGGGCGACGGCTTCTATGTGTGGAACGAGCGCCCGGGTCTGCGCGCCGATATCGACTTCTTCTGCGCGGTGGCGATCTTCCAGATCCTGTTCGCGGCCCTGCGCCGCACCGCCACCGATGCCTCGGCCGTGCCCGTATTGCGGCTATGCCTGAGCATCGGCAGCCATTTCCTCTATCACCAGCCGCGCAAGGACGGCAGCGACGGCGGCGCTTTCATCGTCGGCGACGTCACCATCCAGGTGGCGCGGCTGATCGGCACGGCAAAACCCGAGCAGATCCTGGTGGGGGATTTCCGCCGCCCGCTCGGCCTGGGCCAGGGGCAATGCGATACCGAGACCTTCCTGCGGGCGGTGAGCGAGCGGCTGGCGGGCCTGAAAGACCTGCGCGTGCTGGGCTATCGCATCGACCGCATCAGCTTCTACCTGACCGGTCCGCGCGAGGCGGATGGCCGTCATGTGCCCGCGCTGATCACCATTACCGACAAACACGGCTTCGAGCATCGCTGCTATAACGCCAAGCTGAATGCCTTCGCCGAGCAGGGCGCTCCCTATTACTGCGGCCTGCAGCATGCCGAGATGGCCTAGCGCCGATCAGCGCAGGCAGGAGGCGAGATCGAAACCCTCAAGCCTGGCGGCGTCCAGCGCGGCGCCGGTGAGATCGGTGGCCTGCCAGCGGCCGCTGAAGCTGCCATCGCCGGAATAGATGCGCAGCCGGCCCGGCACGGCATCGGTGAAAACGGCCCAGCGCAGGTTGGCCCCGATCAAGCGGCAGCCGGCGATGCGCGCCCCGGCGAAATCCGCTCCGGCCAGGTTGGCGCGAGAGAGATTGGCCAGCACCAGGCTGGCGCGATTGAACCGGCAGCCGCGCAGATCGCAGTCGCCGAGATCGGCGCCGTCCAGTTCCAGGCCCGAGAAATCATGATAGGGAAAGCGCTGGCCGGCGAGCGACAACTGGTGGCCGGCCGCGCCACCGCTCTGCATCCAGGCGCGATGCCCGGCGATGGCAGCCGACAGTTCGAATTCGAAATCCGCAGGCGCGATCAGCCGCGCGCTGTTCATCTCGAAACCGTCGGCGGCGATGCCGCGCAGCACCGCGCCGGTGAAATCGGCGCCTGCCGCCGCCGCCTTCTCCACCGTGGCATTGACGATCTGCGCCTGGCTGAGATTGGCGCCGATCAGGCGCGTGCCGACCAGCCGCGCGTCGCTCAGGTTCGCGCCGCTGAGATTGGCATAGGACAGATCGGCATCGCGCAGGTTGCTGCCGAAGAAATTCGCCCCCGACAGGTCGGCGCCGACCAGCGAGGCGCCGCTGAGGTCCACGCCCGAGAACTGCGCACGCGCGGCATGGGCGTAATCCAGCAGGCAGTTGCTGAGATCCGAGACGTCGATGCCGGCCCGCTCCGGTTCGCCATCGCCCGTCGCGCCGTGCCGATGCTGACTGGGGCGCATCATCACGCCGCCGCGGAAATCGGCTTCCACCAGTATGGCGTTGTTGAGATTGGCGCCGGCCAGGCTGGTGCCGCGCAGGACGGCGCGGGTGAGATTGGCATTCTGCAGGTCGGCACGCGCCAGGTCGGCCCCGAACAGGTCGGCCTCGGCCAGGTCGGCACGCGACAGCCGGGCGCGCCGCAGGTTGGAGCCGGTGAGCCGGGCGCGCTGCATCGCGCGGCCGGCGAAATCGGCCTCCTGCAGATCGCGATGCGACAGATCGAGAATGTCGCCGCCAGTCCCCCACCAGCGCGGATCGCGCGCCAAGGGGTCCATCGACTGGGTATCCCAGGATGACGTATCGGGCTGGTTGCGAGGTTGGGCGGTGGGCATGGGAAAACGGCTAAAAAGCGGGCGCCTGTTTACCACATTCCGTTTGTACGCAAAGGATTATGTTTTATAGCAATTCCAAAGAAAACCGGCCCGGACTGAACGGTCCGGGCCGGCGGGATTGTGTGAATACAATTTCGTCGTGGACCGGCGGGCCTTTAGAGCCCCTTCACGATGTCCTCGACCATCTTCTTGGCATCGGCGAGTAACATCATCGTGTTGTCCTTGTAGAACAGCTCGTTGTCGATGCCGGCATAACCCGACGCCATCGAGCGCTTCACGAACAGCACGGTCTTGGCCTTGTCGACATCGAGAATCGGCATGCCGAAGATCGGGCTTTTCGGGTCGTCGCGCGCCGCCGGGTTGGTCACGTCGTTGGCGCCGATCACGAAGGCGACGTCGGCGGTCTGGAATTCGGAGTTGATCTCCTCCAGCTCGAACACCTCGTCATAGGGCACGTTCGCCTCGGCCAGCAGCACGTTCATGTGGCCCGGCATGCGGCCGGCCACCGGATGGATGGCGTATTTCACTTCCACGCCCTCCTCCTTCAGCTTGTCGCCCATCTCGCGCAGGGCATGCTGGGCCTGGCTCACCGCCATGCCGTAGCCCGGCACGATGATCACCTTGCCGGCATTCTTCATGATGAAGGCGGCATCGTCGGCCGAGCCCTTCTTGTAGGCGCGGTCGACCTTCTGGCCGCCGGCGGCAGCGGAAGTATCGCCGCCGAAGCCGCCGAGGATGACGTTGAACAGCGAGCGGTTCATGCCCTTGCACATGATGTAGGACAGGATCGCGCCCGAGGAGCCGACCAGCGCGCCGGTGACGATCAGCGCCGGATTCTGCAGCGTGAAGCCGATGCCGGCCGCCGCCCAGCCCGAATAGCTGTTCAGCATCGAGACCACCACCGGCATGTCGGCGCCGCCGATCGGGATGATGATGGTGAAACCGACGATCAGCGCCAGCAGCGTAACGGCCCAGAACAGTTCCCGGCTTGGATTGACGCAGAAGGCCGCCACCAGCCCCAGGATCACCAGGCCGATCAGGGCATTCAGCATATGCTGGCCCTTGAACACCACCGGGCTGCCCGAGACCAGGCCCTGCAGCTTGGCAAAGGCCACCAGCGAGCCGGAGAAGGTGATGATGCCGATCACCACGCCCAGGCTCATCTCGATGCGCGCGGCCACGGTGATCTGGCCGGCGGCATTGAGGATGCCGTAGGGCGCGGGATTGTAGAAGGCGGCGGCCGCCACCAGCACTGCGGCAAGGCCGACGAGGCTGTGCATGGCGGCAACGAGCTGGGGCATCGCCGTCATCTGGATGCGGCGGGCCAGCACGGTGCCCACGCCGCCGCCGATGACCAGCGCGACCAGCACCCAGACGATGGTGCCGGACAGATCGCCCAGATTGGCGATGGTGGTCAGCACGGCAATCGCCATGCCGGTCATGCCATAGATGTTGCCCTGGCGGCTGGTCTCGGGCGACGACAGGCCGCGCAGCGCGAGAATGAACAGAACGGAGCTGACGAGATAGAGCAGCGCGGTCAGTTGGATCGGCATGGCGCGGCCCCTCTCACTTCTTCTCTTTTTTCTTGTACATCGCCAGCATGCGCTGGGTGACGAGGAAGCCGCCGAAGATGTTGACGGCGGCCAGCGCGATGGCGATCAGGCCGAAGACCTTCGAGGCATCGAACACCGCCGAGGCGCCGGCAGCGATCAGCGCGCCGACGATGATCACCGACGAAATGGCGTTGGTGACGCTCATCAGCGGGGTATGCAGGGCCGGCGTCACGCTCCAGACCACGTAGTAGCCGACGAAGCAGGCCAGCACGAAGATCGAGAGCAGCGAGAAGAAGGAATAGACTTCGGCCATGGCTCAGGCCCCCTCTTTCAGCATGGGATGGACCACGGCGCCGTCGCGCGCCACACAGGTGCCGGACACCGTCTCATCCTCGAAATTGAACTTGAAGGTCTTGCCGTCCTTGTCCCAGTGCGGCGACAGGAAGTTCCACAGGTTCTTGGCAAACAGGTTGGAGGCATCGACCGGCACGCGGCTGGGATAGTTGGTGTAGCCGACCAGCTTCACGCCGTTCACCTCCACCACCTGATCGGGCTTGGAGAGCGGGCAGTTGCCGCCGGCCTCGACCGCCAGATCGACGATCACCGAACCGGGCCGCATGCTTTTCACCATCTCTTCCGTCACCAGCACCGGGGCCGGACGGCCGGGGATCAGCGCGGTGGTGATGATGATGTCCTGCTTCTTCACCGTCTCGGCGATCAGGGCGGCCTGCTTGGCCTTGTATTCGGCCGACATCTCCTTGGCGTAGCCGCCGGCGGTCTGCGAGGCGCGGGCCTCTTCGTCATCGACCCAGACGAACTTGCCGCCGAGGCTTTCCACCTGTTCCTTGGTGGCCGGGCGCACGTCGGTCGCCGAGACCACGGCACCGAGACGCTTGGCGGTGGCGATCGCCTGCAGGCCGGCAACGCCCACGCCCATGACGAAGACGCGCGCCGGCGCGATGGTGCCGGCCGAGGTCATCATCATCGGGAAGGCACGGCCGAAATGCGCTGCAGCATCCAGCACCGACTTGTAGCCGGCGAGGTTGGACTGCGAGGAGAGGATATCCATCGACTGCGCGCGGGTGATGCGCGGCATCAGTTCCATGGCGAATGCGGTGACGCCGGCAGCGGCATAGGCCTTGGCCTGCTCGCGCTGCTGCAATGCCTGCAGGCCGGCAACAAGAATGGCGCCCTTCTTCAGCAGCGCCAGTTCGTCGTTGCCCTCGGCCGCCGTCATCGGCCGCTGCACCTTCAGCACCATGTCGGCATCGGCCAGGGCGGCCTTCGCATCGGGTGCGATCTGCGCGCCCATGGCGGTGTAGTGCTCGTCGAGGATATCGGCGGCCAGGCCGGCACCGCTCTCGATCACGACCGAACAGCCCAGGCCCACGAATTTCTTCACGGTTTCCGGCGAGGCGGCGACGCGCTTTTCGCCGGGCCGGCGCTCTTTCGGAATGGCGATTTTCATGGCTGAGCTCCCCCTTACTCAACAACTGACGGCTTGGATGTGGCGGCGGCACCCGTATTCAGGCGCCGCCGGGCCGGCTCAGAGCAGGAAGAGCGCCATCAGGATGAGGAGAATGACGACACCGACGGTGCCCCAGATCGAAGCCTTCACGAACCCGGCCCAGGCCGCCTTGTGCTGGCTGATATCCATGGTGCCCATCTGATGCTGTTCACTCGCCATGATGCCCTCTGCATGGTTTAGGGATTGAATCGCCGGGGATATTACGCTGGCCGCAGAAGCCGACACAACCCCCCGTCCGGCCGCCTGGCGCCGTCCCGACGATTTGTATCCAACTGGTTACTTTATGGCTGGCAGGCCAGCGCGGGGTCAGGCGACCAGCCCGACCAGGCGGCCGATCTCGCGGCCGGCGCGGGCGGCGTCGGCCGCCGGGGCATAAGCCTGCGCCGCCCTTGCGGCAGGCCCGTCGCGGCCGGTGCCGGCATCGCCCGCCGACGCATCCGTCGCCTGCCCCGTCGCCTGCCCCGGCGTCGGGCCCGGCGTCGGGCCCGCGTTCTGGCCCTCGATCTGGCCGGGTGGCTGAAGCCGATCCGGCACGGCCTGACCCTCCTCGGCTGCCGCTTCCTGCTCCAGGCGTTTCTCCTCGCGGATCTGGGCCAGGGCCTGCAGGCGAAGCTGCTGGGCGGCAGCGGCCACGGCGCGGTCCTGCCCCGAGGGATCGGCCGGCGCGAGCGCGGCGGCGGCCACGGCCGCCGCCTTCTGCAGTGTCGCCTCGGGATCGTTCTCGGGGCTGATGTCGATGGCCACCTCGCCCGAGACGGCATACATCTGGCCGTCGGGCCCGCGCGTGTAGCTGTAGCTCGGCGCGCCGGCATACTGCCCGCCGGCGGCGGCATGGGCGCGCTCATGGGCCCGCACCTTGGCATCGATCTGCTTGAGCTTGGCGACCTGCTGCTTCTCTTCCTCGGTCAGTTCGCCTGGCGCCTTCGGCCCGCCGGAACCATCCGAACCGGAGGTTTCCGCCTCCTGCGCGGTGAGCAGCGTGGCGCCGCTGGCCAGCGCCGAGCCGCCGCCTGGCCGCAGGCTGATGACGTTGCCGCTCTCGGCCGCGCCGCTGCCCGGCACCGGCCGCGGGGTTTCGGATTGCCGGCGGTTCTGGGGCTGCTGCGGCTCGCCGCCGCCCAGCACCTTCAGGCCGGGGAACTGCGCCTGCATCTGCGCCTTCAGCATGGCGCCGTGCACGCTGCACTCCAGCGACTGGCACACGGCGCTGCCGTCGTTGGCCAGGCTTTGCGGCGTGGCAACGCTGAAACTGCCGGCACTCCCGTAACTGGATATCGAGCCCGGCGAAAAGGACGACAGACCGCCGATCATGCGCCTTGACCGCTCCGCTCTGCCCCGCAGGGCCGCGCAACATTATTACAACGGCATTCTCGGACCTTAGCGGCCCCGCCTCAAGCGATTTCTGCAGGCAATCCCGCGCTTGTGAGGGCGGCTTTCTGGCGCTTTTCCAGGGTTTTCACATCGAACCCGGCGATCAGGTCGTGGAACAGGCGGTGCCAGTTGATCTCTGCCTTCAGATGCAGGAACACGCCGCCCAGACCGATGGCGGCGCGATCCATGAAGACGAATTCGCGCGGCGGCGTGACGCCGCCCAGCTCCTTCAGCTTGCGATGCACCTGCTCGGCCACCTCGCGGCCGTAGAGGCCGGAGGATTCCATTTCCTGGATGCGGCGCGGGCGATCCTCCAGCAGCGGCGCATAGACGAACTCGGCCCACAGGTTGAGCGTGTCGATCACCTCGTTGGACAGGCCGGTGAAGCCCCAGGTCTCGTAGGCATGCACGGCGAGCGCGCGGTCGTTGCCGGATATGGCGCGGTAGAGGTCGATCACGCCGCCGACGAAGCGCGAGGGGAAGATGCGCACGCAGCCGAAATCCAGCAGGTTGATGCCGAGATCGTCGCGCACCGTGTAATTGCCCAGATGCGGATCGCCATGGATCACGCCGCACTGATAGAACGGCACATACCAGGCGCGGAACAGGTTCATCGCAATCGTGTTGCGGGTTTCCTGCGCCGCATCGGCGTAATCGAGCAGCCGGCGGCCATCCAGCCAGGTCATGGAGAGCAGCCGCCCGGTACTCAGTTCGGGCAGCACCTCCGGCACATGCACATGCGCCTCGCCCTTCAGCATCCCGGCATAAAGCCGCATATGCAGGGCCTCGCGCTCGTAATCCAGCTCCTCGCGCAGGCGGGCGGCGATCTCGGCATGGATGTGCGTGGTGTCAATGGCGGCATCCATACGGCGATAGATGGCGAAGATCAGCTTGAGCTGGCGCAGGTCGGCCTCCACGGCCGAGGCCATGTCGGGATATTGCAGCTTCACGGCAAGCGCACGGCCATCCATCGCCGTCGCGCGATGCACCTGGCCCAGGCTGGCGGCCGCGGCGGCGGCGAGGTCGAAGCTTTTGTATTTCGCCTGCCATTGCGGCCCAAGTTCGGCCACCATGCGGCGTTTCACGAAGGCCGGCCCCATGGCCGGCGCATTGGCCTGCAGCTGGGTCAGCTCCTGCACGTATTCCTTGGGCAGCGCGTCGGGGATGGTGGACATGATTTGCGCCACCTTCATCAGCGGGCCTTTCAGTCCGCCCAGGGCCGCGCGCAGCTCGGCGGCATGCTTGCCGCGGTCGAGCTTCACGCCCAGCACGCGCTCGGCACCCAGCTTTGCCGCCAGGCCGCCGACCGAGGCGCCTACCTTCGCGTAGCGGCGGACGCGGCCGAGCGTGCTGTCTTCCTCGGCCATGGCGGCCTCAGCCCAGTTTCTCGAGTTCGTCGATGAAGCCCTCGATCACGCTCAAGCCCTTCGACCAGAAGGCGGGATCGGCGGCATCCAGCCCGAACGGCGCCAGCAGTTCCTTGTGCCGCAGCGTGCCGCCGGCCTTGAGCATGGCGAAGTATTTTTCCTGGAAGCCGGCTTCGGCATCCTGGTAGCGCGCATAGAGCGCATTCACCAGGCAGTCGCCGAAGGCATAGGCATAGACATAGAAGGGCGAATGGATGAAATGCGGGATGTAGCACCAAAACGTGCTGTAATCGGCATCGAATTTCAGCGCCGGGCCCAGGCTTTCCTTCTGCACGCCCATCCAGATCTCGCCCAGCCGGTCGGGCGTCAGCTCGCCCTCGCGGCGCGCGGCATGCACCTGACGCTCGAACTTGAAGAACGCGATCTGGCGCACCACGGTGTTCAGCATGTCCTCCACCTTGGAGGCCAGCATGATCTTGCGGCGCTCAGGGCCGGCGGCATCGAGCAGGGCGCGGAAGGTAAGCTGCTCGCCGAAGACCGAGGCGGTCTCGGCCAGCGTCAGCGGCGTGTCGGCCATCAGCGGCCCCTGCTCGGCCGCCAGAAGCTGGTGCACGCCATGGCCCAGTTCATGCGCCAGCGTCATCACGTCGCGCGTGCGGCCCTGATAGTTCAGCAGAAGATAAGGATGCGCGCTCGGCACCGTGGGATGGGCGAAAGCGCCCGAGGCCTTGCCCGGCCGCGCCGGCGCGTCGATCCAGGCGTTGTCGAAGAACTTCCGGCCCAGATCGGCGAGCTGCGGCGAGAAGCGGCCATAGGCCTTCAGCACGATGTCGCGCGCCTCGTCCCAGCCGATGGTGCGGTCGTGATCCTCGGGCAAGGGCGCATTGCGGTCCCACCAGGGCAGCTTCTTCACGCCCATCCACCGCGCCTTCAGCTTGTAGTAGCGGTGCGAGAGTTTCGGATAGGCGGCGGTGACCGCGTCGGTCAGCGCATTCACAACCTCGGGCTCGACGCAGTTGGAGAGATGGCGATAGGCCTCGGGCGTGGGATATTTGCGCCAGCGATCCTCGACTTCCTTGTCCTTGGCCAGCGTGTTGGTGATCAGCGCGAACAGGCGGATATTCTGCCTGAACACCTTGGCCAGCGCCTTGGCGGCCTTCCGGCGCGTGACGGCATCCTTGTCGGAAAGCTTGTGCAGCACCTGCTCGGCGGTGAGCTGCTCGCGCCCCCAGGGAAACCGCAGGCCGGCCATGGTCTCGTCGAACAGGCGGTTCCAGGCGGCGCGGCCGGCCACCGCCTTTTCATGCAGCAGGCGTTCCAGCTCGTCATCGAGCTGATGGTCGCGGAACAGCCGCAGATCGCGCAGCCAGGGCCGGTAATGCGCAAGCCTGGCCGACTGGGCGTATTTCTGCTCCAGCGCCGCCTCGTCCAGCCGGTTCAGTTCCAGGGTGAGGAACAGCAGCTTGGTGGTGACGTCGTTCAGCTTCTCCTGCATGTCCTGGTAAAAGCCGGCGATCTTGGCATCGGCCATGTCGCCGGCATAGGCCAGCGAGGCGTAGGAATACATGCGACCGATCAGGTCCTGCAGAGCCTCGTATTCCGCTATCACGGCGGCAAGGTCGTCGCCCGACAGGCCGGCGATCCTGCCCTTGCCGTGCCGTTCCAGCTTCGCTGCGCGTTCGGCCACGACAGCCAGGTCGCGCTTGAGTTCGGCGGATTCAAGTCCGGGATAGAGGTCGCCCAGGTCCCAGGTCGGCAGGGCGCCAAGGTCGTTGGCGGGAGAAGCGGCGGCGGGGGAAGCCATACGGGAATCCTCGTTTCTTGTAATCGCTACAATATATGGGAAGGGCCGGCCGGTTTGACCAGCCCATGCAAAGGCGCGTTTAGCCCAGCAGGAAATGCGCGTGGGCGGCGGCTACCGGCTTGGCCGGATCCTCCTGCCAGGCCTCGGCGCGCACATTGGCGATACGGCGGCCGTGCTTGGTGATGATGGCGCGGGCGAAGGTTTCCACCGGACGGGCCGAACGCAGGTAATCCACCTGCAGGTCGATGATCTTGGGGATCGCATCGGTCTCGGCGGCCCAGATCAACTGAACGATGGCCGCCGATTCCAGCAGCGCCCCAACCACGCCGCCATGCAGGGCCGGCAGCCGCGCATTGCCGATCAGCTTGGGATCGGCCGGCAGGATGCAGAGCGGATTGCCCTCGGAATCCTCGCGCACGGTGAGGCCGAGGAACCGGAAATACGGGATCGCCTTCAGGAAGGCTGAGATGTCGCGATGTTCGCGGGCCGCGCGGATCAGCGCTTCCAGGTCGAGGCTCATGCCACTCCTCCCGGCACCTTGGTGCCCTTGGGAAGGGGCGGCTTGTCAGACGAGCCGATCATGAAGGCGGCCACGCAGCTAGCCACCAGGTCATCCGGCGCTTCCGGATGATAAGCGCGGGCCCGCACGAAGGCGATCGAGCGGGTCAGCTTGTAGCATTCCGCGGTGGCATGGAGTTCCTTCTGCGCCACCGCCGGCTTGAGATAGTCGATACGCAGATCCAGTGTGGCGATCGCCTGCAGCTTGGCCAGAGCGGTGAAAACCGCCATGCCGCAGACGGTATCGACCAGCGATGTGACGACGCCACCGTGCAAAACGCCATGCACCGGATCGCCCACCAGGTCGGGATTATATGGCAGAGCGAGCGTGACGGCCTTGCGCGAGACGGCGATCACCTTCACGCCCAAAGCCGCGCAATGCGGGATGCCGGCGTTGATCATCGCTTCGACGACCTTGGGATCGACGCCTTCCGGGTCGATCTGCGGCGCAGGGATATCTGGCTGTTCGCTCATGCGTCGATATCATCCCACCAGATTGTGATAGCGGCGATACCAATCGACAAAGCGCGGGATGCCCACATCGATCGGTGTGGTCGGCTTGAATCCGGTATCGCGCTGAATGGCGGAAATATCGGCATAGGTGGCTTTCACGTCGCCATCCTGCATCGGCAGGAACTGCTTTTCCGCCTTGCGGCCAACCGCCTGTTCGATCAGCTCGATCATGCGCAGCAGCGGTTCGGGGTTGTTGTTGCCGATATTGTAGATGCGATAGGGCCGGCCGTGTTCATTGGGCGGCGGCGGATGGTCCAGCGTCTTCACGACGCCATCGACGATATCGTCGATATAAGTGAAGTCGCGCTGCATGTCGCCGTGGTTGAACACCTGGATCGGCCGGCCTTCGAAAATCGCCTTGGTGAAGATGTACATCGCCATGTCGGGCCGGCCCCAGGGCCCATAGACGGTGAAGAAGCGCAGGCCGGTCTGCGGGAAGCCGAACAGATGGGTGTAGGCATGGCTGATCAGCTCGTCGGCCTTCTTGGTGGCGGCATACAGCGAGACCGGCGAATCGACCCGGTCCTCGACCGCGAAGGGCAGCTTGGTATTGCCGCCATAAACCGAGGAAGACGAGGCATAGACCATATGCTCGCATTTCGGCAGATGCCGGCAGAGTTCCAGCATCACCGTATGGCCCAGCAGATTGGCGCGAATATAGGCATACGGGTTCACCAGCGAGTAGCGCACGCCGGCCTGGGCAGCCAAATGCACGACGCGGCGGATGTCGGCGCCGGCCATTGCCTGCTGCACTGCATCAACGTCTGCGATATCGACCTGGAAAAATCTGAACCCCTTGTGGCCCTGTATTTGTTCAAGTCGTGCGCGCTTGAGCGCCGGATCGTAATAATCGTTCAGATTGTCGAGTCCGATCACCTCGTCGCCCCGCGCCAGCAACGCTTGTGCAACATGAAAGCCGATGAAGCCGGCGGCACCGGTGAGCAGAACGGCCATGACGATCCTGGCGCTATAACGTGGGGGGCAGATTGACTACTCGGGGGTATCTACCAGAATCACTTGAAAGAGCAACCGGCCGGACTTTTGAAAGGCCGCTTCGGTTTTCGCTCGACCGGGCAAGGCGGCGCCCGTATAATTAGGTAAGCAATACTGACCTATTTAAGGCAGTGGGAGGAGAACCGGATGCTGGCGAATGTCACGCTGGACGATAAATACACCCTCGAGCGCGGCCGCGTCTTCCTGACCGGCACCCAGGCGCTGGTCCGCCTGCCGATGCTGCAGCGAAAGCGCGACCTGGCCGCCGGCCTCAACACCGCCTGCTTCATTTCCGGCTATCGCGGATCGCCGCTCGGCCTGTTCGACCAGCAGCTCTGGCGCGCCCGCAAATTCCTTAAGGACAACCATATCCAGTTCCAGCCCGGCGTGAATGAAGACCTCGCCGCCACGGCGATCTGGGGCAGCCAGCAGCTCAACCTTTTCCCCGGTGCGAAATACGACGGCGTGTTCAGCATCTGGTACGGCAAGGGCCCGGGCGTCGACCGCTCGATGGACGTGTTCAAGCATGCCAATTCCGCCGGCACGTCCAAGCATGGCGGCGTTCTGGCGCTGTGCGGCGACGACCATGGCGCCGCCTCTTCCACCGTGGCACACCAGTCCGAACACATGATGATGGCTGCGATGATGCCCATGCTGCATCCGGCCAACGTGCAGGAATTCCTCGATTACGGCCTGCTCGGCTGGGCCATGTCGCGCTATTCGGGCCTGTGGGTCGGATTCAAATGCCAGACCGAAACGGTGGAAAGCTCGGCCAGCGTTTCCATCGACCCTGAGCGTTTGCAGATCGCCTATCCGACCGATTTCCAGATGCCGCCGGGCGGCCTTAATATCCGCTGGCCCGATGCGATCCTGGAACAGGAAGACCGGCTGCAGCGCCACAAGGCCTATGCCGCGCTCGCCTTCGCCCGCGCCAACAAAATCGACCGCGTGGTGATCGACAGCCCGCGTCCGCGGCTGGGCATCATCACCACCGGCAAGTCATATCTGGACGTGCGCCAGGCGATGGACGATCTCGGCATCACGGAAGAGATGGCCGCCGATATGGGGATCCGCCTTTACAAGGTGGGCATGGTCTGGCCGCTGGAGCGTGAAGGCGCCCGCCATTTCGCCGAAGGGCTGGAGGAGGTGATCGTCGTCGAGGAAAAGCGCGCGGTCATCGAAAACCAGCTGAAAGAACAGCTTTACAACTGGCGCGAGGACGTGCGGCCGCGCGTGGTAGGCAAGTTCGATGCCCAGGGCAACTGGCTGCTGCCTTCGGCCGGGGAGATATCGCCTGCGATTGTCGCCAAGGCGCTGTATACCTGGCTCAAGCGCTACGGCACCAATCCGCGCATCGAGGAACGCATCGCCTTCATCGAGCAGAAGGAGAAGGAGCGCGCCGCCAGCACCATCGGCAAGACCCAGCGCACGCCGTATTTCTGTTCGGGCTGCCCGCACAACACCTCGACCCGCGTGCCGGAAGGCAGCCGCGCGGTGGCCGGCATCGGCTGCCATTTCATGTCGCTGTGGATGGACCGCTCGACGGCCACCTTCACCCAGATGGGCGGCGAAGGCACGCCCTGGATCGGCCAGGCGCCGTTCAGCAACGACAAGCACATCTTCGCCAACCTGGGCGATGGCACCTATTATCACTCGGGCCTGCTGGCCCTGCGCGCCTCGGTCGCGGCCAAGGTGAACATCACCTACAAGATCCTCTACAACGACGCCGTGGCGATGACCGGCGGCCAGCCGCATGACGGCCCGCTGACCCCGCCGCAGATCAGCATGCAGGTCTATGGCGAGGGCGTGCGCAAGATCGTGGTGGTCACCGACGAGCCGGAGAAATATCCGGTCGGCACCGAATGGGCGCCGGGCGTGACCATCCGTCATCGCGACGAGCTGGACGCCGTGCAGCGCGAGCTGCGCGAGATCGAGGGCTGCACGGTTCTGATCTACGACCAGACCTGCGCCGCCGAGAAGCGCCGCCGCCGCAAGCGCGGCACCTTCCCCGACCCCGACAAGCGCGTGTTCATCAACGAGGCGGTCTGCGAGGGTTGCGGCGACTGCTCGGTGAAATCCAACTGCGTCTCGGTCGAGCCGCTGGAAACCGAGCTGGGCCGCAAGCGCAAGATCAACCAGTCGTCCTGCAACAAGGATTTCTCCTGCGTGAAGGGTTTCTGCCCCAGCTTTGTCACCGTGCATGGCGGCAAGGTGAAGCGCGCCAAGGTGAAACTGCAGCAGGGCCCGAGCGACAGTGACGTGGACGGCCTGTTCGCCGGCCTCAAGGCGCCGGAAGTCGCGCCGCTGGACCAGCCCTACAACATCCTGATCACCGGCATCGGCGGCACCGGCGTGGTGACCATCGGCCAGATCTTAGGGATGGCCGCGCATATCCAGGGCTATGGCACCAGCGTGCTGGATTTCACCGGCCTGGCGCAGAAGAACGGCGCCGTACTGAGCCATGTGCGTATCGCCAAGAACCCGGACGACATCCACGCCGTGCGCGTGGCAGCCGGCGGCGCCAATCTGGTGCTGGGCTGCGACATGGTGGTGGCGGCCGGCGATGCCGCGCTGGAGAAGATGCAGAAGGGCGCCACGCGGGCGCTGATCAACACGCATCTCACGCCCACCGCCGCCTTCCAGCTCAACCCGAACCTGCAGCTGGACGACCATCAGATGGTGCAGGCGATCCGCAGTGCGGCCGGCGAGAACCTGTCGGAATTCGTGGAAGCCACCCGCATCGCCACCGTGCTGATGGGCGATGCGATTGCCACCAACATGTTCATGCTGGGCTATGCCGTGCAGCGCGGTCTGATTCCGGTATCGCTCGATGCCCTGCTCAAGGCCATCGAACTGAACGGCACGGCGATCGACGCCAATATCAAGGCGCTGAACTGGGGCCGGCTCTATGCCCAGGACCCCAAGGTGGTGGACGACATCGCCCGGCCCACGCTCAGCGCCATCGAGCCGAAGGCTTTTGCCAAGACGGTGGACGAGCTGCTGGCCGACCGCATGCCGCGGCTGACCGCATGGCAGAATGCGGCTTACGCCGAGCGCTACAAGGCGCTGGTGGAAAAAGCCCGTCATGCCGAGGCGAACCGGGCCAAGGGCATGACAGGCTTTGCCGAGGCCGTGGCACGGTATGCCTTCAAGCTGATGGCCTACAAGGACGAGTACGAGGTGGCGCGGCTTTATTCCGACGGCGAGTTCCTCAAGAAGCTGAACGCGCAGTTCGACGGCGATTTCCGCCTCAGCTTCCATCTGGCGCCGCCGCTGCTCAATCCGCCCGATCCGGAGACCGGCATCGCGCAGAAGAAGGAATTCGGCCCGTGGATGTTCCGCGCCTTCGGCCTGCTGGCCAAGCTGAAATTCCTGCGCGGCACGGCCTTTGACATCTTCGGCCGTACCGAAGAACGCCGCACCGAGCGCCAGCTCATCGCCGACTATTTCGCCCTGATCGAGGAGTTGTGCGAGAAGCTGAACCCGCAGAATCATGCGCTGGCCTTACAACTGGCGAAGATTCCGGAAGACATCCGCGGCTATGGCCATGTGAAGGTGAAGCACCTGGCGGCGGCGAAGGAGAAGGAGGCCAAACTGCTGGCTACCTTCCGCGCCCCCACCGCACCCCTGGCCAGCGCGGCAGAGTAAATCGTGGATGCCCGGATCAAGTCCGGGCATGACGAAGGTATTCAATAGTCACTCGTTCACACGTCATGGCCGGCCTTGTGCCGGCCATCCACGCCTTAATTCCCTTACGGCATGACGCTGCGTTACGACCAGAAAGGTAATTGCGGAGCGCTGCGCATCGTGGCTTGATCGCGCTATGACTACCCTCTCCGCTTCACCCGAAACCATCCGCCTGCAGCGGCACGACGGCACCAGCTTTGCCGTGCAGATCCATCCGGCGGCCGATGCCAAGGCGCCCGCCATCCTGATCGAACCTGCCATGGGCATGCAGATCGGCTATTACGCCCCGCTGCTGCAGGCCCTGCAGCAGGCCGGATACAACGCCGCCATCGCCGAGTTGCGCGGCCATGAGGAAAGCGGTGGGCACAAGCCGGGCTGGGGCTACGATTTCGGCTATCACGACCTGCTGACCGAGGACTGGCCGCTGGCGATCACGGCGGTGAAGACGCGGTTTCCCGGCACGCCCTTCTACCTGCTGGGCCACAGCTTGGGCGCGCAGGTCAGCAGCATCTATGCCGCGCATCACCCGCAGCAGATCGATGGCCTGATCCTGATCGCCTGCAGCTCGGTGCACTGGAAGCTGTGGCCGAAAGCCTTCCTGGCCTACAGCCAGATGGTGCCGCTGGTGGCGCGCGTGGTGGGGCATTTCCCCGGCCACCGTTTCCGCTTCGCCGGGCGCGAGGCACGCACATTGATGGCCGACTGGGCCAGGCAGGCGCGCACCGGGCGTTTCATCTTCGGCCGGCCGCGCGTGGACCATGACCGCCATCTGGCGGAATTATCCCTGCCGGTGCTGGGCATCTCGCTGCAGGGCGACTTCTTCGCGCCGAAACACGCGATGGACGGACTCTTAAGCAAATTCCCCAGGGTGCAGCTCACGCGCCATCATCTCGACCCCAAGGCGATGGGTTTCGACGGCATCGATCATTTCCGCTGGGTGCGCAAGCCGCAGCTGGTGCTGCCCAGCATCCTTGACTGGTTGAAAAGCCGCTGAGGCCTTGCGCAGTATTGCGGGATCGGCCAGAAACCGCCCATGCTGACACTGAAGCCGCTCGATACTGCCTATCTTCAAGCCCTGGCCGCCGATCCAACCGCGCTGCTGGCTGCCCACCCCAATCATTTGGAAGTGGCCGGGCTCGTCGGCGAGATGGCAACCGCCACGCTCGGCATGTATGCCATGACCGGCGCCACAGATCCCTGGCTCAGCTATTTTGCGCTCCGCGATAGCGACAATGCCCTACTTGGCATCTGCAGCTTCAAATCGCCGCCTGTGCAGGGGCTTGTGGAGATCGCCTATTTCACCTTTCCCGGCCATGAGGGCCGGGGCGTCGGCAGCATCATGGCGCGCGAGCTGCTGAAGATCGCTTTCAACGAATATGACGTGAAGGCCGTGCTGGCGCATACCCTGCCGGAGGAAAACGCCTCGACGGCGATTCTGCGCAAGCGCGGGTTCACGCTGGTTGAGACGGTGGAAGATCCGGATGACGGCACGATCTGGCGCTGGGCGCTGCTGCGGCCGTGAACCGACATGCCTGACGCGGGGTCAGCGCCCCTCGTAGCATTTCACGCGCGTGACTTCGCCGCTGTCGGTCTCGTCGCTTTTTTCGCGGTAGATTTCCATGGTGCCGCGATTCTTCAGCCGGCATTCGCCGATCGGAAACCAGGTGGATTTCACCTGCACGATGATGAATTCATTCGGCCCCAGACGATCCGGCGCGCAATAGCGATTCACCTCGCGCGGCTTGGCGATCACGGTGGAGTTCACCCGGCCTTCACGGCGGATGTTGATCGGCCAGTTATACTGCGTGAGGTTGGCGATGCTGACGCAGGCCTGGGCATCGTCGGTGATCGGCCGCTGCGGCTGCGCGGCCAGGTCGCCGCAGAAGAGCAGCGCGGCCAGACCTGCAACAAAGCCGGTTTGGCCGCGCATGCGGATTACTCCGCGGCTTCCTGCGTCGCGGTATCCATGCCGAGGGCTTCCATGTAGATCTCGAGCAGGCTTTCCTGCTCGGCCAGCTCGGCACGGTCCAACTTGCGCAGCTTGATCACCTGGCGAAGGATCTTGGTGTCGAAGCCATGGGCCTTGGCCTCGGCATAGACCTCGCGGATATCGTCGGCCAGCGCCTTCTTCTCTTCCTCCAGCCGCTCGATGCGGGCGACGATCTGGTTGAGCTGGTCGGCCGAGAAATTGCCGGAGATCAGTTTGGTGGCCATGGGTGACCTCAGTTGAAAGCGGTGTTGGGGTTGGGCGCGGATTATAGCCGCCAGCGTCCGGCCGCCTACCGCCGCCCCAAAGTTATCCACAGGAATGCGGCATCCGTGGATAACTCCGATTTATCCCTAGTGCTTATGGGCCTTGATTGCTTCCGAGAAGGCCTTCTGCTGCTCGGGCGAGGCGTCCTTCTGGTATTTCGCCTGCCATTCCGGATAGGGCATGCCGTAGACGATCTCGCGGGCCGCCATCTTGTCGAGTTCGATTCCCTTGGCCTTGGCGGCGTCCTGATACCAGTTGCTCAGGCAATTGCGGCAGAAGCCGGCCAGGTTCATCAGGTCGATATTCTGCACATCGGTGCGGCCGCGCAGATGCTCGACCAGGCGGCGGAAGGCCGCGGCTTCCAGTTCGGTCTGGGTCTTGGGATCGATCTTGTCGGTCATGCCATCCTCCTGTTCAGGCCCGGCTATTCGGGAACGGCAAAATTCACGGTCTCCGCCACCAGCCAGTCCACCACGGCCTTCAGCGCCGCGGGCTTGTCCATGCCAGCATGTAGCGCATCGCGGTAGACTTGCAACTGCCGCTGGGCCGAGGTGCCGCGCCTGAGGATGCCGCGCGCCCGCTCCACCTCCGCCAGGCAGCCGAGCTGGATGGCCTCCTCGCGGGTCAGTTCGATCAGTTCCTCCAGCAGGGCCGCATAGGGCACGGCTTCGCCCTTGCCGAAATCGACCAGGCTGCCGGCGATGCCGTAGCGCTGGGCCAGCCAGCGGTTCTCGTCGATCAGCGTGTTGGCATAGATGCGCCAGCGCTGGTTCTTCTGACGCAGCCGCAGCAGCGCGGCCAGCAGACAGAGATACAGCGCCGCCACGCTCAATCCGTCGTCCAGGCGGGTGCAGACATCGGTGATCCGCAGTTCCAGCGTGGGATACCGTGCCGAGGGGCGGATGTCCCACCACAGCTTGCTGGCATCCTCGATCAGGCCGGCCTGCTTCAGGCGGTTCACCAGCCGCTGGTATTCGCCCCAGGTCTCCAGGCGTTCGGGCAGGCCGGTGCGCGGCAGGCTGTCGAACACCGACAGGCGATAGGATTGCAGGCCAGTTTCCTCACCCTGCCAGAAGGGGGAGGAGGTGGAGAGGGCCAGCAGATGCGGCAGGAAATAGCTGACCTGGTTCATCAGGTCGATGCGCAGGTCCTCGTCGGCGATGCCTACATGCACATGCAGGCCGCAGATGATCAGACGCCGCGCCACCCCGGCCAGGTCTTTCGCCAGCCGGTCGTAGCGCTCCTTGTCGGTATGGCGCTGGTCGCTCCATCGGGCGAAGGGATGCGTGGAAGCGGCAATCGGCGCCAGCCCGTGGCGCGCGGCGACTTCCGCGATGCCACCGCGCAGGCGCACCAGGTCGGCGCGCGCCTCTGCCATGCCGCGGCACACCTTGGTGGAAATCTCGATCTGGCATTGCAGGAATTCGGGATGCACCTGGCCGCCGGCGATGGCTTCGCATTCGGCCAGCACGGCCGCCGGCGGCTCCACCGCCAGTGCACCGGTGGTGCGTTCCACCAGCAGATGCTCTTCCTCGATGCCGATGGTGAAATCGCCGGCGCTGACCATGCTTCCTCCCGTTACTCCAGACTCAAGCGGCGCTGCCCGCCGTCGCCATCAACCCTGCCTCGGCCAGCATGCGACGGAAGCAACGCTCAAGCCGCCCGGCCCAGGCCCTTGCCCCGGCCTCGTCGCTCACCAGATCCTGCCGCACTTCGATCATCACGTGATGCAGGCCGCGATTCTGGCCGTGCTGGAAGATCGAATAGCCGGCATGGCGCCGGCCGCTATAGGGTTCGTTGTCGCCCACCACAAGATCGCCTTCGTCGCGCAGGGCCCGCAGCAAAGGCTGGGCCAGGCGGCCGTCGCGGTCCCACACCACGCCGATATGCCAGGGCCGGTTCTCGCCCTTCACGCGCAGGCGGGGCGTGAAGCTGTGGATCGAGAGCAGAGCCGGCTGCGCCCCCCGTTCGCCGGCTGCCTCGATCTGTTCGGCGATGGCGGCATGATAGGGACGGAAATACCTTGCCATCCGGCGCTCGCGCTCGGCCTGGTCCAGATCGCGATTGCCCGGCACCACGGTGCCGTCGCTCACCTCGCAGATCAGGGTGGGATCGTCGGGCCGGCGGTTGCAGTCGATCACCAGCCGCGACACGCCGGCCAGCACCGCGGGCGCATCCAGGCTCTGTGCCAGGCATTCGGTGATGATGGCCGTGCCGGGATCCCAGCCGATATGGCGGACGCGTTCGTGATCGGGCAGACCGAGATTGTCCAGGTCGGGCGGCACGACGCAGCTTGCATGGTCGCAGATCAGCACCAGCGGCGCGCGGCCCCGGGAATTGACGATGCGATGACTCGGAGGTTCTGAACTCGGCTCGGGGCTGGACATGGCTGGGGATCAGGCGAGGCCGGGAAAACTGGACCGGGAGTATAGCGGCCGGATTTGCATAACGTGGTCAGGCTGCACTAAGGTTGCGGCGACATTTGGGCAACCATAGCTGAAATCGAACCGTGCTGCATCATATCGCCATTGTTGGCAGTGGACCGTCGGGCCTTTTCTGCGCCGATGCCCTGCTGCGCCAGAAACCCGAGCTGAAAATCGATGTCTTCGACCGGCTGCCCACCCCTTATGGCCTGGTGCGTTTCGGCGTCGCCCCCGACCACCAGGGGACCAAGGCGGTAACCCGCCAGTTCGACCGGCTGTTCGGCAATCCCAACCTGCGATTCCTGGGCAATATCGCGGTGGGGCGCGACCTGCCGCTGGCCGAACTGACCGCCCATTACGATGCCGTGATCCTGGCGCTGGGCGCCCATGCCGACCGGCCGCTGGGTATCCCGGGCGAGGACCTGCCGGGCCGCTATGGCTCGATGGCCTTCGTCGGCTGGTATAACGGACACCCCGATTTTCGCAGTCTCAATCCCCTGCTCGATCGCCCCGGCGCCGCCGTGATCGGCATGGGCAACGTGGCCATCGATATCGTGCGTGTGCTGGGCAAGACCCCGGCCGAAATGGCGAGCAGCGACCTGACCGCCCATGCCGCCGAGGCCATCGCGAAAGCCCCGCTGACCGACCTGTATATCCTGGGCCGCCGCGGCCCCGTGGAGGCAAGCTTCACCAGCGCCGAACTGGCCGAGCTGGGCCGGCTGGAACGCCTGCGCCCGGTGGTGAACAAGACCGACCTGCCCGAGGCGCTTCCGGCCGGCATGGACCCGAACGATGCGAAGGTGAAGGAAAAGAACCTGAGCCTGCTGCATGAATTCGCCGCCCGCACCGACGACAAGCCGATCAGGCTGCATTTCCTGTTCCATGCCGCGCCCGAGGCCCTGCTGGGCAGCGGCCGCGTCGAGCAACTGAAGATCAAGGGCATCGACAAGCCGCTGGATGTCGGCGCCGCGATCAGCGCCATCGGCTATCGCACCGCCACCGAGGGCGATCTGCCGCAGGCCGATACGCGTGGCCTGCTGGCCAATGACTCCGGCCGCATCGCACCAGGCCTGTATGTGGTCGGCTGGGCCAAGCGCGGCCCAAGCGGCACCATCCCGACCAACCGTGCCGAGGCGAAAGCCGTGGCCGACCTGGTGCTGGCAGATTTTGCCAATGACGCCGCGCCCGCCAAGCCCGGCAGCCTGGAACTCGACAAGCGCATCGCCGCGCGTGGGGCCGCCGTGATCGACTGGGCCGGCTGGAAACGCATCGAGGCGGCCGAGACGGCCGGGGCAAGACCCGGCAGTCCGCGCACCAAGCTGGCCGACTGGGACGACCTCCATCGCACGGCGCTCGTACTATGAAACTCTATAATATCCCCGCTTCGCCCTTCGCCGCCCGCGTGCGCATCCTGCTGCGCGCCAAGGGACAGACCATGGAGATGCTGACGCCGCCCGCGCCGGCCGAGTTCCGCCAGATCACGCCGCTGGGCAAGGTGCCGGCGCTGGTGCGCGACGATGGCAGCGTGCTGCCGGAATCAGAGGTGATCTGCCACTATCTGGACGACACCCTGCCCGGCCCGAAGCTCTATCCCGTCGATACCGATGCCCGCGTCGCCAGCGAGCTGATCGTGCGGCTGGCGGATCTGTATTTCGCCGTGCCCTTAAGCGATTTCTTCACCCAGCTTTTCACCGCACCCGATGACCGCGCCGCCATGCAGGCGATCATCCCCGATATCGCGCGCGGCCTGAAATACCTCGACCTGCATGTAGGGCAGGACGGCTTCGCTGCCGCCGGTCGTTTCACCCATGCAGACTGCGCCCTGCCGCCGATGCTGTTCTATGCCGGCGGGATGCTGTCGGCCGTGGCAGGCGACGACCTGATGGCCAAACGGCTGCGACTGGCCGCCTACTGGCAGGCGATCCAACAGCAGCCGGCGGTGAGCGCGGTGCTGGATGAGATGCGGCAGGCACTGAAGAAATACCAGAGCAAGCTGCAGGCCGGTCAGTGAATGCCTGACGCCGGCGGCACTACGCCAACGCCCCTGCCGGCCGGCACGCTCCCCGTTTGGCCGGTACTGGCCGCGACCACCTCCACGCAATCCCTCACCACGCTGTCGGCGCTCGCGCTGTCGGCCGTGGCGCCGAAGGCGGCCGAGGATCTGGGCATCGGGCCGGCGCTGGTGGGCTATCAGGTGAGTCTTGTTTATGGCGGCGCGGTGATCACCTCACTGATCGGCGGCGGCTTCGTGCGCCGCCTGGGCGCCACGCGGGCCAGCCAGATCGCCTTGTGGCTGGCCATGGCCGGCTGCCTGCTCTCGGCATTGGGAACCCTGCCGGCCCTGGCGCTGGGCGCATTGGTGATCGGACTGGGCTATGGCTGCACCAATCCCGGTGCCTCGCATCTGCTCTCGCGCACCCGCAGCGGCACGCATATGAACCTGATCTTTTCGATCAAACAATGCGGCGTGCCCATTGGCGGCATACTGGCCGGCCTGCTGATTCCACCCGTCAGCCTGCTGCTGCACTGGCAGGCGGGCCTTGCCCTCTGCGCCCTGCTGGCGCTGGGCCTGAGCGTCGCGCTGCAGAAGGCGCGCATGGACTGGGATACCGACCGGCAGCGGGATGCCGCGCTGTTCGTTTCGCCGCTGTCCGGCCTGTCGCTGATCTGGACGCATCCGATCCTGCGCTGGCTGGCACTGTGTTCCTTTGCCTATTCCGCCGTGCAGCTCAGCCTGACCGGACTGCTGGTCACCTATCTGGTGACCGAAGTGGGCCTCGATCTCGTGCTGGCCGGCAGCCTCATGGCGGTGGCACAGACCGCGGGCGCCGCCGGCCGTCTGGGCTGGGGCTGGCTGGCCGACCGGCTGAAATCGGGCTCGAAGGTGCTGATCCTTAACGGCAGCATCGCCATAGTCGCGGCCATCGGCACGGCGCTGATCGACGCGCAATGGCATATCGGACTGATCGCGGCCGTCGTGGCCGTGTTCGGCTTCTGCGCCATCGGCTGGAACGGTGTGTTCATGGCGGTGATCGCCCGCCAGGCGCCGGCCGGCAGCATCGGGCTGGCGACGGGCGCCACGCTCAGCATCACCTTCGCCGGCGTGGTGGTCGGCCCCTCGGCCTTTGCCTGGCTGCACGACCATGCCGGACTGTCCTATTCCGGCGGCTATCTGCTGATGGCTTTCGTCACCCTGCTGGGGGCTCTGTGCATGGTGATCGCGCGCCGGGGCCTGCGCGCTTGAGCCTGCCCCGGCGCGGCGTGATCAGGCCGAAACGATGGTCTTGAACCCGCCATAGGCCATGCGCTTCACGTCGAAGGGCATCTTCTTCGGGTCGGGGCACATGGCGTGCAGACGCGGGTCCTTCATCACCTTGGCATTCACCTTGTCGCGATGGGCGCGCGATTTGAAGACGATATAGGAAAACAGGATGACCTCGCCCTTCTTCAGCTTGATCGTCTTGCCGAAGGGCATGCCGAACTTCACGCTCTCGTCATCGCTGACATTCTCACGGTAATCGAGCGCGCCATGCTCGCGCCAGATCTTGCCGGCCATGGCCGCCATCTTCTTGTACGCCGCCAGGTTCTTCTTTGGCACCGGCAACAGGAAACCATCCACATAACTCATCCTAGACACTCCTCCTCTGGTTAATCTTGACAGCAGCTGGCGGCCGGCTGCGGCGCGGCATCGTATTTGTCGTGGTGGCGCAGCCAGAAATCGTTGGTCTGCGGCCAGCCGGCGGGCGAATCCTCCCATGGCTCCTGGCGGCCCAGCGCCGTCATGTCGAGCAGGTGATAGGTATTCAGCAGCATGTCGAGGCCGCGGCTGTAGGCCGAGTATGTGTGGTAGATGCGGCCATCGTCCTGCAGGAAACAGCTCAGGCCCGGCAATTCGCCGGAGAAGGACAGTTCGCCGCCGGGCGATTTCGGCACGGCGCGATAATTGTATTCCGGCGCCGCCATGGTCGGATCGATGGTCACATGAAAATCGGCGTTGAAGTCGCTGCCGAAGCTGGATACCCAGGGCATGGTCCAGCCCATGCGCCGCTTGAACGGCATGATCTTGGACAGCGGCGCGCGCGAGACCATGGCGAAGCTGGTGCCGCGCGCATGCAGATGCGACAGATGCGGCAGGTTGTCGGCCAGATGCGAGCAGCCAGGGCAGCCTTCCGACCAGGGATGCGTCTGACCCGGCGGCGGATCGTCGGGGCTGAACATGAAATGGTAGATCACGAGCTGGCGCCGGCCTTCGAACAGTTCGCGCAGGCTGCGGCGGCCCTGCGGCGTTTCGAATTCATACGCCTTGTCGATCTGCACCATCGGCAGGCGGCGGCGTTCGGCGTTCAGGGCGTCGCGCTGGCGGGTGAAGGCCTTTTCCTTTTCCAGCAGCTTCAGGCGCGCTTTCAGCCACTCTTCACGGGAAACCACCGAAGGCCTGGCGGTCAGGGCTTCGTCCTGCGGGTGCGGCTGCATCACATTCATGGCGGTCCTCCTCCGGGCTGCTGAAACGCGGCTTGACATATACGTTGATATCAACATAATTGCCGCATGTCAAAGATCGACATCCTGCCCTTCGAGACCACCATCATGGTGCGCGATACCTGCCTGTGCCTGCATGCGCAGCGCGCAGCCCGTGCCCTGGCGCGGCGGTTCGACGAGGTGCTGCGCCCCCTGGGACTCACCAACGGGCAGTTCTCCCTGCTGATGTCGCTCAACCGGCCACAGCCGGCCAATATGGGCCAGGTGGCAAGCGTGCTGGCGATGGACCGCACGACGCTGACCGCCTGCCTCAAGCCATTGGAACGCCGGGGCCTGGTGAAAGTTTCCGCCGATCCCGACGACAAGCGCACCCGCCGCCTGGCCCTGACGCCGGAGGGGCGCAAACTGCTGGTCAAGGCCCTGCCGGTATGGAAGCGCACCCATGCCGAGCTCGACCGGCTGCTGGACGACCCCGAGCGCCTGCGCACCGATCTGCGCACCCTGTCCTGACCTTCCACCCCTGACGAAAAAACGGAGAGCGTCGTGAGCTTCAATGCCTATTTGAGTTTCAATGGCAACTGCGCCGAGGCCTTTGCCTTCTATGCCAAGACCTTCAACGGCAAGATCAATGCGATGATGACCCATCGCGAGACGCCGGCCGCCGAGCAGACGCCGCCGGAATGGCAGGACAAGATCATCCATGCCTGCATGACCCTGAACGGCAGCGACCTGATGGGCGGCGATACGCCGCCGCAGATGTATCAGCCGATGACCGGCTTCTCGGTGAATGTCATCATGCCGACGGCAGCCGAGGCCGAGCGCGTCTTCGCGGCCCTCTCTGAAGGCGGCAGCGTACTGATGCCGATGGAAGAGACCTTCTGGGCCGAGCGTTTCGGCATGGCGACCGACCGCTTTGGCGTGCCCTGGATGGTGAACTGCTTCAAGACCGATCCCAGCGTCGGCAACTGCCAGTAAATCTGTAGCGAGAGGATTGCATCATGCTGAAGACCATCGCCCTCGGCGGCGCGGGATTGCTCGCGGTCGCCATCATCGTCGTCCTGGTCATGGCGGCAGCCAAGCCGGATGTTTTCCGCGTGCAGCGCTCGGCCAGCATCAAGGCGCCGGCGGAGAAGATATTCCCGCTGATCGACGACCTGCATGTCAGCATGAACTGGTCGCCCTACGAGGAAAAGGACCCGGCGATGAAACGCAGCCATGGCGGCCCGCGCAGCGGCAAGGGCGCCTATTATGAATGGGATGGCAACAAGGAGGTGGGCAGCGGTCGCCTCACCATCACCGAATCAATGTCGCCAAACAAAGTGACCATGGCACTCGATATGACCCGGCCGTTCGAATGCCACAACATCATCGAATACACGCTGGTGCCGCAGGGGGATGCCACCGTCGTGACCTGGGCGATGCAGGGGCCTGCGCCTTACATCGCCAAGGTGATGCAGGTGTTTTTCGACATGGACAAGATGGTGGGGCGTGATTTCGAGGCCGGCCTGGCCAGCCTGAAAGCCATGGCCGAGGTCTGATCGCTCAGCAGGCCGGTCCGCTAGAGATCGCCGATGCGGAAATCGAGATAGAGGATTTTCGGATAGCCCTGCGCATTGGGCGGCATGGCGAGAGGCTGGGCCAGGCGCATGGCGCGCAGAAAGGTTTCCAGCGCCGTGCGGAACGCCGCGGCCTGCGGGCCGCGCGCAGCCTGCAGCTTGGGCCAGCCATCCACCATGCGATCCATGTCCCAGGGGTCGTTCTTGCCAAATGGCGGCGCCAGCATGCCGTTGGGCAGCACCAGATATGGCCCGACAATACGGATATCGGCGAATTGCGGTGCATCGAAATCGATCACCCAGGCCTGCACGATCTGGCTGAGGAAAAAATCGCTTTCCGACTGGGTCATCACCTCCGCCGGCGGGCCGCCGGCGCTGCCGGCGCCGGGCTGGCGGTTGCCGGCCTGACTCTGTGCCTGCGGCGGGCGCGGCTGCGGCGCGGTCGCCGCGCCGGGGCCGGGACGCTGTACCTGCGGCGGCGGCTTCGGGGTCTCGGCCTGCTGCTGACGCGGGCGGGCGCGCTCGCCGGCTGACGGCGGCGCCCTGGATTCCTCGGCGACCGGGGCGCGCTGCAATTGCGGCACGCTGGGCGGCGGCAATTCCGTGCGGGGAAGTTCGGGTTCCGGCTTCGGCGCCTCGGCCTGCGGCACCGGCCTGGGCGGCTCGGCTTTTGGCGGAGGGGGCAGCACGAATTCGGCCAGCACCGGCGGCGGTTCGGGCTGCAGCCGCCAGGTCCAGGGCTCGACCAGCAGCATCAGCACGACCAGTCCATGCAGCAGCAGCGACAGGGCCACCGCCAGCCAGAGGCGGCGATTATCCCATTCATGCGCACGGTAATCCGAAAAGGCGGCCATGACAGACACTTAGCGCTGACGTTGCGGCAGGCCAAGGCTTTTGCCCGGCCTGATCGGCTCGGCTATAACCGATTGTCCGACAATTAAGAAGACACCGGAGAGAAACGTGACCGATCCCGCCGCCCCGACGACCCTTCCCGTCGCCTATGCCGTCCGCGACGGCATCGCCGTCCTGACCATCGAGAACCCACCCGTCAACGCGCTGAGCCAGGGCGTGCGGGCCGGCATCATAGCCGGGCTGGAACAGGCCGATGCAGACCCGGCCGTGCAGGCCGCGGTGATCATCGGCGGCGGCCGCACCTTCATCGCCGGCGCCGACATCAAGGAATTCGGCAAGCCGCCGCTGCAACCCTACCTGCCCGACGTGCTGAAGCGCATCGAGGCGATGAAGAAGCCCGTCGTCGCCGCCCTGCATGGCACGGCCCTGGGCGGCGGTTTCGAGGTGGCGCTGGCCTGCCACTGGCGCGTGGCGCTGGAGAGCGGCCAGGTCGGCCTGCCGGAAGTGAAACTGGGCCTGATCCCCGGTTCGGGCGGTACCCAGCGCCTGCCGCGCCTGGTGGGGCCGAAGGTGGCGCTCGACGTGATCCTGTCGGGCAACCCGATGCCGGCCAGGAAGGCCACCGAACTGGGCGCGGTGGACGAGATCGTGACCGGCGAGCTGCTGGACGGCGCCATCGCTTTCGCCAGGAAGGTGGTGGCGGAAAAACGCCCGCTGCGCCTGGTGCGCGACATGAACGACAAGGTCAGCAATGTCGATCCGGCGGTGTTCGAGGAGATCCGCAAGGCCAATGCGCGCAAGGCGAAAGGTTTCCTGGCGCCGTGGCGCTGCATCGATGCCGTGGAAATCGCCACGAAGCTGCCCATCGACGAAGGCCTGCTGAAGGAGCGCGAATTCTTCTTCGAATGCATGGGCAGCCCACAGCGCGCCGCCCAGATCCATGCCTTTTTCGCCGAGCGCGAGGCGGCCAAGATTCCCGGCCTGCCCGAGGAGGTAAAACCGAAGACGATCAGGTCGGCGGCGGTGATCGGCGCCGGCACCATGGGCGGCGGCATCGCCATGAATTTCGCCAATGCCGGCATTCCGGTGAAGATTCTGGAAGTTTCGCAGGAAGCCCTGAGCCGCGGTCTGGGCGTGATCGAGAAGAATTATGCCACGTCCGTTGCCCGCGGCAGCATGAAGCAGGAGGCGATGGACCGGGCAATGAAGCTGATCTCGGGCACCCAGCGTTTCGAAGATATCGGCGATGCCGACATCGTGATCGAGGCCGTGTTCGAGGAAATGGGTATCAAGAAAGAGGTATTCGCCAAGCTCGACAAGATCATGAAACCGGGCGCGGTGCTGGCCACCAACACCTCGACGCTGGATATCGATGAGATCGCCGCAAGCACGAAGCGGCCGCAGGACGTGATCGGCACGCATTTCTTCAGCCCGGCCAACGTGATGAAGCTGCTGGAGAATGTACGCGGCGCGAAATCCTCAGCCGAGACCATCGCGACCGTGATGGCCCTGGGCAAGACGCTGAAGAAGGTACCCGTGCTGGCCGGCAACTGCGACGGCTTCATCGGCAACCGCATGCTGCACGGCTATCTGCGCGAGGCGAATTTCCTGCTGGAGGAAGGCTGCCTGCCGGAGCAGGTCGACCGCGTGCTGGAGGAGTTCGGCCTGGCCATGGGCCCGTTCCGCATGGGCGATCTGGCCGGTCTGGACGTGGGCTGGCGCATCCGCAAGGGCAAGGCGCATCTGCGGCCGAAGGACGAGCGCTATTCCCGCGTTGCCGACCGGCTCTGCGAGTTGGGCCGCTTCGGGCAGAAGACCGGCGCCGGATTCTACAGGTACGAGGGCCGCGACGCCCGCCCCGACCCGGTGGTGACGGAGATCATCTTCGAGGAGTCAAAGGCGCAAGGCATTGAACGACGGGAGATTTCCGACGAGGAGATCGTGCAGCGCTGCATGTATCCGCTGGTCAACGAGGGCGCCCGGATCCTGGAGGAGGGCATCGCCATCCGCGCCAGCGATATCGACATCACCTACCTTTTCGGCTATGGCTTCCCCGTCTATCGCGGCGGGCCGATGTTCTGGGCCGAACAGATCGGCCTCGACAAGGTGCTCGCCACGATCCGCGGCTTCCACAAGATCCACGGCAAGTTCTGGGAACCTGCACCTTTGCTGGTGCAGCGGGGCGAGGCCGGCAAGGGTTGGAAGGACCGCTGAGAAGGCCCATATAGGACGCCGGGCCAGTATTCAGAGGTAGCTCAAGCATAGTCCGATGTCCGAACCTGCCGTTGCCATTTCTCCGGGCGCCGACCCCATCGGCGCCCGGCGCACTTTCGCCATCATCGCCCATCCCGACGCCGGCAAGACCACGCTGACCGAAAAACTGCTGCTGTTCGGCGGCGCCATCCATCTGGCCGGCGCGGTGAAGGCGCGCGGCGAGAACCGGCGCGCCCGCTCGGACTTCATGAAGATCGAGCAGCAGCGCGGCATCTCGGTCTCTACCTCGGTGATGAATTTCGAATACCGCGGCTGGACCTTCAACCTGCTCGACACGCCGGGCCACGAGGATTTCAGCGAGGACACCTACCGCACGCTGACCGCCGTGGATTCCGCCGTGATGGTGCTGGACGCCGCCAAGGGCATCGAGACGCAGACGCGCAAGCTGTTCGAGGTCTGCCGCCTGCGCGACGTACCGATCACCACCTTCGTCAACAAGATCGACCGCGAAAGCCAGGACCCCTTCGCCCTGCTGGACGAGGTGGCCTCGACGCTGGCGCTGGAATGCGTGCCGGCGAACTGGCCGATCGGCATGGGTTATGATTTCAAGGGCTGCTACGACCTGTTCAACAAGCGGCTGCTGCTGACCGGCAAGGAAAACAAGAATCTGGAGCCGGAGGTGATCATCCTGGAGAAGGGCCTGGACGATCCGCGCGCCCGCGAACTGCTGAGCGAGACGCAGATCGCCAAGCTGGAGGAGGATATCGGCCTGATCGAGGCCGCCTGCCCGGCCTTCGACCTGGAAGCCTATCGCCAGGGCCACATGACGCCGGTGTATTTTGGCTCAGCCCTGAAGAATTTCGGCGTCGACGAACTGCTGAAGGGCCTGGGTGAATTCGCGCCGCCGCCGCGCCCGCAGCCATCCAACAAGCGCGTGATCGAGCCGACCGAGAAGGCCGTGACCGGCTTTGTGTTCAAGGTCCAGGCCAATATGGACAAGAACCACCGCGACCGCGTCGCCTTCCTGCGGCTATGCTCGGGCCATTTCAAGCGCGGCATGAAGCTGAAGCAGATCAGCACCGGCAAGCCGATCACGGTGAGCAATCCCACCCTGTTCTTCGCCCAGGACCGTTCGCTGGCCGACGAGGCCTGGCCGGGCGACATCATCGGCATCCCCAATCACGGCGTGCTGCGGGTAGGCGATACGCTGACCGAGGGCGAGGACCTGCGCTTCACCGGCATTCCCAACTTCGCGCCGGAAATCCTGCGCCGCGTGCGCCTGTCAGACCCGATGAAGGCCAAGCATCTGCAGCGCGCGCTGGAGGATCTGGCCGAGGAAGGCGTGACCCAGGTGTTCCGCCCGCGCATCGGCGCCGACTGGATCGTGGGCCTGGTCGGTCCGCTGCAGCTCGACGTGCTGGCTGCCCGCCTGGCCGAGGAATACAGCCTGGAGGTCGGGTTCGAGAATGCGCCGTTCGAGACGGCGCGCTGGATCTCGGCAGGAAACCCGAAAGACCTGGAGGATTTCCTCGCGCAGAATCGCGGCACCATCGCCGACGACCGCGAGGGGGCGCCGGTTTTCATGGCGCGCAACGCCTGGGAACTTTCCTATATCGAGAAGAAATGGGATAAAATCCGGTTCCATGCCACGCGGGAACGCCATTAAGCCGCTCACCGGTGTCTCTCCATCCCGCCGCGCCCTGCTCGGCGCGCTGGCTGGCCTGTGCCTGATTGCCACGCCGATGGCCCGGGCGCAGGAAAGAGAAAAGAAGAAAAAATCCGATACCCCGATCGACAAGCCGCCGGTGAACACATCGGTTCTGGTGGTGGAGGCCGTGACCGCGCCGGTGGCCGGACCGCCCGGATCGCAGGTCATTCTGACCCTGAACATCGACTGCGGCACGGTGGAGAATGCCCGTGCCATCGACCCCCTGATGCCGCGCGTATACAACGCCGTGATCATGGAGCTGAACCGCGAGCCGCTGGGGAAGAATGGCCGCGTGCATGACAACGACCTGGAAGGCCTGAAGAACCGACTGGTCTTTCAGATCAACCGGGCCCTGCAGGGCCCGCAGGTGGTGGGCGTTTACATCCGCTCGCTGCAGGAAGTGCCGCTGCTCAAGCCGCCCAGCCGCTAATTTGCGCCTGCGTCGCGAGATGGCAGGGCAATCTGCATCATCCGGCCGGCATAAATCCGCATCAGCGCCTTCACGATTGCCGGACAGACATTGAGGATGGCATTGAAGTGGCTGGCCGAGATGTGCTCGCACACCGTGGCCTCGGAGGCAATGGCGCTGGCCCGACGCGGCTCTCCGGTCAGCAGCGCCAGTTCGCCAAAGACTTCGCCCGGCTCGACGCAGCGCAGTCGTTTCTGACTGCCATCGGGCATTTCCCGCACCAGTTCCACCCGGCCGCTCTGCACGAGGTAGACGTTGTAGCCGGGCTGGCCCGCACGGAAGATCGTTTCGCCCGTGGCATAGACCTTGCGGTCGAGGATGCGGCTACCCTGTTCCGATTGTATCGCCGTCGCCATGAGATCGCCGGTACCGATCCTGATGCCCTGTGCCGGCGGGGCGATGCCGTCGGCATGGCGGATATTGCGGATGAAGGTCTGCAGCAGGTAGCGCGCCAAGGGCGGTGCCGCCTGCAGGGCGCGATCAAGCGCCGCGGCATTGATGCGGCGGCAGACGGTCGGCTCTATCGCCACCACGCTGGCCGCGCGCGGCGCCGGATCGATCAGGGCCATTTCGCCGACCACGCCGCCCTCGCCCATCTCGGCCAGACACAGCTTGGCATCGCCATCCATGCGGAAGACCTCGACCCGGCCAGACAGGATCAGATAGCAGAAATCGCCATGCGCGCCCTGCTCCAGCAGCGTAGCGCCGCGGCCAAACCGGATGTCCTGATCCTGGCCCTCGCTCATGCCCTCAGTCCTTGTCCTCGTCATGGCTGAACAGGATCGCCTTGGCGCGGATATCGTCGATGCTGCCCATCAGGTCGTCGATCTTGGCTTCCAGCAGATCGGCCGCCTGGCGAGCCAGGCTGAGTTCCTCTTCCACCGCCTGCAGCATGGCCTGCCGCGCGGCGCCGATGATCGCGCCGTTGGGCTGGGCCGGAAAGCTGACGCATTTGGCGACAAACCGGCGCACGGCCGATGCGCTGGGCAGACGGCCGAGCACCAGCCTGGCCGGCACCGCCATCACCAGCCAGGCGCCGCCCTCATCGGGCAGGGCTGCAAAATCGCCCTTGCGGAAACCGGCGCGCGGCGCGCTGCCTTCCGCGTGCCCGGGCAGTTCGACCATGGCGACCTCCCAGCCGAAAGCCAGGAATTCCTGCTCTGCGGCCTGGACATGCTCCTGGATGCGCCCCACAGCCGCTGCATCCTGCTGCTCCATCACGCCTCTCCCCTCATTCCTGCCTGCAATGCCGTCGCATTGGCCCGCAGATTGGCTGGCGACAGCGTCCCGACCACGATGGACGACACACCCGCGATCGCCGCGGCTGCGCGCAAGGCCTGCGCCGGATCGGCGGCGTGGCCGCTGGCCAGGGCCTTCTTGATCAGCACGCCCTTGCCTGCCGCCGCCGCCTCGGCAATCACCGGCATGTCGGCAGTATAACCGGGATTGTAGGTCAGCATCATCACATCGACGCAATCGAGCATGCGGCGACTGCCGGCCGGCGTCTTGCCGGAAAAGCCGCTGGCGCGGATCAGCCCGCGCCGTTTCAGCCCGTCCAGCGCCTCGGCCGCCGGCAGGAAGCGGTCGCCGGCCTCGTCGAGGCCATCGGAATGCAACAGAACAACATCGAGATAATCGGTACGCAGCCGTCGCAGGCTGGCTTCAACCGAGGCGATTATTGCAGAGGCCGAAAAATCGAACCGCGATTGGCCATCCTCGAACCATTCGCCGGCCTTGCTGGCAACCACCCATCCATCCCTTGGCCCGGGCAGCAGCCGGCCCAGGCGCTCCTCGCTGCAGCCATAAGCGGGCGCGGTGTCGATCAGCGTGACGCCGAGCGCACGCGCTTCCTGCAGCAGCCGGATCACGCTGGCATCATCGGGCAGGTCGAAGCCCTGGGGGTATTTCACGCCTTCGTTCCGGCCGATTTTCACCGTGCCCAGTCCCAGCAGGCTGACCATGATGCCCGTCGCCCCCAGCGGCCTCATTTCCATGCCGCAACCTCCCAGGGCGCGGGCGCCACGAATGCCGTCGGCCAATGCGAGAGATCGATGCTCCGGCCCGATGGCGGCGGCAATTCAGCCAGCACCAGATCGGCCAGTTGCGGCGCCAGCGCCAGCTTGGTCGGCCAGGCCAGCCAGCAATGCGGCGCAGCCCGGCGCAACACCGGGCCATCGGGCTTTGCGCCATCGGCCGTCGCGCCCTCGGCCCGGTCGACAAACAGCGTGGCATAACGGCAGGCCGAAAAATCCAGCGCCGGCAGCAAGGTTGCGAATTCAGCCTTCGCCGCCGCGATCAGCGCCTCGTCGCTCTGCGACGCGCCGGTCTCGGCCAGTTGGCCGCCGACATACCAGATCAGGCCGCCATCCGGCTGTCGATGCGTGGTGATCGTGACGCGCGGCTTGTCGCTGGCATCGAAACAATGCGCCCAGAGCGGACCGGGCGCGGTGTCGAGCATCAGCATCCGCAGCGGCCGGCGCTGGGCCGCCGAGGCCGGCTGGCCGAACTGCGCCAGCAGGCCCTCGTTGCCGGCGCCGGCGGTGGAAATCAGCGCACCGGCAAGCAGCCGGCGGGGCTGCGCGAAGGCGTCATGACAATCGACAAGAACGCCGCCATCGAACGGCACGACATGCACGTCGCCCCGTATGCGCTTGATCTGCATCTGTCGCGGCCTTGCCAGCGCCTGCAGCAAGGCGGGCACGTCCAGCACGCATTCATCCAGCGCATAGACGGCGGCGACATGCTCGGGGTCGCGCAGGACCGCTGGCCATGCATCAGCCGGCAATGCATCGACGCGGCCGCGCACCAGCCGGCTGCCGAAGAAACCGGCGATGCGGCTGGCCAGGGTCTTGCGCGCCCAGAACAGGTGCCGCTCGGCGGCCAGCGGCACGCCACGCAGATCCACCTCGCCCGTGCCGGCCAGACAGGCGCGCCAGCGCGCCGGCATGTCGGCCAGCGCGTCGCTGGCGGAACCCAGCTTGAGGTCGAGGGCATATTTCAGGCCGCCATGGATGATGCCCTGCGAGGCCAGCGTCTGGCCGGCGCCGAGGGCATCGTTTTCCAGCAGCACGGCGCTGTAGCCCGCAGCCTGCAGACGCGCCAGCAGCCAGAGGCCGGCAATACCGCCGCCGAGGATCGCGACGTCGACATCCCGCGTCGCCATGCCTTTGCTCAGGACCGCAGTTTCTGGATGGTTGCCGTGGTGCTGTGGCCGGCAACCAGCCGCGATACGCGCACCTCGCCGCCATAGGCCCGCACGATATCGGCCCCGACCACCTGGTCGGTGCTGTAATCGCCGCCCTTGATCAGCAGGTCGGGCTTGAGCAGTTCCAGCAGCGGGATCGGCGTGTCTTCCGGGAACACGATCACCAGGTCGACCATGCCGAGCGCGGCCAACAGCCGAGCGCGATGCTTTTCGTCCTGCACCGGGCGCGTCTCGCCTTTCAGTTTCTTCACGGAAGCATCGGCATTGATCGCCACGATCAGGCGGTCGCAGCCTGCACGCGCCTCCGAAAGCAGGGCCAGGTGGCCGGCATGCAGCAGGTCGAAACAGCCATTCGTGAAGCCGATGCGTTCGCCGCGCAGGCGCCAGGCATCGACGCGCTCCCTGGCCTGCTGACGCGACACCACCTTGGCATCGATGCCATGCGGATCGGGCATGTGCAGGGCCAGGCGCAACTCGTCGGGATGCACCACGGCCGTGCCCACCTTGCCGACCACGATGCCGGCCGCGATATTGGCCAGGCGCGCCGCCAGCGGCAGCGGGCGCTGCATCGCCAATGCCGCGGCGATCACGGCCACCACGGTATCGCCGGCACCGGAAACATCGAATACCTCGCGCGCCTCGGCCGCCAGA
This sequence comes from Ferrovibrio sp., assembly GCF_046297895.1. GTDB lineage: Bacteria > Pseudomonadota > Alphaproteobacteria > Ferrovibrionales > Ferrovibrionaceae > Ferrovibrio. Next base: position 5,924 of record NZ_JBKBHC010000012.1, on the reverse strand, counting down.
TGCAGAGGCGCATCGTTGCCCTGCACCAGGGTCATGCCGGCGGCGCCGCGCGTGACCAGTACATTGGCGATGCCGGCGGTTTCCACCAGCCTGCGCCCGGCCTTGACCGCGCTGGCATCGTCGGCACAGCTTTCGCCGCTGGCCAGCGCGGCCTCGGCGCGGTTCGGCGTCACCAGATAGGCGCCGCGATAGCGGGCATAATCGCTGCCCTTGGGATCGACCAGCACCGGCTTGCCGGACGACTTCGCGGCGATGATCAGCGCGGTGATGACGCGGTCGGGCAGTGCGCCCTTGGCATAATCGGAGAGCACCAGCACGGCGCAATCCGCCAGCGCCTCTTTCGCCGCATCGACCAGCGTGTCGATCGCTTCCGGCGTGCTGGCGGCGCGGTTCTCATGGTCGACGCGCAGCAGTTGCTGGCGGCTGCCGATGAAACGGATCTTTTCGATGGTGCGGCGGGCTTCGTCCACCACCAGGCGCGCATCGATGCCGCGTTCCAGCGTCAGCACGTCGTTGAGTTCGTCGGCGGCGCCGTCGTCGCCCACCAGGCCGATCAGCACCACCTCGGCGCCGAGCGCGGCAATATTGCGCGCCACGTTGCCGGCGCCGCCGGGCATGACGGTCTCGCGCTCGGCCTGCATCACCGGGATCGGCGCCTCGGGCGAGATGCGCTCGACCCCGCCATAGACGAAGCGGTCGAGCATCACGTCGCCGACGACGAGGACGCGGGCGCCGGTAAAATCGGCCGGATCAGCGGGAAAATCGGACATGGCCTTCGATACACCGCCGGCGGGCCGAATTCCAGCCCTCCCCGGCCGCGGGGCCTGGTCCGGCGCCCCGTCAGGTCTGCAGCAGGCGGCGCTCGGCCCCTTCCAGCACAAGAGCGGTCAGCCGGCCGGTCGTGTAGGCCCCGGTATCCACCCCGATGCGGTTCGGCCGCCATTCCACCTCATGCACGATGGTATGGCCATGCACCACCACGACGCCGTGATCGGCCTCCGAGTCGAGGAAGGCATCGCGGATCCAGATCATCTGCTCGCGGCTCTGGCGGTCGAGCGGCAGGCCGGGCTTGATGCCGGCATGGACGAACAGGTAATCGCCGAACCGCGCCTGAACGGCCAGCTTTTCCAGGAAATGCCAATGATGGCGCGGCAGCGCGCCGCGCAGGCTGCGCTGGGTGAGCAGCAATTCGTCATAGGCGGCCGGGATGCGGACCTTGTAGCTGGCGAGCGTGGCGTCGCCGCCATTGGCCAGCCACAGCGAAGCACCGTAGGGGGCGTCGAGGAATTCCAGCATCATGGCCTCGTGGTTGCCAAGCAGCGTGACCGTCTCGACGCCGGCCAGCCTGTGGCGGACCAGCCGCTCGATCACACCGTGGGAGTCCGGGCCACGGTCGATATAGTCGCCAAGATAGACCACGACGCATCGCTCGGGCGCAGCCTGCCGCAGATCGCCCTCGATCAGGCCATGCAATCTGTCGAGCAGGTCGGCGCGGCCATGGATATCGCCGATGGCGTAGACACGGAGCCCCGGCGGCAGCCTGGCCTCCTGCAGCAGCATGGCCTATTGCGGCGAACGCTTGGCGAGGATGCGCTGCAGTGTGCGGCGGTGCATCTTCAGCCGTCGCGCTGTCTCGGAGACATTGCGGTCGCAAAGCTCGAAGACGCGCTGGATATGCTCCCAGCGCACGCGCTCGGCCGACATCGGTTCGTCGGGCGGTGCCGGATGCGCGGCATTACCCACGCGCAGCGCGCGGTCGACATCATCGGCATCGGCGGGCTTGGGCAGATAATCGACAGCGCCCGCCTTCACGGCGGCCACGGCGGTGGCGATGTTGCCATAGCCGGTGAGCATCACCACGCGGGCATCCTGACGGACGCTGCGGATCGCGCTGACCACATCGAGACCGTTGCCGTCGCCCAGTTTCAGATCGACCACGGCATAGGCCGGCGGCTTGGCCCGGGCCAACTGGATCCCGGCGGCGACCGACTCGGCGGTCTGCACCTGATAGCCGCGCTTTTCCATCGCGCGTGCCAGTCGCATCCGCAACGGCTCGTCATCATCGACGATAAGGAGGGTCATATCGGTCATCGCGGCCAGAATGTACCCGAGCCTGCCCCCCATGCAACCCCCGGCGCATCCCGTCCCGCCCGCTATCCCGGGCGGCGCACCAGGGTTTCGCGCGACCAGATCACCGCCACCTGGGTGCCGCCGCCGGGCCGGTTGGCGAATGTCACGCCGGCGCCGCTGCGCCGCAGCAGGTTCATCGCGATGAATACCCCGAGCCCCATGCCGCCGCTGTCGGGCCGGCTGGTCACATAAGGCTCGCCCAAAGCCGACAGGATATCGACGTTCAGGCCGGGCCCGTCGTCGAGGATCAGCAGGCGGATCTGCTTGTCGTCCCAGCTCACCTCCACCGTCACCCGGGTGCGCGCGAATTCCATGGCGTTCTGCAGAAGGTTGCTGAGGCCGTGGATGATCTCGGGCCGGCGCGGCAGGTTCGGGGCCGTGCCCTCGCCGTTCAGCGTCACCGCGAAATCGATATTGGCCCGGCGCCAGGGCTGCGCCGCCACTTCGATCAGATTGGCGATGCCCAGATCGGAGAAGGCTTCGGCATCGGCATTGGCCGAGGGCCGGCGCGACAACCGCGCCAGGATCTCGCGGCAGCGTTCCACCTGGCTCTGCAGCAGTGCCAGATCCTCGGTGATCGGATTGTCGACCGGCGTGTCGCGGCCCAGCTCCTTCACCACCACGGCGATGGTGCCGAGCGGCGAGCCCAGTTCATGCGCGGCCGCTGCCGCCAGGCTGCCCAGCGCCGAGACCTGCTGTTCCTGGGCCAGCGCGAGCTGGGTGGCGGCGAGCGCATCCGACATGCGGCGGGCCTCCTCGGCCACCTGCCAGGCATAGGCGGCGATGAACAGCGTGCCGAGGACCAGCGCGGTGAGATTGCCCCAGCGATACAGCGGCGGCATCGCCACGGCCTCTGGGTCGCTCCAGGGCAGCGGCAGGTGATACAGCGTCAACAACACCGCCAGCACGAAGGCGACAAGCCCAAGCAGGACGGTGGAACGCAGGGTGAGAATGGTGGCCGATACCGTGACCGGTACCAGGATCAGCAGCGCGAAGGGATTGTCGATGCCGCCGGTCAGGAACAGCAGCAGGCCGAGTTGCAGCAGGTCGAAGGCCAGATAACCGGCCGCGCCGCTCTCGCTCAGGCGCTTGGCGGTCGGATAGACCACGAACAGCACGATATTGAGCAGCGCGGAAACGCCGACGATCCCCAACGCCGGCAGCAGGGGCAGGCGGAAATTCAGCCCGAAATGCACGAACAGGATGGCAAGCAACTGGCCGACAATGGCGATCCAGCGCAGCAGCACCAGGGTCTGCAGGCGAACGCGTCCACCCATCTCCATGCCCGCATCCTCGATGGCCTGCGGCGCACCGAGCCGGGCGCGCAGCGCTTCCATCAGGGTCGCGCGCATTACCGCATGTCCTCGTGCCAGGTGCGGCCATCGCGTTCGATCAGGCCGATGGCGGCCGACGGCCCCCAACTGCCCGCGGTATAGGCTTTCGGCGCCTCGCCGCCGGCCTGCCAGCCCGCCAGGATCGGCTCGATCCATCGCCAGGCCGCCTCCACCTCGTCGCTGCGCATGAACAGCATCGGGTTGCCGCGCACGACATCCATCAGCAGGCGCTCGTAGGCATCAGGCTGGCGGCCGTGGAATGTGTCGGCAAAACTTAAATTCAGCGGCGCCTGGCGCAGCCGCATGCCGCCGGGCCCCGGCACCTTGGTCATCATGTGCAGGGCGATGCCCTCGTCGGGCTGCAGGCGGATCACCAGACGGTTGGCCACCACGTCGCGGCTGGCGCCATCGAAGATCAGGTGCGGCACCGGGCGGAACTGCACCACGATCTCGGAACGCCGCGCCGGCAGGCGCTTGCCAGTGCGCAGATAAAACGGCACGCCGGCCCAGCGCCAGTTATCCACCTCGGCCTTCACCACCACGAAGGTTTCGGTAGCGCTACCGGCCTGTCCCGCTTCTTCCGCATAAGCCGGCACGGCCACGCCATCCACCGCGCCGGAGCCATACTGGCCGCGCACCGTCTTTTCCGCGACGAAACGCTCGCCGATCGGCCGCAGGGCCTGCAGCACCTTCAGCTTCTCGTCGCGCACCGCATCCGCGGCGAAGGCGTTCGGCGGCTCCATCGCCACCAGACACAGCAGTTGCAGCAAATGGTTCTGCACCATGTCGCGCAGGGCGCCGGCATGGTCGTAATAGCCGGCGCGGCCTTCCACACCGATCTTCTCGGCCACCGTCACCTGTACATGGTCGATCACGCCGCGATGCCAGACCGGCTCGAACAGCGCGTTGGCAAAGCGCAAGGCCATCAGGTTCTGCACCGTTTCCTTGCCCAGATAATGGTCAATGCGGAAGACTCGCTCTTCCGGGAAAACAGCGGCGACCGCGTCGTTGATCGCATGAGCCGAGGCGAGGTCATGGCCGATCGGCTTCTCCAGCACCACGCGGGCCTGCGGCCGGTTCAGGCCAAACTTCGCCAGATGGCCGCAGATGCTGCCGAAGAAGCGCGGCGCCATGGCGAGGTAATAGACGACGACTCGTTCGGATGAGCCGTCGATTGCCTTTGCCAGCCGCGCATAATCCTCCGGCGCATCGGCATCGAGGGCGATATAGCGGAACCGGTCGACAAAGCGTTCGACCGCCTGGTCATGGTAATCGACGCTATCGAGATGGCGATTCAGCGCGGCGCGCGCCAGATTACGGAATTCCTCGTCGTCCATGGTCGCGCGCGCCACAGCGAACAGCCGCACATCGGCATTCAACTGGCCGGCCACATCACGGTGATAGAGCGCCGGCACCAGCTTGCGCAGCGACAAATCGCCAGTAGCGCCGAAAACGACAAGATCGAAGGAGAAACTACCGCTCGGATGAGTCATCCCGATAGCCTGACATGATGATGGCAGGGCATCAATCCTCCAGGAAATGCGGCTCGGGCTTTTCGTGCAGGGCCTCGTAATGCACCAAAGACGGCTGCGCCCCAAGCGGCACCGGCCGGCCATCGCGGAAGGCCCATTCGCCGCGGTCGCAGTTCCGCGCCGTGACATAGCCATTGATATATAGCCGGCGATCCTGTGCCGACGCATTCGCGCCCGAACCATGCACCAGATAGGGCGACCACAACGCCACATCGCCCGGTTCCAGCAGCAGGTCGACGGCATCGGCCGGATCGAGGCCGGCGGCCTGCAGGGCAGCGTCCTGCAGGCCCTGATGCAGGATCGGTCCGTCGCCCCCCAACCCCAGTTCGCCGCGCCGGTGACTGCCGGGGATGACCTTCATCGCACCGCTGGCTTTGGTATGCGCATCGATGGCGATGCCGGTCTGCACATAAGACCGGGCGAGGTCACGGAAGGCGCTGGCCGGCCGGCGGAAACGGCTGTCCTGGTGATAGGCGAATTCCACCTTGGTGGCGCCGGGCGGCTTCCAGTGCATCTGGTTGATGATCTGCTTCAGGTCGGCCCCGATCAGGGGCGCCAGCAGGGCGGCGAACCGCCGGTCCAGCCGCACGGCATCGAGCAGCGGGTCGCGCCAGGACGGCCACTGCACCATGCGCAGGATCTTGCCGAGCTGCGGATCCTCACCCAGCCGGAACAGCAGGTTGCCATGGCGGAAGCTGCGGCCCAGGCGCACCCCCTCGTCATAGAGGGTGTCGAAACGGGCGGCGATGGCCGCCACCTCCTGCGGCCCGAACAGCCCCCGCACCACGGCATAACCGTCGCGGGCATAGGCCGCGCACAGGGTGGCCTGGTCGGGCAGCCGCTGCTGCCAGGGATAACCCGGGTCGGGGAAAGCATTCATCTGGGGATAACTCCGATTCGGCCCCTATTGTCGAAGCGTTATTTTAGC
>NZ_JBKBHC010000011.1:0-81564 GCF_046297895.1 Ferrovibrio sp. | reverse complement strand
GAGTCGGTTTCTACATAGGGATCGGGTTTTGAACCGTCGAAAACATAGTCAGTGGAAATATGGATCAGCGGCAGGCCGAGCTGGGCGCAACTGGTGGCCAGCGCGCCGGCACCATCGCGGTTGACGGCAAAGGCCAGGTCCGGTTCGCTCTCGGCGCGGTCGACCGCCGTATAGGCCGCCGCATTCACGACAATGTCGGCCGGCACCTTCCAGAGCGCGGCCGCGATGGTGGGAGGATCGGTCAGATCCAGATCAGGCCTACCGAGGCAAGCGATCTGCACCTCATCGTCTGCCAGCTCGGCCAATGACCGCGCCAACTGCCCGTGCAGGCCGATGACGGCAATCCGCAGCATCTACCTCTGCCTAGCCAGCGTCGCGCGATGCCGCCCGTCCGTTATCGGACACGATCAGCGGCGGCAGCGGATAATAGGGCGGCAGAACCTTGGCCTCGCTCAGCAGCGGCGCCGCCTGATCCTTCGCCGCCAGAATCGGATTCTTCACCTGCCAGTCGATGCCGATGACGGGATCATCCCAGCGGATGGCATGTTCGCAGCGTGGATCGTAAGGCGCAGTGCACTGATACAGAAAGTCCGCATTGTCGCTGAGTACGGCGAAACCATGGGCGAAGCCGGGCGGAATCCAGAGTTGGCGATGATTGTCGCCCGAGAGGATCGTGCCGGTCCATTTGCCGAAATTGGGCGAACCCTGGCGGATATCCACGGCAACGTCGAACACCTCGCCCGACAGCACCGTAACCAGTTTACCCTGGCCGTGCGGTTCCTGGTAATGCAGGCCGCGCACCACATCTTTGCGCGAGCGCGAGAAATTCGTCTGCACCGAGGGCACACCCAGACCGTAATTCAGGTAGCGCGGCGCGTTCCACAGCTCCTTGATGAAACCACGGTCGTCGGAAAAAGCCTTCATCTCGATGATGAAGACGTCGCTAAGGTCTGTGGCGAATATCTTCATGGCCCCTCCGCCTCAACGCCGGTCTTCACTCAGAATCCGACGCAGATACTGACCATAGCCGTTCTTGCCGTAGGCGGCGGCAATAGCTTCGACCTGTGCCGCACTGATATAGCCCTGCCGCCAGGCAATCTCCTCCGGCGCGGCGATTTTGAGACCCTGGCGCTTCTCCACGGTGGCGATGAAATTCGATGCCTCGAGCAGGCTGTCCGGCGTGCCGGTATCGAGCCAGGCGAAACCGCGGCCGAATAATTCCACATTGAGCTGGCCGCGCTGCAGATAGACATTGTTGAGATCGGTGATCTCCAACTCACCGCGCGCCGAGGGCTTCAGGGTCGCTGCGATGTCGCAGACGTTTCTGTCATAGAAATACAGACCGGTTACTGCCCAGTTGCTCGGAGCCGGGTTGGGTTTTTCGATAATCGCTCGCACGGATTTGTCCGGATTAAGATCCAGCACACCGTAGCGCTCGGGGTCGGCAACCCAATAGCCGAACACCGTTGCCCCGTGCTGCTGCTTGGCGGCCTTGCGCAAAACGGCGCCGAAGCCTTCGCCGTAGAAGATGTTGTCACCCAGCACCAGCGCGCAGGCTCCCCCGCCGACGAAGTCGCGACCGATCAGGAAAGCCTGGGCTATGCCATTGGGCTCGGGCTGCACGGCATAGCCGATGTTCAGGCCCCACTGGCTGCCGTCCTTCAGGAGGGAACTGAACGCGCCCTGATCGCGGGGTGTGGTAATCACTAGGATATCGCGGATGCCGGCCAGCATCAGGGTGGTAAGCGGATGATAGATCATCGGCTTGTCATAGACCGGGATCAGTTGCTTGCTGGTGACCGCCGTTGCCGGATGCAGCCGGGTGCCGGCTCCGCCCGCCAGAATGATGCCCTTCATAAATTTATCCCATCTACGCGTCGAGAATCGAATTCCAGCCAAATATCAAGCCATTCCGCAGCTTAATACTAGCTTAATCTCCCTCCGAAATCATTAACGCATCGGTAACCCGCCCGCCCCACATTACCCTTGCGTAAAATGCAGCCCGCACCAGCATAATTTCGCCTAAACTTGGACAAACGCGATGCCGCAATCAGGCTGGCGCTGCCCCTCGGCAACGCCGCCTGTGATGCCAGCCAAGCCCGATCAGACACGATGATAAAAGTAAAGCCGATTTACGTCTCTTGCGAGCTCCAGCGCCGCGAACTGAATGCACGGCTGCTCTTCGCCGTGCATGCGGCGCGCCGTGGTTTCACCACGATCATCAGCCAGAAGGTGATCATGGAGGCGAACCTGCCCCGCCTTCCCGCCGGCGTCTTCTGGCACAAGACCGTGACAGGCGCCTGCCACCATTATTTCGAGACTGCCAAGACGCACCAGAACCGCACCGTCGCCATATGCGAAGAGATTACCAATATCCGCGACGTACCGGAAAACGAGGAATACGCGCAGACCATGTTCGATCCGCGCACCGCGGAACTGGTCGACCTTTACCTCGCGGGATCGACGCTCGATACCCGGGTGGCCAGCCATCACGCCTTCGGCAAGATTGAAAACGTCGGCAATGTCAGGATCGAGTTGCTGCGTGGCCGCAACCGCGAGATTTTTGCACCCCAGATCGAGATACTGCATAACTCCATCGGCCGGTTCGTGCTGCTGAACTCGTCCTTCGGCATCCATGGCAGTTTCTACTCGACGGACTGGGAGCGCGACACCTTCAACAAGATGGCGGAGCGGCTGGATACGAAGCGGGATTATTTCGACGAGACCTACCAGCGCGAAAAAATCGGTATCGAAACCGCCGTCAACCTGATCCGTCGGCTGCGTGCCGAGGGTCATACCGTGGTCATGCGCCCGCACCCACATGAAAATCCGCAGATGTGGATCAATCTTCTGCGCGGCATTCAGGGCGCCTGGGTAGATGCCAGCGGTCCGGTCGCGCCCTGGCTGATCGCCTGTGACGCCGTGCTGCAGGGCAACTGCACGACCGGCCTGGAGGGCGTGCTGGCCGGCAAGCCGGTCGGCAATTATCTCGACCATCCCGACCACACCCTGAGCGCGTTCCTGATCCCGCCCGGCGGATGGAGACAGGCCATCATCCAGGCCCAGGAACCTTCCGACGCCCTGGTCGAGGAACTGAGGAAGACGATCTACGGCATCGACGAACCGATCAGCGAAAATACCCTGGACGCGATCGAGCGGCTGGATCCGCCGGAATGCACATTCGAGGAGTTGGTCCGCTCCCGTTTCGCCTCGGTGCTGGATTTCAAATACAATCCATCCATGGCGCACCGCTGGCCGCCGGTCAGCTACAATGCCTGCAAGCAATTCGTGAACCAGGCGGCCAAGGTGCTCGACCTCGGCAATGTCGGCATTCTAAGCCCCGGCCCGAATCTGATCATGATCGCCCCGATCGAGGCCGTCGACGAACTCACGCGCAGATACGGCGAAGCGCCGGCTCCTGCTCCGGTGGACTGAGCCCTGCCGCCCCTGCGGTACCCGCACGGGCATCCTTGCTACAGCGGCTTTTCACCAACGATGCGCATGTCGCGCGGCTCGCGCAGCTTGAACTGCGCCGGTTCCTGCCGCACGTTCACCAACCCCGCCTCGGCCATCAGCGCAGCCAGACTCTGCGGCGTGTAACCCCAGCGGTGGATCATCAGCGGATCGCGCCAGCGCGGGTCGCCATAGAACACCCACATGCTGCGCTGTCCCTCCGGCCCTGGGCCAGCGGCGGCGACCGGATTCCGGATCAGCTCCTGTGCCGCGCTCAGCAGATTCGGGCATTCCAGCACCATCCGGCCGCCAGGCTGCAGCACGCGCGTCCATTCGCGCAGCACATCGGCCACTTCCCAGCGCCAGATATGCTCGACGACATGTACCGCCAGCACCTCCTCGGCGGCCCCGTCGACGAAAGGCAGCCGCTTGGTGACGTCGCATTGCACGTCCACCTTCGGGCCCTGCCCGCGCGAGGACAGCGCATCGCAATTCACATAGCCAGGCAATATCTTGTCGCCGCAACCCAGATTGAGCCTGATGCCGCGCTGCGCCGGCGCGGCCAGAGGCTGCGGCGTTGCCTGCCGCATCGCGGCGTCGAACACCGCCGCCCATTGCGTGGCCGCCGCCAGCGGCGAATGCCGCACCTCGATAATGGCCTGACCGGCGGCTATGCGCTGCAGCACCTGCGCCTGATTCTGTTTCGCCCAGCGCAGGCCGTCGGGCAGATGCGGACCGATCCAGGCCATGTCGCGGAAGGCCTCGTGGGCCGGCGTCGGCCCAGCCACCACCAGCCGGCCGCCGCGCAGGGCTGCCACCAAGCGCTGCGGCCCGCGCGTCTGCGCCTGCGGTTCGGGCGGGCTTGGCAGCACCACGATGTCGCAACCGGCAATGGCGGCTGCCTGTGCCGCCGCGCTCCAGGGCGTGACCGTCACCTGCAGCCGGCCGCCCGACATCTCGGTGGCGCCGCTGAGCGAGGCGGCGAGCTGCGGCGGCACCGATACGACTAGGTTCAGCGTCATCGGCTGTTCCGCAGCATAGGGCATCAATGCATTGAGCAGACCGGACAACTCCGGCAGATCGGAAGGTTCGCCATACCAGGCCAGCTTCAGCCGTTCGCCGGCCGGCGCAAAGCGCGGCGCACCGGCATCGCCCTCGTAGGGATCATGAACGGGCAGCGCCTCGCGCCCGGTCTCGCGTTTGTATTGGAGCGCCAGCCCCGGCGCGGCAGCAGCGGCCGCTACCGCCTGCCCGGCGATCTGGCGCAGCATCTCGGCTCCGGCCGGGCCGGCGGCATGGCCATCATGCAGATCCAGCACGAGACGCACCCCGGCATTGCGCAGCCAGGTGGCCGCCTGGACGATATCCGGCAATGCCATCGCCGGCAGCACCACGATGTCAGGCATCCTGCCGCCGCAGGCGCGGACGAAAGTATCAGGGTTGCTGCCTTCGAGATCGAGATACGTGGCATGGATGCCGCGCTGCAGCAGACCGGTGAGATCCAGGCGATAGCGCGCGGCCGGCATGGGAGGCGGCGCATCGACCCCCTTGTAGACTGCCGGACGCGGCACCAGCCAGCAGATGGAGAGATCGGGCATGCTGCCTCCGGATTTGACTTCGGCCTTAGCCGCGGCTCCCGAGGCCGGCCTGACCGGCGCGGCGGCGCGGATATTCCGGGCCAGCTCGGTCCATTGCCGGCCGATGGCCTCGGGCGCACAGTGTTCGGCCACATGGATCTGGCCGCGGGCAATCTTTTTTGTCACCGCCTCGGGCGCGGCCAATGCGGCCAGCACCGCACGGTCGAGCTGGTCGTCCAGGCCGCAAAAATCGCCAAGCTCGCGATAGCTGTCGATCGGATGCGCCACAACGAAGCGGCCGGCATACAGCGCCTGCAAAGCCCGATTGTTGCTCTTGCCGGCCGACATCACCGAGCCGGAGGCAAAGGGCAGCACCACCACGTCGCAGTCGTTGAGCGCCTGTTGCAGCGCCGGCACCGACCAAGGCTTGAATTCCACCTCATCGGTTCCGGCCAGAGGCCCGAGCTGCTTGACGGCCTGGTCCGGCGCCAGCGGTTCGCAGAGCATCTGCAGATGCAGGCGGCGCTGCGGGGCCAGCGCGGCTTTCAGACGCGGCAGATCGGCCTGGAAGAAGGCCCGCATGGCCGGAGCGTGGATGCCATAGAAGCCGAACCACAGCAGCCTCACCGTGTCGCCCGGCGCGAACCGCACCGGCCGCCGCTCCACTTCGATGGGGTCGCCGATCACCGAAACCGGCACCGTCCGTTCGGCGACAAGCCGCTCCAGCGCCTCGCGCATCAGGCCCGCAAGCGTATCGCTCGGCGTGGTGACGGCATCGCAGCGGCGGAAGAACTGCTCCAGCATCTTGCGATACAGCCGCGCATTGTCCTCGCCCACCTGCCGCGCGACGGCGGCATCGTGTTCGGCCGCCAGCTTGAAGTCGGACACGTCGATCACCAGCCGGCCACCGGCAGCGCGCAGGTCATCGATGCGCTCCAGGCAGGCGGGGAAGCTCTGGCTGAAGGAAACCACGTCCAGCTTGGGTTGATGCAGGATCAGCAGGTCGGCGCGGGGGTCGAAATCGGGGCGGAACAGTTCGGGGAAGCCGATCACCTCGACCTGCAGGCCGGGGTCCTGCAGCGCCATCTGCTGGGCCGGGATCAGGCCGCGATAGCGGGCACTGGCCAGCCTGGCCCAGCCTTCCCCCTTCTCACGGGGATCGGCGTTGATTGCAAAAACCACACGCATCGGCGCCTGCGCTCCGTCCTGCCCGAATCAAGCATCGCAGGCTGGCACGGCAATGGTAAAGGAAGTCTGGCGGCGCGGCCGGGAATCTGGAAAAACTGCCGCAGAATCAATGATCTGAGGAGATGGCGCACCCGACAAGATTCGAACTTGTGACCTCTGCCTTCGGAGGGCAGCGCTCTATCCAGCTGAGCTACGGGTGCCTGGATATCGAACCGGCCGGGCCGGCGGGCGGACCATAACCGAGAGGCCGGCCGGAAAGCAAGGCAGCCGCCCGCGGCGGCGCGGCCCCGGACCCGGGCCGGGCGGGCGGCCGCAAAGCCGGCCAGACGGCGGAAAAGACAGGCAGATTCCGCCCGCCACGCCAGCGCGCCGCTTTGGACTCGCGAAACATCGGCTTTGCGGCGCGGCCGGGCCGCCGGGCGTGATTTTGAGTTGGTTTGCGATGGTTTTGCCATGTTAACCCGTTGATTCTGCTCAAACGGGCATAACAGACCCCTGCCCCTGCCGGCAGCCGACCCCGGATCAGATGGTACAAAAAGCAAACATTGCAAGGGCCGGCGGCGCCGACGCTACGCGGCCCTTGCCGTCACCAGCCAGTCCCAAGGTTTGGCGGCGCTGAGCGCCTTCGGCGGGCGGATGCTGTGGCAGGCCCAGGAATATTCCACCTTCTGAACCCGGATGGCGCGGAAGCCGCGGGCGGCCAGTTCGCGCTTCAGTTCTGCGGCGGTGAAATGCTTGGTCGAAACGCCGTCGATGGAAACACCGCTGCTGCCATCGGGCGCATCGGGTTTGACGATGATGCGCGGCGCGGCGGCGTTGCGCTCGGCCTTCGCCAGCAATCTGGCCGAACCCAGGGCCGGCACCACCAGGATCAGCTTGCCGCCGTCATCTCGCAGCAGCGCGCGGGCGGAATCGAGCACACCCTGCCAGATGGCGCGGCGCGGATGGATGGCCGCATTGGCGCACAGCACGGCATCAAAGCGGCCGCGCCAGCTTTTCAGCGCGGAACTCGCCACATGCACGCTGATATTGCCCTGCCCGCGCGTCTTGCGGCGCGCGACATCGACGCAGGCGGCCGACTGCTCGAAACCATGCACCGCGCCGAACAGGCGGCCCAGCACGGGCAGATAGATGCCCACGCCGCAGCCGAAATCGGCCATGGCCGCCTTGCCGTCGGCGGCGGCCTTCAGCGCGGACAGGATCACGCCTTTGCGGTCGTTGTGGAAGGAGGAGAAGATTTCCTCTTCCCAGTTGGTGGCGGCGGCATCCCAGTACTGGCCCGATTGCCGGCTGGGAAGCGACTGAACAACAGTGCCATCCATGACGCTGTCCTCCTCGTTGCGCCGCCGCGACTCGCGGCGACCGGTGGAACATCACGTCGATCAGAATCGGTTGGGGTTAAGAGGAGGTTAAGATCGCCGCTGGATCGAGCCGTAGGCGATGGGCACGGCCTTCATCGCAAAAGCATGCATACAACATTAGCGGGCAGCATTAAGCGACTTATCCGGCTCGTATTCTATGGCGCTAGACAAACCGAATGAATGTAAGAGAGTTGCTTTGATTGGCAGCCAAAAGAGGAAATCAGAAAAAGGGGAACGGCTATGGAATTGAAGCATTTTGCTTATGCATTTGATGCGATCTCAAAAGCAAGCTCCCTGCTTTTCGCTGGGTACGCCATATATGCATTCGCGGCATCCACTCAGCTCTGGAGTTATCCATACATTCGAGTGGCTTTGGGAAAATCCGCCATCATGGCGATTTTTATATCAATTTCTTTCTTTGTCGCGCATTGGATTTTCTCGACTGTTCCGGAAAGAAAACAAGAGCGCCCGTTCTCATCCGAAACATATGGCGCAGTTGCTACGATTATTGGCCTGGTATTATTAATAGGCACGCTGTTCAAAATGGCTGACTATTTCTCCGCAGCACTAGCGGACAATCCTTTCTACACTGTGATCGATTGCCTCTACACCGCCAGCAAGAAAGAATGCTTAATGTCCTATGATGAGTATATAAACTTCACCAAGCCACAATCAGACATTGGGAAAAATTGAAATCTTTCGCAGCAACTAAATTCGCCACAAACCCGTCGCTCCAGATTTGCACGCGAATAAGCGGTTGCACGTTTCTCTAGAAATCTTCTTGTGCCAGAACCTCACGCCGCCCGGCTGCGCGTCAGTTCCAGGAACAGATCTTCCAGGTCGGCTTCCTGAGTGGAGAGATCGTGGATGGCGAGCCCGGCCTGCTGGATGCGGGCCAGCACCGTGGAAAACGGCTGCTGGCTCGGGCGGTAATGCAGGCGCAGGCGGCGGGGCCCCAGCAGCTCGGCATTGAGTTCGGCCAGTGAGGCCGGCACGGCGGCCAGATCGGCATCCAGGGTGACGATCACATCCTTGCGGTCGAGCCGCGAGAGCAGTTTCGGCGTGGCGTCATGGGCCACCACATTGCCATGGTTGATGATGGCGATGTGGTCGCAGAGCGCCTCGGCCTCTTCCAGATAATGGGTGGTGAGCACCACCGTGGTGCCGGCGCGATTGAGTTCGCGCACATAAGCCCAGAGCTGCTGGCGCAGTTCGATATCCACGCCGGCGGTGGGTTCGTCCAGCACCAGCACCGGCGGGTTATGCACCAGCGCCTTGGCCACCAGCAGGCGCCGCCGCATGCCGCCCGACAATGTGCGGGCATAGGCATTGGCCTTGTCGGAAAGGCCGACGGCGGCGAGGATTGCATCGGTGCGGCGTTCGGCTTTCGGCACGCCATAGAGGCCGGCCTGGAATTCCATCGCCTCGCGCGGCGTGAAGAAGGGATCGAGATTGAGTTCCTGCGGCACCACGCCGATGGCGGCCCGCGCCCGGCGCGGATCGGCGTCGATGTCGTAGCCCCAGATCGCCGCATGCCCCGAGGTCTTGTTCACCAGCCCGGCCAGGATGTTGATCAGCGTGGACTTGCCGGCGCCGTTCGGCCCGAGCAGGCCGAAGAAGCTGCCGCGCGGAATATCCAGCGCGATGCCGTTCAGGGCGCGCTTTTCGCTGCGCCCGCCGGCGCCGTAAACCTTCACCAGGTCGCGGACGGAAATGGCGGCGGATTCGGGCATGGTCTGGAGCCTTATGGGCCTGAAAGACTGGCGGAACGGGGCCTGCTGGGGTAGGTATCGCGGTAGGTATCACCGGGCAGCGAGCGGGTCAAACCGCCCCCTGCCTTCCATGACCGGATTTCGTCCTTTTCTGCGGAGTGTAGCGATGCAATCCCCGGCCCGAGCCCCTGTTGAAACCATCGAAGTGGATAGCCCCGTGGTGGCCTGCGACGGCGGTGGCGGCGCACTCGGCCATCCGCGCGTCTACCTGAACATGGGCGAGAAACACCAGATCGACTGCCCCTATTGCGGCCGGCTCTATCTGCTGAAAGAGGGCGCGCACGCCCACGGCCACTGACCGGGCCCGCGTTTCAGGGCATGGCATCCAAACACCGCCTCTATCTGGTCGACGGCTCGGGCTATATCTTCCGGGCCTATCACGCGCTCCCCCCGCTCACGCGCAAGTCCGACGGCATGCCGGTGGGCGCCGTGTCGGGCTTCTGCAACATGCTCTCAAGCTTGCGCGACAAGGCCGAGCATGACGAGGCCGTCAGCCACATGGCGGTGATCTTCGATGCGGCACGGGCCAATTTCCGCAACGAGATCTATCCCGAATACAAGGCCAACCGGGCCGAGACGCCGGAAGACCTGATCCCGCAATTCGAGCCGATCCGGCGCGCCACCCGCGCCTTTGGCCTAGCCGCCATCGAGAAGGATGGCTTCGAGGCCGACGACCTGATCGCCACCTATGCCAGACTGGCGCGCGAGGCCGGCATGGAGGTGGTGGTCGTTTCCTCCGACAAGGACCTGATGCAGCTTGTCAGGGACGGCGTCGGCATGCTCGATCCGATGAAGGACCGCAGCATCGGCCCCGCCGAGGTGATGGAGAAATTCGGCGTCGCGCCCGACAAGGTGGTGGACGTGCAGTCCCTGGCCGGCGACAGCACCGACAACGTGCCCGGCGTGCCCGGCATCGGCATCAAGACGGCGGCGGAACTGATCAACACCTTCGGCGATCTCGACACCCTGCTGGCCAGGGCTGCCGAGATCAAGCAGCCCAAGCGGCGCGAAACCCTGCTGACCAATGCCGACAAGGCGCGCATCTCGCGCGAACTGGTGCGCCTGAAAGACGATGTGCCGCTCGATCTGGGGCTTGATGACCTCAAGCTCGGGCCAGTGGAATGGCCGAAGCTCAAAGCCTTCCTCGACGAGATGGAATTCCGCAGCCTGACCAGCCGCATCGAAAGCCGGCTGAAGCTGCGCGGCACGGCAGACATGGATGGCAACGGCCCGCGCAAGGCGCCGGCGCCTGTAGCCTTCGAAGGCGAAGGCGGGCCGGAAACGCCGCCATCGACCATCGAGACGACCGCGACCTACACGCTGGTGCAGGATATCGCCACGCTGCGGCAATGGATCGAGCGCGCCTCGGCCGCTGGGACCGTCGCCTTCGATACCGAGACCACCAACCTCTCGCCCACCCATGCCGAGCTGGTGGGCTTCAGCCTCAGCATCCAGCCGCATGAGGCCTGCTATGTGCCGGTGGGACACATTCCGCCGGGCGGCGGCGGGCTGGACCTGAGCGGCGAAGGCGCGCCGAAGCAGATTCCGCTGGATGACGCGCTGGCCGCACTGAAGCCCCTGCTGGCCGATCCGGCCGTACTGAAAATCGGCCAGAACATCAAATACGACATGGCGGTGCTGCATCGCTATGGCCTGGAGATCGTGTCCTACGACGACACCATGCTGATCTCCTATGTGCTGGATGCCGGCAAACACGGCCATGGCATGGACGAGCTGGCCGAACTGCATCTGGGCCACAAGCCGATCTCCTACGACGAAGTGACCGGCACCGGGCGCAGCCGCATATCCTTCGCCGAAGTGGCGCTGGACAAGGCGCGCGATTATGCGGCGGAAGATGCCGACATCACGCTGCGGCTTTATCATGTGCTGAAGCCGCGCCTGCTGGCCGAGAAACAGGTGACGCTGTACGAAACGGTGGAGCGCGGCCTGCCCACCGTGGTGGCGGCGATGGAAGTGGCCGGCATCAGGGTCGATCCCGCCGAACTCAACCGCCTGTCGGCCGATTTCGCCAGCCGCATGGATGCCTTCGAGAAGCAGGCGCATGAACTGGCCGGCGAAAGCTTCAACATCGGCTCGCCCAAGCAGCTTGGCGAAATCCTGTTCGACAGGATGTCGCTGCCCGGCGGCAAGAAGGGCAAGACCGGGGCCTACTCGACCGGCGCCGACGTGCTGGAGGAACTGGCCGCCCAGGGCCATGAGCTGCCGCGCGTGGTGCTGGACTGGCGCCAGCTGCAGAAGCTGAAATCCACCTATACCGATGCGCTGGTGGCCTCGATCAATCCGCGCACCGGCCGCGTGCACACCTCCTATTCGATCTCGTCCACCAATACCGGGCGCTTCGCCTCCAATGATCCCAACCTGCAGAACATCCCGATCCGCAGCGAAGAAGGCCGCAAGATCCGCCGCGCCTTCGTGGCAGAAGCCGGCCATGTGCTGATCTCGGCCGATTATTCGCAGATCGAACTGCGCATCCTGGCCCATATCGCCGATATCGCCGCGCTGAAGCAGGCCTTCCGCGACGGCGTCGACATCCACGCGCTGACCGCATCCCAGGTGTTCAACACGCCGGTGGAAGGCATGGACCCGATGGTGCGCCGCGCCGCCAAGGCGATCAATTTCGGCATCATCTACGGCATGAGCGCCTTTGGCCTGGCCGCCCAGCTCGGCATCCCGCAGCGCGAGGCGCAGAGCTACATCGAGGCCTATTTCAGGCGTTATCCCGGCATCCGCGACTACATGGACCGCACCAAGAAACAGGTGAAGGAACAGGGTTACGTTTCAACCCTGTTCGGCCGGCGCGTGCATTTCCCCAACATCAACACCAAGAACCCGGCCGAACGCGCCTTCCTGGAACGCGCCTCGATCAACGCGCCGATCCAGGGCTCGGCCGCCGACATCATCAAGCATGCCATGGTGAAGCTGCCGGCGGCGCTGGCGCGCGCCGGGCTCAAGACCCGCATGCTGCTGCAGGTGCATGACGAACTGGTGTTCGAGGCGCCGGAGTCGGAAGTCGACGACGCGATCCGCGTGGCCAAGGACGTGATGCAGGCAGCCGCCGCGCTGGATGTGCCGCTGGTGGTGGAAGCCGGCCGCGGCGCCAACTGGGACGCGGCGCACTGATCCAATCCGTCATGCCCGGCCTTGGTCCGGGCATGACGGTCAGGGCTTCATGCAGCGTTCGACCAGCGCGCCGCAGGGCTCCAGCGTCTGGCGGCCCGTCGAGGTGCGGCCGGTGAACTCCACCGCGCGCACCCGGCCGCCCTGCAGCGTGAAGGCGGCCTCGCAATAGCGGTAGTAGTCGTAGGACACGCTGTCGCGGCCGGTGGGCGTGTAGCCGGTATCGCTGGTCGCCGTGGCCGAGCGGCTGGTCTCGCGGAAATAAAGCCACAGATCGCTGCCGCCTTCCCGATGGATCGCCAGCGGTTCGCCCAGGCAGCGTTTCAGCCCGGCCTCGTCCAGCCCGACCAGGGCGGTGCGGGCGCGCTCGGCGGTGTCTTCCAGCGGGGAAGCGCAGGCGGCCAACATTGCGGGCAGCAGGACGAGCAGAAGACGGAGTGTGCGGTGCATCATGGGCCGCAGTCTGCCCGCCCCGTTGTTCGCCCGCAAGCTTTCCGATAAACCGGAAGCCAGCAAGAAAACGCCCCAGCAATAAACGACCCGAGGATTCTCCATGGCCGCCACCGTCACCATTCCCGCCGACAGGCTGCGCGCCGCCGTGCGCCATATCTGCCTGGCGGGCGGCAGCAACGAGCGCGAGGCGAGCCTGGTGGCCGAGAACCTGGTGCTGGCCAATCTGTCGGGCCATGACAGCCACGGCGTCGGCATGCTGCCGCAATACATCCTCGCCGTGGTGGAAAAGCGGCTGACCGTGAATGCTTCGGTGCGCGTGCTGTCGGATGCCGGCGCCATCCTCAATCTCGACGGCAACATGGGCTACGGGCAGGTGATCGGGCACGAGGCGATGGAGCTGGGCATCCGGCGCGCCAAAGACCTCGGCGCCTGTATCGTCAGTCTGCGCAACAGCCACCATATCGGCCGCATCGGCCATTGGGGCGAACAATGCGCCGCCGCCGGCCTGGTCTCGACGCATTACGTGAACGTCGTCGGCCGGCCGCCGCTGGTGGCGCCCTATGGCGGCGCCGATGCGCGCTTTGCCACCAATCCCTATTGCTGCGCCATTCCGGCCACCGAACCCGGCGGCGAACCCATCGTGCTGGACATGGCAACCTCGAAGATCGCCATGGGCAAGGTGCGCGTGGCGATGAACAAGGGCGAACAGGTGGCGCCCGGCACGCTGATCGATGCAAAGGGCAATCCCACCACCGATCCGAAGACGATGTTCAACCCGCCGATCGGGGCGATCCTCGCTTTCGGCGAACACAAGGGCTATGGCCTGGCGGTGATCGCCGAACTGCTGGCCGGCGCCATGACCGGCGGTGTGACCATGCATGAGGGCAGCTGGGCCACCGGCACCATCACCAACAACATGTTCTCGGTGATCATCGACCCCGCGAAACTCGGCGGCGCCGAGACCTGGCGCCGCGAGGTGGCGGCCTTCACCGATTTTGTGAAGGCCTCGCCGAAAGCCCCAAATAGTGACGGCGTGCTGGTGGCCGGCGAGCCGGAGCGCCGCGCCCGCGCCAGACGCCTGGCCGAGGGCATTCCGGTGGATGCCACCACCTGGGGCGAGATCGTGACGGCCGGCGAATCCGTCAATGTGAGCGCCGCCGAAACCAACAGCGTCGCCGGAGTGGCCTGAGATGAGCAGCATCCCTGAGATCGAAGCCGCCGCCATCCGCCTGCGCGTCGCCGAGGAAACCGGCAAGCCCTGCGCCCCCGTGCGCGAGTTGTTTGCCAACCCCGACCTCGCCGCCGCCTATGCCATCCAGGGCCTAAACCGCGAGCATTGGCTGAAAAACGGCCGCCGCATCGTCGGCCGCAAGGTGGCCCTGAGCGCGCGTGCCGCCCAAAAGGCCATGGGCCTCAGCGAACCGGCCTGGGGTACGCTTTATGCCGACATGCTGCTGGGCGACGGCGACGAGATTCCGGCGGGCAAGATCATGCAGCCGCGGCTGGAAGGCGAAGTGGCGATCGTGCTGGAGCGCGACCTGACCATGGAAAAGCCCACGCTGGCGGATGTGCTGCGCGCGGTGGGCTATGCCGTGCCGGCCATCGAGGTGGTGGGCTGCCGCATTGCCAATCTGGATACCAAGCCCTTCGACCTGCTGGCCGACAATGCCGGCGGCGGCGCCTTCGTGCTGGGCAGCCCGGCGCGGCGGCTGGATGGCCTCGACCTGCGGCGCTTAAGCATGAGCATGAGCGTGAACGGCACGCAGGCGGCGCAAGGCAAGGGCGACATGGTCTATGGCAATCCGCTGCATGCGCTCGCCTGGCTGGCGGGCAGGCTGGGCACGGAAGAAATGCCGCTGGAAGCCGGCGACGTGATCATGACCGGCACCTTCTTTGCCATGCTGCCGGCCAAGCCCGGCGACCATGTGGAGATCCTGGCGGAGGGCCTGGGCCGCTGCGAGGTGCGGTTCGGGGCGTAAGGCTCAACTATTTTTTGTCATGGCCGGCAGGAAAAAAGAAAATCGTGGATGCCCGGGTCAAGCCCGGCCATGACGATTTATAAAATCATGCAAACCACCCGTCATGCCCGGGCTTGACCCGGGCATCCACGCAGTCGCACGTGGCGGTTGCGATTAGCCTTTGGCCAGTTCCGCGGCCCGGTGAATGGCGGCGCGGATGGCGGGATAGGTACCGCAGCGGCAGATATTGGTCATCGCCGCATCGATATCGGCATCGGTGGGTTCCGGCGTCTCGTTCAGCAGGGCCACGGCCGCCAGGATCTGCCCCGACTGGCAATAGCCGCATTGCGGCACATCGAGTTCGGCCCAGGCCCGCTGCACGACATGCGTGGTATCGGGCGACAGTCCCTCGATGGTGACGATCCTGCCCTCGCCAACGCCTGAGAGCGGATAGGAGCATGAGCGCACCGGCTGGCCGTCGATCAGCACGGTGCAGGCGCCGCAGGCGGCAATGCCGCAGCCGTATTTGGTGCCGGTGAGGTTCAGCACGTCGCGCAGAACCCAGAGCAGCGGCATGTCGTCTTCCGCCTGCACATCCATGGCCAGTCCGTTGACCGAAAGCGTCGGCATGGGGCACGACCTCCTGCGATAGCCTTCTTATCCTAACACGGACTGGACGGAGCGGAATGCCTGCCGCACAATCGCGGCAGAGATAAACGGGAGGCATTCATGCGCGTCATCGAACTGCGCGGATTCAGCGTCGACCAGCTTAGCATGGCGGAACGCCCCTGGCCCGAGCCGGGCACGGACCTGAATCCGGGCGACGTGCTGGTGGCCGTGAAGGCCTGTTCGCTGAATTTCCGCGACTGGCTGATGGCGCAGGGCACCTACAATCCGCGCCAGAAGCTGCCGCTGATCCCGGTTTCCGACGGCGCCGGCGAGGTGGTGGCGGTCGGCCCCGGCGTCACACAATTCAAAGCCGGCGACCGCGTGCTGGGGCATTTCTTCCCGGCCTGGCTGGCCGGCGAACCCAGCGTGGAGAAATTCAGTATCTCGATGGGCGGGCCGCTGGACGGCTGGCTGTGCGAGCAGCGCATCTTCCCCGCCAGCGCGCTGGCGAAAATCCCCGATCATTTGAGCTACGCCGAGGCCGCCGCCCTGCCCTGCGCCGCGCTCACCGCCTGGAGCGCCATCGTCACAATGGGCCGCGTGCAGCCGGGCGAACGCGTGCTGATCCAGGGCACCGGCGGCGTGGCGCTGTTCGCCCTGCAATTTGCCAAGCTGGCCGGCGCGGAGGTGATCGTCACGTCTTCCAGCGACGCCAAGCTGGCGCGGGCGAAGACGCTCGGCGCCGATCACGGCATCAACTACAAGGCCAATCCCGAATGGGGCAAGGCGGCGCGCGCCATGACCGGCGGCGCTGGCCTCGACCATATCGTGGAACTGGGCGGCGCCGGCACGCTGATGCAGTCGATCCGCGCCATCCGGCCGGGCGGCACGATCAGCATGATCGGCGTGCTGTCAGGCCCCAGCAACGACCTGCATATTCCGCTGGTGGTGATGCAGCAGATCCGGTTGCAGGGCGTGACCGTGGGCAGCAAGGAGGGCCTGGATGCCATGCTGCGCGCCATGGCCGTGGCCAAGACCAAGCCGGTGATCGACAGCCATTTCGAATTTTCGGAAACCGGCGTGCGCGACGCCTATCGCCATATGGGCAAGGGCGCGGCCTTTGGGAAGATTGTGATTGGCCTGACCTGATCACACCCCCGCCAGCGACAGGCGCGTGGCGATGAAATCGATCAGGCGGCGCAGGCGCAAAGGCATCGTGCCGGGCAGCCAGACCAGATGCACGGGCGTGAGCGTTGGTTCATGGCCGGGCAGCAGTACTTCCACCTGGCCAGCATCGAGCAGCGGGCGGATCTGGTAGAGCGGCGCGAGGCCGATCCCTAAGCCTTCCACCACGGCGGCGATGCGCGCCGGCGCGGAATCCGAGCGGAAGCGGCCCTTCACCGGAATCTCGGTCTCGTTCGCGCCCTCGCCGAAACGCCAGGTATCGGTGCTGTGATGCGTCAATCGCGCCACGCAATCATGCGATTTCAGATCGGCCGGCACGGATGGCCGGCCGCGCGCGGCGAGATAGCGCGGCGATGCAAACACCACGCGGCGGATCAGGCCCAGGCGTTTCGCCTTCAGCGATGAATCGGAGAGCTGCCCGAACTGCACCGAGAGATCAAAATTCTCGGCCAGCAGATCGACGTAGCGATCGTCCAGCGACAGATCGATCTCGACGCCCGGATGACGTTCCATGAAGGCGGCCAGAATGGGCAGCAGATAGGCCACGCCGAAACGCGAGGAGGCCGCCACGCGGATGCGGCCGGAAATCAACGCGCCTTCCTCGGCCACGGCCGCGCGGGCGGAGTCGAGATCGGCGAGGATGCCTTTCAGGCGGCGATGGAAATCCTCGCCCGCCTGGGTGGGACGACAGCGCCGGGTGGTGCGCGCCACCAGCTCGACGCCCAACTGCTCTTCCAGCATCTGCAGCGAGCGGCTGACCGCCTGCAGCGAACGGCCGAGCTGGGCGGCGGCGGCGGTGAGGCTGCCGCGTTCCACGATGGCCACGAAGGCCCGGTAATCCTCAATCTCGGACATGAGCCCTTGGCGTCAATTATCCCAATAATCGAGATAATATATCAATAATTAAGCTTATTTTCACAAAAATCCACCGGGTGCAGTCTGCGGGCAGCTTTTCCGGATCATTCCATGGACCTGACGCGCCCTTTCTCTTTTCCGGCCTTCGCCTTTCTGGCCCGCCTGTTTCCGGTTCGACTGTTGTTCGTCCCGGCCGCGCCGCGCCGGCCGGACTCCGCACCGGGTTTCGATGCCGGCGATACCGCCGCGCCCGCAGGCCTGCATGCCGATCTTGGCCTGCCGCCGGTCGAGGATGTGCCGCCCGATGCGCAGAGCATGCGGCACGCCATGACCATGCGGATCGGTTAGACGCCGGGATTCAGTGACGCCAAATCTGCTGATGACGCGTGCGTCGTGCCGGGCTACACAGGGCGCATGTTCCTCGACCTGCCGGCCTATATCGCCTTCCACACCGCACTGAGCCTGATCGCCATCGTGGCCGGTATCGTCGTGGTGGCCGGCCTGTTCGGGCGCGAGCGCCAGCCGGCCTGGACCGCCTTGTTCCTGGCCAGCGCACTGCTGACCGATCTGACCGGCTTCGGCTTTCCCGCTGCCCAGGTGATGCCCTCGCATGTGGTGGGCGTGCTGTCGCTGATCGCCGTGGCGGCGGCGGGCGCGGCGCGCTATCGCTTCCGCCTGGCCGGCATCTGGCGCCGCGTCTATGCCATCAATGCCGTGGCGGTTTTGTATTTCCTGGTCTTCGTGCTGATCGCGCAGGCCTTCCTGAAGGTGGGCCTGCTGAACGAGCTGGCGCCCACTCTATCGGAAACGCCCTTTGCCGTGGCGCAGGGCATCGCGCTGGGCTTCTTCCTGCTGGTGGGAATCGCGGCGGCGCTGCGCGGGCGCAGCGTCTAGTCCGCCGCCACGCCCACCTGTACCACCCGGCGGCGCGGGAAGCGCAGCGTGACAATCGTGCCGTCGCCCTCGCGGCTGTCGATAGTGAGCGTGCCGCCATGCAGGCGGATCAGCGCCTGCACCATCGGCAGGCCCAGTCCGGTGCCGGCATAGGATTTGTTCAGGTGGTCGTGGAGCTGCACGAAGGGCTCCAGGGCGCGCGGCACATCCTCGCGCTTCATGCCGATGCCGGTATCGGCAACGGCGATCGCCAGCCGGCCATCCTGCTCCTGCCGCACGCTCAGGGACACCAGCCCGCCGGGCGGGGTGAATTTCACCGCGTTACCCAGCAGGTTGAGCAGCATCTGGCGCAGGGCGCGCTCGTCGGCCAGCAGGTCGGGCAGGCCGTCACCGTAATCGGAGATCAGCCGCAGATCGGCGGCGGCGGCGCGCTCGCGCATCATGCGCAGGGCCGCTTCGCAATGTTCGGTCACGTCCAGCTCGGCATCGTG
This sequence comes from Ferrovibrio sp., assembly GCF_046297895.1. Taxonomy (GTDB): domain Bacteria; phylum Pseudomonadota; class Alphaproteobacteria; order Ferrovibrionales; family Ferrovibrionaceae; genus Ferrovibrio. Next base: position 62,630 of record NZ_JBKBHC010000011.1, on the reverse strand, counting down.
CAGCACCACCTGGCCGGCCTCGATGCGGGTATGGTCGAGCAGGTCGTTGACCAGGCTGAGCAGGTGGCGGCCGCTGGCGAGGATATCGGCGGCGTAGTCGCGATAGCGCTGGTCGCCCAGCGGGCCGAACAACTCGCCGGTCAGAATCTCGGAAAAGCCGATCACGGCATTCAGCGGCGTGCGCAGTTCGTGACTCATGTTGCCCAGGAAGGCGGTCTTGGCGTTGCTGGCGGCTTCGGCGGCGGTCTTGGCGCGCTTGAGGTCGTCGATGGCGCGGCGCAGCATCTCGGCATCGCGGGTGACGCGGGCGATCACGCGGTTGTACTGCAGCGCGATGGGCTCGACCTCGGAGCCGATGGCAACACGCACCGGCTGGTCGAAGCGGCCCTCGCGACGATGGCGTTCCATGTCGTTGACCAGATCGAGCATGGCCGAGCCGGCGCCGTGTTCGGCCTGGTTGAGGCCCACCATCTCGGCATCGGACGAAACGCGCAGCGGAAAGACCCGGTCGATGGCGCGCAGCAGCAGATAGGCGGTGCCGAAGGCATAGAGGCCGCCTGCCAGGCAGCCGAGCGCCTGGATGCCGAACTGGGTCAGGCGGTCGTTCTGTCCCCCGTCTGCCGTCACGGGCCAGCCGGCCGGATCGCCGAACAGGGCGACGGCCAGCGTGCCCCAGATCCCGGCGGCCAGATGCACCGGCACGGCGCCCACGGCATCGTCGAGCTTCAGCCGCTCCATGGCCTCGGCCGCCGCCATCGCCACCAGGCCGCCGATGGCGCCGATCAGCACCGCACTCAGGCCCGAGACGTTGTGGCAGTTGGCGGTGATGGCGACCAGGCCGGCCAGCGTGCCGTTGAGGAAATCCTCCACGCGGATGCGGTTGTAGACCACCTGCGAGGCCAGCAGGCCGGCCACGCCGCCGGCGCAGCCGCCCAATGTGGTGTTGATCAGGATGCCGGGCACCGCGTCGTTGAGGCTGAGCGTGCTGCCGCCGTTGAAGCCGAACCAGCCGAACCACAGCAGCATGGTGCCCAGGGTGGAGATGACCAGATCGTGGCCGCGGATGCTGGGCAGGCCGGGCAGGAAACGCCCGGCGCGCGGCCCCACGATCAGCACCGCGGCCAGCGAGACCCAGCCGCCGATGGAATGCACCACGCTGGACCCGGCGAAATCGATGAAGCCCAAAGCGGCCAGCCAGCCCGGCGCGCCGCCGAACTGGCCGGTATTCCAGGCCCAATGGGCATAAACCGGGTAGATCAGGCCCGAGATGATCACGGTGATGCCGATATAGCTGCCGAAACCGACGCGCTCGGCGATGGCGCCCGAAACGATGGTGGCCGCCGTGCCGCAGAACATGAGCTGGAACAGGAAGAAGCTGCCCGCGAAGAGGCCGTCGCCGCCGGCGCCGCGGCCGTCGAAGAACCAGTGCGTCAGGCCGAACAGGCCGCTCTGGCCGCTGCCGAAGGCGAGTGCGAAGCCGAAAGCCCAGAACAGCAAGGCTGCGATGCAGAAGTCGGCCAGGTTCTTCAACGCCACGTTGATGCTGTTCTTGGCCCGCACATAGCCGCTTTCCAAGCAGCAGAAGCCGGCCTGCATGACGAAGATCATACAAGTCGCGACCAGCATCCAGGCGATGTCGATCCGGTCCGGAGTCATGCGCCCTGGCCACGAAGCAAGAGCCATACCATGACGAATGGCCGATTCCCGCGCTTGAAGGCAGCCCGGGCCTGCCTATATTTTCGCCATGCCTGTCGGCATTTGCGGCGGCGGGCCGTTGGCTTTTGCCCGCCGCGCCATTATCTCTGAACCATTCAACCCCTTTCAGATCGCGATGACCGCCGCCATGGACCTTTCACCCAAACCCGCATCCGGCCCCGCCGCTTCCGAGCTTATCAAGGATGCCGACATCACCACCTTCATGCAGGACGTGGTGCAGGCCTCGATGAGCGTGCCCGTGCTGGTGGATTTCTGGGCGCCGTGGTGCGGCCCCTGCAAGACGCTGGGGCCCCTGCTGGAAAAGACGGTGAAGGCCGCCAACGGCAAGCTGCGCCTGGTGAAGATCAACGTCGACGATCCGAAGAACCAGCCCCTGGCCCAGCAGCTGCGCATCCAGTCGATCCCCGCCGTCTATGCCTTCTCCAAGGGCCAGCCGGTGGACGGCTTCGTCGGCGCCCTACCGGAAAGCCAGCTCAAGAAATTCGTCGAGGGCCTGGCCGGCGGCGCGCTGGAAGGCGACACCGCGACCCAAGCCATCGAGGCCGGCAAGGCCGCGCTGGCGGCGCAGGATTACCCGGAGGCCGCCCAGGCCTTCTCGACCGCCTTGGGCACCGAGCCCGAGAATCCGGCGGCCCTTGGCGGCCTGGCCCGCGCCCTGGTGGGGATGGGCGAGATCGAGGAAGCCAAGGAAGTGCTGGCCCAGGTGCCGGAGGCGCAGAAGGAACATGCCGAAGTGCATGCCGCCCGCTCGGCGATCCAGCTGCACGAGGAAGGCTCGCAGGCCGCGCACCAGCTCAAGCCGCTGGAAGCCGCCGTCGCCGCCAATCCGAACGACCATCAGGCCCGCTTCGACTACGCGCTGGCCCTGCACGGCGCCAACCGCGCGCAGGAAGCCGTCGACCAGCTGCTCGACATCGTCAAGCGCGACCGCAAATGGAACGACGAGGCCGCACGCAAGCAGCTCGTGAAGATGTTCGAAGCGTTGGGTCCGATGGACCCGATCACGGTGGATGCGCGCCGGCGGCTGTCGTCCATCCTGTTCGCATGAGCGACGACGCCGAATCCCTGCCCGGCTCCGTTGCCGAACTCGGCGGCGTCATTCCGATCTTTCCGCTCACCGGCGTCCTGCTGCTGCCGCGCGGCCTGCTGCCGCTCAACATCTTCGAGCCGCGCTATCTGTCGATGACGCGCGACGCCATTCGCGGCACGAAGCTGATTGGCATGATCCAGCCGACCGAACCCGAAACGCGCCACAAGCGCCAGGATGTCTATCGCATCGGCTGCGTGGGGCAGATCGTCTCGGCGGCCGAGACCGACGATGGCCGCATCCTGATCACCCTGCGCGGCCTGTGCCGCTTCGCCATCGCGCGCGAGCTGGAGGATGCCGGTACCCTGTATCGCCAGGTGGAAGCGGATTACGACGCCTATGCCGACGACCTCGCCGACGTGCCGCCCGGCCAGTTCGACCGCCCGCGCCTGCTGAACGCGCTGCGCGGCTATTGCGAGCGGCACAACCTGCCGGCCGACTGGGACTCGATCAACGCCGCGCCCGACGACCTGCTGGTGCATTCGCTGGCCATGATCTGCCCGTTCACGCCGGGCGAGAAGCAGGCCCTGCTGGAGGCGGCGGATTTTCCCGCCCGCGCCGCCATGCTGACCACCCTGCTGGAAATGGCCCTGCTGGAGGCTGCCGGCCCACGCCGCGGCCCCCTCCTGAACTGAACCGTCGAACCGAAGGAGACGATGATGAGCGATGCAAAGGCTGCCGCGCCGGTCGACCCCAAACTGCTCGAACTGCTGGTCTGCCCGGTTACCAAGGGTCCGCTGACCTACGACCGCGCCCGCAACGAGCTGGTGAGCGACAAGGCCGGCCTGGCCTTCCCGATCCGCGACGGCATCCCGATCATGCTGGTGGACGAGGCGCGCCAGCTCGACGACCGCCCCGCTCACGTACGGTAATCCCCAGCCGGCAATGAATCCCAACTCGCCCTACCAACAGGCCGGCCGGCCGGCCTGCACCGACCTGCGCTACATCTCGGCCGAGAAGCGGCTGGAGGTGGCGTTTGCCGACGGCAAGGCGTTTTCCTTCACGGCGGAATTCCTGCGCATCGAAAGCCCCTCGGCCGAGGTGCAGGGCCATGGCGCCGGCCAGAAGACCCTGGTGCCCGGCCGCCGCCATGTCGGCATCATCGGCATCGAGCCGGTCGGCACCTATGCCGTGCGCCTGAAATTCGACGACCTGCACGATACCGGCCTCTATAGCTGGGAATGGTTCTACGACCGCGGCCACGACCAGGACGCGCTGTGGGCCGATTACCTGAAGCGGCTGGAGGAACGGGGCCTGAGCCGTGAGCCGCGCCGCTCTTAACGCCGCACCGGCCTGAACCAATACCAGGCCATTAGCACGACCAGCAGGCCCAGCGTCAACCACGACAGCGTATCGCCCCAGCCATCGGCGACCAGAGCGGCGACGAGGCCGACACCGCTGAGAATGCCGAGCAGGATCGGCATGCCCCACAGACGCAGGAAAGGTGATTTCATTCCGCGGCACTCCGGGTGGCGAGCACGGGCGTGATCGCGGCCTCGCGTTCCAATTCGGCGATGCGCTGTTCCACCGGATTGTTGCGCCGGCGGGCCAGCCACAGATACAGCCCGCTGCCGAGCACCACGATGGTGACGATATCCAGCAGGGCCCAGATCACCTGCAGGGGCAGCCCGCCGTAATCGCCGAAATGCAGCGGCTGCGACACCAGCAGCGTGGCGGCATACCAGGGCAGCTTGCGCGTGTCGGTGAGTTCGGCGGTGACGACATCGACCAGCACGGGCTGCAGCAGGCGGCTGGTCAGCGGCGTGTCGCCGCGCATGAACACCGCGTAATGATGCGGACTGGAGAAATTGGTGCCGGGGAAAGCGACGAAGCGCGGCGTGGAACCCGGCACGGCGCGGTGCGCGGTTTCGACGGCGGCCTGCAGCGAGCCCAGGGTTTGCGGCACCGGCTGTCCGGCATAAGGCGCCACCATCTGGGCGAGCTGGTCATGCTGCCAGTATTTGAAGATCAGGTCGGCCCAGGTGTTGATCACGCCGGTACCGCCCACCACCAGCGCCCAGACCAGCGTGACAATGCCCAGCATGTTGTGCAGGTCGAGCCATTTGATGCGGGTCGAGCGCTGCTTGCGCACGGTGCCGAAATCCAGCTTGCGCATAAGTGGACCATAGACGGCAACGCCGGTGATGATCGCAACCACAAACAGCAGGCCCATGAAACCCAGGAACAGCATGCCCGGCAGGCCAGCGAACAGGTCGACATGCAGGCGGAACATCACTCGCATGAAATCGAGCTGGTCGGAGGAATCGGTTTTCAGGATCTGGGCGGTGCGCGCATCCAGGGCGAGGAAACGGAAATCCTGGGCCTCGGTCGGCGTTTTGGCGGCGGTGACAAAGACCAGTTCCGGCTCGTCCGGATCCCATGAGACAAACAGGGGTTTCTCGTCGGGCAGGGCCTGCTGCGCAGCCACGATGACGCGATCCAGCGAGGTGAGCGGCGTGCCGGCCGGCATGGCCGGCGCCTCGATGGCATCGCCCAGCAGATGTTCGATCTCGTGATGGAAGATCAGCGGCAGGCCGGTGATGCAGAGAAGCAGCATGAAAGCCGTGCAGATCAGGCTGGTCCATTTATGGGTCAGGTACCAGATCTTGAAGGTTTTCACGCTCATGCACGGCTCCGGATGACAGAGGACAGGTCTCCCCTTCTAGAGACGATCCAGCGCCCGAAAACCGTAATGGATTATTGCGTTTTTTTGCCATCAGCCCAGTTTTTCGCCGCGCAGCAGGCGCGGCAGACGCCCGACATCGCCCATGGCATGCCGCATGAAGAATTTCTTCAGCGGCGGAATGCGTTCGACCAGTCCGAGTCCCAGATCGCGGGCCATGCGGATCGGCGCGATGTCGTTGGAGAACAGCCGGGTCAGGCCATCGGTGACGGCCGACAGCACCACGTTATCCACACGGCGCCAGCGCTCGTAGCGTTCCAGCACGTCAATCCGGCCGATATCGAGGCCAAGCCGTTTCGCCTCCACCAGCGCCTCGGTCAGCGCGGCGATGTCGCGCAACCCGAGATTGAGGCCCTGGCCTGCAATGGGATGGATGCCGTGCGCCGCGTCGCCGATCAGGGCCAGGCGGTGATCGGTATAGCGCTGGGCCAGCAGGAAGGTGAGCGGATAGGACCAGCGGGGCCCGAGGACGCGCGTATCGCCATAGCCGTCGCCGAAGCGCTGGCGCATCTCGGCGGCGAAATCCTCGTCGTTCAGCGCCATGATGGCGGCGGCGCGCTGCGTCGGCTCGGTCCAGACCAGCGAGGAGCGATGCGTGCCGTCGGCCGCATCGGTCATCGGCAGGATGGCAAACGGCCCGGCCGGCAGGAACCGCTCCTGCGCCACGCCGCCATGCGCCAGTTCGTGCCCCACGGTGCAGACGATGCCGGTCTGCTCGTACGACCAGTTCAGCGTGCGGATGCCGGCCTGCTGCCGGATCGCCGACGGCCGACCATCGGCGCCGATCACCAGCCGCGCCTCGATCAGTCGGCCATCGGCCAGAGCGAGCCGGGCCGGCGCGCCGGAACCGGCCGCACCGTATTCGATCTGCGTCGCCGTCATCGGCGCCATCAGGTGCAGGTCGGGCAACTCGGCAATGGCGCCCTGCTGGGCGTGCCGCATCACGCGGTTCTCGACCAAGTAGCCAAACGGCCGGTCGCCCAGTTCTCGATGGTCGTAATGCACGAAGAGCAGCGAGTCGCCATCGGAGACGCGGATGTCCCACATCGGCTGGGACTCGGAAACATGCGCCCACAGGCCGATCGCCTCCAGCATCCGCTGGGATGCCAGCGCGATGGCCGAGACCCGGCCGTCGAAACCGGCGCCGAGCGCCCGCGCCGGGTCTTCGCGGTCGATCACAGCCACCGAAAGACCGTGCCGCGCCAAGGCGATAGCCTGGGTCAGGCCGGCCAGGCCGCCGCCGACCACGGCTACATCATAGAGGCGGGTAACGCTGTTCATGGCCGTAACATCGGCAGGTGCGGCCGGCTTGTCCAGCCCCGGACGCCGACCGGTCCGCAGTCTGCGATGGACGCGATGTCGCAGCCGTACTAGCCTCGCCCCATGCAGTTCAGGCTCCCGGTCCTTCTGGTGCTGGCGTGGCTTGCGGGTTTGGGTCCGGCGGTGACGGCGTCGAATGCCGGTGCAGCGGACAAGATCCCGGTCGATCTGGAATTGCTTCTGGCCGTCGACATCTCGGGCAGCATCGACCCCGACGAGGCGCGGCTGCAGCGCGACGGCTATGCCAGGGCGATCATGCATCCGAGCGTCGTGAAGGCGATCCGCGGCGGCATCCACGGCAAGATCGCGCTGGCCTACTTCGAATGGGCCGACAGCACCACCCAGGGCGACATCCTCGACTGGACGCTGGTTTCCGACCAGGCCAGCGCCGAGGCGGTGGCGCGGCGGCTGCTGGACCATCCGATCCGCACTGCACGGCGCACCAGCATCACCGGCGCCATCCTCCATGCCATTCCGCGCTTCGGCAGCGGCCCCTACAAGGGCATGCGGCAGGTGCTGGACATCTCGGGCGACGGGCCGAACAACGATGGCGGGCCGGTGGACCTGGCGCGCGACCGCGCGCTTGCCGCCGGCATCGTAATCAACGGCCTGCCGATCATGAACGGGAAGCAGAATACCTGGGGCTTTCCCGTGCTGGAGGACCTGGACCGCTATTACGAGGGCTGCGTGATCGGCGGCCCCGGTTCCTTCGTGGTGGTGGCGGAAAGCTTCGACACGTTCGGCGAGGCGGTCCGGCGCAAGCTGATCCTGGAGATCGCCCAGAAGCCGACCCCGAGAACCAATCCTGCGCCGGTCATGACGCAGAAGGTCCAGTCGGGCTACCGATACCCGAAGGGCTGCGACGTGGGCGAACGACAGAGCCAGGAATTCTGGCGCCGGCGCTTCGACCAATAAGCGGCCGATTCAGAGCGAAAAACACCCGCTCCGCCTTGGCCTCGCCCGGTTTTTGCCGTATTTCCAAGGAATAAACTGGCTGGACGAACCGGCCCTGTCTGCCGCCTATCTCTGCCTCGGAGTTTCCACCCATGTCCACCCGTCCCGGTCCCTTCGACCGCGCCGATTTTCCGTTCGCTCTCCGCCTGGTAACCGAGGCCGCCGCGCTGGCCGCCTATGAGTGGGTCGGCCGCAGCAAGAAGGAGGAAGGCGACGGCGCCGCCGTGGATGCCATGCGCAAGGCGCTGGGGCAGATCAACATCAACGCCGTGGTGATGATCGGCGAGGGCGAGAAGGATCACGCTCCGCTGCTGTATCGCGGCGAACGCATTGGTAGTGGTGAGCCCGAGATCGAGATCGCCGTCGATCCCATCGAGGGCACGACCAACATGGCCAATGGCGTCGACAATTCGATGGCCGTATTTGCGCTCGCGCCGCGCGGCGCCATGTTCGACCTGGGCCCAAGCTTCTACATGGACAAGCTGGTGGTGCCGGCTGCCGCCAAGGGCAAGATCGATCCGACCTGGCCGGTGAAGAAGAAGCTGGAAGCCCTGTCGGCCGCTCTGAACAAGCCGGTTTCCGAACTGCGCATTTTCGTGCTGAACCGCAAGCGGCATCACGCGATGATCAAGGACATCCACGATGCCGGCGCCCGCACCATGCTGCAGGAAAACGGCGACGTGGCCGGCGCCTTCATGGCGCTGCAGAAAGGCCACAACGTCGACGCCCTGTTCGGCACCGGCGGTTCGCCCGAAGGCATCATCACCGCGATCTTCACCAAGGCGCTGGGCGGTGAGTTCTTCGGCCGCGTCGATCCCCAGGGCGAGGAGGAGGCCGCCAAGGTGAAAGCTTTCGGCCTCGACAGCGGCAAATGGATGAGCGGCAGCGAGCTGGTGAAAAGCGACGATGCCATCTTCGTGGCATCGGGCATCAATTCCGGTCCGCTGTGCCGCGGCGTGATCATCGAAAAGGGTTTCGCCCGCCTGCATACCGTGATCCTGATGGCCAAGACCGGCGCGCGCTACGACCTGGTCAGTCGCCTGCCGCGCTGAGACAAGCGAGTTTTTGCCGATGAGTGCGCGCGAGGTCGCCATCACGCCCTTCGAGGGTCAGAAACCCGGCACGTCGGGGCTGCGCAAGAAGGTGAATGTGTTCCGGCAGCCGGGCTATCTGGAAGCCTTCGTGCAGTCGGTGTTCGACACGCAGGCCGAGCTGCGCGGCGGCACGCTGGTGCTGGGCGGCGACGGCCGCTTCTTCAACCGCCAGGCCATTCAGGTGATCCTGCGCATGGCTGCCGCCAACGGCATCGCCCGCGCCCTGGTCGGCCGCGCCGGCATCCTCTCCACCCCGGCGGCCAGCGCGGTGATCCGCCGCCACGGCGCCCAGGGCGGCCTGGTCCTGTCGGCCAGCCATAACCCCGGCGGGCCCGACGGCGATTTCGGCATCAAGTACAATATCGGCAATGGCGGCCCTGCGCCCGAGGGGGTGACCGAGGCGATCTACCGGCGCACCACGCAGATTGACCGCTATCGCGTGTTCGACCACCAGGATCTCGACCTGGACCATGTCAGCCTGCAGCATATCAATGGCATGGCGGTGGAGGTGATCGATCCGGTGGACGATTACGCGGCCCTGCTGGAAACCCTGTTCGATTTCGACGCCATCCGCACGCTGATCCGGCGGCCGGATTTCCGCTTCCGCTTCGATGCCATGCATGCGGTGACCGGGCCATATGCCAAGCGCCTGCTGGTCGAGATGCTGGGCGCGCCGAAGGATGCGGTGATCAATGCCGAACCGAAGGAGGATTTCGGCGGCGGCCATCCCGACCCCAACCCCGCACATGCGGAGGAACTGTTCCGCGAAACCGTGCTGGAGAAGCGACTGGATTTCGCCGCCGCATCCGATGGCGACGGCGACCGCAATATGATCCTCGGCAAGGGCATTGCCGTGTCGCCCAGCGACAGCCTGGCCCTGCTGGCTGCCAATGCATCCCTGGTACCCGGTTACGCCAAGGGCATCGCCGGCGTGGCGCGCTCCATGCCGACCAGCCGCGCTGCCGATGCGGTGGCCGCCGGCCTGGGGCTGGCCTGCTTCGAGACGCCGACCGGCTGGAAGTTCTTCGGCAACCTGCTGGATGCCGGCCGCATCACGCTGTGCGGCGAGGAAAGCTACGGCACCTCGTCGGCGCATGTGCGCGAGAAGGACGGCCTGTGGGCCGTGCTGTTCTGGCTCAATCTTCTGGCTGCGAAGCCCGACGAGACCGTCGCCTCGCTGCTCTCCGCCCACTGGCGCCGCTTTGGCCGCCATTACTACAGCCGCCACGACTACGAGGCCGTCGACTCCACCATCGCCGCCGAGGCCCTGCAGCGCCTGCGCGACGCCCTGCCATCCCTGCCCGGCAGCCGCATCGGCGACATGACGATCACGGCAGCCGACGATTTCGCCTACACCGATCCGATCGACCATTCGGTCAGCCGGCGCCAGGGCCTGCGCGTGATCTGCGGCGAAGACGCCCGCGTGATCGCGCGCCTGTCGGGCACCGGCACCGAAGGCGCCACGGTAAGGCTGTATTTCGAATTGTTCGAGCGCGATCCGGCGCGTCAGCATGACGACGTGCAGGCGCGCATCGCCCCGCTGGCGGAATTCGCCGAGCGCGTCACCGGCCTGCGCCGGAGCAGCGGCCGCAGCGGCGCGGATGTGATAACATAAGCTTCAGCCAGACGACGGAGGAGAGATGACGCTACCGCCGCCGATCGACCAGACCGCCGCCTGGCGCGCCCTTGCGGCGCATGCCACGGCAACCCGCAACCGCCATCTGCGCGACCTGTTCGCCGCCGATCCGGAACGGTTTGCCAGGTTCTCGTTCCGCTGCGGCGATCTGCTGCTCGACCTGTCGCGCCAGCGCATCGAGGCCGAGACGCTGGAACTGCTGCTGGATCTGGCGCGCGAAGCGCAGGTGGAAGCCTGGCGCGACCGCATGCTGCGCGGCGAGCGCATCAATATCACCGAGGACCGCGCGGTGCTGCATACCGCGCTGCGCCTGCCGCCCGATGCGGCGCTGACCGTGGACGGCATCGACATCGTCGCCCAGGTGCAGCGCGAGCTGGATCGCATGGCCGAGATCATCGACGCGATACGCAACGGCACCTGGCGGGGCATAACGGAAAAACCGTTCCGTCACGTGGTCTGCCTTGGCATCGGCGGCTCGGATCTCGGCCCGCGCATGGCGCAGGAAGCGCTGAACGCCGACCGCACCAGCGACATCGCCATTCATTTCGTCAGCAACGTGGACGGCACCGACATCGCCCGCACGCTGGAGAAATGCGAAGCCGAGACCACGCTGTTCGTGGTGGCCTCGAAAACCTTCACCACCCAGGAAACCATGGCCAATGCCGAAACGGCACGGACCTGGCTGCAGGACAGGCTCGGCCCCGGCATCATCGACTGGCCCCGGCATTTCATGGGCATCTCGGCCAATACCGCCGTACCCGGCAAGTTCGGCATTCCGCCCAACCAGGTGCTGCAATTCTGGGACTGGGTCGGCGGCCGCTATTCGCTGTGGTCGGCGATCGGTTTTCCCATCGCGCTGGGCATCGGCATGGAGAATTTCCGCAGCCTGCTGGCCGGCGCCCATGCCATGGACCGTCATTTCGCCACCGCACCCCTGCGCGAGAACCTGCCGGTGCTGATGGCGCTGGCTGGCGTGTGGAACATCAACTTCCTCGGCCTCACCAGCCTGGCCGTGCTGCCCTATGACCAGAGCCTGTGCAAGCTGGCGCCCTATCTGCAGCAGGCCGATATGGAGAGCAACGGCAAGAGCGTCGACCGCTGGGGCCGGCCGCTCGGCTATGCCACCGGTCCGATCGTGTTCGGCGAGCCCGGCACCAACGGCCAGCATGCCTTCTATCAACTTCTGCATCAGGGGCCGCAGCCGGTGCCCGCCGATTTCATCGTGCCGCTGAAGACGCGCTACCCGCTGGGCCGCCATCACGACATGCTGCTGGCCAATGCCTTCGCCCAGAGCGAGGCCCTGATGCGCGGCCGCACCCGCGCGGAAGCCGAGACCGAACTGCGCGAGGCCGGCCTGAGCGAGGAGCAGATCGCCCGGCTTGCGCCGCACAAGGTGTTTTCCGGCAACCGGCCCAGCACCACCATCGTTCTGACCGGGCTCGACCCTTACCACTTTGGCATGCTGGTCGCCCTCTACGAGCACAAGATCTTCGTGCAGGGTATCCTCTGGGGCGTGAATTCCTTCGACCAGTGGGGCGTCGAGCTTGGCAAGCAACTGGCCAAGCCGATTCTGGAGGAACTGGGCGGCAGTGCGCAGCATTCGCATGATGCGGCGACCAGCACGCTGATCGGTCTGGCGCGCGGCATGCCGCACCCGTAAGATGGCCGCCACCGAACGCGGCGCCGGCTGAGCGACCGCATCGGGGGGGGGAATGAGGCGGCCGCCATGAGCGAGTCGGATGCGGTGCGCCAGGGCCTGCGGGAAATCGATTTCGTCCTGCATTCATCCTGGCGTCTGGGAAAGACCATCGTCGCGGGCTGGACCTATCAGGGCAGCCGCATCAGCTTCTGCTTTTCCGAACCCTACAACGTGCTGGGCCGCGCCGCCGGCCTGCCGCGCCTGATCCGCGGCAAGCGGATGATGGGCGCGCGTACCTTCGCCGACACCTGCAAGGCCCTGCGCGCCCGGCCGGTGCAGATGGACCTGCCTTTTTCCGTGGGCGGCGCCAAGGGCGAGGTCAACCCGCTGCTGATCGAGAACCTGGTCAAGCGCTACGCGGTGATGGAAACCGCCAGCCGCGCCGTGATCCTGTTCGATATCGTCGGTTTTTCGAAACACACGCCGTTGGAGCAGGTGGCCCAGCTTTCATCGCTGGAATACTCGATCAACAGCGCGGTGAAGCGCATGAACACCGCCGGCCTGCGCACCGAACTGGCGCGCTCCACGGTGGGCGACGGCTTCTATGTCTGGAATCGCGCCAAGGGCGCGGAGGCCGACCTGCGCTGCTGGCTCGCCCTGCTGCTGATCCTGGCCGACAATACCCTGGCGCGGCAGAAGGGCGATGCCCGCCTGGTGCCAACGCTGCGCGCCGCCTTTTCGGTCGGCAGTCATTTTTCCTATCACCAGGTCGAGGGCACCCAGCCGCGCGGCTTCGAATATATCGTCGGCGACGTGACGATCACGCTGGCACGGATCATCGCCAAGGCCCTGCCCGGCCAGATCCTGGCCGGCGCCTTTCGGCGCGAGCTGCCAGGCAATGCCCGGAGCGGGGTGAAGGATCCGACGCTGGACACGCCCGCCTTTCTGGCCCATGCCTCGGCGATGGCGGAGAAGCTGAACGATATCGAGATCGGCCGCCTGCCGCTGCTGGGCATGCGCGCGGCGCCGACGGGGCCGGCAGTATCGCGGCAGGCCGGCACCCTGCTCTACCGCATCGGCGACAAGCACGGCTATGTGCACCAGGCCTTCAACATCCGCGCCGCGATCGAACGCGAGGGCAGCGACGGCCTGATGCTAGGCCTGGCGGCGGATCAGTTGGACGGTTTTGCCGCCGAGGCGGTGGCTTACGAGGCGAAAGGCGCGGCGAAGGCCAAGGTCTAGAAGGCCAGGACCTAGCCCGGCATCTTCTCGATGGCGGCCAGGCCATCCTTCATCAGCCGGGCGGCGGCATTGGGGCCGCTCACCAGTTCGAGCATGCGCACGGCGCCGAATAGCTGCTGCTTGGCGGCATCCTTGCCCAAGCCGTTCAGCTTGCCGGCCTTGATATCGGCGATCAGGGCGCTGCCGCCCTGCTCGATCTGCGAACTCAGGGTTTTCAGCGTATTGCCGACATCCTTGTCGGCGCCGATCTCGCCAGCGACCCTTGCCACCTTCTGGATGGCATAGACGCGGCTTTCCGCCGCCACCTTGGCATCGAAGATCGCCTGCTTGATGGCGGCCTCCTGCCCCGGCTCGATCGCGCCCGGGGTCTCCAGCGCGGTGAGGATGGCGCCGTCGGCGCCGTCCAGCACACCAACCTTTACCATGTCGCGCAGCTTGGCGCCGGCGGCCTCCATCTCGGGCTGCGGCCCCTCGGCCATGCCGTCGGCCTTCAGACGGCCGATCATGCTGACGAAATCATCCACCATGCCGGCGATGTTGCCGGCTTCCATGGCGCCGGCATCGGCGCGGCCGATGGACTTGAAGAAGCGCTTGCTGTCACCCGCGATCATGCGGCGGGCGTATTTGCCGGGCTTCAGCCCCTCGACGCCGGTGGGGGCATCGCCCAGGCCGTCGAAGATCGGCAGCGCCTGGAACGGGTTGCTCATGCGGGCCAGCGTGAAGGCGATCATGTAGCCGGGCAGACCGGCGCCGCTGGCCGCCAGCGCGGCATAATGCTCCTTGATCGCCTCCACCTGCTCGTCCAGCAGCTTGCCGACCGGCTTGGGCGACAGTTCCTCGCGCAGTTCCTCCAGCGGGCCGGCGATTTCCAGCATCCCCATCATGTCGACGAGGTCGAGAAACGCGGTTTCGCCGCCGAGTTTGGCCGTCAGCTCGGCGCGATAAGCCGGCTCGCTCTCGGCACGGCTGATTTCCTCGCGCAGGCGCCGGGCGGCAATGCCCCACAGCGTGGCGCCAAGCTTGGGGATGCGCGGATCGGCAGTGGCGCCGATGGCCGGCGCGGGCGAGGCGCGCAGGCTGGCCTCCAGTTCCTTCACCGCCGCCTGGTCCAGGCATTGCAGCATGAATTCCCAGCAGGGCGCCAGCGATGTGCGCGAGATGCGGCCGAACTGCTTGTCGCCATCCTCCGGCAGAACCAGCAGGTCCTCGAAGGGATGGCAGAAGATGCGCTGCAGCGTCAGATGCCGGGGCGGCCGGGTCTTGGCCAGACGCGGACGCAGGGTGCCCAGCGCGGCATCGGCCATCGCGGCCGACAGCACGACAGCGCGCGAGCGTTCGATCAGCAGGGTGAGCTGGGCGACCTTTTCGTCGGGGATCTCGAACAGCTTGCGTTCGATGTCCCGCAGTTCGGAAGCAAGATCGCTCATATCCGCCTCCGTTTCATGCTTTCGACGCGGCGTATCATCTCGATATCCAGCACCCCGGAATTCCACCCCTCAAGCGCGCGGACCTGCATGCGCGTGCTGTCCTGCATCGCCTTCATGTTCGGCCGATCCATCGCTTCCTTTTCAGGGATGATCGGCAGAACTCGATAAATTTCCGTTACCGCCGCGCGCTGGCTGTCGCGGTCGCGGTCCTCGACATCCTTCCACAGCAGGATAATGAATTCCCAACCATCGACCGTCCACCACAAACGTTCGATATCGCGCTGGAAATTGGAGATCGCCTTGTCCCAGTTGGCCAGCACGCGATCGGCATATTCGACTGGGCGCACGGCCGCCGAGGCCAGGTCGCGGGCGAAATCATCCGTGAACAGGGCCACTCTGGCGACCCCGCGCGCCAGATAGGCGGCCTCCGACTTGTCGCTGTCGGCCCACTGGTTGAGGCTGTCGGCCAGTTGGGCGATGGCGCCGATCAGCCGGCGCACCCGGCACTGCTTCTGCATCCCCGGCATGCCGAGCGGGGACAGATAGCCGCCCCAGCGCTCCAGCCGTTCGTACAGCTCGTTCGCCGTCATGCCGAGACGCTGGGCGATTCCGGCCAGGCCGCTCTTGATGCGGTCGCGGCCGGCAGACGTGGTGAAGTCGGAAACGTTCAGCTTCATCTCGCCGCCAGACAGCTTCTCCAGCGCCGATTTGAACAGATAGTAGCGCGTGAGCAGAACCTCGTTCTCTTCCTCGGTCAGGGTCTCTTCCGCCGCGCGCTGCGCCTCGGGTCCGGCCAGGCCGGTCCTGGCGGTCTCCAGCGTGGCGGCGCGGATGTCGGCCGGCAGGCAGGAATTGCGCGACAGGATGGCTTCCTGCAGCGCACGATCATGCATGGTGAGAGAGAAGATTTCGGGCACATCCTTCCAGCGGATGACGTAATTGCCCTTCACGCCGGAAAAGGCGGAAACAGTGAGTTCGAGATTGTCGCGGCTGTCCATGCGCACGCGCGCCTGGCTGAGCGCGGGTGTGGTGAAGGCCACAGCGGTGCCGCGCTCCTCGAACTTCGTGGGCTGGAATTGCGACCCAGCGCCTTTCGGAAAATTCATCCCCCACGCCCGACGGTAGAATAGTCGAAACCCCGTACCCACTTAAGCACAAGGCGGGGCGGGCGCAAAGAACCAGACCGGCTCAGGCGAGCCAAAGACGCGATTTTTCGATGACCCTGATGGTCTCGTCCCAAAGCTCCAGCCTGTGCAGGTCGGCGGGCTCGACCCAGGCCACCGCGGCAGCATCGTCGCCGGCCACGGCCTCGCCGGCGATCCAGCGGGCGGCATAATCGACGATTGTGTAATGGTACAAGATACGGCCGTCCGGCGCGGTCTGCACGGAGTCGATCACGTCGACCAGACCGAGCAGTTCGATCTGCACCCCGGTTTCCTCGGCTATCTCGCGGTGGATGCCCTG
This sequence comes from Ferrovibrio sp., assembly GCF_046297895.1. GTDB lineage: Bacteria > Pseudomonadota > Alphaproteobacteria > Ferrovibrionales > Ferrovibrionaceae > Ferrovibrio. Next base: position 46,368 of record NZ_JBKBHC010000011.1, on the reverse strand, counting down.
GGCAACCGTCTCGCCCAGATGCTGCGCACCGCCCGGCAGACTCCAGATGCCGGCGCGCGGCGGTTTGCCGCGCTGCACCATCAGCACCCTGCCGTCCTTCCAGACGATGGCACCCAGGCCGACCAGCGGTTGCATGGGGTATTCACGGGCCATCGTTTCATCTCCATACTGGCCAGCGGAATCGCGTGCCGCGCCAGAATAACAAAAAACGCCGGAGGATACGCCGTGACGGTTCAGTTCGATGCGCATAATGCCGCTGTGATCGCCGATCCCTATCCGGCGCTGGCCCGCCTGCGGCAGGACGACCCGGTGCACTGGAGCGATCGGCTGGGCGGCTGGATGCTGACCCGGCATGACGACATCCGGGCCTCCCTGCGCGATCCCCGCCTGTCGTCGGATCGTATGAGGCCATTCTTCGCCCACCTGCCCGATGAAACCCGCACCGGCCTGGCTGACCTGGATGCGCATATGGCGCTGTGGGCCGTGTTCAACGATCCGCCGGTGCATACGCGGCTGCGGGGCCTGATGAACCGGGCCTTCACATCATCCGCCGTCGCCGCCCTGCGGCCGCAGATCGCCACCATCGTGCACGGACTGGTTGACGATCTGCTGCAGCGACGCGAGGCGGATTTCATCCAGGCCTTCGCCTATCCCCTGCCCGCCACGGTGATCGCCGCCTTGCTGGGTGTGCCGCAGCAGGATGTGGAACTTCTCAAACGCTGGTCCGACGACCTGGGCAGCTTCGTGCTGACCTCGCGGCTTTCGCCCGACAAATACGCCCGCGCCAACGCCGCCATCGCCGAGATGAACGCCTATTTCGGCGAACTGGTGGAGGAGCGCCGCAGGACGCCGCGCGAGGATGTCGCCACCGGACTGGTGATGGCCGCCGAGCGCGGCGACTTCCTCAGTCGCGACGAATTGGTGGCGGCCTGCGTGTTGCTGCTGTTTGCCGGGCACGAAACGACCACGCATCTGCTGGGCAACGGCTTGCTTGCGCTGCTGCGGCACCCCGACCAGATGCAGATGCTGCGCGACCGGCGCGACGACTCCGCCCTGGTTGCCAACGCGGTGGAGGAGATGCTGCGCTGGGATGGTCCGTCGCTGGCCCAGGTGCGCGTTGCGGCCGACGATTACGAATTGCGCGGCAAGGTGATGCGCAAGGGGGCCCGGGTGTTCCAGATGCTGGCCGGCGCCAACCGCGATCCGGAGGTGTTTGCCGATCCGGATCGTTTCGACATCACACGGGCGGACAGCAGCCGCCACGTCACCTTCGGCTTTGGCATCCATTTCTGCATCGGAACGCCGCTGGCCCGGCTGGAGGGCCAGGTCGCCTTCCCCATCCTGATGGAACGGCTGGGCGACATCGCCCTGGCCGCCCCGCCGGACTGGAGCGATTCGATCGTGGTGCGCGGCCTGAACCGCCTGCAGATCGCCTATTCGGCGGCCTGAGACAGTCCGTCGTTCAGGATCTGCCACAGCTTCTGCGGCGTGGCCGGCATGTCGACATGCTTTATGCCCAGATCGGCCAGCGCATCGACGATGGCGTTGATCGTTGCCGGCGCCGAACCCACTGCACCCGCCTCGCCGGCACCCTTCACGCCCAGCGGATTGGTCTTGCACGGTACCTCGCAGAGGATCACCTCGATGTCGGGGAAATTGTCGGCGCGCGGCAGGCAGTAGTCGGTGAAGCTGCCGGTCAGGAGCTGGCCGTCGGCATCGTAGACGACGTTTTCATACAGCGCCTGGCCCACGCCCTGCACCACGCCGCCATGGATCTGGCCCTTGACGATGGTGGGGTTGATCACTTTGCCCATGTCGTCGGCCACCACGTAGCGCACCACGTCGGCCACGCCGGTGGCTTCGTCGATTTCGACCTCGCAGACATGGCAGCCATTGGGGAAGGTGATCGCCTGGACCTGCCAGTCGGCGGCGGTATCGAGCCCGGCCGCCTCGCCAGCCTTGGCGTTGCTGCGCTTGCGGGCTTCGCGCGCCACCTCGACGATGCCGACATCGCGGTCGGTGCCGGCGACGCGGAAACGGCCGGCGGCGAATTCGATGTCGCTGGCGGCCGTCTCCAGCATGTCGGCCGCCACCACCTTGCCCTTCTCGACCACGCCGTCCTTGGCTTTCAGGATCGCGCCGCCCTCGGAATAGAGCGAGCGCGCGCCGCCGGTGCCGCCGCCGGTGGGGATGGCGTCGGAATCGCCCTGCAGGATGCGGATCCTGTCGAAATCGACGCCGAGCTGTTCGGCCACGATCTGGGTATAGGCGGTCTCATGCCCCTGGCCGGTCGACTGCGTGCCGACATAGACCTCGACGAAACCATCCTCGGCGAAGCGGATTTCGGCGCGTTCGGTGGGTGCGCCGCCCGTGGCCTCCAGATAATAGGCCATGCCGATGCCGCGACGCTTGCCGCGCTTCTTCGCTTCCGCACGGCGAGACTCGAAACCGGCCCAGTCGATGGCTTTCAGGGCGGTATTCGAGGTGTTTTCGAATTCGCCCGAGTCATAGGTGAGGCCCATGGCGCTGGTCCACGGGAAAGCGGTGGGCGGGATATAGTTCTTGCGGCGCAGCTCGGCGCGGTCGATACCCAGTTCGCGGGCCGCCACGTCGATCAGGCGCTCCATGATGTAATTCGATTCCGGGCGGCCGGCGCCGCGATAGGCATCCACCGGCACGGTGTTGGTGAACACGCCCTCGACGCGCGAATACACGCCCTGGAAGCGATAGACCGAGGACAGCACCTTGGTGCCGGCCATGGTGGGAATCATCGGCGCATAGGTGGACAGATACGCGCCCATATCGGCGATATTGTGGATGCGCAGGGCCAGGAAGTTGTGGTCCTTGTCCAGCGCCATCTCGGCATGGGTCAGGTTGGCACGGCCATGGGTGTCGGTCAGGAAAGCCTCGCCGCGATCCGAGGTCCATTTCACCGGCCGGCCCAGCGCGCGCGACGCAAACAGCGTCATCACCTGCTCGGGGTAGATGAAAATCTTCATGCCGAAGCCGCCGCCAACATCGCCGGTGACGACATGGAACTTGTCTTCCGGCAGGCCGAGAATCTTGGCCAGCAGCTTCTTCTGCACCCACACGCCCTGGGTGGGCGTGTAGAGGGTGAAACGGCCGCTCTCCTTGTCGAAGGCGGCCAGCGCCACGCGGGCTTCCATCGACGCCACCACGATGCGGTTGTTTTCCAGCGTCAGCTTCACCGTCTTGGCGGCGGAAGCAAACAGCGCGTCGATCTTGGCCTTGTCGCCGATCTCCCAGTCGAAGGCGCGGTTGTTCGGCGCCTGCGGCCAGATCTGCGGCTGGCCCGGCTCCATCGCGGTGGCCATGTCGGCAGCGGCCGGCAGAGCATCGTAATCCACCTCGATCATCTCAGCCGCATCACGCGCCTGGGCGGCGGTTTCCGCCACCACGAAGGCGACCGGATCGCCGACATGGCGCACCATGCCATCGGCCAATGCCGGGCGCGGCGGATCGGCACGCATGGAGCCATCGCGGTTTTTGAGCGGAATCGTGCAGGGCAGGTCGCCGACATTGGCGGCCTTCAGGTCGGCATGGGTATAGACCGCCAGCACGCCCGGGGCGGCCTGGGCGGCGGCCGTGTCGATCTTGAGAATCCTGGCATGGGCATGCGGCGACCGCAGCATCACGCCATAGACCTGGCCGGGCAGGTTGATGTCGTCGGTATAGCGCCCCTTGCCGGTGATGAAACGCTGGTCTTCGACGCGGCGAACCGGCTGACTCTGGCCGAACTTGCTCATCGGAACGTCCTTTCGGGGCGGAAAGTAAGGGGGTAAGGCCGGAAAACTTTGGGCGAAATGATAGGGATTCCCGACTGCCTTTCAACCCGTCCGGTTACGCATCATTGCCGGGGTGCAATTCCCGCGCCGGCCGCGCGGGGAGCCAACGTGTCAGGGGCCATGGCGGCGCAGCGAGCGGTAGGTCCAGAATGGCAGGGCGCCGTTCACGATGCAGAAGGCGGCAAACAGGAATACCGCCGTGTAGCCGCCGGTCATGTCGTGCAGCTTGGCCCCGATCAGGGTGCCCGACGACACGCCCAGCCCCGAGCCCACCATGATGGTGCCGAAGATCATGCCAAAGCGCCGGCCCTGGAAGATGCGGGCCGCCGTCGCCCCCACCATCGGACCGCGGGCCCCGAAGGACAGGCCGACCAGCAGGACGAAGGCCCAGAGCAGCGCCGGCGAGCGCCAGCCTTCCAGCGCCCAGAGCGCGGCCAGACCAACCAGGCTGAAGGCATAAGACAGCGCCGCCGAGGCATGGCGGCCGATCCGGCCATCAAGCCAGGCGAAACCGACGATGCCGACCGGGGTGAGCACGCCGACCAGGCCGTAGATTGAGGCGGCCTGCAGCGGCGCATAGCCCAGTTCGACCAGATAGGCCACGGCCTGCACCATCACCGAGAACATGCCGGCAGAGGTGAAAAAGAAAACCGAAGCCAGGCCCCAGAAGGCGGTGGTGCGCAGCGCCTTGCCCAGGGTCCAGTCATCGCCGGATACGGCGCCGGGCACCGCATCGGCGCCGGGTGGCGGCAGCCGGACGCGGCCGGCCTGCACAGTGGGCCAATGCTGCAGCAGCAGGACCGGCAGGGCCAGCAGCGCGATGCCGGCCAGGGTGAGATAGGCGATGCGCCAGCCCCAGGTCTCGATCACGAACTGCGCCAGCGGCACCAGCATCAGCGCGCCGATGCCAAGGGCCGCATAGACCACGCTCATGGCGCGCGAGAGCTGCGCGCCCTCGAACCAGCGCGCCAGCAGGGCCGAATGCGGCGCGTTGCCCAGCGAGGCGGCGGAGGCGCCGACGCCAATCCCGATGAAGAGATAAAGCTGCCAGAGCTGGCTGGCGAAGGAGGCCAGCACAAGGCCGGCCACCAGCATGGCCAGGCCGGCGATATAGAGCCGCAGCGGACCGAAGCGATCGAAGCAATAGCCGGCCAGCGGCGCCGTGCAGCCGGCCAGCAGCATCTGCAGCGAATAGATCGCCGCCACATCGGCGCGGTTGGCCTGGAATTCCTCGGTCAGGGCGAGCAGGAAGGTGGTGAAGGTCTCGCCCGTGCCACGCGACAACGCGTTCAGGAAAAAACAGGTGCCGACAAGGATGATTGCAGTCTTGGCCGCGCTGCGACTGGGTCCGTCTTCCGGCACGGCTCAGCCCTCGACGCCAGATTCGGCCTGGCGCAGCATCTGCCGGGCGATGACGATCTGCTGGATCTGGCTGGTGCCCTCGTAGAGGCGGAACAGCCGCACATCCCGATAGAAGCGCTCGACGGCGTATTCCTGCATGTAGCCGGCGCCGCCATGGATCTGCACCGCGCGGTCGGCGACCCGCCCCACCATCTCGGAGGCGTAGTATTTGCAGCAGGACGCCTCCATCGAGACATTCTCGCCGGCGGCATAGCGCGCGGCGGCCTCGCGGATCATGCAGCGTGCGGCATAGGCCTCGGTGCGGCTGTCGGCCAGCATGGCCTGCACGAGCTGGAATTCGGCGATCGACTGGCCGAACTGCTTGCGCTCGCGGGCATAGGCCACCGATTCATGGATCAGGCGTTCGGCGGCGCCGACGCACAGCGCCGCGATATGCAGGCGGCCGCGATCGAGCACCTTCATCGCGGTCTTGAAGCCCTGGCCTTCCCGGCCGCCGATCACGTTCTCGGCCGGCACTTTCACATTGTCGAAAATCACGTCGGCGGTATGCGCGCCGCGCTGGCCCATCTTCTTGTCGGGTTTGCCGACGCTCAGGCCCGGCGCATTGGCCTCGACGATGAAGGCCGTGATGCCGCCGGCCCCCTTGTTGCTGGGGTCGGTGCGCGCCATCAGCGTGAAGATGCCGGCCTGGGGCGCGTTGGTGATATAGCGCTTGGCGCCGTTGATCACGTAATGGTCGCCCTGGCGTTCGGCGCGCGTGCGCAGGCCGGCCGCATCAGAACCGGCATCGGGCTCGGTGAGCGCAAACGAGGCAATCACTTCGCCGCTGGCCAGACGGGGCAGCCACTTCTGCTTCTGCTCGGGCGTGCCGTCGATCAGGATGCCCTGACTGCCGATGCCGACATTGCTGCCGAACATGCTGCGGAAGGCCGGCGAGGTCCAGCCCATCTCAAAGATCAGTTCGACCTCCTCGGCCAGGTCGAGGCCGAGGCCGCCATATTCCTCGGGGATCGAGATGCCGAACAGACCCATTTCGGCGAAGGCCCGGCGGATTTCGTCGGGGATTCTGTCCTCGTCGGCGACCTGCTTTTCCAGGGGAACCAGCCGCTCGCGAACGAAGCGGCGCAGCGTGAGCCTGGTCTGCTCAAGCGTATCCTTGTCCATGACGCATCACTCTTCCTGAACGGTCTGACGCAAGCTTGGCATAACTTCCGCCGGCCCGGAAGGGATTAGCCGCGACGGAAGGCCACCGCCGCGAGCCAGCCGGCGAACACCGCCAGCAGCACGGCGATCAGGCCATAGACGGCCGGTTCCTGCCGCGAGAAGTCGTAGACTTCCTGTTCGATGCCCTGCTTGTCGATGAACAGCGGCGTGGACTGCGCCGCGACGATGCGGTCGTCGCTCACCAGATAGATTTCGGTCTGATAGGTGCCGACCGGCACGGTGGCCGGAAAGCTGATCGCGGTGCGGAACAGCTTGGGGCCCAGGAAATCCACACTGCCGGTATTGTCCTGATAGAGCCCCTCGCGGGTTTTCTGCCGCACGATGGCGGCGCGGAATTCATTCACGTCCTCGGGGTTGCGCTTGCCGAGATAGCGGAAGCGCAGCGTATTGGCGCCGATCTGCAGGCGCTGCAGCAGGCTGGGCGGCGCGATCTCGACCAGCGGGCGCGTGCTGGCCACCGCGTAATAGGCCGGCACGCCATCGAAACTCTCCGAACGCCGCGTCAGCCAGAACCCGAAGGTCTGCCGCTTGCGCCGCACCACGGATGTCGTTGCCGGGCCGCGCACCACGACGATCACCTCGCCGGGCTCGTCGATGGCGCCGAACAGCAGCAGTTCGGTGCCGGTGAAGCTGGAGGTGATGGCAATCAGATGCGAGGACAGGTCGGTGATCAGCGGCGCATCGGCCGGCACCGGTCCGCGCGGGGCATTGCGCGCCGCCTGGGCATGCGCCTCGCCGGCCAAGCCGAGCAACAGCAGGCAGATCGCGGCCAGGCGGATCATCGCGGACCGCTTTCCAGGAAATACGGATCGTCCGGAGTCATCACCAGCTCGAAGGCCAGCGCGATCGCAACGACCAGAACCAGCGCCGCCAGCAGGCCGCGCACCTGCTCGCCGCGCAGACGCGCGCCATGCCGCACGCCGTATTGCGCACCGATCACCGATCCGACCAGCAGCAGCAGTGCCAGCGTCACATCCACCGTCTGCGTGGTGATCGCGTGCAGCATGGTAACGTTGGCGGTGACGAAGATGATCTGGAACAGCGAGGTGCCGACCACCACGGCGGTGGGCATGCCCAGCAGGTAGATCATGGCCGGCACCAGCAGGAAGCCGGCGCCCACGCCCATGATGGCGGCAAGGATACCGACCAGCACGCCGAGGCTGAGCGGCATCAGCGCGCTGATGTAGAGCTGCGACTTGCGGAATCGCATCTTGAACGGCAGCGCGCGGATCGCCGGGTGGTCGTGCAGCCGCTTGCGGCGGCGCAGCGGCTGGCCGTCGGTCGTCTTGCGGCGCAGCGCGCGAATGCTCTCGCCAAGCATCAGGCTGCCGATCAGGCCAAGGATGAGGACATAGGACAGCGCGATCACCGCATCGAGCTGGCCGATGCGCTTGAGCAGGCTGAACAGATAGGCGCCGAAGCTGGAGCCGATCAGGCCGCCAACCAGCAGGACGCCGCCCATCTTGAAATCGACATTGCTCTTGCGCCAGTGGGCATAGACCGCCGAGACGCTGGCCGCCACCACCTGGTTGGCCGATGTGGCCACGGCCACCGGCGGCGGCACGCCGATGAAGATCAGCAAGGGCGTCAGCAGGAAGCCGCCGCCGACGCCGAACAGGCCGGACAGATAGCCCACCGCCCCACCCAGACCGAGCAGCAGCCATACGCTGACGGACAGCTCGGCGATGGGAAGGTAGATCTGCATAATTGCTGGCGAATCCCGGAACGCGACTGCCCTGCCGCGGCAACCCCACCGCAGCAGCCAGGCCTTGCGGCCATCATCGATTGTTAAACTGGCACGTCAACCGTTGCGATTTCGTGACCAGCCCGATCCCGCCGCGCCTGTCGCGCCGTTCTATTGCCGCGCCGCCGCGGCATCCGCGGGCGGAACGGCAACGCCCGCCTTCGCCAGCTCGCGGCCGAGCGACCCGCTCAGGAAGGCGAAATACATGCGGAAGTCGGAGACGAACGACCACAGCGGGTAGCGGAAACTGGCCGGCTTGTTCTTCTCGAAGAAGAAATGGCCGATCCAGGCCGGCCCGTAGCCCGAGACCAGCCCGCCGAGCAGCCAGAGCAGGTTGCCGGTGGCGACGGCCGCGGCCAGACAGGCCAGGCCGATGGTAGTGCCCAGGTAATGCCAGGCCCGGGTGATCGGCCGGGCATGCTCGCGCAGGTAAAAGGGCCAGAATTCCGCGTAGGTCTGGATCCGGCCAGGCCGGTCCTGGTCGCCGGGCCCGGGCTGATCGTTTGCATGCCCCCGGACATCCGGTTGAATCCGATTGTCGGACATTGTTGTTTCCTCCCGATTGGGTTCTGGATAGAATATACCAATTTTCCCGGATTACCAGTGATTTTTGTCATCAACCCGTGAGCCGGAAGATTCGATTTGACGTTTACGTAAACGTAAACTAAGACTCCCTGCCGACTCACAAAACAAGCCCATGGGAGGCATACCGTGTCGGAGAAGACCTACACGATCACCGATCTGGCCCACGAATTCAAAGTGACGGCCCGTGCGATTCGGTTCTACGAGGACAAGGGCCTGCTGCATCCCTCCCGCCAGGGCATGATGCGGGTCTACACCAAGCGCGACCGCGCCCGCCTGCAGCTGATCCTGCGCGGCAAGCGCCTGGGCTTCAGCCTGGCCGAGATCCGCGAGATGATCGACCTCTACGACCTGGGCGATGGCCAGCTCGAGCAGCTGCGCCTGACGCTGAAGCGCTCGCGCGAGCGGCTCAGCGCCCTGGAGCAGCAGCGCCGCGATATCGAGGCGGCCGTCGTCGAACTGAAGCACGACATCCGCACGATGGAGGAATTCCTCAAGACCCGCGAGCGCGACCGGCAGCCGGTGACGCTCAAGGAATTCGTGCAGAGCCACTCCGGCAGCCCCGCCGGCGCCCTGATCAGCGCCGCCGAATAAGCATTTCCGCGTTCCCCCTCGGGATTCTTTGCCGGAATGGATTCCGGAAGGCTTCCCGAGGGGCTTTCGACAACCAGATAAAAGTCCGTCCGCATTCCAAGGAGACATCGTCATGCGCAACGTGGTGATCGCCGGTTACGCCCGCTCGCCCTTCACGCTGGCCCGCAAGGGCGCCCTCACCAAGGTTCGCCCTGACGATCTGACCGCGCAGGTGGTCAAGGCCCTGGTCGAGCGCACCGGCATCGACCCGAAGGCCATCGAGGACGTGATCGTCGGCTGCGCCTTCCCCGAGGGCGAGCAGGGCCTGAACGTTGCCCGGCTGATCAGCTTCCTGGCCGGCATCCCGATGGAAGCCGCCGGCACCACGGTGAACCGGTTCTGCGGCTCGTCGATGCAGAGCATCCACCAGGCCGCCGGCGCGATCCAGATGAATGCCGGCGAGGCCTTCATCTGCGCTGGCGTGGAAAGCATGACCCGCGTGCCGATGGGCGGCTTCAACACCCTGCCGAACCCCAAGCTGCTGCAGGATTATCCGCAGGCCTATGTCTCGATGGGCATCACCGCCGAGAACCTGGCCAAGAAATACGGCATCGACCGCAAGGCGCAGGAGCAGATGGCCGTCGAAAGCCATGCCAAGGCCGCCGCGGCGCAGAAGGCCGGCAAGCTGAAGGACGAGATCGTGCCGATCGTGGACGGCAACAACCGCGTGGAGCTGGATGGCTGCATTCGCCCGGACACCTCGGCCGAGGGCCTGGCCGGCCTGAATCCGGCCTTCGATGCCGCCGGCACCGTCACCGCCGGCACGTCGTCGCCGCTGACCGACGGCGCCTCGGCCACGCTGGTCTGCTCGGAAGACTTCGCCAAGGCCCATGGCCTGAAGCCGCTGGCCCGCATCAAGTCGATCGCCGTGGCGGGCTGCGCGCCCGAGATCATGGGCATCGGCCCGGTGCCGGCGACCGAAAAGGCGCTGAAGCGCGCCGGCCTGTCGCTGAAGGACATCGACATCATCGAGCTGAACGAGGCCTTTGCCGCCCAGGCGCTGGCCTGCGTGAAACAGGCCAATTACGACATGAGCAAGGTGAACCTGGACGGCGGCGCCATCGCGCTGGGCCATCCGATGGGCGCCACCGGCGCCCGCATCACCGGCAAGGCCGCGTCGCTGCTCAAGCGCGAAGGCAAGCAGTTCGCGCTGGCCACCCAGTGCATCGGCGGCGGGCAGGGCATCGCCACCGTTCTGGAAGCCGTGTAAGCGCCGGAGTCACCTGACCATGAGCGAGATCAAGAAAGTCGCCGTGATCGGCGCCGGCGTGATGGGATCGGGCATCGCCGCCCATGTCGCCAATGCCGGCATCCCCGTGGTGCTGCTGGACATCGTGCCGGCTGGCGCCAACGACCGCAGCGCGCTGGCCAAGGGCGCCATCGAGAAGATGCTGAAGACCAAGCCGGCGCCGTTCATGCACCCGCGCGTCGCTAAGCTGGTCACCCCCGGCAACCTGGAGGACGACCTCGACAAGCTGGCCGACGTGGACTGGATCTGCGAGGCGATCATCGAGAATGTCGAACTGAAGCGGAAGCTCTATGCCACGCTGGAGCAGAAGCGCAAGAAAGGCTCGATCGTCACCTCGAACACCTCGACGATTCCGCTCGACCTGCTGACCGACGGCCTGCCCGAGAGCTTCGCGCAGGATTTCGCCGTCACCCACTTCTTCAATCCCCCGCGCTACATGCGCCTGTTCGAGTTGGTGAAGGGACCCAAGACCCGCCCCGACGCCATCGAGGCGCTGCGCCGCTTCGGCGACGTCAAGCTGGGCAAGGAGGTGGTGGACTGCAAGGACCGCCCGGGCTTCATCGCCAACCGCATCGGCATCTACTGGTCCACGGTGGCCACCGCGCTGGCCTATGACCTGGGCCTGACCGTGGAAGAGGCCGACAGCATCGTCGGCAAGCCGATGGGCGTGCCCAAGACCGGCATCTTCGGCCTGGCCGACCTGACTGGCATCGACCTCGGCCCCTATGTGGTCGGCTCGATGCTCAAGACCCTGCCCAAGACCGATGCCCTGCACCAGTTCTACAAGGCGGATCATCCGCTGAACGCTCTGATGCAGAAGATGATCAAGGACGGCTATACCGGCCGCAAGGGCAAGGGCGGCTTCTACCGCGCCCGCGGCAAGGAAGTGCTGGATCTCAAGACCGGCGAATACCGCCCGCTGCAGCGTGCCAACCTGGAATCGGCCAAGGTCGCCCGCAAGGGCCTGCGCGCCCTGGTCGAGCATGGCGACAAGGGTGGCCAGTATGCCTGGGGCGTGCTGAGCCGCGTGCTGAGCTATGCCGCCGACCTGGTGCCCGAGATCGTCGACGACATCGCCGCGGTCGATACGGCGATGAAGACCGGCTATGCCTGGAAATACGGTCCCTACCAGCAAATCGACCAGCTCGGCACGGGCTGGTTCGCCGAGAAGCTCAAGGCTTCCGGCATGCCGGTGCCGAAGATGGTGGAGATCGCCGCCGGCCGCCCCTTCTACAAGGAAGAGAACGGCAAGGCTTATCGCCTGACGCCGAAGGGCGACTACGCCGAGATCGTGGTCGAACCCGATGCCTGGACGCTGGCCGACATGAAGCGCGGCAAGCAGCCGATCCTGTCGAACAAGGGCGCCAGCATCTGGGACGTGGGCGACGGCGTCGCCTGCCTGGAACTGCACACCAAGATGAACGCGGTGGACGCCGACATCATCGCGATGGTCAAGGAAGCCGGCAAGATCGACAAGAAGGGCTTCAAGGCGCTGATCATCGGCAGCGATTCCGACAACTTCTCGGTCGGCGCCAATGTGGGCATCGCACTGTTCCAGGCCAACATCGCCATGTGGCCGGCGATCGAGCAGGGCATCTCGGAAGGCCAGGATGCCTACATGAAGCTGAAATACGCGCCCTTCCCCGTCGTGGCCGCCGTGGGCGGCATGGCGCTGGGCGGCGGCTGCGAATTGGCGATGCATTCCTCGGCCATCCAGGCCCATGCCGAAAGCTATATGGGCCTGGTAGAAGTGGGCGTCGGCGTGATTCCGGGCTGGGGCGGCTGCAAGGAGCTGGTCACCCGCGCGATCACCAACAAGCGGCGGCCCGGCGGCCCGATGCCGGCGCTGGCCCAGGTGTTCGAGGCGATCTCGACCGCCAAGGTGGCGACCTCGGCCATGGAAGCCCGCGACATGCTGATCCTGCGCGAGAGCGACGGCATCACGATGAACCGGCGCCGTCTGCTGGCCGACGCCAAGAAAAAGGCGCTGGAACTGGCCAAGGACTACAAGCCGCCGGTGCCGGTGGAAATCAGCCTGCCGGGCCCGAGCGCCAAGGCGGCCATGAGCCTGGCCGTGGAAGGCTTCTTCCAGCAGGGCAAGGCCACCAAGCACGACGTGGTGGTGTCGGGCGCGCTGGCCAACGTGGTGTCGGGCGGCAAGACCGACATCACCGAGGTGATCACCGAGAAGAAGCTGCTCGAGCTTGAACGCGAGAACTTCATGACGCTGATCAAGACCAGCGCCACGCTGGACCGCATCGAACACATGCTCACCAAGGGCAAGCCCCTTCGGAACTAATTGGGCGCAATTAAGCAGCGAGTTGTAGGGAGACAGGCCATGCCGAGCTATACCGCCCCGATCAAGGACTTCCAGTTCGTGCTGCACGACGTGCTGCAGATGGAAAAGATGAGCAACCTGCTGGGCTTCACCGATGCCAGCCGCGACGTGATCGACGCCGTGCTGGAAGAAGGCGGCAAGTTCATGAGCGAGGTCACCGCGCCGCTGAACCGCGTCGGCGACCTGGAAGGCTGCAAGTGGGATAACGGCGTGGTCACCACGCCGACCGGCTTCAAGGAAGCCTACAAGCAGTATTGCGAAGCCGGCTGGGGCGCGCTGACCGCGGAGGAGAAATACGGCGGCCAGGGCCTGCCCCATGTGCTGGGCATCGCCATGGCGGAAATCCAGTCCTCGGCCAACATGGCATTTGCCATGTATCCCGGCCTGACCCATGGCGCCTACGAGGCGTTGCTGCGGCATGGCTCGGAAGAGCAGAAGAACATGTATCTGCCGAACATGGCGTCGGGCAAATGGACCGGCACCATGAATCTGACCGAACCGCATTGCGGTACGGATCTCGGCCTGATGCGCACCAAGGCCGAGCCGCAGGATGACGGCAGCTACCTGATCACCGGCACCAAGATCTTCATCTCGGCCGGCGAGCACGACATGGCCGAGAACATCATCCACCTGGTACTGGCCAAGATTCCGGGCGGCCCGGAAGGCATCAAGGGCGTCAGCCTGTTCCTGGTGCCGAAATTCCTGGTCAATCCGGACGGTTCGCTGGGTGCGCGCAATGGCGTCTCCTGCGGCTCGATCGAACACAAGATGGGCATCCACGGCAATTCGACCTGCGTGCTGAACTACGACAATGCCAAGGGCTGGCTGGTCGGCCAGAAGCACAAGGGCATGCAGGCGATGTTCGTGATGATGAACGCCGCGCGCCTCGGCGTCGGCGTGCAGGGCCTGTCGCAGGCCGAGGTCGCCTACCAGAACGCCCTGACCTATGCCAACGACCGCCTGCAGGGCCGCGCGATCACCGGCACGAAGAACCCCGACAAACCAGCCGACCCAATCATCGTGCACCCGGATATCCGGCGCATGCTGCTGACCATCAAGGCCTTCGTCGAGGGTAGCCGCGCGCTGGCGCTGTGGACCGGCATCGAACTGGACATCGCCGCCAAGCACCCCGACGCCGAGCGCCGCCAGGAAGCCGACGATCTGGTCGCCTTCCTCACGCCGATGGTGAAGGCCTACATGACCGATTTCGGCTACCAGTGCTGCACCATGGCCCAGCAGGTCTATGGCGGCCACGGCTATATCGCCGAATGGGGCATGGAACAGTTCGTGCGCGACGCCCGCATCGCCATGATCTACGAGGGCGCCAACGGCATCCAGGCGCTGGATCTGGTTGGCCGCAAGCTGCCCACGGGCATCGGCCGGCTGGCGCGCCGCTTCTTCCACCCGGTCTCGGCCTTCATCGAGGAAAAGATGATGAGCCCCGAGATCGGCAAGGATTACGTGATGCCGCTGGCCAAGGCCTTCGCCCGCCTGCAGACCGCCACCGCGCTGATCAGCGAACGCGGCCTGAAGAACCCGGACGAAGCCGGCGCCGCCTCGTGGGACTACCTGAACATGTTCGCCCTGGTGGCGCTGGGCTACATGTGGGCCCGCATGGCCGAGGTGGCCAAGCAGAAGCTGGCCGAGGGCGAAGGCGACAAGGACTTCTACGAGACCAAGCTGGTCACGGCGCGCTTCTTCATGGAGCGTATGCTGCCCGACACCGCCGCCCAGCTCGCCAAGATCCAGGCCGGCTCTGAAAGCACCATGATGCTGAAGGCCGCCAATTTCTGATCACGAAAGGCCGTGCAAGGCACGGCGAGTCTAGGAGAGGAAACGAAGAGAATGACCGAATACGGCATCCCGCGCAGCATCTACACTGAAGACCACCAGATGTTCCGCGAGGCGGCGCGCAAGTTCTTCGAGCGCGAAGTCGTGCCCCATCACGCCAAGTGGGAAGAGGATGGCGTGGTGCCGAAAGAGGTCTGGCGCAAGGCCGGCGAGGCCGGCTTCCTCTGCGCCACCATGCCGGAGGAATACGGCGGCTCGGGCGTCGACCGCCGTTACTCGGCCATCCTGATGGAAGAGCAGGCCTATACCGGCTGCACCGGTCCGGGCTTTTCGCTGCATTCCGACATCGTCGCCCCCTACATCCTCGCCTACGGCTCGGAGGAGCAGAAGAAGAAGTGGCTGCCGAAGATGGCCTCCGGCGAGGTGATCGGGGCCATCGCCATGACCGAGCCGAGCGGCGGTTCCGACCTGCAGGCGGTGAAGACCACCGCCATCCGCGACGGCAACGAGTTCGTCATCAACGGCCAGAAAACCTTCATCACCAACGGCCAGAATGCCGACCTGGTGATCGTGGTGACCAAGACCGATCCCAAGCAGGGCGCCAAGGGCACCACGCTGTTCCTGGTGGAAGCCGGCCGCGAAGGCTTCACCAAGGGCCGCAATCTCGAAAAACTGGGCATGAAGGCGCAGGATACCTCCGAGCTGTTTTTCTCCGACGTGCGCGTGCCGCCCGAGAACATGCTGGGCGGCGAGGGCCAGGGTTTCTTCTACCTGATGCAGGAACTGGCCTGGGAGCGCCTGCAGATCGCCATCATGGCCGTGGCCGGCTGCGAGGCCGCACTGAAATGGACCGTGGATTACACCCGAGAGCGCAAGGCCTTCGGCAAATCGGTGCTGGATTTCCAGAACACCAAGTTCGAGCTGGCCGAGATGAAGACCGAGACGCAGATCGCCCGCGTCTTCGTCGACAAGTGCATCGAGATGGTGGCCGAACACAAGCTGGACGTCGCCACCGCCGCGATGGCGAAATACTGGTGCAGCGACCTGCAGTGCAAGATCCTCGACCGCTGCCTGCAGCTGTTCGGCGGCTATGGCTTCATGTGGGAATATCCGATCACCCGCGCCTATGCCGATGCCCGCGTGCAGCGCATCTATGGCGGCACCAACGAAATCATGAAGGAACTGATCAGCCGTACACTCTAATCCGGGAATCCGGCGCAACCGCATAATCACTAGGGAGAGAAAAATGACCGAAGCCTTCATCTACGACGCCGTGCGCACGCCGCGCGGCAAGGGCCGCGCCAGCGGCGCCCTGCATGAAGTCACCCCGATGCGCCTGGCCACCACCGTTCTGGAGGCCGTGCGCGACCGCAACGAACTCGACACCTCCCTCGTCGACGACGTGGTGCTGGGCTGCGTGATGCCGGTGGGCGAACAGGGTTCCGACATCGCCCGCGTCGCCGTGATCCAGGCCGGCTATGCCGAGACCACCGCCGGCGTGCAGATCAATCGTTTCTGCGCCTCGGGCCTGGAAGCCTGCAACATGGCGGCCGCCCAGGTGATGTCGGGCCAGAGCCAGATGGCGATCGGCGGCGGCGTGGAGAGCATGAGCCGCGTGCCGATGGGCTCCGATGGCGGCGCCTGGGCCACCGATCCGGCCGTGGCCCTGCCGACCTATTTCGTGCCGCAGGGCATCTCGGCCGACCTGATCGCGACCAAATACGGCTTCAGCCGCGCCGACGTCGATTCCTACGCCGTGGAAAGCCAGAAGCGCGCCAAGCGCTCGTGGGACGAGGGCCGGTTCAAGAAGTCCATCGTGGCGGTGAAGGATATCAACAACCTGACCATTCTGGACCGCGACGAGCATCTGCGGCCCGACACCACCATGCAGACCCTGGCCTCGCTGGATCCATCCTTCACCATGATGGGCGAGCAGTTCGGCTTTGATTCGGTGGCCATGCAGCGCTACCCGGAAGTCGAGCGCATCGAGCATGTGCACCATGCCGGCAATTCCTCGGGCATCGTCGATGGCGCCGCCGCCGTGCTGATCGGCAATGCCGAGGCCGGCAAGAAGACCGGCCTGAAGCCGCGTGCCCGCATCCGCAGTTTCGCCTCGATCGGCTCGGAGCCGACCATCATGCTGACCGGCCCGTCCTTCGCAGCCGAAAAAGCGCTGAAGATCGCCGGCATGACGCCGTCCGACATCGACCTGTGGGAGCTGAACGAGGCCTTCGCCTCGGTGGTGCTGCGCTTCATGCAGGCGCTGAACATCCCGCATGACAAGATCAACGTGAATGGCGGCGCCATCGCGCTGGGCCATCCGCTGGGTGCCACCGGCGCGATGATCCTGGGCACCATGGTCGACGAGCTGGAGCGCAGCGGCAAGAGCACCGCGCTGGTGACGCTCTGCGTCGGCGCCGGCATGGGCACCGCCACCATCATCGAGCGCGTCTAAGCGCCATCACGTTAATTCAGGGACGAAACAATGATCGAATACAGCATCGACGGCGACGGCGTTGCCGCCATCGTCTGGAACATGGCCGACCGGCCGATGAACGTAATGAACGGCGACAGCCTCGCCGCCTTCCGCGAGGCCGTCTACAAGGCGATCGGCGACAAGGCCGTGAAGGGCGTGATCGTCACCTCGGCGAAGAACGACTTCGTCGCCGGCGCCGACCTGGTGAACCTGCTGAAGGAAAGCCAGGACGCCGCCAAGGCCCTGCAGAACAGCTTTGCCCTGCAGAAGCTGTTCCGCGATATCGAAAAGGCCGGCAAGCCCTTTGTGGCCGCCATCAACGGCACCGCTCTGGGCGGCGGCTATGAAATCTGCCTGGCCTGCCATCGCCGCATCGCCGCCGACAACCCCAAGGCCCTGATCGGCCTGCCCGAGGCCAGCATCGGGCTGCTGCCCGGCGCCGGCGGCACCCAGCGCCTGCCGCGCATGATCGGCGTGTCCAAGGCCCTGCCGATGATCCTGGAAAGCAAGAAGGTCGATCCCAAGGCCGCGCTAGCGCTCGGGATGGTCGACGAGGTGGTGGCGCCGGGCGAGCTGCTGATCCGCGCCAAGACCTGGCTGCTGGCCGAGGGCCAGACCAGCCATGTGAAGCCCTGGGACCAGAAGGGCTTCCGCGTGCCGGAAGCGGCCAATACGCCGAAGGGCGCCCAGGTCTTCACCGCCGGCAACGCCATGCTGCGTGCCAAGACCATGGGGAATTACCCCAACGCGCAGTACATCATGTCCTGCGTCTACGAGGGCATGCTGGTGGATATCGACACCGGCCTGAAGATCGAAAGCCGCTACTTCGTCGCCTGCACCCAGTCGAAGGAAGCTCGCAACATGATCCGCTCGCTGTTCTTCTCGATCGGCGAGGCCAACAAGCTGGCCAACCGCCCCAAGGGCGTGCCCACCCAGACCTATACCAAGGTGGGCATCCTGGGTGCCGGCATGATGGGCGCGGGCATTGCCTGGGCCGCGTCGTCCGCCGGCCTGCAGGTCGTGCTGCTGGATTCCACCCAGGAAGCCGCCGAGAAAGGCAAGGCCTATACCGCCGGCCTGCTCGACAAGCGGGTGAAGGCGAAGAAGGCCAGCGAAGCCGACAAGGAGAAGCAGCTCGGCCTGATCAAGGCCACCACGTCCTACGACGACCTCAAGGGCTGCGAACTGGTGATCGAGGCCGTGTTCGAGGATCGCACGATCAAGGCCGACGTGACCAAGAAGGCCGAGGCGCAGCTTGAGCCGACCGCGATCTTCGCCTCCAATACCTCGACCCTGCCGATCACCGGCCTGGCCGAGGCGAGCAGCCGCCCGGCGAATTTCATCGGCCTGCATTTCTTCTCGCCCGTCGACAAGATGCCGCTGGTGGAAATCATCCGTGGCAAGCAGACTTCGGACGAGACGCTGGCGCGCGCCATGGACTTCGTGAAGAAGATCCGCAAGACGCCGATCGTGGTGAACGACAGCCGCGGCTTCTACACCAGCCGCGTCTTCGCCACCTACGTCACCGAGGGCCTGACCATGCTGGCCGAGGGCGTCGCCCCGGCGATCATCGAGAATGCCGGCAAGATGGCCGGCATGCCGGTGGGGCCGCTGGCGCTGGCCGACGAGGTGTCGCTGGAACTGATGCACCGCGTGCGCAGCCAGACCAAGAAGGACCTGGGCGACGCCTATAAGGCCGATGGCTCGGAACCGGTGCTGCAGGCCATGGTGGAAAAGCTCGGCCGCATCGGCAAGAAAGCCGGCAAGGGCTTCTACGACTATCCCGCCGACGGCAAGAAAAAGCTGTGGAGCGACCTGGGCAAGCATTTCCCGGTGAAGGCCGAGCAGCCCGATCTCAAAGATGTGATCAGGCGCCTGGTCTACATCCAGTCGGTCGAGACCGCGCGCTGCCTGGAGGAAAAGGTGGTGATCGACGTGCGCGACGCCGATGTGGGCTCGATCATGGGCTGGGGTTTTCCGCCCTTCCGCGGCGGCACGGTCAGCAATATCGACATGGTGGGCGTGAAGCCCTTCGTGGCCGAATGCGACCAGCTTGCGCAAAAGTACGGCGCCCGCTTCACGCCGCCGAAACTGCTGCGCGACATGGCCGACCAGGGCAAGGCCTTCTACGCCGCCTGAGCCTAGCAACGCATCAGAACGAAAGGGCCGGCATGAGCCGGCCCTTTTTGTTTGTGTATATCCAACTTGCTGCGGCGCAAAATTGGTTCATGTCGTGGTTCGCGCCGCTGCTTCAATGCGGCATTGACCCATCTGCGCCCGCAACCTAGTTTGGTCCCAATCAAAAAGAACAGCCTCCCATCGTACCGAATTCGCCATCACCTGCCCGTCCCGCCAGAGCGGCCGGTCGGCAGGCGAGCGGTGACGAGATTGTCGCGTAAAGAATCGACAACGAATGGGAGGACGATAATGACCGATCAGATCATCACCAAAACCGAGACTGCGCCGGTGAAGTCAAGCCGACGCAAATTCCTCAAGGCTGGCGGCCTGGCCGCTGGCGCGGCGGCCGTCGGCACCTTCGCGATGCCGAACGTGTCGCGCGCGCAGACCGTAACCCTGAAGATGCAGAGTTCCTGGACCGCATCCGACATCTTCCAGGAAATGGCGGCCGATTACTGCACGCGCGTGAACGAGATGGCCGGTGGCCGCCTGAAGATCGACCTGCTGGTCGGCGGCGCGGTGGTGCATCCCTTCAGCGTGCAGGATGCCGTGCATACCGGCGTGCTGGATGCCTGCCATACCGTCACGGTGTACTGGTACGGCAAGCACAAGGCGGCCTCGCTGTTCGGCACCGGCCCCGTCTTTGGCTTCAATGCCGAGCAGGGCCTGGGCTGGATTTACAACGGCGGCGGCAAGGAATTGTATGCCGAGCTGGTCAACGACATCCTGAAGCTCAACATCGTCAGCTTCTTCGCCATGCCGATGCCGACCCAGCCGCTTGGCTGGTTCAAGCGGCCGCTGAGGAGCGCAGCCGACATCAAGGGCCTGAAATACCGCACGGTGGGCCTGGCGGCCGACCTGATGCAATCCATGGGCATGGCGGTGGCGCAGTTGCCGGGCGGCGAAATCGTGCCGGCAATGGAACGCGGCGTGATCGATGCCTTCGAGTTCAACAACCCCACCTCTGACCGCCGCTTTGGCGCCCAGAACGTGGCCAAGAACTACATGCTCGGCAGCTATCACCAGGCCACCGAGTATTTCGAGATCATGTACAACAAGCAGAAATTCGCCACCCTGCCGAAGGAACACCAGGCGATCCTGCAATACGCCGCCGAGGCCGCGTCTTCGGCCAACTACTGGAAGGCCATGGATATCTATTCCAAGGACCTGCAGGAGTTGAAAGAGAAGGACAAGGTCAACATCATCCGCACCCCGAAGGATGTGTTCGAGGCCCAGATCAAGGCCTGGGATGGCATCATCGAACAGCTCGCCAAGGATCCATACATGAAGAAGGTGATGGATTCGCAGAAGGCCTGGGTGAAGCGGGTGGTCTATTACGAAACCCTGAACGCCGCCGACTACGTAACGGCCTACGAGCATCATTTCGGCAAGATGCAGGGCTGATCGGAGCGATCCGACCAAGCCTCGATTTCAACCACGGGCGGCGCCGCAAGGCGCCGCCCTCTTCATCCTCCCCAGGGCTTTCCGTTTCGGGGTTAGAAACAGCCAATGACAAGATTTCTGCTTTTCATCGACCTGCTCAGCGCCTGGATCGGCAAAGCTTTCGGCTGGCTTATCCTGATTCTCACGCTCGGTGTCAGCTACGAAGTGTTCATGCGCTATCTGCTCGGCGCGCCGACAACATGGGCCTTCGACATCAGCTACATCATGTATGGCGCGATGTTCCTGATGGCCGGCGCCTACACACTGTCGCGCAACGGCCATGTGCGCGCCGATATCTTCTATCGGCTTTGGCCGCCGCGGGTTCAGGCGACAGTAGACCTGGTGCTGTATGGCATTTTCTTTTTTCCGGCGGTGATCGCCTTCATCTGGGCCGGCTGGAACTTCGCCAAGATGTCGGTGATGTTCAAGGAATTGAGCATCTTCAGCCCGGCGGGCATTCCGGTGTTTCCGCTCAAGACCCTTATCCCGGTGACCGGCGTTCTGCTGTTCTTACAGGGGGCAGCCGACGTGACCCGCTGCATTCTCTGCATCCGCAACGGCGCATGGCCGCAACGTCTGCACGACGTTGAGGAGATGGAGTCCGCCATACTCGCCGAACAGCAGATGCTGCGCGAACAAGAAGAGAAAAATTCCGTTTCAGGCAAGGGGGCCTGACCGATGACCGATCCTCAAGTCGGCCTGCTGATGCTGGGCCTGTTCATCCTGATCGTCCTGCTTGGATTCCCGATTGCCTTCACCCTGGCGGCCATGGGTGTCGGGTTCGGGTATTACGCCTTTGCCGGACCGAACCAGTTGGACAACATCTTCGGTAACCGCATCTTCAGCCTGCTGGTGCAGAAGACCTTCGAGGTCACCTCCAGCGACGTGCTGACGGCAATCCCGCTTTTCCTGTTCATGGGCTACATGGTGGAAAGGGCGAACATCCTCGACCGATTATTCCATTCGGTGCAGATCGCCGCGAAGAACATCCCGGGTTCCCTGGCCGTCGCCACGCTGATCACCTGTGCGCTGTTTGCCACCGCCACCGGCATCGTCGGCGCCGTCGTCACCCTGATGGGCCTGCTGGCCTTCCCGGCGATGCTGCG
Source organism: Ferrovibrio sp. (assembly GCF_046297895.1). Lineage (GTDB taxonomy): Bacteria > Pseudomonadota > Alphaproteobacteria > Ferrovibrionales > Ferrovibrionaceae > Ferrovibrio. The sequence continues at coordinate 24,436 of NZ_JBKBHC010000011.1, read as the reverse complement.
CGCCGGCTACAGCACCAAGCTGGCAGGCGGCGTGGTTTGTGCGGGCGGCTGCCTCGGCATCCTGATCCCGCCCTCGATCCTGCTGATCGTCTATGCCGCCACCGCCGGCATCTCGGCGGTGAAGCTGTATGCCGCAGCCTTCTTCCCGGGCTTCCTGCTGGCCGGCCTTTACATCGTCTATGTCATTATCGTCGCGATGATCAAGCCGGAATGGGCACCCAAGCTGCCCAAGTCGATGACCGATGTTCCGTTGCGCCGGGTTTTCTGGGAACTGGCCACATCCTTCATGCCGTTGGCCCTGCTCATCCTGTCGGTTCTTGGCGCCATCCTGTTCGGCCTGGCAACACCGTCGGAAGCCGCCGGCGTGGGCGCCCTGGGCAGTATGGTCCTGGCCGCCGCCTATCGCCAGATCACCTTCGAGCGTGTCCGCGATTCCGTGTATCTCACCGCGCGGGCCACGGCCATGGTCTGCTATCTGTTCATCGGATCGTGGATCTTCTCCTCGGTTTTCGCCTATCTCGGCGGCCAGAAGGTGGTGGAGGATTTCTTCGTCGGCCTCAACCTCACCCCGATCGAATTCCTGATCCTGACCCAGCTGATCATCTTCCTGCTGGGCTGGCCGCTGGAATGGACCGAAATCACCATCATCTTCGTGCCGATCTTCCTGCCGCTGCTGAAGATATTCGAGATCGACCCGATCTTCTTCGGCATCCTGGTGGCGCTGAACATCCAGACATCGTTCAACACGCCACCGATCGCCATGGCCGCCTATTACCTGAAGGGCGTGGCACCGCCGCATGTGAAGCTGACCGACATTTTCAACGGGGCGCTGCCTTTCGTCTTCATCGTGTTCCTGTGCATGGTGCTGGTCTACGTCTTCCCCGGCATCGTGCTGTGGCTGCCGGAATACCTGTATGAAATCCGCTGAGTGGAGCGAGTGACGCAGCCATGACAGTGACGACCAGTGACGGGCTGGAATGGATGGCGGCTGCGGACGCGGCCGCCGCCATCGCCGATGGGCGCCTGACCTCGCGGGAACTGACCGAGGCCTGCCTTGACAGTATCGCGCGGCAGGAAGACACCGTTGGCGCCTGGACCTTCCTCGATCGCGACCTCGCCCTTTTGCAGGCCGACATGGCCGACGATGCCCATCGCGCCGGCAAGCCCCATGGCCCGCTGCACGGCGTGCCGGTCGGCGTGAAGGACATTTTCGACACCCATGACATGCCCACCGGCGACGGTTCGCCCCTGCATGCCGGCCGCACGCCGCGCCGGGATGCCGCCGCCGTGGCCATGCTGCGCCAGGCCGGCGCGGTGATCCTGGGCAAGACGGTGACCACCGAATTCGCCGTCTATCACCCGGGCAAGACGGCCAATCCGCTGGACCCGACCCGCACGCCGGGTGGTTCCTCCAGCGGTTCGGCCGCCGCCGTCGCCGCGGGCATGGTACCGCTGGCCATCGGCAGCCAGACCAACGGCTCGGTGATCCGCCCGGCCTCCTTCTGCGGCATCGTCGGCTACAAACCCAGCTTCGGCCTGATTCCGCGTACCGGCGCCCTGCGCCTGTCCCGCGCGCTGGATCATGTGGGCGTTTTTGCCCGCTCGGTCACCGATGCGGCCCTGATTGCCGAATGCATGATCGGATTTGACCCCGACGATCCGGCAACCCGGCCGCAGCGCATGCCGCTGCGCGAGATGGCGGCCGGCCTGCCGCCGGTGACGCCGCGGCTGGCTTTTGCGCCCTCGCCTCTGTGGGATCAGGCCAGCCCGGACACGCAGGAGGGCTTCGCCGAACTGGTCGCAGCCCTGGGCTCGGCCGTCGAGCGCATCGACCTGCCCTCGGCCTTCGGCGATGCCGTCGGCTGGCACAAGACGGTGATGGAAACCGATCTGGCGGTAAACCTGGCCCGCGAATACGACGACTCGCCCGAGCAGATCAGTACGGTCCTGCGCGAGATGATCGCACGCGGACGCGCCGGCTACAGCAGTTTCGACTATGCCCGCGCCATCGAGGCCATCGAACGCCTGAGCGCCGCATTGGAAGATACCCTATTCGCCTACGACGCCATCATCACCCCGGCCGCGCCGGGCGTGGCGCCGCAGGGTCTGCACGCAACCGGCAGTCCGGTTTTCTGCACGGTCTGGACCTTCTGCGGCATGCCTGCGGTAAGCATTCCCCTGCTGCAGGGCGAGAACGGCATGCCGATCGGCGTGCAACTGGTGGGCTCGCGCGGCAGCGACGCGAAGCTGCTGCGCACCGCCAACTGGCTTTTCAACTACGATTTCAACTGACCGGACGGGAGACCGCCATGTTCAAATCCAATCTGCTGGCCGGCATCATCGCCATCACCATGCTCTGCACGTTCCTCGGCTTTCTGATGGCCTGGATCAAGGCTGTGCCGCTGATCGCCATCATGGTCTTCGTGATCGGCCTGATGATCTACGACTTCATCAAGACCATGCGGGAAATCCGCGACAATGCCGGCAACTGAGCCCGGAGGCCGCCATGACTCCGTCCGCCATGCCGCTGCAGGCCGTATCCGAGATCCGCACCGGCGTCACGCCCGAGGAATGGCAGGTGCGCGTCGACCTGGCCGCCGCCTATCGCCTGGTGGCGCATTACGGCTGGGACGACCTGATTTTCACCCATATCTCCGCCCGCGTGCCGGGACCGCAGGAGCATTTCCTGATCAATCCCTATGGCTGGATGTTCCACGAGATCACGGCCTCCTCGCTGGTGAAGGTGGATCTGGACGGCAATATCGTTTCGCCCACCGACCACATCATCAATCCGGCCGGCTTCACCATCCATTCCGCCGTGCATGCCGCGCGCCACGATGTGGGCTGCGTGCTGCACCTGCATACCGGCGACGGCATCGCGGTCTCGGCCATGGCCGAGGGCCTGCTGCCGCTCAGCCAGACCGCCATGGTCGCGCTCAGCACCCTCAGCTACCACGAGTTTGAAGGCATTGCCCTCAATCTCGATGAACGCGAGCGGCTGGTGGCCGATCTGGGCATGAACAACCTGATGATCCTGCGCAATCACGGCACGCTGGCCTGCGGCCGGACGGTGGCCCAGGCCTTCCTCAACATCCACCTGCTGGAACGCGCCTGCCAGGCCCAGGTGCGGGCGCTGGCCGGCGGCCGGCCGATGCATCTGCCGCCGGCGGCCGTGCAGGAAGTGGTGAAGGCGCAGGTCCGCGGGATGAAAATCGATGTCAGCGGCCTGGCCTGGGCCGGCCTGCTGCGCATGCTGGACGCGAAGGATCCCAGCTACAAGCTCTGAAGCCGCCGCAGCAGCTCGTCGACATCAGCCTGGGTCTGGTGCAGGCCGAAGCCGAAGCGCAGGCGCCGGCCGCGCAGATCGGTGACGATGCGGGCATCCGCCAGCCGCCTGTGCACCGTCTCGGCGTCGTCGAGGTCGAAGGTAAGGAAATTGCCGCGTGCCGGGTTGGCCGGCGGCACCACGAGTCGTTCCACCGGTAGAAAACCGGGCAGGCCCGCGATGAAGCGCCGCTGCAGGGCCAGGGCATGCTCGTGGATCGCTGCCACCGTAATGCCCTGCGCCAGCAGCCAGTCCTGCACGGCATTGAAGCGATACAGTCCCGAAGCATCGAAGGTGGCGCCCATGAAGCGCCAGCCGTTTTCCGCATAGGCCACGCGGCTGTCATTGGCCCGGCTCAGGGCGCCGAAGGCGGCATACCAGCCGGTATCGCGCGGACGCGGCGCCCAGCCCGGCGGACAATGCATGAAGCAGACCCCCTCGCCCGCCATGGCGTATTTGTAGCCCCCGGCCAGATAGAAGGCCCGCCCTTCCAGACCCGACCAGTCGACCGGGCGCGCCATGAAGGCGTGGTAGCCGTCCACCGCCAGCAGCGCCGCGCCGGCGGCGGCCGCGATGGCATCGAGGTCCGACACCGCAAAACCGGAATTGAAAAAAACCTGGCTGAGATAGATCAGGTCGAATCCGGCGCTGGCGGCATCGACGAACCGCGCCGCGAAACTGTCGAACGGCTCGGCCGCCACGCGGCATACCTGCACCAGGCCGTCTTCCTCCAGGCGCGCGATCTGACGGGTGAAGGAATGGAACTCGCTGTCGCTGGTCAGCACCCGCACCGGCCGGTCCACCGGGCAGCAGGAGAGCAGCCGCATCAGCAGTTCGTGGGTGTTCGGCGCAAAAACCACGCTCGTGGGATCGCTCAGGCCCAGTTGCCGCCCGATATGCCGCTGCGCCGCGGGCAGCACTTCGCCCAGGATCCGCTCCCATTTGCCATCGATCAGGCAGGCCGCATCGTCCCAGGCGCGCATATGCGCCTCGCGGCTGACATCGGGCCAGGGATGATGGCTGTGGGCGGCGAAATGCAATCGTTGCGGGTCGCTGCTGGAGAAACGGCTGAAATGGGATTTCAGGTCGAGCATGGCAGTCTTCCCGCTTTTCGCCCTATGCGCGCCGGGCACAATATTTTAAGCTTAAAATTATTTGCGGAGCAAGCCCATGACCACCGACGGCATCCAGACCGATTTCTCCGACCGCATGAGCTATGGCGACTACCTGAAGCTCGACACCCTTCTGTCGGCTCAGGTGCCGCTCTCGGCCGAACATGACGAGCTGCTGTTCATCGTCATCCATCAGGTACAGGAATTGTGGATGAAGCTGCTGAACCACGAACTCGACACGGCGATGCGACATATCCGGGCCGACGAACTGGGCCCGTCGTTCAAATGCCTGTCGCGCGTTTCGCGCGTGCAGATGCAGCTAATCCAGGCCTGGGATGTGCTGGCCACCATGACGCCGGCCGATTACCTGCGTTTCCGTCCGGCATTGGGCTCTTCGTCGGGCTTTCAGTCCTGGCAGTATCGCCTGATCGAATTCAAGCTGGGCGCCAAGAACGCCCTGATGCTGAAGCCGCACCGTCACCGTCCCGACATCTTCGGCCGCCTGCAGGCCGCTTTCGAGGCGCCCAGCATCTACGACGAGGCCCTGCGCCTGCTGGCGCGCCGCGGCCTGCCCGTGCCGGCCGACATCCTGGAGCGCGACCTGACGAAGCCGCATGCGGCCGATCCGCGCATCGAGGCATTGTGGCAGACGGTCTACCGCGAATCCGAGACCCATTTTGATCTCTACGAGATGGCCGAGGAACTGGTGGACGTGGAAGACTGTTTCCAGCAATGGCGCTTCCGCCACATGAAGACGGTCGAGCGCATCATCGGCATGCGGCCCGGCACCGGCGGCAGCGCCGGCGTGGCCTATCTGCGCCAGGCGCTGGAGCGCAGCTTCTTCCCCGAACTGTGGTCGGTGCGCACCAAGCTCTAGCGCCTGCGCCCTAATAGGCCGTGAACAGCACCATGAAGGCCGAGACGGTGATCGTGGCGATCATCGTCGTCACCAGGATGGTGCTGGAGGTGCGCTGCACATAGGTATTGGTGGCGGTGGCGAGGATATAGACATTCGCCGCCGTGGGCATCGAGGCCTGGATCACCGCCACGGCGGTGAGGAAGGCGTCGAGCTTCAGCACATAGGCCGCCAGAATCCAGACCAGCAGCGGATGGATCGCCAGCTTGCCGATGGCGGTCAGCGTCACCTGCTCCAGCCCTTCGGAAATCGGCCTGCCCACCAGCGTCAGGCCCAGCGCGAACAGCGCACAGGGCGCCGAGGCATCCGACAGCAGCTTGAGCAGCGCATGCAGCGGCACCGGCAGGGACCAGCCGGTCAGCCCCCAGATCAGGCCGGCGAAGGTGGAGAGGATCAGCGGATTGCGGCTCATACCGACCGCCACCTTGCGGAAGATCGCGGCCAGCGAGGCATGGCCGCCGCCAGTGCCCTCGATGATCGCGGTGGTGAGCGGGATCAGCAGGATATGATCGAACACGATCACCAGCACGGCTGGTAGTACGGCGGCATCGCCAAACAGCGTGACCAGGATCGGCAGTCCCATGAAACCGACATTGCCGAAGCTTGCGCCCATGCCCTGCACGGCCCGTTCGCCCCATTTCATCGGGAACAGCAGACGGCTGAGGCCCACCACCAGGCCATAGGCCAGCAGCCCACCGCCGGTATAGGCGGCGACGAATTTCGGATCGAATGCCTCGAAGACCGGCGCTTCCGACATTTTCAGGAACAGCATCGAAGGCAGGGCGAACCAGATCACGAAGGCATTCAGGCCCAGATAGGCCTGCGCCGTGATCAACCGGGTATAGCCGGCGGCATAGCCGGTGAAGATCAGGCCGAAAAAAGGCAGCGAGACGTTGAGCAGGGTTTCCATGTCGCGCCGCCCGTCCTTCCCTGCCCTATTCCGCCGGCTGCGGCGTCACCAGACGCCGGGAGAACGACTGCCGCACATGCTCGGGCATCACGATGGATTTCCGCGCCTTCAGATCGAACAGGACGGCGATGATCTCGGCGCGGGCCAATGGCTGACGCGTGTTGCTGTCGAGCAGGAAATGACAGAAGCGCCAGGTCTTCTCGCGCAATTCCAGGATACCGGTTCGGGTGTAATAGGCGTCGCCCACATTCAGCGGCCGGAAATAGTCGATGGTGTAATCCAGCGCCGCCGATCCCAGGCCCTGCTGGCGCATCTGCTCGGCCGTCAGGTCGCCGCCGGCCAGCATGTTGCCGGCGGCTTCCGAGAACCGCGCCATATAGAAACGCGTGGCCATGCGACCGGTCTCTTCCGCCTCCCAGCGATCGACCGCGCCACGGCAGGTTTCGAACATGCCATCCACTGGCGTCGATGGAACGGGCAGGCTGCCGGTCGGGCCGGGCAGCGGTGGCGCCACGAGCTGTGCGGCGAATGCCTCCGCCGCCTGCCGCATGTCGGCCGGCAGGGGCAGCGCGCCGCTGCCATCCAGCGCATCGAGGATCACGGTCGCCTCGCAGGTGGCCGACAATGTACCGGACTCGTCCTCGTAGAGCTCGTGATACAGATGCAGGCGGTCGGCTTCCACGGCACGAATACCGCTGCGCAGGCGCAGCACCGCACCCTCGTGGTTTTCGCGCTTGAACTGGATGCGATGCTTCAGCGGCCGCACGGCAGCGCTGTCGGCGCGGCGGCGCGTGGGACCATAACCCAGCGCGAGCAGCACCTGCTTCTCGGCTGCGGCGAAATGCGACAGGTAGAACTGCACATTCATGTGGCCCATGCGGTCGCATTCCCAGGCCTGCACCAGCGTACGGCCGCTGGGCAGGAAGCCGTGTTCAACCGGCGGCAGCGCCATGGCAACGGGCGGTTCGTCGGCCCGCACCAGCACGCGCTGGAACCCGGCTTCGATATCGGCCGGCAGGGTGACGGATTTGCGCGACTCCAGATCGAGGCATAATCCGAACACATCGGCGGTCATGCAGAGCTGCCCGCTTTCGGCATTGTAAAGCCGATGGTGAAACCGCAGCTTCTTGCCCTCGGCCATCGTGACGCCGCTTTCCATGCGGATCAGGTCGCCGGCATGCAGTTCGGCCAGGTATTTCAGTTCCGACTGCACGGCGGCGATGCCGAGCCGCTGCTCGACGAAAGCCTTGCGGCCGAAACCGGCCGCCAGCAGCACGCTGGCCGCGGCATCGCTGAAGCGTGCGGTATAGAACTGCACGTTCATGTGGCCATACTGGTCGCATTCCCAGGCGGCGACGCCACCGCGGTAGCTTTCGATAAAATTGCTCACGGAAACTCTCTCGGGTCGGGCTTGTTTTTTAATTCCGCCCATGTTCGCCCGTCAGGGCTGGCGGCGCAACTCCTTGGTCAGACCGTCCACAAGGGTCTGCACGGCACGGCGCACCACGGCTTCGCCGCCATCCCCCAGCACCTTCAGCCGGCCGGTTCCCTCCAGCATAAGAGCGCCGGTGATGGCGGCGGCCAGCGATACCGTCTCCGCCTTCAGCGCCTCGGGGGCCAGCGGCGCCAGCCGGCGGATGCCCTCGCCCAGCACGCCATAGCACTGGATCAGCCGCCCGTTCAGCAGGCGGTCGAGTTCCGGATTGAGGCTCACGGGTTTGAGGCCCTGGGCAAGATAAAGGCCGAGATAGAGATCGTCCGGCCGGGCGCGATAGAAGCCGTAAAACGCCAGGGCGGCGGCGAGCAGGTGACCCTCGGCCGAGGCCTTCGCCACGGCCTCGCGCAGATGCCTCAGCAGGTCGGCCAGCGAGCCGGCCAGCATGTCGGCATACAGGGCTTCCTTGCCGGGATAATGCAGGTACACCGTACCCACGGCCACGCCGGCCTCGGCGGCGATGGCGCGCAGGGTGGCGCCGTCCAGCCCGTCGCGGGCGAAGATGGTGCGCGCCGCCTGCAGGATGGCCTCGCGCTTGAACGCCTTCACCGCACCGCGGCGCTTGAGCTTCGCGGTGTCGGTGTCTGCGGCGGCTGCGGTTTTAGCGGGCATTCTTCCAGGCCAGCGGATCGCCGCCGTCGCGTTCCTTCACGGCGGCCTTGAAACCGATCTGCTCGCAACGCTGCTTGAAGGCCACGCCCTCGGGCGAATGCCGCGTGATGCCGTCGAACAGAGTGGCCAGTGTCTGGGTCGAGTTCAGACCCATATTGTCGTATGCTTGGTTCACCATCATTTTCTGCATCATCAACTGGTTCTTCGGCACGCTGGCAATGCGGGCCAGCAGGGCTTCGACGTGATCGTCAAGCTGGTCCTCCGGCACGGCGTCGATCACCAGGCCATAGTCCTTGGCCGTTTTGCCGTCGATCAGGTCGCCGGTCAGCAGCATGCGCTTGGCCTTTTCGGCACCCAGGCGATAGACCCACATCGCCGTGGTCGGGCAGCCCCAGATGCGTGCCGGCGGATAGCCGATCTTCGCATCTTCCGCCATCACCACCAGATCGCAGCACAGGGCGATGTCGCTGCCGCCGGCCACGGCGAAGCCGCGGATCTTGGCTACTACGGGTTTCAGCGACCGCCACAGGCTGAAAAAGCAGTCGGTGGCATGCCGCATCCACTGGTAATCGACCAGCGGGTCCCAGGGCATGTCCTGGCTGCCCTTCACCGGGCGCGGCGCCTCGGCATAGGCCTTGAGGTCGTAGCCCGAGCAGAAGGCCCGCCCTGCGCCGGTCAGCGCGATCACATGCACATCGTCATCCCGGTTGGCGCGTTCCACGGCGGCCCGCAGCAGGTCGGGCGTGTCTTCGTGGATGGCGTTCAGATGCTCGGGCCGGTTCAGCGTGATGCGGGCGATGCGGCCGTCGCGCTCGTACAGAACAATGGGGTCTGTGCTCATGGTTTCCTCCGTTTATGAGGAAACCGTATCATCGTTCATAAAAATGAACAATGTTCATAATTTCAGTTCGCGATACCGAACGTCATCCATCGGGTTGTCGTAATAGGGCGGAATATCGCGGAATTCCAGCGCATCGTAAATCCGGTTGGCGGCCACCATGCGGCGCAGGGTATCCAACCGCATCAGGCGGTAGCCCAGCCGGCTGGCCTCGGCGATCACCGCATCGGCCAGCAGTCGGCCAAGATTGTGGCCCCGTCCTTCCGGCGCGACATAGAGCCGCTTCATCTCGCAGATGCCGTCCCCGAGATCGCGCAGGCCGACCACGCCGCGCGCCACCCCGTTCACCTTGCCCAGCAGCAACGCGCCTTTCTGGGACGGATCGTATTTGCCTGGCATTTCGGCCAGTTCCTTGTCGAAGCCCTGAAAGCACAGGCTGAAATCCAGCGACTGGGCATAGGCCAGGAACAGCGCCTTGGCGGCGGCAAGGTCGTCAGACGTGCTGACGAGTTCGATGGTGATGGTCGGTTTCGAGTCGGTCATGGCATCCATCATGCGGCGCGGCGCGGAAAAGAAAAGGGCGCGGTGCCTAACAGGGGAAGGCACCGCGCCCGGCCGGGTTTGGGCACCGGCCACCGGCGGCCATCGGGGCGACCGCCGAGATTCGAATCCTTGAACATCACACCGTGATGCTGCCCTCCAGATACGGCACGCAGCTGCCGGCCATGCGCACGCGTTCGCCCTCATCGCGGCAATACAGCACGCCGCCGCGCGCCGAGGCCTGATAGGCGGTGATCTCGCTTTTGCCCAGGCGTTTGGCCCAGTAAGGCACGATGGAGCAATGTGCCGAGCCGGTGACCGGATCTTCCGGGATGCCCTTGGCCGGCGCGAAGAACCGCGACACGCAATCGATGCCCGGCTTGTCGCCCGGCGCGGTGACGATCACGGCGAATTTGTCGATCTGCATCAGGCCGTTCATGTCGGGCCTCAGGTTCCGCACGATGGCGGCATCGTCATAGACCAGGAAGTAATCCCGGCCGGCCATGACTTCGCGGGGCTGGACGCCGATGGCTTCGATCAGGCCCGCGCAGGGTTGCGCCGTTTGCGGCATGCGGCTGGGGAAATTCAGCGCCAGCCGGCCACTTTCGCCATCCGGCGTCACGGTCAGGATGCCGCTCTTGGTCGAGAAGTCGATGCGCTTGCGGCTGCCATCCAGCTTGTTGAAGATGACCCAGGCACTGGCCAGGGTGGCATGGCCACAGAGATCGACTTCCACTTCCGGCGTGAACCAGCGCAGGCCGAAACCATCACCTTCCGGCACGAAGAAAGCCGTCTCGGCCAGATTGTTCTCTGCCGCGATGGCCTGCATCGTTACGTCAGGCAGCCATTTCTCCAGCGGCACGATGGCGGCCGGATTGCCCCGGAACACCATCTCGGCAAAAGCATCGACCTGATAGATCGGCAGTTTCATGTCGTCTCCGTCACAGGAACAGCAGCAGCGCCGACAGCACGGTCAGTCCTGCCATCACAAGATTGAAAGTCAGCCGCTGCCGGGCATCATGCAGGAAGCGGCCGATGCCCACGCCAAACAGCGCCCAGAGCGAAACGCAGGGCAGGTTGACAAGCGTGAAGATCACGGCGACCAGAGCCAGTTCGAGGGCGTAGTCGCCACCCGGCGTGGTGAAAGCGGCAATCGCGCCGACCGCCATCATCCAGGCCTTGGGATTCACATACTGGAACAGCGCGGCCTCGTGAAACCGCATCGGCCGCGCCTTCGTCGCGGTTTCGATGGCGCCGGCCCGCGCCAGTTGCCAGGCCAGCCACAGCAGATAGGCGGTGCCGAGCAGCTTCAGCCCCTGATGCAGCAGGGGGCTGGCCAGAATGACAGCGCCCACGCCCATGCCGCTGACGATGATCAGCGACAGGAAACCCGCGCTGATACCAAGCATATGCGGCAATGTCCGGCGAAAGCCGAAATTGGCGCCCGAGGCGGTCAACAGGATGTTGTTCGGGCCGGGCGTGATCGATGTCACCACCGCAAACAGCACCAGCGGCAGCAACAGGAAGCCCGAGAGACCCGCGGCCGTCATCGCGCCGCTCCCGCCATGCCGCCCTTCGGCCCGTAGAACATCACCCATACCGCCATGTCGTCGCCGAAATCCTCGAAGCGATGCGACATGCCAGCCGGCACGAACAGGAAATCGCCGGGACGGAACGGTACGGTTTCGCCGCCCATCACGAAGCGCCCCTCGCCGCGCACCACGACATAGCATTCGTCACGATCATGCGGCTGCTGGTGATCGATCTGCTGGGGGGCATAGAACTCGGCCTGCAATTCGCCGCGTTCCAGCGCGATGGCAAACCGCTGGCCGCCCTGCGCCGGCAGGCGGGCCTGCATCTCGGCGGCGGTAAAACGGAAGGCGCGGTTGGGATCAGGTATCATCTGGCATCTCGCACCGGCTTGACCGGCGTCGCTGGCGGATACGGAACGCATCGCGCGACGCCGGCAGCCGGGGGGCTTAACGATTCGGCCCTAGCGCAGCCAGGTGGATTTGTGGGTGACCGCTTCGATATCGGCGCGGCTGAGGCCAACGTCTTTCAGAATATCGTCAGGCAAAGCGGCCAGATGCGCCCGTTCCCGGGCCCGGCGCTGCCAGTCGAGCAGCATCAGCACGGCGGCCGTCGCGCCCTGGGCGCTGACAGCGACCACACGGTCGATTACCCGGCCGATCGTGCTGCCCGCGCGTTCGACCGGGCCGCTACCGTAGGGCCGGTCGATTGTATCGATACAATTTGTCATCTTGCCCCTCCATTTCCGGGCGGTTTGTGTAGATTGAACCCGATCAATTCGGGCAATTCAGATACAATATTGACTCTTTGATCGCGTCAATGCCAATATTGTCACCATGACAATGTGGATCCCAAAACTCGATCTCTTCCCCGGCCCGCGCTACCAGGCGCTGGCTGCCGCCATCGAAGCCGCCGTGCAGGCCGGCGAATTGCCGCCCGGCGCGAAGTTGCCGCCGCAGCGCAATCTCGCCTGGAAGCTTGGTGTCACAGTCGGCACCGTCAGCCGCGGCTACATGCTGGCCGAGCAGAAGGGTTTGCTATCGGGTGAGGTCGGCCGGGGCACCTTCGTGAAGACCGGCGCGAACGGAAACTTCTCGAACGACAGCAGCCACGCGATCAGCCTGGATGGCGCCGAGATTCCGCGGCTGGCCACGCCGGGCGTGATCGAACTGTCGCGCAACGAGCCCACGCTGCCCGATTACGACGAGATCCTGCGCCGCTCGCTGCAGAAGCTGTCGCAGCGGCGCGGACTGCAGAACCTGCTCGGCTACAGCCAGACGCTGGGCGATCCGGCCCATCGCGCGGCGGCTGCGCAGTGGATCGCCCGCACCGGTCTGGAAGTCGCGCCCGAGCAGATCATCGCCACCGCCGGCGCGCAGCAGGCGCTGGCCGTGGTGATCACCGCGATGACCATGCCGAACGAAACCATGCTGGTGGAATCGCTCACCTATGGCGGCGTGCACGAGAATGCGCAGCAACGGCCGCTGAAGCTGGAAGCCGTGGCGATGGACGACGAGGGCATGCGGCCCGACGCGCTGGCCGAGGCGGCGAAGCGCACCGGCAGCCGGCTGGTGCTGATCCAGCCGACCATCCACAATCCAACCACGGTGATGATGAGCGAGGAGCGCCGCGCCGACATCGTGGCGGTGGCGCGCAAATTCGACCTCACCATCATCGAGGACGACGTCTACGGCTTCCTGGTGCGCGAACGGCCGACGCCGCTGGCCGCCCTGGCGCCGGAGCGCACCGTCAACATCACCAGCGCGTCGAAATGCATGGCGCCGGGCCTGCGCGTGGGCTGGATCGCCGCGCCGCTGGCGCTGATCGAGCGTTTCGCCGACGCGCTGCATGCCTATGCCGTGAACAATCCGCGCCTGAACCAGGAGATCGTGCGCCAGTGGATCGAGGATGGCACGGCCGCCAGCCTGGTGGAGCGCCTGCGCGCCGAATCGGAGGCGCGCAACGCCATCGCGCGGGAAGCCTTCGACGGCCTGACGCTGAAATCGCACCCGGCCAGCCTGCATTGTTATCTGGAACTGCCGAGCCCCTGGCGGCCGAACGATTTCACCAACCAGGCGCTGGGCCAGGGCGTGCGCATCGCGAGCTGCACGTCGTTCGTGCCCGACAACCGGCCCAACCCGCCGCCCTGGGTGCGCATCTCGCTGGCGCCTTCGCCCGACCGCGCGGAAGTGGTGGAGGGCCTGCGCCGCCTGCGCTGCCTGATCGAGCGCGGCCCGGAAGCGCGCCGCGCCGTCGTCTAATTCCGGCGCACCGTATGCGCGTGGTTGAGCGGACCATGGCCCTGGCCGAAGCCAGGCGCGGTCTCGATCGCCTTGCGCACATAGGCGCGCGCCTGCGCCACGGCCTTCTGCAGCGGCAGGCCAAAGGCCAGTCCGGTGGCAATCGCCGAAGCCAGCGTGCAGCCGGTGCCGTGCGTCGAGCTGGTATGCAGCCTGGCCGAGGCAAAGCTTTCGCTGCCGCGCGCATCGCATAACAGATCCACCAGCGTCTCGCCCGGCAGATGCCCGCCCTTGAGCAGCACGGCCTGCGGCCCGAGCCCGAGCAGGGCCTGCGCCGCCGCCGGCATGGCCGCGGCATCGGGAATCATCAGGCCGCACAAGGCCTCGGCCTCGGGCAGGTTGGGCGTGATGAGGGTGGCGCGCGGAATCAGCAACTCGCGCAAAGCCGCCTCGGCCTCGGCCTGCAGCAGCCGCGCACCGCCCTTGGCCACCATCACCGGATCGACCACCAGCGGCACATCGGGCGCATAGCGCTGCAGCGCATCGGCGACGGCCGCGATGATGTCGGCGCGATGCAGCATGCCGGTCTTGACCGCATCGGCGCCGATATCCTGCAGCACCACGCGCATCTGCAGCGCGATGAATTCCGCCGGCACGTCATGGATCGCATGCACCGTGACGGTATCCTGCGCGGTGAGCGCGGTGATCGCCGTGGCGGCATAGCCGCCGAGCGCCGTGACCGCCTTGATATCGGCCTGGATGCCGGCGCCGCCGCCAGAATCCGACCCCGCCACGATCAGAACGCGACCGCGCCCTTTCGCATCCGGCAGGCTCATGCCGCCGCCTGCTCCAGCGCGGTGACGATATCGGCCACCACCGTCTCGACCAGTTTCTGGTCCTCGCCTTCCGCCATCACGCGGATCAGCGGCTCGGTGCCGCTGGGGCGGATCACCACGCGGCCCGCCTTGCCCAATTTCTTCTCGGCCGTGTCGATGGCCTGCCGCACGGCGGGCAGCTCCAGCGGCTGGCCGCCGCCATGGCGCACGTTGCGCAGCAGTTGCGGATAGGGCGTGAAGCGGCGGCAGAAGTCGCTGGCCTTCTTGCCCGACTCGCGCAACGCGGCCAGCACCTGCAGGCCGGCCACCAGGCCATCGCCCGTGGTGGCGAAGTCGGACAGGATGATGTGGCCCGACTGCTCGCCGCCCAGATTGATGCCCTGCTCGCGCATCGCCTCCAGCACGTAGCGATCGCCCACCTTGGTGCGCAGCAATTCGATGCCCAGCCCGTTGACGAAGCGTTCGAGCCCCAGATTCGACATCACGGTGGCGACCAGGCCGCCCTTGGCCAGCCGGCCCTGGGCCAGCCAGCTTTCGGCAATCACCGCCATGAGCTGGTCGCCGTCGATCACGCTGCCGCGTTCATCCACCATCACCAGGCGGTCGGCGTCGCCATCCAGCGCGATGCCGACATGGGCGCCATGGGCCACCACGGCCTCCTGCAGGGCCTTGGGATGCGTCGAGCCGCAATCGCGGTTGATGTTGAAGCCATCGGGATTGACGCCGATGGAGATCACCTCGGCCTCCAGTTCCCACAACACCGCCGGCGCCACCTTGTAGGCCGCGCCATTGGCGCAATCGACCACGATCTTGAGGCCGGAGAGCTTCTGCCCCTTGGGCAGGGTGGCCTTGGCGAATTCGATATAGCGGCCATCGGCATCGTCCAGCCGCTTGGCGCGGCCGAGCCTGGTGGCCTCGGCCATCTTGGGCTGCTTCTCGCCCAGGATCATCGCCTCGATCTCGCGCTCGGCGGCATCCGAAAGCTTGTAGCCATCGGGGCCGAACAGCTTGATGCCGTTGTCGTGGAAGGGATTGTGC
Organism: Ferrovibrio sp.; assembly: GCF_046297895.1. Taxonomy (GTDB): domain Bacteria; phylum Pseudomonadota; class Alphaproteobacteria; order Ferrovibrionales; family Ferrovibrionaceae; genus Ferrovibrio. The sequence goes on along the minus strand of NZ_JBKBHC010000011.1, from coordinate 9,044 downwards.
GAGGCCGAGATCATCACGCCGAGATCGCAGCGCAGCGCGCGGGTGAGCATCGCCACCGCCGGCGTGGGCATCGGGCCGACCAGGAACACATCCATGCCCACGGCAGTGAAGCCGGCGACCAGGGCGGGTTCGAGCATGTAGCCCGAGAGGCGGGTATCCTTGCCGATCAGCACGCGATGGCGATGGTCGCCGTTGGTGAAATAGGCGCCGGCCGCCATGCCGACGCGCAACGCCGTGGCGGGCGTCATCGGTTCGGTATTGGCGAGGCCGCGGATGCCGTCGGTGCCGAAGAATTTGCGGGTCATGCGAATCGGGTCCCGGATACGTGTACTGGCGGCGGACTATGCCACAGGAGGTGCAAAAAAGTCAGTCCCGATGCGGGTTTTACCCATCACCAGACGTTACGATCCGTAACAGGCGCAGCCCCGATGCCGCGCCAGATTTTAACCGCCTGCACCGTCTCGGGAACATCGTGCACCCGCAGGATATTCGCCCCCTGCGACAGGGCCCACAGCCCGGCCGCCAATGAGCCGGGCAGGCGGCGGGTGGGGTCGGTCTCGCCGCTCACCGCGCCAATGAAACTCTTGCGCGACACGCCGACCAGCAGGGCGCAGCCCAGGTCACGGAACTTCGCCGTGGCGCGCAGCAGGCTGAGGTTATGCGCGGGCGTCTTGCCGAAGCCGATGCCGGGATCGAGGATGATTTTCGCACGCGGAATGCCGGCGGCTTCGCAGGCCTCGATCCTGCGCCGCAGATAATCGAACACCTCGGCCACCACATCGGCGTAATGCGGCGCCTGCTGCATGCTGCCCGGTTCGCCCTGCATGTGCATCAGCACCACGGGCAGGCCGCTTTCGGCGGCCGCAGCCAAGCTGCCCGCGCCTTCCAGCGCGGAAATGTCGTTGATCAGCGCGGCGCCGGCTTTTGCTGCCACGCGCATGGTGGCGGCATGGCGCGTATCGACCGAGAGCGGAACCGCCAGGTCTTTCAGGCCCTCGATCACCGGCAGCAGGCGGGCGATTTCCTGTTCGGGGCTGACCGGCGCGGCGCCGGGCCGGGTGGATTCAGCGCCCAGGTCGATGATGTCGGCGCCCTGCGCGGCCATCTGGCGCGCCCGGGCGATGGCCGCGGCCGTGTCGCCCTTCAGGCCATCGCCCGAGAAACTGTCGTCGGTGACATTCACGATGCCCATGACCCAGCAGCCGGTCTGCGGGGGCCGCGACCAGTCAAAACCCATGAGGGGGGCAGGCGGGGAAAGCGTCATGCCGGTTCGTTCAAGTCCGTTTCGGTTCGTTGCGGTTCGTTTCGAACCATTCGGGTCCGTTTTGAACCGTTCAGGCCCGTTTGCATACCGTTCGGGTTCGTCTGGGTTCATTCCGGTTCGTGTTAATCAATTTTTCTACTCCTGGTATACGGTGGGATTCTCCCTTGATAAAATGTTCCTATCATGTTCTCATAGCAAAAGCAATACCGCCTCTCATAATTCCATCTATGGAATATTCCTTCCATGGCATATATTGTCGAATACACCGACGAGTTCGGCGAGGTCTGGGCGAGCCTGACCGAAACCCAGCAGGAGGATGTCGCCGCGATGGTGACCCTGCTGGAGGAACGTGGGCCGCACCTGCCCTTCCCCTACTCGTCGGGCGTGGCCGGATCGCGGCATGGCCATATGCGGGAATTGCGGGTGCAGTCGGGCGGCCGGCCGATCCGCATCTTCTAAGCCTTCGATCCCCGGCGGGCGGCGATCCTGCTGATCGGCGGCGACAAGACCGGCAACGACCGATTCTACGAGATTTATGTGCCGGTTGCCGACCGGCTGTATGACGAGCATCTGCTAGAGCTGAAACGCGAAGGACTGATCCCATGAGTGGACGCAAGAGTTTCGATGAACTGCGCGCCGGCATGACCCCGGCCTCGCGCGCCCGCGCCGAGGCCCGGGCTGTCGAGCTGCGCGCCGAGATGCCGCTGCAGGAACTGCGCGCGGCCCTGCGGCTGTCCCAGACACAACTGGGCGAGATGCTGCAGGTGGAACAGCCCGCCATCGCCAAGCTGGAAAAGAGAACCGATATGTATGTCAGCACCCTGCGGCGGGTGATCGAGGCTATGGGCGGACGCCTGCATATCGTGGCAGAATTCCCCGAAGGCCGCGTCGAGATATCCAATTTCGCCGGGGCCGGAACCGGAGCCGCCGAACAGCCGGCAATAACCACCCTGTAAATAACGCCTGGAACCGCACCCCATGACCTCTGCCATGACCCTCGATTTCCTGATCATCGCCCTGATCGTGGTGGCCACGCCGGGCACGGGCGTGCTCTACACCCTGGCCGCCGGGCTTTCGCGCGGGGCGAAGGCCAGCGCGGTGGCGGCCTTTGGCTGCACCCTGGGGATCGTGCCGCATATGCTGGCCGCCATCACCGGCCTGGCCGCCCTGCTGCATGCCAGCGCCCTGGCCTTTGACATCATCCGCTATGCCGGCGTGGCGTATCTCTTGTGGATGGCGTGGCAGACCTGGCGCGACCGCGGCGCGCTCTCGCTGGGCAATGCAGCCAATGGCATGGGCGCGGGCAAAACGGCGCGGCAGGTGACGGTCGAAGCCATCCTACTCAACCTGCTCAATCCAAAACTCTCGATCTTCTTCTTCGCCTTCCTGCCGCAATTCGTGCGCGCCGACGCGGACGACGCACTGGCGCAGATGCTTAGCTTAAGCGCCGTGTTCATGGCGCTCACCTTCGGCGTGTTTGTGCTCTATGGCATCTTTGCCGCCGCCGTGCGCGACCACGTGCTCAGCCGCCCGGCCATCCTGCTCTGGCTGCGCCGGACTTTTGCAGCGGCTTTCGTGGCACTGGGGGCGAAGCTGGCGCTGGCGGAGCGGTGATGACTGGCGTCTTTGATTTTAGCGACGCAAAGGATTTTTACAATTCTATAAGAAATTCCTATCTTCGCTATCAGAAAGGGCCAACTCGCGCGACAGAAGATTTGCTGTATGTCGTCATGGGTTTAAATCATTTACGAGAATGGATAGCCCCAGACTTTGATTCAAATTCAAAACACTGGAGCATCCCAAGAAACGCTGAACAAATATTCTCAAAAAAGATATTTAGTCACCCTGCTCACGCCGTAATACGCCAACTTTGCAATCACACAAAACATTCCAATAGAACCATGAATACTTACACTGAGCACGGCGCCCCAATCGATGACTGGCCTGATTTTGATGCAGTTCAAAGCACAGACTTAGGCCCTCCGATCAATCATTTCGTAGATGGCAAACCAATTTCTGAATTTATTGAAACGCTAATAGCCGAATATGAAACTTGGTTTGTTAGTCAATCGTCATAAATGAAAAATTGAATCGCACATCCATGAAAATCGGTATCATCGAATGCGGGCCGGTGCCCGAGGCGTTACGCAGCACCTATATCAGCTATCCCGCGATGTTCCGCGCGCAGCTTGCGCCCCTGCTGCCCTCTGCCACGTTCGAGACCATATCGGTGGTGCATGGCGAAACGCTGCCCGCGCCAGACTCCCGCGATGCCTGGCTGCTGACCGGGTCGCGCCATGGCGTCTATGACGACCTGCCCTGGATCGAACCGCTGAAAGGCTTTATCCGAGCAGTAGCGGCAAAGCAGCGCCCCATGGTGGGCGTGTGTTTCGGCCACCAGATCATCGCCGAGGCGATGGGCGGCAAAGTGCAGAAGGCGGAGATCGGCTGGCGCGTGGGCCTGGAGACTTATGAGACGCGCTTTGATGGTGCGGCGCAGAGCGTGGCGATGCCGGCCTTCCATCAGGACCAGGTGATTGTGCCGCCGCCGGGCAGCGAGATTGTTGCGCAGAGCGATGCCTGCGCCTACGCCGCCCTACGCTATCGCGATGCGCCGGTGTTATCCGTGCAGTTCCATCCGGAATTCAGCCTGGCGTATCTGGCAGACCTGATCGCCTGCCTGGCGAAACACGATGCCGAACCCGGCCTGCCGCCGCAGGCCGAAACAGATGATGCGCTGGCCGATGCAGGGGGCGATACCGGCATGCGCTGGATCGCCGAGTTTCTGGCGGCGCCTCACTCTTAACCGTCACCCTCGGGCTTGTCCCGAGGGTCCACGTCTTTGCTTTTTCACCGGACAGAAAAGTCGTGGATGGCCGGGCCAAGCCCGGCCATGACGGATAGTGGGGTGGGAAGGGTCCGACGCACATCCATGCGATATCGGCCACAATAAAAAAGGCCGGCCATGACGATTGGGCGTGGGCAGGCGCCTTCCTTCAGTCGAGCAGCAGCGCCATGCCCGGATCGCCCTTTTCCATCGCGCGGCGATAGGCGGGCCGGGCGCCGATGCGCGCCAGATAGGCGCGGATATGGGGATAGGGCGCAAGGTCGTAAGGCAGGTAATGCCGCATGGTGGTGAGGCAGAAGACGGTCATGATGTCGGCCGCCGTGAAATCCTGCCCGGCCAGCCAGGGCACATCCGCCAGCCGCGCGTTCATCATGCCGAGGCAGAGCGCCATGCGGTCGCGGCCGATCTTGCTGGCCGGATGCGCGCCATCAGGGTCCACGCGGTTGCCGATCAGCACGCGCATCAGGGCGGGCTGCAGCGTGCCGTTGGCGAAATGGAACCAGTAGAGATAGGAGGCGAAATCCGGGTGGTCCTTCGTCAGGGCCAGACGGGCGCCGCCGTTTTCCGTGGTGCCGTATTTGGCGATGATGTAATCCACCACCGCGCCGGATTCGGCCAGCACGATGCCATCATCGGTGATCCCATCATCAGTGATCACTGGTGCCGAGCCGATGGGATGCAGCGCCTTGTAGTCGGCCGGCGCCATCACGGGCGCGCGTTTGTAAATCCTCAGCTCGTAGGGGATGCCCAGCTCCTCGCAGAGCCAGACGATGCGTTCGGACTGCGAGACGCCGAGATGATGAACGGTAAGCATGCCGACTCCCTGTGCATATGGCGCGGCAGCCTAGCATGAAAAAAGCCCGGCATGACTGCCGGGCTTTTGAATGGACCCCGGCTCAAGGCCGGGGTGACGGTTTGTGCGAATGGGCACGATCACGCAGATCGTCGTCGGCTTGGCCGCTTTCTCATAATTCGTCACCCTCGGGCTTGACCCGAGGGTCCACGACTTTTTGTCTGGCAAAAATAAAACGTGGATGGCCGGGCCAAGCCCGGCCATGACGATGAAAGACATTTTCAAACAGCAGCAACAAAAAACCCGGCATGACTGCCGGGTTTTTCGTATCGATCTGCGTGCGGGCGCTTCTTTTGGCGCTTACGCGCCGGGGACCGGTTCCAGGCCCGAGGGGCCGGGCTTGCCGCCACGAGAAGAGGTCGGCACGGCAGACCGGGGCCCGGCATCGCCCGAGGATGACGGCTTGTCGTCGGGGCGCACGATGGGTTCGCCGCGCAGCAGGGCCTTCACCTCGTCGCCCGACAGCGTTTCGTATTCCAGCAGCGCCTGCGCCACCTTGTCGAGGTCGTCGCGGTGTTCGGTCAGGATGCGGCGGGCGGCGGTTTCCGCCTCGTCGATGATGCGGCGGATTTCCTCGTCGATCAGCTTGGCGGTGGCATCCGAGACATTCTTGCGCTGCGTGACGGAATGGCCGAGGAAGACCTCTTCCTCGTTATCCGAGTAGCGCAGGCGGCCAAGCTTGTCGGACATGCCCCATTCCGTGACCATGCGGCGGGCAAGGCCGGTGGCCTGCTGGATGTCGTTGGATGCGCCGGTGGTGATGTTTTCCTTGCCGAACACCAGCTCTTCCGCCATGCGGCCGCCGAACATCATCGCCAGCCGCGATTCCAGTTCGAGCTGCGACATGCTGAGCCGGTCCTTTTCGGGCAGCGACATGGTGACGCCCAGCGCGCGGCCGCGCGGAATGATGGTCACCTTGTGCAGCGGATCGTGCTTGGGCATGAACAGGCCGACCAGGGCATGGCCCGCCTCGTGATAGGCGGTGAGGCGCTTTTCCTCCTCGCCCATCACCATCGAGCGGCGCTCGGCGCCCATCATCACCTTGTCCTTGGCGGCCTCGAAATCGGCCATGGTGACGACGCGGCGGTTGCGGCGCGCCGCCAGCAGGGCGGCCTCGTTCACCAGGTTGGCGAGGTCGGCGCCCGAGAAGCCGGGCGTGCCGCGGGCGATGATCTTGGGGTCGACGTCGGGCGCCAGCGGCACCTTGCGCATGTGCACGCGCAGGATCTGCTCGCGGCCGATGATGTCGGGATTGGGCACCACGATCTGGCGGTCGAAGCGGCCGGGGCGCAGCAGGGCCGGATCGAGCACGTCGGGGCGATTGGTGGCGGCGATCAGGATCACGCCCTCGGTGGCCTCGAAACCGTCCATCTCGACCAGCAGCTGGTTCAGCGTCTGCTCGCGCTCGTCGTTGCCGCCGCCCAGGCCGGCGCCGCGATGGCGGCCGACCGCGTCGATTTCGTCGATGAAGATGATGCAGGGCGCGTTCTTCTTGGCCTGCTCGAACATGTCGCGCACGCGGGAGGCGCCGACGCCGACGAACATCTCGACGAAGTCGGAACCGGAAATCGTGAAGAAGGGCACGTTCGCCTCGCCGGCGATGGCGCGCGCCAGCAGAGTCTTGCCGGTGCCGGGCGGACCGACGAGCAGGCAGCCCTTGGGGATCTTGCCGCCCAAGCGCTGGAACTTCTGCGGGTCGCGCAGGAATTCCACGATCTCTTCCAGCTCGCTCTTGGCTTCCTCGATGCCGGCGACGTCCTCGAAGGTGACGCGGCCATGCTTCTCGGTCAGCAGGCGGGCCTTGGACTTGCCGAAGCCCATGGCCTTGCCGCCGCCCGACTGCATCTGGCGCATGAAGAAGATCCACACGCCGATCAGCAGCAGCATCGGGAACCAGGAGACGAAGATGCTGAACAGCGGATTGCCTTCCTCGGGCGGGGTGGCGGTGACGCGCACGCCGCGCTCGGTCAGCTTGGAAACCAGCGTCGGGTCGTTGGGGATGTAGGTGGTGAAGGCGCGGCCGTCGCGGAAATGGCCGGTCACCGTGTTGCTGCCGGTCTGGATCGCCACGTCGGTGATCTGGCCGTTATTCACGTCGTTGAGGAAATCGGAATAGGCGATGGAAGCCGAGCCGGTGCGCGTGCTGGGCCCCTGGAACAGGTTGAACAGCGCCACGACCAGAAGGCCGATGATCACCCACAGCGCCAGATTACGACCGAACATGTTCACGGTTTTCTGATCCTTTTTCACCGGTCCGGGCCGGCGCAGATGCCTGCGGCCGGGCCCTTCGATACCCCTCGCGGAAACCTTAGCCGATTTCCCCGATACCAGACCATAGATATGACCCCCTCGCCGCTAAACAAGCGGTAACCGGGGCGGAATCGGTTCACCAGGGCTTTCCGAATGTTACAGACAGCCCGGGCGGCAGCCGGCCCCAGTCCAGGCCCGGCACCGCCAGCAGCTTTTCGCCGCGCCAGAATGCCGGCAGGGCCGGCCAGGCGGCGGCGGGAAGCGGGCGGGCCGGATCATCGGGACGATGGCGGCCGAGCGGAGCGAGCGTGAGGCCGCGCAGCCCCTGCGGCACGGTGATGGCGAAGCGGCCGTCCCACAGGAGGCGGCTGCCGGGGGCGAGACGCGTCGCCGCGGGCAGGTGGCGCGCCTCGCGGCAGACCAGAATGCGCGCCGCACCCCTGTCGGGCCGCAGCAGGCAGCGATGCAGCGTGGCGGCGACGGGTTCTGCGCCGCGCAGGGCGGCGAGCAGGCGTTCCAGCCGCTCCAGCCGCGCCGGCAGCGGATCGCCGCCGACGGTCCTGAGCAGCAGGCCGAGCGCACGCAGCGCGATCTCGTCGTCGGCCGCACGCAGCCGCGCCGGCTCCAGCCAGGCGATGCCGGCGGCCGGATCGAATGCCGCGACCGCGCGCAGCAGGGCATGCGCGGCGGCATCGAGAGCAAGGCGCGCGCGGGCCAGATTCTTCGCGGTGAGCGCTAGATGCGCCACCAGCTCGGCGCGCGAGCGGGCATCGCCGCCGGCCAGATCGTCCAGCGCGCGGCGCACGCGCACGCGGGCGAAAGCGGGGTTGGCGTTGCTCGGATCCTCGATCCAGTCCTGGCCGCGCCGGCGCAGCGTGGCGACTAGGTCGGCCTTGGCCACGTCGAGCAGCGGACGCAGCAGGATGAAATCCTCATCCAGCGCGCGCGCTGGCTGCATCGCCGCCAGTCCATCGACGCCCGAGCCGCGCAGGGCGCGCAGCAGCAGCGTCTCGGCCTGGTCCTCGCGATGATGCGCCAGCAGCAGATGCCTGATGCCGGCCGCCGCGCAGGCATCGCGCAGCAGGCCGTAGCGCGCCTCGCGGGCGGCTTCCTGGCGATTGGCGGCAGGCTTGGGCCCGCGCCAGGCCAGCACGCGGCAGGGAATGCCGGCGGCCTTCATCCAGCGTGCCACCTGGCGGGCTTCTTTTGCCGATTCAGCCCGCAGGCCATGATCGACGGTGAGCGCGAGGATGCGCAGACCGCGCTGCGCCGCCCAGTCGCGGGCGAGCAGGGCCAGCGCCATGCTGTCGGCGCCGCCGGAAACGGCGACGGCAAGGCCGCCGGCATCGCGCGGCAGCCATGGCCCGAGCCGGCGGCCGAAAGCGGCGACGCTCAGGACCGGCATGGCGAGACGGTCAGCGGCAGTTGAGCTTGCCGCGCTCGCGGGTGGCGGCGTCCTTCACATGCTGCGGCGCCTGCGGGAAATCCTTGGCAAGCTGTCCCAGCGCGGCGCAGGCTTCGGGGTTCTTCTTCAGCGCGGCCAGCGACATGCCCAGCTTCAGCAGGCTGTCGGGCGCCTTGGCACTCTTGCCGTAACCCTGGTAGCCCTGCAGGAAGGCCTGGGCGGCCTGCTCGTATTGCTGGCGCACGTAATAGGTCTCGCCCAGCCAGTATTGCGCATTGCCGGCCAGCGGATCCTGCGGATGCGCACCGAGGAATTCGCGGAAGGCGGCCTCGGCATCGGCATAGTCGCTCTGCACCAGCAGCTTGTAGGCGTAGTTGTAGCGCTCCTGCGTGCTGCCGGCCGGCAGCTTGGCCCGCGCCGAGGG
>NZ_JBKBHC010000010.1:0-184625 GCF_046297895.1 Ferrovibrio sp. | reverse complement strand
GCCGGCAAAGGCGGCGCCGCTGCCGGCGCGCAAGCCGGCGCCAGGCCAGCCGGCCGCGCGCCGCGAAAGCGCGCGGTCCGAGCCCGGGCAGGTGCCGGAGGTGATCGGCCGCAACCGCGGGGAATTGCAGCGCCAGTTCGGCAGCCCGGTGCAGGAGCGCGAGGCGCCGCCGGCCCGCGTGTTGGAATTCGGACGCGCGGATTGCCGGCTGGCCGTCTACCTGTATTTCGACACGGCGCGGAACGATTTCTACGCCCTGCAATACGAAGTGAACGATGCGGCGCCGGCCGGTCCGGCGGCCGAACAATGCCTTGCCAGGATCGCCCGCGATGCCGAACGGCGCTGAGACCCTGCTGATCGCCGTCGTCGACGACGATGCGCTGTTCCGCGATACCGTTTCCGCCAACCTGCAGGAAGCCGGCTATCGCGCCGTCGTCTTCGATGGCGGCAATGCCGCGCTGGACTGGTTCGCCCAGGGCAACCGTGCCGCCGCCATGCTGCTGGACTGGCAGATGCCCGGACTGGACGGCCCGGCCACGCTGGAACGCCTGCGCGGCGCCGGCCATGCCATGCCGGTGATCTTCCTCACCGGCCTGAACCAGCCGATCTTCGAGGAGAAGGGGCTCAAGCTCGGCGCCATCGACTTCGTCGACAAGGCCAAGAGCTTCGCCATCATCCTCCAGCGCCTGCGCATCGCGCTTGCCGCCAAGGCGCCGACCGGAGGCAATGCGGCGATGCCGGCCGATGGCGGCGGCCTGGTGCTGGATGTGGCCAGCGCCCGCGTGGCCTGGAACGGCACGCAGGTCGATCTCACCCATGGCGAGTTCAAGGTGGTGCAGCTACTGGCGCAGCGCATCGGCCGCGATGTCGGCTATCGCGAGATCTACGACGTGGTGCGCGGCGTGGGTTTCGAGGCCGGCCAGGGACCGGATGGCTATCGCGCCAATGTGCGCGCCATGGTCAAGCGCATCCGGCAGAAGTTCCGCGACATCGATCCGGAATTCGACGCCATCGAAACCTATCCTGGCTTTGGCTACCGCTGGCGCCATGGCTGAAGCCGAAAGCCGCCTGCACCGCATCTGGCGCTCGCTCGCCTTCCGCGCCGGGATCGTGCTGGTGCTGTTCATCGCGCTGCCCGCCATCCTCTACGTCACTTTTCGCCAGGCCGATCTCGACCGCCAGCGCCTGCTGCTGGAAAGCATCCGGGTGAAGGGCCTCACCGTCGGCCGCGTGCTGGAGGAGCGGCTGCAGCGCGCCGACCAGATTCCGCTGTTCCGTCTGGGTGAGGAGCTGGCGCGCTTCCAGACCGATGGCGTCAGTTTGCGCCTGCTGTTCCGGCCCCATGGCGGGCCGGCCGATGCCGGCTTCCTGTATGTGGCTTCCGCCCCGGCAGTGATGCCGGCCGATCTGGAATTCGAGAAACAGCGCCTGGCCGAGGCCGGCGTGCTGGCGCAGCTCGAGGCCACCTGCGCCGGCGACCTGCCGCTGGCCCTGCGCGTGGAACGCGCCGACGGCGCCGCCGAGCTGATCACCTCGATCACGCCGGTGCGCACCGCGCGCGGCTGCTGGGCGCTGGTGATCTCCAGCGATCTCGCCTCGGCAGCCGAGCAGCGCCTGGGCAAGCCCTACTGGCAGGCGCCCGAGGTGCAGCTCGCCGCCCTGCTCTATCTGGCCTTCGCCGCCATCGTGCTGCTGATCGCCTTCGATCTGGCGCGCGGGCTGCGCCGCTTCGCCGCCACCGCGCGCGCCGTGGCCGAACGCCGCATCGAGGGGCGCTTCGTGCAGCGCAACCGCATCCCCGAACTGGCCGGCGTGGCCGATGCCTTCGACCGCATGGAAGACAGCCTGCGTGCCACCGCCGGCGAACTGCGCGTGGCGGCGGAGGAAAGCGCCCATGCCTTCAAGACCCCGCTCGGCACGATCCGTCAGGCGCTGGTGCCGCTACGTGGCCGCCTGCCGGCCGAGGACGAGCGCGGCCGCCAGGCGCTGGCGGCGATCGACGGCGCGCTCGATCGCCTCGATGGTCTGGTGCGGGCGGCGCGCAATCTCGACGATGCCGTGGCCGACCGTCTCGATCCGCCGCGCGAGCGGGTGGAACTGAACGCGCTGATCGAGGATGTGGTCGATGCCCATGCCGCCGACGCCACTGCGCGCAATGTCACGCTGCAGGCGGTGATGGGTGGCGAGGCTTCCGCACCGATGGGCGGCCGCCTGATCGCGGCCGCGCTGGATCAGGTGATCGAGAATGCGCTCAGCTACGCGCCGGCGGGCAGCGTGGTGACGGTGACCCTGCATCGCGGCTCGCGCCAGGCGCTGATCGCCGTGGCCGATGGCGGTCCGGGTGTCGATCCCGCGCTGCTGCCGCATATCTTCCAGCGCCATGCCTCGTTCCGCGACCAGGGCCGGCAGGACGCAAGCCTGCCCAATTTCGGCCTTGGCCTGTGGGTGGCCAGGCGCAACGTGGAGGCGGTCGGCGGCAGCATCCAGGCGGCCAACCGCCCGGGCGGCGGCTTCATCGTCACGCTCAGCCTGCCGCTCGGATAGAGACTTCAGAGAACCAGGTTGTCCTGCTGGTGGCGGCGCCAGGCGAAAGCCAGCAGGCCCGCGCCAAGCAGCAGCGCGCCGATGCCGATCACCCAGGTGGCGGCGACGACCACGGCATTGGGAAACAGCAGCAGAAGCAGGCCGATGGCGATCAGTAGGATGCCGCCCCGGCTGACCGGCCAGCCGGGACCGACCTGGCGGCGCATGCGCAGGCTGCTGGCGATGGCCATGATGCCGAACAGGATGATCCAGGCCGCCACCAGATAGATCATCAGCGTGACGGCGGCCTCGGGCCACAGCACGCAGAGCAGGCCGAGCAGCAGGCCGCTGATGCCGGTGAGGATCTGGAAGCCGCGGGCCGGATCGGCGCCGTCGCGGCGCAGGGCCAGCATCAGCGTGATGGTGCCGTCCACCAGCGCATAGGCGCCGAAGATGATCACCAGCACGGCCAGGCTGATGCCCGGCCAGAAGATGGCGACCAGGCCGAACAGCAGCGCGGCGATGCCGCGCAGCACGATCAGCCACCACAGGCGGCGCGGCATCGGGGCCAGACTGCCCGGCGGCATGCGTTCGACCATCGCTTTCCTCGTTTCTGGTTGCGGCCGCATTATAGCCGCGGGGTCCGTGATTGTCGCCTGGGCGCCGCCGCGCTAGGCTTGGTCCATGACCGATCTCTCCGCCTTCATCGCCGGCCTGCCCAAGGCCGAACTGCATGTCCATATCGAGGGCACGTTCGAGCCGGAGCTGATGTATGCCCTGGCCCAGCGCAACGGCCTGCCTTTCCGCTACGCCTCGGTGGAGGATCTGCGCGCCGCCTACCGCTTCGGCAATCTGCAGGATTTCCTCGACCTGTATTACCAGGGCATGGGGGTGCTGCAGACCGAACGGGATTTCTACGATCTCGCCATGGCCTATCTGCGGCGCGCGGCGAAACAGAATGTGCGCCATGCGGAAATCTTCTTCGATCCGCAGGGCCATACCGAACGCGGCGTGGCGTTCAGGACCGTGATCGACGGTCTGACGCAGGCGCTAGATGACGCGCGGCGCGATCTGGGTTTGAGCGCCAGCCTGATCCTGTGTTTCCTGCGCCACATCGACGAGGACAGCGCCCTGAAAACGCTGGAACAGGCGCTGCCCTGGCGCGAGCGCTTCATCGGCGTCGGTCTCGACTCGTCGGAAAAGGGCCATCCGCCGTCGAAATTCCAGCGCGCCTTCGCAAAAGCGCGGGCGCTCGGCCTACATGCCGTGGCCCATGCCGGCGAGGAGGGCCCGCCCGAGTATGTGTGGGAAGCGCTCGACCTGCTGAAGGTCGAACGCATCGATCACGGCAACCGCGCGCTGGAGGATGCGGCGCTGACGCAGAGGCTGGCGCAGCTGAAAATGCCGCTCACCGTCTGCCCGCTCTCCAATCTCAGGCTCTGCGTCGTGCGCGACATGAAGGATCACCCGCTGCGCCGCATGCTGCAGGCAGGCCTTGTGGCGACGCTGAATTCCGACGACCCGGCCTATTTCGGCGGCTATGTGACCGAGAATTACGTCGCCGTGCAGCAGGCGCTGGACCTGAGCCGCGACGAGATCGTGACGCTGGCCGGCAACGGCTTCCGCGCCGCCTTCCTCGACCAGGCCGCCAGGCAGCGTCACCTGGCGGCGGTGCGGGATTATTGCGCGGCTAACTGACTCTCGCCTTCGCCGCCGTCGCCACCAGCCAGTCGCGGAAGGCGCGCAGGGCCGGATCGTTGCGGCGCGCCTCCGGGTAGAACAGGCAATAGGCCTGTTTGCTGTGCAGCAGTTCCGGAAACGGCGCCACCAGGCTGCCGTCGGCCAGTTCCTGCTCCACCAGGAAACGCGGCACGATGGCCGCGCCCAGACCCACCGCGGCGGCCTGCACCACCATGGCGAACTGGCCGTAACGCGGCCCCAGCGGCACCGGCGGGCAGGCCACGCCCACCAGCGCGAACCAGTCGGCCCAGGCCGAGGGCCGCGTCGATTGCTGGATCAGCGGAATCCGGAACAGGTCGTCGGGCTTCTTGATGCGCTGGCCTGCCAGCAGCTTTTTCGACAGCACCGGCACCAGGTCTTCCTCGATCAGCTTGTCGACCACGGCGCCGGGCCAGACCGGATCGCCGAACGAGATCGCGGCATCCAGCGGCTCGGCGGTGAAATCGAAGCTTTCGATGCGGGTCGGCAGGTTGATGGTGATCTGCGGATGCTGGGCGGTGAAATCGGGCAGGCGCGGGATCAGCCAGCGCGTGCCGAAGGTGGGCAGGGTGGCGATGTTCAGCGTGGCGTTGCCGCCGCGCGCGGCCATGGTGTTCACCGTGGCGGCGCCGATGCGGCCCAGCGCCTCCTGCAATTCGCGGGCATAGGCGGCGCCGGCCGGGGTCAGCACCACGCGCTGGCGGATGCGCTCGAACAGCGTGAGGCCGAGGATGTCCTCCAGAAGCTGCACGCGCCGGCTGATCGCCGCCTGGCTCACATTCAGCTCCTTGGCGGCGGCGGTGAAGCTTTCATGCCGGGCGGCGGCCTCGAAGGCCATCAGGGCGGAAAGCGGCGGCAGGAAGCGGCGCGACAGGGCCAAGTTGATAACCTCCGATTATCAAGTAATAGCGAGAATTCGTTTGCCTGCCAATCGCCGGTCTGACAGCTTGCCGGGCCGGAGCGAGGGGCTATGTCCCCCTGCAAGAGAACCAGAACCACCCGCCCGAGGATATCGCCATGAACGCGCAAGCCCCTGCCGCCAAAGCCGTTTTCAAGTGGGAAGATCCCTTCAACCTGGAAGCCGAGCTGACCGAGGACGAGCGCCTGATCCGCGACACCGCCCGCGAATACTGCCAGGGCAAGCTGCTGCCGCGCGTGAAGGAAGCCTTCCGCGAGGAAAAGACCGACCCGGCGATCTTCCGCGAGATGGGCGAACTGGGCCTGCTGGGCTCGATGATCGAGGGTTATGGCTGCGCCGGTGCTTCCTATGTCGCCTATGGCCTGGTGGCGCGCGAGGTCGAGGCCGTCGATTCCGGCTACCGCTCGATGATGAGCGTGCAGTCCAGCCTGGTGATGTATCCGATCTATGCCTATGGCACCGAGGCGCAGCGCGAGAAATATCTGCCCAAGCTGGCCTCGGGCGAATGGATCGGCTGCTTCGGCCTGACCGAGCCCGACCACGGCTCCGATCCGGGCGGCATGAAGACCCGCGCCAAGAAGGTGCCCGGCGGCTATGAACTGACCGGCGCCAAGATGTGGATTTCCAACTCGCCGCTGGCGCAGGTCTTCGTTGTCTGGGCCAAGACCGAAGATGGAGTGATCCGGGGCTTTATTCTCGAAAAGGGCATGAAGGGCCTCTCGGCGCCCAAGATCAACGGCAAACTCAGCCTGCGCGCCTCGATCACCGGCGAGATCGTCATGGACAATGTGTTCGTGCCGGACGAGAACCTGCTGCCCAACGTGCAGGGACTGAAGGGCCCCTTCGGCTGCCTGAACAGCGCGCGCTACGGCATCGCCTGGGGCGCCATGGGCGCGGCCGAGGCCTGCTGGCACCAGGCGCGCCAGTATGTGCTGGACCGCAAGCAGTTCAACCGCCCGCTGGCGGCCAACCAGATCATCCAGCTCAAGCTGGCCAACATGCAGACCGAGATCGCACTTGGCCTGAATGCCGCGCTGCGCGTCGGCCGCCTGCGCGATGCCGGCAAGGAAACCCCGGAAATGATCTCGCTGATCAAGCGCAACAACTGCGGCAAGGCGCTGGAGATCGCCCGCATGGCGCGCGACATGCACGGCGGCAACGGCATCCACGAGGACTACCATGTGATGCGCCACCTGGTGAACCTGGAGACGGTGAACACCTACGAGGGCACGCATGACGTCCATGCGCTGATCCTCGGCCGCGCCCAGACCGGCATCCAGGCCTTCTACTAATAAATCTGTCGTCAGACTCGGAAACGGAGGCGCCGGGATGCGCGCGCTGGACGATATCCTTGTGCTCGACTTAAGCCGCGTGCTGGCCGGGCCCTGGTGCACCCAGAACCTGGCCGATCTCGGCGCCACCGTGATCAAGGTGGAAAAGCCGGGCGAGGGCGATGATACGCGCAAATGGGGTCCGATCTATCTGAAGGATCCCGAAACCGGCGCCCGTGCCGACTCCGCCTATTACCTGGCGGCCAATCGCGGCAAGCGTTCGATCACCGTGGACATGGCGACAAAGGAAGGCCAGCAGATCCTGCGCGACCTCGCCGCCAAGGCCGATGTGGTGGTGGAGAATTACAAGCTGGGCGGCCTGAAGAAATACGGCCTGGATTACGACAGTCTTTCCAAGATCAATCCGCGGCTGGTCTACTGCTCGATCACCGGTTTCGGCCAGACCGGTCCGTATGCGCCGCGGGCCGGCTACGATTTCATCATCCAGGGCATGGGCGGATTGATGAGTGTGACCGGCGAACGCGACGGGCTGCCGGGCGGCGGCCCGCAGAAGGCCGGCGTGGCGCTGGCCGATGTGATGACCGGGCTTTACTCGACCATCGCCATCCTCGGCGCGCTGAACCAGCGGCACCGCTCCGGCCGCGGCCAGTATATCGACATGGCGCTGCTGGATGTGCAGGTCGCGGCGCTCGCCAACCAGGCGACCTACTATCTGATCGGCAATGAAGTGCCGCAGCGAATGGGCAACGGCCATGCCGCCATCGTGCCCTACCAGAGCTTCCCGACTGCAGACGGCCACGTCATCATCGCTGTCGGCAATGACGGGCAGTTCGCCAAGCTGGCTGACGAACTGGGGCATCCGGAATGGAAGACCGATCCGCGTTTCGCCACCAATATCGAGCGCCTGCATCATCGCGCCGAAGTGGTCGCCGCCATCGAAGCGGAAACGAAAAAGCGCACCATCGACGACCTGATCGCGGCGCTGGAAAAGCGCCAGGTCCCCTGCGGTCCGATCAACACGGTCGATCGCGTGTTTGCCGATCCGCATGTGCAGGCGCGCGGGTTGCAGAAAACCGTGCCGCATAAGCAGCAGGGTACGCTGCCGAGCGTGGCCAGTCCGCTGCGCCTGTCGGATTCCCCTGTCGCCTACGATCGCGGCCCGCCCCTGCTGGGCGAGCATACCGACGAGGTGCTGCGCGATCTGCTCGGGCTTGATGCCGCGCGGCTGGAAGCCCTGCGCAGGGCCAAGATCATCTGATCCCGCCAAGGTCATCTGATCCCGGCGGCCATGGCCGAAATTCCGCCGAAACTGTGACGGCCGCCAGATTGCGGCGCCATTGCCGTCCGACCGGCCGGGGATAGCTCCTGCCCTCCACAGGGCAGGAGCGGAACATGGCTGAACTTCGATCGCGGGGCGGAAATCGCCGTAACCGGCAGGCAATGGTGCGGTGGCTGCGTTGCCTCGCGCCTGTCGGGCTGCTCGCGCTGGGCGGCTGCGCCATCGGCATGCCGTACCGGACCGTCTCCGCGCCGCCCGACCCCGGCGCGCCGGTGGTCGTGGCGCTCACCTGGGCCACGGTGGATCCGCAGCGCCGCGCATCCTTCGACCGCTACACCGCCCGCCTGCTCGACATCCTGCCGCAGCAGCCCGGACTGCTGGGCTATTCGGTGCGGCGGGAAGTGTTCGGCAACGAGGCCTGGACCATGACGGTCTGGAGCAGCGACGAGGCCCGCCGGGCCTTCGTCCATTCGCCGCTGCACCAGGAGGCCATATTGGAAAGCTATGCGGCGGTGACGCGAACGCGCTTCGTGCGGTATGTGGCCAGTCCGGCCGAATTGCCGCCGCGCTGGGACGATTCCCTGCGCCGGCTGCAGGCGTCCGGTTCGGGTTACGGCCCCTGACGGGCCGCCTTCATTCTGGCGGTCAGGCGTTCAGAGTTTGAGGCGATAGCCCAGGTTTTCCTCGGTCACCAGCCGCTTCGGCTGGTCGGGCGAATCCTCCAGCTTCTGGCGCAGGCGCCATACCAGCACGCGCAGGGTGGCGCGCGACTGGTCGTCGCTGCGCTGCCAGAGTTCGCGGGTGATGTCGTCGAACAGAACGATCTGCCCGGCATAGTCGAACAGCAGGCCGATCAGCCGGTATTCCATCGCGGTCAGGCGGATGGCGTTGCCCTTGTGCCAGATCTGCGCGCGGCTGCGGTCGATGCGGAAATCCCCCAGCTCGTCGCGGCTGTTGCCCGGATTGGCGCGGCGCAGCACGGCGCGCACGCGGGCGATCAGTTCGGCGACATCGAAGGGTTTGGTGACGTAGTCGTCGGCGCCATTGGCCAGCGCGGCAATCTTGGCCTCGCGCTCCTCCTCGCCGGATACGACGATGATCGGCACGCGCGAGCGGCTGCGTACGGCGGCCAGAACATCCTCGCCGCGCATTTCCGGCAGCCCGAGATCGAGCAGGATGAGCTGCACCGGCTGGCCGTCCAGCGCATTCAGTGCGGCATCGCCGTTGGCGGCCTCGCCGACGCGGTAGCCGGCGGCCTCCAGCATGCCGCGCATGGCCTGCCGCATCGAGGCCGAGACTTCGACGATCAGGATGTATTCGCCGGTCTGCATAACGTCGCTTCCCCGTTATTCGTGACGGGGTGATACGCCAGCGCGCGGCGCCTGTAATGTTGATCTGCTGCAACGTTACCGGATTTTTATCTGTATGCCGCCGGATTGTCCTATGGATTACAGCTTTGTAATCCGTCCGGCCGCCTGTCCGCCCGGCGCGTTCACCAGCCAGATGCCCAGCGCCACCAGGGCCAGTGCGCCCAGCAGGCTGGGCGGCAGCGGCTCGTTCAGATAAAGCGCGCCGCCGGCCACGCCGAAAACCGGCGTGAGGAAGGAAAAGGCCGACAGCCGCGACACCGGATAGCGCGTCATCAGCCAGAACCAGGCCAGGTAGCTGACGGCGGCTACCGCCACGGTCTGGAAGGCCAGCGAGCCGATCACGAAGCCGGTGACCGGAATGGCCAGGCTTTCGCCGCTGAAGACCGCGCCCAGCAGCAGCAGCGGACCGGAAACGCCGAGCTGGTAGAGCAGCGTCTTGTAGGGGCTGATCGCGCGCAGCACCGAGCCCTTGATCAGCACGGTGGTGGCCGCCCACAGGATCGCGGCCGCCACCATCAGCGCGTCGCCGATCAGCTCGCCGGGCTGCGGCGCCTGCAGCCGGCCTGCGAAGGTGAGCAGTACGCCGAGGAATGCGAGGTCCAGGCCGATCAACTGCAGCCGCCGGATGCGTTCGCCCGGGATCAGCAGATGCGAGCCCAGCGCCACCCAGAAGGGCGCGGTGTAGAGCAGGATGGCGGCATGCGACGCGCTGGTGAGCGTCAGGCCGTAGAACAGCAGGCCGAATTCGGTGCCGAACAGCAGCCCGGCGCCCAGGCCAGGCCACAGGCTGCCGTCGCGCTGCCACAGCGGGATGCGGCGCCAGGCCATCCACAGCCAGACCAGCAACGCCGCCCCGGCCGAGCGCAGCCCGGCCTGCAGCAGCGGCGAGACGAAATCGGCGGTGATCTTGATCACCACCTGCTGGATGCCCCAGCAGAGGCAGAGAATGGTCATCAGACCGATGGCGAGGCCATCGAGGCGGGAATATTGCATGCTTGTCTGTGGCGGCGGGACGGAATCGTTGCGGAACTATAGGCCCGGCCATGCCGCCGGCACAATCGCGGCGCCACCTGATCCGTCCCCGCGATCCCTGCGTATCACCCGCATGTCCGATGCCGGCCCGCGCCACCGCAAGCCCAACCTGCCGCAGAAAACCTGCCTGACCTGCGGCCGGCCCTTTGCCTGGCGCAAGAAATGGCGCCGCGACTGGGACAATGTGAAGACCTGCTCGGACCGCTGCAGGACGGCCTGGCGCCGGCTGGCGCGGCGGGACTGACATGGCCGTGCTGCGGATCATCCTGGGCGACCAGCTCAGTCGCCACATCGCCACCCTGGACGGCCTGGATGCCGGCCGCGATGTGGTGCTGATGATGGAGGTGGCCGAGGAAACCGCCTATGTGGCGCACCACAAGCAGAAGATCGCGCTGGTCCTTTCCGCCATGCGGCATTTCGCCGGCGAGCTGCGCGCCGAGGGCATCGCCGTCGATTACGTGGCGCTGGACGATCCCGCCAATACCGGCAGCTTCACCGGCGAGCTGCGCCGTGCGCTGCAGCGCCACCGCGTCGAGCGCGTCGTGGTTACCGAGCCGGGCGAATGGCGCGTGCTGGTTGCCATGCGCGGCTGGGCCGGCCTGCTCGGCTGCCCGGTCGAGATTCGCGATGACACGCGCTTTTTCGCCGGCCGCGCGCGTTTCGTGCGCTGGGCGGCGGGACGCAGATCCTTCCGCATGGAATATTTCTACCGCGAGATGCGGCGCGAATCCGGCCTGCTGATGCAGGGCGATGCGCCCATTGGCGGCCAGTGGAATTTCGATGCCGAGAATCGCCGCCGCCTGCCGCGCGATCATGTCGTGCCGCCGCGCCGCCGGTTTGCGCCCGATGCGATCACGGCCGGGGTGCTGGCACTGGTGGAGCGGCGCTTCGCCGGCAATTTCGGATCGCTGGCGGATTTCAACTGGCCGGTGACACGCGATCAGGCCCTGCAGGCGCTGGAGGATTTCATCGCACAGGCCCTGCCGCTGTTCGGCGACTACCAGGATGCCATGCGCGGGGGCGAGCCCTTCGTGCATCATTCGCTGCTCGCGCCGAGTCTGAATATCGGCCTGCTGTCGCCGCGCGAGGTCTGCGCCCGCGCCGAGGCCGCCTTTCATGCCGGCCAGGCGCCGCTGAACGCCGTCGAAGGCTTCATCCGCCAGATCCTGGGCTGGCGCGAATATGTGCGCGGCCTCTACTGGCTGAAGATGCCCGATTATGCCGCGCTGAACGCGCTGGAGGCGCAGCGCCCGCTGCCGGCCTTCTACTGGAGCGGCGACACGCCGATGGCCTGCCTGCGTCACGCCATCGACCACACGCGCCGCCATGCCTATTCCCACCATATCCAGCGCCTGATGCTGACCGGCAATTTCGCCCTGCTGGCCGGCATCCGGCCGCAGGCGGTCTGCGACTGGTATCTGGCCGTCTATGCCGATGCCTTCGAATGGGTGGAACTGCCCAACACCTTGGGCATGGCGCTGTTTGCCGATGGCGGCCTGCTGGCCTCCAAGCCCTATGCCGCCTCGGGCGCCTATATCGACCGCATGTCGGATTTCTGCGGCGGCTGCGCCTATGACGTGAAACTCAAGAGCGGCCCGCGCGCCTGCCCGTTCAACCGGCTGTACTGGGCCTTCCTGATCCGCAACCAGCGGCATCTGTCCGCCAACCCGCGGCTCGCCATGCCCTATCGCCAGGTCGCGGCGATGGATGCCGCGCGCCAGGCGGCGATCCTGCGCGAGGCGGAGGATTTTCTCGATGGCCTTGAGACGTGACTAGAGCGTGAGGGTGAGCTGTCGCGCGCTTCCCTCATCGCGTTCGGAGTCGCCGTGTCTTTCGCTCGGACCCTCCAGCGAGGATAACGTCACGCCCAGCAGGCGGATGCCTTTCGGCGTGGGAAATACGCCAGCCAGCAGGTCGTTGGCGATGCCCAGCAGATCGGCCGCGTCGGCGATCGGAATATGCTGCGTGCGGCTGCGGGTGATCTGCTGGAAATCGGCGTACTTCACCTTCAGCGTCACGGTGCGGCCGCGGATATTGTGCTTCTCGCAATAGCGCCAGACCTTCTCGCCCACTTTTGCCACTTCCGCCTGCGCCTCCTGCAGGGAAAACAGATCGGCCGCGAAAGTGTCTTCCGCGCCCACCGATTTGCGGATGCGGTCGGGCTGCACCGGGCGATCGTCCACGCCGCGCGCGATCCAGTAATAGAATCGCCCGGCCTTGCCGAAATGCTGCTGCAGGAAGGGCAGGGGGCGCTCGCGCAGGTCGGCGCCGGTCTCGATCCCCAAGCGGTTCATCTTCGCCGCCGTGGCCGGGCCGATGCCGTGGAAACGCCCCACCGGCAGGCTCTCGACGAAGCCCGGGCCCATCCTCGGCGTGATCACGAACAGGCCGTCGGGCTTGTTCTGGTCGGAGGCCAGCTTGGCCAGGAACTTGTTGTAGGACACGCCGGCCGAGGCGGTGAGCTGCGTCTCGGCGCGGATGCGGGCGCGGATCTCCTCGGCGATCTGCGTGGCAGACGGAATGCCCTTCAGGTTCTGCGTCACGTCCAGATAGGCCTCGTCCAGCGACAGCGGCTCGATCAGCGGCGTGTAGTCGGCGAAGATGGCGCGGATCTGCATGGAGATGGCGCGATAGGCATCGAAGCGCGGCTTCACGAAGACCAGCTCGGGGCATTTGCGTCTGGCCGTCACCGACGGCATCGCCGAGCGCACGCCGAACTTGCGCGCCTCGTAGCTGGCCGCCGCCACCACGCCGCGCTCGCGCGAGCCGCCCACGGCCACCGGCCGGCCGCGCAGCTCCGGGTTGTCGCGCTGCTCGACCGAAGCATAGAAGGCATCCATGTCGACATGGATGATCTTGCGGATCGGCGCCGCTGGGTCGGGAGAATCGCTCATGGCGCCAGAATCCCGCGAGACGCGGCGGGACGCCAGTGCCGGATGCGGGATTTTGCGGCCGCAGCCTTACGGCTCCGCCGCGGCGGGTTTTGCCGAACCGGTGCGCATGCCGCTGCCGACCGTGATCCCGGCCAGCACGAGAACCATGCCGGCGACCAGTTCTGCCGTCAGGCCTTCGCCCAGCACAACGATGCCCAGCACCATGGCCGCGATCGGATTTAGCGTCAGATACAGCACCGTGGTGGTGGGCGGCAGCCAGCGCAGGGCCAGCATGAACAACGAGAATTGCAGCGTGCCCGCCACGGTTCCGAGGAACAGCACCGCCAGCCAGCCCCGGGCGCTGAACGATGGCAGTAGTGCGCCGCCGGCCTTGAAAGCCAGCACCGGCAGCAGTGCGGCCACCGCGAAGGCCATGCCCAGGGCGGTCACGAAAAGCGGGCCGTGGCGCATCAGCGTCGGGCGGCTGAACACCGAATAGACGGCCGCGCACAGCACGCCCAGCAGCATCAGGCCGTCGCCGCGCAGGTAGCTGCCGCTGCCATTCGCAAACGCCGCCGTGCCGAAGGCGACCACGATGCCGCCGAAGGCCAGCAGCACGCCGGCAATCTTGGCCTTCGAGAGCCGCTCGCGCCCGAATGCCGCCGCCACCAGCAGGGTCTGGATCGGAATGGTCGCCAGCCCCACGGCGCCGCGCGCCGCCGGGTTGAGTTCAAGCGACGCATTGAAGGCCCAGGGGAACAGCACGAAGAACAGGATGCCGAACATGGCGATCCTGGCGCATTCGGCCGCCGTCAGTCCGCCGCGCGGCCAGAGCATCGGCAGGAACGGCGCGAAGCAGAACACCGCGACCAGGTAGCGGTAGAAGACCAGTGACAGTGGATCGGTCTCCCCGATCACGAACCGCGTCGCCACCACCGCGGCGCCTGCGCTGAGCGCGGCGCCGGCGGCAGCGGCATGGGCCAGAAGGATCCTGTTCATGTGGTTGCGCTGCCGCCCGCCGCGGCCCCCTATCGTGACTTGCAAATTAAAAGTCACGATAGGGAAGAAGCTTTCAATTTGCAAGTCATTGGGCTAGGCTGCCCGTGGGCCGGCAGGAATGTCCGGCCCGGAAAGCGGGAAAAGCCCGGATGTCGGGAACGGGATGTCCTAACACAGACGGGGGATATCTTCACACAGACGGGGTCGGCGATGGCAAAGCATGAATTCCGCTCGGCCTGTTCGATTGCGCGAACGCTGGAAATATTCGGCGACAAATGGACCCTGCTGATCGTGCGCGATCTGCTGTGGCACGGCCGGCATACCTTCCAGGCGCTGCAGGACAGCGCCGAGCGCATCCCCACCAACATCCTGTCGGAACGGCTGAAGCGGCTTGAGCAATGGGGCCTGGTGCAGCGCAAGGCCTATCATCAGCGGCCCGTGCGCTATGCCTACAGCCTGACGGATGAGGGAAAATCGCTCGAGCCTGTGCTGCTGCAGATGATGGCCTGGGGCCACAGGCGCCTGGGCGGCGGACGCTTCGACCCGGCCACCGGCCGGCACTGGAAGGCGGCGGCCCGTTCCTGACGGCGGCCCACTTCTAACTGCGGATTGCGCATTGCGGGGCGGAATGCCGATGCGGCTGGAGCGGGTGAGGGGAATCGAACCCCCGTCGTAAGCTTGGGAAGCTTCTGCTCTACCATTGAGCTACACCCGCTTTCCGGGGCCGACCATAACCAAGCGGCCATGCGGTTTCAACGGCTGGATTCAGCGGGCGGATTAATGTCTTGCTGCATCCTCCGGCGCGGCAAGCTGCTCCGGCGGCAGGCCGAATATCCCGGCCAGCGCCGTTGCGCCGGCGGACGTCAGCGTCACGGCGCGGCTATCCCTGCGCCGCTGCAGCCAGCCGCGCTCGAAGCAGCGCGCGGCCAAAGCCGCACCCAGGGCGCCGGCCAGATGCGGGCTGCGTTCGCTCCAGTCCAGGCAGGCGCGGGCGAAGTGGCGGCGGCGGCCGGTTTTGACCGCCAGCGCGTCGATGTCGATGCCAAGCTGCGCGAACAGCCGCCGGCCCTCGGTGCTGACCACGAAATCGTCAGCCTCGCCCGCCGGCATGATGCAGCCCGTCGCCACCATCTGCTCGAACAGCAGCACGCCCAGTTTTCCGGCCAGATGGTCGTAGCAGGTGCGCGCGGCGCGCAGGTCGGCGGCGATGCGGGCCTGGTGATGATGCCTGGGCACCGGCCGTTCGCCGGCCAGCGCCATCAGGCTTTCCAGCGCCTCGGCCACCAGGCTGTTGGCGAGATGGAAGTAGCGATGCCGGCCCTGTTTCGCCATCGCCAGCAATTCGCCATCCACCAGCTTGGCCAGATGGCCGCTGGCAGTCTGGGCCGAGACGCCGGCGATATGGGCCAGTTCCTTGGCCGTGCGCGCACGGCCATCCATCAGGGCCTTCAGGATGTTGGCCCGCGCCGGATCGCCGATCAGGGCGGCGATCTTCGCCACATGGGGGTCGTTGCCGCTCATCGCCGCACTCTAGGCAGCGCGTGCTGCCGCGTCCATGCGCGATGCTACGGCCGCGGCCGTAGCAAGCGGCCGCAGATCGGCCGGTTCAGGTCGGCCGGTTCAGATCGGCCAGTTCAGATCGGCCAGTTCAGATCGGGAAGACCAGGCAGGTGGTGGTGCCGGTGGCGAGGATCTTGCCCTGGGCATCGGTGATGCGGCCCTCGGCGGTGCCCACGCGGCTGCCGACCTGGATCGCCTTGCCCTCGGCATAGACCACGCCGGTCTGGTCGGTGATGCCGCGCACCAGGCTCACCTTATATTCCAGCGTGGTGTAGCCCATGCCCTTGGGCAGCAGCGACTGCACCGCGCAGGACATGCAGCTGTCCAGCAGCGTGCCGGCATAGCCGCCATGCACGCTGCCGATCGGGTTGTAATGCTGCTTCTCGGGTCGGCCGGCGAAAACCACGCGGCCCGGCTCGGCCTCGTGGATCCACATGTTCATGATCTGCGCGATCGGCGCGCCGGGCAGCTCGCCTGCCATCATGCCGCGGAACAGCTCCAGGCCCGGCATATCGCGCAGCTTCTCCATCGGCAATACGCCGTAAACGGGGCTCTTGGTGACGGGATCGGCCGACATCGGGATGCTCCTGGTCATGTCTTGTCGTTGAAGCCTGGGGAGGCCTGCGGGCGCCCGGGAGGATGGCTTGTCCGGCCGCCTTGCATAGTGTATATACACGACATGCCTGAGCCTGTCGACTCCCCCGCTTCCGCCCTGCCTGCCGAGCCGGTCTATCCCGAGCCCGTCTTTCCCAGGCCGGCGCCTGATGGCCGCGAGGACTGCATCTGCTTCCTGCTGCGCTCGGCCGCGCGCCGGGCCAGCGAGCATTACACCCGTCACCTGGCGAAAATCGGCCTCGGCCTGCCGCAGCACAGCCTGGTCGGCATGGCGGCCGCGTTCGAGAAGCGCAACGGCCGGCCGGCCAGCATCACCGAACTGGCAAAAGCGCTGGATCTCGACCGCACGACACTGACCCGCAACATCAGGCCGCTGGTCGAGGCGGGCCTGCTGAGCGTCGACGCCTCCGGTCATGGCCGGGCCCGCGCGGTGCGTGCAACGCGCGAGGGTCGGTCGGCCTATCGCGCCGGCCTCGCGCTGTGGCGTCAGGCGCAGGACGAGATGATCGCCGGCCTGAAAGACGAGTATCCCGCCCTGATGGCCGGCCTGGCGGCGGCGATTGTGGCCACGCCGGGCATCGAACCCGCCGCCGCCAATCCGGATTCCTGAATTTCCCCTTTCCGGCCTATGCTTTGGTCGAAAGGCCGGGCGCTTGTCGCTGGGCGGCCTTTCCGGGCATCATCCCGCCCGATGATGCAGGCGGCTGCGACGCCGATGTCGGGCCGCGAGGGAGCGCTGCGGGCCCCGGCCGGACCACCGGCCGGCAGGGCCGCGCCTTAAAATAGGGAAGGGAGAGCCGATCATGGCCGACAACGAGCTGTTTCCGGTTTCGGACGACTGGGCGAAGCGGGCCTGGGTGGATGCCGCGAAATACAAGGCCATGTACGAGCGCTCGGTGCAGGACCCGGAAGGCTTCTGGGCCGAGCACGGCAAGCGCGTCGACTGGATCAAGCCCTTCACCCAGGTGAAGGACGTCTCCTTCGACCGCAAGGACCTGCATATCCGCTGGTTCCATGACGGCGTGCTGAACGTCTCGGCCAACTGCATCGACCGCCACCTGCCCAAGCGCGCCGCCCAGACCGCGATCATCTGGGAAGGCGACGATCCGTCGAAGTCGGAACACATCACCTACCAGCAGCTTCACGATGAAGTCTGCCGCATGGCCAACGTGATGAAGGCGCGCGGCGTGAAGAAGGGCGACCGCGTCACCATCTACCTGCCGATGATCCCGGCCGCCGCCTATGCGATGCTGGCCTGCGCCCGCATCGGCGCCATCCATTCCATCGTCTTCGGCGGCTTCTCGCCCGACAGCCTGGCCAACCGCATCCAGGATTGCGACAGCCAGTTCGTGATCACCGCCGACGAGGGCCTGCGCGGCGGCCGTTCCGTGCCGCTGAAGGCCAATACCGACGCGGCACTGAAATCCTGCCCTGGCGTGAAGACCGTGCTGGTCGTGAAGCATACCGGCGGCAAGATCGACATGGCCGCCGGCCGCGACGTCTGGTACCACGAGGAAGCCGCCAAGGTGCCGGCGACCTGCGCGCCCGAGCCGATGAATGCGGAAGACCCGCTGTTTATCCTCTATACCTCCGGCTCCACCGGCAAGCCCAAGGGCGTGCTGCACACCACCGGCGGCTATCTGGTCTTCGCGGCGATGACGCACCAGTATGTCTTCGACTATCACGACGGCGACATCTACTGGTGCACCGCCGATGTGGGCTGGGTCACCGGCCACAGCTACATCGTCTACGGCCCGCTCGCCAACGGCGCGACCACGCTGATGTTCGAGGGCGTGCCGAACTATCCCGATGCCTCGCGCTTCTGGCAGGTGATCGACAAGCACAAGGTCAACATCTTCTACACCGCCCCCACCGCGATCCGCGCCCTGATGCGCGAAGGCGAAGCGCCGGTGAAGAAGACCAGCCGGGCCAGCCTGCGCCTGCTCGGCTCGGTGGGCGAGCCGATCAACCCGGAAGCCTGGCTGTGGTATCACCGCGTGGTGGGCGACGGCCGCTGCCCGATCGTCGACACCTGGTGGCAGACCGAAACCGGCGGCATCCTGATCACGCCGCTGCCCGGCGCGATCGCGCAGAAGCCGGGCTCGGCCACTTTGCCCTTCTTCGGCGTCAAGCCGATCATCGTCGATGGCGACGGCAACGAGCTGCCGGGTGCCACCGAGGGCAACCTGTGCATCGCCGATAGCTGGCCGGGCCAGATGCGCACGGTCTACGGCGACCACCAGCGTTTCATCGACACGTATTTCAGCACCTTCCCCGGCCGCTATTTCACCGGCGACGGCTGCCGCCGCGATGCCGACGGCTATTACTGGATCACCGGCCGCGTCGACGACGTGATCAACGTCTCGGGCCACCGCATGGGCACGGCCGAGGTGGAAAGTGCGCTGGTGGCGCATGCCATGGTGGCCGAGGCCGCCGTGGTGGGCTATCCACACGACATCAAGGGCCAGGGCATCTATGCCTATGTGACGCTGAAGGCCGGTGTCAGCCCGAGCGAGGACCTGCGCAAGGAACTGGTGCAGCATGTGCGTGCCCTGATCGGGCCGATCGCCTCGCCCGACCTGATCCAGTGGGCGCCGGGCCTGCCCAAGACGCGTTCGGGCAAGATCATGCGCCGCATCCTGCGCAAGATCGCCGAGAACGAATTCTCTTCGCTCGGCGACACCAGCACCCTGGCCGATCCCAGCGTGGTGGACGATCTGGTCAACAACCGCATGAACAAGCGCTGAGAGCCACACACGGGGGGATCGACGTCGCGCCGGCTGGTCGGGGGGGCAGAACCGGGGCCAGGAAACTGGAAGAAGTGCGACGCCGGGCGCCGGAGAGAGACACTCCGGCGCCCGTTCCGATTCAGGCCCTGCCCCTGCGGCGCGGCGCCACTTTCGGCAGGCCGGCGCGCTGTTCGGCGATCAGCGCGCTCACGCCCTCGGCCTGGCGCAGCCGCTGCGCCAGCGCCGCCGCCGCCGGCCATGGCGTATCGCCGGCCAGCTCTGCAGCAGGCGTGGCGGCCTCCGCGGCGGTTCCGCCCAGATGGCGCAGGATCGTCTGCCGGTGCGGCGCCAGGATCTGGTCCAGCGCGGGCGGCGCGATGTCGCGTCCGCGCATGCGCAGCAGCACGTGCAGGGCGGCCAGTTGCGTCATCATGCGGTAGCTGGCCGCGAGGAAGGCGCGCAGCGGCGGCAGCTCGCCGCTCTGCAGGCCGGGTTCGGTGCGCATGCGCTTCAGCGCGCCGGCGAATTCGGCGATGGCGTCGAACAGGTCCTTGCGGGCGAGGCGGTAATTCTGCTCGGCCGGCGCGGGCCGGATGGCCTGCCGGGTGTATTTGCGCAAGGCGCGCAGCAGGGCCGTGGCCAGGTCCGGCACATCCTGCCGCTCCCAGTGGGGCAGCACGAAGCTGAACAGCCCGGCGATGCCGGCGCCCAGCAGCGTATCGAGCAGGCGCTCGATCAGCAGGTTCTCCGTCGTGGGGCTGAGGAAATGCATCATCAGCAGGGCCATCACGCTGGCCGAGGTGGAGGTGATGCGATAACGCACCGGCGCATAGGCATGCGACAGGCCGATGGTAACGAAGGCCACGGCCAGCAGCGCCTGATCGGGCAGCACATGCAGCAGCCCGGCGGCCAGCACGCAGCCGATCAGGCTGCCGATCAGGCGGTCGGTCTGGCGCTGGCGCGTGGCGCTGTAGCTGGCGCGCATGATCACCGCCACGGTCAGTAATATCCAGCTGCCATGGGCGAAATAGCGCGACAGCACTTCCGACAGGACGAAGGCGCACAGCATCGCCAGCGACAGCCGCAGGGCATAGCGGAAAATCGGCGAACGGTAGCGCAGGTGCCGCACCAGCAGGCGCAGGCGATAGGGCCGCGGCGGCAGGAAGTCGGCAAGATTCACGGTGGCCAGCACCGCTTCGGCGGCCACGATCTGCCGCGTCACGGTCTGCAGCCGCGCCGTCGCGTCGATGGCCAGTCCGATGCGGTCCAGCGTGGCGCGCAGCTCCAGGGCCGCCTGCCCGTGATCCGTCTCTCCCTGGCCATGCAGCGGCGCCATCGCGTCGGCCTGCGCAGCGATGGCGGCGAAGCGGCCGCGCAGGGCGGCGATATCGGCATCCTCGCCGGCAGCGCCGGCGCCCCGCCCGGCGGCGATGGCCGCCACCCGGTCGGCCAGCTCCCGCACGCCGTCGCGGATCCCGCGCAGCAGCGCGGGGCCCTCCGCCATGGCGCCGAAATGCCGGCGCAGCAGCCAGTAGTCGGTCTGGCTGGAGAGGATCGTCTCAAAGGCATCCAGCATGGCCACCAGGGCGGCGGCATATTGCCGTTCGGGCGCGCGCTCCAGGTCGCGGAACAGCAGGTTGCGCGCGGCATCCACGCGCTCCATCAGCGTCACCTGCCGCTCGATCAGTGTGCCATAGGCGGTTTCGATCTCGATTCCCGTGTCATACAGGCCGGCCTTGCCGCGCACGTAATCGGCAAAGGCATTCAGCGCCTCGCGCAAGGCGATCTGCTTGTGCCGCGCCGCCAGGATTTCCGCCGCCAGCGTGCCGAACACCGCATAGCCCGCTGCCCCGGCGGCAAACAGGGCGGCATGCTGCCATACCGGCGCGCCGTCCATGCCGTGCAGCGTGGTGCCCAGCGCCAGCACCATGGCCAGGATCATCGACATGCACATGGCCAGCGCGATGCGGCCATACACCGTCACCATCGCGGCCACGAAGCTGGTGGCGATCACGATGACGGCCAGCGGCACGGGCTGGTCGCGGCACAGGTCGACGCCCAGCGTGATCAGGCTGTCGAACACGAAGGCGATCGCGAAACTGCGCCGCTTGAAATCCGGGGGCGTCGGCGTATCGACGATGCTGATGCAGGTGGCGCCCACGGCGGCGGCCGCGGCGGCATGAAAACCGCCGATGGCGGCCGCGGCCAGCGCCACGACCAGCACGCCGATGGCAGCCGTCAGTCCGCTCAGCAGATGCTGGGCCGGCAGCGAGAATTGGCTCAGGCTGGGCAGTTTCGGCATGGGCGGCCAAGTCTAGCCCAGGCCGGCACGCCAGCGCGACGGATTCAGTCCAGTTGCTTGTAATAGAAGGCGGCGGCGTCCAGCCCGCCGGCGCTGGCCAGCGAATAGCCCGGCACCACGCCCACCAGCACGTAACCCATGCCCTGATACAGCGGCTCGGCATTGTCGCCGTGGCGGGTATCCAGCGTCAGCAATGTACGACCAAGGCCGCGTGCCTCGGCCTCGATGGCCAGCAGCAGGGCGCGGGCCAGGCCGCGCCGCCGCGCCCGGCGATGCACCAGCATCTTTTTCACATCGGCGCGATGCGGCTGGTTGGGCGGCGTATCGAGGCCCAGCATCACCGTGCCCGCCAGCCGGCCCTCATGATCGGCCACCAACAGCACGGCCTTGCCGGCAGCGATCTCGGCGATGGCACGCTCCCAGAAGGCGCGTGCCTGGGCGTCCGAAAACGGCGTCAGGAAATTCACCGCCGCGCCATCGTCGACGCAATCCTTCAGCACCTCGGCCAGGGCGGCGATCTCGGCCTTTGCTCCGGCGGCATCAAGCTTGCGGATGACGGGAATCATGCCCGGCGTCATGCCTGCAGCATCCTCTGCAGGAACACCAGGTCGAGCCAGCGTTCGAATTTCCAGCCGGAATCGCGGATCAGGCCCGTGCGCTGGAAACCCAGCTTCTCATGCAGGGCCAGGCTGGCCGTATTCTCCGCCGTGATGCCGGCCACCATGCTGCGCAGGCCATGTCCGCGCGCCACCGCGATCAGCTCGCCCAGCAGCAACCGGCCGATGCCCTGGCCGCGCCGGTTGAGTGCGATGTAGATGGCATTCTCCACCGTGAACTGAAAGGCGGGCCAGGGGCGGAACTGGCCATAGCTGGCATAGCCCAGCACGACGCCGCCGTCTTCGGCCACCAGCACCGGCAGGTCCTGTTCGGCTTTCATCTGCAGCCACGCGATCTGTGCCTCGGCGCTGCGCGGCTCGTAATCGAACACTGCGGTGGTGTTCACCACGGCATCGTTATAGATGGCGCGGATGGCTTCGGCGTCGTCGGGTGTGGCGTTGCGGATGGCGATCATGATGGCTTGCGTCTGGCGATGATGACGAGGTAGCGGCAGGGGGCAGTCGTTTCGTTGGCGAAGGCATGCGGCTGGTCCAGCGCGCAATGCAGGCAGTCGCCGGCCTGGATGGCAAAGCGGTCGTCGCCGCTCTCGAAGATCAGGATGCCGTCCTGGCCCAGGATATGCTGGTCATAGGCGTTGGCGGGCAGGGCGGGATAGGCGATGCGCGCGCCGGGCGGTAGACGGCCCTCCACGATCTCCACCATCGAGCCGGTGCCGGCCGGCGTCACGGCGCGGCGTTCGAAGCCGGTTTCGGGGTCGCGCCATTGCGGCTGGGCTTTGCCGGGCAGCAGCACGAGGCTCTTTTCCTCGATGGCCGCCATCAGGCCCGACAGCGTGATATCCAGTCCGGCGCAGAGCCGGCCCAGCACGGCGGCGGTGGGGCTGGATTCCCGGCGCTCGATGCGCGAGATCATCGCCCGGCTCACCCCGGCCCGTTCGGCCAGTTGCTCCAGCGTCAGGTCCAGCGCCTCGCGCCGGGCCCTCAGGCGCTGGGCGATGCGGGCCTCGATCTGGTCGGGGTCGCTTGATTTCTCATTCATGAGAAAATTTCTACTTTCATGGAAATTTCTGGTCAAGACCGAGCAGTGGGAAGTGTCATATTGATTTTTAGCCTATATATACCTATTATGTTCTCGTTGAGCAATTGAATCCGGAGGCCGCGATGCCGAAGGCGCGGGACGGTGCCGGCCGCAGGCCAAGGCGGCATATCGACTGGCAGCAGGCCGCGCGCCTGATGGCCGAGGGGCAGACGCCGGCTGTCGCCGCCGCCGGGATCGGCGTTTCCGAAAACCGGCTGTGGCGCCATTTCGAGACCAGCGCCCATTTCCGCGGCCTGATCCTGCAGGCGGGGGAAAGGCGGCGCTGCCTTGCCCTGGCGCTGCAGGCCGCCAACGGGGCCGACGATGCAGCCCCATGATCGGCGATAAGCGTCCCTATGTGCCGATACGCCGTGATACGCGCCGATATGCAAAACGAACCGGAACGAACCGGAACGAACCGAAACGAACCGGGGCGAACCGAAACGAACCCCGGCGAACCGCAACGAACCCGAATGAACCGAAACGAACCGAAACGAACCGAAACGAACCGGATCGGGTTCCGGCGAACCGACGCGGCCGCAAAGGCAAACGGCCTGTTCAAACCGGGGCCTGTCCCTATCTTCCATCGTGTAGGGCATCGGGAAGGAACCATCATGCGTCGCATCGCCTTTGCCGGCATTGTCGGCCCTTCGCTCGGCCTTCTGCTCGGTGCCGTCCTGCCGCCGCCGGCCACCGCCCAGCCGGCGTCGCCGGTCTTCCGCACCGAGGAAGCGACGGTGAGGGTCGTCACCGTCGCGCGCGGGCTGGAGCATCCCTGGGCCATGGCCTTCCTGCCCGATGGCCGCCTGCTGGTCACCGAGCGGCCGGGCCGCCTGCGCGTGGTGGGCAAGGATGGCCGCGTCTCGCCGCCCTTGGAAAACCTGCCGCCGGTTTTCGCCAGCGGCCAGGGTGGCCTGCTGGATGTGACGCTCGATCCCGCCTTCGCATCCAACCGCATGCTCTATTTCACCTATGCCGAGCCGGGCCATGGCACGGAGCGCAGCAGCGCCGGTACGGCGCTTGCCAGCGCGCGGTTCGGCGGCACGCGGCTGGAGGATGTGAAGGTGCTGTTCCGCCAGCAGCCCAAACTCTCCGGCGGGCTGCATTTCGGCAGCCGCGTGGTGGTGGGCCCCGACGATAAGCTGTGGCTCGGCTTAGGGGAACGCTATCGCCGCGACGAGGCGCAGAATCTCAATGTCCATCTGGGCAAGGTGATCCGCCTCAACAAGGATGGCGGCGTGCCGGCCGACAATCCGTTCGTGGGCCGCAATGACGCGCGGCCCGAGATCTGGTCCTACGGCCACCGCAACATCCAGGGGATGGCGCGCCATCCGCAGACTGGCGTGGTGTGGCTGCACGAGCATGGCGCACGTGGCGGCGACGAGATCAACATCCCCGAGCGCGGCCGCAATTACGGCTGGCCGGTGATCACCCATGGCGTCGATTATTCCGGGGCGAAAATCGGCATCGGATCGGAAGCGCCCGGCATGGAACAGCCTTTGCTGCACTGGACGCCGTCGATCGCGCCCTCAGGCATGGCCTTTTACGGCGGCAGCCGGATTCCGGCCTGGCGCGGCAACCTGTTCGTCGGCTCGCTCAATTCGTTTTTCCTGGTGCGCGTGGTGCTTGACGGCACAAGGGTGGTGAAGCAGGAGCGTCTGCTGGCCGGGCTGGAGGAGCGCATCCGCGACGTGCGCGAGGGGCCGGATGGCTATCTCTACATCGCCACCGACAATGCCGATGGCCGCATCCTGCGCATCGAGCCGGTGAATTGAGGGCGCCACAGGATTAAAGCGCGTCAGCCCATCTCGCCGGTATTGGCGTTGTAGTTGTTGATCACGCGGTGCAGCACGTCCAGCATGTTGCGCTGGATCGGGTCCTGGCCGTTGAGGATCAGGGTCAGCGCCACGCGGGTGATGCCGAGTTTGCTCGCCACCTGGTCCAGCGTGATGCCGCGGGCGCGACAGGCCATGGTCATCTGGTCGAACGAGCCGCGGTCGAGGAAGACCCGGCCCCATTCGTCGCGGCCGGTCAGGCGGATCGGCTTGATCTCGGCCTTGGCCGGCTGGGCGGCGGCGCGGCGCGGCGCGGCGCTGGCCGCCGGGCCGGAATTGGCGCGCACCGGGGCATTGCCGCTGCGCTGGGGCGGCCGCCAGTCGGGGTCGCGCTCAAAGACCTCAAGCTGCGGCGCCTGGTCCATCAGGTGCCGCAGCATCTTGCGCATGTGGTCGAGCAGGCCGCCGGCGGTGCCGTCGGCCTCGGGGCCGTCGATCAGCAGGCCGCTCAGTTCCTCCAGCCGTTTCAGGCGCGAGTCGAAGAATTCGCGCGCGCCATAGGGCAGGGCGGTGCGCGCCTCGATCAGGTTCTCCAGATAGCTCTGCTTGACGTCGATCTCCATCTTCAGGATCTTCGCCCGCATCTGCGCCACATAGCGGCGCAGCTCGTCGCGCCGGCCGGTGCGCAGCACCGACAGGCGGCCCTCGGCCACCTCGGCGGCCTGGTGGAACTCGTCGACCAGGGTGGAGAATTTGCGGAAGCCCGAAACCGAGTTGCGCTTCTCGCCCGGATCCTCGGTGAACTTGAAGATCTGGATGGCGCGCTGCTCGATGCGCGAAACCAGTTCGTTGGCTTCCTGATTATGCGCGTGGCTGTCGGCGGTCATCGTCAGGATAGTGTCCGGCGCGGGTTACGGTAACTTTAATTTTTTACCACAATCCGGCGGCAGGGCGAACCGGTTGGTTACCGTCCAAAAGGATAGTACAGGCCGCCGCTGCGGGATTATGCCGCTTTGCGCAGGCCCTGCTGCGCCACCCAGGCCTCGGTGCGCTCCAGCGCCCGCTCGAAACGGTCGAACAGGGCGTCGATCTCGCTTTCCGCGATGATCATCGGCGGGCAGAAGCCGATCACGTCGCCCGCCATGGCGCGGATGATCAGGCCTTCCTCCTGGGCGAAGGCCATGCAGGCCGCGCCCACGCCGGCCGTCGGCGCGAAGCTGCGTTTCGTGGCCTTGTCGGCCACCAGCTCGGCGGCACCGATCAGGCCGGTGCCGCGCGCCTCGCCCACCAGCGGATGCTCGCCCAGCCGTTTCAGGTGCGCCAGGAAGCGCGGCGAGACGCGGTTGACATGGCCGTAGATGTCGCGCTCCTCGTAAAGCTGCAGCGCGCGCAGCGCCACCGCGGCCGCCACCGGATGGCCGCCATAGGTGAAGCCGTGGCCGAAGGTGCCGATCTTGCCGGAGTTGTCGCGGATGGCGCTGTAGACATGCTCGGGCACCAGCACCGCCGAGATCGGCAGGTAGGCGCTCGACATCTGCTTGGCGCAGGTAACGAAATCCGGCTTGTAGCCGAACCGCTCGGCGCCCCACAGCCGGCCGGTGCGGCCGAAGCCGCAGATCACTTCGTCGGCAGCGCTCAGGATGTCGTATTTCTTCAGCACCGCCTGGATGGCGGGGAAGTAATTCTCCGGCGGCAGGATCACGCCGCCGGCGCCCATCACCGGCTCGGCGATGAAGGCGGCCACCGTGTCGGGGCCTTCGCTCTGGATGAAGTTTTCCAGGTTGCGGGCCAGGCGGGCGACGAAATCGGCCTCGCTCTCGCCGGGTTCGGCGAAGCGGTAGTAATGCGGGCAGTCCACGTGCTTGATGCCGGCAATCGGCAGGTCGAAGTCGCGGTGGTTCGCCGGCAGGCCGGTCAGGCTGGCAGTGGCGACCGTGACGCCATGATAGCCCTTCACGCGCGAGAGGATGGTCTTCTTCTGCGGCCGGCCCAGCGCGTTGTTGTAGTACCAGACCAGCTTGATCAGCGTGTCGTTGGCGCCCGAGCCGCCCTCGGCGAAGAAGACCTTGCCCACCGGCACCGGGCTCATGCTTTTCAGCTTCTCGGCCAGTTCCACCACCGGCGCCGTCGTCTTGTGGCCGAAGCCGTGATAGTAGGGCAGCTTGCGCATCTGCTCGATGGCGGCGTCCACCAGGGCCGCCTCGCTGAAGCCGAGGCCGGCGCACCACAGGCCGGCCATGCCCTCGATGTATTCCTGGCCCTGGTCGTCGTAGACATAGATGCCCTTGCCGCGCTCGATCACCAGCGGGCCGGCGGTCTCGTGCTTCACCAGGTTGGTGTAGGGATGCATGACATGGGCGATGTCGCGGGCGGCCATCGAGTTGGGCAGGGTCGGCATATGGGCGGTCATGGGCGGCATCCTGATGCGGGGCCGTCAGTAGACGGCGAAACGCCGCGGCTGTCAAAATGTCACGGGCCGGCTAAAGTCGGTGCATGACCCTGCCGACCCTGACCCTGACTTCGCCGGCCGATGGCCTCGTGCTGCAAGGCTATGAATGGCTGCCGCCCGACCCGGCGGCCTGCCGGGCCGTTGTGGTGATCGCCCATGGCATGGCCGAGCATGCCGGCCGCTATGCCCGCTTCGCCTCCGCGCTGAACGCCGCCGGCTTTGCCGTCTATGCCTTCGACCATCGCGGCCACGGCCACAGCGCGCGCAGCCTGGCCGAACTGGGCCATATGGCCGACCGCGATGGCTGGAACCGCGCCGTGGCCGACCTGGCTGCCGCCTGCGCCCTGGCGCAGCAGCGCCATCCCGCGCGGCCGCTGCTGCTGTTCGGTCATTCCATGGGCTCGTTCATGGCCCAGCAGATGCTGTATGAACACGGCGCCCAGCTGGCCGGCTGCGTGCTCTGCGCCTCCAACGGCAAGCCGCCGTCGATCGCTGCCCTGGGCCGGCTGGTGGCGCGGCTGGAGCGCCTGCGCCGCGGCCGTCGCGGCATCAGCCCGCTGATCCAGAGCCTGTCCTTCGATGCCTTCAACAAGCGGTTCCAGCCGGCGCGCACGGAGTTCGACTGGCTCTCCCGCGATCCGGCCGAAGTGGACAAGTATGTTGGCGATCCCTTCTGCGGTTTTCCGATCACGGTGCAGGCCTGGATCGACTTCCTGGACGGATTGAGCGAGATGGCGCAGCCAGAGAACCAGCGCCGGATTCCCAAAACCCTGCCGGTCTTCGTCATCGCCGGCAGCCATGACCCGGTCTCGGGCGGCGGCAAGGGGTTGCGGCAGTTGCTGGACGCCTATGCCGCGGCGGGCATGACAAGGGTGGCCAGCCGCTTCTATCCCGAGGCGCGGCACGAGCTGCTGAACGAAACCAACCGCGATGCCGTCACCGCCGACATCATCGCCTTCTTCGAGGGGTGCCTGACCGCCGCCGGCGCGCGTTAGGCCGATCCGGCGCCGCCGGCCGCATCCTCGTCGGCCAGCGCGGCCAGATTGCCGTAAATCCTGTTCAGCAGGGCCTTGAGCTGTTCCGCCTCGGTGGCACTCAGACCCGCAAGCGCCGCCCGCTCCAGGCTGGCGGCGGCGGGGGTGAGCGCTACCGTGAGGGCGGTACCGGCATCGGTGAGCCGGATCGCAATGGCGCGGGCATCGCCGGCATCGCGGTCGCGCGCCACGAGGCCCCGGGCCTCCAGGCCGCCGACCAGACGCGAGAGGGTGGAAATCTCGATGCTGGTATGCCGCGCCAGTTCGGTCAGGCGCTGACCGTCACGTTCGCACAGCGCCGCCAGCACGCGCCAGTCCTGCAGGCTGATGCCGGCATGGCGCAGTTCGGCGCCGAAGCGGCTCGCCAGGGAAACGCCGGCGCGGTTGATCAGATAGGGAAGGTAGTGGTCGAGCCTGAGTGGCGCGGGCGGCGCGGCTTGCGTCACAGAGCTCTGCGTCTCGGGGGCCGGTTTCGCTGACGCGGCCATCGGCGGCGCGTGGCGGGTCAGGCGCCGAGCTTGCCCAGCACCGCCTCGATCTTCTGCTTCATCGTGGCGGCGTTGAACGGTTTGACCATGTAGTTGTTCACGCCGGCCTGAATGGCGGTCTTGACCATTTCGGTATCGCGCTGGCCGGTGGCCATGATGAAGGGCATGCGCTTGGTGAGCGGGTTGCTGCGGATGGTCTTCAGCAGGGTGAGGCCATCCATGCCGTCCATGTTCCAGTCCGAGATGATCAGGTCGAATTTGTTCGAGTTCATGGCCGTCAGGGCCTCGGTGCCGCTCTTGGCCTCGACCACGTTCTTGATACCGATCTCCTGAAGGCAATAGCGGGCAATGCCGCGCATGCTCATCTGATCGTCAACGATCAAAACCCGAAGATTGCTCGCCGAAGGCATCTGGTCCCTCGCTCTTCCTCAACTCGCTGGGCCGGCCCATCCTGGACCGGGGGCGCCCACACTGTGGATAACATCATGGTATCTAGCGCAAAAAACAAGGTTTCTCAACGCTGTTTGCACCGGTTCAGAATCTCCTGCGCGATATGGCCGATGCCGGCTTCCACCTGCACCGCCCCCATCAGTTTGGCCGCCTTGGGCATGCCGTAGACCAGGCTGGTCGATTCGTCCTGGCCGATGGTCTGGGCGCCGACTTCCAGCATTTTCTTCAGGCCGACGGCGCCGTCCTTGCCCATGCCGGTCAGGATCACGCCGATGGCGTTGTGGCCGGCATGCTCGGCCACCGAATTGAATAATACGTCAACCGACGGACGATGCCCTGAAACCGGCGGATCATGGTTAAGCTTGGTGTAGTAGTGGCCGCCGGAACGATGCAACGTCAGGTGATAGTCGCCCGGAGCGATGTAAACATGGCCGGGGAAGACGCGCACGTTGTCCTTGGCCTCGGTGACGGTGACGGCCGAAAGCGAGTCGAGGCGGGCGGCGAAGCTGCCGGTGAAGCGCGGCGGCATGTGCTGGGTGATCAGGATCGGCGGGCTGTCGGGCGGCATCACGGTTATGACCTCCTTCAGCGCCTCGACGCCGCCGGTGGAGGATCCGATCGCCACGATGATGTCGGTCGAGTTGAAGCCCGGACCCGGGGTCAGCCGCTTCGGCGCGGCGCCGTCGACCGGCCGGTTGCGCGCCACCACCCGCGCGGTGGAAGCCATCTTCACCTTGGCGATCAGGTCCTGCCTGATCTCCTCCAGGGCATGCTTGATGTCGAGCGTCGGCTTGGGCACGAAATCGACGGCACCCATTTCCAGCGCCTGCATGGTGATCGAGGCGCCCTTCTGGGTCAGCGTCGAGACCATCACCACCGGCATCGGCCGCAGCCGCATGATCTTTTCCAGGAAGGAGATGCCGTCCATGTTCGGCATCTCGACATCCAGGGTCAGGACATCGGGATTGAGTTCCTTGATCATCGTGCGGGCGACCAGTGGGTCGGGCGCGGCGCCAACCACATCGATCTCGGGATCGCTGGACAGCGCCGAGGTCAGCAGCTGCCGGATCAGCGCGCTGTCGTCAACGATGAGAACCTTGATCTTTTTACCCGCCACGATGTTGCTCCCAGGGCCTGCCGGCCTTACGCGATCTTGCGATGGATGTTGCGGCCCAGCAGCTTGAACCGCTCGGTGATGCCAAACAGGTTCTCGGAATGGCCGATGTAGAGGAAACCGCCGGGCGCCAGCAGATTGGCATAGCGGTCGAACAGCACGCGTTGCGTGTCCTTATCGAAATAGATCACGACGTTGCGGCAGAAAATCACGTCGAAGGGGCCCTTCATCGGCCAGTTGCCGATCAGGTTGAGGTGCTTGAAGCTGATCAGGTTGCGGGCTTCCGCCACCACGCGCACCTTGTCCTCGCCATAAGGCTCGAAATACTTCTTGGCGATATCGGGCGCCATGCCTTCCAGCGCGCCGGCCGGATAGATGCCCTCGGACCCGCGCCGCACCATCTCGGTGTCGATGTCGGTGGCCAGGATCTTGGCGTCCCACTGCTTGATGTCGGGCATCGCGCGCAGCAGCGTGATCGCCGCCGAATAGGGTTCCTCACCCGAGGAGCAGCCGGCCGACCAGATACGCAGACGGCGGCCCTGGCTGACGGCGCGGGCGCGGATTTCCTGCAACGCGGTGGTGGCCAGATGCTCGAAGTGGTGGTTCTCGCGGAAGAACTTGGTGAGATTGGTGGTCAGGGCATTCAGCGTGGTGCCCAGTTCGCCGGTGCCCTCGGGCGAGCCGATGAATTCGATATATTGCCGGAACGTTTTCATGCCCAGCTTGCGCAGGCGCTTGGCCAGGCGGGCATAGACCATGTTATGCTTGGTGGGGCCGAGTTCGATGCCGGTTTTTTCCTTCAGCATCGAGCGCAGGAAATCGTAATCCCCTTTCGAGAAGCTGAATTCCCGATCCTCGACGCTGGGCGTGTCGGCTGTTTTGGTGTCAACCGCCATGGGTGCTCCGTCGGCTCAGGCCGCGGCTCCGCTGGTTTCGGACGGACCGGGCAGCATCGGCTTGCCGCTGGCCCCGTCGGCGGCCTCCAGCATGCGGCCGGAGAACATGCGCTCCAGGCCGATCAGGCCGACCATGCGTTCGCCCACCGTGATCAGGCCTTCCATGAAACCGAGGCCGCTGACCTGCTCCATGCTGGGCATGGGGCGGATTTCATCCTCGTTGATGGTGATGATGTCCGACACCGCATCGACCAGGATGCCGACGATGCGGGAGGCGACCGACACGATGATCACCACGTTGTATTTGGTGGGTTCGGTGCGGGGCATGCCGAAGCGGGCGCGCAGGTCGAAGATCGGCACGATGGCGCCGCGCATGTTGATCACGCCGCGCACCACCTCGGGCGTGTTGGGCAGCGGCGTGGTTTCTGACCAGGCGCGGATCTCGCGCACGGCCATGATGTCGACGCCGTATTCCTCGTTGCCGACGGTGAACGAGACGAGCTGCACGGTGCGCAGCGAGCGGCCGGCATGATCAGTGGCGGTTGCGCCGGTGGTGGGGCGTTCTGCCGAAGCCATCTGCGTGCCTCCTGGTGTTTACGCGCTGGCCTGCAGGGCCGGCGCTGCGAGGCGGGCCTGCGGGGAGGGGCGCTGCTGGGTTTCGTTTTCGGCGATGTGCTTGATTCCGGCGACGTCGAGAATGAGCGAGACGCGGCCGTTGCCCAGGATGGTGGCGGCGCCAACGCCGCGGATCGGATCGAAATTCTCTTCCAGGCTTTTGATGACCACCTGCTGCTGGCCGATGATCTCGTCCACCACCAGGCCCATTTTCGAGCCGTCTTCCATCTCGACGATGATGACCAGGGCCTTGGTCGGATCGTCGATGCCGCCAGGCACCTTGAAGATGCGGTGCAGATAGACCAGCGGCACATATTCGCCACGGATGCGCAGCAGTTCGCTCTGGTTGGCCACCACATTGATCTGGTCGGGCTCGGGCCGCAGGCTTTCCACGATATTGGCCAGCGGCAGGA
Source organism: Ferrovibrio sp. (assembly GCF_046297895.1). GTDB lineage: Bacteria > Pseudomonadota > Alphaproteobacteria > Ferrovibrionales > Ferrovibrionaceae > Ferrovibrio. The sequence continues at coordinate 152,484 of NZ_JBKBHC010000010.1, read as the reverse complement.
TGTAGGACTGGATGCCGACCTTCAGCACCATCCCGTCCAGCACGGCCAGCGTCAGCGGCAGGGTGAGGATGAAGCTCGATCCCTGGCCGGGCCGCGACTGGATATGCACGCGGCCGCCGAGCGACTGGATGTTCTGGCGCACCACGTCCATGCCGACGCCGCGGCCGGAAATGTTCGACACGGTATCCGCCGTCGAGAAGCCGGGCAGGAAGATCAGGTTGTCGATTTCCTCGTTGCTCAGCACGGCATCGGGCGCGATCAGCTTTTTCTCGATCGCCTTCTTCATCACCTTGTCGCGGTTGATGCCGCGGCCATCGTCGGTGATCTCGATCACGATGCGACCGCCGCGCTGGTCGGCCGAAACATGGATCACGCCTTCCGGCGACTTGCCGACCGCAACGCGATCATCCGGGCTCTCGATGCCATGGTCGCAGGAATTGCGGATCATGTGGGTGAGCGGATCGCCGAGCTGCTCGATCACCGTCTTGTCGATCTCGGTGTTCTCGCCGCTCATATCGAGGCGGATCTTCTTGTTGGTCATCATCGCCAGTTCACGCACCAGGCGCGGCAGGCGCGCGAACACGCTTTTCACCGGCTGGGCGCGCATCGCCATCACGCTTTCCTGCAGATCGCGGATGTGATGCGACAGCTCGGCCAGGCCATTGGCTAGTTCGGGATGCTGGTCGGCATGCAGATGCTCGGTCTGCTGCGCGATCATGGCATGGGTGATCACCAGCTCGCCCACCATGTTGACCAGCTTGTCGACGCGGTCGAGATCGACGCGGATCGAGCGCACCGCCTTGGTCTCGGCGGCACCGCCAGCGCCCGCGGCATCGGGCTTGGCGGCGGCCGGCTTGGCGGCAGCCCCGTCGCCGGCGGCGGCCTTGGCTTCGGGCCTGGCTGCGGCGGCAGCGGCTGGCTTGGCGGGGGCTGCGGCAGCGGCCGGGGCCTCGGCCTTCGCCGCGGCTTCCGGCGGCGCTTCGGGTGCAGCGGCCGGGGGATTCAGGCAGGTGACCTCAAGCTGGCAATCGTCGATCACGAATTCGAAGACGTCGCGGATCGCCTGTTCGCCCTTGTCGGTCTCGATCTCGAATTCCCACTTGATGTAGGCGCCTTCCGGATGGATCTGGTCCAGCGCCGGCACGGCCGAGGCATCGGCCTTGGCCAGAAAGCCGCCGAGTTCCTTCAGCTCGCGGATCAGGATCAGCGGCTCGTTCGCGCGCTGATACAGCGCATCGCGCGGCGTGAACTTCACCATGTATCGCAGCAGCGGCGCCTTGGCGCCTGCGGGGGCCGCCGCAGGCGCGGCAGCCGGGGTGGCAGCCGGGGTCGCCGGTTCGGGCGCGGCGGCTGGCGGTTCGGCCGCAGCCGCAGCCGCGGCCACGGCATCCGGGCCGCCGGCCTCAAGCTGGGCGTCGAGCGCAGCCAGTTCGTCGTCGGCGGCGTGGGGGTCGGCATTCACGCCCACGGTGGCCGCCAGGTCGATCAGCGACTTGCGGCCTTCATTCTCATGCTCGTCCGGCAATTCGGTGCCATTCTGGGCCGCCTTGACCAGGTCGGACAGGATGTCGGCGCAATGCAGAACCAGCAGGACGGAATCCGGCGTCGGCTCCAGCCGGCCGTCGCGCATCAGATCCAGCACGGTCTCGAAAATATGGGCGAAGTTGACCAGACGGTCGAAGCCGAAGGCGCCGGCGCCGCCCTTGATCGAGTGGATGGCCCGGAACACGGCGTTCAGCGTGTTGTTGTCGCCTTCGCCGGACTGGAGCGCCATCAGATGGCCTTCCAGGTCGCCAAGCAGCTCCTCGCATTCGGCGAAGAAAGTCTGTTTGAATTGGGCTAGATCATCCATGGCGCGTCCCGCTTCTGCTCCGCGTCACCCCCAACGCCGCCCTTACGGGCTGACCTTGCGGATCACCTCCAACAGCTTGCCGGGATCGAAGGGCTTGACGATCCAGCCCGTTGCACCGGCGCTGCGGCCTTCTTCCTTCTTCGACTGGCTGCTTTCGGTGGTAAGGATCAGGACCGGCGTCGCCTTGTTCTTCGGCTTCTTGCGCAGTTCCTTGATGAAGGTGATTCCGTCCATCACCGGCATGTTGATGTCGGTGATGATGACGTCGACGTCGTTGGTCTCCAGCAGGTCGAGACCTTCCTGGCCATTCTCGCCCTGGATCACATCGAAGCCGCCCTGCTTGAGGGCGAACTGCAGCATCTGCAGCATGGTCTTCGAATCGTCGACGGTGAGCACTCTTTTGGTCATGTCTGTACCGGCCATTTCATGAGAAACGAGAACAGGCCCAAATCGTCGAAGGCGGAAACGAAGGCATCGCTCGGCGACTTCACGATGAAGGGGATGCCATGCTGCTCCATATGCTGGACGGCAGACAGCAGGATCTGGACGCAGGGGGTGGACAGGCGTTCGACGGCGGAGGCGTCAATTACAACCTTGCCGCCGGAGGCCATAATCTCGTGGAAACTGTGCAGCAGAGGTTCGGCGGTGCGCAGATCCATGCTGGCAACCAGGCCGAGCTGGGTCGCATCGTCAGACTTCGTGATCGCGAACGGGTCCATTCACCATCCCCCTGGCTTCCCGCTGAACGGGAGCCTGCCGCAGCCAACCAAACGACAGCGGGCCTTGATGCGGCAAGCCTAGCCGAGGGATAGCTGTGACGGAAGGGGGATTGCCGGATAGGTTACCAAAAAACCACAATTTCGTCCGAGGCTTCGGACGCGATTGGTTTTATTGGGTGCGGCCCAGATCAATTGTCATATGCTGGCGCGAGCGCATCGCCAGAACGATCTCGTGATAGCGCTGACGCAGTTCCTGACGGGTGCCGCCGGCGAGCTGGAACATCAGCATGATCGCGCTTTCCAGGTCGTCGGCGCAGCGCCCGACGCTGTCCAAATCGCCATCGGCCATCTCGGTCTCGCCAAGTTGGCGTAAATAATCGACGATCCAGAGCGAATGAACCGCAAGTTGTGCGAGCGACAGGCCGTGGAAGCGGGTTTCGGTGTTGAAGCGCTCGCCCATGCGGGGCAGGCGGCCCGCCGGCGCCGCGGCCTCGGCGTCCAGCCCCTCGATATCCTCCACATCCACGTCGATCACCGGATCGTCCTGGATCGAGGACGGGCTGTAGCCGGCATCCTCGATGCCCGAATCCACTTCATCGAACAACCCTTGATCGAGATCCACGGGTGTTCCTGTCCCAACAGTTGAGTCTCAAGGCGGCGAATCGGCGCGGCCCGATTCGGTTAAAATCTACCCGTGGCGATTCAGGGGGTCAAGAAAGAACCGCTAAATCGCGGGCTTATCCTGAATGAGGGCCACAATCTGTAGCGTTTGCCGCTGTTTTCCGGGATTAGGCGGTCTTGCGGAAGCGGGCCTTGCGGCCGGCTCAGGTGCCGATCCGGGCGCCGGTCTTCAGCACGACCTTTTCCAGGCCCGACACCAGTTCGCGGCCGATGGCGCCACCATCCCCGCTGATCTTCTGGCTCAGCACCACATACAGCGCGTCGATATGCGGTGACACCACCGCGCTGCTGACCCGGGCCTGGCTGTCACCAAGGCAATGCTCCAGGTAGTTGCTGAGGAAATGGGTGATGGTGGTGACCAGCGGGTAGCCGAAAGTGCCGCCCAGGCCCTTCATGTCCCAGCAGATGCGCAGCATGCGCTTGACGCCCTCGGGATCGTCCAGGTTGGTCTGCTTCATTTCCTCGAAAGCGGCGCGCATGCGGCCGAGATCGTCGTCGGCCCATTTGGCATACATCTTGTGGCCGAGCACCTGGATGGCGATCTCGGCTTCCTTGAGCGCTTCCTTGTCGATGCCGCCCGATCCCACCTTCATCTTCAGATAATTCGGGGGCGTGACGAACTGGGCCTCGCCCGCCGGCTTGGAAGAGGCGGCCCCTGCCGGTTTCTCCGGGGGCGGATTGGCGCTGTCTTGGTCAGCCATGCTTGCTATCGGCCATACTTGCTATCGGCGCTCCTGATGCGGCGGAAAAGCGACCACCACGGTAACGGTCGCAGGGTAAACGGCATGCCGGGCGGTCGCAACAGAATCGTTTGTAATGCACATGGCGGCTAGAACAGCTCAACTTCGCTTTTCTGCTGCTTCGCCGTGCGGTCCTGGCCCTGGTCGCCGCTGCCCAGCAGGTAATGCTGGAAATGTGCGCGCACCTGTTCCAGCGTCTGGCTGGCGATCAGGCCCTCGCCCCAGCCGGCGGCGCGATTGGTCAGGCGCGGCGCCCAGTTGCGGCCCGACTGGTCGCGGATGATGTCCTCGACATAGCGGATGGCATTGATCACATGCTGCTGGCGCTGGCTGCGCAGGTCGTCGGTCTGCATCAGGCTGACCACTTCGCCCATCACCGGTGAACCGGGCAGCTGCTTGCCCAGTTCGACCAGCTTGTTGGCGAAGGCCTGGGCGTTGGCGCTCTGCACTTTCTGCAGATCCTCGACCTCTTCCTTCAATGCCAGCAGGACAAGGGCGATGAAATCGAGCAGTTCACGCGGCGATGCCGGCTGAACTGCGGTCGTTTCGTCGCCTTCTGGCTTAAAATCTTGCGGCGGTGCTGGAGCCTTCCCCATAGAATAATTCTTTCATAAGCGGCGTGAATTTGCATTAGTCGGCCGACAATCCTCGGGCCTGTCAATTTGCCGGCAGCCCATCCGTACGACTTCCAGTTGTTCATGGGGGCATTTTTTTTCGATAACCATCCAAAATTCTAGGGAGATTTGACCGCGGCGCTGGCGTATGAGGGTGTGGCAAGACGCTACAGGCATGCTAACTACCGGTCAGGGCTGGCGGCGGGGCGACAGATTCAATGGACCCGATCGATATCAAAGAGATGCTGCATCACCATCATCTCTGGCTGAAGGGGATGCCGACCGGCAAGCCGGCCGATTTTTCCGGCCGTGACCTGGCCGGGGCCGATCTGTCGGGCGCCGATCTGCGGCGCGCCAGTTTCCGCAATGCGATCCTGCGCGGGGCCAGCCTGGCCAAGGCGGTGCTGGTGCAGAGCGATCTGTTCAAGGCCGACCTCAGCGACGCCAACCTGCAGGAGGCCGACCTGACCCGCGCCGACCTGCGCGGCGCCACCCTCGAAAACGTCAACATGGCCGGGGCGAACCTGACCGGCGCCAATTTCCGCCGCGGCCTCGAAATCGGCCAGAATCCCGCCGAGGCGGTCGGCTTGCTGCGCCAGAACGTCACGGGCAGCAATTTCGCGGGCGCCACCATGATCGGGGTCGACGCCCTGGGTGCCGATTTCAGCGGCAGCAACCTGGCCGGCGCCAACCTGCAGGATGCGGCGCTCACCGACTGCCAACTGGTCAGTGCCGACCTTTCCGGCGCCGATCTGGGCGGTGCCACGCTGGCCGGCGCCAATCTGGTGGGGGCCGAACTCAGCGGCGCCAACCTGGCCGGTGCCACCCTGCAGGGCGCCAATCTCACCGACGCCCATCTGCATGGCGTGGATTTGAGCGATGTGGAGACCTTCGGCGCCAATGTGGTGATGGCCAACATGGCGGCCGAGCCGGCGGCCGCCGCGCCGAAACCGCTGACGGAGCAGGAAATCCACGCCCTGCTGGCCGAACACAAGCGCTGGGTCGAGGGCGGCGACGGCCGCCCGGCCAACCTGCGCGGCCAGGATCTGAGCGGCTTCGACCTGCGCGGCCTCGACCTGTCGGGCATCAAGCTGCGCGGCGGCGCGCTGCGGGATGCCAAGCTGGACCAGGCCGTGTTCAAGTTCGCCGATCTCTCGGGCTGCGACCTGCGCGGCGCCAGCGCCCTGGGCACCACCTTTGCCGGCTGCAACCTGACCGGCGCCGACCTGCGCAATGCCCGTCTTTCCGCCAGCCGTTTCGGCAGCGCCGAAATCCTCAGCGCCAAGGGCGAGAAGACCGGCCGGCGGATATACACCGATCTGTCAAATGCCCGCCTGACCGGTGCCGTCTATGAAGGGGTGGACTGGGGCGACGCCATCCTGCACGACGCCAGCGGCCTTGAACCATGACCTGCCCCCAGCCATGATGGCCCGGCCATGAATACCACCTCAGGCATCCTGCGACGGCCGCCCAACGCCGATACCGGCGCGGCCGGTTCGGCCGGCGAGCGTCGCCGGTATTACGATCCCGTGCTGAAGGTGAATGTCGTTCAGGTGTTCCAGGGCGACTTCTTCGTGTCGACGCGCGAAGGCGAAATGCTGGCCACCGTGCTGGGCTCCTGCGTCGCCGCCTGCATCCGCGATCCGGTGGCCGCGGTGGGCGGCATGAACCATTTCCTGCTGCCCGACAAGGGTGGCGACACCAATCCCGATTTGCCGTTCTCCGCGTCGCTGCGCTACGGTAGCTATTCGATGGAGCAGTTGATCAACGGAATCCTGGCGTCCGGCGGCCGCCGCGAGCGGCTGGAAGTGAAGATTTTCGGCGGCGCCAATGTGCTGGCCGGCCTGCGCGGCATCGGCCATCAGAATGCCGACTTCATCGAACGCTACCTCAAGGCCGAAGGCTTCAAGGTCACCGCCGCCGACCTGCGCGGCAACCTGCCGCGCAAGGTTCAGTATTTTCCGTCCAGTGGCGTGGCCCGCGTCAAGCAGATCGAGGATGCCAGCGCCAAGACGGTGTTCCAGCGCGAAACAGCCAAGAAGATTACTGCCGTGCAGACTCAGGCCGGCAGTATCGAGCTGTTCGACTGAGGTCGGCTGAAGGGCTTCGCGCGCAATGGCATACAAACTCAATAACGTCGCGGTGCTGGTGGTCGACAGCAACCACAACCACATGCAGCTTATTAAGGAGGTTTTGCGACCGCTTGGTGTCAACCGCATCGCCGAGTGCACGAATGCCAAGGATGCGATCACCTATCTCGAAACCAACGTGGTCGACATCATCTTCACCGAATGGCACATGGACGGCGAGATGGACGGCCTAGGCTTCGTCGAATGGGTACGCAAGAACCCGGCCTCGAAGAACGTGTTCGTGCCGATCGTGATGGTGACGGCGCAGTCGGAAGAATGGAAGGTGATGAAGGCGCGCGATGTCGGCGTTACCGAATTCCTGGTCAAGCCGTTCTCGGCCAAGACCATGGCGCGGCGCATCACCGTGGTGATCGAGTATCCGCGCCAGTTCGTGCGCACCGACGATTTCTTCGGCCCCGACCGCCGCCGGCACAAGATTTCCAACTATACCGGCGAGGAGCGGCGCAAAGACATGCTGGAAAAAGGCGACCAGCAGATGGACGAAGACGCCGTCCAGAGCCTGCTCAACGAGCTCTAAGTCGCCGGATTTCCCGGTTTCCGGCGCGGCGTGGGGCAATCGCGGCTTGACGTAACGGCGGGGCGGGACCAAGATTCGACCAATCGGTGCGCATCGTCAGGGAGGTGTCCGTTCCGGCATGAGCGAGGTGATCACCTTGCAGCGATTTCGGCGTCCGGAGGCGGTGGAGGTCTTCTCCGCCGGTTCGGTCGCGAATGTCCCTGCCGATACCGTCATGGTCGTGCGGTCCACAGATCCCCGACCGCCCGAAGCCCGCGCCGCCGAGAGCGCGGTTTTTTTTGACCGGCGCGAATTCAACCTGATCCTCAATCTCTATGCCCGTATGGTCGGCCAGGGCGAATGGCGCGACTACGCCATCGGCCATGATCGCGAAAGCTGCAGCTTCGCCGTGTTCCGCCGCACCGCCGACGGCCCGCTCTACCGCATCGTCAAGACGCCGAAGCTGGCGCGCAAGCAGGGGGCCTTCAGCATCGTGGCGCAGGGCGGGCGCATCGTGCGGCGCGGCCGCGACCTTGCAGTGATGCTGCGATTCTTCGAGCCCAAGCGCGAAGCCGAATTCTGATCTACACAGCAAAAGGCCCCCGCCGCGTGGCGAGGGCCTGATTCTTTCGGCCGCTGATCCGTTCGATCAGGCGGTCTTTTTGGCCTTCTTGGTCTTGGCGACTTTCTTCTCGCCGGTCTTTTTCTTTTCGGCCTTTTTGGCAACCTTCTTTTTCTCGGCTTTCTTCGCCGGTTGCGAAGTCTGGGCTTCGGCGGTCGGGGCGAAGGCGGGCGCTACGGCGCCGGCCAGGAAGCCAGCCATCACAAAAGCGGCGGCGATCGTCTTCATGCGGTTCAACATCGGGGTCATCCCATGCTTTGTGCTGCATGCGGAAGGCCGAACCGGAAAGCGAATCGGACAGGCCGCTGCATCGCCGGCATTCTCGCTCTGCCGGATTCCGGCCGCAATGCGTGAATGTTTTGCGCGCCGCCTGTTTCGTTTACAGGAATTTTATATCTGCGCGAGCTGCGCCAGTTCGCGCCGGTGTTTCGGCACATTGGGCCGCTCGGCGGCACGTCGCTCGAAATAGGGCTTCACCGTTGCGATCTCGCCGGCCTTTGCGCCCGCGCGCAGCCAGAGCTGCCAGAACAGGTCGCGCTGCGCATGGCTGCCGCCGATCTGCTGCAGGCCGTCCAGCGCCGGCTTCAGGCGCGTGAAGGCCGTCCGCCAGTCGCCGCTGCCGTAAGCGGCCACGCCCTCGGCCAGCGGCAGGCCGACAGCATGCCAGATGCGGCCCATCAGCCGTTCGGGATTTTGCCGCGCAACGTAATCGCGCAGACTGGCCAGCATATCCGCGGCGGCGACGGCGCGGCCGGCCCGCGTCAGCCCCAGCAGGTAATGCGCATCCAGAAAGGGTTCGACATGCTCGGGCCCGCGCTTGCCGATGTATCCGGCCACGTCCTGCCAGCGGTCGCCGACATCCAGGCCGGCGAATTCCAGCCGCGCCAGCAGGGCCACGGCATTCACCTGGTCCTGGCTGTATTCCTTCCACACGCCCCAGACGCGGTCGTCGTAGAGCCGGAGTGCCTGTTCCGGCCGGTCGCTGTCGATGGCAAACAATGCGGCATGCCACCAGTTGTGACTCAGCATGAAGGAATTGCGGTCGGCCCAGGTATCGGCCAGTCCGCTCATGAAGTCGAAACCCTCCGCGCAGCGACCCTGGGTTTCCATCACATGGGCGATGGCGTGATGCGCCCAGGGTTCGGCGCGTTTCATGGCAATCGCCTGGCGGGCGGCAGTCTCGGCCTCGTCCAGCCGGTTCATCTCCTCCAGCGCGAAGGCCAGCATGCCATGCATCTCCGGCACATGCCGATGCACCGGCAGGGCGGCCTCGGCGACTTCCAGCATGCCGGCCAGGTCGCCGACATGGAACATGTGGAACTGGGTCATCTTCACGGCGGCCAGATCCTGCGGCCAGCGGCGATTGATCTCGCGGCACAGCGCAATCGCGGTTTCGGCATCGCCATCCACCCAGGCGGCAACCTGCGCATGCCACAGTTTTTCCCGCTCGGTTGCCGTGTCGAGATGCGGTTCGGCCTGCCGCAGCCAGGGCGCGGCCTTCACCGACGATTGCCCGGTCTGCAGAAACATCTCCAGTGCGGCGGCCTTGGCCTGCGCCATCACGCAGGCTGGATCGGTCTTTGCCGCCTCCCACACGGCCGCCGCCGTGGTGCCATAGGTGATGAAGCTGGTGTCGAAGGTATCCAGGCCGGCGACAACCGCCGGATCGTCAGTGGCAACCGGAAGAGCCCAGCGGTCGTTGAGCATTATTTCGCCCGGCTCATTTGGCGGCGTCCTGCCAGTCGTTGATCTTGTCCAGCGGATAGATTGGCCGGCGCAGGTTCTTGTAGGGGATGATGCGGTTGTCGGAGGTGGTGACGCCCTCGCCGTCTAGCGTGAAGGTGGTCTTGGCCAGCGGTGCGAAGCCCGCGCGATAGTGGATGCGCGATTTCAGCAGCAGGTAGCGCTTGTGCTGCGGGTCGATGCCCACCGAAGTGAAGACCCCGGTGTCCCAGGGCTCATGATGCCGCGAAACGACGACGATCTGCATCCTGCCCTCGACTTCCAGCACGGCGGTCGGCCCCATCATCACCTTGTAGCCGTTATACATCGGGCCGCGCACGATCCATTCGCCGTCGGTAATCGTGCGCACGCGGCCGGTCAGCTTCAGCGGCCGGCCCTTCAGCTTCAGCGACGGCATCTCGCTCTTGCCGCCCAGCTCCAGCGTCACGGTGGCGCCCACGCCGGCCGCCTGCATGATGCGAACGGCCTCGGGGTCCCACACCGCGCCGACGGCCACGTCCTCCAGGCCCTGGCGCAGCACTTCCTCGATCACCATCATCACGTCCTGGGTGCCGCCCGAGCCGCAATTGTCGGCATGGTCGAGCAGGATCACCGGACCATCCTTGATGGCCTTGGCCTTGGCCACCGTCTCGGCCAGGTCGCGGTGCCGGTAGACATGCAGATCGCGCTTGTCCCACACCCTGGCGGCGATCGCGTCGGCGGCGGCATCGGCCTGTTTCTGGTCGTTGCCGATGGTGATCACCGTGGTGCCGGCATCCCTGATATCGGCCATGGCGAAGCCGCCGAACACGCTGGCGGCCGGCAGGCCCTTGGCTTCCTCGTCGCGGCAGGCCTGGATCGCCGATTTCATCGGCTCGTCGTCGGTGCCCTGGCAAAGCGTCTGCGACAGCAGCGGCAGCTGGCGCAGGGCCATGGCCGGTTTCGGCCGCCGGCCGGCGATGAAGTCCATCACCACGCGCCCGACCTGTTCGGCCACCACGTCCATGTCGACGTGCGGATAGGTCTTGTAGCCGATCAGGCCGGTGCAGTTCTCGACCATCTTTCTGGTCAGGTTGCAATGCAGGTCCAGCGTCACGGCGATCGGCAGGTCGGGCGCGATCTGGCGGATGCGCTCCAGCAGGGTGCCTTCGCCATCCTCAGTGCCCTCGGCCACCATGGCGCCGTGCAGGTCCAGCAGGCAGCCGTCGCAGCCGGCCTTCACGGCCTCCAGGATCGGATCGGTCAGGCGCTTGTAGGCATCGGCGGTGACCAGGCCGCCCGGCATCGCCTCGGCCGCCATCGGCAGCACCACTTCGGCGCCATGTTCCCGCGCCAGCTTGAGATAGACGCCCAGCGGCATGTTGGTCTTGGCATAGGCGTCGATGGCGGCCTGGCCGGTATAGAGCCCCCAGGACTCGAAGCGGGCGAAATCGGTGACGATCGGCGAGAAGGTGTTGGTCTCGTGTTTCACCATCGCGAGGACAAGCTTCATGGGGCGGGTGATCCTTGTTTCGTAAGCAGACGAACAAGCTTAAGTCCGCCGGATCGGCCTTGTCACGGGGGAAGCGAATGGTCCGGGCTTGGTTCGGGGCGGGGACGGGCCTGGACCCCGCACAAGAAAAGGCCCTGCTGGTTTCCCGCCGGGGCCCCAGAATGCACATGAAAAGAGGCCCCGGCGGTTTCCCGCCGGGGCCTCTGGCCGTCTTCTCGGATGTTAGGCCGGGATCACTCGTTCTTCTGGCCGAAGAGCTGCAGCAGGGCCATGAAGATGTTGATGAAGTTCACGTAAAGCGACACGGCGCCAAAGATGGCCTGCTTGGTCATCACGTCGGCCGGATTGCTTTCATAGAACTCCGACTTGATGCGCTGGGTGTCGTAGGCGGTCAGGCCGGTGAAGACCAGCACGGTGATCGCCGAGATGGCGAACTGCAGCACGCTAGAGCCCAGGAAGATGTTCACCACGCTGGCGATGATCAGGCCGATCACGCCCATGAACAGGAAGCTGCCCATGCCGGTGAGGTCGCGCTTGGTGGTGTAACCCCACAGGCTCATCGCACCGAACATCGCGGCGGTGATGAAGAAGATGCGCAGGATCGACTGGCCGGTGTAGACCATGAAGATGGTCGACAGCGACACGCCCATCGTGGCGGTGAAGGCCCAGTACAGGCCCTGCACGGCGCCGGCCGACAGCTTGTTGGCGCCGAAACTCATGACCAGCAGCAGGCCGAGCGGCGCGAGCATCACCACGAAAGCCAGACCGCTGCCGAACAGGGTCTGCATCAGGGCCGGCGACTGCGAAACCAGCAGGGCGACGATGGCGCTGAGCGCCAAGCCGGAACCCATGTAGTTGTAAACCCGCAGCATGTAGGCGCGCAGCGCCTCGTCGATCGCCGGACGGTCGATCGTGGTGGCGCCGTAGCCATAGCGCGGCTGGTTGAACGGCGTCGACATGTGTAAGCCTCCTAGGGTTATGGATTATGCTAGGCAATATTGTCGGTGCGGATGCCGAATTCAAGGGTAAACGCCAGCTCGCTCTCACGATTAAGTCATTCATCTGCCATGCTTTCAGGTATCCGTTTACCGCAGAGGGCCAAATGACGCGGTTTGTGATCCCGCGCACTCGTCAGTAGGCCGATTATCCCGTAGAACCGCGTGGCCTCTTCCGGCGGAAAACCGCCCCTCCTGGATCGTCCCGTGTTTCGCATGGCCAGTTCCGACAAGCCGCACGCGCTGTGGCGCCTGACGCTCATTCTCGGCGCGCTCAGCGCCTTCACCCCGCTCGCGGTGGACATGTACCTGCCCGGCCTGCCGGCGCTGGAGCGCGCCCTGGCCACCGATGCCGGCAAGGTGCAGCAGACCCTGTCGCTGTTTTTCCTCGGCCTGGCCATCGGGCAGCTCTTCTATGGCCCCTTAAGCGACCGTTTCGGCCGCCGCCTGCCGCTGCTGGCCGGGAACCTGCTGTTTGTGGCGGCTTCCGTCGCCTGCGCGCTGGCGCCCGATATCGACAGCCTGATCGCCGCCCGTTTCCTGCAGGCCTTCGGCTCCTGCGCCGGACTGGTGATCGCGCGTGCGATGGTGCGCGACCTGTTCGAGCCGCGCGAGGGCGCACGGGTGATGTCGCTGCTCATGCTGGTGATGGGCGTCGCGCCGATCCTGGCGCCGCTCATGGGCGGTTATGTGCTGGTGTGGTTCGGCTGGCCGGCGATCTTCTGGTTCCTGGCCGGCTTCGGCCTGTTCGTCCTGGCGGCGGCGCGGCTGTGGCTGCCCGAGACGCATGTCGCCGCGCCGGAGCGCCGACTCACGCTGGGCTCGGCCCTGCGCGACTATGGCGCTTTGCTGACGCAGCGGCGCTTCATGGGCTATACCCTCAGTTCCAGCCTGGCGATGGCCGGCATGTTCGCCTATATCGCCGGCTCGCCCTTCGTGTTCATCGATCTCTACGGCGTGCCCGCCGATGCCTATGGCTGGATCTTCGGCATCAACGCGGTCGGCATCATCGGCCTGTCGCAGGTCAACCGCGCCCTGCTGCGCCGCTTCACGCTGGATGCTGTGCTGGTCGTCGGCATCGCCGTGACCGCCCTGGCCGGCCTGCTGCTGCTGGCGATGGCGGCATTTTTGGCCGGCGGCCTGTTCGGCCTGTGGCTGCCGCTATTCGTCTATATCGCCAGCCTGGGTGCGGTGCTGCCCAACGCGGCCGCCAGCGCCCTGGCCGGCGAGGCGCACCGCGCCGGCACGGCGGCGGCCCTGATGGGTACCCTGCAATTCGCCTCCGGCGCGGTCACCAGCGCCCTGGTCGGCCTGCTGCACGACGGCAGCGCCCTGCCGATGGCCATCGTGGTGGCGGTCTGCGGCCTGGGCGGTTTCGCCGCGCGCCGGCTGCTGGTGCGGTAGCGAGCCGCTGGTTTTGGCGGCCGTCGTTTACGGTTTCTCAAAACCGTCCGGCCTTCTATGATTTCCGTGAATCCCGCGAAACCGATAGAGCCGCCCATGACATCGCCCGCGCAACAGATGCAATTCTCCGCCGCGCCGCCCGAGCGGCTTCTGCGCAGCGCCATCCGGCGCATGCGGCCCTATATCGCCTCGGATCCGGGCTTCATGGAGCAGAATGCCCGCGGCATCGTGGCCGACCTGCGCCAGACCTTTCCCGACCTGGCCCCGCCGGAGGCGCCGCTTGGCGACGCGGCGCGGATCTTCTCGAAAGCCGGCCTGCTGAAGCTCGGCACCTTCGTCGGCCCCGAGAAAATCGCCGACATCCGCGCCCATTTCGCCGACAAGACAGTCGTCTATGAAAACGAGAACCGCGATTATGTCGGCGAGGGTCCGGTCGACGCGGCGCCTGCGAACACCTTCGTGGCCAACCACGGCATCCGCGACATCCTGACCTGCCCGCATCTGGTCGACATCGCCAACGACCCGGCCATCCTGTCCATCGTGCGCGGCTATCTCGGCTTCGAGCCGATCATCGACACCTATTCCGTCTGGCATTCCTATGCCGGCCGCGGCATTCCGGGCAGCCCGCAGACCCTGCATCGCGACAAGGACTGCTTCCGCTTCTGCAAGCTGTTCGTCTATCTCAGTGACGTCGACGAGGAATCCGGTCCCCACGTCTATCTGCCGAATTCCCATCGTCCGGACCGCTTCGCCGAACTCTACCGGGCCTCGACCAACGACCAGCACAATCCGCTGCAGTTTTTCGTCGGCGGCCAGCGCAACCATGCGGCCTATCTGGAACAGGTCTTTGCCGGCCGCTTCGAACACCTGACCGGCCCGGCCGGCTCATCCTTCCTGGTCAACACCTATGGCCTGCACAAGGGCGAGCCGCCGAAGTCGCGCAACCGCATGCTGTTCCAGGTGTTGTATACGCTGCTCCCCTACGGCGACGTGATGGGTACCGCGACGGGGGCGCTGCCGCTGAAAGAGCTGCCGACGCATTGCGCGCCGACGCCCGATTTCATGTATCGCAATCAGCTTTACATCTGCTGAGACGCCGTTCTCGGCGCACAGGCCGTCAGCGCGCCATAATCAGCGCGCTGGGCGCCAGCGGATCGCCGTGCCAGGCAGGTCCGGCCGGTGCGCGAGGAAATGTGGCAATTCCTCCTCGATCACGATGCGGCCGGCCTTGGCCAGCGCATGCAACTGCGGCACCAGCGACTGGTTGTAGCCCTTGCGGGCGACCGATTTGCGCATCCGCCGGTCGACCTCCACAGCCACGGCATCGGCATCGGCGGCCAGTCCGTATTGCCAGCCCACCGGCTCGATATGCAGCACGCCGGCCAGGTTTGGCATGGCGATCAGGTGATCGAAGAAGCTGTCGGGCAGATAGGTGATCTGCTCGATGCTGTAGCAACTGAAGACAAACAGCCTGCCGGCATCGCGCAGATCATCGAGCGCGGCGTTGTAGTAGTCGAAAGGCGCGGAACGGAACTGAATCTCGGGAGCCAGCGCCGCCAGCTTTTCGGCGCAGGCGCGGCCGGCCGCGGTGTATTCCAGCGCATGCAGCCGCACCGCCGCCGGCAGGCCGCTATGCCAGAGCGCGAACAGGTTGGAGCCGGTGCCGCTGCCCAGTTCGGCGATGTCGGTCACGCCGGCGGGCAGGCTGCGGCGCAGCAGCCACAGCTTCTGGGCCTCGAACAGGCGGTATTCCAGGCTGCCATCACAAAGCGGGCTCTGCGCGATGCGGCCGGCAATGCGATAGCCGATTTCCTCCAGCGCCGGCTTGTTGGTTTCCGGCTCGCCGGCAAAAAGTTGCGCCATGATGCGGGGCAGGCTGCGTTCGCCACTGGCGATCAGCCGGTCAATCGCGGCGCGGGTCTCGCTCCAGTGATGTTCGTAGGCATTGCCCGCGCTGTCGCGGCGGTTGGTGACCATTGTGTTGTCCTCCACCGGCCTGGCCGGCACTGCCGTCGCAGCCGGCGCCGCGGCAGCGGCAGCCGGCTGGGATCCGGTCGCTACCGGTTCGGTTTTCAGGAAATGCGTCAGGAAGGTGGACATGATGGCTTCCACCTTTTTCGGCCGCACATGCCGGCCGTCCTCCTCGAAGGCTTCCGGATCGGTCATGCATAATTCGAAGGAGGGAAAATAATGCACGTTCTTGAATTCGCGGCAGATCTGCGCGGCCACGGCGCGCAGGGTGGATTTGCTCTCCATGTTCGCCACCACGATGTCGTGCGGCGAAAAGGTGCGCGACAGCGCCACGGGCGACACCGTGAGCACGATGTTGCGATCCGGGAAGGCATTGAAATACAGGCTGCAGAGCCGGCGCATGTTGTCCAGGTTCTGCTCGTAGGTTGAACCGAAATAGCGGCAATCCTGCATGATCTCGCGCGATCGCAGCTTGGGCGGCTCGCAGACATAGCGGCCGTTGCCGCGCTGCCAGATTTCGGTCAGGCCCATGGTCAGCACCAGCACGTCGGCGGTCATGATGCCGTCGCGTATGGCGCCTTCCATCAGGCGGCGCATGGCCAGCAGATCTTCGTGGCTGTGGGCGAAGAGGCGGCGCTTGTAGGGCTCCTGGAAGATCGGCTGGTTGCCCTTTTCCGTTTTCTGGATCGCCGCCCAGACGTCGGAGGGCTCGTGCTGCCACAGGCCGAAGGCCTTCTCGAATTCCTGCAGCATCGAGAAGGTGGTGTAGAACTGGTAATGCACGCGCTCGTCGTAGACGCCCCAGCTCGGCATTTCGTGCGAGGCCGGCGAGACATGCTTCTTGAATTCGCCGGTCAGTTCCGGCAGCAGGGTGAAGCCGCGCTTCGACAGCGCCAGTCGGATTTCGTTGGCAAAGCAGCTGCCCATGGTGAAGACGCGGTCGGCAGCGCCGATCAGGCGGTTGTCGTCCACGCCAATGGTGCGGGTCTTGATGAAATCGTCCCAGGTAC
Source organism: Ferrovibrio sp. (assembly GCF_046297895.1). Classification (GTDB taxonomy): domain Bacteria; phylum Pseudomonadota; class Alphaproteobacteria; order Ferrovibrionales; family Ferrovibrionaceae; genus Ferrovibrio. The sequence continues at coordinate 136,016 of NZ_JBKBHC010000010.1, read as the reverse complement.
GGTTAAGTTTCGTCACGGATTTGGCCTGCCTGTGCCGGTGCGGGCGCTTTGAGCGCCTACCCTACCTCGCACGGAAAGGTTAACGCCCTGTTGCCGCAGGCGCGGCCGGGGCGGGCAGGGCCGCTATTGCGTCCGCAGCAGTGGCGCCGGTTTTGCCGCCAGCGCCTGCCAGGCCCCGGCCAGACCCAACAGCAGGGTGGCGGCCACGCCGCCCAGCGCGGTGGCCGCGGCCACGCCCGGGGCGAAGTAGAAACTGGCATTCATCATCTGCGTCACCATCGCCCAGGCGGCCAGCCAGCCAAGTCCGAAGGCCATCAGGGCGCCGACCAGGCCGACGCTGCCATATTCGATCAGATGGGCCACGATGATGTCGCGCCGCGTGGCGCCCAACGCCTTCAGGATGGCGCCTTCCCGCAGCCGCCGGCGATGCTCGGCCGCCAGCGCGCCGGCCAGCACGATCAGGCCGGCAATCAGCGTCACGCCGGCCGCCCCGCGTACCGCGCCGCCCAGCTTGGCCACCATGGCGTTCAGTTCGGTCAGCACATCCTTCATGCGCACGACCGAGATGTTGGGATATTGCTGCGTCACCGCGCGGAACAGGGCGGTTTCGGCCTCGGGCGTCGCCTTCACGGTGGCCAGCATGGTATGCGGCGCGCGTTCCAGCAGGCCGGGCGAGAAGACCAGCACGAAGTTGATGCCGAAGGAGGTCCAGTCCAGCCGGCGGATGTTGGCCACCTCGGCCTCGATGTCGCGGCCCAGGATGTTCACGGTCAGACGGTCGCCAATCCCGACATTCAGTCCCTTGGCTGCGCGTTCCTCGATCGAGATCAGCGGCGGGCCGTTGTAATCGCGCGGCCACCAGTCGCCGGCGATGAGCGTCGAACCTTCCGGCAAGTCGCGCGCGTAGGTCAGGCCGCGATCGCCCTGCAGCACCCAGCGCTGGTCGGGCGATGCCTCGATCCGCTCGCTGGGCACGCCCTTGATGCTTGAGATGCGGCCACGCAGGTTGGGCACGGTTTCCAGGTCGCGGGCGCCGGGCACGGCGGCGACGGTGGCGCGGAACTGCTCGATCTGCGCGGGCTGGATGTCGACGAAGAAAAAGGCCGGCGCCTCGTCGGGCAGGCGTTCCTCCACCTGGGCATGCAGGTTGCTTTCCACCAGCGCGATGGCGGTCAGCAGGGTGAGCGACACGCCCAGCGACAGCAGCAGCGCGGCGGTGGCCGCACCCGGCCGGTGCAGGCTGGCCATGGCCAGTTTCAGCCGCACGCCGCGCGGCGGCCGGGCATGGCGGGTCAGAGCGGCAATTCCGGCGGCGATCAGCCGGAACAGCAGGAAAGCGACCACCGCACCGATCACGAAGGCCATGGCGAAGCGGCGTTCCTCGGCACCGAACACCGCCAGCGCGGCCAGAAGCGCAAACAGGCCGAGCGTGGCGATCACATAGATCGGCCGCGGCCAGCGGCGGTTCGGCGCCACCAGGTCGCGATAGAGCGCGGCGGGACGGATGTCGGCGGCGCGTGCCAGCGGCCAGATGGTGAAGGCCAGCGCCACCAGCAGGCCATAGCAGGCGGCGAGCGCCAGCGGCTGCCAGTACAGGCCCGGCACCAGCGGCAGCGGCAGCACGGTGGCCAGCGCGCCAGCGGCCAGATTGGGCAGGGCGGTGCCGATGGCCAGCCCGAGCAGGATGCCGAACCCGGCCAGCAGCAGGGTCTGCCACAGATAGACGCGGAAGATCAGTCCGGTGGTGGCGCCGAGCGATTTCAGCGTGGCGATGGTGGGCGTCTTGCCCTCCAGATGGGCATGCACCGCATTGGCGACGCCGACGCCGCCGATCAGCAGGGCGGTCAGGCCGACCAGCACCAGGAACAAGGCGGCGCGATCGAGGAAGCGGCGTACGCCGGGGCTGCCTTCCTTCCAGTCGCGGATGCGCCAGCCCGCATCGGCCTGTTCGGCCTTTGCCGCGGCTTCCACGCCGGCGGCCTCCAGACCGGGATTCAGCCGGATGCGGTAATGCCAGTGCGCCAGCGTGCCCGGCTGCACCAGCCTGGTGGCATCCAGCGCGCTCTCCGCGATCATCACGCGCGGACCCAGCGTCAGTCCCTCGGTGGCGCGGTCGGGCTCACGCGCGATCACCGCGCGGATCACGAATTCTGCCTCGCCGATGCCGAGGCGGTCGCCGATCGCGGCATCCAGGCGGATCAGGGTCTGCGGATCGACGGCGGCGCCGGGCAGGCCATCCTGCACGGCCAGCGCCGTGGCGAGATCGCCGCCGTTTTCGAGCGCCACGCTGCCATAGAGCGGATAGGCGCCATCCACCGCCTTCAACTCGATCAGCGCACGCTGGTCGCTGCGCAGGGCATGGGCCATGGCGCGCATCTGCACGCTTTCGGAAACCTCGCCCTGGCGCTGCAGAAAAGCGGACTCCTCAGGCGTGGCGCCGCGATGGGTGAGGCGGAATTCGATATCGCCGCCCAGCAGGCTGCGGCCGTCGCGTTCCAGGCCGGTGACGATGGCGGCCGACAGCGTACCGATGCCGGCGATCACTGCCACGCCCAGCGCCAGGCAGGCGACGAACAGCCGGAAGCCGCGCAGGCCGCCGCGCAGTTCGCGCAACGAAAACCGCAGCGACAGCATCAGCCCACCGCCTGCCGACGCTGCGGCTCGATGGTCTTGATGCGGCCATCCTCGATGCGCACCACATGGTCGCACAGGGCGGCAAGCTTTTCGTCATGCGTGATGAGGATCAGGGTTGAGTTGAGTCGCGCGGCCTCGCCGAACATCAGGTCGATGATGGCGTGGCCGGTAGCGCCATCCAGGTTGCCGGTTGGCTCGTCGGCCAGCAGCAGCGCGGGTTTCGGCGCCACCGCGCGGGCCAAGGCCACGCGCTGCTGTTCGCCGCCGGAAAGCTGCATCGGATAATGGTCCATGCGGTGCGACAGGCCCACCTGCTCCAGTGCCGTCCGCGCCCGCTCTGCCGCATCGCCGGCGCCGGCGAGTTCCAGCGGCACCGCCACGTTCTCCAGCGCCGTCATGGTCGGGATGAGATGAAAGCTCTGGAACACGATGCCGATGCGGTTGCGGCGCCACAGCGCCAGCCGGTCCTCGCTCATGTCGTTGAGGTCAGCGCCGGCCACATGCACGCGGCCGCCGCTCACGCGCTCCAATCCGGCCAGAACGGCCAGCAGGGTCGATTTGCCCGAGCCGGAGGGCCCCACTATGCCGATGCGTTCGCCGGCCTGCACCGCCAGGTCGATACCGCGCAGGATATTGACCGGCCCGGCCGTGCTGGCGAGAGTGAGCCGGACGTCCTGCAATTCGACAACCGGCAGATTTGCCTTACCTAACGCCATGGGTGCGGTTCACCTTTTCGGGAAAATCATGCGGATTAACATCTTGAACGCAGAATATGGGGCTTTCCTGCGCCTGAGCAATGTCATGCGGGCACTCGCCGTGATCCTGGTCACGGCGCTTCTGCTTTGTGGCGCCGCCTCCGCAGCGCCGCCGATCCGCCTTCTGGCCTTTGGCGACAGCCTCACCGCAGGCTATGGCCTGCCGCCCGATGCCGCCTTTCCGGCCCAGCTGGAGAAGGCCCTCAGGGCCAGGGGGCTGAATGTCACCGTGATCAATGCCGGTGTGTCGGGCGATACCACGGCGGCGGCCCTGTCGCGGCTCGACTGGGCGCTCGCCGACAAACCAACCCATGCCATCGTCGAACTGGGGGCCAACGACATGCTGCGTGGCCTGCCACCCGAGCAGGCGCGGGCCAATCTGGATGCCATCCTGGCAAAACTGAAGCAGGCAGGCATTCCCGTGCTGCTGACCGGGATGCAGGCCGCGCCCAACCTGGGCGCGGATTATGGCCGTCGCTTCAACAGCATCTACCCCGACCTGGCCGCCCGGTACGGCCTGCCGCTGTACCCGTTTTTCCTCGACGGGGTGGCGGCGGAGCCGAAGCTGAACCTGGGCGACGGCATGCATCCGAATCGCGAGGGGGTCAGCGTGATCGTGGACCGCATCCTGCCCCAGATTTTGCGTTTCCTCGGCGCCTGACCCCAATTCGTTGTTGTAAAAGCCGAGTCTGGCCGACAATATGGATTCGCCGCCGTCGCTGGCGGCCTAGCCTCTTCGCCGGGTCGAGTCGGGAGTTTTGTCATGGAGTTCCGTCGCTTAGGCCGCACCGACCTGCGGGTTAGCCTGATCTGCCTCGGCACCATGACCTGGGGCGAGCAGAATACCGAAGCCGACGCCCATGCCCAGCTCGACTATGCCCTGGAGCGCGGCATCAATTTCATCGACACGGCCGAAATGTATCCGGTGCCGCCAAAAGGCGAGACCCAGGGGCGCACCGAGCGCTATATCGGCACATGGCTGCAGGCGCGCAAAAACCGCGACAAGGTGATCCTGGCCACCAAGGTGGCCGGCCGCGGCGGCGGGCCGCGTGGCGATTTCGGCTGGCTGCGCGACGACAAGCAGCCGCCCGACCTGAGCCGCCGGCAGATATTCGAGGCGGTCGACAAAAGCCTGAAGCGGCTGCAGACCGATTATATCGACCTTTACCAGACCCATTGGCCCGACCGCCTGACCGCCAATTTCGGCCGCGCCGAATATCCCTGGAACGACGAGGCGGCGGTGCCCATAGCCGAAACGCTGGAGGCCATGGCCGATCTGGTGAAGGCCGGCAAGATCCGCCATTTCGGCCTCTCCAACGAGACGGCCTGGGGCGTGATGCGCCATCTGACGGCGGCCGAGCGCAACCCGGCGCTGCCACGCATCGCCTCGATCCAGAATCCCTACAGCCTGTTGAACCGCTGGTACGAATCCTCGCTGTCGGAGGTTGCCAAGCTGGAGGATGTCGGCCTGCTGGCCTATTCGCCTCTGGCCATGGGCGTGCTGGCCGGGAAATACCTGGGCGGCGCCAAGCCGGCCGGCGCGCGGCTTACGCTGTTCACCCGCTTCACCCGCTATTCCAGCCCGCAGGCCGAACGGGCCACCGAGCGCTACGTGGCGCTGGCCCAGCGGCACGGCCTCGATCCGGCGCAGATGGCGCTGGCCTTCGTCAACAGTCGGCCCTTCGTGACCAGCAACATCATCGGCGCCACCTCGCTGGCGCAGCTCAAGGCCGATATCGACAGCATCGATGTGAAACTGACGCAGGAGGTACTGGACGGCATCGACGCGATCCATCGCGATCAACCGAACCCGAGCGCCTGAACGGGACGCTCGTTCCGGGCCATAGCGCCCCTATTGCGGAGGGCACAGCCATGATCCGCTTGTTCGTTGCCCTGAGTTTTCCTGACGAGGTGCGCCGTTCCCTGGCCGCCCTGTGCGCCGGCGTGCCGGGGGCGCGCTGGGCCAACCCGGAGCAGTTCCATCTCACGCTGCGGTTCATCGGCGAGGTCGATGGCCGCACGGCCCGCGCGGTCAGCGATGAGCTTTCCAGCATCATCATGCCGAATTTCGAACTCAGCCTATTCGGCGTCGGCACCTTCGGCGACAAGCGCAAGGCCAATACGCTGTGGGCCGGGGTGCGGCCCAATCCGGCGCTCAACCGCCTGCAGGAAAAGGTCGACAATGCCGTGCTGCGCACCGGCCTGCCGCCCGACCGGCGCAAATTCGCCCCGCATGTGACGCTGGCGCGACTCAACAACGCGCCCTTCGACCGGCTCGGGGCGTTTTTGAGCCATCATGCGCTATACAGCGCGCCGCCTTTCCTGTGCGACCGCTTCACCCTCTATTCCAGCTTCCTCTCTTCCTCGGGGGCGATCTACACGCCCGAACACGTCTATCGCCTGGATGGCACATCCATCGGCGAGGAGGGCGACTGGATGGCCGACGAGGCCGAGGAGTGGGAACGAAGCGAGGCTGCCGCTTACGGCTACTGACCGCGACAATGACTCCTGAACGTGCATTCAGGTCCATCGTGATCCTGACCGGTGCCGGCATCTCGGCGGAATCCGGCCTCGGCACCTTCCGCGACAAGGACGGGCTGTGGACCAAATACGACCTGAGCGAGGTGGCGACGCCCGAGGGTTTCGCGCGCAATCCGGTGCTGGTGCACGATTTCTACAATGCCCGCCGCCGCAACCTGCTGGAAGCGCAGCCCAACGCCGCCCATGCAGCACTGGCCGAACTGGAACGGCTGTGGGACGGCGACTTCCTGCTGGTGACGCAGAATGTCGACAACCTGCATGAACGCGCGGGCAGCCGGCGCCTGCGGCACATGCATGGCGAACTGCTGAAAATCCGCTGCGACGATTGCGGGTATGTGACCGAATGGGAACACGACCTCGATCTGGCCACGACCTGCCCGGCCTGCGGCCGGTCGGCCCGGTTGCGGCCGCATGTGGTGTGGTTCGGCGAGATGCCGCTGCATATGGAGGAAATACACGGCGCATTGCAATCCTGCGACGTGTTCGTGTCGATCGGCACGTCGGGCCAGGTCTATCCTGCGGCCGGATTTGTCGCGGAAGTCCGCCGCGCCGGCCGGGCGCATACGGTGGAACTCAATCTCGATCCCTCCGACGGCCATTCCCTGTTTGCAGAGCGCGTGTATGGACCGGCCACCGAGATCGTGCCGGATTTCGTCGCGCGGCTTTTTGCCGGCGCTTGACGCAAATCAAGGCTGTTCCATGCCCGCGATGCTGTAATCAAAACGCTTCCAGATCGGGAAGCGGATGATAGCATTGGAGGCTGATATGAATTTCAGATCCCTGCTGCCCTTCGGTCAGGGCAAGCTGCCCGCCGGCGGCAGCGACGATCCTTTCACCGCGCTGCAACGCGAGATCAACCGCATGTTCGATGATGTCTGGCGCGGCCAGCGCCTGCCGGCGGCTTTCGGCGATAACGGCTACCTGGCGCCGCGCATCGACGTGAAGGAAACCGAGAAGGGCCTGGAGGTCAGCGCCGAACTGCCAGGCGTGGAAGAGAAGGACATCTCGGTCGAACTGCATGACGACGTGCTGACGATCAAGGGCGAGAAGAAGCTGGAAAAGGACGAGAAGCAGAAGGATTACCACGTCATGGAACGCTCCTACGGCATGTTCCAGCGCGTGATCCCGCTCCCCTTCGCGCCGAACCCGGACGAAGTGAAGGCGCAGTTCGCCAAGGGCGTGCTGAAAATCGCCCTGGTCCGGCCGCCCGAGGCGGCGGCGAAGACCAAGAAAATCGCCGTCGAGTCGGCGTGATTCGCGGCTGGGCCGGTTCACGCTGCCGTTACAATTTCGAGTCGCCGCCGGATTCGCTTAGTCTCCGGCGGCGGTTTTCCCACAATTCTGTTGCGGGAATCGGGCTGCCTGCCTAGCTTGGGCAGCGTCACGCCATGACCGCCACGCCGCTCCCACTCAATCGCTTTCCGCTCCGCTGGTATGACGCCACCTTCGCCGATGCGGCGCTGGAGCGGGAATTCCAGGCGGACGAGGCGGCCAATTCGCTGCTTTATGCGCGCTATGCGCTTGGCCTGGCGGCGGCGCTGTTCGCCTGCTTCGCCGTCACCGACTGGCTGTTCTCGCCCACCGCGCTGGCGATGACGGTGATCCGCGCCATCACCATTCTGCTTCTGCTGCTCGGCCTGTTCGCTTCGTTCGATCCACGCATGGTGCCGCGGCACCAGTTGATCATGCAGGGCGGCGCGGTCGCCATCGGACTGGGCTTCGTGGGCATCATCGCCCTGACGCCGGCCGAACTGCTCACCCTTTACCTGAGCTGCGTCATTCTGGTGATGATCGGCATTTTCGTCGTGCTGCGGCTTGGCGTGCTGCGCGCCGCCGTCGCCGTGCTGATCGTCGTTGCGGCGCTGGACGTTGTCTATCTGGTCGCCGGACTCGGCGACCGCCGCGATTTCACCATCTATCAGGTGATGATGCTCAGCGCCTTTGTCATCGGCTATTTCTCGAGCTATGTCTATGAGCGCCAGCGCCGCGTCGCCTATATCGGCCGGCGCGAGGCCGAGCATCAGGCCCGCGCACTGGAACAGACCGCGCGCCGGGCAGCCGAGGCGCAGCTGCGCGCCGAGCAGGCGGCGCGCGTGAAGACCGACTTCGTAGCCCATGTCAGCCATGAACTGCGCACGCCGCTGAACGCCGTGATCGGTTTCGGCGAATTGCTGGAACGGCAGATCTTCGGCCCGCTCGGCAACCCGAAATATCTCGAATATGCCCACGACATCCGCGAAAGCGGCCAGCATCTGCTGTCGCTGATCAACGATGTGCTCGACCTCTCCAAGATCGAGGCGGGCCGCATGGAACTGAGCTGGGAAACCCTGGAGCCGCAGGAAATCGTGCGGGCCAGCCTGGTGCTGGTCTCGGCGCAGGCCAATGCGCGTGGCACGCCGATCCGCATCGAGATCAGCGACGATCTGCCGTCGCTGCATGGCGACGCGCGCGCGATCAAGCAGATCCTGGTCAACCTGTTGTCAAACGCGCTGAAATTCACGCCCTCTGGCGGCGATGTCCGCATCACCGCCGAGGTGGAGGATGACGGTGTGCTGTTCACGGTCAGCGACGACGGTCCAGGCATGACGCCGGCCGAGATCGAGATCGCGCTCACGCCATTCGGGCAGGTCAGCGGCATGGTGGCGCAGAGCGAACGCGGCACCGGCCTGGGGCTGGCGCTGGCCAACCGGCTGGCCGAGCTGCATGGCCATCCGCTGGAAATCCGCAGCGTGCCGGGCCGCGGCACGCGGGTTTCCTTCCGTATTCCGCGCAGCGAAGGGGCTCAGCCCCGCCTGCTCTAGCCGAACCGGCCGCCCTCGTCGGTGGCCGTCTCGATGCGGTCCATGTCGTCGTCCGACAGTCCCAGGTGATGCCCGATCTCGTGGATCAGCACATGGCGCACCACGCGGCGCAGGCTTTCGCCCGTCTCGCACCAGTAATCCAGCAGCGGCCGGCGATAGAGAAAGATCATCGCCGGCAGGGTCCCCGTCTCGCCGCGCTGTTCGGCCAGGAAGCTGCCGCCGCGATAGAGGCCCAGCAGGTCGAAGGGACTCTCGCAGCCCATCTCGGCGAGCGTTTCGTCATCGGCGAATTCCGCCACCTGCACCGGCACGCCGTCGATATAGGGGCCGAGCGCGGAACGCAGGCGCAGCAGCTCCGTCTCGCCCAGGGCGGCAATCTCGTCCAGGCTGGGCGGCAGGCTGTCGGGCGGGAGGGGTATGCTGCGGCTGGTCATGCGGCGGATCGTCCCAAGCGGGGCTCGCGGGTTGAAGGGGCGGGGGCAGCGCGCTAGCTTCCCCGCCAAGTTATGGCCGCAAGGTGACGCGGCGCGAGGAGGATGGCATGGCAATAGCGAAACTGGAAGGCGCCGCGCGCAAAACCGCGCTGCATGCGTTGCCGGGCTGGCAGCCGACGCCGGGCCGCGATGCCATCGCCAAGACCTTCGTCTTCGCCGACTTCAATACGGCCTTCGGCTTCATGAGCCGCGTGGCCCTGCAGGCCGAGAAGACCGATCATCATCCGGAATGGTTCAACGTCTATAACCGCGTCGAGATCGTTCTGACCACGCACGACGCCGGGGGGCTGAGCGAGCGCGATGTCGCGCTCGCAACCTTCATCGAGGCCGCCGCCGCGTCGCTCGGCGGCCGGGCGAAAACGGAGTAGCCGCATCATGAGCGCAGCCAAACGCGGATTGCAGCGCGGATTGCTGATCGTCGCCATCCTGGCGGCCATCGGCGTCGCCGGCCTGGTGGCCATGCAGTGGCTGTTGCCCCACGGCGAACAGCAGAGCGGCAGCGGCCAGGTTTCGATCGGCGGTCCCTTCACGCTGACCGACCAGGACGGCCGCACGGTCAGCGACCGCGACTATGCCGGGAAGTTCATGCTGGTCTATTTCGGCTTCACCCATTGCCCGGATATCTGCCCCACCGGCCTGCAGACCATCGCCATCGCCATGGATGGGCTGGGGGCAGATGCAGCAAGAGTGCAGCCGATCCTGATCAGCGTTGATCCGGAACGCGACACGCCGCCGGTGATGAAGGAATACGTGCAGGCCTTCCACGACCGCCTGGTCGGCCTGACCGGCACGCCGGAGCAGATCGCCAAGGTGGCCCGCGAATACCGGGTCTATTACCAGAAGGTGCCGCTGAAGGAGTCCAGCCTGGGCTATTCGGTGGACCATTCCGGCTTCATCTATCTGATGGACGGCCAGGGGCGGTATCTGACGCATTTCCGTCATGACGTGTCGCCCGAGGATATGGCCAAACGCATCCGCGCCAAATTTTGATCTTATTTTCAGTGCTTTATGAAAATGCACGCATATGTTGCAGCGCAAAATAGATCGTGCGGGCACTGAGGAAACCCACTAGACTGCCCTATATTCACTGGACTGGAGCGATTCGCTAACGCCTTTGCCCCAGACTCCCAGAACCCGGCAGCCTGCCGGTGTTTATGTGGCAGAAGGGTGGGACCGGATGCTCTATCAGCTTTATGAATGGCAGCATGCCGCGCTCCAGCCGGTGCGTGCGCTGGCCGAGGCGCAGACTCAGGCGCTGAAACTGCCCTACCTGCCGATGAACTACAGCCCGGCGGCCCGCACATGGGCGGCCGGCCTGGAAGTCTTCACCAATATCACCCGCCGCTATCCCAAGCCGGCCTTCGGCCTGGCCACGACGAAAGTGGGTGGCGCAGAGCGCAAAGTCACCGAGCGCGTCGTCGTCTCGCTGCCCTTCTGCAACATCCTGCATTTCGAACGCGACGGCTGCGCCGAGCGCAAGGACCCCAAGCTGCTGATCGTGGCGCCGCTATCGGGCCATTATGCCACCCTGCTGCGCGGCACCGTCGAGGCGATGCTGCCCAACCACGAAGTCTACATCACCGACTGGATCGACGCCCGCGACGTGCCGCTGCGCGAGGGTGCCTTCGAACTGGACGACTATATCGACTACGTGCGCGAATTCTTCATGGTGCTGGGGCCGAACTGCCATGTCATGGCGGTCTGCCAGCCCTCGGTGCCGGTCCTGGCTGCCGTGGCGCTGATGTCGGAAGCGAAAGACCCCAATACGCCGCGCTCCATGACGCTGATGGGCGGGCCGATCGACACCCGCATCAGTCCAACCGTGCCGAACAACCTGGCCAAGGAACGCTCCATCGAGTGGTTCGAGCACAGTGTGATCAACCGCGTGCCGTTGCCCCATGCCGGTTTCATGCGGCCGGTCTATCCCGGCTTCATCCAGCTCACCGGCTTCATGACCATGAACCTCGACCGCCATGTCGGCGCCCATGTCCGCCTGTTCCACCATCTGGTGAAGGGCGATGGCGACAGCGCCCGCGCGCACAAGGATTTCTATGACGAATATCTGGCGGTGATGGACCTGCCGGCGGAATACTATCTGCAGACCGTGCGCCGCGTGTTCCAGGAGCACGAGCTGCCGCGCGGCATCATGGAATGCCGCGGCGACAAGGTGAACACCGCCGCGATCAGCAAGACCGCCCTGCTCACCGTCGAAGGCGAGAAGGACGACATCTCGGGCATCGGCCAGACGGCCGCCGCCCACGACATCTGCCCCAACATCCCCAACCGCATGCGCCAGCATCACCTGCAGGCCGGCGTGGGGCATTACGGCGTGTTCAACGGCCGGCGCTGGCGCGAGGAGATCGCGCCGAAAGTCACCGCCTTCATCCGCCAGCACCACAGGGCCTGAATTGCCCTTCCGGCGGCTGGCGCTTTCGCCGCCGCCGCCTTATTTTTCCGCCATGCCCCGCAAGCTCCCCTTCTGGCGCCGCAAGCGCCTGGACCAGATGACGCCATCCGAATGGGAGTCGCTGTGCGACGGCTGCGGCAAATGCTGTCTGTACCGCCTGGAAGACGAGGATACCGGCGCGCTGGAGCAGACCAACGTGGCCTGCAAGCTGCTCAACTGCGCCACCGGCCAGTGCAGCAACTACCCCAAGCGCAAAAAACTGGTGCCTGACTGCATCCAGCTCACGCCCGGCAAGGTGCAGAAGATGAACTGGCTGCCGGCCACCTGCGCCTATCGCCTGGTGGCGGCGGGCAAGGACCTCTACTGGTGGCATCACCTGAAAAGCGGCAGCCGCGAAACCGTGCATCAGGCCGGCATCTCGGTGGCGGGCCGTTGCATCTCGGAGAAACAGGCCGGCGAGCTGGAAGAGCACGTGGTCTACTGGCTCGACGATCCCGGCCCGCCCAAACCTCAAAAATCCGGGCCTAAAAGACGGGCATAATCCTGCCGCAATGGCATGGCAGGATGCCGGCATGATCCGATTGTTCTCTAGCCTTCTGCTCATCTGTGCTGTTCCGTCGGCCCTGGCCCAGCAGCCCAGCGAATGGGACCGCACCAATGCGGAAATCCGACGCATGGAGCAGGGGCGCGAGATGCGCCAGCTCGATTTCCAGCGCCGGCAGGACGAGGAAAGCCGGCGCCAGGATACCGAGCGCCGGCGCGCCAACGAGGAGGAGCGTCAGCGCACCCGCGAGATCGAACAGCGCCGGCTGGAAGACCAGCGCCGCCGCTAGGCCGGAGCGGGGCGATTGACGCGGCGTCACGACTGGCGCGCGTCTTTGCGCCCCGGTAATCTGCCGCTCCCCCGATCGGGCCAAGGATTGGGGATGGCCCGCCGGGCCGGGGAGATTGCCGTATGCTGGATGCCGATCTGATTGCCAGGTTCAAGGCGGTGAAACTGCTGTCGCTCGATCTCGACGGCACGCTCACCGATGGCGGCCTGTATTACGCCGAGGACGGCTCGGAACTGCGCAAGTATTTCGTACAGGACGGCTTCGGCATGCTGCTGGTGCGCGAGGCCGGCATCGAACTCTGCCTGATCACCATGAGCGACACGCCCTCGATCCAGAAGCGCATCGACCGGCTGAAGATCCGTCACGGCCATATGGGCGTGCGGCACAAGCTGCCCCGGCTGCAGCAGATCTGCACCGAACTCGGCATCGGCCTGGATGCCGTCTGCCATGTCGCCGACGACCTGAATGATCTCGACGTGATGCAGGCCGTTGGTCTGCCCATCGCCGTGGCCAATGCGCGGCCGCAGGTGAAGGCCGCCGCCGCCTATGTCACCGAGGCTGCCGGCGGCCATGGCGCCGTGCGCGAGGTCTGCGACCTGCTGCTGGAATACCGGACCTGATCAAACAAAAAACGGAGGAACTGTCATGGCCATCGATTTCAAGGGCCGCGTAGCCATTGTCACCGGTGCGGGCGCCGGCCTGGGCCGCAGCCATGCGCTGCTGCTGGCGGAGCGCGGCGCGAAGGTCGTCGTCAATGACCTCGGCGGCGCGGTGGACGGCACCGGCGGGTCGTCCAAGGCGGCCGATGCCGTGGTGGCCGAGATCAAGGCCAGGGGTGGCGAGGCAGTGGCCAATTACGACAGCGTCTCCGATCCGGCCGCTGCGGCAGACATCGTGAAAACAGCCACCGATGCCTGGGGCCGCGTCGATATCCTGGTCAACAATGCAGGCATCCTGCGCGACAAGACCTTCGCCAAGATGGAGATCGCCGATTTCGACACCGTGGTCGACGTGCATTTCCTCGGCTCGGCCTATGTCACCAAGGCGGCCTGGCCGGTGATGCAGCAGCAGCAATACGGCCGCATCGTCATGACCTCGTCGAATTCCGGCCTCTACGGCAATTTCGGCCAGTCCAACTATGCCGGCGCCAAGATGGCCGTGGTCGGCCTGATGAACGCGCTGAAGCAGGAAGGCGCCAAATACGGCATCCTGGTCAACACCATCGCGCCGGTGGCCGCCACGCGCATGACCGAAGCCCTGCTGCCGCCGCAGCTACTGCCGCATCTCAAGCCGGAATATGTGTCCCAGGCCGTGGCCTATCTGTGCTCGGAAACCTGCACCGCCACCGGCGACATCATCTCGGCTGGCGCGGGCTTTTACGCCAAGATGCAGATCATGGAATCCCAGGGCATGTTCTTCGGCGTCGATGCCAGGGTGACGGTGGAGGATTTCGCCGCCAATTACGGCAAGATCACCGATATGTCGAAGCCGCAGCATTTCGGCTCGTCGATGGAAGAAGTCGGCCACATCGCCAAGCCCTTCGTGGGCAAGTAGCCGGGCCAGAGTTCAATCCGGCAGGCTGCGCAGCGCCGCATCCCGCAGGATGTCGAGGATGCGGTTCCGCCCGCCGGCATGGGCGCGTGCGGCGGATGCGATCTCAGCCACTTTCGCCGGATCGGCCAGCAATATGCCAAGCGCCGCCGTCAGTTCGGCGGCATCCTGCACCTGCTGCGCCCCGCCGGCATCGAGCAGGCCGGCCACCGCCTCGCTGAAATTGAACATCGACGGCCCGAACAGCACCGCGCAGTCCAGCCGCGCCGGTTCCAGCGGGTTCTGCCCGCCATGCGGGATCAGCGAGCCGCCCATCATCACGATGGGACAGAGGCGATACCACAGCCCCAGCTCGCCTAGGGTGTCGGCGATGTAGATATCGGTTGCCGCCGTCACGGCTTCGCTGCGCGAGCGCAGCGCGATGCTGCTGCCGATTGCGGTCAGCGCGGTTGCGATCTCTGGCCCGCGCTGGGGATGGCGCGGCACGATGATGGTGAGCAGGCCGGGAAAGCGCGATTGCAGCGCGCGATGCACCCCTGCGATCTGTACCTCCTCGCCCGGATGCGTGCTGGCGGCCAGCCAGCGCGGGCGGCTGCCCAGCGTCATCTGCCACTGCATCACCGTCTCTGCGATGGCGGGCAGGGGCGGCGCCGCTTCCTTCAGGTTGCCGGCCTCGATCGCCTCCGTCGCGCCCAGGCGGCGCAGGCGTTCGGCATCCTGCGCGGTCTGGGCATAGATGGTCGCGAAAGCCTGCAGCAGCCAGCCGATCGTGCCCGGCGCCAGGTTCCAGCGTCGGCAGGAGCGCTCCGACATCCGCGCATTCACCAGCAGGGCCGGAATGCGGCGCCGCCGCAGTTCGGCCAGGATGCCGGGCCAGAAATCGGACTCGCTCCACAGCACCAGATCGGGCCGCCAGTGAGCGAGAAAGCGGTCGACGGCATTGGACAGGTCGACGGGCACGAATTGATGGATCACGCCCTGAAGCAGGCCCTGCATGGCGCGCTGCTGCACCAGTGTTGCCGAGGTGACCGTGCCGGTGGTGAGCAGCAGCGTGATGTCCGGCCGTGCCGCATGCAGGTGCTGCAGCAGCGGCAGCAGGGCCTGCGCCTCGCCCACGCTGGCGCCATGGCACCAGATCAGGCGGCCTTCCGGCCGTGCCGTCGCGGCATGGCCGAAGCGCTCGGGCAGGCGTGCGATATCCTCCCGGCCTGCCGCGGCGCGGCGGCGCAGCCATAGATGCACGCCGGGCTCAACCAGGTGCCCGATGCCGCGCCATAGGAATCGCCGCCAATCCATGCCCATGGCGGCGACATTGCCGCAACGCAAAGCCGGACGGAAGGGCTTGCCGGATGCCGCCGGCGCTGTCAGCCTGATCGCAGTCAATCAGGAGAGGAAGCCGGGATGCACAGTGTTCGCGTCGAGAAGCAGGGTGCCGTCACTACAGTGATCCTGGACCGCCCGCAGGCCCGCAATGCCGTCGACCGGCCCACTGCCGACGCCCTGCGCCAGGCTTTCAAGGATTTCGACGCCGACGACAATGCGCGCGTGGCCGTGCTGTGGGGCGCCAACGGTACCTTCTGCGCCGGCGCCGATCTCAAGGCCGTGGCCGATGGCGCCAACCGCAACGACGTGTCGCCGGAGGGCGAGGGCCCGATGGGGCCGACACGCCTGCTGCTCTCCAAGCCGGTGATCGCCGCCGTGTCGGGTTACGCTGTCGCCGGCGGCCTGGAACTGGCCTTGTGGTGCGACCTGCGCGTGGCTGAGGAGGATGCGGTGTTCGGCGTGTTCTGCCGACGCTGGGGCGTGCCGCTGATCGACGGCGGCACGGTGCGGCTGCCGCGCCTGATCGGCCATAGCCGCGCACTCGACATGATCCTCACCGGCCGCCCGGTGCCGGCCGACGAAGCCCTGCAGATGGGGCTGGCCAATCGGGTGGTGCCCAAGGGCCAGGCGCGCACCGCCGCCGAGGCGCTGGCCGCCGAGGTCGCGCGCTTCCCGCAGGCCTGCATGAAGGTCGACCGCGCCTCCAGCTATCGCCAGTGGGACCTCTCGCTCGATGCCGCTCTGCACGACGAGGCCGAAGGCGGCCTGCCGATCATCGAGCAGGAGGCGATCGCCGGCGCGGCGCGGTTCAAGAGCGGGCTCGGCCGCGGCGGGGATTTCTCGTCGATCTGACGTCGTCGCCTGCCGGCAGCAGGCCAAGCATCTTTTTCATCACCGTGGGCAGGGCCGCGTCACCCGGCTGCTGCCATTGTCCGTCGATCTCTGCGGCGGCCCGCGCGTCGACGCGACCATGCAGCGCGGTGATCTTCAGTGCGAAATGGGTGAAGACATGCTCGGCGGCACCCGCCGCTTCCTGCCAGTCGATGGCGGCCGGCGCATGGGACAGCGCATCGCCATTGCGCCATGGCGAATCGCGCCAGGGTGCACTGGGCACCTCCAGCATGCCGCCCAGCAGGCCCTGCGGCGGCCGGCGGCGCAGCAGCACCGCGCCGTCATCGCGCTGCAGCAGGAACGCGATGGTGTGCCGCACCGGCCGCGCTGCCTTTGCCGCCTTGCGCGGCAGCTCTGCCGCGCTACCGCGTTCCTGCGCGACGCAGGATTTGCGCAGCGGACAGAGCGGGCAGTCTGGGTTCTTCGGCGTGCAGATGGTTGCGCCCAGGTCCATCATGCCCTGCGCGAAATCGCCGGGCCGTTTCTGCGGCGTCACGCTTTCGGCCAGTCTGCGCAATTCCGGCTTGGCCTGGGGCAGCGGCGTCTCGATGGCGAAGACGCGCGCCAGCACGCGCTCGATATTGCCATCCATCACGGCCGCTGGTTTGTCGAAGGCGATGGCGGCGATGGCGGCCGCCGTGTAGGCGCCGATGCCGGGCAGCTCCAGCAGGCCCTCCACGCTGTCAGGGAAGACGCCACCGAGTTTTTCGCTTACGGCCCTGGCGCATTTATGCAGGTTGCGGGCGCGCGCGTAATAGCCCAGGCCTGCCCAGGCCTCCATCACGTCCTCCACCGGCGCGGCGGCCAGGTCATGCACGCTGGGCCAGCGCGCGAGGAATTTGGTGAAATAGGGGATCACGGCCGGCACGGTGGTCTGCTGCAGCATGATCTCGCTGAGCCACACGCGGTAAGGCTCCATCGGGGCGGCACCCGGCGGGCTGCGCCAGGGCAGGCTGCGGTGATGCCGGTCGTACCATTTCAGCAATGGTGCGGCGATGTCGACACGACGGGACGCGGGCATGGCGCGACCATAGGCAGGGCATGTTGCTGCGGCAAGCGTTTCTCCGCTTGCCAAGACGGCTGGCGGGCGGCATCTTGCGCCACTCCAGAGAAACTAGGTGTCCGATCATGCGCCGATCAGCCGCTTTCGCCTTCGCGGCGATGCTTGCCTGTTTCGCCCTTGACGGTCGTGCCGCCGGGCCGTCCGAAATCCGCCTTGGCGAAATCCGGCTCGGCACCGTCACCGATCTCTCCGGTCCCGCCGCGCCCTATGGCCATGCGGTGGTGAATGCCCTGCGGCTGCGCTTCGATGCGGTGAATGCCGCCGGCGGCGTCCGCGGCCGCAAGATCCGCCTGATCGTCGAGGACCACCAGTTTCAGGTGCCGCGCGCCGTGCAGGCCGCCGCCAAGCTGATCAAGCGCGACCGCGTTGAGGCTTTCGTCGGCGCGCTTGGCACCGCACAGGTGCAGGCGATGCTGCCGCAGTTGCGCGAAGCCGGTATCCCCAACTTGTTCCCCATGGCCGCCAGCCGCGACCTGGTGCAGGCCAGCGATGCGATCACCTGGATATCCGGCTCGCTTTATTACGACCAGATTCGCGCCGGGGTGAAATGGATGGTCGAGCAGCGCGGCAAGCGTGCCGTCTGCGCGCTGGCGCAGAACACCGATTACGGCGAGGAGGTGCAGCAGGCCCTGCGCGACCAGCTGGCGCAGCACGGCCTGTCCCTATTGGCCGTCGCCACCCATCGCCCCACGGACATGGATTTCACCGCATCGGTTGCACGGCTGCGTGCCGCCAACTGCGATCTCGTGGTGCTGGCCACGCTGTTGCGCGATACGCTGCTGCCGATGGCGGCGGCCAAAGCCGCCGGCTGGAATGTCGATTTCCTCGGGCCTTCCACCACGCATGACCACCTGCTGGCGGCGGCACCCGGCGCTGCCGCCCAGGGATTATACAGCGTGTCGTCGATCGCGCTGCCTGAGAGGGCGACGGCGGCGCCCGAGGTGCAGGCCTGGATCGATGCTTACACGGCGCGCTTCGGGGTGGCGCCGAATGCCGGTGCGATCTATGGCGCCACTATAGCCGATCTGGCCGTGCTGACGTTCGACCGCGTTGGCGACCGGGCCGGCGAGGGGCGCGATCCCGCCCGCTTCGCGCGGGCCATCGGCAGCATCAGCGGCTGGCGCGACCTGTTCGGCGGCACGCTGCAGGATTTCTCCAATGGCCGCCGGCAGGGCACGATGCAGGCCTATGTCTGGCATCTTGGCGGTCCGCGCTATGAACGGTTGACCGAAGCGCTCGGCTATTGACCCCGCCTGGCATAGACTGCGCCGATGGCCGATGAGTCGACGCCAAAGAATGCCAAACCGGGGCACGATCCCGCCAAACGCGCCAACGCCCCCAGGGCGCTGGGCGTGGCCCTCGGCCGTCTGACCAGACCGGTCTTCAAGCAGCGCGGCGTGGCGCTGGCCGAGATCATCAGCCGCTGGGCCGAGATCGCCGGGCCGCTGCTCCATGCCGAGACGCAGCCGGAAAAGCTGATCTATGCCTCGGGCGCCGGCCATGCCGCCACGCTTGAGATCATGGTCAGCCCGGCCTTTGCCCTGGAACTGCAGCATCTGGCTCCGCTGATCGTCGAGAAGATCAACGGCTATTTCGGCTATCGCGCGGTGGAGAAACTGCGACTCCGGCAGATGCCGGTTTCCCGGCCGGCCGGGGGGTCCGAGTCGCCGGCGGCCCCCCGCCGTCCGGCCCGGCCGCTGAGCGGGGACGAACAGGCCCGCCTGGCCGCTTTGCTGGAGGGGGTCGAAGACAAGGCCCTCCGGCAAGCCCTTGAAAAACTTGGGCGATCACTTTTCGGTGCGAGTCGCTGAGCCGCCTTGAGCGCGCCAGATTCTTGTGGATAACGGCAGAGTCCGGTTGCAGGCCGGACGGGCAACCATACAATGCCCCCTAGATGTAGGGGGTCGGAGCATCTCTATGAAATATATACAGCGTTTTATCCTGACCCTGGCGGTGATCCTGTTGGCCGGCCTGGGGGCTGAGGCCCGTGCCCAGGCCACGAATGCAGGCGCCGATCCGCGTCTGCAGGACATGGTGCTGGGCAAGCCCGACGCGAAGATCACCATCATCGAATACGCCTCGCTGACCTGCCCGCATTGCGCCAGCTTCCACGCCGACATCCTGCCGGCGCTGAAAACCGAATACATCGATACCGGCAAGGCCAAGCTGATCTACCGCGATTTCCCGCTGGATAACCTGGCCTTTGCCGGCGCCATCCTGGCGCGCTGCGGCGGGCCGGAGAAATACTTCACCTTCCTCAACGTGCTGTTCGCGCAGCAGCGCCAGTGGGCCACGGCCAGCGATCCCAAGGCCGCGCTGACCCAGATCGGGCGGCTGGGTGGCGTCTCGGCCGATCAATTCGACAAGTGCCTGGCCGACAAGCCGCTGGGCGACTTCATCCTGCAGCAGCGGCTGGACGGCAATCAGAAATTCAACGTCAACTCGACGCCCACGCTGATCATCAACGGCAAGACCGAGGCCGGCGTGCCCTCGCTCGACGAGTTGCGCAAGAAGCTAGACGCGCTGGCGAAGTAATCGCTTAGCGTTTTACGAAAGGGAGTCCCCGTGCAGTTCACCAAGTTGCGCCTGTCCGGTTTCAAGTCGTTCGTCGAGCCGACGGATTTCGTCATCCATCCGGGGCTCACCGGCATCGTCGGTCCGAATGGCTGCGGCAAGTCGAACCTGGTGGAAGCGCTGCGCTGGGTGATGGGCGAGAACTCGGCCAAGCGCATGCGCGGCTCGGGCATGGACGACATGATCTTTGCGGGCACGGCCACAAGGCCGGCCCGCAATATCGCCGAGGTGACGCTCACGCTCGACAACGCCACGCGCACCGCGCCGGCGGCCTTCAACGAACAGGAAGTGCTGGAGATCACCCGCCGCATCGAACGCGAGAAGGGCTCTGACTACAGCATCAACGGCAACGACGTGCGCATGCGCGACGTGCAGCTGCTGTTCGCCGACCTGGCCTCGGGCGCCAATTCCCCTGCCATGGTCAGCCAGGGCCGCGTCGGCGCCATCATCAATGCCAAGCCGACCGACCGTCGCATGCTGCTGGAAGAGGCGGCCGGCATTTCCGGGCTGCATTCGCGCCGGCACGAGGCCGAACTGCGTCTCAAGGCGGCCGAGCAGAATCTGGAACGCGTGGTCGACGTGATCGGCCAGCTCGACAACCAGCTGCAGAGCCTCAAGCGCCAGGCGCGTCAGGCCAGCCGCTATCGCAACATCGCCGGCCAGATCCGCAAGACCGAGGCGATCCTGTTCCATCTCAAGCACCAGGCGCTCAAGCATGCCCTGGCCGATGCCGAGCAGGCCCTGCAGGCGGCCGAGCGCGAAGTGGCCGATCGCACCCTGCAGGTTTCCGAGGCCCACGAGGCCGAGCGCATTGCGGCCGAGGCCTTGCCGCCGCTCCGTCAGCACGAGGCCGAGGCCGGCGCCAGGCTGCATCGCCTGACGGTGGCGCGCGAGGGCCTGGATGCCGAAGCCGCCCGCGCGGAAGAGGCCGCGGAACAGGTGCGCGCCCGTCTGGCGCAGATCGCGTCCGATGCCGAGCGCGAAGGCGCACTGTCGCAGGATGCCGAGGAGACCATTGCCCGGCTGAAGGCCGAGGCGGAACAGCTTGAAGCCCAGCGCGCGGGTGAGGGCGAGGCCCAGGCCGGTGCCGAGAGCGCCGTGGCCGAAGCGCAGGGCCGCGTCGATGAACGCCAGGCCGAACTCGACCGGCTCACCGACCGCGCGGCGGAAGAACAGGCCCAGCGCGCCCGCCTGCGCCAGGCCATCGAGGATGCCGGCCGCCGGCTGGCCCGCCTGCGCGGCCGCATCGAGGAAATCGCCGCCGAGGAAGCGCGGCTGAACGAACAGACCGAGGCGCTGGCTGAGGCCGAAAGCGCCAATGCCGAGGTGGAGGCCAAGCAGGCCGCGGTGGAAGCCGCCCGCGCCGCGCTGGAAGCCGTCGAGACCGACCATGCCGGCAAGCTGGATGCCGCGCGTCAGGCCTATGAGGCCGTGGAAGCCGAACAGGCCCGCCTGATCGATGCCGCCCGCGCCGCCCTGGAGGCCGTCGAGGCCGAACACGCCCAGAAGATCGAGGCCGCCCGCGCCGCCCTGGCCCAGGCCGGCAACGAGCATGAACAGAAGATCGAGGCCGCCCGCGCCGCGCTGAACGCCGTGGAAGGCGAGCACGCGCAGAAGATCGAGGCTGCACGCGCCGGCCTGAATGCCGTCGAGGCCGAGCAGGCGCTCAAGATCGAGGCGGCGCGTGCCGGCCTCAATGCCGTCGAAGCCGAACACGCCGAGAAGATCGCCGCCGCGCGACGCGGCGTGGAACAGGCCGAGGCCGAGCGCCAGGCGGTGGCGCAGGCCGAGCAGGCCGCACGCGATGCCTGGCAGGGCGTGCAGGGCGAACTCACCCGCCTGAAGGCGGAAGAGGCTGGTCTGACCAAGCTGCTGAAGCTCGACGAAAGCAATCTCTTCCCGCCGCTGATCGACCAGGTGACGGTGGCGCCCGGTTTCGAGAAGGCTCTGGGCGCCGCGCTGGCCGACGAGCTGAATGCCGCCACCGACCCCAATGCGCCGATGCACTGGGATGCGCTGCCGCCGATGCAGGATGCCCCGGCCCTGCCGTTCGGCGCCGAGCCGTTGTCGAAATATGTCACCGGTGCCGCCGCCCTGCAGCGCCGCCTCAGCCAGATCGGCGTGGTGGCCGACGATGCCGATGGCGCCCGCCTGCGCGCCGACCTGAAACTGGGCCAGCGTCTGGTCACGAAATCAGGCGCGCTGTGGCGCTGGGACGGCTTCACGGTAAAGGCCGGTGCGCCGACTTCGGCTTCGGTGAAGCTGGAACAGCGCAACCGTCTGGCCGACCTGCGCGAGGAACTGCGCGGCCTGGAAAGCAGGCTCGGCGATGCCCAGCGCGCCTATGAAGCCGCGCGCCAGGCCACCGAAGCCGCTGCCGCCGCCGAACGCGCCGCCCGCCAGGCCGTGCAGGTGGCGGAAGAAGCCCGCAACGCCGCGCGCCAGCAGGCTTCCGCCGTGGTGCAGTCGGCCGAGCAGACCCGCAACGAAGCCCGCCAGCAGGCTTCCGCCGTGGTGCAGTCGGCCGAGCAGGCGCGCAACGAGGCCCGCGAACAGGCAGCCTCCGTGGTGCAGGCCGCCGAACGCGCCGCCGCCGAGGCGCGCGACCGCGCCGCCCAGCTTGTGGCGGCGGCCGAACGCGAGCGCCAGGGCGCGCGCGACCATGCCAACCAGGGCATCGCCGCGGCAGAGCGCGAGCGCCAGTCCGCGCGCGAGCAGGCCGCCCAGGCGATCGCCATGGCAGAGCGCGAGCGCCAGTCCGCGCGCGACCGTGCCAACCAGGACATCGCCCGCGCCGACCGCGACCTCGACGCCGCCCGCGAATTGCAGGCCGAAGTGGTGCGCAAGGAAGCCGAGCGCCAGTCGCGCCTGGCCGCACTGGCCGAGCAGAAGCAGCAGACCGAGGCCGAGATCGCCGAGACTGAAGCCGCCCGCACCAACGAGGAAACCGCGCTGGCCGCCATGCCGCCGGAAGACGAGGTGCGCCAGCTCATCGCCATGGTGCGCGACGAGGTGAACGCCCTGCGCCAGGCGCTGGCCGAGCGCCGCGCGGCGCTGGAGCAACTGCGCCGCGACTCAGAGGCACGCGCGCGCAGGCTGGAAGCCATCGTCATCGAGCATCGTGCCGCCCAGGCCCGCAACGAAAGCGCCGCGCACCAACTTGAACAGCTCGGCGCCCGTCAGGCCGAGGCTACGGCCGAACTGGAAAAACTGGAGCAGATTCCGCGCGAGCTGGAAAGCCGCCGCAATGCCCTGCTGGAACAGATCGGTCAGGCCGAGGCCGCCCGCAACCAGGCCGCCGACCATCTGGCCAATGCCGAGGCCGCACAGCAGCTCGCCGCCAAGACCGCGCGCGAGATCGAACAGCTGCTCGGCGCCGGCCGCGAGGCGCGCGTGAAGGCGGAATCCGACCTGGAGCATCAGCGCGTCAGCCTGGACGAGCTGGCGATCCGGGTGCGCGAGGTGCTCGACTGCACGCTTGAGCAGGTGCTGAAGGCCGGCGAGGTGGAAGACGACGAGGAATTCCCTGAGCTGCCGCAGGTGGAAAACCGGCTCGAGCGCCTGCGCAAGGAACGCGACAATATGGGCCCGGTGAATCTGCGCGCCGAGCTGGAAGCCAACGAGGTGGAAGAGAAGCTCACCGCGCTCTCCACCGAGCAGACCGATCTGGTCGCCGCCATCGACAAGCTGCGCCAGGGTATCTCGTCGCTAAACAAGGAAGGCCGCGAGCGCCTGCTCGAAGCCTTCGAGAAGGTGAACGGCCATTTCCAGAAACTGTTCGTCGAGGTGTTCGGCGGCGGCAAGGCGCATCTGCAGCTTGTCGAAAGCGACGATCCCCTGCAGGCCGGCCTGGAAATCTATGCCTCGCCACCGGGCAAGCGCCTGCAGATCATGTCGCTGCTCTCGGGCGGCGAGCAGGCGCTCACGGCGCTCTCGCTGCTGTTCGCTGTGTTTCTCACCAACCCGGCGCCGATCTGCGTGCTGGACGAAGTGGACGCCCCGCTGGACGACGCCAATGTCGAGCGCCTGTGCAACCTGATGGAGGCGATGGCGCGCCAGACCTCGGATATCGGCGAGGGCACGCGCTTCGTGGTGGTGACCCACCATCCGATCACCATGGCGCGCATGGACCGCCTGTTCGGCGTCACCATGGCCGAACGCGGCGTCTCCACCCTGGTCAGCGTCGACCTCGCCGGCGCCGAGGCGATGCGAGCCACGGCGTAAAAAGAACGCGTGGATGCCCGGGCCGAACCCGGGCATGACGACTTTTTTGGTTTGTCGAGATGTTAGAGGCTGCCTGCCGGCATGAAGCCGAAGGCGCCGTCCAGCATGGCGCCGCGGAAATCGGCCTTGTCGATTTTCGCGCGTCCCAGGTTGGCGCCGCGCAGATCCGTGCAGATCAGCTTCGCGCCGCTTAAATCCGCGCCGGCCAGGTTGGCCTCGGCCAGGTCGGCGCCGCTCAAATCCGCATGGGCGAGATTGGCGCCCGAGAGGTTGAGCCCGCGCAGCCGGGCGCGGCTGCCGCGGTTGCCATCACTGGCGATCCAGGCGGCATGGTCGGCCACCAGGCCATCCAGCAGTTCCGCGGTGATCGGTCGCGCCACCGCGCCGCCGGCCGCCTCGATGGCATCGGCCATGCCGACGCCCAGGTCGCTGAGCGCGAAATTCGCGCCGCGCAGGTCGGCACCGCGGAAGCTCACGTTTTCCAGCCGGGCGAAGGCGAAGCTGGTGTCCTGCAGGTTGGCCTTATCGAAGCTGGCCTCAGTGAGCATGGCGCCGGAGAAGCTGGCGCCGGTGATGCGCGCCTGGTGCAGGCGGGTGATCTGGCCCAGATCGGCATGGCCGTCGCGATAGGGGCCGAGCTTAGCGTTGTCGAAGCGCGTGCCGGAGAGTACGGCGCGGCTCAGGTCGGCGCCACGCAGGTCAGCCCTGGCGAAATCGGCCTGGGTCAGGTCGGCCGCGGTGAGATCGCAGCCATGCAATTCGGCTTCCAGGAAATTGCTTTCGCGCAGGTCGGAGCAGGAGAGCCGGCAGAAGGGCAACTGCGCCTGGCGCAGGTTGCGTTTGCTGAGCTTGATGGCATCGAAGTCGATACGCTCGAGATGCAGGCGCCGGCCGATCCGCACCGAGCCCGACAGCGACTGTACATACCGCCCATGCGACTCCAGCCGCTCGCCGATATCGGCGGGGCAGGGTGTGTAGGGCGGCGGCAGGGCGGTCATGCGGGTTCCGGGGATCGGTGCCAGAGTATGGCGCACAAACCCGCCGCAGGAGAATAGGGCAGATGCTAAATTTCTCGAAACCGGCGGCCGACCGAAGCGGCCGGCTACTGCGCGGGGCCAAACCGCCCCGGTACAGGCCGGCCCGGTGTAGGCCGGCTTAGAGCAGACCGGCTTAGAGCAGACCGGCGATAACCCGGTCGGGCGGGGCGTGGCCATCGGCGAAGGTCTTGATATTGATAATGACCTTCTCGCCCATATCGATGCGGCCCTCCAGCGTGGCCGAGCCCATATGGGGCAGCAGCAGCACGTTGCTGAGTTCCAGCAGCTTGGGGTTCACCGCCGGCTCGTGTTCGAACACGTCCAGCCCGGCGCCGGCGATCTCGCCCTTGCGCAGCTTGCGTACCAGGGCGTTCTCGTCGATCACCTCGCCGCGCGCGGTGTTGACGATATAGGCCTGCGGCTGCAGCAGATCGAGCCGGCGCGCCGACAGCAGGTGGAAGGTGGCCGGCGTATGCGGGCAGTTCACCGAGATGATGTCCATGCGGGCCAGCATCTGGTCGAGGCTTTCCCAGTAGGTCGCCTCCAGCTCCTGCTCGATGCTCTCATGCACCCGCTTGCGGTTGTGGTAGTGGATCGAGAGGCCAAAGGCGCGGGCGCGGCGGGCCACGGCCTGGCCGATACGGCCCATGCCGATGATGCCGAGCCGCTTGCCCCAGATGCGCTGGCCCAGCATCCAGGTGGGCGACCAGCCCTCGAACTTGCCCTCGCGCAGCATCTGAGCGCCTTCCACCAGGCGGCGCGGCACGGCCAGGATCAGGGCCATGGTCATGTCGGCGGTGTCTTCGGTCAGCACGCCGGGGGTGTTGGTGACTGTGACGCCGCGCTGGCGGGCTGCGGCGAGGTCGATATGGTCGACGCCGGTGCCGAAATTGGCGATCAGGCGGAAATTCGGGCCGGCATGGGCCAGTATGGCGCCGTCGATCCGGTCGGTGATGGTGGGGACCAGTACGTCGGCGGTCTTCACCGCCTCGATCAGCTCGGCCTGACTGAGCGGCTTGTCCGCCAGGTTCAACCGGGTGTCGAACAGCTCCATCATCCGGGTTTCGATCGGGTCCGGCAGCTTCCGGGTCACGATCACCAGGGGGCGCTTTTTCGGCGTTGGCATGACAGGCGTTTCCGGCTCCGCGGGAGGGGAGATTGTGAGCCCTCTCTAGCAGATCGACCCGACCGAGACAAACCTCGGCCGGGTCGAAATCGGCTGCCGCAAGGGTAGCCTTTGGTCCGGGGGTGAAATGCTCTGTTCGTATGCGAACGGAGCCCGGATCAAGGGCTTACTGCCTCGAATTATCGCACATACAGCGGCATGTACTGGCGTATGTTGCGTTCCAGCTCGCGGTTCACGTCCATCATGGTCTCGCGCACCAGGCCGTGGATGATCAAGTCGCGGTCGTTCAGGGTCGCCTTTTCGCTCATCGAGGTGGAGCGGCGCGCCGAGGCTGAGGCCTCGCCGACCCGGAAGCCGCGGCTGTCGCGGACCTCGATGGCCATTTCCACCTCGGTGTCGAAGCGGGCGATCTGGTCCTCGGTGAAGCTGCCGCGCAGGCCCGGCGTCTTCTTCAGGTCCACCTCGGTGACGGCGGCCTTTTTGATGATGACCGTAACGCGGTTCTGCTGGCTGTTGTCCAGGGCGACGCGGTCCCGCGCCCAGCGGGCGGCCACGGCGGCCGGCGGCTGCGGGATGCTCAGTTCGATATGCGGCGGCTGGGCCGAGGGCTGGTATTCCTGGATGGTTTCCACCGAACTGGCGGCGAAGGTCAGCTTCGGCTGGTTCTCGAAGGTGATCTCGGGCAGCAGCAGCTTCTGCGGCGGGGCGCCGGCGCAGGCGGCGACGGCAAGCCCGAGGCCGCAGACCGCCAGCAGGCGGAGCGAATATCGGTGGATGAAATCGAGGCGCATGAAATCTCTCCCGGGTCTGGGGGTATCGAGTATCCCAGATAGGCCGGCAAATGGGGCGAATTCAAGGCCCGGGAATGGCGGGATTCGGCCAAAAGCACAAATTGCCTGGTATCAGATTCAGGCCTTCGCTCCGCTGGCGGAGAAATCGGCGGCAGGAAAATCATAGCCCGCGCTGCAGAACTGGCAGGTCACAGTGATCCGGCCATCGGCATCCGCCATGTCGCCCAGTTCCTCCGCGCTGAAGGTGGACAGAATGCCGCGCACCTTGTCGGAGGAGCAGGTGCAGGCATCGGCCAGGGCCGAAGCCTCGAATACCCGCACGCCGTCTTCATGGAACAGGCGGAACAGCAGGTCGTTCTGGCTGATCGCCGGATCGCACAATTCGTCGGCGCGCGTGGTGGACAGCAGCGCGGTGGCCTTTTCCCAGGCCAGTTCGCGCTCGTCGTCGCCCAGCCCGCCGGCCTGAATCGGCAACTGCTGCAGCAGGATGCCGCCGCCGCGCCAGTAGCGCCGCCCGTCCGTGCCCTTGCGGTGCGCGGCCGCCAGCACCACGCGGGCATTGAGCTGTTCCGATTGCGCGAAATAGGCATGTGCCGCCTCGGCCAGCGTGCTGCCCGAGAGGTCGACAATGCCTTGGTAGCGCTCCATGTCCGGCCCCTGCGGGTCGATGGTGAAGGCGAGATACCCCTTGCCGAGCAGCAGCGGCACCAGGGCGCGTTCCGCGCCGGGGCCCAGTTCCAGGCCGTCCAGCCGCTCGGCATCGAAACTGGCATAGCCGCGCAGGTGGCCGGGCGTGCGGCAATCGGCCACCAGGGTCGAGACCGGCCCGTCGCCCTTGGCCTGCAGCGAGAAGATGCCGTCGAATTTCAGCGCAGTCGCCATGGTGGCGGCCAGGGCCATCGCCTCGGCCAGCAGTTGCGCCACCGGTTCGGGATAGGCGTGACGGCTCAGGATGCGGTCCAGCGCCGGGCCCAGCCGCACCAGGCGGCCGCGCACGTCGCATTGCTCGATCTGAAACGGCAGCGAAAGATCGTCGTGAAGGGAAGGCATGCGCACGCAGTAACTATAGGGCGTTTCAGGCGCCGAAACACCAGGCCAGGATCGCCTTCTGGGCATGCAGGCGGTTTTCCGCCTCGTCGAACACCACCGATTGCGGCCCATCGATCACGTCGGCAGTCACTTCCTCGCCGCGATGGGCCGGCAGGCAATGCATGAAGATGGCATCCTTTGCCGCCTTCTGCATCAGCGCGGCATTCACCTGATAGGGGGCGAGGATCCGGTGACGCCGCTCGGCATCCTTCATGCCCATCGACACCCATGTATCGGTGATCAGGCAATCGGCATCCGCCGCGGCCAGGGCGGGGTCGGCCGTCACGTTGATCTGGCCCTGGCGTTCGGCCGCCCATTGCAGGACTTTCGGGCTGGGCTGCAACTCGGCGGGGCAGGCGAGGTCGAGGCGGAAACCGAACTGCACGGCGGCATGGATCAGCGACGTGGCCATGTTGTTGCCGTCGCCCACCCAGGCCAGCTTGCGGCCGCGGATCGGACCGCGCTTTTCCTCGAATGTCATCACGTCGGCCATCACCTGGCAGGGATGGCTGTCGTCGGTCAGGCCGTTGATCACCGGCACGCTGGCATTGGCGGCCAAGTCGGCCAGGTTCTGCGCCTTGCCGGTACGCATCATGATGGCGTCCACATTGGCCGACAGGATCTTTGCGGTGTCGGCGATGCTTTCGCCGCGGTTGATCTGCAGTTCGTCGGCGCGCACCACGATGGTTTCGCCGCCAAGCTGGCGCATGGCGCTGTCGAAGCTCAGCCGCGTGCGTGTCGAGGGCTTCTCGAAGATCATCGCCAGAATCCGGTCGGCCGCCGGCCGGTCGGGCTCCATCCAGCCTTTCGGCCGGCCCATGCGACCGGCCTTCATTTTCGCCGCGTGGCTCAATATGCCGCGCAGCGTCTCGGCCGGGATGCGGTCGAGATCGAGGAAATGGCGGATTGCGCTCATGCCGCCTGCCTGGCCTTGGCCTGCAGCTTCTGGCAGGCCGCCTCGATGCGCTGGATGCCTTCCGCCAGATCCTTTTCCGGGATGGTGAGCGGCGGCAGCAGGCGCACGGTGTTGTCGCTGGCGGTCACGCCCAGCACATGCTCGTCGCGCAGGGCGGCCTGGAAATCGGAATTCACGCCCTTGGTCTTCACCGCGAGCAGGAAGCCCTGGCCGCGCACTTCCTCGATCACCTCGGGGTAGCGGTCGACCAGCATGGCGAGCTGCTGGCGGAAATACGAGCTGCGCTTCTGCACGCCGTCGAAGAAGCCGGGCTCCAGCATCACGTCCAGCACGGCATTGCCCGCCGTCATGGCCATGATGTTGCCACCAAACGTCGTGCCATGGGTGCCCGGCTTGATTCCGGAGCAGGCCTCGTCCGTGGTGAGGATCGCGCCCACGGGGAAGCCGCCGCCCAGACCCTTGGCCAGCGTCATGATGTCGGGCGTGATGCCGGCCCATTCATAGGCGAACAGCTTACCGGTGCGGCCCATGCCGGTCTGCACCTCGTCCAGAATCAGCAGCAGCTTGTGCTCGTCGCAGATCTGGCGGATCGCCCGCAGCGTCTCGGTCGGCACGGCGCGGATGCCGCCTTCGCCCTGGATCGGCTCCAGCATGACCGCCGCCGTCTCCGGCGTGATCGCGGCTTTCAGCGCCTTCAGGTCGTTCAGCGGCACATGGTCGAAGCCCTCGACCACCGGGCCGAAGCCTTCCAGGTATTTCTTGTTGTTGGTCGCCGCCAGCATGGCGAGCGTACGGCCGTGAAAGGCGCCGTCGAAGGTGATGACGCGGTATTTCTCGGGCTGGCCCTTCGCCGAGAAGTATTTGCGCGCGATCTTCACCGCGCCCTCGTTCGCCTCGGCGCCCGAGTTGCAGAAAAACGCCTTCTCGGCGAAGGAATGCTCGACCAGACGCTGGGCCAGCTTTTCCTGCTCGGGGATCTGGAACAGGTTGGAGACATGCCACAGCTTGGCGGCCTGCTCCTGGATGGCCTTCACCAGATGCGGGTGGCTGTGGCCCAGCGCGGTGACGGCGATGCCCGAGCCGAAGTCGAGATAACGTCGACCGTCGGCGGTGTAGAGGTAAGGACCCTCGCCCCGCTCGAACGCGAGGTTCGCCCTCGCGTAGGTCGACATCAATGCTTCGCTCACGACACGCTCCTGTGGTTGCGGCCCTGCCTATATGACAAAGCCCTGAAACGATGACGCCAGCCCCGGCTTTTTGACGCGGCCGGGCTGGCGGGAAGGGCAGGACTCTAAGGGCCGGCAAGGGCTTAGTCAATTCAGCGAATGTAGCGGGACAATGCCGGGTTCCCGGCGCTTTTTCGGCCATCGCCCTGTCGCGGGGGAAGGCTGGCCGATCCCGGTAAACGGGTGCTAGTGTCTGGAAAACATGACGAATTGCGGGAGGTCGGGATGAGCAGCCTGAGTTTCGAGACCACGCGGCGGGTCTATTGCGAGCCGGGGGCTTCGGCGAAACTGGGTGCCCTGGCGGGCGAACTGGGCATCACCCGGGCCATGCTGGTGACCGATCCGGGGGTGATGAAGTTGGGCCTGCCCCAGGCCGGGCTGGACAGCCTGAAAGCCGCCGGCATCGCGGTCTCGATCTACGACAGGACGGAAGCCGACCCGCCGGAAAAGCTGGTGCACGAGGCCGTGACGGCGGCGAAGGACTTCCAGGCCGATGGCGTGATCGGCTTCGGTGGTGGTTCCTCGATGGATATCGCCAAGCTGGTCGCCTTCCTGCCCCGCACCAGCCAGCAATTGTCCGAGGTCTACGGCGTCGGCAATGCCAAGGGCAGCCGCATGCCGCTGATCCAGGTGCCCACCACGGCCGGCACCGGCTCGGAAGTCACCGGCATCAGCATCATCACCACGGGCCAGAGCGAGAAGAAGGGCGTGGTGTCGCCGCTGCTGCTGCCCGATATCGCGCTGCTGGATGCCGACCTCACGCTTGGCCTGCCGCGCCACGTGACGGCGGCCACCGGCGTGGATGCCATGGTGCATGCCATCGAGGCCTATACGACCAAGCACAAGAAGAACCCGATGTCGGATGCGCTGGCGCGCGAGGCGTTGCGCCTGCTCTCGGCCAATATCCGCCATGTCAGTTCCGAGGCCGGCGCGAAGGACCGCAAGGCGCGCTCCGACATGCTGCTGGGCGCCATGCTGGCCGGCATGGCCTTTGCCAACGCACCCGTGGCGGCGGTGCATGCCCTGGCCTATCCGGTGGGTGGGCATTTCCATGTGCCGCATGGTTTGTCGAATGCCCTGATGCTGCCGCATGTGCTGCGCTTCAACCTCGCGGTCGATACGGCCGCCGCGCAATATGCCGAACTGGCGCCGATCCTGCTTCCCGGAAAAAGCTTCCATTCCGCTGCGGCCGGTGCGGGCGCCCTGCTGGCCGAACTGGAATCGATCATCGACGATGTGAAGCTGGAGAAGCAGCTTCGCCAGGTCGGCATCAGCCACAACCACCTGCCGATGCTGGCGAAGGATGCGATGAACCAGCAGCGACTGCTGGTCAACAACCCGCGCGAGGTTGGCTACGACGACGCGCTGAAAATCTACGAGCAGGCGCTGTAAGCGACATGAGCGAGGTTCTCGACCCCAGGCTGGAAGTGCGGGCGAATTACCGCCACAGCCTGCTGATCCCCACCCGGCTGTCCGACATCGACGTCTACCAGCATGTCAACAACGTGCAGTATTACGCCTATTTCGACACGCTGGTGAACGACTACATGATTCGCTTCGGCGGGCTCGACATGGTCAACGACAAAATCATCGGCCTGCTGGTGGAAAGTGGCTGCCGCTTCCACAAGTCGCTGAACTACCCCGAGACCATCGAGGGCTGCCTGCGCACGGTGAAGCTCGGCAATTCATCGGCGCGGCACGAGATCGCGCTGTTCCGCGCCAATGATCCGCATCCTGCCGCCACCGGCCATTTCGTGCATGTTTTCGTGGAACGCGGCGTGCAGAAGCCGGTGCCGATCCCGGCGAAGATCAGGGCTGCACTGGAGAAGCTGCTGGTGTAGTGCGGCTTCCAGATGCTCACGCGCAAGTGAAGTCGTGCGCTCGGAGTCGCGTCTTTCGTGTCCGGGAAGGCTGCACTAGCGTCGCCTGACGATCGTGCAGCACCGGAGGAGATTATGACGCGCGACATCATTCATACGGCCGAGGCGCCATCATCGCCTGCCTACAGTCAGGCCGTGCGCGCCGCCGGACTGGTCTTTGTCTCGGGCACCTCTCCGCACGATCCGGCGACGGGAAAAATCGCCGGCGACACGATCCAGGAACAGACGCGGCAATGCCTGCGGAATATCTCCGCCATTCTCAAAGCGGCCGGGACCTCGCTGGAGCGCGCGGTCAGCGCCACGGTCGTCATTCTTGATGAAGCGGATTTCGCCGGCATGAACGAGGAATGGGTGAAATGGTTTCCCGCCAATCCGCCGGCGCGGCAGGGTGCGAAGATGCCCGTGCGCATTCCCGGCATGAAAGTCTCGATTGCGATGATCGCCGAAGCCTGAGCCTGCTGGTTTAGCTTTCGTAATCCCCGCCCGGCAGCGCCTACTCTGCTAGACTTTCGCCGCCGGTATGTCGAAGATCATCAGGGCGCTGGAGCCATGCGCGCAAAGCCGGCCTTCTGCGTCGAACAGTTCCGCCGTGGCGCTGGCGGCGCGGCCACCGCGCTGCACCAGCTTGCCGATGGCGCGCAACGGTGCCGACTCCGCCGTCATCGGCCGCGTGTAGTGGATGGTCAGCGCCGTGGTGGTATAGCCCTGGCCGGCCGGCAGCGTGGAATGCAGTGCCAGCGCCATTGCGCCGTCCAGCACGGTAGCGGCATAGCCGCCATGCACGGTGCCAAGCGGATTGTAATGCGCTTTGGAGGGACGTGCGGTCAGCGTCACGCTGCCGGCGTCCACGGCCTGCAGGCTGAAATCCAGGGTGCGACCGATGCCGGGCGGGGTGGCGCCGCTGTCCAGCAGGTGACGCAGGAAACTCAATCCGTCCATGGCAATTTCTCCTAGGCTGCGCCGTAATAGGCTTCGCTGCGCCGGACCAGGCCGTCGTCATCGAAATCCATGTATTCGCTGGCGCGCGTGGTGCCGCTGGGCAGGTCGGCCTGCCACCACACGGTCAGGCGGCGCAGGCCGTCATCCCAGCTGCAGGCTTCCAGCCGCAGATTCGGATGCTTGATATGGCCATAGGCTTTCACCCAGTATGCGCGGATATTCTCGCGTCCCTGCACGCTCGGTTGGCCCGTCAGGCGTTGGGCCAGCGGGCTGCGCATTTCCGCATCGAGGGCCAAATGAGCCACCACCGCATCGATATCCACGGCATTCCAGGCCATCGCCCAGGCGGCGGCAAAGCGTTCGGCGTCGTTTCTGGTCATGACAGCTTCCCTGTCGTGATGGTGCTGTCATGATCCCGCGGCAGGCTTCACAAGTCAATACTATTGACCTGAGAAAGCTGCATCCCCTCGACGAGGCGCTGGAACTGATGCATTTCGGCTTCCGCGGCCTGACCGTGGAGGCCGACCGCTATCTGGATCGCCACGGGCTGACGCGGGTGCATCACCGCATCCTCTATATCCTGGCGCGGCGCGATGATGTCGCCGTGGGCGACCTGCTTGTTATCCTCGGCGTCAGCAAGCAGGCGCTGCATCGGCCGCTCAAGCAGCTGACCGAGCGCAATCTCGTCGCCGTGACCCGCGATCCGGCGCGCCATCGCTTCAAACTCCTGTCGCTCACGGCCGCCGGGCGGCGGCTGGAACAGACCGCCACCGAGTATGAACGCCATGCCATGCAGAAGGCGCTGGATGTTGCCTCGCCAGCCCAGCAGCAGGCCTGGCACCGCATCATGGCCGTGCTGGCCGAGCCGCTGCGCCGGTGCTGACCGCCTGGGCGATGATCAGCCGGCGGAGGCATTGTGGGCCAGGCTCACTTGAAATGTTCTTTTTTACGTTGCTTGCGGCGCTGATGGCGGAGTGCGCCCTCTCTGCCGCAAGCAGCGTTCCGGCGGCATCCGGCTCCGGCCGATCTCAGCTTGATCAGGGCCGCAGGCGGTAACCGCGCTTCAGCAGCAGGTGGCAGAGCACCCACAGGGCCAGCGCCACGCCGCCCAGCGCCACGGCGCCGATCAGCACGTCGCCGTCGGTATGGCCGGTCAGGCCGTAGCGGAAGCCGTCGATCATGAAGAAGAACGGGTTGGCATGGGCGGCGGCATACCAGAAGGGCGGCAGCTGCTGCACCGAGTAGAAGGTGCCCGACAGGAAGGCCAGCGGCGTCACCACGAAGTTGGTCACGGCGGCCATGTGGTCGAATTTCTGGCTCCACAGGCCGGCGACGATGCCGATCAGGCTGAGGATCAGCGAACCGGCGAAGACGAAATAGAGCGCCGCCAGTCCGTCATGCACGCGGATTTCGGCAAACGGCAGCATGGAGAGGCCAACCGCCAGCGCCACCATCAGGCCGCGTGTTACCCCGGCCATGGCATAGGCCACCAGCAATTCGCCGGCCGATAGCGGCGGCATCAGCACGTCGACGATGTTGCCCTGCACCTTCGAGATCATGATCGAGGACGAGGTGTTGGCAAAGGCGTTCTGCGTGGTGGCCATCATGATCAGGCCCGGTGCCAGGAATTCGATGAAGGGCATGCCGCCCACCTGCCGCACGGCGCCGCCCAGGGCCAGGGCGAAGACGGCGAAGAACAGCAGCGTGGTGACCACCGGCGCCAGCACCGTCTGGGTGATCACCTTGATGAAGCGCTGCACCTCTTTGACATACAGCGTCCAAAGGCCGATCCAGTTGACCAGTCCGTAGTCTCTTGGGCCGTGATCGTGGTGTTGCCGGGTGGCGGAAGGCTGCATGGGTCAAACCGGGCGGGAAGGCGGGGCGGATTATTGTCTGGCCGCCTACATAGCGCGTATGGTGCCCCTATGCAAAATCAACCTGGGCAAAAGCAAGCTGGGCAAACCACCGCCTCTGATGCCGCCCCGCCTGACTGGCTGCCCGGCCTGCTGGCCGGCGAGCGGACGGCTCTGGCCCGGGCGATCACGGCGGTGGAGAACGAGACCGCCGAGGCCGCCGCCGTGCTGCAGGGGATCCGCAGCCGGCTGGGCCATGCCCTGGTGGTCGGTTTCACCGGCGCGCCGGGCGCCGGCAAGTCCACCCTGGTCTCGGCCTATGTGGCCGAATTGCGTCGGCGGGATCTGAGCGTCGGCGTGGTGGCAGTCGATCCCTCCAGCCCGCTCACCGGCGGCGCCATCCTGGGCGACCGTATCCGGATGGGCCAGCATGCCGGCGATCCCGGGGTGTTCATCCGCAGCCTCGCCAGCCGCGGCCATCTCGGCGGCCTGTCGCGCACGGCGGCCCGCGTGATCGACGTATTCGATGCCTCGGGCCGCGACGTGGTGGTGGTCGAAACCGTCGGCACCGGCCAGTCGGAAGTCGAGATCGCCGAGATCGCCGATGTGCGCGTGGTGGTGAACGCGCCCGGTCTGGGCGACGACGTACAGGCAATCAAGGCCGGTATCCTGGAGATCGCCGACATTCTGGTGGTCAACAAGTCCGATCTGCCCTTTGCCGAACGTTCGGCCCGCCAGCTCGCCGCCATGAGTGCACAGCGCGGTCCCAATGACTCCCGGGGTCCGGTGCCGGTGCTGCAGACCAGCGCCACGTCCGGCAAGGGCGTGCCCGAGCTGGCCGATGCCGTCGCCGCCATGGGCAAGCGCAAGCGCCCCGATCCGCGCGCCCGCACGCGGCGCCTGCTGCAGAATCTGGTACTCGACCGCCTGCGACGCGGCCTGGCCGAGCTCCCGACTGCGGATATCGACGTGCTGGCCGATGCCGTGCTGGCCGGCCGCAGCGATATCGACGCGGCTTTGCTCAAACTCACCGAACTGCTCGTTTCCCGCCTCCCGCAACAGAAGTGATCATGACAGACGCCCGTATCTGCGAGTCCATCCTCGACCTGCCTGGTTCCCGCATTCGTGTTGTTACCCGCGCCTCGGCCGACATCCCCGACATGATCAAGCTGTGGTTCGGCGAGGGCGACGAGGCTACGCCCGAATTCGTGCGCAAGGCCGCCGCCGCCGCCCTGGAGAAGGGCGAGACCTTCTACGCGCCCAATCGCGGCATTGCGCCGTTGCTGCAGGCGATCAGCGATTACCTGAAGCGCGCCTACGGCGCCGACATCGGGGCCGACCGCATCGTGGTGACGGCCTCGGGCATGAACGCCATCATGATCACCATCCAGTGCCTGATCGAGCCGGGCGACAGCGCCGTGGTGGTCGGCCCGATCTGGCCGAATGGCCGCGCCGCGATCAAGGCGATGGGCGGCGAACCGCGCGACGTGTTTCTGCTGCCACAGGAAGACGGTCGCTGGAAACTCGATCTGCAGCAGCTGTTCGATGCCTGCGACGAGACCACGAAACTGATCATGATCAACAGCCCGGGCAATCCCACCGGCTGGGTGGCATCCGAGGCCGAGCTGAAGGCGATCCTCGATTTCTGCCGCGAACGCGGCATCTGGATTCTCTCCGACGAGGTCTATGGTCGCATCATCTATGGCGGAGCAAGGCATGCGCCGAGCTACTACACGCTGGCGCAGCCGGAAGATCCGGTGGTGATCGTGAACTCGTTTTCCAAAAGCTGGTCGATGACCGGCTGGCGGCTGGGCTGGATCGTGGCACCGCCGCGGCTTTGCGCCGTCGTGGAGAAGATGACCGAGTTCAACATCTCGCATCCCACCACCTTCGTGCAATGGGGCGGCGTGACGGCGCTGAACGATGGCGACACCTATATTGAGGGTCTGGTCGAACGCTACAGCCGCGCCGCCGATATGGTCTACCAGGCGCTGGCGCCGCTGCCGCGCGTGAAGCTGGCCAAGCCGGAAGGTGCCTTCTATGCCTTCTTCGGACTCGACGGCATGACCGACAGCCTGGATACCTGCGTCAACCTGGCGCGCAAGGCCCGCGTCGGGCTGGCGCCCGGCATCGCCTTCGGGCCGGCGGGCGAGGGCCGCATCCGGCTCTGCTACGCAGCCTCGCTGCCCAAGCTGTCCGAAGCCCTCGAACGGCTGGTGCCGCATCTCAGATAAACTCAGAAGAAAAAAGCCGGGAGGAAACCATGAGGCTGATCTACGAGACCGATGAACATGCGCAGCTGCGCGAGCAGGTGGCGCGTTTCGTCGAGCAGGAGGTCCGGCCTCATGGCGCCGCCTGGGAGGAAGCCGGCATGGTGCCGCGCGATGTGCTGCGCCAGATGGGCAGGCTCGGGTTTTTCGGCATCCGCTACCCCGAAGCCTATGGCGGCAGCGAACAGGGCGCGGTGGCCTCGGCGATCCTGGCCGAGGAATGCGGCCGCTCCGGCTTCGGCGGCTTTTCCGCCACCGTCCTGGTGCATACCGACATGGCCTCGCCGCATCTGGCCCATGCCGGCAACAAGCAGCAGCTCGACCGCTGGTTCGCCAAAGTCATCGCCGGCGACCTGATCACGGCTGTGGCGGTCACCGAGCCCGATGCCGGTTCGGATGTGGCGGCCATCCGCACCCGCGCCCGGCGCGACGGCGACGCCTATGTGCTGAACGGGACCAAGATGTTCATCACCAATGGCGTGCATGCCGATCTGTATTTCGTCGCGGCCAAGACCGATCCGGACGCGAAAGGCTCGCGCGCCATCTCGATCTTTGCCGTCGAAAAAGGCACGCCGGGCTTCAGCGTCGGACGCAGCCTGAGGAAGCATGGCTGGCTCTGCTCGGATACGGCGGAACTGGTCTTCGACAATTGTCGCGTGCCGGCCGAGAACCGTCTGGGCGAGGAAAACCGCGGTTTCTACGCCATCATGAAGAATTTCCAGAACGAACGTCTGGTGCTGGGCGCAATGGCCATCGGCGAATGCCGCCGGGCATTGGAGATCACCCGTCAGTATGTGACCACCCGCAAGGCCTTCGGCGGCGTTCTGGCCGACAAGCAGGCGATCCGCCAGCGCCTGGCGATGCTGGAGGCGCGCACCGAAGCGGCGCGGCAGCTGGTCTATCATGCCGCCTGGTCGGTGGATCAGGGCGGCGATGCCGTGCGCGAGGTGTCGATGGTCAAGGCGGTCTGCGGCGAACTGGTCAATGCCGTGACCTATGACTGCCTGCAGTTCCATGGCGGCGCCGGCTATCTGCGCGATTCCGAGATCGAACGCATGGCGCGCGATGCCCGCATCCACCCCATCGGCGGCGGCGCCACCGAGGTGATGCTGGAAGAGATCGCCAAGCGCTGGCCGGCTTGACGTGCACGTAAACCTGACGCAACGGCAGGTTTGCGCAGCGCAAAATTTGGGTCTAGCGTTCGCCCCCAGACCGACAATCGGAGGAAACCAGAATGCGCGAAGCCGTCATCGTCTCCACCGCCCGCACGCCGATCGGCAAGGCCTATCGCGGCGCCTTCAACAACACCGACGCTGCCAGCCTGGGCGCCCATGCCATCCGTGAGGCGGTGAAGCGCGCCGGCATCGAGCCGGGCGAGTTGGACGATGTGGTGATGGGTGCCGCCCTGCAGCAGGGCGCGACGGCGGGCAATATCGCGCGCCTCTGCGCCGTGCGCGCCGGCCTGCCGGTGACCGTCGCGGGCATGAGCGTCGACCGCCAATGCGCCTCGGGCCTGATGGCGATTGCCACGGCCGCCAAGCAGGTGATCCACGACGGCGTGCCGGTTGCCGTGGGCGGCGGCCTTGAGTCGATCTCGCTGGTGCAGAACGAGCACATGAACACCTTCCGTGCCCGTGACGAATGGCTGATGAAGAACAAGCCCGACATCTACATGGCGATGATCGATACGGCTGAAGTGGTGGCCAAGCGCTACGGGATCAGCCGCGAGGCGCAGGATGCCTACGCGCTGGAAAGCCAGAAGCGCACGGCGGCGGCCCAGGCGGCGGGCAAATTTGACGCCGAGATCGTGCCGATGCCGACCAAGATGGCCGTGGTAAACAAGGAGACCAAGGAGGTTTCCTACAAGGACATCACGCTGACCAAGGACGAAGGCAACCGCGCCGACACCACGGCCGAAGGCCTGGCCTCGCTGCAGCCGGTGCGCGGGCCGGACAAGTTCATCACCGCCGGCAATGCCAGCCAGCTTTCCGACGGCGCCTCGGCCTGCGTGGTGATGGAAGCCAAGCTTGCCGAAAAGAAGGGCCTGCAGCCGCTGGGCATCTATCGCGGCATGGCAGTGGCCGGCTGCGAGCCCGACGAGATGGGCATCGGTCCGATTTACGCGATCCCCAAGCTGCTGCAGCGTTTCGGCCTGAAGATGGACGATATCGGCCTGTGGGAACTGAACGAGGCTTTCGCCGTGCAGGTGCTGTATTGCCGCGACAAGCTCGGCATTCCGAACGACCGCCTGAACGTCAATGGCGGCGCGATTTCCATCGGCCATCCCTATGGCATGTCGGGGGCGCGCATGACCGGCCATGCCCTGATCGAGGGCAAGCGTCGCGGCGTGAAATACGTGGTGGTCACCATGTGCATCGGCGGCGGCCAGGGCGGCGCCGGCCTCTTTGAAGTGGCTTAAAGCAGCGAGGTGGCCTGATCAGCCGAGTGCGAGGCGGGTGAGGATCAAGTCCGCCACCCCGCCGCTCGTATAACGAACGATACCGAATTGGCCATAGCGCTCAGCCAGCGCCATGGCCTTTTCCGTTTCCAGATCCAGCACAGCGAAACCCGGTTCGGGCCGCCAGCCATGGCGATCCGGCACACCCAGATGCGGCAGCGTGGTCAGACCCTTTGCCGCGAGTTCCCGCCGCAGGCGCTGGTGCGCCGCCATGTTGCGCGTGACCGGCCGGTGTTTGCTGCGCGGGTTCCACGCATTCAGGCAGGTGATGCTGCCTGCGTTCATCCGGCGCAGAAACGCATCGGCCTGCGGGCTGGGATCATCCAGCCGCAGGCCGATCATGGTTCCGTCCGGCAGGACCACGGCATATGTCGTGCCGCGATAGCCCCGCAGGGTATGCGCGGCGATCACCGGGCCTCGGCCACACTCAGCGCCTGACGCAGCGCATTGGTACCCGGATTGCTGACGGCGTGATCGTAGAGGATGTTGCGCGGATGCGCCTCGCGCCCGTAATAGGCGGTGTTGCGGCTGTGACGGGCAGTGATCACCGCGCCTTCCACGGCCACGCCGGCGGCCAGGCCCTTGCTGCGCGAGTAGGACAGGATGTCGGCGCCCAGATGCGTGGTGGTGGCCGCCTCGATGCCCATGCCGATGGGCCCTGCCGCCACGGTGGCGTCCGCGCCCAGCTTGAATTCGTTGCGCAGGATGGCGTCCACCGCCTTGTTGTTCATCAGCAGCAGCATAACCTCCGAAGCTTCGCCGCCGATCTGCAGGCCGATGGAGCCGGCGCCCATGGTGTAGATGGCGGGTTCGCTCCAGCCCGTGCCGGTGCGGGCCAGCAACACGCCTGAGCCGCCCTCGCCACCGATGATGAAGCTGGCCTTCAGCAGTTGCGGCACCACGAACACGCCTTTGGCCTTGGCCAACTGGCGGCGCATGTCGGCGAACTGGCGATCGGTGGCGAAGCGATCGACGGTGATGCGTGCGGCATCGATCAGATTCTGGTCTTCGGATGCCAGGGCCGGCCGGGATGCGGCCAGCAGGATGCCGGAGCCGAGCAGGGCGGTGGTCAGCAGGTGGCGGCGGGTCAACATGGGATGTCCCTTTCCGGGTTGGCAAAGTCGTGAACGCAATATATTGCTTACGCAATGGCATTGCATCCCCATAGGTAGGATTGTGCCATGGGTTGTTGGGTCTTCACCCCACCCTTAGACTGTGGCGGCATTGTGAAACGGAGGCGGCATGTCGAAGGCGAAGGATGCGGCGGAAAATGCCCCTGAGGCGATTCCCGCCGATATCGCGAGCTTGAGCTTCGAGGATGCCCTGCGGGCGCTGGACGAAATCGTCAAGAAGCTCGAATCCGGCAAGGTCGACCTTGAAGAATCGATCGCGCTTTATGGCCGGGGCGCCCTGCTCAAGCGCCATTGCGAGGTTAAGCTGAAGGCGGCGGAAGAAAAGATCGAAAAGATCGTGATCGGTGCCGACGGCCAGCCCGGCACCCAGCCTTTCAAGGCCGACTGACATGACCGGGCAGCCGTCGCTTGCGACGGCCATGCGGGAGGTGGCGGCCGCCGTCGAGGCCGAGCTTGACCGCCTGCTTCCCAGGCCCGCCGGTCCAACTGCAAGGCTGGACGAAGCCATGCGCTATGCCGCGCTGGGCGGCGGCAAGCGCCTGCGCGCCTTGCTGGCGGTGGCGGGCGGCGACCTGTTCGGCGCGCCGCGCCAGGGCAGCCTGCGGGTGGCGGCGGCCATCGAGATGCTGCATGCCTATTCGCTGATCCATGACGATCTGCCCTGCATGGACAACGACGACCTGCGCCGCGGCAAACCCACCGTCCACAAGGCTTTCGATGAGGCTGCCGCCGTGCTGGCCGGCGACGGGCTGCAGGCCCTGGCGTTTGAAATCCTGGCCGATCCGGCCACCCATGAAGATGCCGGCATCCGTGCTGAACTGGCGCTGGGGCTGGCCCGGGCGGCCGGACCGCGCGGCATGGTGGGCGGCCAGGCCATCGACCTGGCGGCCGAGATCCGCACGGCGGCCGGACGGCCGCTGGATTATGCGGAGATCGCCCATCTGCAGGCGCTCAAGACCGGGGCTCTGATCGCCTATGCCGCCGAATCCGGGGCGATCCTGGGGCGGGCCGGCGTGGAAGACCGGGCCGTTCTGCGCGATTATGCCGCCGATCTGGGGCTGGCTTTCCAGATCGCCGACGACATCCTGGATCATGAGGGTTCCGTCGCCGAGATGGGCAAGGCGGTGGGCAAGGATGCCGGCGCCGGCAAGGCCACGTTCGTTGGCCTGCTGGGGCCGGAGGGCGCCAGGGCCAAGGCCCGGGCGTTAACCAATTCGGCCTGCGACCGTCTGTCCCGTTTCGGGCCGGCCGCCGCGGTTTTACAGGAGCTGGCCGAGTTTGTTATAACCCGCCGCTCGTGACACAATCGGATCAGCAATGATCAGCAACCGCACTCCCCTGCTGGATACCGTGCGCACGCCGGCCGACATCCGGCAGTTCGACATCGACCAGCTCAAGCAACTCGCCGACGAGGTACGCCGCGAGATGATCGATGCCGTCTCGGTGACCGGCGGTCATCTCGGTGCGGGCCTCGGCGTGGTCGAGCTGACCGTGGCTGTGCATCACGTCTTCGCCACGCCCGAGGACAGGCTGATCTGGGATGTCGGCCACCAGGCCTATCCGCACAAGATCCTCACCGGTCGGCGCGACCGCATCCGCACCCTGCGCCAGGGCGGCGGCC
Source organism: Ferrovibrio sp. (assembly GCF_046297895.1). Classification (GTDB taxonomy): domain Bacteria; phylum Pseudomonadota; class Alphaproteobacteria; order Ferrovibrionales; family Ferrovibrionaceae; genus Ferrovibrio. Next base: position 93,586 of record NZ_JBKBHC010000010.1, on the reverse strand, counting down.
TGTCGGGTTTCACCCGCCGCTCGGAAAGCGAATACGATCCCTTCGGCGCCGCGCATTCCTCCACCTCGATTTCAGCCGGCCTCGGCATGGCGGTGGGCCGCGACCTCAAGGGCGGCAGCAACAACGTCATTGCCGTGATCGGCGATGGCGCGATGTCGGCCGGCATGGCATACGAGGCCATGAACAATGCCGGGTCGATGGACTCGCGCCTGATCGTGATCCTGAACGACAACGACATGTCGATTGCGCCGCCGGTCGGCGCCATGAGCGCCTATCTGTCGCGGCTGCTGTCTTCGCGCTCCTATATGGGCCTGCGCCAGCTTGCCAAGCAGCTTGGCCACAAGATCCTGCCCAAGAGCCTGGCGACGGCGGCCGAGAAGGCCGAGGAATATGCGCGCGGCATGGTCACCGGCGGCACGCTGTTCGAGGAATTGGGCTTCTATTACGTCGGCCCGGTGGATGGGCATAATCTCGAGCATCTCGTGCCGGTACTGAAGAACATCCGCGACAACGGCAATACCGGCCCGGTTCTGATCCATGCCGTGACGCAAAAGGGCAAGGGCTACGGCCCGGCCGAGGCGGCTGACGACAAGTATCATGGCGTGTCGAAATTCGATGTCGTCACCGGCGCCCAGGCCAAGCCCAAGGCCGGCCCGCCCAGCTATACCAAGGTATTCGCCCAGAGCCTGATCGCCGAGGCCGAACGCGATGACAAGATCGTCGCCGTGACGGCCGCCATGCCCTCGGGCACCGGGCTCGACCTGTTTGCCAAGCGCTTTCCCGACCGCTGTTTCGATGTCGGCATCGCCGAGCAGCACGCCGTCACCTTCGCGGCCGGCCTGGCCTGCGAGGGCTTCAAGCCGTTTGCGGCGATCTACTCCACCTTCCTGCAGCGTGCCTACGACCAGGTGGTGCATGATGTGGCGATTCAGAAGCTGCCGGTGCGCTTTGCCATCGACCGCGCAGGCCTGGTCGGCGCCGATGGGGCGACCCATGCCGGCAGCTTCGATATCGCCTATCTCGGCTGCCTGCCCGACATGGTGCTGATGGCCGCTGCCGACGAGGCGGAACTGATGCACATGGTGGCCACGGCGGCAGCGCTGGACGACCGCCCGTCGGCCTTCCGTTATCCGCGCGGCGAGGGACTTGGCCTCACCCTGCCGGGTCGCGGTTCGATCCTGCCGCTGGGCAGGGGCCGCACCCTGCGCGAAGGCAGTTCGATCGCGATCCTTTCTTTCGGTGCGCGCCTGGCCGAGGCCATGAAGGCCGCCGACGATCTGGCGGCGCGCGGCCTGCCGACCACCGTGGCCGATGCGCGTTTCTGCAAACCGCTCGATACCGACCTGGTGCGCCAGCTTGCCCGCCACCATGAAGTGCTGATCACCATCGAGGAAGGCTCGGTCGGCGGCTTCGGCAGCCATGTGCTGCAGTTCCTCAGCCATGACGGCCTGCTGGATCACGGCCTGAAGGTGCGGCCGATGGTGCTGCCCGACATCTTCATCGACCACGATACGCCGGCGAAACAGTATGACGCGGCGGGGCTGAACGCGCCGCAGATCGTTGCCATGGCGCTGTCTGCGCTTGGCCGCTCCGGCCTTTCCGTTCGCGCATAAAGCAGGTCCGTCATGAAGCCCGCCAAGATCCGCCTTGACCAGGCGCTGGTCGAGCGCGGCCTGGCGGAAAGCCGGGCCAAGGCGCAGGCCGCCATCATGGCCGGGCTGGTCTTCTCGGGCGAGAAACGGCTGGACAAGCCGGGGCAGGCCGTCGCGGCCGATGTTCCGCTGGAACTGCGCGGCAAGCCGCATCCCTGGGTCAGCCGCGGCGGCGTGAAGCTGGCGCATGCGATAGGGCATTTCGCTTTGAGCCCGCAGGACCGCATCTGCATCGATGTCGGCGCTTCCACCGGCGGCTTCACCGACGTGCTGCTGCAGCATGGCGCCGCCAAGGTCTACGCCGTGGATGTCGGCGAGGGACAACTGGACTGGAAGCTGCGCAACGATCCGCGCGTGGTGGTTCTGGAAAAAACCAACGCGCGCCATCTGAATGCCGCGCTGGTTCCCGATCCTATCGATTGCGTGGTCTGCGATGCCAGTTTCATCGGCCTGCAGATCGTGCTGCCGGCGGCGCTGGCGCTGGCCCGGCCGGGGGCCTGGGCGGTGGCGCTGATCAAGCCGCAATTCGAGGTCGGCCGCGAGCGCGTGGGCAAGGGCGGCGTGGTGCGCGATCTGGCCCTGCACGAGGAAGTCTGTGTCCGCATCCGCGACTGGTGGGATGCCCTGCCGGGCTGGCGCGTGATCGGCATCGAGCCGAGTCCGATCCTGGGACCGGAGGGCAATCGCGAATTCCTGATCGCGGCTGAGAAAGACATTGATGGGAAGCGCGATGCGTGACGTGGAAGGCGTGATCGAGCGGATGGGCGGGCAGGGCCATGGCGTGCTGACCCATGACGGCATCCGCTATTACGTGCCCTTCACGGTGCCGGGCGACCGCGTCGCGGCGAAGGTGGGCGAGGAACGCGGCGATGGCTATGCCGCCCATGTCAGTGTGCTGGAAGCGGAAGGACCTGATCGCGTCGAGCCGCCCTGCCGGCATTTCCAGGCCTGCGGCGGTTGTGCCCTGCAGCATTGGGCGGAAGCTCCCTATAACGCCTGGAAGCGCGACAAGCTGGCGGCGGCGCTGGCCCGGCGCGGCTTTGAGCAGCCGCCTGTCGCCGATCTGGTCACCGTGCCGGCAAATTCGCGCCGCCGCGCCGAATTCATCCTGCGGCGCGTGAAGGACCGCGTGCTGCTGGGCTTTCACGAGGCGGCCAGCCGCAAGATCGTCGATCTGGAAGACTGCACCGTGCTGCGGCCTGCGCTGCTGGCGCCCTTGCCGGCCCTGCGCGGCGCATTGATCGAGGTGCTGGGCGATGGCTGGGCTGTCGACCTCAAGCTCACCGACACCGAAACCGGACTGGACGCCCTGATCACCGGCAAGCTGAAGATGCGCGTGCAGGAACGCATTGCCCTCAGCAGGGCTGCGAAAAGCATTGGCCTGGCCCGCCTGAGCTGGCGTTTCGATCCGCGCAGCGAACCGGAATTGCTGTATCAGGGCGAGGCTCAGCCGCTGGTGCGTTTCGGCACGCGCGGCGTGATCCTGCCGCCGGGTGGCTTTTTGCAGGCGACAGTCGAGGCCGAGCAGGCGATGGCCGATTTTGCGCTGGATGCATTGAGGGACGCGAAACGCGTCGCCGACCTCTTTTCTGGCTGCGGTGCATTTGCGCTGCGACTCGCCGAAGCCGGCAAGACCGTGCTGGCCGCCGATGCCGACCGGCCCGCCATAGCCGCCCTGCAGGCGGCGGTGAAAACGGCCGGCCTGGCCGGACGGTTGACGGCGCAGGCGCGCGACCTGGAGCGCCAGCCGCTCACGCCGGCCGAACTTAAAAAACTCGATGCCGTGCTGCTCGATCCGCCGCGCGCCGGCGCCAAGGCCCAGGCGCAGCAGCTTGCCCTGGCGGCGGCGGCGGCCGGCGCGGCGCCCGGGATCGTGGTGATGGCTGCCTGCGATCCCTCCAGTTTCGCCCGCGACGCCCGCACGCTCGCCGATGCCGGCTGGCGGCTGGAAAAGGCGGTGCCGATCGACCAGTTCCGCTGGTCGCCGCATCTGGAAATCATCAGTATTTTCAGGCGCTAAGGCCGGCGAAGAGCAGGGGTTGCAAAGCACTGGCGGACGGGCTATACCCCGCACCCGATCCCTGCTGGGGGATCGTCTAACGGTAGGACCCCAGACTCTGACTCTGGTTGTCTAGGTTCGAATCCTAGTCCCCCAGCCAATTCTCCCCGACAATCAGGTTTCCGTTTCAGGCATCGCAGACATGCAGATGCTTTCGCGTTGCACGTCGCTCTCATCCTGCGCCTGATCCCTGCATCGCGGGTTGGTCCGTGGCCGGATTAGAGCTATAGGATTGCTTGTCTCGCCCGATCCTTCACGCCCGGCCTCGAACCGGGCATGACCAGCCATCCGGTACTCGCCCTGTCCGAATCTCGCCGCCGCCCGCCATCCGTCGTGATTCTGGTCGCCATGTCGGCGATCGGTCCGATGGCGCTCAATATTTTCATGCCATCGATGCCTGGCCTGGCCCGGCATTTCCAGGTCGATTACGGCCTGGTGCAATTGACCCTGACGATCTACCTGATCGGCCTCAGCGTGGCGCAGCTGGTCTATGGCCCCTTGAGCGACCGTTATGGCCGCCGCCCGGTGCTGCTCTGGGGCCTGGCGATCTTCTGCCTGGGCAGCCTGGTCTGCACGTTGGCGCCTTCGATCGAATTTCTGATGCTCGGCCGCGGCCTGCAGGCGATCGGTGGCTGCGCCGGACTGGTGCTGGGACGCGCCATCATCCGCGATCTCTACGACCGCGACCGCTCGGCCGCAATGATTGGCTACGTCACCATGGCGATGTCGCTGGCCCCGATGTTCTCGCCGGCGCTGGGTGGCTATCTCGACACCCTGCTCGGCTGGCGCGCCAGCTTTGCCTTCTGCGTCCTGGCAGGCGCCATCGTGCTTGCCGCGGTGCTGCTGACCCTGCCGGAAACCCTCGCCGAACCTGGGCTTGGCGAGGGAATCGGCCCGATGCTGCGCAGCTATGCCGGCCTGCTGCGCTCGCCCGCCTTTTGCGGCTATGCCCTGCAGACGGCCTTCACCTCGGGGGTGTTTTTCGCCTTCATTGCTGGCGCGCCGTTCGTGGTGGTGACGGTGATGGGGCTGCCGCCCTCGGCTTACGGACTGTGGTTCATCGCCGTTTCGGCAGGATATCTCACCGGCAACTTCTTCACCGGCCGCTATGCCGTGCGGCTGGGCGTGGATCGCATGATCGGCATCGGGGCGCTGATCGGCCTGCTGGGCATTCTGGCGCTCGCCACCACCGGGTGGCTCGGCCTGCTGACATTGCCGGGCCTGTTCCTCCCCATGGCGGTGGTGGCCCTGTCGAACGGCCTCACCCTGCCCAACGGCACGGCGGGCGCGGTATCGGTCAATCCTCGCGCCGCCGGCGCGGCCGCCGGTCTGTCGGGCGCCCTGCAGATGCTGGTCGGGGCCGGCGCGGCCGTGCTGGTTGGCTACGGCCAGGATCACGATCCGACCCAGTATCCGATGATCTGGACCATGCTGGGCAGCGGCCTGCTGGCCGTGCTGAGCTTCGCGATCGCGGCGAAAGTCCGCGCCGGGCGCGCCTGAAGTCGGCCTGCTGACGGGCGCGGATGCGATAAACCCGCATGTTTTGCGGCTCCGATTCGATCCGGATGCCAAAAAACCGCATGTCTAGCGGATTTTTGCGCTTTCCCCGATGGGCAAGAGGCCGGCGCGGTGCTATGGAGGATTCGGGAACCAACTCCCGATTCGTTCATAACAGCATCTGACGCATCTTTTCTGAGGAGAGAGACCATGGCTAAAGCGGCCGCCACCAAGACGGTTACCGTGACCGCGAAGCAGATCGCCACCGCGCTGGCCGAGAAGCATGAGCTTCAGAAGAAGGCCACTGCCGGTCTGTTCGAGGAATTCTTCACCGCCGTGACCAAGTCGCTGAAGAAGGGCGAGCGCGTTCGCCTCGGCGACCTCGGCATCCTGCAGGTCCGCAAGCGTGCCGCCCGCATGGGCCGCAATCCGCAGACCGGCGAGCCGATCAAGATCAAGGCTTCCAAGAAGGTTGCCTTCCGCGCCTCCAAGGTGCTGAAGGAAGCGATCTGATCCGTCCCAAAGGACGCCATCGATCCAGGGCCTGCCTCACGGCAGGCCCTTTTTCGTTGCGGCCCATCTTCATTGCCGTCCATCGCGCCGGGGTACTGTCACCGTTCCGTCATGTGGGTCATGGAAATTTCACGGGACAAGTTCCGGGCCGGGATTCATCTTCCCGGCCAAGAATTTGCCGTCGCAGCGATTCGACGTTGGCGCCGGCGGAAGCAGGTGACCGATGAACATGGCGCTCCGTCCCGCCCGCTACCGCACCATATGGATCTCCGACATCCATCTGGGCACGCGCGGCTGCAAGGCCGACCTGCTACTGGAATTCCTGAAATACACCGAGGCCGACACGATCTATCTGGTCGGCGACATCGTCGACGGCTGGCGGCTGAAGCGTTCCTGGTACTGGAACCAGAGCCAGAACGACGTGGTGCAGAAACTGCTGCGCAAGGCGCGCAAGGGCGCCAACGTGATCTACGTGCCGGGCAACCATGACGAGGCGCTGCGCGACTTCATCGAGGATAGCGGCCTGCAGTTCGGCGGCATCACGGTGCAGATGGAGGCGATCCACGAAACCGCTGACGGGCGCAGGTTCCTGGTCACCCATGGCGACCATTTCGACGGTATCGTCACCTGCGCGAAATGGCTGGCTCTGCTGGGCGATGCCGCCTATGGCTTCGCCCTGGGGCTGAACACCTGGTTCAACCACCTGCGCCGCCGCATGGGCCTGCCCTACTGGTCGCTGTCGGCCTATCTGAAACACAAGGTCAAGAACGCGGTCGAGTTCATCTCCGATTACGAACAGGCCATCGCCGAGGAGGCCCGCCGCCGCCATGTCGACGGGGTGGTCTGCGGCCATATCCACCATGCCGAAATCCGCGAGATCGACGGCATCCTGTACTGCAATGACGGCGACTGGGTGGAAAGCTGTACCGCGCTGGTCGAGCATGCCGATGGCCGGCTGGAGATCCTGCGCTGGGCCGAACTGCGGGAAAACCTGGGCTCCTTCCTGCTTCCGCTCGGCGAGGAAGGCCATGAAACCGGCGAATCAGAGGGCGAATTCCAGCCCGATTCCAGGGACGGGGGGCGCCCGCAGCCGCTGCCCCTTCCGGCCGGCTGAGGTCATTCCGAGCCCGAGCCCACCCGCAGGCCGGGTAAATTCCGCGTCAGGAGCCGATTCGCCCGCCGGTCTACCCCGGAACCCGCCCGACAACTATGGGCAGCGGCCGGATTGCTTGCTATGGTTATCCACATGGGAGTGCTCTCATCGATACTCGGTGCCATCGGCATCGGGGGCAAACAGGAAGCCGTCAACCTGCGTCAGACCCCGTCTGGCATGCGGTCAGGGGATATTGTCGTCGGAACCGGCGACAAGGCCGAACCGGGGAAGATGGTCACCGTGCATTACGCCGGCTGGATCTGGGAAAACAACAAGCCGACCCGGATGTTCGATTCCTCCTACAAGCGTGGGCAGCCCTTCGAGTTCCAGCTTGGCCAGGGCAAGGTGATCAAGGGCTGGGACGAAGGCGTCTCCTACATGAAGGTGGGGGGCAAGCGTGCCCTGCTGATCCCGCCCTACCTGGCCTATGGTGCCAAGGGCAACGGCCGCATCATTCCGCCCAACGCCACGCTGTTCTTCGAGATCGAGCTGGTCGGCGTCCGCTAAGCGGGCGTTCCCTCGGCCTTGCTGTCGCCGCATTCCGGCGGCAGGCTTCGCCGTGTCGTTATGTCTATCCGGAGCCTTCAGAATGTTTTCGTCCCGTCGAGCTTTCGCTGCCGCCGTGCTGACCGGCTTGTCCTTGGCCGTCCTGCCGCTTGCAACGTCGGTTCTGGCCCAGGAGCAGGTCACGGCCTCGGGCCTGCGCTATACCGAGGTCAAACCCGGCAACGGCGAAACCGCCCGCCGCGGCCAGACCGCCGTGGTGCATTACACCGGCTGGCTGATGGAGGCTGGCCAGAAGGGGCGCAAGTTCGACTCCTCGCGCGATCGCGGCCAGCCTTTTGCCTTTCCGCTTGGCGCCGGCCGGGTGATCAAGGGCTGGGACGAGGGTGTGGCCGGCATGAAGACCGGCGGCCATCGCACGCTGGTGATCCCGCCGCAGCTTGGCTATGGCGCGGCCGGTGCGGGCGGCGGCGTGATCCCGCCGAATGCCACGCTGATCTTCGATGTCGAACTGATCGAGCTCAGGTAAGGCCGCTCACGCCAGTCCTTCGACCTGCACGCGGGGCCAGCGCAAAGGCCAGTTCTTCTGCGCGACCCGCGCACGATATTCCTTGATCTTTCGCTGGCCGTTCGGCGTCGGTCTGACCCGGCCGGCCAGCAGATCCTCCACGCCATGCGGTGCGACCAGGCGCAGTTGGTCATCCGCCGTCAGGCTGATTCCGATGGCGGTGGGCGTTTCCAGCCACTGGCTGATGGCATGCGCAGTGTCGCGATAGGCGGGCTCACGGTTCTTGATATGCATGCGTGCCATGTTGCGCACCGACCAGACCTGGCTGATCCGATCGGCCGTCAGCCGGGCCTCGGCGGCATTTTCGACCTCACGGCCCGTATTGGCCGCATCGAAATAGACGATATCGATATCGTTGAGCGGCGTGCGCTGCGTGAAGCCGCAGAGCCGGTCCCAGACCAGGCTGCGCACGAAGCCGGCTCCGATGGCCCAGTCGGGCAGGCTAAGCTTGCGTGCCACCCACAGGATATCCATGGCCCAGGGATCGGCGGCGATGATGTCGATGACGGTCTGTTCGGCGGAGGGCATCGGATATGTATAAAACCAAAGCCTGAAAAACAAAAACGGCCGGGGTTGCCCCGGCCGTTTTCGTGTCTGCGGAATGACGGTTTCGCTTACGCGGCCTTGGCCAGGTTGCGCAGCACGTAATGCAGGATGCCGCCGTTCTTGTAGTAGTCGATCTCGTCCAGCGTATCGATGCGGCACAGCACCTCCACGGTCTGGGTCGTGCCGTCGGCGCGGGTGATGGTCACCGGCGTCTTCATGCGCGGCTTCAGGCCGGTGGCGATGCCCGAGATGTCGAACTTCTCCGAGCCGTCCAGCTTCAGGTCGAAGCGGGTCATGCCGTTCAGGAACTGCAGCGGCAGGATGCCCATGCCGACCAGGTTCGAACGGTGGATGCGCTCGTAGCTTTCCGCGATCACGGCCTTCACGCCCAGCAGGATGGTGCCCTTGGCCGCCCAGTCGCGCGACGAGCCGTTGCCGTATTCCTTACCGGCCACGATCACCAGCGGGGTGCTGCTGGCCTTGTATTTCATCGCGGCGTCGTAGATCGACATCACCTCGCCATCGGGCATGTGCTTGGTGATGCCGCCTTCGGCGCCCGGCACCATCTCGTTCTTGAGGCGGATGTTGGCGAAGGTGCCGCGCATCATCACCTCGTGGTTGCCGCGACGGGCACCGTAGGAGTTGAAGTCGGCATAGGCGACGCCATGGTCGGTCAGGTACTTGCCGGCCGGGCCGTCCTTCTTGATCGAGCCGGCGGGCGAGATGTGGTCGGTGGTGATCTTGTCGCCCAGGATCGCCAGCACGCGTGCGCCCTTCACATCGGTGATCGGTGCCGGCGTGGTGCTCATGCCCTCGAAATACGGGGGATGCTGCACGTAGGTCGACTTCTTGTCCCAGCCATAGGTCTGGCCGGTGCCGACCTTGATCTTGCGCCACAGCGGGTCGCCCTTGAACACATCGGCATAGCGCTTCTTGAACATCGCCGGCGTCACGTACTTGCGCACGGTGGCCGCGATCTCCTTGTTGGAGGGCCAGATGTCCTTCAGGTAGACCGGCTTGCCCTTGGCGTCATGGCCCAGCGGCTGGGTGGTGACGTCGATGCCCAGGTTGCCGGCCAGCGCATAGGCCACCACCAGCATCGGCGAGGCGAGGTAGTTCGCCTTGGTCAGCGGGTGGACGCGGCCCTCGAAGTTGCGGTTGCCCGACAGCACCGCGCCGACTACGAAGTCGTTGTCGGTGATCGCCTTCGAGATGTTGTCGGGCAGCGGGCCCGAATTGCCGATGCAGGTGGTGCAGCCATAGCCCACCACCTGGAAGCCCAGGGCATCCAGCGATTTCTGCAGGCCCGACTTGGCCAGATAGTCGCTCACCACCTGGCTGCCCGGCGCCAGCGATGTCTTCACCCACGGCTTGGTCTTCAGGCCCTTCTTCAGGGCGTTGCGGGCCAACAGGCCGGCGCCCAGCAGCACGCTGGGGTTGGAGGTGTTGGTGCACGAGGTGATCGCGGCGATCACCACGTCGCCATGGCCAAGGTCGAAATTGGCCTTCTCCACCTTGGCGCGGAAGTCCAGCGCGGTCTTCTTGCCGTAGAAGTTGCCCATCGCGTCCTTGAACTCGGTCGCGGCGCGGCTCAGCGGCACGCGGCCCTCGGGGCGGGTCGGGCCGGCCAGCGAGGGCTCGACGGTCGACAGGTCGAGTTCCAGCGTGTCGGTGAAGACCGGCTCGGGCGCCTTCGGCGTGCGCCACAGCCCTTGAGCCTTGGCATAGGCTTCCACCAGCTTGATGCGCTGCGGGTCGCGGCCCGATGCCTTCAGATAGGCAATCGTCTCGGCATCGACCGGGAAGAAACCGCAGGTGGCGCCGTATTCCGGGGCCATGTTGGCGATGGTGCAGCGGTCGGCCAGCGACAGTTCGTCCAGGCCGGGGCCATAGAATTCGACGAACTTGTTCACCACGCCCTTCTTGCGCAGCATCTGCGTCACCGTCAGCACCAGATCGGTGGCCGTGGTGCCTTCCTTGGGCTTGCCCGACAGGCGGAAGCCAACCACTTCAGGCAGAAGCATGGAGATCGGCTGGCCCAGCATGGCAGCTTCGGCCTCGATGCCGCCCACGCCCCAGCCCAGCACGGCCAGGCCGTTCACCATGGTGGTATGGCTGTCGGTGCCGACCAGGGTGTCGGGATAGGCCACCTCGGTCTTGCCGTCCATGCCGGTCCACACGGTCTGGGCCAGGTATTCAACGTTCACCTGATGGCAGATGCCGGTGCCCGGCGGCACGACGCGGAAATTGTCGAACGCGGTCTGGCCCCAACGCAGGAAGGCATACCGCTCACCGTTGCGTTCGTATTCCAGGTCGACGTTCTTCTGGAAGGCCGACTTGGCGGCCGAGTAGTCCACCATCACCGAATGGTCGATGACGAGGTCGACCGGCGAGAGCGGGTTGATCTTCTTGGTGTCACCGCCAAGTTTGGTCATGGCATCGCGCATGGCGGCAAGGTCGACCACGGCGGGCACGCCGGTGAAGTCCTGCATCAGCACGCGGGCCGGGCGATAGGCGATCTCGCGGTCTGAACGCTTGTCCTTCAGCCACTGGGCCACGGCCTTCAGGTCGTCGACGCTGACGCTGCGGCCGTCTTCATAGCGCAGCAGGTTTTCCAGCAGCACCTTCAGCGAATAGGGCAGGCGCGACAGGTCGCCCAGGCCGGCCTTCTCGGCTGCCTTGATGCTGTAATAGGCGTAGGTCTTGTTGCCGACCTTCAGGGTGCGGCGGGTCTTCAGGGTATCCTGGCCGACCACGATGGGAACGGCACGGGCGGCGCCGGCGCCTTTGACCTTGGCGACGGGGGCCGTCTTCTTCACGGCTTTCTTCACGGACTTTGCCGCGGGCTTGCGGACCGCCGCCTTTTTCTTGGCAACCTTCGTCTTGGCAGCCTTCTTCGCGGCCTTGCGGGCCACGGCCTTCTTTGCCGTCTTCACGGCCCGACGTGCGGATTTCGCGGCTTTTGCGGCTTTTTTGGCGACCTTTTTGGCTTTGGCCTTCGCGGGGCTTTTGCGCGCCTTGGCGGCCTTGCGCTGGGTCTTCTTCGCGGCTTTCACGGGGCGATCCTTTCGTTACGGAACGTAAAGAGGGAAAGGCTGGTAAAGCGGGCGGAAAACCCGCAGCGGATGCCGCAAATAGGTGCCGCAAAATCATGGGTTTGCCAAGCTCTTTCGGCTGGAGGAAACTTCAACTTGGGTCGAAATTTAGGCAATGCGACGCATGCTCAGCGCCGTCTTCAGCCACCCCTTGACGGCCTACTGTCCGTACGCTTATCAACGAGACAATAACGACGGCATGGCCACAGGCTGCGCCGCGTATGAGGAGGCCACATATGTCCGAGACGTCGGCAATGCCTGACGGGCGCGACCCGTTGGGACGCGATACTATCCCGAAATTCATCGCCTATAACGCGCAGCATCGCCGCGACCGCCCGGCCATGCGCGAAAAGGATCTCGGCATCTGGCAGAGCTGGACCTGGGGCGAGGTTGCCGGCAAGGTGCGCCAGCTTGCCTGCGGCCTGGCGGCCATGGGTTTCCGGCGGGGCGACAAGCTGGCCATCATCGGCGACAACCGGCCCGAACTGTACTGGGCTTTGGCCGCCACCCAGGCCCTGGGCGGCATTCCGGTGCCGATCTACCAGGACAGCGTGGCCGATGAGGTGCAGTACGTCATCGACCATGCCGAGGCCCGTTTTGCCTTGGCCGAGAACCAGGAGCAGGTGGACAAGCTGCTGTCGATCAGGGATCGGCTGCCGAAGCTGGAAATGATCATCTTCAGCGATCCGCGCGGCATGCGGCATTACGATCAGCCCTACCTGTGCGACCTTGAAAAGGTGATGGCCGGGGGCGATGCCCATGGCCGCACGCATCCGCATTTCTTCGATGAGGAAATGGCCAAAGGCCGGGGCAGCGATATCTCGCTGATCTGCTATACCTCCGGCACCACCGGACGGCCCAAGGGCGTGATGCTCAGCCACGACAATGTGGTCCGCTCGGCCAACCTGGCGATCAATTTCGACAAGATCAACGAAAACGACGAGATCCTGGCCTATCTGCCGATCGCCTGGGTGGGCGACAATTTCATTTCCTATGCCGAGGCGGCCATCGCCGGCTTCTGCGTGAACTGCCCGGAATCGGCCGATACCGTGCTGCAGGACCTGCGCGAGGTGGGGCCGACCTATTTCTTCGCCCCGCCGCGCATCTTCGAGAACCTGCTCACCACGGTGATGATCCGCATGGAGGATGCCAGCGCCATCAAGCGCGGCATGTTCCACTACTTCATCGGCGTGGCCAAGCGGGTCGGTCGCGCCATTCTCGAACGCAAGTCGGTGTCGCTGGTCGACCGGCTGCTCTATGCGCTTGGCGACCTGCTGGTCTATGGGCCGCTCAAGAATGTGCTGGGCGTGTCGCGCCTGCGGCTCGCCTATACCGCCGGCGAGGCGATCGGCCCCGACATCTTCGACTTTTTCCGTGCGCTGGGCATCAATCTCAAGCAGCTTTACGGCCAGACCGAATGCACGGTCTATCTGTGCATGCATACCGATACCGATGTGCATCCCGACACCGTCGGTCCCCCGGCGCCGGGCGTGGAGCTGAAGATCGACCCGACCAGCGGCGAGGTGCTGTATCGCAGCCCCGGCGTGTTCGTCGGCTATTACAAGAACGACGAGGCCACGGCAGAAACAAAGACGCCGGAAGGCTGGGTGCATACCGGCGATGCCGGCGTGTTCACAGACGGCGGCCATCTGCGCATCATCGATCGCGCCAAGGATGTCGGCCGGCTGAACGACGGCTCGCTGTTCGCGCCGAAATACGTCGAGAACAAGCTGAAATTCTTTCCCCACATCAAGGAGGCGGTGGCCTTCGGCGACAAGCGCGACTATGCCGCGGCCTTCATCAACATCGACCTGGCCGCGGTCGGCTCCTGGGCCGAGCGCAACGGCATCGCCTATACCTCGTATTCCGATCTGGCGGGCCGGCCTGAAGTCTACGACCTGATCAAGGGCTGCATCGAGAAGGTGAACCGCGACCTGTCGTCGGACAGCAGCATGGCCGCCAGCCAGATCCAGCGCTTCCTGATCCTGCACAAGGAACTGGATGCCGATGACGGCGAGCTCACCCGCACCCGCAAGGTGCGCCGCCGCATCATCGCCGATCGTTACGGCGAACTGATCGAGGCACTGTACTCGGATCGCGATTCCATCGCGGTGGAAGCCAAGATCACCTTCGAGGACGGGCGCACCGGCACATTCAAGGCCAACCTGAAGGTCGCTTCTGCCGAAACCTATGCCACCATGCGCAAGGCGGGCTGACATCCCATGACCGTACAGAAGACAATCGGCCCGACCCTGTTGAAGGTCGATAACATCAGCTTGTCGTTCGGCGGCGTGAAGGCGCTGACCGACATCAGCTTTGAAATCCGCGAGCACGAGATCCTGGCCATCATCGGCCCGAACGGCGCCGGCAAGTCGTCGATGCTCAACTGCATCAACGGCTTCTATCACCCGCAGCAGGGCACCATCACCTTCCGCGGCCAGACCCGCAAGCAGATGCGCCCGCACGAGGCAGCCAGCCAGGGCATCGCCCGCACCTTCCAGAACATCGCGCTGTTCAAGGGCATGTCGACGCTGGACAACATCATGACCGGCCGGCTGCTGAAGATGAAGGCGGGCCTGCTCTCCTCGGCGATCTACAAGGGCCCGGCGGAGCGCGAGCAGATCGAGCATCGCGAATTTTGCGAACGCATCATCGACTTCCTGGAAATCCAGGCGATCCGCAAGGTGCCGGTCGGGCGCCTGCCCTATGGCCTGCAAAAGCGCGTCGAGCTGGCGCGTGCGCTGGCTGCCGAGCCCACCCTGCTGCTGCTCGACGAGCCGATGGCGGGCATGAATCTGGAAGAGAAACAGGACATGTGCCGTTTCATCCTGGATGTGAATGACGAATTCGGCACCACGATCTGCCTGATCGAGCACGACATGGGCGTGGTGATGGACATTTCCGACCGCGTGGTGGTTCTGGATTACGGACGCAAGATCGGCGACGGCTCGCCCGACGAAGTCAAGAACAACCAGGCGGTTATCGACGCCTATCTCGGCGTACAGCATTAAGGGGGCACGGGATGGCGTTCTTCTTAGAAGTGCTGATCGGCGGCCTGATGGCCGGCGTGATGTATTCCCTGGTCGCGCTCGGCTTCGTGCTGATTTTCAAGGCGTCGGGCGTCTTCAATTTCGCCCAGGGTGCGATGGTGCTGTTCGCCGGGCTGTTCTTCGTCGGCTTCATGGAGCTGGGCGTGCCGATGCTCGTCTCGCTGCTGCTCACCGTTGCCGTGATGGTGCTGCTGGCCGGCGCGATCGAGCGTCTGGTGCTGCGGCACCTGGTGAACCAGGAGGGCATCATCCTGTTCATGGCCACCATCGGCGTGTCGTTCTTCCTCGACGGCTTCGGCCAGACCATCTGGGGCAGCAACGTACGCCAGCTTGATGTGGGCATTCCGACTGACCCGATCTTCCTGATGGATGGCGACATCCTGATCCAGTCCTTCGACCTGTGGGCCGCCCTGGTCGCCGGCACCCTGCTGGCCAGCCTGGTGGTGTTCCAGAAAACCCGCATCGGCCGCGCGCTTCGCGCCGTGGCCGACGACCATCAGGCCGCCCAGTCGGTTGGCATCCCGCTCAACGTGATCTGGATCATCGTCTGGGCGATTGCCGGCCTTGTCGCTCTGGTGGCCGGCGTGATGTGGGGGTCCAAGCTGGGCGTGCAGCCGGCCATCGTCAGCCTCGCGCTGAAGGCGCTGCCGGTGCTCATCCTGGGCGGCTTCACCTCCATTCCGGGCGCCATCATCGGCGGCCTGATCATCGGCGCCGGCGAGAAGCTGGCCGAGGTCTATATCGGGCCGATGGTCGGCGGCGGCATCGAGAACTGGTTTGCCTATGTGGTGGCGCTGGCCTTCCTGCTGATCCGGCCGCAGGGCCTGTTCGGCGAAAAGATCATCGAACGCGTGTAGCGGCGGCGAGGGGAACGACCATGTTTTATCGCGAATCCGGTCAGTACAAGACCAGCTACCGCGCCGACCAGGCGATCTTCACCATTCCGCAGGACAGGGTATTCTTCGTCATCCTGATGGCGCTGGCGCTGGTCGGGGTGCCGATGGTGGCGACCGACTACATCTACACCGCGCTGCTGATCCCTTTCCTCTGCCTCTCCCTGGCGGCGCTTGGGCTCAACATCCTGACCGGCTATTGCGGCCAGCTCTCGCTCGGCACCGGCGCGTTCATGGGCGTGGGCGCGGTCTCGGCCTGGAACCTGGCGGTCCGGCTCCCGGAGCTGAACCTGCTGGTGGTGTTCGTCCTGGCCGGCCTGATCACGGCGCTGGTTGGCATCGTGTTCGGCCTGCCCTCCATGCGCATCAAGGGCTTTTATCTTGCGGTGGCGACGCTGGCGGCGCAGTTCTTCCTGCCCTGGCTGTTCGTCAAATGGGGCTGGCTGACCAATTACAATTCTTCGGGCGTCATCACCGTGCCGCCGCTGGAGCTGTTTGGGTGGACCATCAACACGCCGATGGAGAAGTACCTGTTCGCGGTGGTGCTGATCGCAGTCCTGACGCTGGCGGCGAAAAACCTGGTGCGCAGCAATCCGGGGCGGCAGTGGATGGCGATCCGCGACATGGATATCGCGGCCGAGATCATCGGCATCCGCCCGGTGCTGGCGAAGCTGTCGGCCTTTGCCGTTTCCTCATTCTATGTCGGCATCGCCGGCGCGCTGTACCTGTTCGTCTATCTCGGTTCGACCGAACCGGATGGCTTTGGCATCAACCTGTCGTTCCAGGTGCTGTTCATGGTGATCATCGGCGGGCTGGGCTCGATCCTGGGCAATTTCCTTGGCGCCTTCTTCATCCTGCTGCTGCCGATCTTCCTGACCCGCGTGCCGCCGGCCCTGGGCTTCGACCTTTCCACGGCCATGGTTTCGCATCTTGAATTCATGGTGTTCGGCGCCCTGATCGTGTTCTTCCTGATCGTGGAGCCGCATGGCCTGGCGCGACTCTGGCAGATTACCAAGGAAAAGCTGCGGATATGGCCCTTCCCCTATTAAGAAGGGTTAAGAGGGGCGGAAAGGCGCCAATCCACGCCGAAACCGTGTTGTACCGCATTGTCGGCATGCTAGTTTAACAGCAACGCCCGTCATAAAGAGGCGGGTTAAAACCGGGAGGACGAAAGAGATGAAAGCTTCCAAGTGGATTGCGTCCCTTGTCGTGGGCGCGACCTTGGCCGGCGGCGCTGCTGTCGCGCTGGCCCAGGAACAGATTATTCCATCGATGGTGTACCGCACCGGCCCGTTCGCGCCGAGCGGCATTCCGGTCGCCGACGGCTTTGCCGATTACATCAACCTCGTCAACGAGCGCGACGGCGGCGTCAATGGTGTCAAGCTGCGCAACGAGGAATGCGAGACGCAGTACAACACCGAGCGCGGCGTTGAATGCTACGAGCGTCTCAAGGCGCTGGGCGGGACCATCTTCAGCCCGTATTCCACCGGCATCACCTATGCCCTGATCGACCGCGCCCCGACCGACAAGTCGGTGATCTTCTCGATGGGCTATGGCCGCGCCTCGGCCACCGTCGGCAACATCTTCCCCTGGGTGTTCACGGCACCCGCCACCTACTGGGGCGGCGCCTCTGCCGGCATCCAGTACATCGCCAAGGAACTGGGCGGCAAGGATAAGATGAAGGGCAAGAAGGTTGCCTACGTCTATATCGACATCGCCTATGGCAAGGAGCCGATCCCGGTCTTCCAGAACTACGCCCAGGAACTCGGCTTCCAGCTTGAGCTGGTGCCGGTGCCGGCACCAGGCCTGGAGCAGAAGTCGATCTGGCTGCAGATCCGCCAGATGCGGCCCGACTACGTCTACCTGCAGGGCTGGGGCGCGATGAACGCCGTTTCGCTCAAGGAAGCCGCGGCTGTGGGCTTCCCGCGCGAGAAGATGATCGGTGTGTGGTGGTCGAGCCAGGACAGCGACGTGCAGGCTGCTGGCGCCGCGGCCAAGGGCTACAAGGGCCTGACCTTCCATGGCGCGTCGAAGGACCTGCAACTGCTCAAGGACATGAAGCAGTATGTCGTCGACAAGGGCAAGGCGTCGAACGGCGGCAAGCATTTCGGCGAAATCGGCTATCTGCGCGGCGCCATGAACGCCATGCTGACGGTCGAGGCCCTGCGCTCCGCCCAGGAAATCCACGGCAAGGGCAAGGTGATGAACGGCGAGCAGTCGCGCGACGGCTTCGAAGCCATCAACCTGACTGACGACAAGATCGCCAAGCTGGGCCTGAAGGGCTTCCTGCAGCCGCTGAAGCTGGCCTGCGACAACCACCTGGGCGACGGCAAGATCCTCGTTGTGCAGTGGCAGGGCGACCAGTGGAAGCCGGCCAGCGACTGGATCCTGCCGGAAAACCAGAAGCTGTGGCCGCTGTATCTGCGCGATGCCGAGACCTATGCCCGCGAGAAGAACATCGCCTCGCGGGTCTGCAAGCCGTCGTAAGACGCCAACACTCCCCCGCCGGCACCGCCGGCGGGGGATTTTCTTTGCTGCTTCCGCTGAACGGATTCCCGATCCATGACCGCCCAGACGCATATCCAGGCGAACATCGCCGCCCAGCCGCTGCTGTCCGTCAACAACATCGAGGTGATCTACAATCACGTGATCCTCGTGCTGAAGGGCGTGTCGCTGCAACTGCCCAAGGGCGGCATCGTGGCCCTGCTCGGCGCCAACGGCGCGGGCAAGACCACCACGCTGAAGGCGATTTCCAATCTGCTGCGCGCCGAGCGCGGCGACATCACCAAGGGCCATATCGACTATCACGGCGAGCGGATCGACCAGCTCAATCCTTCGGCCCTGGTCAAGAAGGGCCTGATCCAGGTGATGGAGGGGCGGCATTGCTTCGCCCATCTCACCGTCGAGGAGAACCTGATGACCGGCGCCTTCACCCGCTCCGATGGCGGCAAGGCGATCGCTCAGGACCTTGAGAAAGTCTACACGTATTTCCCGCGCCTGAAGGTGCGCCGCAAGTCGGTGGCGGGCTATACGTCGGGCGGCGAGCAGCAGATGACGGCGATTGGCCGCGCGCTGATGAGCCGACCCGACACCATCCTGCTGGACGAGCCCTCGATGGGGCTGGCGCCGCAGCTGGTCGAGGAAATCTTTGAGATCGTGCACAAGCTGAACAAGGAAACCGGCGTCAGCTTCCTGGTGGCCGAGCAGAACACCAACATGGCGCTGCGCTATGCCGATTACGGCTACATCCTGGAAAACGGCCGCATCGTGATGGACGGCGAGGCTCAGAAATTGCGCGAGAATTCCGACGTGAAGGAATTCTATCTCGGTCTCGGCGCCGGTGGCCGACGCAGTTTCCGCGACGTGAAGCATTATCGCCGGCGCAAGCGCTGGCTGGCCTGATCGCATCGGGATCTCAGGGTCGAGAATCGCAGGAGAATGCCGTGACGCGCGCGAGCAAAGCGAAGTCGGGAAAGCCGAAGGCTGTTAAGGCGTCTAAAACCAAGAAAGCGCCTGTAACCAAGACAATGAAGGTGCGCGCCGACGAGTATTTCGACAAGCGCGAGATCCGCTCGCCGGCGGCGCGATTGAAAAGCCAGATCGCGGCTTTGCAGACGCTGATCGCCCATGCCAAGAAGGCCAGCCCCTATTACCGCGATATCCTGAAGGACGTGAAGCCGGCGAAGATCACCTCGCTGGCGGCCCTAGCCAAGCTGCCTGTGACGCGCAAATCCGATCTGGCGCCGCGTCAGAAGGCAATGCCGCCGCTGGGCGGCCTGCTGGCCGGCAAGCCGTCCGAGATCGCCAATGTCTTCCAGTCGCCCGGGCCGCTGTATGAAGCCTATGGCCGCCCGACCGCGAAGATGAAGGACCCCTGGCGCTTCGCCCGCGCCATGTGGGCGGCGGGCTGCCGCCCCGGCGATCTGGTGCACAACACGTTTTCCTACCACCTCACGCCGGCCGGCCGCATGACCGAAGGTTCGGCCCATGCCATCGGCTGCCCGGTCTTTCCCGCCGGCGTCGGCAATACCGAGCTGCAGCTTGATGCCATCATCCAGTTGCAGCCGCGTGTCTATTGCGGCACGCCGTCCTTCCTGAAGATCCTGCTCGAGAAGGCGAAAGAATCCGGCAAGCCGGCTACGTCGCTGACAAAAGGCCTGGTCGGCGGCGAGGCCCTGCCGCCGTCATTGCGCGCCGAGCTGAAAAGCCTGGGTGCCGAGGTGCTGCAATCCTATGGCACGGCGGAACTCGGCCTGATCGCCTATGAATCGAAGGCGATGGAAGGCATGATCCTGGACGAGGACGTGATCGTCGAGATCGTGCGCCCGGGTACCGGCGATCCGGTGGCGCCGGGCGAGGTGGGCGAGGTGGTGGTCACCGTGCTGGCCAATCCGGTCTATCCCATGATCCGCTTCGCCACCGGCGACCTTTCCGCGATCCTGCCGGGCATCAGTCCGTGCGGTCGCACCAACACCCGCATCAAGGGCTGGATGGGCCGGGCCGACCAGACCACCAAGGTAAAAGGCATGTTCGTCACGCCGGGCCAGATCGGCCAGGTGGCGGCCCGCCATCCCGAGATCGCCCGCGCCCGGCTGGAGGTCAGTTCGGAGAACAACCTCGACGCCGTGGTGCTGAAGATCGAGGCGAAGGGGCATGTCTCGACCGTGGATGCCACGGCGCTGGCGAAAGCGGTTGCCGAGAGTTTCCAGTCCGTGTGCAAGTTGCGCGGCCATGTCGAGGTGGTGGCCACGGGCAGCCTGCCCAATGACGGCAAGGTGATCGCCGATCTCCGCACCTATCAGTGAGACTCTGGTCAGTAAAGACCTGAAAAGGCTAAACTCCGCCGCGTCATGGCGTTGGCGGTCGAACGGCTCGTCTGCATCCGCGGCGAGCGTCAGCTTTTCTCCGATGTGAATTTCCGCCTCGCGGCCGGCGAGGCGCTGCTGCTGCGCGGCCCGAACGGCAGCGGCAAATCCAGCCTGCTGCGCCTGCTGGCCGGCTTCCTGCCGGCCGCCGCCGGCCGGGTGCAGCGGGACGAGGAAGCCCGGCTGTTCTATGTCGGCCACCAGGATGCCGTGAAGCCGCAACTCAGCACCGAAGACAACCTGGTTTTCTGGGCCCACCTGCAGGGCCTTGATGGCGCGGAGGCGCACGCGCAATCCGTCGCGGCGCTTGAAGCCGCCGGTCTGTTGCGTCAGCGCCGCCTGCCGGGGCGCTATCTGTCGGCCGGGCAGAAGCGCCGCCTGGCGCTGGCCCGGCTGCTGATCGCGCCGGCCGATCTGTGGCTGCTCGACGAGCCGACCAATGCGCTGGATACCGCCGCCGTGGCCTGGCTGGGTGGCGTGCTGGCCACGCATCGGGCGCGCGGCGGCATGGTGATTTTAGCCAGCCATGTCGATGTGCCGCTGCCCGATGCGCGCCGCCTCGACCTGCCGGAAGGCCGCCAGTCATGACGAGGGCCTTCCTTGCCATCGTCGGCCGCGACCTGCGGGTGGGCTTCGGCGCCCAGGGCGCCATGCTCACCACCTTGCTGTTCTTCGTGCTGGCGGTCAGCCTGTTTCCCCTGGGCGTCGGTCCCGAGCCGCAGATTCTGGCCCGCATCGCCGCCGGCGTGATCTGGGTGGCGGCTTTGCTGGCGGCGATGCTCTCACTCGACCGGCTGTTCCAGACCGACCAGGAAGACGGCACCCTCGATCTGCTGGCGCAGACACCCCTGCCGCTTGGCCTCGTCGCGCTGGCCAAGACGCTGGCGCACTGGCTCACCACCGGCCTGCCGCTAACTGTGATCGCGCCCCTGCTGGCGGTGATGATGCAGATGGATGCCGCCGCCATGCCGGTTCTGCTGCTGGCCCTGTTGCTGGGTACCCCGTCGCTGAGCCTGATCGGCGCCATCGGTGCGGCGCTCACCCTGGGTGCCCGGCGCGGTGCCGTGCTGGTGCCGCTGATCACATTGCCGTTAGTCATACCGGTGCTGATCTTCGGCGTCGGTGCCGTGGAGGCCGCCGCCTACGGCCTCACCCCCGCGCCGCATCTGCTGCTGCTGGGCGCCTTCCTGGCCGGCAGCCTGGCGCTCAGCCCCTTTGCCATCGCCGGCGCCATCAAGCTGGCCTTGGAGTGAACCCGGCCCTATAAAGCGCCCATGCATGCCCTTGCCAACCCCGCCCGTTTCCTGCGCCTGATGGGTGCCATCCGCCCTTGGGCGGCTGGCATCGCGATACTGGGCCTCGGCATCGGCCTGGGCTGGGGTCTTTTGTATTCGCCGCCGGATTACCAGCAGGGCGAGACGGTGCGGATCATGTATATCCACGTGCCCTCGGCATGGATGGCGATGTTCGTCTACGCCGCCATGGCGACGGCCTCGGCCGTGGCGCTGGTCTGGCGCCATCCGGTGGCCGAACTGGCGGCCAAGGCCTCGGCCCCGGTAGGGGCGGCCTTCACCCTGATCTGCCTGGTCACCGGCTCGCTCTGGGGTAAGCCGATGTGGGGTACCTGGTGGGTCTGGGATGCCCGGCTCACCTCCATGCTGATCCTGTTCTTCCTCTATCTCGGCTATATCGCCCTGTGGGAAGCCTTCGACGATCCCGGCCGCGCCGGCCGCGCCGCCGCCATTCTGGCCCTGGTCGGCGCCGTCAACCTGCCGATCATCAAGTTCTCGGTCGATTGGTGGAACACCCTGCACCAGCCGGCCAGCGTGCTGACCCTGGAGGGGCCCAAGATCCATCCCGATATCCTCTGGCCCCTGCTGATCACCGCGCTCGGGGCCAAGGGTTATTACGTCTGGGTGCTCAGCCTGCGGGTCAGGGCCGAAATCCTGCAGCGCCAGGCCCGTATCCTGCGATTTTCGGCCGCGACGGATCGCCGCGCGACCTAGCCATGGGCTAGCCGTTCGCCTGCGAAGACTATATTTTCACCCGACCGTTGGCCGCAGGGGCCAAGGGAAGCAAAGGGTTAACTCGTGTACTGGTCATCGCTCGGCGATTTCCTGGCCATGGGCGGCCACGCCGCCTTCATCTGGCCGTCCTTTGCCATCGCGATCCTGCTCCTGCTCGGCCTGGGCCTGCAGAGCCGGCTGGCCATGATTGCGGCCGAACGCGAGCATGCCGAGGCAAGGCTCGAAGCCGGCCGGGACGGCGAGGGGCGGCGCGATGCGTAAGGGCATGTCGCGCAAGCGCAAGCGCCTGCTGGCCGTGCTGGGCCTCGTGGCGGGCCTGGGCGTCGCCGTGGCGCTGATGCTCTCGGCCTTCAACGAGAATCTGGTCTTCTTCCACAGCCCGTCCGATGTGGTGGAAAAACAACTGCCGGCCGACAAGCGCTTCCGCATCGGCGGACTGGTGGTGCAGGGCAGCGTGAAGAAGGACGGGCTCAACACCGAATTCGCCGTAACCGACATGCGCCATGAAGTGCGCGTCAGCTATACCGGCATCCTGCCCGACCTGTTCCGCGAGGGGCAGGGCGTGGTGGCGAATGGCAAGCTCGACCGCGAGGGACGCTTCGTCGCCTCCGAGGTGCTGGCCAAGCACGACGAGAATTACATGCCGCCGGAAGTGGCCGATGCGCTGAAGAAGTCCGGCCAGTGGCATGAAAAAACTGGCGACCATCTGAAAATGGTGAAGCCCGGCTCATGATTGCCGAACTCGGCCATATCGCCCTGATCCTCGCGCTCTGTCTGGCGCTGCTGCAGGGCATCCTGCCGCTGGTCGGCGCCGCCCGCGGCATCGATGGCTGGATCGCAATGGGCCCGCAGGCCGCGCTCGGCCAGGCCGTGCTGGTGGCGTTTGCCTTCGGCTGCCTGACCTATGCCTATGTGACGTCGGATTTCTCGGTGCTGAACGTGGCCGAGAATTCGCACACCCTGAAACCCATGCTCTACAAGATCAGCGGCGTGTGGGGGAATCACGAAGGGTCGCTGCTGCTCTGGATTCTGATCCTGGTGGTCTTCGGCGCCGCCGTCGCCGTGTTCGGCGGCAACCTGCCGGCCACGCTGAAGGCCCGGGTGCTGGCCATCCAGGGCCTGATCGGCGTCGGCTTCCTGGCATTCATCCTGTTCACCTCCAATCCATTCGCCCGGCTGTTGCCGCCGCCGCTGGAAGGCCGCGGCCTCAATCCCCTGCTGCAGGATCCGGGTCTCGCCTTCCATCCGCCGTTTCTTTATCTCGGCTATGTCGGCTTCTCGGTGGCGTTTTCCTTCGCAGTCGCCGCCCTGATCGAGGGACGGGTCGATCCGGCCTGGGCGCGCTGGGTACGACCCTGGACGCTGGCGGCTTGGTGCTTCCTCACCCTCGGCATCGCGCTCGGTTCCTGGTGGGCCTATTACGAACTGGGCTGGGGCGGCTGGTGGTTCTGGGACCCGGTCGAGAATGCCTCCTTCATGCCCTGGCTGGCCGGCACGGCCCTGCTGCATTCCGCCATCGTGGTGGAAAAGCGCGACACGCTGAAGAGCTGGACCATCCTGCTCGCCATCCTCACTTTTTCGCTCAGCCTGCTTGGCACCTTCCTGGTGCGCTCGGGCGTGATCAATTCGGTGCATGCCTTCGCCACCGATCCCACGCGTGGCGTCTTCATTCTGCTCTTTCTCGCCGTTGTGGTGGGTGGCAGCCTGGCGCTCTATGCGCTGCGTGCGCCCGCCTTGCAGGGGGTCGGTGTTTTTGCGCCGATCAGCCGCGAAGGCGCGCTGGTGCTGAACAACCTGCTGCTGGCGGTGGCCACGGCGGCGGTCCTGCTCGGCACGCTCTATCCCGTGGCGCTGGATGCGATCAGCGGCGCGAAGGTCTCGGTCGGCCCGCAGTATTTCAACGCCGTGTTCATTCCGCTGATGGCGCCGCTGGTGGCCGCGATAGCGGTCGGGCCGCTGCTGGCCTGGAAGCGCGGCGATCTGGCCGCCGCGCTTCAGCGCCTTGTGCCGGCTGCTATAGCTCTGCTCGTCGCGCTGGCTCTGGGCCTGTGGCTGATGGATGCAAAAAACTTCTACAGTCTGCTCGGTCTGGTTCTGGCCGCCTGGCTCGGCATCGGTGCGCTCTGCGAGATGGCCCTGCGCGTCAAGCTGTTCAGTGCGCCGCTGTCGGAGATGCTTAACCGTGCCCGGTTTCTGCCGCGTGCCGCCTGGGGCATGACGGTGGCGCATATGGGTGTCGCCATGCTGGTGCTGGGCATCGCCGTCTCCGAAACCTGGCAGGTCGAGGTGCAGCAGGTGATGAAGCCGGGCGAGGTGGCGAAAGTCGGGCCGGTGGAATACCGCTTTCTCGGCGTGCAGCCCGTCAAGGGGCCGAACTACACCGCCCAGCAGGGCCGTTTCGAGGTGCTGGAGAATGGCCGCGTGGTGCGTGAGATGCGCCCGGCCCAGCGGCGCTACCAGCAGCCGCCGATGGAAACCACCGAGGCGGCGATCCGGCCCTCGCCGGTGGCCGATCTCTATGCCGTGGTGGGCGAGGGCAATGCCGAAACCGGCTGGGCCGTGCGGCTGTATTGGAAGCCGATGGTATCCTGGATCTGGATCGGCGCGCTGGTCATGACTCTTGGCGGCATGCTGTCGCTTTCCGATCGCCGCCATCGTGTCGGTGCCCCGGTGCGCCGGCGCCAGGTCGCGCCGTCGGCGGCCGAATAGGAATTGCGCATGCGCCTTGCCTATGTGGCTCCGCTGGTCGTTTTCGCGCTGATCGGGCTTGGACTCGCCGTCGGCCTCACCCTCAATCCGCGCGAGATTCCGTCCGCCCTGATCGGCCGGCCGGTGCCGGAATTCTCATTGCCGCCGGTGCAGGGCCGCACGCTTGGCCTCGCTACGGCCGACCTGAAGGCCGGCGAGCCCAGCGTGGTGAATGTATTCGCCTCCTGGTGCGTGCCATGCCGCGTCGAGCATCCGCTGCTGCTGGCGCTCAAGCGCGACAATCTCGCGCCGATTCACGGCCTGAACTACAAGGACGATCCGGCTGACGTGGCGAAATGGCTGGACCAGCTCGGCGATCCCTTCACCCGCACCGGCGCCGACCGCAATGGCCGCGTTGGCATTGACTGGGGCGTGTATGGCGTGCCGGAAACCTTTGTGGTCGACGGCAAGGGCAACATCGTGTGCAAGCATGTCGGTCCGCTCACCGACTGGGACATGGACAACAAGATCCGCCCCCTGCTGCGCGATCTGAAGGCGGGTCAGCCGAGCAAGGTGAAATGCTGAAACGTTTCACGCTCCTGTTTGTGCTGCTGCTGGCCGCCCCTGCCGCGGCCCAGCATCTGGACGACCGCCTGGCCGATCCGGTGCAGGAGCTGCGCGCCCGCGAATTGTCACGCGAATTGCGCTGCCTGGTCTGTCAGAATCAGTCGATCGAGGATTCCAATGCCCCGCTGGCCCGCGATCTGCGCCGCATCGTGCGCGAGCGCGTCGCAGCCGGCGACAGCGACCGGGCCATCCTGGACTATCTGGTGGCGCGCTATGGCGAGTGGGTTCTGCTCAAGCCGCGCTTCAACCTGCAGACCCTGCTGCTCTGGCTCGGCCCCGTGCTGTTCCTCGTCATTGGCGGCATGATCGTTTTCTTCCTCTATCGCCGCCAGCGCATGGCGCCGACCCCGCCTGCCGCGCCGCTGGATGCCGAGGAGCAGAAGCGGCTCGCGGCGCTCCTCGATGAAGGAG
Organism: Ferrovibrio sp.; assembly: GCF_046297895.1. Lineage (GTDB taxonomy): Bacteria > Pseudomonadota > Alphaproteobacteria > Ferrovibrionales > Ferrovibrionaceae > Ferrovibrio. Next base: position 67,438 of record NZ_JBKBHC010000010.1, on the reverse strand, counting down.
AGCGGCGCTGATGCTGTGGCTCGGTTTTGCCCTGCTGGCGCTGGTGGCGCTGGGTTTCCTGCTCTGGCCGCTGCTGCGCCAGCGACGCGCGGAATCGGATCGCAAGGCGCATGACCTGGCAGTCTACCGCGCCCAGCTTGACGAGGTGGCGCAGGATCTGGCGCGCGGCGCGCTGAGCGAGGGCGAGGCGGCGGCTGCGAAACTGGAAATCCAGCGCCGGCTGCTGCGTGCCGATGCCGCCAGCGATTCATCTGTTGCCAGTCCGGCCGGCCGCGACATCCGACTTGCCACCATGATCGCCCTGGTGCTGGTGCCGCTGCTGGGTGGCGGGCTGTATCTGGCGCTGGGACGTCCCGATGCGGCCGAGTTCAATCTGGCCCAGGCGCGCGCCCGCGCCGAGCGCGAGGCGCAGCTGCGCCAGGATACCGAGCGCATGATCGTGCAGTTGCGCGAACGGCTGGCCGCTTCGCCCGAGCGTACCGATGGCTGGCTGATGCTGGGCCGTTCGCTGCTGCTGACCGACCGGCCTGCCGAGGCCGTCGAGGCGTTTGATCGTGTCATCGCGCTGCAGCCCGGCGAGGTCGAGGCCTATGCCCTGCGCGCGGAAGCCTTGACGCTGGCGGCGGATGGTTCGGTCACCGAGGCGGCGCAGCGCGACTTCCGCGCCGTGCTGGAACGCGACCCCCAGCATCCCGGCGCGCGGTATTATCTCGGTCTTGCCCGTCTGCAGCAGGGCGATACGCGCGGCGCCTATGACAACTGGTACGCGCTGGCGGCCGACAGTCCCGCAGATGCGCCCTGGCTGGAAACCGTGCAGAGCCGCCTGCGCGAACTGGCGCCGCGTCTGGGAATCGCGCTCGCCCAGGCCGTGCCGCAGCCCAAAGCAGCCGAAGGCCCGGGACCAGACCAGTCCCAGGTGGAGGCGGCCCAGATGATGTCGGAAGCCGAGCGCGCCGAGATGATCCGCGGCATGGTGGAGCGACTGGCCGAACGGCTGAAGGAAAATCCGGACGACGCCGATGGCTGGCTGCGGCTGGCCCGCGCCCGCGAGGTGCTGGGCGATGTTGATGCCGCCCGCGAGGCCCTGCGCCGCGCCGTGGCGCTGCAGCCCGACCGGGTGGAAAGCCGCATGGCGCTCGCTTTCAACCTGGCTGGCGCCAGCGTGAGGAGCCGTGACCCGCTGCCCGCCGAGGCGATAACCGAATTCCGCGCCGTACTGCAGCGCGCCCCCAACCATGCCCAGGCCCTCTGGTTTGTCGGTCGCGGCGCCTATGAGGCCGGGGACAAGGCCGGCGCGGCCGAACACTGGAACCGCCTACTGGCCCTGCTGCCGCCCGGCTCGCCCGAGGCGCGCGAACTCTCCGAGCGTATCGTCAGCCTGACGCGCTGAATCGGCAGGCGGCCTTGGCCCGTTAACTTTCGTTTAAGGGAGTCCTGCGCGTAATCGGGCCGGGTTGAGGGGCCATTCCGGCCTCCGGACTGGGTGAGTCATGGCCGTCGGACCAAGCAACAATCTTCTTTCCGCGCTGTCGCAGCTGCAGGGTTCGGCCCGTCCGCCCGCGTCGCAGCCGCGCCCGCCCCAGCAGAGCCAGAACAGCTTCGCCGCCCAGCTCGGCGGCGTGAATGCGATCCGCGCCAATGCACCGGCGATGCAGACCGCCGCGCAGGTTGCAGAGCAGCCGCAAACCACGACCGCTCCGGCCCAGCAGTCGAGGCCGATCCCGGCCCGCGGCGGCTATCTCGGCCAGTACGTCAATATCGTGGTCTGATTCAACCGATCGTATACGGCCGGTTTGATTGACGCCGCCGGACCCGGCGGCTAGCTTTGCCCCCTCATAGCCATACAAGAATTTGGGGGAACGCCATGATATCGCGCCGTCCGCTGCTCGCCATTTGCGCCGCCATTCTGCTGTCGCCTGCCATCGCGGCGGCACAGCCAAAGGACAAGGTCGCCATCTCGGCGCTGCCGTTCATCTCCACCGCGCCGATTTTCATCGCCAAGGAACGCGGCTATTTCGATGCCGAGGGCATCGATCTCGACATCAAGATCTTCAATGCGGCCCAGGCCGTGGCCGTGGCCGTGGCTTCCAACGACACCCAGTTCGGCATCACCGCCTTCACCGGCGGTTTCTTCAACCTGGCTGGCAAGGGCGCGCTGAAGGTGATCGCGGCGCAAAGCCGCGAAGAGCCGGGCTATAATTTCGTCGCCTATGTCGCCTCGAAGAAGGCCTATGACGCCGGCTTCCGCTCGCCGAAGGATTTCGCGGGCAAAAGCGTGGCGATCACCACGGTGGGTTCCAGCTTTCACTACAATCTCGGCATGCTGGCCGACAAATACGGCTTCAAGCTCGACAGCGTGCAGATGAAGCCGGTGCAGTCGATCCCCAACATGATGGCGGCACTGTCGGGCGGCCAGGTGGATGCCACCATACTGCCGGCCAACAATGCGCTGAAACTCGAAGAAGAGGGCGCCGGCAAGATCATCGGCTGGGTGCATGAGCATACCCCCTGGCAGCTTGGCGTGCTGTTTGCCTCGTCCAAGATCGTGAAGGAGCAGCGCCTGCTGGTCGAACGCTTCGTGCGCGCCTACCAGAAGGGTCTGGCCGATTACGCGGCCGCCTTCCTGGCCAAGGATTCCCAGGGCAACCGCATGATCGGCGAGAAGGCGCTAGCCCTGATGCCGGTGCTGGAGAAGTGGGTGCAGCCAAAGCCGAGCATCGACACCGTGAAAGTGGCCGCCAATTACATGGATCCGCAGGGCCGCCTGCTGGTGAAGAACATCTATGACCAGCTCGCCTGGTATCAGGCCCAGGGCCTGGCCGACAAATCGGTGAAGGCTGAGGAATTCCTCGATCTCAGTTTCGTGAAGGGCCATCTCGACCTGCCGAAGCGGTAAGCGGCCGGCAGGCAAAGACCATGCAGGTGGTGCTGGATGGGGTCGGCTACGCCTATGGCGAATTGCCGGTCCTGCAAGGGATCAGCTTTTCGGTTGCCGAAGGCGAGACGGCAGCCCTGATCGGGCCGTCGGGCTGCGGCAAGTCCACCCTGCTCAATCTCGTCGGCGGCCTGCTGCAGCAGCAATCGGGCCGCATCACCACGCCGGGCACGCCGCCGCCCGGCTGTCTCAATCCGCTCACCTTCGTGTTCCAGGATTTTGCCCTGCTGCCCTGGCGCAGCGTGGCTGGCAATGTTGCCCTGGCGCTGGAACATCATGCCTTGGGCCGCGCCGAGCGCGAGGCACGCATTGGGGAGGTGCTGAACCTTTGCGGCTTGGCCGATTTCGCCAATGCCCTGCCGAAACAGCTTTCCGGCGGCATGCGCCAGCGCGTCGGCATCGCCCGCGCGATCGCGGTGAAACCTGCCGTGCTGCTGATGGACGAACCGCTTTCGGCGCTGGATGCGCAGACCCGCGAATTGCTGATGGAAGACCTGGTGGCGATCTGGACGCGCGAACGCACCACCACGCTGTATGTGACGCATAATCTGTCGGAGGCCGTGCGGCTGGCCGACAAGGTTGTGGTGCTGTCCCGCCGGCCGGGCCGGATCAAGCGCATTGTCGCGATCCCGGTGCCGGTGGCGGATCGCCACAAACCCGAACATACCGCTGCCTTGCAGGCCCTGCAGGACGAACTCTGGAGCCTGATCAAGACCGAGGCGCAGGTGGCAGACCGCGAGGTGCAGGATGTCTGAAACCCATCCAACCGTGCCTTTCCGTGGTCGCGGTTTTGTACCGGCCACCAGGCGCTGGGCGCCCTGGCTTGCCTTCGCGCTGATTATCGCGGCCTGGGAGATCGCCTCCGACACCGGCCTGCTGCCGGCCCTGTTCATGCCCGCGCCGCACGAGGTGGTGATGGCGCTTTACGACCTGCTGGCCGATGGCCGGCTGGTGGGCCATATCACCGCCTCGCTGCAGCGCATCGTCGGTGGCTGGCTGCTGGGCAGCTTTGCCGGCCTGTGTTTCGGCTTTGCCATGGGCATCTTCGTGCTGGCCCGCTCGGTCGGCCTGCCGGTGGTGGCGGCCCTGTTTCCCATCCCGAAGATCGCCCTGCTGCCGCTGTTCATCCTGTGGTTCGGCATCGGCGAACCTTCCAAGATCGCCACCATCGCCCTCGGTGTTTTTTTTCCCACCGTGGTCAGCACCTATTCGGCGGTCGATAACGTGCCGCGCAACCTGATCCGCATGGCGCAGAGCTTCGGTCTCTCTACGGCGGCAATCGTGTGGAAGGTGGTGCTGCCCGGCGCCATGCCCGGCATTCTTGCCGGTTTCCGCATCTCGTCCTCGATTGCCCTGATCCTGGTGGTGGCAGCCGAGATGATCGGCACCCAGGTTGGCATCGGCGCCTTCGTGCTGGCTGCAGGCAATCTCATGCAGACCGACCAGCTGGTCGGCGGCGTGGTGCTGCTCTCGCTGCTCGGCCTGACCATAAGCTGGCTGCTCGGGATCGCCGAGAAAATCCTGCTGCGCTGGCGCTAGGGCGGATGGATCAGCCATGACCGATCATCCGATCCCGGCCACCCGCATGGTGCGGCAGGATGGCCTCGCGCCGCCGCGCGTGCTGGAGGCCGACATCGTCGTGCTGGGCGCCGGCATCAGCGGCATTTCGGCGGCGCTGGAAGCCACAAGGCTGGGGCGCCGCGTCGTGCTGGTCGATGCCGGGCAACAGCTTGGCGGACAGTCCACCGGCAGCCTGCTGGGCACCTTCTGCGGCTTCTATTCCAACGGCCCCGATCCCTATCGTGTGGTCTACGGCATTGTGGACGAGATGTTCGCGCATCTGAGGAAGGCCGATGCCTTCCATCTGCGCCGCGGCCGCAACAGCTACATTCCGCTCTATCAGGAACAGGCGCTGGTGCGCTGGATCGAGCAGGCGGTGCATGGCGCCGGGATCGACGTGCTGCTGGGCGCCATATTGCTGGGTGTGAAACGCGATGGCGGGCGTATCGAGACTTTGTCGCTCGCCACCCGTTTCGGGCCGGTGGAGCTGCGCGGCCAGGGCTTTGTTGATGCCTCCGGCGATGCCGCACTGAGTTACGGCGCCGGCTTCGCCTGCCGCGAACCGGTCAGTCCTATCATGGGCACGCTGATGTTCACCCTGGAAGGTTTCGACGAGGCGGCCGCCCTGCAAATCGACCGCTGGGCGATGCAGGCGCATCTGGCCGAACACGGGGGTCGTTATGGCCTGGTGCGGCGCGACGGCTTTGTTTTCGCCTTCCCCGGCAAGGGTCAGGCCACGGTGAACATGACCCATGTGGAGACGCCGCTTGATCCGTTGGGGCTGGCGGCCGCCCAGGCCGAGGGTCGTGCCCAGGCCGACCGCGTGGTGGACTTCCTGCGCGGCGAATATCCGCAGGTCTTCGGCTCCGCCCGCGTGCGGCAATACGGCATGCTCGGCATCCGCCAGACGCGCTGGATCGTCGGCGGCCACAGCATCATGCTGGACGAGGTGCGGCGCGGCACGAAGCCGGCCGATGCCATCCTGCGCTGCTCCTGGCCGGTCGAACTGCATGATCGCGCCGAGGACGTGCATTGGGAGGAATTCGGCGACGACCACCTGCATTACGTGCCGCTGCGCGCCATGCTGCCGGTCGGTGCCGACAATCTGGTGGCCGCCGGCCGCTGTATCGACGGCGATCCGGCCGCGCTCAGTTCGGTGCGCGTGATGGGCCCGTGCATCGCCATGGGCGCGGCGGCGGCCCATGCGCTCGATCTCGCCGGCGCCGGCTCGGTGCAGCAGATCGACATTGCCGCCCTGCAGGGGCGGCTGGCCGACAACCTGACACGCTGCGACCGCGATTAGGCGGCCGCAGGCAGGTCAGCCGCGCTGTTCGAGCGTTTCCACCAACTGACGCAGCAGGGCGATGAAATCGGCACGCTTGGCAGGCGAAAGCGGTTCGAGGATGCGCTCCTGCGACCGCATCACGCCGGGCTGGGCCGCGCGCAACTGCTTTTCGCCGTCTGCCGTTACCGCCAGGGCATTGGTGCGCCGGTCGGTTTCGGTTCGCTGGCGCACCAGCAGGCCGCGCTTGATCAGCCGCGCCACCATTTCCGCCACGGTCGACCGGTCGATGCCGGTCTGCCGCACGAGATCCACCTGGCTGATGCCGCTGTTCTGGTAGATCGCAAGCAGCAGCGCGAATTGCCGCGGCGTCAGGCCGTTGCTGCCCACTTCGGCAGTGTATAGGTCGACGGCGAGCTGCTGGCAGCGCCGCAGCAGATGGCCCGGCGCCTCCTGCAGGTTGAAGCTGCCGAGCGTATCGCCGGCCGCTGCATGGGTGGTCTTGTCCCCCGACATGGGACCTCCCTATTTTATGGTTATTGTTGTTACGCCTACCTGTTACTGGACGGTTTTTGAGTACCGCTTCTCAGTTCACTGATAAAACGCCATTCCGAGGCTGCTCGTCCAGAGGGAGCTGTAATAAATTCAGGCTCCAGGCGATTGTGTGCATACAAACTTGCTTGACGGCGCAACCAAAGAAACCGGTTATGCAGAATCCCAAGAAATATCGATTTTCCGAGCGCATGCCCGACGGGGACAACCGCGATCGTCTGGTCTGCGACGATTGCGGCTGGATACATTACGTCAACCCAAAGGTGGTCGTCGGTGCGGTAATCGGACATGACGGCAGGATCCTGCTCTGCCGCCGTGCCATCGAGCCGCGCAAGGGCTTCTGGACCATTCCGGCCGGTTATATGGAAGAACGCGAAACCTCGGAGGCCGGGGCCGCGCGCGAGGCCAGGGAAGAAGCCTGCGCCGAAATTAAGATCGATGCCCTGCTGGCGGTCTACAACATCCCGCGCATCAGCCAGGTGCAGCTGATCTACCGGGCCACGCTGGCCGCTCCCGATTTTGCCGCCGGCCCGGAATCCCTGGAAGTGCGGCTGTTCGCCTGGGACGAGATTCCCTGGGCCGATCTGGCATTTCCCTCGGTGCACTGGGCACTGAGCCATTACCGGGCGGTGCAGGGGCTGGAGCGGTTTCCGGCGCATACCAATCCGCCGGGCGAGGTCGGGAATTACTGATTCCACGGACTGCTGATCGACAGGTCTAGAACGGCCACCGCCATCGTCTAGCGATTCCTTCGTTCCGTCACCGAAGTGCCGTGAACCGGTCACGGCGCATTCATCGGTATGCAAAGAGCCGCGCTTAAGGCTTCCCCACGCAAGGGGGATAAAGCCATGGCCGGAGTCGTGATCGAGGCAATCCGCAAGTCCTTTGGGGCCACACAGGTTCTGAAGGGCGTTTCCCTGGATATCGCCGATCGCGAATTCATGACCCTGGTCGGCCCTTCCGGCTGCGGCAAAAGCACGCTTTTGCGCATCATTGCCGGTCTGGAGCAGCAGGACGAGGGCGATATCAGCATCGGCGGCACCAGCGCCGGACACAAACGTGCCGCCGACCGCGATCTGGCGATGGTATTCCAGTCCTATGCCCTCTACCCGCATCTATCCGCCCGCGACAACATCGCCCTGCCGCTGACGATGCGGCGATTGAATGCTTGGCAGCGCCTGCCCCTGTTGGGCCGGCTCCTGCCTGGCACGTCAACCGCACGGGCGACCATCGCCGGCGAAGTCACGCGCGTGGCGGAAATCCTGCAGATTAGCCATCTGCTTGAGCGCAAGCCGGCACAGCTTTCGGGCGGCCAACGTCAGCGCGTCGCGCTCGGCCGCGCCATGGTGCGGCACCCGGCTGCGTTCCTGATGGACGAGCCGCTCAGCAACCTGGATGCCAAGCTGCGCGAGCATATGCGAACCGAGATCGCCCAGCTCCACCAGCAACTTGCTGCCACGTTCATCTACGTCACGCACGATCAGGCCGAGGCGATGACGATGTCGGACCGCATCGCCGTAATGATGGATGGTGAAATCCTGCAGGTTGCGGGGCCTGACGTGATCTATGCCGATCCGGTCGATCTGCGGGTGGCCGAATTTATCGGCAGCCCGAAGATCAATGTGGTGCCGGCAGAGATTGATGGCGATGGCATCTTACGCGTCGGTGCCGCCCGTTTCGATATTGCTACTGCCCTGCCGCCAGGCAGCCAGCTCAGGCTCGCCTTCCGGCCGGAGGCGGCGGAACTCGACGCGTCTACGCCGGCCACGCTGTCGGGCCGGGTGGTGATCCGCGAGAATCTTGGTTCCGATTTGCTGGTGCATGTGCGGCTTGATGCCGCCGCCGATCCGGTGATCGTGCGGCTGCCGGCGCGCCAGCTAGGTGTACGCGAAAACGATCGCATCGGCCTGCATGTCCCGGTCGATCGCATATTGCTGTTCGCCAGTGACGGTCGACGGCTGCATGCCCGGCCGCAACCCGCGCAGGCACGGGAGTTGGCCTATGGCTGAGGCCATCCTGCACCAGACAGCGCCCCGGCGCTGGCAGATCGACCGCGCGGCGGTGCCGTATCTGCTGGCCGGGCCGGCTGTCGCCCTCATGCTGCTGCTGCTGATCGGGCCGGTGCTCACCGTGCTGCTGCTGTCCTTCACCGACTACCAGCTCGGCGCCGGAGGCGTGGCTTTCATCGGATTCGAGAACTACGTCGAGCTGGCCGGGGAGAAGGTATTCTGGAAATCCCTGGGCAATACGCTCGCCTATGTCGGCGTGGTTGTTCCGGCGTCGGTGGCGCTGGGGCTTGGCGTGGCGCTGCTGATCGAAAGCGGCCGGTCTTGGCGGGCCTTTTACCGGGCGGCCTTCTTCGTGCCGGTGATGGCCACGCTGATTGCCATGGCGATCGCCTGGGAATTCATGCTGCACCCGCAATTCGGCCTGATCAACCTGATGCTCAGGCCGCTTGGCATGCCGGCGCAGAACTGGCTGAACGACCCCGGGCTCGCGCTCTGGGTGCTGGCCGTGATCGGCATCTGGCAGTCTTTCGGATTCAACATGGTGCTGTTTCTAGCCGGCATCGTCTCGATCCCAAAGCATCTCTACGAAGCCGCCGAAATGGATGGCGCGCGCAGCAGTTGGGAACGCTTCCGCCTGGTCACCTGGCCGATGCTGGGGCCGGTGACGATGTTCGTGGTGGTGATCACCGCGATCCGTTCCTTCCAGGTCTTCGACACCGTGCACGCGCTCACCAAGGGTGGGCCGGTCAAGGCAACGGAGGTGCTGCTCTACACCATGTATGCCGAGGGCTTTGAATTCCTGCGTTCCGGCTATGCCGCCGCCATTGCAGTGATCTTCCTGATCTTCGTCCTGATCCTCACCGTGATCAAGGCAAGGCTGCTCGATCGCAGGGTGCATTACGGATGAACGCGCAATCCTCCGGTCTCCGTTTTGTGCTGCGACATGCGGTGTTGCTGGTCGGCGTGGCTGTCGTGCTGTTGCCGTTCGCCTGGATGATCGCCACCTCCTTGAAACCCGATGCCGAGATTTTTATCAGCGAAATCCGCTGGTGGCCCGACAAGCTCCATGCCGTCGAGAATTACAGCCAGGCGTTCACCAAGGCGCCGCTGGCCCGTTTCCTGCTCAATGGCGTCATCGTCACCGTTTCGATCTTTGTGCTGCAGGTGATCGTTGCCCTGCCAGCGGCCTATGCCCTGGCCAAGCTGCGCTTCTATGGCCGCGAAACCCTATTCGCCCTGGTGTTGCTCTGTCTGCTGATCCCGCCACATGCCATTGCCGTGCCGCTGTTTCTGCTGTTTCACCACCTGGGCATCCTCGACAGTTACGCCGCCCTGATTGTGCCATGGATCATCTCGGTATTCGGAATCTTCCTGATGCGGCAGTTCTTCATGACCGTGCCCGACGATCTGATCGACGCTGCCCGCATGGATGGCATGTCGGAATTCGCCATCGTCTGGCGCGTCATGCTGCCTACTGCCGTTCCGGCCATCACCGCATTCGGCATTTTCTCGGTTATCGCGCACTGGAACGACTACTTCTGGCCGCTGATCGCACTCAACAGCGAGCAGTATTACACGCCGCCGCTTGGCGTTATCAGCTTCCGCAACCAGGAAGCCGGAACCTCCTATGGGCCGCTGATGGCGGCGGCCACCATCATCATCATGCCGCTCGTCATCGCTTTCCTGCTCGCGCAGAAGCGGTTCATCGAGGGCATCGCATTCACCGGCCTGAAATAGGCCGCAACAGGAGAGGAGAGAGTCTATGCGCAAGATGATTATGGCGGCCGCAGCCGTACTGATGGGGGTATCCACCGCCCATGCAACCGAGATCGTGATCCAATATCCCTATGGCGAATTGTTTAACGGCACGCACCAGCAGATCGCAGCGGAATTCGCCAAGAAGCGGCCTGATATCAAGGTCACGTTCCGCGCGCCGTATGATTCCTACGAGGAAGCGACGCAGAAAATTCTGCGCGAGTCGATCACCAAGCAGATGCCGGATGTTACCTTCCAGGGGTTGAACCGCATCCGCATCATGGTGGATCGCAATATCGCCGTGCCACTGGATGATTTCATCAAGGCCGAGAAGAACTTCGAAACCGAAGGGTTCCACCAGGCGATGTTCGACATCGGCACGCAGCAGGGCAAGGTCTACGCGCTGCCTTTCGCCATCTCGCTGCCGATCGCCTACTACAACCTCGATCTCGTAAAGAAGGCGGGTGGCGACCCGAACAACCTGCCCAAGACCTGGGATGAGGTCTTCGTGCTGGCCAAGAAGATCAAGGCGCTCGGCAGTGACGTCAATGGCGCCACCATCGCCTGGGACATCACCGGCAACTGGCTGTGGCAGGCCCCGGTATTCAGCCAGGGCGGCAGCATGCTGAACGCCGATGAAAGCAAGGTCGCTTTCGACGGTCCGGAAGGGCAGTTCGCGATCAATGTCTTCGCGCGTTTCGTCCGGGATGCGCAGATGCCGAACCTGACGCAGCCGGACATGCGCGCCGCTTTCGCTGCGGGCAAGACAGGCATTCATTTCACCTCCACTTCGGACCTGGCCAAGGTGACTGAAATGGTCGCCGGAAAGTTCCAGCTCAAGACCCATCATTTCCCGGATGTGAAGCCGGGTGTCGGCCGCCTGCCGGCCGGCGGCAATCTTGGTGTGATCACTGCCACCGATCCGGCCAAGCAGAAGGCAGCCTGGGAAGTGATGAAATTCTGGCATGGCCCGGAAGGTGCCGCGATCATGGCCAAGACGACGGGCTACATGCCGCCGAACAAGAAGGCCAACGACGTCTACCTGAAGGATTTCTACGAGAAGAATCCGAACAACTACACCGCGGTCAGCCAGCTCAGCCTGCTGACCAAGTGGTATGCCTTCCCCGGCGAGAACGGCCTGAAGATCACCGACGTGATCAAGGATCACCTGCAGTCGGTAGTGAACGGCCAGCGTGCCGGCGAGCCGCAGGCTGTGCTGAAGGACATGGCCCGCGACGTGCAGAAGCTGCTGCCCAAGACGCGATCCTGACCTGACCATGCGGGCGGGGCGGACCGAAATCCGCTCCGTCCGTCTTCATTTAGAAAGGCTGCCGCATGACCAAGCTGATCCACATCACCGATACCCATCTCGTCGAACCGGGTCGTCTGCTGTATGGCCTCAACCCGCAGGCGCGCCTTGCCGCCGCCGTTGACGACATCAACCGCAATCATCCCGATGCCGCCCTGGTGGTGATCACCGGCGATCTCACCCACTGGGGCGAGAGCGTGGCGTACGAGGCCTTGCGCGAGGTGCTGGACGACCTGATTCCGCCCTGCATCCCCTTGCTGGGCAATCATGACGATCGGCCTACATTCCGCGGGGTTTTCCCCAATGTGCCGGTGGACGAAAACGGCTTCATCCAGGGTCGTTATGACGTGGCAGAAGGGCGATTGCTGTTTCTCGATACCAATCAGCCCGGCACCCATGCCGGCTGGTATTGCGAGCAGCGTCAGGACTGGCTGCGGCGTCAGCTCAGCGCCGCTGGCGAGAAGCCGCTGTTCGTCTTCATGCATCATCCGCCCTTCGAGGTCGGCATCGGCCCGATGGACCGCATCGGCCTGATCCAGCGCGAGCAGGTGGCGGCCCTGATGCGGCCACATCGCCAGAATCTGCGGCATGTGTTTTTCGGCCATGTACACCGGCCGATCGTCGGCAGCTGGATGGGCGTGCCGTTCTCCACCATGCGGGCAACCAACCACCAGGTCTGGCTCGATTTCCGCGCCGAACAGCTTGCGGCCGTGCCAGGCAGCCACGAACCTCCGGCCTATGCCGTGGTGATCCTGCGCGGCGAGGATGTGGTGATCCACTTCCATGATTATCTCGATGACAGCCGCAAATTCCCGCTCGGCGGCCAGACCCAGGACGAGCGCGAATACGCCTATACCTTCGAACCGGCGGAGTGATCGGCCTACTGGCCGGGCTGTTCCAGCCCGGCCAGTGCCTGGGCGAATCCCGCGGCGGAAAATGGCTGCAGGTCGGCCGCCTGCTCGCCGACGCCGATATAATGCACCGGCAGGCCGAATTTGTCGGCAATCGCCACCAGCACGCCACCGCGCGCCGTGCCGTCCAGCTTGGTGATCACCAGCCCGGTCACGGCGCAGATTTCCTTGAAGGTGGCCACCTGGCTCAGCGCGTTCTGTCCCGTGGTGGCATCCAGCACCAGCAGCACGTGATGCGGCGCCTCGGGCAGCTGCTTCTTGATCACGCGCACGATCTTGGCCAACTCGCCCATCAGGTCGGCCTTGTTCTGCAGCCGGCCGGCGGTATCGATCAGCAGCACGTCGATCTTCTGTTCGCGTGCCTGCGTCACGGCATCGAAGGCCAGACCGGCTGCATCGCTGCCGGTCTCGCGCGCCAGCACGGGCGCCTTCACCCGCTCGCCCCAGACCTTGAGCTGTTCGATGGCGGCGGCGCGGAAGGTGTCGCCAGCGGCCAGCATCACGCTTTTGCCGTCCTCGCGCAGGCGCGCGGCGATCTTGCCGATGGTGGTGGTTTTGCCCACGCCGTTCACGCCCACCACCAGCACCACCTGCGGCCTGTCGCCTTCCAGCGCCAGCGGCCGTTCCACCGGCCGCAGCAGGCCGGCAACGGAATCAGCGAGGGCGGCGCGGATTTCCTCGGCCGAGATGTCCTTGTCGAAACGGTCTTTGGCGATATCCTTGACGATGCGCGCGGCCGTGCTCACGCCCAGATCCGCCTTGATCAGCGTCTCCTCCAGGTCGTCCAGCGCGTCCTGGTCCAGCTTGCGTTTGGTGAAGAGTGCGCCGATCTGCTCGCCGAGCTGGCCGGCCGACCGCGACAGGCCGGCCTTCAGGCGGCTGAACCAGCCCGGCTTCTTCTCGGTGGTATTGTTCTCGGCCTCGCTCATGCGGCCTCCAGCCATAACTTGCCGTCATGCGCCGCCGCGATGCGCGCGGTGACGACGCTGCCTTTTTCCATGCTGTCCGGCAGGATCACCGGCGCATAGGTCTCGTCGCGGCCCAGGCCCTGCTGCTCGACCAGGATGCTGGCTTGGCTGCCGATGCGGCTGCTGAGGAAACGGTTGAGCGCAGCATCGGCGCGACGGCGCAGATCGGCGGCGCGCGCCCGGCGCAGTTCGATGGGCAGTTGCGGCATGCGCGCCGCCGGCGTGCCGGGACGGGGCGAATAGGGGAAGACGTGCACGAAGGCCAGGCTGGCTGCATCGATCAGCTCCGCGCTGCGCTGGAATGCATCGTCGCTTTCGGTCGGGAAGCCGGCGATCAGATCGGCGCCCAGCGCGATGCCGGGCCGCAGGGTCTGCAGCCTCGCCGCGACCTCCAGCGCCTGCCGGCGGCTATGCCGCCGCTTCATGCGCTTCAGGATCAGGTCGTCGCCGGCCTGCAGGCTCAAATGCGCGTGCGGCATCACGCGCGGCTCTTCGGCATAGAGCCGGAACAGATCCTCGTCGATCTCGGCGGGATCGAGCGACGAGAAGCGCAGCCGTTCGATCTGCGGCACCAGATCCAGCAGCCGGCGCGTCGCCTGGCCCAAAGTCGGCCGGCCGGGCAGGTCGTGGCCGTAGGAGGTGATGTCAACGCCGGTCAGCACGAATTCGCGATAGCCGTGCGCGGCCATGGCGCGGGCCTGCTCCACCACGGCGCCAAGCGGCAGCGAACGGCTCGGGCCGCGACCATAAGGGATGATGCAGAAGGTGCAGCGGTGGTCGCAGCCCTGCTGGATTTCCAGATAGGCGCGCGGTCGGCCGGGGAAATGGCTCACGGCGGGCAGGGCGGGCGGTGCATCGGTCTGGATGTCGCCGACGCTGACACGCGGCGCACCGGCGCCAATGCCGCGCCAGGCAGCCTCGCCCAGCTTCTCGCGGTTGCCGATCACATGGTCCACCTCCGCCATGGCGGCAAAGCCCGCGGCATTCACCTGGGCGGCACAGCCGGTGACGACGATGCGGGCATCGGGCCGTTCACGTCGCAGCCGCCGGATCGCCTGGCGCGCCTGTTTCTCGGCTTCCGCCGTCACCGCGCAGGTGTTGACCACCACCACATCGTCGCGGCCCAGTTGCTCCAGCAGGCCGCGGATCGCCTCGCCCTCATAGGCATTCAGGCGACAGCCGAAATTCAGTACGGAGGTTTTATCCGCCATGCCTCAGGCGGCGTCCGCCGCAGTCCAGAAGCTGGGCGGGATTTCGCCGCGGAATGCCTCGGTGGCCGGGCCGGTCATGTAGATGTGGTTATCTGCCGCCCATTCGATGGTCAGCACGCCGCCGTCCAGGATGATCTCGGCCTTGCGCTCGACCAGTTCGCGCCGGGCTGCCGCCACCAACGTGGCACAGGCACCGGTGCCGCAGGCCCGCGTGATGCCAGCGCCGCGTTCCCACACCCGCATGCGAATCTGGGTGCGGTCGATCACCTGGGCGAATTCCACGTTGATGCGCTGGGGGAACAGCGGGTCATGCTCGATCTTCGGGCCGATCTCGGCCAGCGGTACGGTTTCCGCATCGGGCACGAAAAACACCACATGCGGGTTGCCGACATTCACCGCCCCAGGATGGCTGAAGCCGCCGAAGCTGTAATCCATGCGCAGGGTATTCATCTCGCGCGCCAGCGGAATGGCCTGCCAGTCGAAGCGCGGCTCGCCCATATCCACGGTGATCTGGCCCCTGGCGCTGCCGCGTGCCTGCAGCCAGCCGCCCAGGGTGTCGATGCTGACCGCATCGCGGCCATTCTCCTGCATCAGCAGGCTGGCTACGCAGCGCGCCGCGTTGCCGCAGGACTCCACTTCGCCGCCATCGGCATTGTGGATGCGCATGAAGGCATCCGCCTTGTCCGACCGTTCGATGGTGATCATCTGGTCGAAACCCACGCCGCGCCGCCGGTCGCCCAGCAGGCGCACCGCCGCCTTGTCCAGGGGCAGCGGATGGCCGCGCGCGTCCAGCACGACGAAATCGTTGCCGAGGCCGTGCATCTTGACGAAGGGGAGGGCGATGGTCGGGTGCATGCGGGGGTTATAGGGCGGGGGAGCCGGGGTGTCCAGAACACGGTCTCGCCCGGCCCCGCCGCAAACCCGGAAAGGCGGGAAAAAGCCGGTTCAGCCCGCCTTGGTGCCGGGCTTGGCCTTGTCCACGGCCGCTCTCAGCGAGGCGCGTAGCTGGGCCTCCAGGGCGCCGCCCGAGCCCTTGATGCGGTGGGAAATCACCACATAGAGGGTATCGACATGGATGCTGACGATTTCCTGCTGCAATTCGTCCAGGTCTTCCAGTTCCTTCAGGAAATCGTGCAGGGACTTGGCGAACTCGGTCAGCAGCGGATAGCCGAACACGCCGCCCATGCCCTTGATCTGGAAAGCCTCCTCGCGGATATGCTCCAGCACCTCGCGCCGTGCCGAGGGGTCGGCGGCAGCCCGGCTCAGGGCCTCGCGCAGCCCCTTCAGCGTCTCGACGGTCTGCTCAAGGAACTGCACGCTGGTATTCTCGACCAGCGCTTCCATCTTCTTCAGCATCTCCTCATCGAGCCTGAGGTCGACGCCGGTCTTGTAGTTGACGGCCTTGCGCTTGAGGTCGCCGCGATTGGGAATAATTTTCCGGCGCATGGCGGCGATTTAGTCAGGCTTGTTCTGGCGCCGGTCAACGCCCTCGAAGGGGAGCTGCTGGCGGCGCCGGTCAGGGCCGAAATAGCCCGGCACGCTGACGAAATCGCGCGGCCGCGCAATCACCGAAACTAGCCGGCGATACATGCCGTCGGCCGTGAAGGGTTTGGCGAGGAACTCGGTCACGCCCTTGTCGCGCGACTCCATGACGTATTCCATTTCCGAATTCGCCGTCAGCATGATCACCGGCATCATCCGATCGGGCGAGGTGCCGTCGGTGCGCAGCCATTCGAGCAGTTCAAGGCCCGAGCGCGGTTTCAGATTCCATTCGGTGATCATAACGTCGTAACCGCCGGAGCGCAGCGTGGCGATGGCCTTTTCGCTGTCTCGCACCGTCGATACCTGATGACAGCCCAGCATCATCAGGATGTCCTTCACCAGCTGACACATCAGCTTGTTGGAATCCACGATGAGGAAGCGGATGTGACTGAAGTCGATCTTTTCCGACATTCCCTGAACCGAAGCCCCCTTGCGATTCTTTTTGCCCCTGCCCGGGCGCCGTCCCTCCACCCGGGCGATAGGTGCTAGAATCATGGAAATACTTTTACGATCATATATATACTGGTGGCCGGACGAAGCCAACCAACCTGTGACACTTAAAAGCGGGTAGCAAGGCTTCCCATTCTACCTTTGGCTCTGGCTGCCTTTCTCGCATGTCGAAATCGCCACCCCCAAGGGGGCTCCTGCTTCTGCTTACGGTCCTGTTCGCCAACGGAATTCTGGCGGCGACCATGTATCTGCCGTCCCTGCCGGCGATCAGCGAGGGGCTGCAGGTTCCGGTCGACGTGCTGCCCCTGACCCTGACGGTCTATTTTGCCACTTTTGCCGGCGGACAGCTGGTATACGGCCCGTTGAGCGACCGTTACGGTCGCCGGCCCCTGCTGTTGGGCGGCCTGGTGATCATGGTCCTTGGCTCGATCGCCTGCGCACTGGCGGAAAGCCTGACGGCGCTGCTATGGGCACGGGCGATGCAGGGCCTTGGCGCGGCCAGCGCCATGGCCACCGGTCGCGCGATCGTGAACGATGTCTACGATCGTCAGCAGGCGGCGCGGGCGACCTCGGTCATCTCCGCTTCGCTGGCCCTTGCCCCGATTCTCGCCCCCCTGCTGGGCGGCCTGATCGAGCATTATCTGGACTGGCGGATCAATTTCTGGATCAACGGCGGCATCACGCTGGCCGTGCTGCTGATGCTGGTTCAGCGCCTGCCCGAGACCCATGTCCCCGGGCCTGCGGACGGCCCCCTGCTGCGCAGCATCCTGGCGGCCTATCGCTTCCTGCTCTCCAACCGCGCCTTCCTCACCTTCGGTCTGCTGAACCTGGGCATTTTCGCCGGCCTGCATGGTTTCAGCGCCGGCGCCCCGGCCGTTCTGATCGGCACCATGGAACTGAGCGCGGTGAATTACGGCGTTTTGATCGCCCTGGGCAGTGCGGGGTTCTTCGTCGGTGCGCTGCTCTCCTCGTGGCTCGGCGGCCGGCTCGGCCTTTTGCGCATGATCGATGCCGGCGTGATCTGCACGCTGGTCGGCGGCGTGGGCATGGCTCTGTATGTCGGGCTGGTCGAACCCAGCGTCACCGCGATCATCCTGCTGCGCCTGGTCTGGGCCGTCGGCATGGGGCTGGCGATGCCCAATTCGGTGGTCGGCGCGGTGGGCGTGAATCCGGCCACACTCGGCGCCGGCGCTGCCCTGTCAGGATTTCTGCAAACGGCGGGCGGCGGGCTGGGATCGGCGGTCAACGCCCTGGTTCCGGCCGGCGATCCGCTCTCCTTGAGCATCGCCTTTGCCGGCACGGCGGTGTTCGGCGCAGTGGTCTGGGTAATCAGCCGTCAGGCGACCCGGGCAGTGCTGTCGCGCTGACCCGCCGGGCATCAGCCTTCGGGCTTCAGCACCGCCATCAATTCGCGCCATTCCCGCGCGCTCAGGCCGGAGCTGGCCTGATCCACGGTCTCGCCGGCCAGCATGCGACGCACTGCTTTCAGCGCGGTGGCCGACAGGCTGGCGCCGCCGACGCGATATTCCATGAAGGCGTCGTAACAGGCCGGCACCCAGCGCTTCACGGTATCGAGCATCGCCTCGGCATAGACGCGGATCTCGTATTGCGCATGGCTGTCGGCGCGCAGGCTCAGGAAATGCAGCAGGTTCAGCAGGTCTGTCTTCCAGTACCACTGGGTATAGAAATTCAGCGTCAGGTTCATGCGCGCCAGCTCGCGCGCCAGCCCCTCGCGGTTTTCGTCGCGTTTGCTACCATCGGGCCGTTCATTCAGCATTTCCTCATACGAGGCATAGGACTGCATTGCGTCGCGCTTCAGCAGGTCCAGCACGCGGGCGGCTTCCGCCCCGGTCAGCAGGTCGCCGCGGCCCTGGCGGTTCGAACTGGACTGCGCCGCCAGCTGGTCGGGCGCGGGGATGTAGAACTCGTTGTCCAGGATCGAATAGCGCGCGGAATATTCGTTCACATTGGCGGTGCGATGCCGGATCCACTGCCGCGCCACGAAGATCGGCAGCTTCACATGGTATTTGATCTCGCACATCTCGAACGGCGTGGTGTGCCGGTGGCGCATCAGGTAGTTGATCAGGCCGCGATCCTCGCTGACCTTCTTGGTGCCGCGGCCGTAGGAGACGCGGGCGGCCTGCACCACGGCGGAATCGTCGCCCATGTAGTCGATCACCCGCACGAAGCCGTGGTCCAGCACGCTGAGCGGCTCGTAGAGGATCTCTTCCAGGGCCGGCACGGTGGCGCGGCGGGTCGGCTGGGACTGGCTGCGCAGGGCGGCGATCTCGGCGGCCTGTTCCGGCGTCATGGTCATTGCGGGTCTCTCCGGCGGGCAAATCCGGCGACTCGGGCCGCCGGGCGAAAGGCAGGTGGTTATAGACCGGCCGGCCGAGTCTCAAAAAGACCTGGACCCGAAAAAGCCCTGCCCCTTCAAAAACCGCTCCCGAACCCCTACATTCATCCCGTCGGGAAACCGACTATGGCGATAAACGCCGTGCGGAATAGGCGTAACGGACCCGGGGGCAGTACCCGGCGCCTCCACCATGAGCCCGGCCTTAACCTTTACGGTTAACCCATTGGCCGGGCTGATGCTGGGGGCGAATCAGGCTCGACGTGCGCAATAAAGGCCCGGTTTTTGCCCGGCATGATACCGCCGTTATCGGGTCACCTCAAAAGTGCCAACGACAATAGCGTTGCACTCGCTGCCTAATCGGTAAGCGCGGCTCGGGGGGCGCCGGGCAACAGAAGCCCCCCACTCGATCCCCGGCGGTTAGACCTTAATCCTGTGGAAGACCGCCCTTGGCGGCGGCCTTGGAATTGAACCCCCGGAGGGGGAAGGGTAAAATGCCGCCACTCATGCGTTCCCGAGAAGATTAGTCATGGCCGGCAAGCTGCTCGACTACAACCAGTTGGTGGAAACTGCCCTGCGCGGCGCCGTGCGCGAGGCGCTGAAGCGCGTCGCCGAATTCGGCCTGCCCGGCAATCATCATTTCTACATCACGTTCCGCACCGACCAGCCCGGCGTCGAACTGCCCGATTACCTGCACGAACGTTATCCGGAAGAGATGACCATCGTGTTGCAGCACCAGTATTGGGGCCTGGAACCGGGCGAGGCCGCCTTCCAGATCACGCTCAGCTTCAACAAGGTGCCCGAGCGCCTGGTGATCCCCTATGCGGCCATCACGGCGTTTGCCGATCCCAGCGTCCAGTTCGGCCTGCAGTTCCGCGTTTCGCCCAACACCGAGGCCCGCCCGGCGATCAGCAGCCCGGCGCCGGTGGGCGAAGCCGAGGCCGCGCCGCCATCCGCCGCCCCGGATGCCGAGTCGCCGGCTGAGCGCAAGACCGGCGATGTCGTGGCGCTGGATGCCTTCCGCAAGAAAAAGACCTGACCCGCGGCGCTCGCCGCGCTGGCCCAATCCGCAGCCCCGGAGAATAGAATGCCCGAGTTCCGCTACGAGGACCTGTTTCCGCTCGGTCCCGACACGACACCCTACCGCAAGCTGTCTTCCGATGGCGTCGAGGTGATCAAGGCCGGCGGGCGCGAGGTGCTGCAGGTTTCCGACAAGGCGCTGAGCGATCTCACCTTCGCCGCCATGCGCGACATCGCGCACCTGTTCCGCCCCGGCCACCTAGCGCAGTTGCGCGCCATCCTCGACGACAAGGACGCCTCGCCGAACGACCATTTCGTGGCGTTGGAGCTGCTCAAGAACGCCAACATCTCGGCCGGCATGGTGCTGCCTTCCTGCCAGGATACCGGCACCGCCATCGTGATCGGCAAGAAGGGACAGTATGTCTGGACTTCGGGCAAGGACGAGGAGGCGATCAGCCACGGCGTCTACCGCACCTACACCGAGACCAGTCTGCGCTATTCCCAGCTTGCGCCGCTCTCCATGTTCGAGGAGAAGAATACCGGCACCAACCTGCCGGCGCAGATCGAGCTCTATGCCACCGATGGCGATGCCTACAAGTTCCTGTTCATGGCCAAGGGCGGCGGTTCGGCCAACAAGACCTATCTCTACCAGCAGACGCCGGCGGTGCTGCGCGGCGATGCGCTGCTGAAATTCCTCGATACCCAGATCAAGACCCTGGGCACTGCGGCCTGTCCGCCCTATCACCTGGCCATCGTGATCGGCGGCCTGTCGGCGGAACTCAACCTCAAGACCGCCAAGCTGGCCTCGGCGCGCTATCTCGACAACCTGCCCACCAAGGGCAGCATGACCGGCCATGCCTTCCGCGACATCGAGTTCGAGCAGAAAATCCTCGAACTTACCCGCGTCAACGGCATCGGCGCGCAGTTCGGCGGCAAATATTTCTGCCATGACGTGCGCGTGATCCGCCTGCCGCGCCACGGTGCCAGCGTGCCCATCGGCATCGCGGTCTCCTGCTCGGCCGACCGCCAGGCGCTGGGCAAGATCACCCGCGACGGCATTTATCTCGAACAGCTCGAGACCAATCCCGCGCAATACCTGCCCGAGCATGAGGACAAGCTGTCGACTGAAGTGGTCAAGGTCGATCTCAACCAGCCGATGAGCGAGATCCGCAAGCTGCTGTCGCAGTATCCGGTCAAGACCCGCCTGTCGCTCACTGGCACGCTGATCGTCGCGCGCGACCTGGCCCATGCCAAATTCGCCGAGCGGATCGAGAAGGGCCAGGGCCTGCCCGATTACGTGAAGAACCACATGATCTATTACGCCGGCCCGGCCAAGACGCCGGACGGCATGGCCTCGGGCTCCTTCGGCCCCACCACGGCCGGCCGCATGGACTCCTACGTTGGCCTGCTGATGGAAAACGGCGGCGGCTTCATCAGCCTGGCCAAGGGCAACCGCTCCAAGCAGGTGACCGAGGCCTGCAAGAAATACGGCGGCTTCTATCTCGGCTCGATCGGCGGCCCGGCCGCGATCCTGGCCAAGAACTGCATCAAGAAGGTCGAGCAGCACGAGTATCCGGAACTCGGCATGGAAGCGGTGTGGAAGATCGAGGTGGAGAATTTCCCCGCCTTCATAATCGTCGACGACAAGGGCAACGACTTCTTCGCCAACCTGGCGTAAGCGCGCGGCCCATACCGGAAAATGAAAAGGCCACCGCGAGGTGGCCTTTTTCGTTGCCGGTTGTCCTTCGGGCTACAGCCCCATATAGGCCTGGCGCACGCGGTCGTCATGCAGCAGTGCCTCGCCGGTGCCTTCCATCACGATACGGCCGTTCTCCAGCACATAGGCCTGATCGGCCAGCTTCAGCGACACCGCCACGTTCTGCTCCACCAGAATCACGGTCAGGCCGCGCTGATGTAGCAGCTTGATGATATGGAACACCTCCTGCACGATCGCCGGCGCCAGCCCCAGCGAGGGCTCGTCGAACATGATCAGCTCCGGCTGGCCCATCAGGCAGCGGCCGATGGCCAGCATCTGCTGCTCGCCGCCCGACATGGTGCCCGAAAGCTGATTGCGCCGCTCGGCCAGGCGCGGGAACAGCGTGAACACCTCGTCCAGCGTGGCCTTTTCCTTCGCCCGGGCGCGCGCCAGCATGGCGCCCATCTGCAGGTTCTCCAGCACGGTCAGGCTGGGAAACACCTGTCGGCCCTCGGCCACCTGGCCGATGCCGAGGTTGCACACCTTGTGGCTCGGCAGGCCGGCGATCTCGGCCTCGCCGAAGCGGATGCTGCCGCCGCGCGGCTTCTCGATGCCCGCGATGGTGCGGATCAGGGTGGACTTGCCGGCGCCATTGGCGCCGATGATGGCGACGATGCTGCCCTTCGGCACGCGCAGCGACACGCCGTCCAGCGCCTGGGCATCGCCGTAGAACACGTCCAGGTTTTCGATGGCGAGGCTCATGCTTCCACCTCCTCGCCGAGATAGCATTCCAGCACGGCGGGGTCGCGCACCACGTCCTCCGGCGCGCCGCCGGCGATCACCTGGCCGTAATGCAGCACCACCACCTGCTGCGACAAAGCCATCACCGCGCGCATCACATGTTCGATCAGCAGGATGGTCATACCGTGTTTCCGGTTCAGGTCGCGGAACACCGCCACCATCTGGTCGGTCTCGGTCGGGCGCAGGCCGGCCATCACCTCGTCCAGCAGCAGAAGCTTGGGTTCGGTGGCCAGCGCGCGGGCCACTTCCAGCCGCTTGCGCTCGGGCAGCGTGAGCTGCGCAGCCGGCTGGTTGCGCTTGTCCAGCATGCCGAGCTGGTCCAGCACGGCCTCGGATTTCCGGCGCGCCAGCCGCACGTCCTTTTCGGCCCGCAGGGCGCCGACGATCACGTTTTCAAGAGCAGTCAGGTCCTTGAATGGCTTCACGATCTGGAAGGTGCGGCCGATGCCGGCATGGCAGATCTGGTCGGGTCGCAGGCCGTCGATGCGGCGGCCGTCGAAGGTGATGCCGCCCTCGTCGGGGCGGAACACCCCGGCGATCATGTTGAAGCAGGTGGTCTTGCCGGCGCCGTTCGGGCCGATCAGGCTGACGATGCCACCCTGCGGCACGGTCAGCGAAGCCTGGCTCACCGCGCGCAGGCCGCGGAAGCTTTTCGAGATGCCGTCGACGGCCAGCAGGGGAGCGGCGCTCATGACCGGTCCTCCAGGCCCAGCCGCTTGCGCAGCGGCGGCCAGATGCCGTGCGGCAGGTAGATGATCACCACCAGCAGACAGATGCCGTAGAATACCTGCTTGATGCCGGGAATTTCATAACCCAGCGCATGCATGATCTCGGTAACGGCTTCGGCCAGCGCGGTCAGCACGAAAGCGCCCAGGATCGGGCCGAACAGCGAGCCGACGCCGCCGATGATCGGTCCGAGAATCAGTTCGATCGACCGCGCCATGCTGAAGATCTGCTCGGGGAACAGGTTGTTGTAGTAGAAGGCGAAGAACACGCCGCTCAGGGCGGTCATGCCGGACGAGATCGCCACTGCGATCATCTTGTAGCGGAACACGTTGATGCCCAGCGTCTGGGCCGCTTCGGGCTCTTCGCGGATCGCCAGCCAGTAATAGCCGATGCGGCCGGTCAGCAGCCAGCGGCAGAGCAGGAAGGCCAGAACCGTGATGGCCAGCAGGATGTAGTAGAACATGGTGGGCGAGCCGCGCAGGTTGAGCGGATCGTTGGCCGCCTGTTGCGTCACCGGCAGGAAGAAACCGCCCGAGCCGTTCACCCAGGTGAAATGATCGAAGCCGACGCGGGTGAATTCGGCAAAGGCGATGGTCAGCAGGGCGAAATACACGCCGCTGATGCCGAAGCGGAAGGCGAGAAAACCGATCACCAGGCCGGCGGCCATCGAGATGGCGATGGCGGGGAAAATCCCGAGCCACGGCCCGATGCCGAAATGAACATACAGCGCCGCAGCGGTATAGGCGGCGATGCCGACATACAGCGAATGGCCCAGGCTGAGCTGGCCGGCGAAACCCATCATCACGTTCCAGGCCTGGCCGGTATAGGCGAAATACAGCACCAGGATCAGGATCGAGAGGATATAGGCATCCACCACCAGCGGAGCGACCAGCAAGCCGGCCAGCAACAGGCCGAGCAGGATCAGGGCGCGCCGTGGCACGCCGTCGAGCATACGGGAAATCATGCTTTACGCCCCAGCAGGCCCTGCGGCCGGAACAGAAGGACAAGGATCAGGATGGCGACGCCGAACATGGTCTTGGCCGAAGGGGCGAAGAACAGGCCCGACATCGCTTCCGACAGACCGATCAGCACGCCGCCCAGCAGCGCGCCGGGCATCGAGCCCAGGCCGCCGATGATCACGATGACGAAAGCCTGCAGCGTGAAGACCGGGCCGATATTCGGCGTGGTGTCGATCAGCAGGGTCATCATGGCGCCGGCGGCGCCGACGCAGGCCGAACCGATGCCGAAGGTCAGTGCGTAGAGCTGCTTGACATTCAGGCCCACCACCAGGGCGCCCATGTGGTTGTCGGCGCAGGCGCGGATCGCCTTGCCGGTATGGCTCAGCTTGAAAAACGCGAACAGGGCGGCGGTGATGGTCAGTGCCATGGCGGCGGTGATCACCCGCACCTTGTCGACCAGCAGCGGCCCGATCTCGATGGAATCGAGCGAATAGTCCACCAGCACGTTACGGGCATCGGGCCCGAAGATCATCAGCAGCCCGTTCACCATTATGATCGCCACGGCGGCCAGCAGGATGAACTGGCTGTGCTCCGGCCGGTTGATGAAGGGATTGATCAACAGGGCCTGCATGGCATAGCCGATGGCGAACAGGATCACCGCGATGGGCACCATCGCCACCAGCGGATCGATATGCCAGGCAGCGAAGGCGACGATCGCCCCGTAGGAGGCGATCGTCATCATCTCGCCATGGGCGAAGTTGACCACACGCACCACGCCGAAAATGACCGACAGGCCAAGCGCCATCAGGCCATAGACCAGGCCGGTCAGGATGCCCTGAAGCGCGACGGTGAATACAAGTTCTGTTGGCATGGCGTCTTTGCGGTGCGTGTGGTCGGGTTCGGGTTAGCGCTTGCTCCAGCTCGGCATCGGCAGCAGCAGGTTGTCCTCTGCGATGTCGAGCGGCAGCACCACCTTCGGCCGCTGGTCCAGGTTCTGCAGCGTCACCGACTTGATGTTGACGTTCTGGCCCTTGGCGTCGAACTGCAGGGTGCCGCCGGCCATGACGTGGTTGTCGATCTTGGTCTGGCGGATCGCGTCGGCCAGGGTCTTGCCGTCCGTGCTCTTGGCCCGGTTGAAGGCATCGACCGCCACCATGACGGCCTCGAACGAGAAGCCGACATTGAGCTCGAACAGTTCGCCCTTGTAGGACTTGGTGAACTCGTCGAGCAGCTTCTGGGTGATCGAAGAACGCGGATTGTACCACGGCACGTTGGTGATCATGTAATTCGAGAACTTGCCCAGCGTCTTGTAGAACTGGTTCTCGTAGAAGCCCGGCGCGCCGGGGCTCATCACGATCTTCGGTTCCCAGCGCTGTTTCACCATCTCGCGCACCATCAGGATGGCGTCGTTCAGGCGCGTCACCGGCATCACCATGTCAGCACCGGTGGCCTTTGCCTTGGCGATTTCAACCGACAGATCCTTCGCCTGCGGGTCGTAGGCGATGGTCTCGACGATCTGGAACGGCAGGTTGAAGCGCGGGGCCATCGCCTTGATCGCGCCGGCCATGGCCTGGCCGAAGGTGTCGTTCACATGCATGAACACGGCGGTCTTCGGCGTAATGCCGCTCTTCTCGAACACGCCCTTCATCAGGTTCAGGCCGTCGCCGACCAGCATGGGCGCGGTCGGGAAGTTGCGGAACACGAACTTGTAGCCCTGTTCGGTGATCTGCGGCGCGGCAGCCACGTTGATGATGTAGGGCACGCCCTTCTGTTCGGCGACCTGGGCGATGGCGGCCGACTGGCCGGAATCGAAGGCGCCGATCAGCACGTTGGCGCCGTCGTTGATCAGCTTCTCGGCACGCGAGCGGGCGATATCGACGTTCGACTCGGTGTCGGCATTCATGATCTCGACTTCGGCGGCGATGCCAAGCTGCTTGAGCACGCGCGGCGCGATGTCGATGCCGCGCTGGCAGGCGATGCCAAGCTGGGCCTGGAAGCCCGACCGCGGATGGATCGAGCCGATTTTGAGCGCCTTGGGCTGGGCGCGCACGATGTTGAACGGCGAAGCGCCGGCCACGATGGCGGCGCCCGCGGCCGCCGAAGCGGCAAACTGACGGCGGGTAATCTTGCTGCTCATGGTCTGTCCTCCCTAGAGATGGTCTGCCGCCGCCCGGTTTGGCCGGCGCGCTTGGTACGCGACGCTACCGGATCGTTGTCCGGCGCGGAATGGGCCTCGCCGGTGAGCGCCGGCGCGGCGATGAATTTGCGCAGCAGGCGCATCAACGTGTCGTGTTCCTGCTGGCTCAGCACCTGGTTGATCAGTTTGTCGTGGCTTTTCACGCGCTCGATTAGTTCCGCCATCTGGCGTTCGCCGGGCGCGGTGAGGAACAGCCCGTAGGCGCGACGGTCATGGGGATCGGCACGCCGCTCCACCAGGCCCAGCCGCTCCAGCCGATCCACCATCGCCATGGCGCCCGAGCGCGCCACGCCCAAAGCTTCACCCAGCCGGCTCTGCTGCAGGCCTGGATTGTGCTCGATCAGCATCAGTGCGGAAAACAGCGCCGGGCTCACCCCGGTGGGGCCGATGCGGGCGTAGAAATCCTCCCAGACCCGCAACTGGGCCAGGCGCAACAGATAGCCGACATGGTTGGGCAGGGTGCCGTAATGGACCGGGGCAGGGCTGCGCCGGTCGGCCTTGCGCAAGTCCGGCTTGCGCATCTCGCCCTTGCGCATTTCGCTTGCGGTTCCGTTGCGGACGGATGCCGGCACGGCTGCTGTTCCTCCCTGGCCGTCGGGCGTCTGGGCCGCGGCTTGTTATGACGCCGGATTGTAGCGAGGAACAATAGTAATGCAAGCGTACAAAATGCCGCGAGCCGATATTGCCTGCCGCGATATTGCCCGGCGGTTCTGGCCGGCGCCAGTGCTGCCTGGGCATCCGCTCTAAGGCGACGGGTGACGCGCGGCGGTTGTCATGGCCCAGTCATGCCGCCGGGCTAGGCTGGTGGCATCTCGGCGCCGTCTCGCGCCCGGCCGGATCGGACACCCCGCCCGACCGGCCTTTCTTTTGTCCGGGCCGCTTCGCTGCGCTAGGCAGGCTTGGCCTTGCCGCGGCGGTCGCGGCCGCTGCGACGGGTCGAGCGCTGGCGGCGGTCGGAACCCGAGATGTCCTCCGGCTCCAGCTCGATGAACCTGCGGTCGGCGCCGCGGCGGCGGTCGCCCAGCCGGCGGCGGTCGGGGCCGATGAAGCTGCTGACCCGCACGAAAGGACGCGGTGCTTTCAGCACCGACATCAGCCGCACCACCAGAGCCTCGACGGCCGGCGGCTTGATCACGATTTCACTGACCCCGGCATCGCGCGCGGCCAGCACCAGGGCGGCATCCGGCGTCTCGGCCATCAGGATGATCGGCATCCGGCCCATATCGCCGGTATCGCGACGCAGCCGCCGCACCAGCATCAGGCCGTCCGCGCCGGGCAGCTTGTGGTCCAGCAGCAGCACGCTGGGCGGGTCCAGCATGAGCTGGCGCATCGTCTCGGCGGAATTGCCGGTCAGCATGATGGTGGGAAACCCCATGCCCAGCAGCACATTGCGCAGGGCATGGCGCAGGGCGCGATTGCCCTCGGCCACCAGGATGGTCGCGCTGCGGAAGGTTTTCGGATCGATGCGGCGATCTGCTGGCATGGTATGGCTCGCTGATTCGGGCCAGTTTTGCCGTGCTCCGTTAACGAAGCGTGATCAGTCGCGCAGGAGCTCGTTGATCGACGTCTTCGAACGGGTCTGCGCATCCACGCGCTTGACGATCACCGCGCAATACAGCGACGGGCCCGGCTGGCCGTTGGGCAGCGGCTTGCCCGGCAGGCTGCCCGACACCACCACCGAATAGGCCGGCACGCGGCCCTGGAACACCTCGCCGGTGGCGCGATCGATGATCTTGGTCGAGGCGCCGAGATACACGCCCATCGACAGCACCGAGCCCTCCTCGACGATCACGCCCTCGGCTACCTCGGCGCGCGCGCCGATGAAGCAGTTATCCTCGATGATCACCGGATTGGCCTGCAAAGGCTCCAGCACGCCGCCGATGCCGGCGCCGCCGGAAAGATGCACGTTCTTGCCGATCTGGGCGCAGGAGCCCACGGTGGCCCAGGTATCGACCATGGTGCCGCTGTCGACATAGGCGCCCAGGTTCACAAAGCTGGGCATCAGCACCACGCCCGGTGCGATATAGGCGGCGCGCCGCACCACGGCGCCCGGCACGGCGCGGAAACCGGCGCCGCGGAAACGCTGCTCGCTCCAGCCGGCGAATTTCGACGGCACCTTGTCGAACCAGTGCGCGCCGCCCGGCGCATCCGAGATCAACATGTTGTCGGTCAGGCGGAAGCTGAGCAGTACGGCCTTCTTGGCCCACTGGTTCACCTCCCACTTGCCGCCGACCTTCTCGGCCACGCGCAGCTTGCCCTCGTCCAGCGCGTTCAGCGTGGCTTCCACCGCGTCGCGCACCTCGCCCTTGGTCTGGAAATTGACCTGGTCGCGGGTTTCCCAGGCGGCATCGATCACGGGCTGCAGCTGGGCCTTGAGCGTGGCGTCGGTCATCGGGATATCCTCGTAGTGAAAGCCGGAAAAGCCGCGAGACAATAGCGGCCGGGCCACTTGAGTCAACGCCTGTCAGGCCCGCCGGCCGGGCCGATTCCGGCCCGCCCGATGCCTTGCCCAGTCCTCCGGTTAATCCAGGGGCAGGGCGGCCAGAAAGGCCGGCAGGTCGCTCGCCACATGGTGAATATGGTCGTCGTCCGGATCGGGCTGGGCCCAGGCCGAGGCGGTGGGAACCCAGATGGTGGTCATGCCGAGGCCGGCTGCCGGCTTCAGGTTGCGGGCCATGTCTTCCACCATGACGCTGCGATGCGGCGCGATGCCGTAATGCTGCACCATCTGGCGGTAGGGCGATTCCTGCGGTTTGGGCAGGTAGGCCGATGCCACGATGTCGAACACACCCTCGAAACGGTCGGCGATGCCCAGCCGGTCCAGCACGCGGCCGGCATGGGCCACGGTGCCGTTGGTGTAGATCAGCTTGCGGCCGGGCAGGCGGTCCAGCGCCGCCGCCAGATGCGGCAGCGGGGACACCACCGATACGTCGATGTCGTGCACGTAATCCAGAAAGGCCTGCGGATCGACGCCATGCTCGACCATCAGGCCGCGCAGGGTGGTGCCATGGGCCTGGAAGAAGCCCTTCTGCCGCCGTTTCGCCTCGATGGGGTCGACGCCGAACAGTTCGCCGATGAAGGCGCCCATGCGCTGGTCGATCTGGGCGAACAGGTTGCATTCGGCCGGATACAGCGTGTTGTCGAGGTCGAAGATCCAGGTCTCGGCACGCGCCAGCTCGGCATCGCGCAGCGGCGGGACGGGGGCGGCGCCGGCATCGGCAAGCGGCAGGGAGGGCGGTCTGATCACGGTTTCGCACCATAGGGGCTTCTGGCTAGAATGGCGAGCATTCGGGGCCCGAGAAGGCTCCTTCGGTTCACGGCGGCAGGGAGGGGCGGTTGCCCGACAGCGCAACAGCAACGCAGGCGGGCGGCGGTTCCGGTCTGGCGCCGGAAGCGCTGGTGCCGGCCTTCCCCGGCCCGGCTGTTCTGTTCGATGGCGAAGGCGGCGTGCTGCTGGCCAATCCGGCGGCCGATACCCTGCTGGCCGAACTGGGCGCGGGGCGCCTGCCGGCTCTGGCGGCGAGCATCGATGCTGCCCTGCAGGATGGCAGGACGCGGCAGGACCGCGCCGACCTGCCCGGCCCGCGCGGCGGCACGGCCTGGCAGCTCACGCTGATCGCCTATGGCGACGGGCATGCCGGCCGCCGCCTGCTGCTGCTCGGCCGCGACGGCACGCTGGAGCGCAACCTGACCCAGGCGCTGATGCAGTCGCGCCAGCTCTTCAAGGATCTGGTCACCTGCTCCACCGATTTCGCCTGGGAGACCAAGGCCGACGGCACATTCGGCTTCGTCTCGCCGCGCGGCGCGCTGGGGTTCAGCGCGCGGGAACTGGAAGGCACGCTGGCACGCAACCTGCTGGCCGAGGACACGCCCGACACGCCGCGGCCGGCGGCGCTGCCCTTTGAGGCGGCGCTGCCGATGGAAGCCGCCGAAATCTTCCTGCGCCGGAAGGACGGTTCGGTCGGCTGTTTCGAGGTGTCGTGCCTGCCGGTGCGTGATACCAGGGGCGCCTGGCTCGGCGTGCGCGGCGTGGCGCGCGACGTGACCGAGGCGCGCGAGCGCGTCGATGCCCTGCGCCGCGCCCACAAGCAGCTCAACCGCCTGGCCAATACCGACGGCCTGACCGGCCTGCTCAATCGCCGTGCCTTCCTGGCTGAACTCGACAAGCGCCTGCCGCGGCATTTCCGCAACAAGCTGCGCGGCACCCTGATCTATTTCGATCTCGACAACTTCAAGAAGGTGAACGACGTGCGCGGCCACCAGGCCGGTGACGAGGTGCTCAAGGCCGTGGCCGAGGCGGCGAAGCGCATGCTGCGTGCCGTCGATCTGGCCTCGCGCATCGGCGGCGATGAATTCCTGCTCTGGCTGGAGGAAAGCGACCGCGCGGCGGCGGAGTCAATCGCCGCCCGCCTGCACGAAGCGGCACGCGAGATCAACAGCCGGTATGGCGTCGAAGGTTTTCCGCTCGGCTATTCCATCGGCATCGTGTTTTCCCGCCTCGACGAGCAGGAAGGCGCCGAGTCGCTGATTGCGCGGGCTGACGAAGCGATGTACGCCGCCAAGAAGGGCGGCAAGGGACGCAGCCACATCGCCGCGCCGCCCGATGCTGAAGGCGAGGTCGCGGCGTGATGGCCAACGACATGGATTACGAAAAGGCCAAGGCGCTGGCGGCATCGCAAGACCCGGCCGTGCGCCTGAAACTGGCGAAGCGCGCCGATACCCAGCCGGAAATCCTCTATTACCTGGCGGTCGACGAGGCCGAGGAGGTCCGTCGCGCCATTGCCGAGAACGAGGCAACCCCGGCCCATGCCTATCTGCTGCTGGCCAATGACGCCTCCGAGGAAGTGCGTCGCCGCCTGGCCGAGAAGGTGGCCCGTCTGCTGCCCGACATGCCGGCGGATGAAGCCAGCAAGGCGCGCGAGATGGCGATCCAGACCCTGGAATTGCTGGCACAGGACGAACTGACCCGCATCCGCGCGGCGCTGTCCGAGGCGTTGAAATCCGCCAGCAACGTGCCGCATCATCTGGTCAAGCAGCTGGCGCTGGATGTCGAACTGATCGTCTCGGCGCCGGTGCTGCAATTCTCGCCGCTGCTGACCGACGACGATCTGCGCGAGATCGTTGCCAGCTCAGCCCAGTCGGGTGCGCTCACCGCCATTGCCCGCCGCGTCGGCCTGTCGCCCGGCGTGTCGGATGCCATCGCCGCCACCCGCGATGTTTCGGCGGTGGCCTCCCTGCTGGCCAACGATTCGGCGCAGATCCGCGAGGAAACCCTCGACCTGATCCTGGATGCTGCGCCGAGCAACGAGGTCTGGCACGAGCCGCTGGTGCATCGCCCCAACCTGCCGGGCAAGGCGGCCAAACGCATCGCCGGCTTCGTTGCCGCCTCGCTGCTGAAACTTCTGGCCGACCGCAAGGATCTGCCCGCCGATGCCCTGGCCGAGGTGCGGCAGGTGATGGAACGCCGTCTTGATGTGAAACTCGATGGTGATGCCGAGGAAGAAGCGGCGGAAAAGGACGAGCAGGAATCGCATACGCCGATGGCCGAGGCCGAGGCAAAGGTGAAAAAGCTGATCAAGGACCGCAAGCTCGACAACGACGCGGTGCAGGAGGCCATCGAGCGCAACGACCGCAATTTCGTGCTGCAGGCCCTGGTGCAGAACGGGCGCATCCCGTTGTCGGTGATCCAGAAGGCGATGGAGGCGCGCAACGGCCGCCTGATCACCGCGCTGGTCTGGCGCGCCAAGTTCAGCATGCGCACGGCCGTTATGGTCCAGCGCGACATCGCCCGCGTGCCGCCGCGCATGATGCTGAACGCCCGCAACGGCACCGATTATCCGATGTCGAATCCAGAGCTGGAGGAACAGCTCAAGATCCTGGGGCTGTAGGCCGGGTCAGGCCGCGCTTTCGTCCACCACGCGCAAGGTCCGTTTCTGCGCCTCGCGCAGTTTCAGGATCTGCGCCGCCGTGGCGATCGCGATTTCGCCCGGATGCTTGCCGGAAATCCCGTCGATGCCGATGGGGCAGGTCAGGCGGGCGATCTGTTCGTCGCTCAGGCCCACTTCGCGAAAGCGCTTCACGAAACGCGCGCGCTTGGTCTCCGATCCGATCAGGCCGACGAAGCTGAAACGGCTTTCCTGCAATGCCTTGGCCGCGATGCCAAGGTCGAGCGCATGGCTGTGGCTCATGATCAGCAGCCAGGCATTGTCGGGCAGGCTCGTCACCTCGCGTTCCGGTGCGTTGGTGATTTCGATCTCCACGCCGGGCGGCACGTGATCGGGGAAAGCATCGGGTCGCGGGTCGAACCAGCGGATTTTGCAGGGCAGGGCCGAGAGCACCTGCACCATGGCCTTGCCCACATGGCCGGCGCCGAACAGGGCGACGGTGAACAGGTCCGGCCGCTGCGGCTCGAACAGAAGCGTTACGGTGCCGCCGCAGCATTGCCCCATCGAAGGGCCGAGCGGGAATTTGCGTAAGCTCGGCGCCTGCTTGCCGGCCAGCATCTGGCGCGCGATGTCGATGGCGCGAAATTCCAGGGTGCCGCCGCCGATGGTGCCGATGGCCTCGTCGGGCGTCACCACCATCTTGGTGCCGGCCTCGCGCGGCGCCGAACCCTCGGTGGCGGCCACGGTGATCAGTACGGCGGGAATGCCGCGCGCATCCAGATCGGTCAGGGCATTCAGCCAGAACGAGGTCATTTCGCCGCCATTGTCGTTGGGGCTTTCGCCTGCCGTTTTGCGGCTTCAATCGCCAGCAGCACACGTTCCGGCGTGGCCGGCGCATCCAGATGCACAAGGCTTGTTCCGGCGGCGGCCGCAATCGCATCCTTCAGCGCCAGCCAGCCCGAGATCGCCAGCATGAAGGGCGGCTCGCCCACGGCCTTCGAGCGATAGACCGTCTGGGCCGGATTGGCGCGGCCATGCACCAGTTTGACGCGGAAATCGGCCGGCAGATCGCGCGCGGTCGGGATCTTGTAAGTGCTGGGGGCATGGGTGCGCAGGCGGCCCCTGTCGTCCCACCACAGTTCCTCCATGGTCAGCCAGCCCAGCCCCTGCACATAGCCGCCTTCCACCTGGCCCAGGTCGATGGCGGGATTGAGCGAGTTGCCGCAATCATGCAGCAGGTCGGCGCGGGTGAAGCGGTATTCGCCGGTGAAGCAGTCCACGATGGCCTCGGTCGCCGCCACGCCATAGGCGAAATAATAGAAGGGATTGCCACGGCCGCTGGCACGGTCGAAATGGATGTCCGGCGTGGCATAGAAACCTGATGCCGCCAGCGACACGCGCGCCAGCCAGGCCTTGTGTGCCACCTCGGCGAACGGCAGTGCCTTGCCGCCACCGCTGACCATGTCATCCCTGAAGACGATCTGCTCCGCCGGCACGCCCAGCAAAGGCGCCGCCACCTGCGCCAGGCGGCCGCGCAGGTCCAGCGCGGCATGTTCCGCCGCCTTGCCGTTCAGGTCGGCGCCCGACGAGGCTGCCGTGGCCGAGGTGTTGGGCACCTTGTCGGTGCGCGTCGCGGTAATACGGATTTTGTCCAGCGCCACGCCCAGCGTTTCGGCCACCACCTGCGCCACCTTCACATACAGGCCCTGGCCCATCTCGGTGCCGCCGTGGTTGATCTGCACGGAACCATCCTCGTAGATCAGCACCAGGGCGCCGGCTTGGTTGAGGAAGGTGGTGGTGAAGGAAATGCCGAACTTCACCGGCGTGATCGCCAGCCCCTTCTTCACATGCGGGCTCTGCGCGTTGAAGGTGTCGATCTCCTGACGACGCTTCTTGTAGTCGCTGCTGGCCAGAATTTCGTCGAACAGTTCGGGCAGGATGTTGTCGCGGATGGTCTGGAAATACGGCGTGACGTTGCGGTCGTCGCGGCCATACAGGTTGGCCAGCCGCACCTCCAGCGGATCGCGGTCCAGATGTCGCGCGATCTCGTCGATCACGTATTCCGTCGCCGCCATGCCCTGCGGTCCGCCGAAGCCGCGGAAGGCGGTGTTTGAGACCGTATTGGTCTTGCAGCCATAGCCGGTGATGGTCACGTCCGGCAGGTAATAGCTGGAATCGGCATGGAACACGGCGCGGTCGACGATGGCTCCGGTCAGGTCTGCCGCCCAGCCGCCGCGTGCCGCCAGCATCAGGTCATAGCCCAGGATGCGGCCGGCATCGTCGAATCCCACGTCGTAGCGGACGAGGAAATCGTGCCGCTTGCCGGTGGTGATCATGTCCTCGTCGCGGTCGAGCCGCAGCTTCACCGGCCGACCGGTCCGGAGCGCCAGCAGGGCGGCGATGCAGGCGAATTGCGCGGCCTGGGTTTCCTTGCCGCCGAAGCCGCCGCCCATGCGCCGGCACTCCACCGTCACCGCATGCATCGGCCGGCCCAGCACGCGGGCCACCAGTTTCTGCACCTCCGATGGATGCTGCGTCGAGCAGCGCATCATCATGTCGCCGTCTTCGCGCGGCTCGGCGATGCTGACCTGGCCTTCCAGGTAGAAATGGTCCTGCCCGCCCAGGCGCAATTCGCCCGACAGTTTATGCGGCGCCCTGGCGATGGCACCGGCTGCATCGCCGCGCTTCAGCCCCAGCGGCGGCATCAGCAGGCTCTGTTTATCCAGCGCCTCTTCTATGCTCAAAATCGCCGGCAGGTCTTCATAGGTCACGCGCACGAGCCGCGCCGCGCGCCGCGCGGTGGCAAGATCGGTGGCCGCGATCGCCGCCACCGGCTGGCCATGGAACTCCACCACGCCTTTCGCCAGCACCGGCTCGCCCTTGATGACCGGGGCGATATCAGGATCGCCGGGCACGTCCTGCACGGTGATGGCGGCCGCCACGCCGGGCAGGGCCAGCGCGGCGGACAGGTCGATGCTCAGGATCTTCGCATGGGCCCGGTCGCTTAAGCACAGCGCGGCATGCAGCAGGCCCTCGGGCTCAGGCAGGTCGTCGATGTAGCGCGCCGTGCCGGCCACATGCTTGGCCGCGCTGTCGTGCCTGATCGGCTTGTGGACGACCGACGTCATTCCGCCGCCTCCACGCCGATGGATGTACCGGTATTCACTTCCACGCAGAACTTGCGCAGCAGGTTCTGCGCTGCCAGCAGGCGATAGGCGGCCGAGGCGCGCATGTCGCTCATCGGCGTGAAGTCGACGGCCAGTGCGGCCAAGGCGGGCGCAATGCCTTCGGCTGTGAAGGGTTTGCCGGCCAGTGCTGCTTCGGCCTGCCTGGCGCGGGCCGGAATGCCGGCCATGCCGCCATAGGCCAGCCGTGCCGATTTCACCGTGCCCGCATCCAGCACCACATGAAAAGCGGCCAGAACGGCAGAAATATCCTGGTCGAACCGTTTCGAGAGCTTGTAGATGCCGACATGGCTCTGCGGTCCGGGCTTTTTCACCGTCACGCTGGCGACAAACTCGCCCGGCCGCAGTGCCGTTTTGCGATATCCGATGAAGAATTCCTCCAGCGGCATGCTCCGGATGCCGTTGCTGCTCTGCAGTTTCAGCGTCGCGCCCAGCGCGATCAGAACCGGCATGCTGTCGCCGATCGGGCTGCCATTGGCGATGTTGCCGCCCAGCGTGCCGGAATTGCGAATCTGGGTGGAGCCCAGCCGCCGCACCATGCGGGCGAAGGCCGGATGCAGCCGCGTGATGGCGTCAAAGGCATCGGAATAGGTGACGGCGGCGCCGATCTCGGTTTCATCCGCGCGCTCGTCGATGCGCTTCAGGTCGGCAATGCCGCCCAGATAAACGATGCTGCGCGGCACGCGGCCCTGCTTGGTTACCCACAGGCCCACATCGGTGCCGCCGGCCAGCAGCCAGCTTTCCCCTGCCGGCAGGGCGTTCAGCGTCTCGGCCAGTTCTGCCGTGTTGCGCGGGGCGATGAAGTCGCCCTCGGGCGTGGAATGCCGCAGCATGCGGTGGCGGTTTTGCGCCAGCTCGCGAAGTTGCGCCGCCAGCGCGGCCTCTTCCCGCGCGAAACGGTCGTCCCGGCCGTCATCGAACATGCGATGGCCGGCCTCCAGGATCGGGCGATAGCCGGTGCAGCGGCAGAGATTCCCAGCCAGGCTATCCTTCAGGCTCCCGTCATCGGCTTTGTCGTGACCGCGGAAATAGGCGAACAGCGACATCACGAAGCCCGGCGTGCAGAAACCGCATTGCGAGGCATGGGCATCGACCATGGCCTGCTGCACCGGATGCAGGCGGCCATGCTCGTCGGCCAGATCGTCAACGGTGAACAGCGCCTTGCCGTCAATCTGGTGCAGGAACAGGATGCAGGCATTCACCGCACGGTAGCGCAGGCGACCGTTGTCGGAGAGTTCGCCGATCACCACGGTGCAGGCGCCGCAATCGCCCTCGGCGCAGCCTTCCTTGGAACCGGTGCGGCGCAGGCATAAACGCAGATACTCCAGCACCGTCATGGTGTGGGGCACATCCGGCCCCACCACCATCACCTGGCCGCGCGATACGAACCGGGTCGGTTCGGACATGCTGCCTCCGGAATGCTGCCCCGCGGATACCCGGGGGCGGTCAGCTCATCAGGTCGCTGCCGCGGAACGCCCAGCCGGTCATGCGCCGCTCGAACCACACCGCCACGGCATACATCAGAACGCCCATCACGGCGACGACGACCAGACCGGCGAAAACCAGCGGCACATTATAGCTCGAAGAAGCCGACAGCATCAGGTATCCGATGCCCTCGTTGGACGCCACCGTCTCGGCGATCACCGAGCCGACGAAGGCCAGCGTGATGGCGATCTTCAGCGAAGCGAACAGATAGGGCATGGCGCGCGGAAGTCCAATCTTGGTCAGGATTTCCGTCTTTGTGGCGCCCAGCGAGCGCAGCACGTCGCGCAGTTCCGGCTCAATGGTGGCAAGTCCGGTCGCCACGTTCACCACGATGGGAAAGAACGAGATGACAAAGGCGGTGATGATGGCCGGGATGGTGCCGATGCCGAACCAGATCACCAGCACCGGCACGATCGCCACCTTCGGAATCGAGTTGAAGCCGACCAGCACCGGATACAGGCCGACATAGACCAGCCGGGAGGCGCCGATGAAGATGCCGAGCAGCGCGCCGCCCACCACCCCGAGCGCGAAGCCGGCCGTGGTGGTGAACAGGGTTTGCAGCGAGTGATGCAGGATCTGCGGACCGAACTGCACCATGGAGGCGAATACGACGGTCGGGCGGGGCAGGATGAAGGGCTCCACGCCGGTGGCGATGCACAGCGCTTCCCAGATCACGAACAGGCCGATGGTTACCAGCCAGGGCATCGCGCGGATGAGTGCCTTCTCGTTCATCACGATTCCCTCACCGAATGGATATGTTCGCGCAGTTCGTGCACGATTTCGCCAAAATGCGGCTCGAAGGTGGTTTCCAGGCTGCGCGGCCGCGGGATGTCGACGGCCTTGCTCATGATGATGCGGCCCGGCCGCTTGCTCATCACGAAGACGCGGTCGGCCAGATACACCGCCTCGCGCAGGTCGTGGGTGATCAGGATGGCGGTGAAGCGCTTTTCCAGCCACAGGGCCTGCATCACGCCCCACAATTCCTCGCGGGTGAAGGCGTCCAGCGCGCCGAACGGCTCGTCCAGCATCAGCAGGCGCGGCTCGTGGATGATGGAGCGGCAGACATTGGCGCGCTGCTGCATGCCGCCGGAAAGCTGCCAGGGGAACTTGTCGGCGAAATCGGCCAGGCCCACGGTCTTCAGTAGGGCCATGGCCTGCTCGACATAGGCCTTTTTCTCCTTGCGCAGGCGGCGCTTGTGCGGCTCGACGATCTCCAGCGGCAGCATCACGTTGTCCAGCGTGTTGCGCCAGGGCAGCAGGGTGGAATTCTGGAACGCCATGCCCACGCCCTGCACCGGGCCTTTCACCGGCTTGCCGCCGATGGTGATGCTGCCCGCCGTGGTGTCCAGCAGGCCGGTCACCAGCTTCATCAGGGTGGATTTGCCGCAGCCCGAAGGCCCGACCACGGCGACGAACTCGCCTTCCTGGATGTCGATATTGAGATCCTGAACCGCCAGGGTTTCTTCCTCGGCCTGGCGGTAGACGAGGCTGACCCCGTCGATCTTGACGAATGCGGGGCCTTGCATCAGACGCTCTTCCCCCTGCCGCGCCGCTTAAACCCGCGGCCGCATCCCGCTACCATCGCCACCATGCGATTCTGTC
Source organism: Ferrovibrio sp. (assembly GCF_046297895.1). Taxonomy (GTDB): domain Bacteria; phylum Pseudomonadota; class Alphaproteobacteria; order Ferrovibrionales; family Ferrovibrionaceae; genus Ferrovibrio. The sequence continues at coordinate 29,045 of NZ_JBKBHC010000010.1, read as the reverse complement.
CCCCTGCCGCGCCCGGCCGGGCCGGACAATGTAGGATGATTCCCCCGGCGCCGGTTGTGCGCCGCATATAGAGGGATTGTAAACACTGTTGCCTCAATATTGTAAACAATTTTCCCCTGCCCGTTTCCTGGGCATCCGGAGTTTCCCATGAGCGGCGAGCGTCGCACCATCGGCTGGCGGATCAGCCTCTATTTCGCCGCGCTGTTTCTGGTTCCCGGCGTGCATCTGCCGTTCTGGTCGGTCTGGCTGCAGTCGCGCGGCCTGAGCGCCCCGGAAATCTCGGCGGTGCTGTCCAGCGCGATTCTGATCCGGCTTGCCGCCGGGCCCACGGCCGCTCATCTGGTCGACCGCAGCGGCGCGCGGCGCCAGGCGATCATTGTTTTAAGCTGGGCCAGTTTCGCCCTGTTTGCCGCCTTCTGGTGGACGCATGGCTTCTGGCCGATCTTCCTGCTCGGCATCCTGCATGCGGCCATCTGGTCGCCGATCACGCCGTTCAGCGAAAATGTCGCCCTGCTGGCGGCCTCGCGCTACGGCCTGCAATACGGTCGCCTGCGGCTGTGGGGCAGCGTCAGCTTCCTCCTTGCCGCCTCCCTGGCCGGCTGGTGGCTGAAGGGGCGCGACGACGACTGGATCTTCGCCCTGCTGATGGCCGGCCTGCTGGCGCTGGCGCTGGCCAGCCATCTGCTGCCCGACCTGCGCCTGCCGCTGGACCGGCCCAGGCTGGCCGGCGCGCCGGTGCTGCGGCTGTTGCGCAACCGCCTGTTCCTCGCCTTCCTCGGCGCCAATGCCTGCCTGCAGGCCAGCCACGCCATGCTCTACACCTTCGGCACTCTGCAATGGCGCGATGCCGGCCTGAGCGATGCGCAGATCGGTTTTCTCTGGGCCGAGGGCGTGCTGGCCGAGGTGATCCTCTTCGCCTTCGGTCAGCGCGTGGCGCAGCATGCCGGCGGCGTCGGGTTGCTGCTGCTGGCGGCGCTGGGCGGCATCCTGCGCTGGAGCCTGACCGGCCCGGTGGCCGGCTTCGAATGGCTGGTGCTGCTCAACCTGCTGCATGCCGCCACCTTCGGCTGCGCCCATCTGGGCGCCATGCGGCTGCTGGCCGATGGCGTCGATGCCGATGCCTCGGCCACGGCGCAGACGCTCTATACCGGCGCCAATGCCACCGTGCTGGCCGCCGCCACGCTGCTGATCGGCCCGCTGTTTCCGTTGGCCGGCGGCCTCACCTATCTGGCCATGCTGCCGCTGTCGCTGCTGGGCGGCGGCTGCGCGCTGCTGCTGTGGCGCCACCGCCAGAGCCTGCGTTTCACGACATAAAAAAAGCCGGCGGCGTCGCTGCCGCCGGCTTTGTTCAGCACGGATGCTTTAAGCGGATTTCACCGCCTCGGGCAGGGGCAGGGCGCGGAACACCTGCTTCGTGCCGGCCATCAGCGCATTGGCCACCGCCGGCGCCACCGGCGGGGTGCCCGGCTCGCCGATGCCGGTCGGCTTTTCCTTCGAGGGCACGATATGCACCTCGATCTTCGGCATCTCGTGGATGCGCAGCACTTCGTAGTCGTGGAAGTTCGACTGCTCGACGCGGCCATCCTTCAGGCTGATGCCGGGCTTGATCGTGGCCGACAGGCCATAGCCGATGCCGCTTTCCACCTGGGCCCGGATGATGTTGGGGTTGATCGGGGTGCCGCAATCCACCGCCGCTACCACCTTGTCCACCTTCCAGCTTCCGTCCGGCTGCAGTGCCACTTCGGCCACTTCGGCGACGAAGGAGGCGAAGCTTTCATGCACCGCCACGCCGCGCATGCGGCCCTTGGGCAGCGGCTTGCCCCAGCCGGCTTTCTCGGCGGCCAGGTTCAGCACGCCGAGATGGCGCGGATGCTTGGCCAGCAGCTTGCGGCGCAGGGCCACCGGGTCCTGCCTCGTCTCGGCGGCGATCTCATCCAGGAACACCTCGGTGGCGAAGGCGGTGTGCGTGCTGCCCACCGACCGCCACCACAGCACCGGCACGCCGGTCTTGGTGGTGTGCAGTTCGACGCTCATGTTCGGAATGGCATAGGGCAGGTTGGCGGCGCCCTCCACCGAGGTGGCGTCGATGCCGTCCTTCACCATCACCGGCTCGAACGGCGTGCCGGCAATGATCGACTGGCCGACGATGCGGTGCTGCCAGGCGACGATGTTGCCCTGGGCATCGATGCCGGCCTTCAGCGCGTGGTGATACATCGGGCGATAGCGGCCGCCCTGGATGTCGTCCTCGCGCGTCCAGATCAGCCGCACCGGCGCCTTGCCATCAATTGCTTTCGCAATCTCGGCGCCTTCCACGATGTAGTCCGACACCGTATTGGCGCGGCGGCCGAAGCTGCCGCCGGCGAATAGGGTGTTGATCTTCACCTGCTCGGGCTTCAGGCCCAGCACGCGGGCGGCATTCATCTGGTCGATGGTCTGGAACTGGTCGCCGGCCCAGATTTCCGCGCCGCTGGCATCATATTTCACCACGCAATCCAGCGGCTCCATCGGCGCATGGGCCAGGTAGGGGAAATCGTAGGTCGCCTCGATCACCTTGGCGGCCTTGGCGAAGGCCTCCTCGACATTACCGTCCTTGCGCGCCGGCAGGCCGGGTTTCTTGGCCAGCTCCCTGTATTCGGCCATGATCTGGTCGCTGCCGCGTTTCTCGGCATTGGTCTCGTCCCATTCGATCACCAATGCCTCGCGGCCTTTGCTGGCGGCCCAGAAGTTTTTTGCCACCACGGCGACGCCATTGGAAATCTGCACCACGTCAACCACGCCGGGCACGGCTTTTGCCTTGCTGGCGTCAAGGCTTTTCACCGTGGCGCCGAACAAAGGCGCGCGCTGCAGCAGGGCAGTCAGCATGCCGGGCAGTTTTACGTCGATGGTGAACTGCGCCGTGCCGTTGCTCTTGGCGCGGCTGTCCAGCCGGGCTACCGACTTGCCGATATACTGGAACTTGGCCGGGTCTTTCAGTTGCACCTCAGCTGGCGGCGTCATGGTCGCAGCCTTGGCCGCCAGCTGGCCGAAGCTGGCCTTCTTGCCCGACTTGTGGCTGACCACGCCCTTGTTCACCACGATTTCGGCGGCCGGCACTTTCCATTGCTCGGCGGCGGCGGCCACCAGCATGGCGCGCGCCGTTGCACCGGCCTTGCGTAACTGATCCCACGAATTGGCCATGGCGGTGCTGCCGCCGGTGCCCTGTACAGGGCCGAAGGCCAGGTTGTTGTAGAGTTTGGCGTCGGCTGGTGCGCCCTCGGCGCGGATCTGCGCCCAGTCGGCATCGAGCTCCTCGGCCACGATGGTGGCGAGGCCGGTATAGACGCCCTGGCCCATCTCCAGATGCTTGGACAGCACGGTGACCGTGTTGTCGGGTGCGATGCGGATGAAGGCGTTCATCATCTTCGGCGCGGCCGCGGCCTGTGCCATCGCGTTACGCGGCGCCCAGTGAAAGCCGACCACGAGGCCGAGCGAGGCGGCGGCGCTGCCTTGCAGGAAACGGCGACGCGACGCGGTGGGGAATTGGATCTTCGTCTGGTCGGTCATGATCAGGCCCTCACGGTCTTGGCGGCATCGTGGATGGCGGCGCGAATGCGCACATAAGTGGCGCAGCGGCAGATGTTGCCCTGCATGGCGGCGTCGATATCGGCGTCGCTCGGCTTGTTGTTCTCGGCCAGCAGCGCCACGGCCGACATCACCTGGCCCGACTGGCAGTAACCGCATTGCGCGACCTCGTGCTTCACCCAGGCATCCTGCACGGCCTTGGCGATCTTGCCCGACAGGCCCTCGATGGTGGTGACCTTCTGGCCGGCGATGGCCGACAGCGGCGTGGAGCAGGCGCGCACCGGCTGGCCTTCCACATGCATGGTGCAGGCGCCGCATTGCGCCATGCCGCAGCCGAATTTGCTGCCGGTCAGGCCGATCTCGTCGCGTACGGCCCACAGCAGCGGCATGTCGGGATCGACATCCAGCGTGACCGGGCGTCCGTTGAGGGTGAATGAAATAGCCATGGTGATCCTCCACTGGGGCGGTGTGGAATGTGATGGATGGGCCGGCCTTTCAAGAGGGTGTGCCGGCTGTGAATTTTCAATGCTGTGAATATGGGCCGAACATGCGGCCCCCCTGCTGGTAAAACGAACTATAGCTTATCGGGCTGAAGGCAAGACCTCGTGATTTTGTCTGATCCTGTGACGGCGGACAGAATATCGCCGGTCGCATCCGCGTTTCGGAACGCGTATCCTGTCCGCATCAGCAAACCTATATCGGGCCCCGCAGATCATGAGCAATAAGGCACTTTCGACGACCGATAGGCACCTGCCGGAAACCATGCCGCCCGCCCTGCGCCCCGAAGCGCCTGCAGCCTGCGCCGAGGGCGGCTGCTACATCCCGCCCGAGGCCGAGGAACTGGTGCGCGAGGTGATGGTGCGTTTCGGCGACAAATGGAGCCTGCGCGCCATGGACGAACTCTATGAACGCGGCGCCATGCGCTTTTCGCGCCTGCGCGAAAGGCTGGATGGAATCAGCCAGAAGATGCTGACCCAGACCCTGCGCCAATTGGAGCGCGACGGCGTGGTGGTGCGACAGGTGTATGCAGAAGTGCCGCCGCGCGTGGATTACGCGCTGACGCCCCTTGGCGTGGAACTGACCGAGGCTTTATGCGGCGTATGGGAATGGGCAATCCGCCACAGCGCGGCGGTGACGGCGGCGCGCGATGCATATGATGCGCAGGCTGCATCGGGCGTGAAGCCGCCCCTCTGACCTGCGCTAGCTCGCCAGCGCGCTTGGGTTCTGCGGCAGGCTGTCGCCGTCATTGGCGGGCAGGGGATAGATCGCCATCAGGATGCGGTCGACGGTGACGCCGTCCTCACTCAGCGGCAGCAGGATCTTGGCCATCTGGGCATAGATCGTGCTGTTGGATGAATTGTCATGCACCAGATGCACCGGCTCGCCGCGCGTCACGCAGTCCAGGTAACGGCGGATCGAACGGAAACCGTTGCCGCAGATTTCATCCAGATACCGGCCGGTAACGCCGAAGCCGCGATAGTCGTCCAGCCGCGTGCCCGACAGCAGGACACGGAAGCGCAGGCGCTGCGCGCGTTCCACTGCCACGATGCCCAGATTTCCCAGCCATGGCCGCAGGCTCTCCGGCGTGAAATCGCTGCGGCTTGGCAGCCGGCGGTTGCCGCGTTTGCTGCGCCAGAGGGCTTCCAGCGCGGACAATTCCTTCGGGTATGACATGACACATCACTCCCATGATGGCCGCAGGCCGGCATAACCTGTTGGCCGGCGCGGATGAAATTCGACGCGTGAAAGCTTGGTACGGGAAAATGGATGATCGCGGCGCATCGTCGTCGCGCCGCCATCTACCGCGGGCATGGCATCGCGGCTGTGCCATCGGTCACAGTTTGCTAAACTCCCGCAAAACCGGGGAGGCGACCATGATGGCGCTCGATGACGTGGTCGACACCTATTGTGCGGCCTGGAACACATCCGATGCCGGTGAGCGGAGCCGCCTGTTGCGCGTGGCCTGGACGGACGATTGTCGCTACAGCGATCCGATGGTTCGTGATCTCGACCGTGCCGCCCTGGTGGCGCATATCGGCGCGCTGCTGGAGAAATTCCCCGGCAGCGTCATCCGCCGCACCAGCATGGTCGACAGCCATCCTGGCGGCCTGCGGTTCGGTTTCGTGCGCCTTGCCGCCGATGGCAGCGTGATGCGGGAGGGGGTCGATTTCTGCCTGCTGGGGACGGGCGGGCGGCTGCAGCGCGTCACCGGCTTTTTTGGCCCGCTGGTCGCCCTGTGAACAAAAGCTGTGAACAAAAAACCCGCCATGTCGCCATGGCGGGTTGATTGCAGATGCAAGCGCCGGCCGGATCAGTCCTTGGCGCGTTCCAGGTAGACGCCGCCTTCGGCGATGTTGATCACAATGCGCACGCCGGCGGAAACATGCGGCGGCACCATCACACGCTGGCCGTTTTCCACGATAGCCGGCTTGTAGGACGACGAGGCGGTCTGCCCCTTCACGGTCGGCTCGGTCTCGGTGATCTCCATGATCACGGTCTGCGGCAGGCTCACCGATACCGGCTTGCCTTCATACAGCGCGATCTCGACCTTCATGCCTTCCTGCAGCCACACGGCCTGGTCGCCCACCACATCGGCCGGCACGGAGATCTGTTCGTAATTCTCCGAGTCCATGAAGGTGTACATGTCGCCTTCGGCATACAGGTAGCTGAACTCGCGGGTGTCGATGAAGACGCGTTCGACCGACTCGGTGGTACGGTAGCGTTCGGTGGTCTTGATGCCGGTCGACAGGTCGCGCAAGTCGAGCTGGGTCACCGGGGTGCCCTTGCCGGGCTGGATGTTCTGCGCGGTGATCACGGCGAGCAGCTTGCCGTTGATCTCCACCACGTTGCCCTTGCGGAGCTGGTTGGCGTTCACCTTGGCCATAAACGTATCTCCGGAAACGAACAGCGGGCCCGTTGCGGACCCGCTTGCTAAAAAACCGCGCGGAAACTATCAGGTCAGAACCCCCCGCTCAACCCGAGTCGCGGCGAAAATGCAGAATTCCGGCCCTTCCGGCGCCACCCCCTGGTGGCATCCCGAACTCTACGCCCGCCGCCGGCCCAACCTGCTGCTGCGCCAGGGGGTATTGCAGGCGATTCGGGCCAGTTTCGGCCGCCAGGGCTTCGTCGAGGTCGAGACCCCGGCCCTGCAGGTTTCGCCCGGGCTGGAGCCGCATCTGAAAGCCTTCGAAACCCGGCTGGAACATCCCGACGGTTCCACCCGGCCGCTCTATCTGCACACCTCCCCCGAATTCGCCATGAAGAAGCTGCTGGCGGCCGGCGAGGAAAAGCTGTTCCAGCTCGCCCCCGTCTTTCGCAACGGCGAACGCGCCGCCGCCCATCATCCGGCCTTCCTGATGCTGGAATGGTACCGGGCTGGTGTGGACTACCGGGCCATCATGGCCGATTGCGAGGACCTGCTGCGCGACATCGCCGCCGCCTGCGGCAGATCGGTCCTGCGCTGGCAGGCACAGCAGGCCGACATCGCCGCACCCTGGCAGTATCTGACCGTGCAGCAGGCGTTCGAAATGCATGCCGGACTCGACCTCGATGCCTGCATCGGCGCCGATCCGCTTTATCCCGATCTGGCGGCGATGCGTGCCGCCTGCTCCGGCATCGGCATCCGCGTGACCGAGGGGGATGGCTGGGACGATCTCTATTTCCGGGTCGCGCTGGATCGCGTGGAGCCGAAACTCGGCCTGGGCGCGCCGACGGTGCTTTACGATTATCCGCTCCACATGGCGGCCCTGAGCCGGCCCAAGCCGGAGCAGCCAAGGCTGGCCGAGCGCTTCGAGCTCTATGCCTGCGGCATGGAACTGGCCAATGCCTTTTCCGAACTCACCGATGCGGATGAGCAGCAACGCCGCTTCGAGGCCGACATGGCGCTGAAAAAACGCCTCTATGGCTACGATTATCCCATCGACGCCGATTTCATCGCCGCGTTGCGGCACGGCTTGCCTGCCTGCGCCGGCATTGCGCTTGGCGTGGACCGGCTGGTGATGCTGCTGGCCGGCGCCAGCCGGATCGAGGAGGTACTGTGGCTGCCAGTTTCAGAGTAAGCGCCGGAATAGTCGCCGCCCTCGGCCTCATGCTGCTGGCATCGGCCTGCGCGCCGCGCCAGTCGGCCCGGTCGGTACCGCAGGCGCCGCCTGCGCCCCATGCCGGGGCGCTGCTGTTCTGGCCCAACCGCGATCCGATCCAGTCGGCCTGCCTGAACGACCTGCAGGCCACCGGCGCGCAGTTCGAGCTGATCGCCCAGGCCGAGCCGGGCAAGGACGGCTGCACCCTGCAGAACGGCGTGAAGCTGATCCGCAGCAGCCTCACTCTGAACCGCCCGGTCGAGCTGACCTGTCCGATGGCCCTGCGCCTGGTGCAGTTCGAACAGGAGGTGCTGCAGCCCGAGGCGCAGAAGCTGTTCGGCCAGTCGCTGGTGCAGCTCAACCATGCCGGCGGCTTCACCTGCAAGGCGATGACGGGCAATGGCAGCCGCATCAGCGAGCATGGCCATGGCCGCGCCATCGACATCTGGGGCTTCATGCTCGGCGACGGCACCAGGCTTTCGGTGGCCGAACAGTTCCGTGCCCGCGGCCGGGAGGGGCAGTATCTGCGCGAGATGAACCGCGCCGCCTGCCGCTATTTCTCGGTGGTGCTGGGCCCCAATGCCGATGCCGCCCATGCCAAGCATTTCCACTGGGATATCGGCCAGTGGAAACGCTGCGGCGCATAGCGCCGCAGCAAAAAAGCAGGCGCCGTTCGGCGCCGGGGGAAACGCTGCGGTGCGTAATGCCTGTCCGGAGAATGTTCCTATTTCGTTTCTATACATAACCCGGTAAATTCCCGGGCATGTCCGCCCCAGCCGTCAGCCGCCTGTCGAAAGCCGCCCAGAGCAGCGCCGCCCAGAATAGTGCAATCCAGCGCGCCGCCTGGGAGGCGTCTTCGCTCGACTGGCTCTATCTCGATCTCAACAGCTATTTCGCGTCCGTCGAGCAGCAGGAGAATCCGCGCCTGCGCGGCAAGCCGGTGATCGTGGTGCCGGTGATGAGCGAGACCACCTCGGCGATTGCGGCGTCGTATGAAGCCAAAGCTTTCGGCATCAAGACCGGCACGCCGGTCTGGGAGGCAAAACGCCTCTGCCCCGGCATCGCCCTGGTCGATGCCCGCCACGATGTGTATGTCAAATACCACCACCGCATCCTCGAAGAGGTCGACCGCCATATCCCGGTCTACAAGTCGTGGTCGATCGACGAGGTCTCTTGCGAGCTGATGGGCCCGCAGAAGCTGGAACCCGAGGCACGCGCGCTGGCCCATCGCATCAAGGCCGGGCTGCGGCAGAATCTGGGCGAATGCATCCGCTGCTCCATCGGCATCGCGCCCAACCAGTTCCTCGCCAAGCTGGCCAGCGACATGCAGAAGCCCGACGGCCTGACGGTGATCCACCGCCACGAATTACCTGAACGCATCCTGCCGTTGCCGTTGCGCGATTTGCCGGGTATCGGGCCGAACATGGAGCGGCGGCTGAACGAGGCCGGCATCCGCAGCATCGAACAGCTCTGGGCGCTCGATCCGCGCGAGGCGCGCGCCATCTGGGGCAGCAAGGAGGGCCCGGCCTTCTGCGCGCGGCTGCGCGGCTATGGCGATTATCACCAGTCGTCGGAACATCGCAGCGTCAGCCATGAACATGTGCTGCCGCCGCAATTCCGCGACGCCGACTCCGCCTTTCTCGTCGTGCGCCGGCTCTGCACCAAGGCGGGCAGCCGCCTGCGCCGCATGGGTTATCTCGCCTCGGGCTTTTACCTGAAGGCGCGGTTCGAGACGGGCGAGCGCTGGGCCGCTGATTTCCGCCTCACCCAGACGCAGGATAATTTCATCCTGCTCGATGCCGCCGAGCGGCTGTGGCAGGCGATGCTGCGGGAAACCGGCCCGCGCCGCGGCCGCTTCAAGAAGGTGGGCATCGCGCTGCACGGCCTGGTGCCGGAACAGCAGGTCACGCTCGATCTCTTTTCGGGCGGTTCGGGACATGAGCGCAACCCGCAACAGGCGGCGGCCCGCGCCAAGCTCTCGGCGGTGATGGACAGGCTGAACGGCAAGTTCGGCAAGGATACCGTGCATCTGGGCGTCCTGCCGGGCCACCGCGCCGATTTCATGGGCGCCAAGATCGCCTTCAACCGCATCCCCGATGCGAAGGAATTCATCGAATAGCCGGCGTCAGGCCGGCCGTTCCAGCACCAGAAAACTCCAGCGCACGTCGCCGCGGCCCAGCATGTCGCCGCGCGTGTTCCGGTGCAGCAGGGCAAGACCGTGGCCGGCCGCCGCCGCGATCACTTCCTCGGCCGCCACGTCGAACATGCGCCGTCCTTCCGGCACCGGGCCATGGCGCAGCGACAGCGCCAGCCGGCCCTGCGGCGCCAGCAGCGGCGCGACGGCCGCCATGGCGCGCTCGCGCTCGCCTGCATCCAGATGCATCCACACCGCCGTCAGCATCACGAGATCGAAGGCCTGTCCGGCGGCGCTCAGACGCGGCAGGTCGGGCAGGGCATCGTCCAGCCAGCGGATGTCCAGGCCGGCATGCAGGCGTTCGCCATGGGCCCGCAGTTCCGCTGTCGGTTCGGTGGCGGTGACCGTAAAACCGCGCCGCGCCAGGGCGGCGGCATCGCGTCCGGTGCCGGCGCCGATATCCAGGGCGTGGCCAGGCGGGGCGGGGATCAGGTGCAGGATGTCGCGATGCACGTCCTCGAAGCGGACGCTTTCATACTGAGCGGCGAGGGTATCGGCGGCCTCGGCATAGCCGGCCGTGCTGACAGGATTGCTCATGTGGCGATCAGGCGATGATGTCGGGAATCAGCAGATTCTCGATCTTGGTGATCTGGTCCTTCAGGGCCAGCTTGCGCTTCTTCATGCGCTGGATCTGGATCAGGTTCAGATGCGGCTGCTCGGCCAGGGCGGCGATGGCATCGTCCAGGTCGCGATGCTCGGCGCGCAGATCGGCCAGCTTGCGCTGCAATTCCTCGGTATTGATCGGCCCTGGAAAATTCATGCCGTGACTCGATGGATGCGGCCCGGAGGTTCCCCGGGCTTTCGCCGGGGCCGGAAAGGCCGTAACCATAGCACGGATGATCGCGCCCGACACAGACGCAAAGCCCGGCTTCTGGGCTTTTTCCCTCACGCTGTATGACCGTCCGGGGGTGGCCGAGGCCTGCCTGGCCCTGCAGGACGGTTTCGGCGCCGATGTGAACCTTCTGTTGCTGGGCTTCTGGCGGGCGCGGCAGGGTTATGCCGGCTGGGTGCCCGGCGAGATCGCCCGCGTTCAGGCCGCCGCCGCCCCGGTCAATGCCGCACTGGCGCCCCTGCGGGTGGCGCGCCGGGCGCTGAAAGCGCTGCAGGCTGCCGAGCCGGCCGCCGAGGCCCTCTATGCCGAGGCCAAGGCGCTGGAACTCAAGCTGGAACAGGTGGCGCAGGCCTGGCTGGCGGGCGCCGCCCGCATCAGCCCGGCGGCGCGGCGGAAGCCGCCGGTACCGCGCGAGGCCGAGATGCTGGCCGCCGCCGAGCATCTGGCCGCCTATCTGGACCATCTGGCGCCGGGCAATGCCGATATCCTGCCGGCCGGGGCCCGGCTGCTCGACGCGGCCTTCGCCTAGACGTCCTTGCGCGGCTTGCCGGTCCAGCGTTTCACCAGCCCGCTGTCGATGCCAAACAGGTCCAGCACGCGGCCGACCGTGTGGTTGATCAGGTCGTCCAGGCTCTGCGGCTGGGCATAGAAGCCCGGCATCGGCGGCGCCACGATGGCGCCCATTTCGGTCACGCTCGCCATATTGCGGATATGGCCCAGATGCAGAGGCGTCTCGCGCGGCACCAGCACCAGGCGGCGGCGCTCCTTCAGCGTCACGTCGGCGGCGCGCGACAGCAGGGTGCCGGTCACGCCGGTGGCGATCTCGGCCAGCGTCTTCATCGAGCAGGGCATCACCGCCATGCCCAACGTCTGGAACGAGCCCGACGAGATCGCCGCGCCGATATCGGCAATCGGATAGACCTTGTCAGCCAGGGCTTTCACCTGCTGCGGCGCATACGATGTTTCATAGGCGATCGTCATCTCGGCGGCACGGGTCATCACCAGATGCGACTCGATACCGCTGCCTTTGAGCGATTCCAGAAGCCGGATGCCGTAGATCACGCCCGATGCGCCGGTGATGCCGACCACGAGGCGGCGTTGTGCGGGTGCACGGACTACCGGCTTGGCCGGCAGCGGCACCGCTTTGGCGAGCAATGCCGCGGATTTCCGCCGTGCCGTGGTCTGGCCCGGCTTGGGGGCCGCTACCGGCGATACGGTTTTTTTCTGGGTCGATCTGGTTTTTGTGCGGCGCGCCATGCGCTGGTCTCACGATCTGAGGAAATTTTTTCGAAGGGGGCTGACAATCCGGGATGGCGATGTTTAACTCATATAGTGCGCGTATCGAGATGGACGCGCCGCCCGAAGCGACGGCATGGCCCGCTCGACTGACGCGCTCCGAACCGAAAGGAGGAGCATGCGATGAACAATCCGGCGCATCTCGACACTCTCATCGAAAAACATCACAGCCTGCAAGCGGCGATCGATGACGAGATCCACCGCCCCCTGCCCGACCAGGTTCGCCTCACCCAGCTCAAGCGCGAAAAGCTGAAGCTGAAAGAGGAAATCTCCCGCTACCAGCAATAAGCCACCGGCAATAAACCGCCGCGACTGACGCAGCGGCCGCCGCCGCAAGGCGCGCGCTGGGCGTTCAGGCCAGCTTCTTGGCCTGCTCGCGCAGCTCGAACTTCTGGATTTTGCCGGTCGAGGTCTTCGGCAACGCACTGAACACCACGGTCTTCGGCACCTTGAACTTGGCCAGCCGCTCCTTGCAGAAGGCGATGATCTCGTCCGGCGTGGTCCTGGCACCGTCCTTCAGCGTGACGAAGGCGCAGGGCGTTTCGCCCCAGTGCGGATCGGGTCGCGCCACCACGGCGGCCTCCAGGATGTCGGGGTGCATGTACAGCACGCCCTCGACCTCCAGCGTGGAGATGTTTTCGCCGCCCGAGATGATGATGTCCTTCGAGCGGTCCTTGATCTGCATGTAGCCGCCGGGATGCAGCACCGCCAGGTCGCCGGAATGAAACCAGCCGCCGGCGAAGGCCTCCTGCGTGGCCTTCGGGTTCTTCAGGTAGCCTTTCATCACCACGTTGCCGCGGAACATGATCTCGCCCATGGTCTCGCCGTCTTCCGGCACGCGCTGCATGGTCTGCGGATCGAGCACGGTGACGTCCTCTTCCACGTGATAGCGCACGCCCTGGCGCGCCTTCATCGCCGCCTTGTCGGGCAGAGGCAGCTTGTCCCATTCCTCATGCCAGTCGCAGACCACGGCGGGGCCGTATACTTCCGTCAGCCCGTAGACATGCGTGACGTCGAAACCCATGTCCTCCATCGCCGCCAGCACGGCGGCCGGCGGCGCGGCGCCGGCGGTCATGCATTTCACGCCGGGCTTGAGTTTCGCTTTCACCTCGGCCGGTGCGTTGATCAGCATGTTCAGCACGGTGGGCGCGCCACAGAAATGCGTCACGCCCTGGTTCACGAAACTGTCGAAGATCAGCGCCGGGTCCACCTTGCGCAGGCAGACATGCACGCCCGCCAGCATGGTGATGGTCCAGGGGAAACACCAGCCGTCGCAATGGAACATCGGCAGGGTCCACAGATAGACCGGATGCTTGGGCAGACTCCAGGTCACGGCGTTGCCCATGGAATTCAGGTAGGCGCCGCGATGATGCGTCACCACGCCCTTCGGGTTGCCCGTCGTGCCCGAGGTATAGCCCAGCGCGATCGCGTCCCATTCGTCCAGCGGACCCTGCCAGGGATATTCGAAATCGCCCAGCTTGATGAAATCCTCGTATTCGATGGCGCCGATGCGCTCGCCCGTGGTGATCGCGGGGTCGTCGATGTCGATCACATAGGGTTTGGTCTTGCACAGCTTCAGCGCCTGTTCGGTGACGGCGGAGAATTCCCGGTCGACGAACAGCACCTTGGCCTCGCCATGCTCCAGGATGAAGGCGATGGCGGCGGCATCCAGGCGGGTGTTGATCGGGTTCAGCACCGCGCCGGTGGCCGGCACGCCGAAATGCGCCTCCAGATGGGCGGGGATGTTGGCGGCGATGATCGCCACCGTGTCGCCGCGCCGGATGCCGCGCCGCGCCAGCGCCGAAGCCAGCCGGCGGCAGCGCACGAACAGCGTGGCGTAATCGTAATGCCGGCTGCCATGCACCACGGCGGTGCGGTGCGGAAACACCTCGGCGGTGCGGCGCAGGAAGCTCAGGGGCGACAGCGGCTCGTAATTGGCCGGGTTCTTGTCGAGATCGCGGTCGTAGATCGTGGTCATGCGCTTCCCCCTGCGAAACCTGCAGTCCTGCGGACGCGGCCAAGCTAGACCAGATTATACGCCACCGGCAACGTCTCGGGCCTGATATCCATTTGCATTACGGGGATTTAACGCAGATGGGATGAACAGGCCGGTCAGGCGCTGCGCGGCCCGAACAGGATAAGGCCAGCGCCGGTCAGGCAGATCGCCGCGCCGATCAGGTCCCAGCGGTCCGGCGCGTGCCTTTCCACCGCCCACAGCCAGAGCAGCGAGGCCGCGATGTAAACGCCGCCATAGGCGGCATAGGCGCGGCCGGCGAAATCCGCCTCGACGCGGGTCAGCAGCCAGGCGAAGGCGGCCAGGCTGACGAGGCCGGGCAGCAGCCAGAGCGGCGAGCGGTCCAGCCTGAGCCAGGCCCAGAAGGCGAAGCAGCCGGCGATCTCGGCTAAGGCGGCGGCGGCATAGAAGGCGATGCTGCTCATGGCCTCACCATAGCTGCAGGCCGAAACCATCGGCCAGCAGCTTCAGGCCGCACAGGAAAATGATGGCGTTGACCGACTGGTAGAAAAAGCGGTCGCTCAGCTTGTGGTGCAGCCACAGGCCCAGATAGACGCCGGCAATGGCGATGGGTATCAGCAGCAGCGAGGTGCCCAGGTTGTCGGGCGTGAACTGGCCCAGCCACCAGTAGGGCACCAGCTTCACGTAGTTGATCACGGCAAAGAAGATCACCGTGGTGCCCATGAAGATGGTCTTGTCCAGCCGCAGCGGCACCATGTAGACCATCAGCGGCGGATTGCCGGCATGGGCGATGAAGCTGGTGAAGCCCGAACAGGCGCTCCAGAACAGGCCTTTCGGCAGGCTGTGCGGCGCGGGCGTGTCGTCGATGCGGCCGAACCAGCGCTGCAGCGGGAACAGCACGGCCACCGCGCCGACGATAAGCTGGATCGCCTGGTTGTCGACCCAGCGTGCCGTCAGCGTGCCGACGCCCACGCCCAGCAGGCCGCCGGCCAGGATGGTGGGCAGGCAGCGCCGGTCCCATTTGCCGCGAAATCCCCATAATCCCGCCAGGTCCATGGCGCACAGCACCGGCAGCATGATCGCGGCCGCCTGCAGCGGCGGCAGCAGCAGGCTGATCAGCGGCAGGGCGATCAGAGCGGAGCCAGGCCCGAATCCCCCCTTGCTCAGGCCCACGATCAGCACCGCCGGCAGGGCGGCGGCATAGAACCAGGGATCGGCGATCATCGGCAGGGAGGAAAGCATGGTGCGGCCGGAACAAAGCGGGGCTGGAAACGTTATGGCCCGGCTATCGGGCCGGGCGTCGGGTAGGGCGGTTCGGTTGACGCTGCAACAGGGCGAAGTTTATCTTCCATATCAAGTTTGTCGTACAACACCAATCAGCAGAAAGAGCCGATGCAAACTGGCGTCTCCGCAGCGGTTGCCGCGATGGAGCAGGCGGTGCGGCGTCTCGATGCCGCCCTGGCGCAGCGCGCCAGCGCCTTCCGCGCCCTGGCCGAGCAGCATGGACTGGCCGTCGCCGAGCTGAAAAGCCTGCGCGAGGAGCTGCAGGCTGCCCGCGCCGAGGCCGATGCCCTGCGCGAACGTGCCGCCCTGGTGGATGCCCTGCGCGAGGAACTCGCGCAGATGCAGCGCGAGGAGGAGGCGGGCCATGCCGCGGTCCCCGCCGCCGCCCCAGTTGCCCAGCCGGTTCCCCAGCCTGCTCCACTCGCGGCCGCCCATGGCGGTGATGCCGAGATCACCGCGCTGAAGGCCGAACTGGCGGCGGCGCGCGCGGCGCAGGATGAAATGCAGGCTTTCCAGGCCGGCATTGCCGCCAGGCTGGAGGCGACGATGGCGCGGCTGCGCCAGGCGCTCGACAGCCAGGCTCAAGGTTGAGATCTGGGCTGAGAACGGAGGCTGCAATGGCGATGGTGAAGGTCACGGTCAACAGCCGCCTCTACGAGATCGGCTGCGACGATGGTGAGGAGGATCAGGTCCGCCGCCTGTCGCAGGTTCTGGATGCCCGCGTGCGCGAACTGGCGGCCCTGGTCGGCCAGGTTGGCGAGGCCCGGCTGATGCTGATGACGGCGCTCACGCTTGCCGACGACCTCGAGCAGGCGCAGCGCGACGTGGCGGCCATGCGGCAGGAGGTCGCGGCCTTCCAGGCGGAGCAGAAAACCGCCACGCAGGGCGCCGATGCCCTGGTCGGACTGGCGAAACGGCTGGAAGACATTGCCGCGAGGCTGGAGAGCACCTAAATTAAGGGCAGGACGGTGTGCTGCCCGGTGCGTCAGGCTTACATAACCCTGGGGCCAATGCTCATCTCTGAGGGAGCTGTCCCTGGCCGGAACCGTGGTTTCGATCATACGGCGCCCACCTGGTACGCCAGGCCACAGAGGTTAGTTCACGCCAACGGCCAGGGTGGGCTCCGTCCGCATTTTTCCCGACAGCCGGATGCCCCTGATTTCCGATCCCGACCTCGATCGCCGCAAGGCCGGCCTGCGCGCGAAGTTGCAACAGCGCCGCCGCGAGGCGAAGGCGGCCAATGGCGCGGCCATTGCCGCGTTGGCGGCGCAGCGGTTCCTCGCCGCCATCCCGGTGCAGGCCGGGCAGGCGGTGGCCGGCTACTGGCCGATGGACGACGAGCTCGATCCGCGTCCCCTGATGCAGGCATTGCAGCAGCGCGGCGCCATCCTCCTGCTGCCCGGCGTGGCGATGCGGAAGGCGCAGCCGCTGGCCTTTCGCCGCTGGGATGATATATCCGCCACGCCGCCGGCCGGGCGCTTCGGCATTCCCGCGCCGCCCGCGGATGCGCCGGCGCAGACGCCCGATATCCTGATCGTGCCGCTGGTCGGCTTCGATGCGGCCGGGCACCGCCTGGGCATGGGCGGCGGCTTCTACGATGCCACCCTGGCCGCCCTGCGGTCTGCCGGACCTGTATTGGCGGTCGGTTATGCCTTCGCGGTGCAGCAGGTGGCGGAATTGCCATCCGGGCCGCTGGATGAAAGACTGGATTGGGCGGTGACCGAGCGCGGGGCGCTCAAGTTCGAAAGATAGAAACAACGATGAAGCTTCTTTATTGCGGCGATGTGGTGGGCCGGTCGGGCCGCGATGCGGTGCTGGCGCGGATTCCCGAGCTGCGCCAGTCGCTCGGCCTCGATTTCGTGCTGGTCAATGGCGAGAACGCTGCCGCCGGTTTCGGCATCACGGGCAAGATCTGCGAGGAATTCTACGCCGCCGGCGTCGATGCCATCGTGCTGGGCAACCATGCCTGGGACCAGCGCGAGACGCTGGCCTATATCAATGGCGATCCGAAACTGCTGCGGCCGCTAAATTATCCGAAAGGTACGCCGGGCAAGGGCGCCACCGTGTTCACGCTGCAGAATGGCCGCAAGGTGCTGGTGGTGCAGGTGATGGGCCGCGTGTTCATGGACCCGCTGGACGATCCCTTCGCCGCGGTCGATGCCGAATTGCAGAAATACCGTATGGGGGCGGGCATCGACGCCGCCATCGTCGACATTCATGGCGAGGCGACCTCGGAAAAGATGGCGATGGGCCATTTCTGCGATGGCCGCGTCTCGCTGGTCTGCGGCACGCACAGCCACGTGCCCACGGCCGATGCGCAGATCCTGCCCAAGGGCACGGCGTATCAGACCGATGCCGGCATGTGCGGCGACTACAATTCGGTGATCGGCATGGACAAGGCCGAACCGCTCAACCGCTTCACCCGCAAGGTGCCGGGCGGCCGCTTCGAGCCGGCCAATGGCGATGCCACGCTCTGCGCCGTCTATGTCGAAACCGACGACCGCACGGGCCTGGCCACGCGCATCGCACCCCTGCGGCTGGGCGGCCGGCTGCAGCAGGCCACGCTCTAGGCTTCTGGCGATGGCGTCGCGCCGCTTCGATGCCCTGCTCGAAGAGATGCGTGCTTGCCGGCATTGCGAAAGTCACCTGCCGCTCGGGCCGCGCCCGGTGGTGCGCATGAAACCGGGTGCGCGTCTGCTGATCGTCGGCCAGGCGCCGGGCACGAAAGTGCATGAAAGCGGTCTGCCCTGGAACGACCGCAGCGGCGACGTGCTGCGCGGCTGGCTGGCAATGGATCGCGACGCGTTCTACGACGCATCCCGCATCGCCATCATGCCGATGGGCTTCTGTTATCCTGGCCGCGATGCCAAGGGCGGTGACAACCCGCCGCGCCCGGAATGCGCGCCGCTGTGGCATCCGCGCCTGCGGCCGATGCTTCCCGATATCAGCCTCACGCTGCTGGTGGGACAATATGCCCAGGCGCATTACCTGGACGGATTGCGGCGCAAGACGATGACCGAGACGGTGCGGTACTTCCGCGATTATCTGCCCGCCGGCTTCTTCCCGCTGCCGCATCCAAGCTGGCGCAACATGGCCTGGCAGAAGCGCAATCCCTGGTATGCGACCGACGTGCTGCCCGAGCTGCGCCGGGCCGTGGCCACGGCGCTTCAGCGCGGCTGACGCGGCACGAACTCGATCAGGCAGAACAACATGTCGATGGTCCGGCCATCGGTTGCCAGCGGCATGACGACATCAACCACCGACAGGTAATCCTTGTGCGGGCCGATATAGGGCACGCGGTTGACGGTTGGTTCGCCACCCTCGCTCACCCTTTGCAGGCTGGCCCAGATTTTCGCCGGCGGCCGCTGGTGCGGCAGGCTGCTCATGCGCAGTCCGGTATAGCGGCCGTTCATCATCGCATCCACCTGGGTGCCGATCAGGCGATAGCGGAAATCCAGCGGCCAGTCGGGATCGGCATCGCGCAGTACGTCCATCAGCACCACATGCGGCAGCAGCGGCTTGATCGCGGCCGGGTCGATATCGGCGCGCGCGGGCATCGCACGCCCGCCGCGCAGCGCATCCCAGTAATCGAAGCCGCGCAGCAGCAGCGGCGTGGCGCCGCCCTTCACAAGCCTGTCGCGCTCCAGTCTGTCACGCAGCATGTCACAGGGCCTGCGGCTCCTCGGCCGGCGGTGGACCCAGGCCGTGGCGCGGCACGAAATCGACGAAATTCAGCAGCATGTCCACCGTCCGGCCGTCGCGCGACAGCGGCGTGATCAGATCCTGCGCGGCGAGGAAATCCTTGTGCGGGCCGATATAAGGCACCTGGGTGATCAGCGGCGCGGCGTTCTGCACGACAGCGGTGAAATTGTCCCACATGCGGCTGGGCGGCCTCTGGTGCGGAATCTGGCTCATGCGCAGACCGGCATAGCGCATGCTTAGATGCGTTTCCACCGCGCTGCCCATCAGGCGATAGCGGAAATCCAGCAGCCAGTCCGGATCGGCATCGCGCATCACCTCGATCAGCACCACATGCGGCAGCAGGGCCGGGATCTCGATCGGATCGATGTCGGTGCGGCTGGGCATGCGGCGGCCGGCCCGCTTGCCATCCCAGTAACGATAACCCTGCTGCAACAGGAAGGTGGCGCGGTTGAGATCGAGCATGCGGGCCGATGTTAGGCCGCGGCCGCGGCAATTGTCGCGGTTTTTCGGGTTGAATACTGCGTGAACGGATGTCAGCCCAGTTGCGTGAAGGGCTGGGTGCCATCCTGCAGCCGGATCGCCGGGGCCAGATCGACGCAAACCAGCAGATGGTCCACCGTCTCGCCGTCTTCGGCCAGCGGCAGGACGATGTGGAAGACGCCGCTCACCTCGCGGCTGCGGCCCACATAGGGGATCACGCCCTTGACCGGGGCGCGGGCATCCACGGCGGCCGACAGGTGTTCCCAGACATGGCTGGGGGCGCGCTGATGCGGAATCTGGATCAGCCAGTGGCCGGTATAATCGGCATTGCTGATCGCCTGGATGCGGCTGCCGATGAGGCGATAGCGGAAATCCAGCGGCTCGCGCTGTACCTGGAACAGCAGGCTCAGCGGGTGCAGCAGATCGGGCTGGCTCTGGGCCATGCTGGGCCAGGCCGGCATCTCGGCCTGGCCGCGCGCTGCCAGCCATAGGGCATGGGCCTGGGTCAGAAGCGCCGATTGCGGATAGCCCGGCAGCGCGGCAGTCGGCCTTGCGACTTTCCCGTCCAGGCTAGCGCTATGCAGGGCGCCGCTATGCATGTGCAGAAGGTCGGTCATGCCGGCCCTGTCTATAAGATTGATAACGCTGCGTAAAACGAAACTTCGCGGCAGGCGGGCGGGAAGGGCCCGATTCCTTGGATGGTATGGGATTTCACTTTCTCCCGCAATGATATAGGCGCCTGCGCCCTGTCCTGCGCGCCTAGTCTTCCCTGCCAGCCCTCTGCGCCGTCGCCGGCACCCGTCGCTTGCAATTGCCCCGGCGGAGCTTTATCCGGGCGCCCCGGGCTGGCTGCCGGTGGCGGCCGAAATATGGTAAACATGCCCGATTCGTTTGCTTTTTCACGATCATCCACAGGTTCAGGTCATGGCCGGCCATTCCCAGTTCAAGAACATCATGCACCGCAAGGGCGCCCAGGATGCCAAGCGCGCCAAGGTGTTCACCAAGCTGATCCGCGAACTCACCACGGCGGCCCGTATGGGCCAGCCCGACCCCAACACCAATCCACGCCTGCGCGCCGCGATCCAGGCCGCCCGCGCCGCCAACATGCCGAAAGACACGGTTGACCGCGCCATCAAGCGCGGTTCGGGGGCCGATGGCACCGACAATTACGAAGAGGTGCGTTACGAGGGCTACGGTCCCGGCGGCGTCGCCGTGATCGTCGAGGCGCTGACCGACAACCGCAACCGCACCGCCGGCGAGGTGCGCGCCGCTTTCTCCAAGAATGGCGGGGCGCTCGGCGAAACCAATTCGGTCTCCTTCATGTTCGACCGGGTGGGCGAGATCGTATTCCCGGCCGCCGCCGCCTCGGCCGAGGCGCTGTTCGAGGGTGCGCTGGAGGCAGGCGCCGACGACGTGCAGTCTGATGAGGACGGCCATACCGTCACCTGCGGCCAGGACGATTTCGCCGCCGTGCGCGAGGCGCTGGAAGCCAAATTCGGCGAGCCGAAATCGGCCAAGCTGGTCTGGCGGCCGAAGACCACCACGCCGGTGGACGGCGAGAAGGCCGAGACGCTGCTGAAGATGATCGACGTGCTGGAGGATTCCGACGACGTGCAGACCGTCTACGCCAATTTCGAGATATCGGAAGACGAGCTGCGCAAGCTGGCGAGCTGAGGCGCGGCAGCGCAAGGAGCGATTTGGGCCATTACATGCGCATCATCGGACTCGATCCGGGCCTGCGAGCCACCGGCTGGGGCGTGATCCTCGCCGAGGGCAACCGGCTGAGCCATGTGGCGCACGGCACCATCCGCACCAATCCCGACGACGAACTGGCCTGGCGCCTGCGCACCGTGCATGACGCGCTGACCGAGATCATCGCCGAATGGCAGCCGCAGGCCGCCGCCGTGGAAGAGACCTTCGTCAACAAGAACCCGTCCTCCACGCTCAAGCTCGGCCAGGTGCGCGGCGTTGTGCTGCTGGCGCCGGCCCAGGCCGGATTGCCGGTTGCCGAATACGCGCCCACCGAAGTGAAGAAGGCGGTGGTGGGCACGGGGGCTGCCGACAAGGACCAGGTGCATGCCATGGTCAGGCGCCTGCTGCCCGGCGTGACTGTTACCGGGGCCGATGCCGCCGATGCGCTGGCGGTCGCGATCTGCCATGCCCATAACGCGGCCACCGCGCGCCGCGTGCTGGCCGCCGCCGCGAAGGCGGCGCCCGTGAGGATCGGCCGATGATCGCCAAACTCAGCGGCCTGCTCGATTCCGTCTCCGACGCGGCCTGCATTCTCGATGTGAACGGCGTGGGCTACCAGGTCTTCTGCTCCGCCCGCACCCTGCGCGCCCTGCCCCGGCCGGGCGAGGCCGCGCGGCTTTATGTCGAGACCCATGTGCGGGAAGACCATATCCATCTCTACGGCTTCCTCTCCGAAGCGGAGCGGGGCTGGTTCAACTTGTTACAAACCGTGCAGGGCGTCGGCGCCAAGGTCGCGCTCGGCATCCTCTCGGCGCTGTCGCCCGACGAGCTGGTCCGTGCCATCGCCAGCGCCGACAAGGCGACGCTGAACCGCTGCGACGGCGTGGGGCCCAAGCTGGCCGTGCGGCTGATCACCGAACTGAAGGACAAGGTGGGTGGCATCGCCCTTGGCTCCGTCGCCCAGGCGGCCGGCGGCGAAGCTCCTGGTTCCGAAACCGGCCCGGTCGCCGATGCGCTCTCCGCCCTGGTCAATCTGGGCTACAAGCGCGCCGAGGCTTTCGGCGCCGTCACCGCCGCGGCCCGCAGCCTGGGCGACAAGCCTGACGTGCAGGCGCTGATCCGCGCGGGCCTGAAGGAACTGGCGCGATGAGCGAAACGGCGCGCTTGATATCCGGCAG
The DNA here is from genome assembly GCF_046297895.1 of Ferrovibrio sp. GTDB lineage: Bacteria > Pseudomonadota > Alphaproteobacteria > Ferrovibrionales > Ferrovibrionaceae > Ferrovibrio. The sequence continues at coordinate 6,772 of NZ_JBKBHC010000010.1, read as the reverse complement.
CAAGGCCGAGGGCGACGAGTTCGAGCGTCATCTGCGCCCGCAGCAGCTCGGCGATTTCATCGGCCAGGCGCGCGCGCGGGAAAATCTCGACATCTTCATCCAGGCCGCCAAGAACCGCGGCGAGGCGCTGGATCACGTGCTGCTGCACGGCCCGCCGGGCCTGGGCAAAACCACGCTGGCGCAGATCGTGGCGCGCGAGCTGGGCGTCAATTTCAAGGCCACCTCCGGCCCGGTGATCGCCAAGGCCGGCGATCTCGCCGCGCTGCTGACCAACCTGGAAGCGCGCGACGTGCTGTTCATCGACGAGATCCACCGCCTGAACCCGGCGGTGGAGGAAATCCTCTATCCCGCGATGGAAGATTTCCAGCTCGACCTGATCATCGGCGAGGGGCCGTCGGCACGCAGCGTGCGCATCGACCTGCCACCGTTTACCCTGGTCGGCGCCACCACGCGCTCAGGGCTCCTCACCACGCCCTTGCGCGAACGCTTCGGCATTCCGCTGCGGCTGAATTTCTACGAGGTCGAGGAACTCGAACTGATCGTGCGGCGCGGCGCCCGCATCCTCAACCTGGAACTCGATGCCTCCGGCGCGCGCGAGATCGCCCGCCGCGCCCGCGGCACGCCGCGCGTGGCCGGGCGGCTTTTGCGCCGGGTGCGCGATTTCGCCGCCCATGCCCGGGCCAAGGTGGTGGATGCCAAAACCGCCGACGCGGCCCTGCTGCGGCTGGAGGTCGACGCCCGCGGCCTGGACGCCATGGACCGGCGGTATCTGAATGTGATCGCCCGCGATTTCTCGGGCGGCCCGGTGGGGGTGGAGACCATCGCCGCCGCGCTGTCGGAACCGCGCGACGCGCTGGAAGACATCATCGAGCCCTACCTGATCCAGCAGGGTTTCCTGCAGCGCACGCCGCGCGGCCGCCTGCTTACGCCGGCCGCCTTTGCCCATGTCGGCCTCAATCCGCCGGCCGGGCTCGGGACCAGTCAGCTCGACCTTCTGGGAGACGATGATGCCTGACGGCAATCCATCTGCCTGGCATCGCTATCCGCTCCGGGTGCAGTGGGAAGACACCGATGCCGCCGGCATCGTGTATTACGCCAATTACCTGCGGTTCATCGAACGCGGCCGCTCCGACCTGCTGCTGCAGAACGGCATCGACCAGCGCAGCCTGATGGACGAGCCGGGCGGGGTGGCCTTCGCCGTCCGGTCCTGCAGCGTGGACTACCTGAAGCCCGCCCGCCTGCACGAGGATCTGGTGGTCGCCACCGCCATCACGGAGCTGCGCGGCGCCAGCCTGGCCGCCCGCCAGGATGTCTGGCGCGGCGAGGAACTGCTGGTCCGGGCCCAGGTCAGGCTGGCCTGTATCGACCGGGACGGGCGGGCCAGGCGGGTGCCGCCCCGCATTGCCACGGTTTTCGCCACACTTTCACCAAATTTATCCCATTGATCTGCTAACACCTCATAGAAGGACACGACTCGTATGGACAGGACCGTCAGCGCCATGCCGCTCGGGGGCTCGGCCGCAGCCACCGACCTCTCGCTCTGGGCGCTATTTCTGCAGGCCGACTGGATCGTCAAGGCCGTCATGCTCATGCTGGTCCTAGCCTCGTTCTGGTCGTGGGCCATCATCTTCGACAAGCTGATCAAGATCCGGAAGGTGATCGCCGATACCGACAAGTTCGAGAATGACTTCTGGTCGGGCGGCTCGCTGGATGCCCTCTACGACCGGCTTTCCATCGCCGGCCCGCAGCATCCCATGGCCGTACTGTTCGTGGCCGCCATGCGCGAATGGCGCCGGTCCACCGAACGTGGCCTGGTGCGCGGCAAGCACGGGCTGGGCTCGCTGCAGGTGCGCATCGGCCAGGTGATGCGCGTCTCCATCGACCGCGAGATGGAGCGCCTGGAACGCTACCTCGGCTTCCTCGCCTCCGTGGGTTCGGTGTCGCCCTTCGTCGGCCTGTTCGGCACCGTTTGGGGCATCATGAATTCCTTCCACGCCATCGCCTCCAGCAAGAACACCTCGCTGGCCGTGGTGGCGCCGGGCATTGCCGAGGCGCTGTTTGCCACGGCTTTGGGCCTGCTGGCCGCCATTCCGGCGGTGATGGCCTACAACAAGTTCTCCAACGACCTCGGCCGGCTCAACGTGCGGCTGGAGGGTTTCGCCGGCGAGTTCTCGGCGCTGATGTCGCGCCAGCTCGACGAAGAAGAGGCGGCCTGACATGGGCATGCAGATGGGCGGCGGGTCCACCCGCGGCGGCCGGATGAAACGCCGGCCGATGTCCGAGATCAACGTGACGCCGCTGGTCGACGTCATGCTGGTGCTGCTGATCGTGTTCATGGTCGCCGCGCCGCTGCTCACCGTCGGCGTGCAGGTCGATCTGCCCAAGACCCAGGCGGCGGCGATTCAGGGCCAGGACGAACCCCTGAGCGTGACCATCGATTCCAAGGGCGTCATTTACCTTCAGGAAACGGCTGTCGAGATAGACCAGCTTGTGCCACGCCTGCAGGCGATTGCCGGCAATGCGCCCGACCGCCGCATCTTCGTGCGCGGCGACCAGGCGATCAATTACGGCAGGGTGCTGGAGGTGATGGGCCTGATCAATTCCGGCGGTTTCACCAAGGTGGCGCTGGTCGGCAATCCGCCGGCTGCCGCAGCACCGCGGCGTTAATGGGCAATGGGCGGCCGCGGACAGGGCCGCTGACGGTAAAAAGGGTGTGAGTTAGACGCGTGCAACGCTCCTCGTACATATTCTCGGCCAGCCTGCATGCCGGCATCACGGCATTGGCCATTTTCGGCCTGCCGTACTGGGAGCCGAAGCGCGAGCCCGAGCCGCCGGTGATCCTGGCCGAATTCGCGCCGATCGCCGACAAGACCAACGTGCCCAAGCCGCAGCCCAAGGTGGTCGAGAGCAAGGCCGAGCCCAAGGAAGAGCCGGTCCCCGAGCAGAAACCGACGCCCGAGCCGCCCAAGCCGCAGCCGCAGGCCGTGGCGCCGCCACCCCCGCCGCCGCCGCCCGCGCCCGAGCCGCCCAGGCAGGCCGAGGCGCCCAAGCCTGCCCCGATGCCCGAGCCGGTGCCGTCGCCTAAGCCCGTGCCCAAGCCCAAGGACGTGGTCGAAACGCCCGAGCCGCCGAAGGTGGCCGAGAAGCCGAAGCCTGAGGCCAAGCCGGCGCCGCCGAAAACCACCCAGCGCACCGAAGAGAAGAGCAAGGCGCCCAGCTTCACCGATGTGGCCGCCCTGGTGAACAAGATGAAGGCGCCGCCCGCCGCCCAGCCGCAGCAGGCGCCGCAGACCGCCGCGCGTACGCCGCCGGCGTCGGCGCCGCGTGCCGAGGGACCGTCCAATCCCAACCTGCCGATCTCGATGAGCGAGAAGGATTTCATCCGCAAGCAGGTGGAAGACAAGTGGCAGTTCGATATCGGCGCCAAGGATGCCTCGAACCTGCAGGTGCGCATCCGTTTCAGCCTCAATCCCGACGGCACGCTGCGCACCCAGCCCGAGATCGTCGATCAGGCCCGCATGTATCTGCCGGGCCAGGAAAGCTATCGCTCGGCGGCTGAATCGGCGCGCCGCGCCGTGCTCAAGGCGGTGCCGTTCCAGTTGCCGCCGGGCGACAAGGATAAATGGGGCCAGGACATCATCCTGCATTTCGATCCGCGACAGATGCTGGGTGGCTGACACATGACGGGAGCAGTGATGACCGCGACGACGATGACGGAGAAGGCGATGCGACCCCGGCGGGGTATCTTCACGGGCCTGGCGACGCTGGCCTCCACACTGTTTCTCGCCATGGCGGCGCAGGCTGCGGTCGAGATCGACATCACGCGCGGCAACTTCAAGCCGGTGCCGATCGCGATTTCCGATTTCGATGCCGACAATCCCCAGGCCACGAAGATCGGCGCCGATGTCGCCCGCGTGATCCGCGCCGACCTCGAGCGCTCCGGCCTGTTCAAGCCGGCCGATCCCCGCGCCCATATCCAGACTCCGGCGGCCATGCGCGTGCAGCCGCGCTTTGGCGACTGGCGTGTGATCAACGTCGATGCGCTGGTCAACGGCCGCATCGAGATCCAGGCCGACGGCCGCCTGCGCGGCGAGTTCCGTCTGTGGGATGTGGCCGCCGAACAGCAGATGACCGGTCTGGCGCTGTTCACCACGCCCGACAACTGGCGGCGGCTGGCGCACCTGATCGCCGACGCGATCTACAAGCGCGTCACCGGCGAGGACGGTTATTTCGACACCCGCATCGTTTACGTCGCCGAAAGCGGCCCGCCGGATCGCCGCGTCAAGCGGCTGGCGATCATGGACCAGGATGGCGAGAATCATCGTTTTCTCACCGATGGCCGCTATCTGGTGCTGACCCCGCGCTTCAGCCCGAGCCAGCAGGAAATCACCTATCTGTCGTATTTCAATGACAAGCCGCGCGTGTATCTGTTCAACATCGATACCGGGCAGCAGGAACTGGTCGGCGATTTCCCCGGCATGACGTTTGCGCCGCGCTTCTCGCCCGACGGCAATCGCGTGATCATGTCGCTGGCCGTGGATGGCAATTCCGATGTCTACATGATGGATCTGCGCACGCGGCAGCGCTCGCGCCTCACCGCCGATCCGGGCATCGACACCTCGCCCTCCTTCTCGCCCGATGGCCGGCGCATCACCTTCAACTCCGACCGCGGCGGCACCAAGCAGATCTACACGATGAATGCCGATGGCAGCGACCAGCGCCGCATCAGCTTCAACCAGGGCCGCTATTCGACGCCGGTATGGTCGCCGCGCGGCGACCTCATCGCCTTCACCAAGGAATACCAGGGCCAGTTCTCGATCGGCGTGATGCGCCCCGATGGTTCGGGCGAGCGCATCCTGTCTTCGTCGCCGCTGGTGCAGGAGGCGCCCACCTGGGCGCCGAATGGCCGCGTGCTGATGTTCTATCGCGAGGCGCCGCCGGATGCGCGCGGCCGGGGCCAGCGCGTGCGTCTGGTCTCCATCGACCTGACCGGCTTCAACGAGCGTGAAATCCCGACGCCGATCGACGCCTCCGACCCGGCCTGGTCGCCGCTCTCGGCACTGATCCGCTGAGCGGCGATCCGCTGAACAGGGCGCATCCGGACCTTTAATGATTTGGTTCGGGCCCGTCGGCGGCCTGGGGATAAATCCCGCTTTTCCGGCCTCTGTTGCAGAAATGCCGCAGGGGCCGGATTAGTATTTACAAGCCTTTAGGCCTATTGATTCAGCAAAAACCGCCCGATATAGTCGATCGTGACGCAATGGCTTGAACCACTGGTTCCGGCAACGTTTGCGCGGGCTGGATCTCTAGGATTGCGTACCGGAGATTGTCAGCCGGCGGCCGGCGTGTCGGGTAAATCAGCGGTTTGTCAGACGCTTCGTTTCAGGGACCGAGCCCGAAGAATATTGAGAGTTCGGCCACTGGGATGAAACGCAAGTTTTCAGTGTTCGTTCAGGTACCTGATCTCACTCTCGAAACCCTTGGAGGGATAAAAAAAATGCGCCTCAACACCTTCGGCTCCAAGTTTGTGGCCGTCGCCGCTGTGGGCCTGCTCCTCGCCGCCTGCGAATCGGCTCCGCAGCAGGCTGCCACCACCGGCGGTACCGGCGGCGCCACCGCCGCCACCGGCCAGACCAGCATCGCGCCGGGCACCGTGCAGGACTTCCAGGTCAATGTCGGCGACCGCGTGTTCTTCGACTATGACAAGTTCGAAGTGAAGCCGGCCGGCAAGGCCACGCTGGACAAGCAGGCCGCTTGGCTGAAGCGCTATGGCCAGTGGAAGATTGTGATCGAGGGTCACTGCGACGAACGCGGCACCCGCGAGTACAACCTGGCGCTGGGCGAGCGTCGCGCCAACGCCGTCAAGACCTACCTGATCAACCAGGGCATCCCGGCGAACCGCGTCACCACGATCTCCTACGGCAAGGAGCGTCCGGTGGCTCTGGGTTCGAACGAGGCCGCCTGGGCCCAGAACCGTCGCGGCGTGACGGTCCTGTCGAACTAATTCCGCTGCGGGCGGCGCAGGCCGCCTGCGGATGAGGTTCCGAGCAACACCCGCTTTGCCCCGGTCCGCCGGCGGCAGGCGGGTGTTTCTTTTTGCCGGCGTCGCGCGTTTCCTTTTGCTGGCGGCGCCCTGGCGCCCGCGGTTGCGCGCCGCCACGCTTTTGACGTAAACCGCGATAAGATCGTTCCGATTGCCTGAACGCTGACCCCGGGGTTCCGCCATGGCCGCGCCCATCGCCATCCGCTTCATGCCTGTGTTTCTGCTGCTTGCGGGCCTTGCCCTGCCGGCCGCTGCCCAGGATGCCCAGACGCTCGACCGCATCAACCGGCTGGAAAACGACCTGCGCGCGCTGCAGCGCCAGGTCTATCGCGGCGGCGCCGCGCCCACGGGTTCGGGCGGCGTCAGCACCGCGCCGCTCGTCGATGGCGGCGACAGTTCCTCCATCGCCAACCGGCTGAACAGCCGCATCGACGAACTGGAAAACCAGATCCGTGAACTCACCGGCCGCTTCGAGCAGGTCGAGTTCAACTCCTCCCAGGCCAATCGCCGCATCGACAAGCTGGTCGAGGATGTCGATTTCCGCCTGACCCAGATCGAGCGCGGCGGCGCCGGCCAGCCGGGCGCCGCGGCCGGCAGCGTCGAGCAGGTCAGGCCGCCGGCCGCCACGCCGGCGACCGGCCCGCAGCCGGGCCAGCCGGCCACGGCGCGCGGCTCGACATCGGCCACGCCGGGCCAGGCGCCGACGCGTGAGGGCGTGCTGGGTTCGAT
>NZ_JBKBHC010000009.1:0-246098 GCF_046297895.1 Ferrovibrio sp. | reverse complement strand
ACGGAGCTTGCGATATTTGCGGTCGCCCGGCGACGGCGCGCGTGCGCGCCTCGGTGAACGGCAGAATTCAGAACATGGAGCTTTGCGACCAGCATTACCGCGATATGGTGCGCCGGTCGGGCCGCAGCGCGTCGCCGTTGGAAGCGCTGTTCGGACGGCATTCCCTTTTTGACGAATTCTTTGGCAATAGTGGTTTCGGCAGCCTCTTTGGTGACAGCCCGTTGCGGGGCGGCACGCCCGGCGCCATGGGTGACGGCGATGACGATGTCGTCGAGGCCACTTTCGGCGAGGGCGCGCCGCGACGCGGATCGCGGCGCGGCGGCGGGCGCAACATCGCCGATCGACTGAGCGAACAGGGCAACAAGCTGTTGCAGGATGCCGCACAGAAGGCAGGAGAGTTCGGACGCAGCGAGGTCGATACCGAACACCTGCTTCTGGCACTGACCTCGTCCGACGTCGTAAGGACGATCCTGGAACAGTTCAAGGTCGATGTGGACGATCTGCGGCGCCAGATCGAGAAGGAAGCGAAGCGTGGAGAGGCCAAGACGGAGGGCGAAATCGGCGTCAGTCCGCGCCTTAAGGACGCGCTGAACCGGGCCTTCATCGCCTCGAACGAACTCGGCCATTCCTATGTCGGTCCCGAACATCTACTGATCGGCCTCGCAGAAGAAGGCGAAGGCCTGGCCGCTTCCGTCCTGCGAAAGTATGGACTGACACCGCAGGCGCTTCGCCAGCAGGTGACCAAGGTCGTGGGTAAGGGGGCCGAGGAAGGCCGCGTGGAGGCGCCTTCCAGCACGCCCGATCTCGATCAATTCAGCCGCGACCTGACGAAGCTCGCCCGCGAGGGTAAGCTCGATCCCGTCATCGGCCGCGCCCGCGAGATCGAGACGACGATCGAGGTGCTGGCCCGCCGGAAAAAGAATAATCCGGTGCTGATCGGCGAGCCCGGCGTGGGCAAGACCGCCATCGTCGAGGGGCTCGCACAACGAATCGTCGCGGGCGAGGTGCCCGAGGCCCTGCGCGACAAGCGGCTCGTGGAGCTCAACATAAACTCGATGGTCGCCGGCTCAAAGTATCGCGGCGAGTTCGAGGAGCGGGTGCAGAAGATCCTCAAGGAGATCACCGAGGAAAAGGACAGCCTGATCCTGTTCATCGACGAGATCCACACCATCGTCGGTGCCGGCCAGGGCGGCGGCGAGGGTGGCCTCGACATCGCCAACACCTTCAAGCCGGCGCTGGCGCGGGGCGAGTTGAACCTGATCGGCGCGACGACGCTCAACGAATACCAGAAGTATATCGAGAAGGATGCCGCGCTCGAACGCCGGTTCCAGCCGGTCTATGTCGAGGAGCCCACGGTAGCTCAGGTCATCATGATCCTGCGCGGCCTGCGCGACACGCTGGAGGCGCACCACAAGGTGACGATCACCGACGAGGCCATCGTCGCGGCGGCCGAGCTTTCCGACCGCTACATTACCGGCCGCTTTATGCCCGACAAGGCGATCGATCTCATCGACCAGGCCGCGGCGCGGGTGAAGATCAGCGCCACAGCGCGCCCCGTGGACGTCCAGGAGCTGGAGGCCGAAGTCGCGCAGATCAAGCGAGAGCAGGATTATGCCGCCGCCCGCAAGCAATTCGATCGCGCATCGGAACTGAAGAAGGAGCTCGAAAAGAAGCAGAAGGAGCTGGACGAGCTTCTCGAGATCTGGAAGCGCGACCAGGCTTCGGCGACCGCCGAGGTGCGCGCCGATCATGTCGCGCAGATTGTCTCCAAGATCACCGGTGTTCCGGTCACGGAGCTGACCACCGAGGAGAAGGACAAGCTCCTCAAGCTTGAAGAGAAACTGCACGAGCGGGTCATCGGGCAAGAAGAAGCGATTCGCGCCGTGGCCGATGCGGTGCGGCTCGCGCGCGCGGGCCTGCGCGAAGGACGCGGCCCGACCGCGACCTTCCTGTTCCTCGGGCCCACCGGGGTTGGCAAGACGGAACTGGCCAAGACGCTCGCCGAAGTAATCTTTGGCGATCAGGACGCAATCATCCGCATCGACATGTCCGAGTATGGCGAGCGCCACTCGGTCGCCCGGCTGGTGGGCGCGCCTCCGGGCTATGTCGGATACGACGAGGGTGGACAGCTGACCGAAAAAGTCCGCCGTCGGCCCTATTCGGTCGTGCTGCTCGACGAGATCGAGAAGGCGCACCCGGATGTCTACAACATCCTGCTTCAGGTGTTCGACGACGGCCGGCTGACCGACGGCAAGGGCCGTGTGGTGGATTTTACGAACACCATCATCATCGCCACCTCGAACCTCGGCTCCGACATTATCCAGCGCAACCTAAAGAAGCGCGGCACGAGCGACTTCGACGAGGGCAAGCAGAAGGCCGAGCTGATGGAGGTGTTGCGCGGGCACTTTCGGCCCGAGTTCATCAACCGGATCGACGAGATCATCGTCTTCCATTCGCTGAACCAGTCGGAAATCCGCAAGATCGTCGAGTTGCAGCTGAACCGGGTCAAGCGGACCGCCCTCGGCCAGGGCGTCGAACTCGAGTTCGACGTGGGCGTGGTGGACCACTTCGGCGCAGTGGGCTTCCGCCCTGAATTCGGCGCACGCGAGCTGCGCCGACTGATCCGGTCGGAGCTGGAGACCGAGCTAGCCCGTGAGATGCTTTCTGGACGTATTGAGGATGGTGACAAGGTTCGCGTCGTCTGGTCAGCGGACCAGCAAAAGGTCGTATTCGAGAATACAAAGAAAACCAAAGTCGATGAGGGCGCAAAGGCGGAAGAAGACGGATCCGGCAGGAAGCGCGAGCGCAAGCCTGCAAAGAAAACAGGCAAGCCCGGCGCAACGGAGTCTGGCGACAAGGCACCAGAAACCTCGCCTGGTGACGAAAAATCCTCCGCCTAACACTGGTTGATTGCCCAGCCGGAAGCTCCGGCTGGGCCTCCCTCTAAAGAAAATGACCCAAATGAAGATACAAACCGCATTGCGCAATCTGGACAAACATGGCCAGCAGCGCGCGCCGGAGGTGATTGCAGAAGAGGGCCGGCAACTTGAAAACCATCTCAAGCGGTTTCGTTCTGAGTTGGTCCGGCTTGAGGTCGTCGCCTCGCAGACGAAGGGCAAGACGCGCATCCAGGTCAGCCTGCGGCTGCAACTGCCATCGGGCGTGATCGCGGCGCAGGAAGAGGGGTTCGAGATCGAGCCGGTCCTGCGCAAGGCCTTTGCCGACCTGCGCCACCAGGTCGATCGGCATGTGGCGCGCCTCAAGCACGAGCCGGAGTACAAGCGTCCCGCCCGCCGGCGCCGGATCGGCGCCCCGCTGCCGCCCGCGCGGGATGCGGCGGAGGCGGAGCGGCGCCGACTCTTCTTCGACCTGATCAAGGACCACCTCGATACGGTCTACGACACCGTCAGGCGTGAGTTGACCTATCTCGAATGCAGCGGATCGGTACCACAGGGCTATCTTGCCGTTCGCGATATCGTCGATGCGGCGATCCTCAATGGGCTCGATCGCTTCGAGCGGCGGCCGACCGAATTCTCCGTCCGGGACTGGCTGACGCAACTGGCCTTCGAGACCATCGAGGCCGAGGCGCAGGCCGCGCGCCGCGCGGTGCCCGAGGACGCCGCCCCGATCGACGCCGCACCCGAGGCGCCGGTCGAGGAGCCTACCGAGTCGGATGAGGAGATGTTCGAGTTCTACCAGCCCGACGACGTGCTGATGCTCGAGGAACTCGTCGCCGACGACGGTGTGGACGACCCCGAAACGGCGGTCGCTAGACGGCAGGACGCGCTGTTCTTGCATCGAGCGATCGCCGGTCTTCCGGCGCTATGGCGCAGGGTCCTGTTTCTTGTCGACCTGAACGACACCCCGCTTGAGAAAGCCTCTTCGGTTCTCGGCATTCCTGAAGACGACGTGACCCGGATCGTCCAGTCGGCTCGCAATTATCTTCGCGATAAACTGCGTGACTCAGGTCAGTCTTCCGATACCGCTCATGCGCTTTTTGAGAGTGCTCACCAGAGGAGGGTGCGAATTCCACAGCCCCTGCGGGATCGCGCCCGGCTGGGACGCGCTTTTCTGGGGGATAACCAAGGGGAAGCACCATGATGCGCGGTCACAATCGTCCACCCTTTCCGCCGAAGATACCCGGAACCAACATGAGATCATGGGACGTTCCGACCGCGATCATTTACCGGCCGGCACGTTCCGCGATGACATCGGCGCCGCGGCCCAACTACTGGATACTGGAATTCGAGCCGTCGCGCCCGCCCCACATCGAGCCGCTGATGGGATATACCTCCAGCGACGATCCCTATCGTCCGATCCGGCTGAAGTTTCCCGACCGCGAAAGCGCCGTGGCATTCGCGGAGCGGCAGGACTGGCGCTACCTCGTGCGCGAGGACACGACTCACCGGCGTACGCCTGACCACTGGCGGGGCGAGGTACGGCATCGACTCTACAAGGGAGCCGATGCGCCGGAAGCCTTCCGCATACCTTCCCTCGTGGATCACGGTCGCACGGATCACCGCCTCCGGCGCGCGGTCGAGGAGAAAGGCACGGTGGACCTGTCGTCGCAAGAACAGGCCGAATTCGATCCGGTGCTCGAAGCCTCGCTCGAATCCTTCCCGGCCTCCGATCCCCCGGCCTGGACGGGCGTGACGATAGCCGGGAAAGAACAATGAACGGAATGTCTAGCGCGAGCGAGGATCTGCCGCTTGTTTCCCTATCTTGACAGCGTCGCGCGCCGCTACCCGCCCGTCATCGTATGGGCGGTCATCGGCATGAGCGTCCTCGCGTTCCTCTATCAGACCAGCCTGCCGCCGCACGCGCTGGATCGGTTTCTGTTCGAGTTCGCGCTGGTGCCCTCGCGCTTCTTCGGGCAACTGAGCCTCGTCGCCCCGTCGGACTGGACCCCATTCCTGACCAACATCTTCCTGCACGGGGGCTGGCTGCACCTCATCTTGAACATGTGGACGCTCTGGATCTTCGGCCCCGCCGTCGAAGATCGGCTCGGACCGGGTCGATTCACGCTGTTCTATCTGTTCTGTGGTGTGGCAGCCGGACTGGCTCACGCGCTGGCGAACCCCGACTCAGTCGTTCCCGCGCTTGGCGCATCGGGGGCGATCGCGGGCGTGATCGGTTGCTACGCGCGCATGTTTCCGGCGGCTCGGCTGGTGGTGATCGTGCCGATTCTGTTCATTCCCCTCTTCTTCGAAGTGCGCGCGGTCATTTTCGCGATGATCTGGTTTTTCATGCAGGTCATTCCCGGCTTTCTGTCGCTCGGCAGCGATCAGGCCACGGGCGGGATCGCCTGGTGGGCGCATATCGGCGGGTTTGTCGCCGGTTGGCTCGTAACGCCACTCCTGCGAAGGCGCGCCGACGCCTATCGCCATTATTACCGCGACGAGGGCATCTATGGCTTTCTGCCGGATGGTCGAAGGGAAGGGGGACAAGGTCCATGGACATAATGCAGCTATTCTGGCTGTTCTTCATCGTTTCGGCGCTGCAGCCGGTTCTGCAGCGCCGGTATCTCGAGGCGATGCGCACACGCAAGATCGCCCAGATCGAGAAGAAGCGCGACAGTCGCGTCATCCTGCTGATCCATCGGCAGGAGACCATGAACCTGCTGGGCTTCCCCCTGATGCGCTATATCGACGTCAACGACTCTGAGGAAGTCCTACGAGCCATCCAGATGACCGACGATGAGGTGCCGCTCGACATCGTTCTGCACACACCGGGCGGCCTCGTGCTGGCGGCAACCCAGATCGCCCGCGCCATTCAGGGACACAAGGGCAAGGTCACCGTGTTCGTGCCGCATTACGCCATGTCCGGCGGCACCTTGATCGCGCTTGCCGCGGACGAGATCGTGATGTGCGAACACTCCGTGCTGGGACCCGTCGATCCGCAACTCGGCCAGTTGCCTGCTGCCTCGCTCATCAAGGTCGTCGAGGAGAAACCCATCGCCGAGATCGACGACCAGACCCTCATCATGGCCGATGTCGGTCGCAAGGCCATTGCGCAGATCGAGGCGTTCGCGAAACGCCTTCTTTCCAACAAGATGGACGAGGACCGCGCGGCGGCGCTGGCGGCGAAGCTGGCGACGGGCACCTGGACCCACGACTATCCCATCTCTGCCGAAGAGGCCCGCGACATGGGCCTGCCCGTTGGAACGGACATGCCCAAGGAAATACTGGAGCTGATGACGCTCTATCCGCAGCCGGTTCGGCGCCAGGGCGGCGGCGTGGAATACCTGCCTGAGCCGCGGCAGCGCGAGGCGCGCCGCGCCATGTCCACGCGCTGAACGCTTGCATCAGCAGGCCGCCAAGCCCGGCTCGTCAACGAAAGGATAAAGGATGCCAACGGTCGCTTGCTCGCAGTGCAATTCCACCAACAGGGTGCCGGAAGAGCGCCTGACCGACAATCCCAATTGCGGACGCTGCGGCGCACCGCTCTTTCAAGGCAGGCCCGTCACGCTTACAGCGGCGAACTTCGACCGTCATGCGAATGCCGAACTGCCATTGCTGGTCGATTTCTGGGCGGAGTGGTGCGGGCCATGCAAGATGATGACGCCGCAGTTCGAGACGGCTGCGCGGTCGCTCGAACCGAATTTCCGCCTTGGCAAGCTGGATACGGAAGCCGAGCAGCAGATCGCCGGCCGCTACGGGATCCGTGGCATTCCCACCATGATCCTGTTCAAGAGCGGCAAGGAAGTCGCGCGGACGAGCGGTGCGATGTCTGCTGTTCAGATAGCGCAGTGGGCGCGCTCGCACGTCTAGCGTTTAGAGGTATTGGCCTTCCCTGCGCCATGCCATCAGGAGAAGAACATGCATGGCGTGACCGGATTTGTCGAAAGTGCGGCCTTGTTGGTCTTTGCCGCGTTCGTGCTCGTGACGATATGTTCACGGATCGGCGTGCCCAGCATCGTCGGTTACATTCTTGCTGGTATAGTCACTGGACCCGCCGGCCTCGGCCTGATTGCAGAGAGCGCTGCCCTGAGCAGCATTGGCGAGATCGGAGTGGTACTCCTGCTGTTCGCGCTTGGCCTGGAGTTCTCGTTCGAGAAACTCGTGACGCTCAGGAAGCATGTCTTCGGTCTTGGAGCCGCGCAGGTTGCAGTCACGACGACAACGGTGTCGTTGGCAGCGAGTCTAATCTTCGATCTCGCGCTCCTCCCCACCATCCTCATCGGCGGGGCCGTTGCCATGTCATCCACGGCCATGTGCCTCAAGGTGCTGGCAAGCTTGAACGCTTTGGGGTCGGCCCAAGGGCGCCTGGCCATCGCAGTGCTACTGTTTCAAGACTTGGCAGCTGTCGCATTCCTGCTTCTGCACGATTCGATGAGTGGAGCCGCCGAAGGGTATGGCGTGATAACGGTCGTCGCCAGTGCAATGGCATTTGTTGCAGCTCTGTTCATTGCCCGTGGCCCGTTGCAGGTGCTTGCCCGTTGGGTAGCGTCGCGTGGCGATCCGGAACTTGCCCAGCTCCTCGCGCTCACCATTGCACTAGGGTCTGCGATTGTCGCGGCCTCCGCCGGTCTTTCTCCGGCACTCGCCGCATTCGCGGCCGGCATGATTATCGGCGAGGGTGACGCGCGCCATGCTGTCGAGAACGAGATTAGGCCCTTCCGCGATTTGTTTGTCGGGATTTTCTTTGTCGGCATCGGAACGCAATTGCCACTTTGGATCATTCCATCTGCATGGCCTGTCATGCTGATCTGGCTCGCGATCATATTCGCGGGCAAGACGCTGATCGTTTTGGTCGTCGCCCGACTATTCGGCGAGTCGCTTCAGACCTCATGGCGAACTGGAATCATTCTCGCTCATGGGGGCGAGTTTAGTCTCATGCTGCTTTCAACTTCGATGGCATCGAACCTCATTCATGGAAATGTTGGGGCTCCTCTTTTGCTCGGGTTAGGCTTCAGCATGATCGGAGGGAGTTGGATGATCAATAGAGCTGCAGTAAAAAACTCCGATCTGAACACGAAATCTAAATAATACGTTCTAAATTAGAAATTTCTCGCCTTCATAAAAATAAGTGTTGGAAATACATCAGATAATAAGCCGCCGAAATGCGCGCCAAGATGTCAATCTTTCAAGAGGTATAATTTATGACCAAGTTCATTGAATAAGAGGCGATATGGTCATTACCTTGGAGAGTCTGTTATAGCTTGGAGCGGAGGGTGGTCATTGTAACAGCAAAGAAGCCCCGCCTTGCGGCGGGGCTTCGGTCGAGGATAGGGGCCGTGTCAGGCCGCGGGCTTCAACGGCTTGGGAGCCATGCGCTGGCTCTCCAGCCACTTGTTGAACTCGGCGCGGTCGATGTAGACCCGGCCACCGATCTTCAGCAGCGCGGGTTTCAGTCCATTCGTCTCCGCATGGAATATCCACCAGCGCAGCGTGGCTTCCGTGATGAACGGCGCTTCCGCCGCCACCTGCTTCACGGTCGCCAGGTCCCTGTAGTCAACCATGGTAACCTCATGGTTCGAGGGGCCAGAAAAGAAGCAGGAACCCTCTATATGCCTCAGAACATCTTTTCGTTCAATTCCCTGACCACGCCCTTGACGTGGCTCTCGGACAGATGGGCATAGCGTCGAACCATCTGGAGCGTCCGGTGGCCGAGGATTTCCGCGATTTCGACGAGGCTGGCACCGTTCATGGCGAGGTAGCTGGCCGTCGAGTGCCGCAGGTCGTGGAAGCGGAAGTCGTTGATCTTGGCGTCGCCGCGGGCATTCTCCCACGCCTTGCGGATGTCGATCGGCTCTTGGCCGTCCCGGCGCGGGAACAGCCAACGCGTCTCGGCCGGGGGCTCCAGCTCGTCATAGAACCTGTTGACCGTCTCGACCTGATCTTCCAGCAAGTCGCGGAGGTGGTGGACAACGGGCACCGCCCGCGTGTCCCCGTTCTTGGTATCCCGCAGGATGGCCGTGTCGCGGGTGAGGTCCAGATCGTCGAGCGTCAGACCGAGGATTTCGCTTTTCCGCGCGCCGGTCGATAGGGCGAACACCACCACTGGGTAGAGGTGCTCGTTGTCACTGGCCTTGCAGGCATCGAGCAAACGCTTGCGCTCCTCGTCGCTCAAGTAGCGGGTGCGTTCGTTTCTGATCTTGGTGATGCGGTTCACGCCGTCCAGCGGGCTTGAGGCCGTCCAGCCCCATTGGATCGCGTACTTGAACAGTACCGCCAGCGTGTCGCGGTAGTGCTTCAGGGTCTTGCGGCTCTTTGGCTTGGGCGCTGCCTTCGGCTTGTCCGCCTCTGCATCCTCTTCCGCCTTGCGGCGGCCGTCGCCTGCAGCGGCCAGCTCCGCCATCTTCTCGCTCACCATATCGGCGGTGATGTAGGCGAGGGCGTAGCTCCCCAACGCCTTCTCCCAATAGGCCAGGAAGGAGCCTTCCGCCCGCTTGGTGCTCTCTGCCCGGTGGACGAACACTTCCTTGCGGAAGCGGTCGATAACGTCCTGAAGGGTCTTGGTCGCCGCCGTTCGGACGACGTTCTTGACTTCACCCTTGCGGATGCCGCTTTCGGTGTCCTGCGCCCACTGCTTGGCGTCCGTCAGGCGCTTGAAGGTCTTCACCTGCATGGGGAAGCCCTTCATCCGGACCATGACCCGATAGGACGGGCCTTTCTTGCCTTCGCGCTTCTGGATGGTTGCCATGTGAGCCTCGGGAGCCGGGGAAATGGGCGATGTGCCAAACCGTTTTTGGCACATTTTTGGCACACTGAAAATCAAAAACACTCAACAAGAGCCTGGAGGGCTCAACGATAAAATAGCGTTATTTCAATTAATTGATTGTTGGGCGGTGTTGATGGAGTGTGCCGAGAATGGCTTTCCTCTTGGCTCATAACCTGAAGGTCAGAGGTTCAAATCCTCTCCCCGCAACCAAACCAAAAAAAGCCCGCCGGCGACCTGCCCGGCGGGCTTTTTTGTTGTCCGGACAAGGCCCTGGCCGCCGCTTGCGGCGTTACCCTGCCGCACCGGTATGCATCTTGCTTGGAAACCAGGCTGACAATGTAGGATCCGGGCCGTGGCCAGCGTGCGTATTCTGCTGATCGATGAGGATCCCGAACGGGCGACCGTTCTGGCGGCGGCCCTGCGCGACCAGGGCTACGACCTCGTCGCCCAACTGGCGCCGCGCGACCTGAGCGCCCGCAGGGTGCAGGAGATCGGCCCCGACGTCATCATCGTCGACATGGAATCGCCCTCGCGCGACACCATCGACAGCATGCGCGAAATCAACGCCGCCCAGCCGCGTCCGGTGGTGATGTTCGTGGACCAGTCCGACGAATCGATGATCCAGCAGGCCATGCAGGCCGGGGTTTCGGCCTATATCATCGACGGCCTAAACGTGAACCGCGTGAAGCCGATCGTCGATGTGGCGATCGCGCGCTTCCGCGAGTTCCAGGCCCTGCGCGAGGAATTGCAGAAAACCAAGGCCACGCTCGCCGAACGCAAGACCATCGACCGCGCCAAGGGCCTGTTGATGCGCGAGCGCGGCCTGAGCGAGGACGAGGCCTATGCGGCCCTGCGCCGCCTCGCCATGGACCGCCAACAGCGCCTGGTCGACGTGGCAGAGAACCTGCTGGCCTTTGCCGATCTGCTCAAAAAGAAATAGGCGTCTGCCTCGTTTTTGTGCAGCGCAACATGGGTCAATGGCCGCCCTGCGGCCGCTAGGGGCTTGGAAAATCAGGCATCACGGCTTTGGCATGCATCCTGCTTAGTTAGGCATGAGCCCGCTGCAAAGGCGCAGCGGTTTGATCGGCCTTCCGCCCAAGCCTCCCCAGGCCAGCAGCAGCGTCGATCGTGAAATGGACAATGGCGTCCCGCAATGCGGTTCCGGTTTCCGGGGCCTCACTTGCAGGGCGCTTTTTTTATGGCCGCAACGCCGGGCAACGCCCCGGCAGCAGGGAAAAGGGGATCGACATGGCCGTGTTCAACCGTCGTCAGTTGCTGAAATCCGCCACCGGAGCCGCCGCGGTGATGGCCGCGGCGCGGCTGCAGTTTCCCGCCGGCGCCTTCGCGCAGGCGGCGGGCCCGGAGGTGAAGGGCACCAAGCTGGGCTATATCGCGCTTACCGACTCCTCGCCGCTGATCATCGCCAAGGAAAAGGGGCTGTTTGCCAAATACGGTCTGCCCGACATGGTGATCGACAAGCAGGCGTCCTGGGGTGCCACGCGCGACAACATCGAACTGGGCGAGGCAGGCGGCGGCATCACGGGTGCGCATATCCTGACGCCGATGCCCTACCTGATCGCGACGGGCAAGATCACCAAGACCAAGATCCCGATGGCGATGCTGGCGCGGCTCAACACCAATGGCCAGGCCATCTCGGTGTCGAAGGCCTACGCCGATCTGAAGGTGACATCCGATGCCCGGGCACTGGGCGACGCCTTCCGCAAGGCCAAGGCCGCCGGCAAGGACATCAAATGCGCCATGACCTTCCCCGGCGGCACGCACGATCTGTGGATCCGCTACTGGCTGGCAGCCAACGGCATCGATCCCGAGAAGGATGTCTCCACCATCACCGTGCCGCCGCCGCAGATGGTGGCGAACATGAAGGTCAATACCATGGAAGCCTTCTGCGTCGGCGAGCCCTGGCCGTCACAGCTGGTGCACCAGGATATCGGCTACACCGCCCTCACCACCGGCGAATTGTGGAAGGACCATCCTGAAAAGTCGCTGGCGGTGCGTGCCGACTGGGCCGAGAAGAACCCGAAGGCGACGAAGGCCATGCTGATGGCCGTGCTGGAAGCCCAGCAATGGTGCGACAAGCTCGAGAACAAGGAAGAGATGTGCAAGATCGTCGGCGGCCGCGACTGGTTCAAGGTGCCGGTGGCCGACATTCTCGACCGCCAGACCGGTACGATAAACTACGGCAACGGTCGCACGACCAAGGTCGGCCTTGATAGCCCGCTGGTGATGAAGTTCTGGCGCGACTACGCCTCCTATCCCTTCC
This sequence comes from Ferrovibrio sp., assembly GCF_046297895.1. Classification (GTDB taxonomy): domain Bacteria; phylum Pseudomonadota; class Alphaproteobacteria; order Ferrovibrionales; family Ferrovibrionaceae; genus Ferrovibrio. Next base: position 234,154 of record NZ_JBKBHC010000009.1, on the reverse strand, counting down.
AGAGCCACGACTTGTGGTTCCTCACGGAAGACATCCGCTGGGGCTACCTGCCGGCCGATACCGATACCAAGGCGCTGATCAAGCAGGTCAACCGCGAAGACCTGTGGCGCGAGGCCGCCAAGGCCATCGGCGTCAAGGATGCGGATATCCCGGCCTCCACCTCGCGCGGCAAGGAAACCTTCTTTGACGGCAAGGTCTTCGATCCGGCTGATCCGGCCGGCTATCTGAAGAGCCTGGCCATCACCCGCGTGTGACCATGTCGGCGCATGACAAGGAGCTGTCCATGGCTGTGAAAACCGATGTCCTGAGCAAGGCGGACCTGGGCGGCGAGAGCTTCCTCGCCGCCTGGGCCCCGCGTATCGCCGCCGGATTGCGTGTCGCGGCGGCGCGCGTGCTGCCACCGCTGCTGTTCATCGCCCTGTTGCTGGGCATATGGGAAATCGCTTCCGGACGGCCTGGCGCTACGCTGCCGCCGCCATCCACGGTGGTTGCCGATACCTGGGAACTGATCGTCGATCCGTTCTTCGACAAGGGCGGCCTCAACAAGGGCATGTTCTGGCATCTGGCTTCCAGCCTGCAGCGCGTGGCGATCGGTTTCGCCATCGCGGCCGGCGTGGGCATCGCGCTCGGTGTGCTGATCGGCCAGTCGACCCTGGCCTTCCGCGGCCTTGATCCGATCTTCCAGGTTTTGCGCACCGTGCCGCCACTGGCCTGGCTGCCGCTGTCGCTGGCCGCCTTCCGCCATGCCGACCCTTCCGCGATCTTCGTCATCGCCATCACCGCGGTCTGGCCGATCATCCTCAACACGGCAGTCGGCATCCGCAACATCCCGCAGGACTACCGTAACGTGGCCCGCGTGCTGCAGCTCAACGGCTTCGAGTATTTCTTCAAGGTGATGCTGCCGGCCACGGTGCCGTTCATGTTCACCGGCTTGAAGATCGGCATCGGCCTGTCCTGGCTGGCCATCGTGGCGGCCGAGATGCTGATCGGCGGCGTGGGCGTCGGCTTCTTCATCTGGGATGCCTGGAACAGCTCGCTGATCAGCGAGATCATCCTGGCGCTAGTATATGTGGGCCTGGTCGGCTTCATGCTCGATCGCCTGATCGCCTTCATCGGCAGCCGTATCGGCGGCTACAGCCAGCAGTAAGGGGCGGTTATGGCACGACGTCCAGCCAGAACCAAAACCGCGAGGGCCGCCACGCCGGCGGCCCTCGCGAAGATGCGGATCGGCTTCATCGCGCTGACCGACAGCGCGGTGCTGATAACGGCGAAGGAAAAAGGCTTCTTCGCGCGCCATGGGCTAGATGTCACCCTGGTGCGCGAGCCGTCCTGGGCCAACATGCGCGACAAGGTGGCGCTCGGCGCACTGGATGCCGCCCACATGCTGGCGCCGATGCCGCTCGCCGCCACCCTGGGGGCCGGCGGCTGGAAGAAGCCGCAGATCACGAGTTTCGTGCTCAATCTGAACGGCAATGCCGTCACCATCTCGACCGGGCTGTGGAACCGGCTGCTCGAGGCGGAGCCGGCGCTGGCGCAGGACCGGCTGGAAGCGGGCAACGTGCTGCGTCGCCTGATCGCCGCCGATCGCAAGGCTGGTCGCGACAGGCTGACCTTCGCCACCGTGTTCAACTATTCCTCGCACCAGATCCAGCTGCGCTACTGGCTGGCCTCGGCCGGCATCGATCCCGACCGCGACGTGAACCTGGTGGTGGTGCCGCCGCCGCAGATGACCGACCGGCTGGCCGCCGGGGAAATCGACGGTTTCTGCGTCGGCGATCCGTGGAATTCGCTGGCCGTGCTGCGCGGCGTCGGCCGCATCCTGATCTCGGGTTACGAGATCTGGAACAACCGCATGGAAAAGGTGATCGGCGTCAACCGCGACTGGGTGGAGCGCAATCCGCTCACCCACAAGCACATGCTGATCGCCCTGATCGAGGCCGCCGAATGGCTCGACCGGCCGGAGAATCGCCTGGAAGGGGTCGAGATTCTCGCTCGGCCGGACTATATCGGCCCGGAAGCCGCCGAGGCGATCCGCCTCAGCATGCTCGGCGTGGTGCGTTACGGGCTGGATGTCAGCCCCGAGCATATGCCGGACTTCTTCGTGTTCAGTCGCTACAGCGCCAACTTCCCCTGGCGCAGCCAGGCCGACTGGTATCTGACCGAGATGCGGCGCTGGAAACTGATCGATCCGGCCACCGACATCGCCGCCGTGGCCGATGCGGTCTATCGCACCGATCTCTACCGCGAGGCAGCCGCTGCGCTGGACAGGCCCTTCCCGCTGATCGACCGCAAGCCGGAGGGGCTGCATGCCGGGCCGTGGCGGCTGGCCCAGGCCAGCGCGCCGATCGAGATGGGCGCTGACCTGTTCTTCGACGGTTCGTATGTCTCGTCCGCCCGTCCCGCCGCGCCGGCCCAACCGCGCGCGGTGAATGATGGCAGCCTCGCCACCCGCCGCCCCAGCGCCAACCGCTAAACCAAGGAGCCTCCCCATGAGCGCCTATCTCAGCTTCGAAGATGTCGGGATGACCTTCAAGGGCGCCAATGGCCCCTTCATCGCCCTGCGCGACATCCACCTGCAGATCGCCAGCGGCGAATTCGTTGCCCTGATCGGCCATTCCGGCTGCGGCAAGTCCACGTTGCTCAATATCGTGGCGGGCCTGCTGCGCGCCACCCATGGTGGCGTGCTGCTGCAGGGCAAGGAGGTCAACGAACCCGGCCCGGACCGCGCCGTGGTGTTCCAGAACCATTCGCTGCTGCCCTGGCTGACGGTCTACGACAATGTGCGGCTGGCCGTCGACAAGGTGCATGGCCGTACGAAATCCAGCGCCGAGCGCGACAAATGGACCCGGCATAACCTGGCGCTGGTGGGCATGGATCACGCGCTCGACAAGCGGCCGCAGGAAATCTCGGGAGGTATGAAGCAGCGCGTCGGCATTGCCCGCGCGCTGGCGATGGAACCCAAGGTTCTGCTGCTGGACGAGCCGTTCGGTGCGCTGGATGCGCTGACCCGAGCGACCCTGCAGGACACTGTGATGGATTTGCATGCCAAGCTGAAGAACACCGTGATCATGATCACCCATGACGTGGACGAGGCCGTTCTGTTGTCGGACCGCGTCGTGATGATGACCAATGGTCCGGCCGCCACCATCGGCGAAGTTCTCAATGTCAATCTGCCCCGGCCGCGCAACCGCCTGGCGCTGGCTAGCAACCCGGAATACACGCGCTGCCGCCAGCAGATCCTGGAATTCCTCTATGCCCGCCACCGCGCCCCCGGCGTGCAGGCGGCGTAAGGGGCTTTTCGCGTAACGGAGTCCAAGGCCATGAAAGAACGTCTTGTCATCATCGGAAACGGCATGGCGCCCGGACGCATGCTGGAGAAACTGTTCGAATCCGCCCCCGGTCGCTACGCCGTAACGATCTTCAACGCCGAACCGCGGGTGAATTACGACCGCATCATGCTGTCGCCGGTGCTGTCGGGCGAAAAGACCTACGAGCAGATCGTGATTCACGGTGATGGCTGGTACATCAATCATGGCATCACGTTGCACAAGGGAACCCGCGTCACGGCCATCGACCGCGCCGCCAAGACCATCACCACCGATAACGGGCTGATCGAATCCTATGACAAGCTGGTGATCGCCACCGGCTCGGTGCCCTTCATCATTCCCGTGCCGGGCCACAACCTGCCGGGTGTTCTGAGTTACCGCGACCTCGATGATGTCGACGCCATGATCCTGGCCGCCAAGTCGCGCGGCAACGCGGTAGTGATCGGCGGCGGTCTGCTGGGCCTGGAAGCGGCGGCCGGCTTGGCCGAGCAAGGCATGCAGGTGACGGTGGTGCACCTGATGCCGACGCTGATGGAGCGGCAGCTCGATCCCGCCGCCGGCTATCTGCTGAAAAAGGCCATCGAGGAACGCGGCATCCGAGTGCTGACGGGCGCAAACACGAAGGCGATCACCGGCAATGGCCGGGTAGAGGCGGTGGAGCTGGAGGATGGCACACGCATCCCCGCCGATCTGGTGGTGATGGCTGTCGGCATCCGGCCGAATGCACAGCTTGGCAAAGATGCCGGGCTTGCCGTCAACCGCGGCATCGTGGTGGACGACCAGATGCGCAGCTCCGATCCCGACATCTTCGCCCTGGGCGAATGCGTCGAGCATCGCGGCGCCACCTATGGCCTTGTTGCGCCGCTCTACGAGATGGCCGGCGTGCTGGCCAAAACCCTGGTCGGCGAGTCAGCCGGCTATAACGGTTCGGTGACGGCGACCAAGCTGAAGGTGACCGGAATAAACCTGTTCTCGGCCGGCGACTTTGCCGAAGCCAAGGATCGCGAGGAAATCGTTCTGCGCGATGCCGCGCGGGGCGTCTACAAGCGACTCGTCCTGAAGGACAACCGCATCATCGGCACGGTTCTGTATGGCGATGTGGAGGATGGCGCCTGGTTCTTCCAGCTGCTGCGCGAAGGTGCCGATATCGCAGAGATGCGCGAAACCCTGATTTTTGGCCAGGGCTATGCGGGAGGCAGCCCGCTGGACCCTATGGCGGCCGTTGCAGCCTTGCCGGATGAGGCAGAGATCTGCGGTTGCAACGGCGTGTGCAAAGGCAAGATCACCGGTGCGATCATGGCCAATGGCCTAGCCACGCTGGAGGACGTGCGTGCGGTCACCAAGGCGTCGGCTTCCTGCGGCAGCTGTACCGGATTGGTGGAAAAGCTGATCGGCCTGACCCTGGGCGATTCCTATGCGCCCAAGGCATCGAAGGCCGCCTGCGGCTGCACCGACCTTGGTCATGACGATATCCGCCGCCTGATCGTGGCGAAGGAGCTGAAGTCGATACCGGCGGTGATGCAGGAACTGGAATGGAAAACCTCCTGCGGGTGCAGCAAATGCCGGCCAGCGTTGAACTATTACCTGCTCGCCACATGGCCGGGCGAGTATGTCGATGACAACCAGTCGCGCTTCATCAACGAACGCGCCCATGCCAACATCCAGAAAGATGGCACCTATTCGGTGGTGCCGCGCATGTGGGGTGGCGTCACCAGCGCGAAGGAGCTGCGCGCCATCGCCGACGTGGCCGACAAATACAACATCCCGACCGTGAAGGTGACCGGCGGCCAGCGCATCGACCTGCTGGGCGTGAAGAAGGAAGACCTGCCCGGCGTCTGGGCCGATCTGAATGCGGCTGGCATGGTCTCAGGGCATGCCTATGCCAAGGGCCTGCGCACGGTGAAAACCTGCGTCGGCAGCGAATGGTGCCGCTTCGGCACCCAGGATTCGACCGGCCTGGGCATCAAGCTGGAAAAATTCACCTGGGGCAGTTGGACACCGCACAAGGTGAAGCTGGGTGTCTCGGGCTGTCCGCGCAACTGCGCCGAGGCGACGGTGAAGGATATCGGCATCGTCTGCGTCGATTCCGGCTATGAATTCCACATTGCAGGCGCCGCCGGCCTGGAAGTTAAACAGACCATCCTGCTGTGCAAACTGGAGACCGAGGAAGAGGTACTGGAATATACCGGCGCGCTGATGCAGCTTTATCGCGAGCAGGCGCATTACCTCGATCGTATCCACAAATGGCTGCATCGCGTCGGCCTCGATACTGTGAAGCAGCAGATCGTCGAGGATCACGAGCGGCGCCGCGCCCTGTTCGCCCGCTTCGTGCGGGCGCAGAAGGTGGCGCAGGTCGATCCCTGGGCCGAGCGGGTCAACGGCGCCTTCGCCCATGAATTCAAGCCGCTGGCCGACCTGCGGCTGGCCCAGGCCGCAGAGTAGGAGAACGCCATGACCCCCAAAACCGTGATTGGCGACTGGGTCGATATTGGCACGCTGGAGGATATTCCCCGCCGCGGCGCCCGGGTGGTGAAGACGACGCGCGGCGACATCGCCGTCTTCCGCACCATGGATGACAGGCTTTTTGCACTCGATGACAAATGCCCGCACAAGGGCGGCCCGCTGTCGCAGGGCATCGTGCAGGGCGACAGCGTCACCTGCCCGTTGCACAACTGGGTGATCAGCCTGACGACCGGCGAGACCCAGGGCGCCGACCAGGGCTGCACCCGCACCATCGCCATCCGGCTGGAGCAGGGCCGCGTATTGCTGGCCTGGCCTAGCCGGGCGATGCAGGCCGCCTGAGACCGGCATGACCGCCGCAGCACCCGAAATCCGCAGCACCTGTCCCTATTGCGGGGTGGGCTGCGGCCTGCGGCTGCGGCGCGAGGCCGATGGCGCCATTGCCGTGCGGGGCGATGCATCCCATCCGGCCAATGGCGGCCGCGTCTGTTCGAAAGGTTCCGCGCTGGACGAGACGCTGGGGTTGGAAGGCCGGCTGCTGCATCCGATGATGGATGGCAATCCAACGAGCTGGGATGCGGCGCTGGATCGTGTGGCGCGGGTTTTCTCCGATACCATCGAGCGACATGGTCCGGACTCGGTGGCCTTCTATGTGTCGGGCCAACTGCTGACCGAGGATTATTACGTTGCCAACAAACTGATGAAGGGTTTCATCGGCTCCGGCAATATCGACACCAACTCGCGGCTATGCATGGCCTCGGCGGTCGCGGGGCACAAGCGTGCCTTCGGCAGCGATACGGTGCCGGGCACCTATGCCGACCTGGAGCTGGCCGATCTGGTGGTGCTGGTCGGTTCCAATTTGGCCTGGTGTCATCCCGTATTGTTTCAGCGCCTGATGGCGGCCAAGGCCGCGCGGCCGGAGCTGACCATCGTGGTGGTCGATCCGCGCCGCACCATGACAGCACGCAATGCCGATCTGCACCTGGCGCTCAGGCCCGGCTCAGACGTGGCCCTGTTCAACGGTCTGCTGACGTATCTGCATGAACAGGGCCGGAGCGATGGCGCTTTCGTCGCTAGCCATACCGGCGGCCTGAACGAGGCATTGGCGGCGGCGCGTGCGATGCCGCTGGCCGAGATCGCCATGATCACGGGCCTGAGCCAGGTCTTGCTGAAACGCTTCTACGACCTTTTCGCCCGCCATGAGCGCACGGTGACCGCCTATTCCCAGGGCGTGAACCAGTCGAGCCATGGCACCGATAAGGTGAACGCCATACTTAACTGCCATCTGCTCACCGGACGCATCGGCAGGCCCGGCATGGGGCCGTTCTCGATCACCGGCCAGCCTAATGCCATGGGCGGCCGCGAGGTGGGTGGCCTGGCCAACCAGCTCGCCTGCCATATGGAGCTGGAAAATCCCGATCATCGCCGCATCGTGCAGGATTTCTGGGCCGCGCCGCGTATCGCCGACAAGCCCGGCCTGAAAGCGGTGGATCTGTTCCGCGCCGTGAAGGGCGGCCGCGTGAAGGCAATCTGGATCGCCGGCACCAATCCGGTCGACAGCCTGCCCGATGCCGACGATGTGCAGGCGGCATTGCGGGCCTGCCCCTTCGTCGTGGTGTCCGATGTTCTGCAGGTTACCGACACGGCGCGCCATGCCCATGTGCTGCTGCCGGCGGCAGCCTGGGGCGAAAAGGATGGCACCGTCACCAATTCCGAACGCCGCATCTCGCGCCAGCGTGGTTTCCTGCCGCTACCCGGCGAGGCGAAACCCGACTGGTGGATTTTCGCCCAGGTCGGACAGCGCATGGGTTGGCCGCAGGCTTTCGCCTACCGGAATCCGGCGGCGATCTTTGCCGAATATGCGCGGCTGAGCGGTCTTGAGAATGACGGCCGTCGTGATTTTGACATTTCCGCATTGGGCGACATCACGGCCGGGGAATACGACGCACTTGAACCTTTTCAGTGGCCCTGGCCTGCCGGGCAGGGGGGCCGCGACGAGCGCCGCTTTTTCGCCGATGGGCAGTTCTACACGCCGGACCGCAAGGCCCGCTTCATCGCCACGCCCTGGCGGGCGGCGGCTGAACAGCCCGACGAGGCGCATCCGATGGTGCTCAATACCGGCCGCATCCGCGACCAGTGGCACACCATGACGCGCACCGGCCGCGCGCCGCGACTGATGGGCCATATCGCGGAACCATTCCTGGAAATCCATCCGGCCGATGCCGCCGCGCATGGCATCGCGCCTGCCGGGCTGGTGCAGGTGCAGAACCATCGCGGCAGCGCCGTCCTGCGCGCCCTGGTCAGCGAGGAGCAGCAGCGCGGCACGGTCTTCGCGCCGCTGCACTGGACCGACCAGTTCAGCGCACGGGCGCGCGTCGATGTGCTGGTCAATCCAGCCACCGATCCGGTCTCGGGCCAGCCGGAGCTGAAATTCACCCCGGTCTCCATGCAGCCTTATGCCGCGACCTGGTATGGCTTCGCCGTGCTGGCGACAAAGCCGGCCCTGCCAGACACGGGGTACTGGACCCTGGCGCCGGCCCGCGATGGCTGGCGGCTGGAACTGGCCGACACAGAACGGCCGGCGGACTGGATCATGCTGGCCCGCGGCCTGTTCGGTCTCGGCGACGGCGATGGCATCGACCTGCTGGCCTATCACGATGCCGCTGCCGGCCAGCATCGCTTCGCCGCTTTCCGTCACGACCGCCTGACCGGTGCGCTGTTTGTGGCGCCGCAGCCGGTGGCGGTGTCCCGCGCCTGGGCGGCCGATCAGCTCGGCGTTTCGTTCGCCACCGCCACGGCGCGCCTGCGCCTGCTGGCCGGGCGCACCGGCGCCGACCAGCCCGATCGCGGCGCCATCGTCTGCGCCTGCTTCGACGTCGGCAGCCGTCAGATTGCCGCGGCCGCGGCCGGCGGTTGCAGCACGGTGGAGGCCGTGACGGCCGCCACCCAGGCCGGTGGCAATTGCGGCTCCTGCCGCAGCGAAATCCGGAGGATCATCGATGCCATCGGACTCCAGAAAGCCGGCTGAGGCGGCGGCGCGGCGCATCGCGCCGCTGGCCGTGCTGCCATTGTTCATCGACCTGCATGGCAAGCGTGTCGTGGTGGCGGGCGGTGGCATGCCGGCGGCCTGGAAGGCGGAATTGCTGGCCGCGGCCGGCGCGCGGGTCGATGTCTTCACGCCCGAACCCTGCGCGGAACTGCTGGCCTTGCAGGATGGAATCACCCTGCAGCGCCGCCATTGGCAGCCGGGCGATCTTGCCGGTGCCGTCATCGCGGTGATCGAGGCGGCGGACGAGACGGAAGCCGCCGACTTCCATATCGCCGCACGGGCGGCCGGCGCGATCTGCAGCGCCATCGACAGGCCCAGCCATGGCGACGTGCAATTCGGGTCCATCGTCAACCGCTCGCCGGTGGTGGTCGGCATCTCCACCGACGGCGCCGCGCCGGTGCTGGCCCAGGCCGTGCGCCGGCGCATCGAGACCCTGCTGCCGGCCACGCTGGGCGCCTGGGCCGCCGCCGCCAAGCGTATCCGCAAGACGCTGGCCGACACTTTCGCGGCGCCGTCGCAGCGCCGGGCCTTCTGGCAGCGACTGGCCGAGCGCGCCTTCATCGAACCGACGGTGCCGGCCGATGCCGATCTGCTTCGCCTGCAGCCCGTCGCGGCAGGCGGCCATGTCACGCTGGTGGGGGCGGGGCCGGGCGATGCCGATCTGCTGACGCTGAAGGCCATGCGCGCGCTGCAGACGGCCGATGTGATCCTGTTCGACGATCTGGTGTCGGATGGCGTGCTCGATCTGGCCCGGCGCGAGGCCAAGCGCATGATGGTGGGCAAGCGCGGCGGCCGCGCGAGTTGTCGGCAGGACGACATCAACGCGCTGATGATCAAGCTGGCGCGCCAGGGCAAACGGGTCGTACGGCTGAAATCCGGCGACCCGATGGTGTTCGGCCGAGCCGGGGAGGAGATCGCGGCCCTGCAGGAGCGGGGTATCCCGGTCGATGTGGTGCCCGGCATTACCGCGGCCCTGGCCGCCGCCAGCCGGCTTGGCGTGTCGCTCACCCATCGCGAGGCGGCGCATTCGGTGCGGTTCGTCACCGGCCATTCGCGGCGGGGCGGCCTGCCGCGGGATCTGGACTGGCGCGGCCTGGCCGATCCGGATTGCACACTGATGGTCTATATGGGCGGCCGCACCGGCGCCGAGCTTGCCGCCCGCCTGATCGGGGAAGGATTGCCGGCTGACACGCCCGTGGTGGCGCTGGCCGCGCTCTCGCGACCGGAGGAAACCCGCTGGCTTGGCCGGCTGGATCGGCTCGGCGACGGCCTGCAGGCCCTGGCCGGCGATCAGCCGGTACTGGTCGGTATCGGCCGGGTCTTCGCCGTTGCCCGGACCTCGCCGGTGGCCCTGTCGGCCTGAGCCGAAGCAATCGTCTGGTTTTCCGGTCAAATCGGGTATTCCGGGCCGTATTCTCCGCCGGCCTGCCGCCCGGATAATGCTTTGTTAATAATCATTTGATTTCAGTACATTATGAGAAACGACAGGCGGAAGCTGCGGCGCAGCCCTGTATGGCCAGAGGGCAATGGGGGCCTGCCTGCCGGCGGCCCGGCGGCCGCCATGCGCGCGCCTGCATATATCTCTTCCGCTCCCACGCAACGGTTTCGATCATGACCCCGGTGGCCGTGATCCAGGCGCGCATGTCGTCGCGGCGGCTGCCCGGCAAGATCCTCATGGAGGTGGCGGGCAAACCGCTGCTGGCTTACCTTGTGGAAAGGCTCAGGCATTCCAGGCGGCTGCAGTCGATGATCGTCGCGACGTCGCAGGCGCCCGAGGACGATCCAGTGATCGGATTATGCGAACAGCTCGGCATCCGTTCGTTCCGCGGCGCGCTCGAGGATGTACTCGGCCGGCTGCTGGCCGCGGCCGGCCTGGCGGATGCCTCCGCCATCGTGCGGGTGAACGGCGACAGTCCGCTGCTCGACCAGGCGCTGGTCGACCGCGGCGTCGCCGAATTCGATGCCGGTGACGCGGATATCGTGACCAACGTGTTTCCCCGCTCTTTCCCCAAGGGACAGTCGGTGGAGGTGATCTCGGTCGCGGCCCTGGCGCGGGTCGCCGGGCAGACATCGGATCCGGACGATCGCGAGCATGTCACGCGGTTTTTCTATAACCACCCCGAGCGTTTCAAGATCAGGAATTTCGCATGCAAGACCGACCTCAGCGGCGTGCAGATGTCGGTCGACACGCCGGAGGATCTGGAGATGTTCAGGTCGACCATCGCGCGGCTGAAGCGGCCGCATTGGGAATACGGGTTCGAAGAAATCCTGCTCGTCCGAGGCTGATGCAATGAGCGAGAAACGCAATATCCCCTTCGGCATGCCGCAGATCGGCGATGAAGAACGCGCGGCGGTGATGGACGTTCTGTCGGGGCCGATCCTGGTTCACGGGCCACGCGCCACGCAGTTCGAGGAAGCCTTTGCCGCCTATACCGGCGCGCCACACGCGATCACGGTGTCGTCCTGCACAGCCGGCATGCACCTGGTCTGGTTCACGCTCGGCCTGGGGCCGGGCGACGAGGTGGTAGTGCCGGCGCAGACCCATGCCGCGACGGCCCATGCGGTTGAGCTGGTCGGCGCAAAGCCGGTCTTCGTCGACGCCGAGCGCCGGACCGGTAACATCGACCTGCAAGCCCTGGAAGCCGCGATCACGCCCCGCACGCGGGCGATTGCGGTTGTGCATTACCTGGGCATGCCGGTGGACATGCCGGCGGTAATGGCGATCGCGCGCCGCCACAAGCTGTTCGTGCTTGAGGATTGCGCCCTGGCCGTGGGCACGCGGCTGGATGGCGTTCATGCCGGCCTGCATGGCGATGTTGGCGTATTTTCCTTCTATCCGGTCAAGCACATGACCACCGCCGAAGGCGGCATGATCATCACCCGCGACGCAGACCTGGCCGCGCGCCTGAAGCTGCGCAAGGCCTTTGGCGTCGATCGCGCCCACGGCGAGCGCAAGGTGCCGGGCGTCTATGACATCGTTGCGCTGGGTTTCAATTACCGCATGAGCGAACTGCATGCCGCGATCGGCAGCGTGCAGCTGCGCCGGATCGATGGGTTTCTGGCCGAGCGGCAACGCAACTTTGATTTTATGGCAGAATCGCTGCGCGACGCGCCGGACATCACCCTGCTGCAATCCACGGGCGGCCGCTTCACCAGCAGCTATTACTGCATGTCGCCTGTGCTGGCGCCCGCCCTGCTGGAGCGCCGCACCGATATCATAGCCCGGCTGAACGAGGCCGGCGTCGGCACCAGTGTGCACTATCCGCATCCGGTGCCGAGGCTGAGTTATTATCGCGAGAAATATGGCTGGACGGATGGCGCCTATCCGGTCGCCGCCTGGCTGAGCGATTGTTCGATCGCCCTGCCGGTCGCGCCGCATCTTAAACCGGGCGATGCCGAATATATCGCGGAAACGCTCAAGAAGGTCATGAAGGGGGAAATGCCGTGAAGATCGATTTGACGGGCAAGCGCGTTGCGCTCATTGGCGGCGCCGGCTTCATCGGCCATAACCTGGCGCTGGCACTGACGCGCCTGGGCGCCGACGTGCATATCATCGACAGCCTGCAGGTCAACAATATGGGGGCTTTCTCGAACGCGTCGGGCGATTCGAACAAGGCGCTTTATCTCAAGCTGATCGACGAGCGTCTGGCGCTGCTGCGCGAGGCGCGGGTGCCGCTTCATATCGTCGATGCGCGCGATTACCACATGCTTTCGCGCGCACTGAGCGACATAAACCCCAATGTCGTCGTCCAGCTTGCGGCGATCGCCCATGCCAACCGCGCCAACAAGGATCCCTTCAGCACCTTCGACCACAGTTTCCGCACGCTGGAGAATGCGCTTGATTTCTGCCGCAGCGAGGGGCGCCATTTCGTCTATTTCTCGTCCTCCATGGTCTATGGGAATTTTGATGGCGAGGCAGTGACGGAAGACCGGCGCTGCGAGCCGATCGGTATTTACGGCGCCCTCAAATACGGCGGCGAGAAGCTGGTGATCGCCTATAATCAGGTGTTCGGCATGCCGTATACAATCGTGCGGCCTTCGGCTCTATATGGCGAGCGCTGTGTCAGCCGCCGCGTGGGTCAGGCTTTCATCGAGAACGCCCTGCGCGGCATTCCGCTCACTGTCAACGGAGACGGATCAGATGCACTGGACTTCACCTATATCGAAGATCTTGTGCAGGGGCTGATCCTGTCGATTGCCAAGCCCGAGGCGAAGAACGAGATTTTCAATCTCACCTATGGCGGCGGACGCACGCTCAAGCAGATGATCGCCATCGTCGAGCAGGAATTTCCTGGCGTAACGGTGAAATACAATCCACGAGATGCCCTGATGCCGGAGCGCGGAACCCTGTCGATCGAGAAGGCCAAGCGGCTGCTTGGCTATCAGCCCAACTTCCCGCTCGAAAAGGGATTCGTGAAATATATCCGCTGGTACAAGGATCTGGCGGAGAAGAATCCGCAGCTTTTCGTGCCACATAACTAAGACGGGCCGGAACGTGCAGCTCTTTGGTCGGAATCTCCAGCAGGACGTCGCCATTGTCGCCGAAATCGGCGTCAATCACGAGGGCAGCGAGGAATCCGCCCTCAAGCTGATCGATCTGGCCATCGATGCCGGCGCGGATGCGGTAAAGCTGCAAACATATACGCCGGAGCGTTATGCCTCGGCCTCCGATCCTGCGCGTCTGGCGCGCGTGACGCGATTCTCGCTGAGTCACGATGCGCATCGGCGCCTGGCCCGGCATGCGGAAAAACGCGGTGGCATCCTGTTTTCAACGGCCCTGACCGAGGATGTCGTGCCATTCCTGGCGGAATGGTGCCCAGTCATAAAAGTAGCCAGCGGCGACCTGGTGTTCGAGCCCACCATCAGGGCTGTCGCCGCCACCAACAAGCCCGTCATCATTTCGACCGGCAATGCCACGGTGGACGAGATCGACGCCGCCTTGGGCTGGTTCCGCGACGAGGCCGGTCCCGAGGCCGTCGCGCAGCGTGTGATTATCATGCATTGCGTGGCCTCCTATCCCGCCCCGATAGAACAGGCGAATATCCTGAGCGTGCCATACCTGCAGCGGCGGTTCGGCCTGCAGACGGGATACTCCAACCATGTGGTGGAACCGGAGGCGATCTATGCGGCCGTAGCCCTGGGGGCCACGGTGATCGAAGCGCATTTCACCGATCAGAAGCACGGACGGGAATTCCGCGATCACGCCATGTCGTTCTCGCCGGAAGAGTTCGCCGAAATGGTCGTGCGGTCGCGCAGGATCCGTGCCTCGCTGGGGCTGTTCGAAAAGAAGCCCGAGGCCTGCGAACGGCCGCTGCGCAATGCGATGCGCAAGGGCCTCATTGCCGCCAGGGATATCGCGGCCGGCGAGATTCTGACCGCCGGAGCTCTGATATATGCCCGCCCGGCCGGCAATTTTTCGGCCGCCGACCTGCCTTCATTGCTCGGCCGGACGCTGGCCGCCCCCCTCGGGCGCGGCGAAAGCATCACTCTCAAGCATCTTCGGGAGACGTAATGAAGGTCTCCGTCTTAACGACCGATACGCCCCATCACGCCTATTTTGTGAAACGCGTTTCAGAATGCGGGGTGAGGCTGCAGGTCGTCGAGGAATTGAGGCATCTGTCGCCGCCCTTCGACGTGGCGCACGGTTTCGAAGTCCGGCGCGATGACTATGAATACGATTTGTGGTTCGCAGGGCGCCGGTCCGGCCTGGGCGATTACGCCGATATCCGTCGGGTCGACTCCATAAACGATCCCGAAACGGCGGCCATGATCCGAGAATACAAACCGGATCTGGTGATCGTGTTCGGGACCTCCCGCCTCGCCGAGGCAGTCATTGCGGCGGCGGATACGGTCCTGAACCTGCATGGCGGTGATCCTGAGCAGTATCGCGGCCTGGACAGCCATCTGTGGGCCATCTATCACCGGGATTTTGACAATCTGCTGACCTGCCTGCATGTGGTGAACAGGGATCTGGACGATGGGGCCATCGTTTCCATCCGGCCGGTTGCGCTGGCACGCGGCATGAAGCTGCACCAGCTGCGGGCCAGCAATACCGAGACGGCCTGGCGCCTCAGCCACGATGCGATCCGGGAGTTCGCCGAAACCGGGCGCGTGATGAGCCGCCCACAGCGCATGCGCGGACGATATTATTCATTCATGCCGTCGGTGCTAAAAGCGCAATGCGAACGCAGGTTCGATGCCTATTGCGAGAACCTGCCATGAGCTACGCCTCTCGCCTGCAGGATGGTCATATCGCCATTTATCTGCTGCATGGCGTTATCGAGCGCCAGACTGCCCTTGTGCGCAACTACACCAGAAAGCACATAGAGAGGGATTATTTCGCGGCATTCATCCGGGAATTGCGCGCGGCAGGCACGCCCATCAGTATGGACGACGTGCTGCGCTACAGCCGCGATGGCGGGCCTTTGCCGCCGCGTCCCTTTGCAATCACGTTTGATGACGGCTTTCACAACAACCTGTCGGTCGCGGCGCCGGTGCTAGCTGAGCAGAATGTGCCCGCGACCTTCTACGTGACATCGTCTTTCGTCGACCAGAATCGCATGGGCTGGATCGACCGTATCGAATATGCCATCGAACGGCGCCCGAGCGGTAGCCTCGAGCTGCCCTGGGGCAGGCGGGACTATTCCGGCGTCGAGAACAGCAAGGCGCTGCTTTCCGAAATCCGCCGCCATGTGAAGCAGGATCGACGCCTGGAGCCCGACGATGTCGCCTCCGATATCCAGCGGCAGCTTGGGTTCGAACCGGTCTTCTGCAGCGACGATCCGCTGGACCGCAAGCTGACCTGGGACGAGGTGCGCGAGCTCGACTCGGATCCGCTGTTTACAGTCGCGGGGCATTCCCACACCCACAGAATCCTCGAATATCTGGATGATGCCACGCTGCAATGGGAAATCGATACCAGCATCGGCCTGCTGCGCGACAAGTCGGGCATAGTCAGCCGGCATTACAGCTATCCCGAGGGGATGCAGTATTGCTATTCGCAGCGGGTCATCGACTGCCTGAGGTCTCGCGGTGTGGAATGCAGCCCATCGGCTGAGGACGGGGTGAATGCCGTGCCGGCAGATCCCTTCCATCTGAAGCGCATCATGGTTGTGTGATGCCGTCGCGCCCTCTCCACTGTGCCGTGATTGGCCTCGGGGTGGGGCAGCGCCTGGCGGAGGCCATCGCGGCCCGCGAAGACTGCAGTCTGGTCGCGCTGTGCGATATCGATCCCGGCAAACTTGCCAGCGCGAAGGAGCGCTTCCCGCAGGCAGCCGTGACGACCAGGGACGCGGATATCCTGGACGACGATAGCGTCGACATGGTGTGCATCGCTTCCTACGACAATTATCATTTTGCGCAAACCCGGCAGGCATTGCTGAATGGCAAGCATGTCTTCGTGGAAAAACCCTTTGTGCTGTATGAACAGGAGGCGCGTGAAATTCGCGCGCTTCTGGGGCAGAGGCCCGGCTGCCGGCTTTCCTCGAACCTCGTGCTGCGTACGGTGCCTCGGTTCCGCGACCTCAAGCGCCGCATCGAAGGCGGAGAACTGGGGCAGCTTTTCCATCTGGAGGGCGATTACGATTATGGCCGGCTGGCCAAGATCGTGGATGGCTGGCGTGGCCGGCTGCCTTTCTATTCCGCCGTACATGGCGGCGGCGTGCATATCGCCGATCTGCTGATGTGGCTCGCGCAGGATCGCGTCGAGGAGGTCAGCGCCTATGGCAATGCGATCGCCAGTGCCGGATCTAGCTTCGCGAATTTCGACATGGTGGTGGCGGCCCTGCGCTTCCGCGGCGGCGCGGTCGGCAAGCTGGGGGTCAATTTCGGCTGTGTCCGGCCGCATTTTCATCGCCTGCAGGTCTATGGAACGAGCGCCACCTTCGAAAACCGGCCCGATGCCGCGCTGCTCTACACCTCGCGTGAAGCAGCAGCGGCGCCAGCCGCACTGGCAACCGACTATCCAGGCCATGACAAGGCACTTGTCGTTGGCAGTTTCATCGACAGCCTGTGGGGCAGCGCCGAAATGGTGACGACGGAGGATGTCTTCGCCGCAATGTCGGTCTGCTTTGCCATCGAGAGGAGCGCCCATGAGGGGCGGCCGGTCCGTGTCGACTATATTTGAAGCCGATGGCGTGCCGCACTTCACGGCCGATGTCGATGCCTGGCTGTCGGCGGTGATGGGTTGCCGGGTCAACCGGATATCGCGCGCGGCCGCGCCCGATGCGACCGGCGCGGCGGCCTGGGCCGAGGCCTTGGCCGCGCCCGGCTTCAGCTATGCCAAGCTGCCCTGTCAGGCGGTGGTTGCCGCCCAGCGGCTGGAGGATGCCGGTTTCCGCTATGTCGATGTCGGGATCGTCCTGGATGCCGACAGGTCGGCGGTGCCAGCGCGGGCAACGACGGGCGTGCGGCCGGCCACGCCGCAGGATGAGGCTGCCGTCGCGGCACTGGCTGCCAGCGCCTTTCGCTGGTCGCGCTTCCATCTCGACCCGGCCGTGCCGAACGCATTGGCCAACCGCATCAAGGGCGCCTGGGCGGCTAACTATTTCAGCGGCCGGCGCGGCGACCACATGGTGGTGGCGGAAGCCGATGGCAGCATCGCGGGCTTCCTGCAGCTGCTGTATGATTCCGAGCGGCGGCTGGTGATCGACCTGATCGCGGTGGGATCGGCTTGGCGGGGCCGCGGGCTGGCCTCGGCCATGATCGCCCATGCCGCCGCGCAATGGGCGGGCGAAGCTGGGCTGCGCGTCGGAACCCAGCTCGCCAACAGGGATTCCTTCGCGCTGTATCAGCGTCTCGGATTCCGCCTCAGCGACGCCAGTCTGATTTTTCATCGGCATCATGCCGTGGTGTGGGAATAGATCATGTGCGGCATAGCAGGATATTTTGGCCCTTCCGTGATCCCTGAAGCCAGGATCAGGCAATGCCTGCATCTGATGCGCCGACGGGGGCCCGATGCTGCCGATTATCGTCAGTTCGCGCGGCACGGCGGCGGTTCCGCCCTGCTGCTGCATACGCGGCTGGCCATCATCGACCTGGACGAGCGCTCCAACCAGCCGTTCGGGCGCGGCGGCAAGTGGCTCGCCTTTAACGGCGAGATCTACAATTACCTGGAAATGCGCAAGGAGCTGGAGGCTGCGGGGGCGCAGTTCCGCACCAGCTCCGACACGGAAGTGCTGCTGGCCGCGATCGAGTGCGAAGGCGGCGATGCCTTCCGTTCGGCCGAGGGCATGTGGGCGCTGGCCTGCTATGACGAAGCGAGCGGGCACTTGCTGCTCTCGCGCGACCGCTTCGGCGAAAAGCCGCTGTATCTCTATCGCGACGGCGGCGGGATCTATTTCGGCTCCGAGCCGAAATTCATCATGGCCCTGCTCGGCCGCCGTCTGCCCGTGAACCAGACCCAGCTGCGGCGCTATCTGGTGAATGGCTACAAGTCGCTGTACAAGGTGCCAGCCACCTTCTTCGAAGGGCTGGAGGAACTGCCGCCGGCGACGACCATGCGGATCGACGGCGACGGATCGGAAAAGCGCGAGGCCTACTGGCGGCCGGTTTTCGCGCCGGACGAGAGCATGAGCCAGGCAGAAGCCGTGGCCGGCATGCGGGAACGACTGATCGAATCGGTGCGCCTGCGTCTGCGCAGCGATGTGCCGCTGGCCTTTCTGATGAGCGGTGGCGTCGACTCCAATGTCCTGATTGGCATTGCCAAGCGCGTTTTCAACTACGATGTGCATGGCTTTACAATCATCAACGACGACGAACGCTATGATGAGCGGGCCATAGTCAACGCCGCGGTACAGGAACTGGGCATCCGGCATACTTCCGTGCCGATAACGCCGGCGGATTTCCTACCGCGCCTGCGCGAGCTGGTGCGCTATCACGACGCCCCGGTCTTCACCATTACTTATTACGTTCAGTGGCTGCTGATGCAGCAGGTTCACGCTCATGGCTACAAGATCACGTTCAGCGGCACCGGCGCCGACGAACTGGTGACAGGCTATTACGATCACTACCTGATGCATCTGGCGGAGATCAACGGCACGCCGCTGCATGCCCCGGCGCTAAAGGCCTGGGAGGAGCATATCAAACCGGTCGTGCGCAACCCCTATCTGGGCAATCCGTCCCTGTTCATCGACAATCCGGGCGAGCGCAACCATATCTATCTGGGCGCCGACGGCTTTGCCGAATACCTAGTCCGACCATTCGCCGAGGGTTTCGCGGAGGAGGCCTACTGCGGTTCGCTGCTGCGCAACCGCATGATGAACGAGATGTTCCACGAAGCCGTTCCGGTCATCCTGCACGAGGACGACCTTAATGCGATGTACTATTCCATCGAAAACCGCTCGCCTTATCTTGATCGCGGACTGTTCGAATTCTGCTACACGATCCCGACGCGGCACCTGATCCGGGATGGGTTCAACAAGGTTATCCTGCGCGACGCGGCACGCGGGATCGCCCCCGACGTGGCGCTTGATCGCCGGATCAAGGTCGGCTTCAACGCGCCTGTCCTGTCCTTCCTTGATCCGTCCGACCCGGCCGTGCGCGACGAGCTCCTGGCGGACGGCCCGTTGTTCGATCTGCTGCGGCGCGACAAGGTGGAAGCCCTGCTGGACAAGCGTGCCCTGCCGAACAGCCAGAGCAAGTTCCTGTTCAACCTTGTCAATGCCAAGGTGTTCCTGGAGGAGTTCACGGCATGACGGCGGCCGCTCCCACCATGCGCTACTGCCGCTCCTGCGTTCTGCCGGATACGCGACCGAACCTGCGCCTCAATGCCGAGGGCATCTGCAATGCCTGCGCCACCCATGGAACGCGGCCGGCAATCGACTGGGCCGCGCGCGAGCAGGCGCTGCGGCGTCTGATCACCGGCGCGCGGCAGAAGACCCGGCGCTATGACTGCGTGATCCCGGTCAGCGGCGGCAAGGACAGCACCTGGCAGGTGGTGAAATGTCTGGAATACGGCCTCACGCCGCTGGCCGTGACGTGGAAGACGCCGGCGCGCACACCGATCGGTCAGCGCAATCTGGACAATCTGGTTGCGCTGGGGGTCGACCATATCGACTACCAGATCAGTCCGAAGGTGGAGCGGCGCTTCATGCTGAAGGCTTTCGAGCGCTTCGGCAGTACTGCAATTCCCATGCACCTGGCGATCTTCAACATCCCGCTGACGATCGCCGTTCGCTTCGACATCCCGCTGGTGATATGGGGCGAGAACTCCGCCTTCGAATACGGCAGCGCGGCGGACGAGGATATGGGTTTCCGCCTCGATGCCAACTGGCTGCGCACCTACGGCGTTACGCACGGAACCTCCGCGGCCGACTGGATCGACAGCGACCTGACGGAAAAGGCCCTGTCGGCCTATTTTGGCCCCGATGCGGACGACCTGGAATCGCATGGTGTGCGTGCGATCTTCCTGGGCTATTACCTGCCGTGGGATCCGGCGGTTACGGTTGCAGTGGCCCGTCAGCACGGCTTCAGCGTCGATGACGGCGGCGTCCGCACCGGCTACTACGACTATGCCGATATCGACGATGACTTCATTTCCATCCACCACTGGATGAAATGGTATAAATTCGGCTTCAGCCGGCTGTTCGACAACCTGTCGCTGGAAATCCGCAATGGCCGGATCAGCCGCGACGAGGCGGTTGCCATCATCAGGAGAAGCGGCGACCAGACGCCGCATGCCGACATCGCCAAGTTTTGCGCGTTCGCCGGGATCGATACGGCGCGGTTCTACGAGATTGCCGAACGCTTCCGCAATCACGACATCTGGAAGCGGAACGACAAGGGCGTATGGTATATGCCGGACTTCCTCCTGCACGACTGGAGTTGGACATGAAATTCGACATCAAGTCGCCACCCCGCCGCTTCAAGGTCGGAAATTCCATCCAGTTCGAGTTGATGGATTGCGGGGATCTGCATCTTGATCCCGACGAGCAGGTGACGCTGAAAACCGAGGCCGGCGCCGAATACGATGTGACGCGAAAAGACTGGGGCTTTTATGCGACGCCATCGCTGAACGGCCGCCTGACGCAGTTTGGCCTGCGTGCCGTGTTGATCAAGAATCGCGGCACGGGGCGTTATTTCGTCCTGCTTGTGGAGCGTGGCCAGGAAAGTGGCTTCGATGCCTATTGCCAGCAGGAGAATCTTGCGGTGGTGACCTGGATGGATACCACGGAGGCTCTGAACGGGGTCGAGCATGCGCTCGGCCGGACCGGGGCCTGACATGCGGCCAGGCAGCGCCTGCATCTGTGGGCATGACCGGTTTGACCCGGTCTTTAACTATTCCGCCCCGCCGAAGGGCGAGGTGGCATTCGATTTTTCATCCGCCGAGGGCTATCGTCGCACCGTTATGCGCTGCCGGCGGTGCGATCATTACCTGTCCGTACACGACATGGATATGAGCAGCCTGTATTCCGGGCCGTATGTCGATGCAACCTATGGGGCCGATGGGCTGCGGCGCGTGTTTGAGCGGGTCGTGGCGCTTGACCCATCCAAATCGGACAATGTCGGACGTGTCCGCTATGTTGTTGACGCCGTTCGCCGCCGCTTGCCTGGCCGCAACCCCGCCGTGCTGGATGTGGGGGCTGGAACCTGCGTGTTCCTGCACCGGCTGCACCGCGAAACCGGCTGGCGCTGCGTGGCCCTCGATCCCGACCAGCGCGCCGCACGGCATGCGCAGGAAGTCGCCGGAGTCGATGCCATATGCGCGGATTTCATGCAGGCAGACGATCTTGGCCGCTTCGATCTCATCACCTTCAACAAGGTGATAGAGCATGTCGAGGATCCGGTCGCCATGCTGGCCAGGTCGGCGCGGTTCCTGAATCCGGGCGGCATGGTCTATGTCGAACTGCCGGATGGAGAGGCCGCCGCTGCCGAGGGGCCGGACCGGGAAGAATTCTACGTCGATCATCATCATGTGTTCAGCGCGGCTTCGTATGCCATATTGGTGGCGCGGGCCGGCTTCCGCCTCCTTGAACTGGAACGGTTGCGCGAGCCCAGCACGAAATTCACGCTGCGTGGCCTTGTTGGTGCGACCCTCTGATGACCAGGGATAAGCCGATGCAGAAATCCGTCGACCCGAAAGCAGCCGTCGAGGCCGCGGTAAAACACTGCTACTCGACCTGGGGCACCAGCTATTACACCGACTATTACGGCCCCTCTGCCCCTTACCCACCGGTGCACCTGGATATGGTGAAGCGGTTGATCGCCGAACTGGCCCCGCAGCGGCTGCTCGATGCCGGTTGCGGTCCGGCTTCGATGCTGCGCCACCTGACGGCCCCCGGGCGAGCCCTGTATGGCTTCGACCTGACCCCGGAAATGGTGGCCGAAGCAAAACGGGTCATGGCCGGGCAAGGCGATTCGCCGGTGCGGATCTGGGAAGGCAGCGCGTTGGACCGGCATTGCTACGCCGCGCCCGGGGAGGCGGCGGAAGCCTACGACGCCGTGCTTTGCTGTGGCGTGCTGCCGCATATCCCCGAAGAGGCGGATGTCGTCTGCATCGAAAATATGGCCTCTGTTTTGCGCCCCGGCGGCTATGCCATCGTCGAGGCGCGCAACGAGTTGTTCTCGCTGTTCACGCTCAATCGCTATTCGCACCAGCTCTTTCTCGACCGGCTGATACCGGTCGACGCATTGCGGCGCGATGCCGGCGGGGAAAGGGAGGGGCTTGAGCGGGCGCTGCAGCAGGTCGGCGACATGTTCCGCAACGATCTGCCGCCGATACGCAAGGGCAAGGAAGACGAGCCGGGTTATGACGAGGTCCTGTCACGCGTGCATAATCCCCTGGTGCTGCGCGAACAGTTCCAGGCCGCGGGCTTCGATCAGGTACGGCTGCTGTTCTATCACTTCCACTGTCTGCCGCCGATGGTTGCCGAGCATGCGCCCGAACTGTTCCGGCGCGCCAGCATCGGCATGGAGGCAGACCCCGAAAACTGGCGGGGCCTGTTCATGGCATCGGCATTTTTCGTGATGGCGCGCAAGGCATGATCCGCACCGACGGCTGGAATCATTACTCCATCTGGGGGCAAAGCCAGAGCGTGCGCGATCTGTATGCGCGCCGTTGCCGCCGGGAAGTCGAGGAGATGACGGCGCATGCCCAGGCCGCGGATCTTCTGGCGCAAAGGGTTGAGCCTGGAGATGTGGTTCTCGATGCCGGCTGCGGCAGCGGTTATTTCTATCATTCGCTGGTGCGTCGGGGTATTCCGGCGGAATACTGGGGCGTGGATGCATGCCGTGCCCTCCTCGATATCGGACGGAGCATCCTGCCGGATCACGGCCTGCCGCAGGGCCGCCTGATCGAGGCCAGGATCGAGGATCTGGACGGTGAGGCCGACTTCATAGTCTGCCTGAACGTGCTCAGCAACATCGACAATTACCACCGGCCGCTCGAGCGATTTCTCAAGATGGCGCGCAAGGGCGTCATTCTGCGCGAGTCCCTCAAGGATGGCGCCGAATACAGCTACGTCCGCGACGCGTTCCTGGACCCCGGCGTCGATCTCAAAGTGCATGTGAATCAC
This sequence comes from Ferrovibrio sp., assembly GCF_046297895.1. GTDB lineage: Bacteria > Pseudomonadota > Alphaproteobacteria > Ferrovibrionales > Ferrovibrionaceae > Ferrovibrio. The sequence goes on along the minus strand of NZ_JBKBHC010000009.1, from coordinate 210,806 downwards.
TACGATGTCGGGCAGATCACGGGTTTCGTCCGGTCATACGGATATCGCACCACGATCATCACCGATCTGCGGACCGGCGGCGAGCCGGAGACCGTGATCGGATATCCCCACTACTGGACCTTCCTGGTGGCGGATCGGGTATCAGCAGCCGAAAGAAAGCGAGAAATCGAGTGACGCGCATCGCCGGTATCACGCATCCGAATGCCCGTGCGCTGCTGCCGCAATGGCGGCCAGTTCTGGCTGAACAATGGCGCTGCGCGGAAGGTGATATCGATATATGGCAAGGCGAGGGCGCCGGTCTTGCCGTTCAGCGAGGCAAGGGTGGATCGCTGGCGCAGTTGCAGGGCCTGTCCGCGGCGGTCGACGGATTTTTCTATAACGCGGATGAGTTGCCCGGCGGTTCCGCCGAAAGCGCGGCAGTGCAACTCATCCACCTTTACCGGCAGTATGGATGCGAAGCGGCGCTGCAGCGTATCAATGGCGATTTTGCCTTTGCGCTGTACGATGCCGAGCAAGGCAAGAACTGGATCGGCCGCGATCGCGTGGGGCATCATCCGCTTTACTATTCCACCGGCGGCACGGGCTTCGTTTTCGCCTCGCGGCCACAGGCGCTGCGGTCCTTTGCCTGGGCGCGCGGTGGGGCCAATGCGCGTTTCTCCGCAGTCTTCGCCGGTTCACATTATCGCTATATCGACAACCGCCCAGAGGAGAGCCCGTTCGAGGCCATTCGCCAGGTTCCCCCCGCCCATGCCATCGAGCTGAACGCTGGCAAGGCTGGCGTCGCGCGCCGCTATTGGGATCTGTCAGAGCAGCCGGAATGGGAAGAGGGTGAGGAACGGCTGTCCGAGCGGTATCGCGATTTGCTCGTGGATGCGGTCCGCCGCCGCCTGGCAATATCCAACGCGCCGGCCTTCACGCTGTCAGGCGGCATGGACAGTTCCTCCGTCCTGTCCTGCGCCACGCTGGTCACGGGTCAGCGCCAATATGCCTATTCATCGGTGTATTCCGACAAGACCTATGACGAGAGCGACGATATCAAGGGATTTGTCGCCGATAAGGTGGCCGAATGGCGTCAGGTCCATATCGAGGGTTTTGACCTGTTCGATGTGGTCCGGCGGATGGTGCGGGCCCATGATGAACCGGTCGCTACCGCAACATGGCTCTCGCATTACCTGCTCTGCGACCGCGTTGCCGCCGATAGGCACGACGTTCTGTTTGGTGGGCTGGGTGGCGACGAGCTGAATGCCGGAGAATACGAATACTTCATTTTCCATTTCGCCGACCTGCTGCGGCAGGGCAGGAATGCCGAGCTGGAACACGAGATCGAGAAGTGGGCCCTGCATCACGACCATCCGATCTATCGCAAGAACCGTCAGGTCGCATTGGAGCTGGTTGGCAAGCTGACCGACCCGGCGCAGGCTGGCTTCATCCAGACCGAGCGCCAGCGTCTGACGCGATATTATCCGGCTGTGAAACGCGAATATCACGATCTGGCTTCGTTTGAGCCGATCCTCGATCATCGTTTCTCATTTAGCCTGAAGAACCGCACCTATCAGGACATCTTCCGCGAGACAGCTCCCTGCTGCCTGCGGGCGGAAGACCGCGATTGCTCTGCGCATCACCTGGCCCATGTCGATCCGTTCTTCGACCATCGCCTGATCGAGTTCATGTTCCGGGTGCCGGGAAGCATGAAGATCCGGGATGGCGTCACCAAGCGACTCCTGCGTGAAGCCATGAAGGGCATCCTGCCTGAAGAGACCCGCACGCGGATCAAGAAGACGGGATGGAATGCGCCGGCGCATATATGGTTCAGCGGCGAAGCGCTGGTGCAGACCCGCGATCTGGTGAACTCGCAGGCTTTCAGGCAGCGGGGCATATACGACCCGGCCGTCGTCCAGGGGCTGCTCGACGAGCATGTGGCCATCGTCTCATCGGGCAAGCCGATGGAGAACCACATGATGTTCCTCTGGCAGATGATCAATCTTGAGCTCTGGTTCCAGGAGGTGGTCGACCGGCCTCCCCCTCTCATTTCGGGATAAGGGCTGTGGCCCATCCGGGCCTGCATCGGACTGTCAGACCCGGTTGTCGCCACGATCAGATATGCAGGCCACCACGTGAAGGCGGCATCAAGGAAGTATTAAATTAATTTAATCGTTTGATTTCTATGGATAATCTGATTTTCTAAGCACGGCATCGTTGCGGCGCCCCCGACAAACGGGGCGGAAGTTCAGAAAAGTATTGCGCAAGCCGTCGCAATTATTGCCACCTATACGGACTATAAGCGACCCGCGCAGATTGTGGTCGCTTGAGGGGCAGGGGGAAATAATGAAGAAAATTGCAGCAGCGTTTGCCACGCTTGTGCTGGCGCATGGTTTCGCCGGGGAAAGCTGGGCGCAGTCCAGTTCCGATCTGGCGCGGCAGTTCTCCTCCCGCCTGGCCACTCTGGCGCCCTTCGCCGGCCGCAAGGTTGTGGCGGCCCAGGAATCCGACGGCGCCGTGATCCTGACGCTCGACGGCAATGCCCCCAGCGTGGTGGCATTTCCCAATGCCGCATCAAAAAGCGGCTATGCCTATGCCCTGTCGGTCAGCGGCGGCAGCTTCGCCCTGCCCGGTGCCGCCCTGCTGCAGGGCGTGAAGCTTTCGCAGGCCACGTTCGTCTATGCCGATGCCCCGGCCAGCCTTCGCGTTGCCGACCTGCCTTCGCCGGTGCGCAATGCCCTGCGGCAAGCCACGCCCGGCGGACTGCCCGACAGCTTGGCTATCGCCAGGGGCGTGAATGCCTATCTGGAAACCGATTTCTCCGGTTCCGCTGCCGGCAGCTTCCTGCAGCAGCAGCTTGGCCTGAATGCTTCGGTCATCGGCTTCACTGGCATGGTGCCGGATGCGGTCTTCACCGGCCAGTTCGGTCGCGCAGCGACCAGTCCGGCCGCCAACGCGTCGACTGCCGGCTTCAACCTGACGGCGGCGATCGGGCAGATGGCCCTGAATGGCGTGCCCGGCGATGCGATGACACTTCCGGGCCAGGCGGTGCTACAACTCGCCAGTGACAGCAATGGTCTCGTCCTCAAGGCCGCAGCCAATGCCCAGATGAGCATGCTGGGACAGACCCTGCCGGTCGCAATGACCGTGCAGGGACGCCTGCGCAACAAGGCCATGGTGGGGCGCATCGATGGCCAGGTGCAGGGCAATGCCTCGATCGCCTTCTCGGGCCTGACGGTGTCGAATCTGACGCTCGGCGCCGACAACTCCGGGAATGGCTGGGCCCTCAGTCTTGCTGGCAATGGCAGCCTGAATGGCAAGACGCTGAATGCCACGCTGGCATATGCGGCGGCCCAGGATGGCAGCGGCGATTTTCAGGCCAGCGTCAGTTCTGGTCTCACCCTGGCCGATCTGGTGCCCGCGCTGGACAAGGTGCCCGGCCTGTCCGGATTGACGTTGCAGAACGTGACGTTCGGCGGCAAGCAGGTCTCTGCCAGCCTAGCCAGCAAAACCCACACCTACACCCTGGCCCTGCATCCCGATAGCAGCGGCGCGATGGTTGCCGTCATCAAGGCCGACGAACTGAACCTGGCCGAGGCGATCCCCGGTGCGGCGACGTCGTTCCTGAACAACCTCGATATCGTCAATCCGATCCTGCTGGTCGAACCGGGTCGCGAGGCGCGCGAATTTTCGCTGGCTGGCCTGCCAGCCGAACTGGTGCGTGCCCTGGAACAGGTGGGCATCCGCAACAGCATGCGCCTGCAGCCGGGCCTGAACGTGTTCGCCACGCTGGATCCGACCAAGTCGGCCGCCGCCGGCACGCTGGCGCAGATCGGTCTCGACAAGCCGCTGCCGCTGAAAGGCGCCATCGACCCGCGTATCCTGGCCGATCTGCTGTCACATGCGCGCGGCAGCCAGGCACGGGTCAGTGGCGGAAGCGACCTGGCCAAAATCGACCTGAGCGTGCCGTTGCCGGCGCTGAATCTGCCCGGCATGCCGCAGGAAGGCCTGTTCAAGCTGCCCACCCTGCGTATTACGCGCGGCCAGCCGGCGGCCACGGCTGCCACTGCCACCGCTACTGCAGCCACTGCCACGCCTGCCTCGGCCGGTGCAGCGCCGGCCGGTACGGCTGCTGCGCCCGCCAGCAGCGGCATCAAGGTGGCGATCGCCAGCGAATTCGATCTCAGCATCGCCGGCAGCCGGGTGAGCTTTCCCGGAGAGTTGACCTTCGCCCAGCGGCAGGGCAGCCGCGTCCCCGACCTGCAATTCGCCGGTGCCAACACCACCGGCTGGCCGGCGGCGTTCGGGCTGAACTGGCTGCAGATCCGCAGTCTGCAGGCCAATATCGCGCTCGCGGCCACAGCGCAGGGTGGGCAGGCATTCAGCTTTGCCATGAATGGCGTGACCGATCTAGGCAGCAGCAAGAATATCCCGCTGGCGATCAACCTAGCCGTTGCCAATGGCCGGATCGGGGGCGCCGAATTCAAGCTGGCCAACCGCCTGGCCCTGAAGGACCTGCCGCCGATTTCGGCCCTGCCGGTGGTGTCCAAGGTCGCGCTGAAAAATCTCGACATCAAGATTGCCGGCCTGGGCAATGACCGCAATCTCAGCCTGAGCGGTGCCGTCGATACCGCTGATATCTTTTCTTTCGAGGGCCTGAAATTCTCGACCGGCAGTTTCACCGCTACCGAGAAGGGCAGCGACTGGGCTATCGCACTGACCGGTTCGGGCAGCCTGAATGCCAAGCCGGTGCAGATCGACGCGCGGTTTGACAGCGCGGTAGCCGCCAAGGAATACGCAGCCACGCTGACCGGCAATATCCGACTTTCCGACCTGGCCGGTTCCTATGCGACCGCGCTGGACACGCTGGCGGTGCAGCAGATCGCCATCACGGGCGACAAGCTGGATGCCAAGCTGTCGCTTGGGCAGGAGCCGCTTGACATCGCCCTGTTCAAGACCGGTGCGGCCGGCCATCGCTACCTGTCGGTCACCGCCGGCACGCTCGACCTGGCCAAGACGATTCCCGGCATCGGCGCTGCCTTCCAAGGCGCGGTGCTGAAGGATGTGTCGGTGCTGGTGGCCAAAAAGGGTGCGGCGCAGTCGGGCGTGCCGGCTTCGGCTTTGCCCACCGCCCTGGCGAAGGCCGTGACCGATGTGGCCGGTGGTTCGCTCGACATCAAGGACGGCGTGACGATCCTGGCGCAGCTCGATGTCTCGGGTGCCGGTCCGGCCAAGCAGGTATTCGACACGCTGTCGGTGCCGAACGTGATCCCCATCAAGGGCACGGTCGATCCCAGCATGATCGCTGCGGCCTATCAGTCGGCCGGTCGTGCGGGGCAGAATGCCGGTCAGGCCGCAGGCCAGGGTGCGGCGGCGGCGCGTGCGGCGCTGGCCAACCTGGATCTGCAGGCGCCTGTGGGTGCGATCAGCCTGCCCGGTCTGCCGGCCGGCTCGGGTTTCTCCGACATGGTGTTCCGCATTTCGGGCCAGAATCCGAATCCTGCCCCAGGCACCAGCGCCACGGGGCTGTTCGCCAGCTTCGCCGGCACGCTGTCCTTCTCCGAAGGCGGCGGCAAGCCGGCCCTTACGGCGCCGGGCAGCATCAGCTTCTCGGGCAGCGGCGGAAACATGGCGATCAATTTCGCCGGTGGGGTGGCCGGCGGCTGGCAGTCGCCATTCGGCCTGAGCTGGCTGCATGTCGACGACCTGACCCTGACGGCGGGGATCACCTCCACGGGCGGCAGCCGCGGCGCCAAGCTCGATTTCAACGGCACGGCCGATCTGGGCAAGGCGACGAATCTGAAGCTGGCCATCGCGGTGGATGCCGCCAACGGCCAGCTCAACAGCGGCGACCTTACTTTCACCGGCGGCCTGAAGATGTCGGACCTGCCGGCGCTGGCTTCGCTGCCGCGCGCTGACGGATTCCAGCTCGACGGATTCAAGCTGACCGCCGCCCGCCAGGGCACGGCCTGGGACGAGACCATCACGGCAGCTTTCAAGGCCGGCGGCATGGTGGATTTCCCCGGCTTCGCGCTGAATGGCGGCAATTTCACCGCCAAGAAGGCGCCCGACGGCTGGTCGCTGGATGCGAGCGCCACGGCCACGCTGAACGGCAAGGCGGTGAACGTGACGGCGGAACTGACGAAGGATGCCGGCGGTGCCGCGCCAGATTACACAGTCACCGTCACCGACGATCTGACGGTGGCGAACCTGCTCGGCACCGCGAACGCGATTCCGGGCCTGAACGAATTCGCCATCAAGCAAGTCAAGCTGTCGCGCGCCCAGGTGGCGGCACGCATGACCTACAAGACGGAGGAGGTGGATGTCCTGTTCTACCGCCCCGATCCTCAGAAGAAGGTGCATGTCGCGCTAGCCCTGTCGAACTTCAATCTGGGCGACAATATTCCCGGTGCTTCCAGCACGCCGCTGGACGATATCAGCTTCAGCAACCTGGCGCTGGTGATCGTGCCGCAGGGCGGCACCACCGGCGCGATGCCGACCAGCAGCCTGCCCGCCATCGTGTCGGCCAAGGCGGCCGCGCTGGCCGGCTCTACCGTCACGCTAGGCACCGGCGCCAACATCTTCGCCGAACTCGACGTGAAGGCGGGTTCCGGCCTGGCCGACGCCTTCGGCACGCTCGGCATCTCGAAGGGCATCCCGATCGTCGGCAATGTCGATCCGCGCATGCTGGCCTCGGGCCGCAGCCAGGGGGCGGCTCCGGTCAGCGGCGGCGCCAACGCGGCGTCGAACTGGGTTTCCTCGCTCAGCTTCGGCGGTGCGCTGCCCGATCTGAAGGTGCCAGGCCTGACGTCCGGTTCGGGGTTCCAGCAGTCGAAGATCAATATCAGCGGCAAGGGCGGTCTTGCCGTTTCCATCGACACCACCTTTGTCTTCGTCGAGGAATCCAGCACCCTGCGCGCACCAGGCAGTTTCAGCTTCACGCGCAGTGGCGGCAACACGGCGGTGGCGTTTGCGGCGACGGTGCCAGATGGCTGGTCGGCCCCGTTCGGCCAGTCCTGGTTGCATATCACCAATCTGAGTCTGAACGGCAACATGACCGGCAGCGGCACGAACCGCGCGCTGAAACTCGATTTCGCCGGCCAGGCCAGCCTTGGCAAGAGTGCTCCGCTGAAGCTGGCCATCGACCTGCAGATGGCCAACGCACAGGTCAGCGCGGCGAACCTGGATTTCACCGGCGGCCTGAAGATGTCGGATCTTCCGCCGCTCTCGGCGCTGCCGCGGGCGGATGGCTTCCAGCTCAACGGCTTCAAGCTGGCGATGGCGCGTCAGGGCACGGCCTGGGATGAGACCATCACCGCCGCCTTCACCTCGGGCGGCATGGTGGATTTCCCCGGCTTCGCGCTGAATGGCGGCGATTTTACTGCCAAAAAGAATGCCGAAGGCTGGTCGCTGGATGCCAATGCCAAGGCGACCCTGCAGGGCAAGGCGGTGAACGTGACCGCCGAATTGGTGAAGGATGCCGGCAACGGCGCGCCGGATTATACGGTCACGATCACCGACGACCTCACCGTGGCCGGGCTGATCGGCAGTGGCAACTCGATCCCCGGCCTGGACGATTTTGCCATCAAGCAGGTCAAGCTGACGCGGTCGCAGGTCGGCGCGGTGATGACCTACAAGACCGAGGAGGTGGATATCCTGTTCTACCGCCCCGGACCGCAGAGCAAGGTGCACGTGGCCCTGGCGCTGTCGAACCTCAACCTGGGCGAAAGCATTCCGGGCGCGTCCAGCACGCTGCTGAGCGATGTGGGCTTCAGCGACATGGCGCTGGTGATCGTGCCGCAGGGCGGCGTAACAGGCGCGATGCAGACTGCCAATCTGCCGGCCATCGTATCGGCGAAGGCCAAGGCTGTGGCCGGCGATGCCGTCACGCTCGGCACCGGCGCCAATATCTTCGCCCAGATGGATATCAAGGCAAGTTCCAGCCTGGGGCAGGCGTTTGGCGCGCTGGGCATTTCCAAGGAAGTTCCGATTGTCGGCAGCGTCGATCCGCGCGTGCTGGCCTCGGGCCGCACCGGTTCCAGCTCGGCCGGCGGCGCGGCTTCCGCGGCGGCCAGCTGGGCTTCGTCTCTGAATCTGAGTGGTACGCTGCCCAGCATCACGATTCCGGGCCTGCCGGATAAATCCGGCTTCCAGTCGCCCAAGGTCAAGATCAGCGGCCAGGGCGGCTTCAGCCTGTCGATCGATACGACCATGGTCTTTGCCGAGGGCAAGAACAGCCTGCAGGCACCGGGCAGCTTCAGTTTCACGCGTTCGGGCGGCAATACCGACGTGGCCTTTGCCGGCAAGGTGCAGGGCGGCTGGGACGGTCCCTTCGGCCTGACCTGGCTGCATCTGAACAATCTCGCCCTGAACGCATCGCTGACCGGTACAGGCACGACACGCGACATAAAGCTCAGCTTCGCCGGCGCGGCGACCGGCCTGGGCAAGGCGCCGCTGCAGGTTGCCGCCGCACTCGAGGTCCAGAATCGCCAGCTCAGCAACGCCAGCCTGGATTTCACCGGCGCCCTGACGATGGCCGACCTGCCGGCGCTGAAGGCGCTGCCGCGGGCCAGCGGCTTCGAGATGGACGGCTTCAAGCTGGCGGCCAAGAACCAGGGCGGCAACTGGGAGCCCACCATCACGGCGGCGTTCAAGTCGGCGAAGATGGTCGACTTCCCCGGCTTCACCCTGAATGGCGGCAGCTTCACGGCGGCCAAGACGGCGGCCGACTGGTCTTTCGATGCCAAGGCCAATGCCACGCTGCAAAACAAGCCGGTCAGCGTGACCGCCGAGCTGGTGAAGAACGCGGGCGACGGCACGCCGGACTACACGGTCACCATCACCGACGCCCTGACCATCTCGCAGCTGCTGGGTGCGGGGAATTCGATCCCCGGCCTGGATGATTTTTCCATCACCGAGGTCAAGCTGACCCGCCTGCAGGTCGGCGCGAAGATGAAATACAAGACCGAGGAGGTGGATATCCTCGTCTACCACCCCGATCCGCAGAAGAAGGCGCATATCGCCCTGGCCCTGTCGAATTTCAATCTTGGCGACAGTATCCCGGGCGCGTCCGGCACGCCGCTCACCGATATCTCCTTCGCTGATATGGCGCTGGTCGTTGTGCCCAAGGACGGTGTGGTTGGCGCGGTCAAGTCGACCGCGCTGCCGGCCATCGTGGCCGACAAGGTGAAGGCGGTGGCAGGCGAAACCGTCACGCTCACGAGTGGCGCTAATATATTCAGCATGTTCGAAGCCAAAAGCGGGTCGAGCCTTGGCGATGTCATGGGCTCGCTGGGTATCAGCAAGAGCATCCCGATCACCGGCGCCGTCGATCCGCGTTTCCTGTCGGCCAGCGGCTCAGGCGGCGGCTCGGGCGGCGGTTCCGGTGCGAGCAGCTGGCTGTCCAGCCTGAACCTCACCGGCAGCCTGCCGAACATCACCATTCCGGGCATCCCCGATGGCATCGGCTTCCACACACCGAAGCTGAGTATCAGCAGCAAGAACAACCAGCCGACCATCTCGATCCCGACCACCTTCGGCTTCAAGGTGGGCAGCGCCAATCTGTCGCTGCCGGGCGAGTTCGATTTCACCAAGCACACCGCGGGCAGCGAGATATCCTTCAAGGGCTCGGGCGGCGACTGGCATGCCCCGCTGGATATCCCCTGGCTGAGCCTGACCGGCCTGGCCGTCGATTTCGATCTGAAATCGGCGACCGGCGGTTCGCGCGAACTGGCGCTCAGCCTCTCGGGCAATGTCGGCCTGGGCAAGAAGACCGCCCTGCCGGCCGATGTTGCCTTCACCATCGATGGCGGCAAGCTGTCCAGCGGTGAGGTCCGTATCGCCAGCCAGATCGACCTATCAGATATCCCCGTGCTGAAGGGCATCCCCTATGCCAGCAAGTTCGGCCTTAAGGATCTGGTGATCTCGACGGCCGGCATCGGCGCCGGCGCGATCCTGGACGGCAAGGTGTTCAACACCGCGCTGATCAATGCGCCGAGCCCGAACGGCACCAGCGGCTGGACGATGATCCTGGAGCGCGATGGCAAGACGCTGGGCGACCTGATTCCGTTCGACAAGACCGGTATTCTCAAGAAGATGCCGCTGACCCATTCGCTGTTTATGCTCAGCGAGAACGGTCTGCAGCTGAATCCGGCAGGCCTGCCGGATTTCGCGCGGCCGCTGCTGAAACCCATCCTGGATATCCACCCCGGCGCGACGACCGTGACCGACGGCCTCACCCTGGCGGCCGTATTCGATCCGAGCGCCAGCGACGATGCCAAGAAGGCCTTCGGCAAGCTGGGTCTGGGCAGCGCCACTTTCATCATGGGCGAACTGGGCGGTATCTTCGGCGGCACGCCGCTGGTCAAGATCGAGGCTTTCCTGCCAAAATTCGGCAAACCCGGCGGGCTGCCGAAATTCATGCACTGGCCGGAAAGCATACAGCCGGCTTTCTTCGTCACCCTGACGGAAGAAGCGGTCGAGGTCGGCATCGAGGTCGACATGCAGGTGAAAGCCGGCGACGACCAGCTTGTCTTCGCCACCAAGGTGGAGATGGAGGTCAACGAGGCCGATGTGACCTTCGACATCGAAGGCGAGATGGACGGCAAATGGGAGAAGCCTTTCAGCATCAAGGCGCTGACGCTGGCCAATGTGGCGCTCAAGGCCGGCGTGTCGCCGGACGGCTCGGTCAAGCTCGGCTTCAAGGGTACCACCACGATCGGGCCCGAGACTATCCAGATGGCTGCCGATATCGAGCCCGATCCGGAGCTTCTGGGGGTGCCGAAATCGATCGCCTTCGCCGGCGCGATCACCTCGCTGGGCGTGGTGGAGATCGCCGAACTGATCGAGGCGATTGCGGGCAAGAACGACAAGTTCAAGGCTGACAACATCCCCGGTTTCGAGTTGCACAATGTGAAGCTGGCTTTCGCCACCCCGGGTGCCGAGGACCCGGATTTGGGCATCATCAATGCCGGTTTCGCCGCCCAGGGCAGCCTGTCCTTCATGGATCACAATCTGGGCAACGCGCTGCTCAGTATTTCTGAGACGGCCGGCCTTGCCATGAAAGGCGCCATCGCCGACATGGACCTGGGTCCGCTCAAGCTGCAGAACAACAATATCGATGTTGCCATCGGACCCACGTCGGATCCGTATTTCAAGGTCAATGGCAATGTCGATTTCCTGGGTCTGAAGGAAAGCGTTGCCGTCCAGTTCGTCATCCCTGCCAAGGTGATGTTCGAGATGGACAGCGATTTCGGCCTGCTGGGCAAGGGCAAGCTGCTGGTGGAAGGCGTTGGCTACGACGTGCGAACCGGCAAGGCCAGCAACCCCGATTTCCTGATCAACGGCGAAATCCAGCACTCGGATTTTGCCGGCTGGCTGGAAAAGACGGTGAAGGGCCAGGTCGATGCCGTGCTTGCCGACGTGAAGGCGGCTTTCCAGGCCGCCGAACAGGCCGTGAAGGATGCTCAGGCCAAGGTCGACGGCCTCGATGCCACCGTGCAAAAGGAGCGTGCGATCGTGCGCGCCGAACGCAACCGCGCCGAGAACGCCATTAATGCGGCGGAGGCGCGGGTCAATGAACTGCAGGGTGATGCGGATGATGCCCGCAGCCACCGCAACCATTGCCACTGGTATCAGCTGGCCTGCAAGGCCAAATACGAGGCGGAATACCTCGCATATGAGGCGGCAAAAACAGTTGCCGATGGCGTGCTGGATGCCGCCCGAAAAGCCGTTGACACCATTCCAGTCGATCTCGATCCGCGTGTCGCCGGCCCGCTGGCAGCCGAGGAAGTCGCGCTGGCCGCACTCAAGGCCGCTCAGCTTGCCATTGAGGGCGTCGAAAGGCTGGACGATTTCGCCCAGCGGATCGTCGATTCCGCCATCAACGGCCTGCAGGGGGCCAAGCCGATCGTGATCAACGATGTGGCCTTCTCCGGCAGCCTGAGCGGCTCGATCAAGAATGACGAACCCTGGCTGCTGAACATGGACTACGCCATCTTCAGTCAGCCGATCAAGGGCAGCTTCGTCTTCAAGCTCAAGGATCCTGCCTATGACGCCAAGGAACTGGGCTATGTCGGCCTGCAGATCGTCAACTTCGTGGTCAATACCGGCCTGAAGGATATTCCGGGCCCAATCGCCGACAAGTTCCGCGAATCCGTCGCGACACTAATGAATGACCTGAATACGTCGAACCAAGCGGAAATGGCCAAACATCAGAAGGAATTCGCCGCCGTCAATCAGCGTCAGGCCGATCTGCAGAAGGCCATGGAGGCGCGGGATGACGAGGTGACCAAGACGCTGCAAAGCAGCATCAAGTCCAGCCTAGATGTGGCCCCTCCCAGCTTCCGCCTGGAAAGCACAATGCTCGAAGTCGGCCATAGCGGCTTGTGCCTAACGGCGGCCGGCAATGCCGTACTGCAGCAGCCCTGCAATGAAGGTGACCCGGCACAGCGTTGGACAACCGAGCCCCTCGATGCAGGCTATGCCTTCATAAGAAGCGGCCCGCTCTGCCTGATCCCGTCCGGCGCTCTCGGCAATCTGAATGTGCCGCTGATCATCAATGCCTGCCAGCGGACGGATCAGAACATGCACTGGCGCGTGGTGAGCCATGATCCACAATTCTATAACCTTGCCAATCGCAAGACCCAGAAATGCGTGCATTTCCCCGATCCCAGCGCGGCGCCAGGCAAGTCGGCCAGCCAGTGGGCGCCCTGCGATGGTTCGGATGCGCAGGCTTTCCTGCCGCTGAAGCAGGCCAAGCCAGTGTTCCATGGCAACGTACCGCTGGCATCCCAGCGTTCGGGGCTGTGCGTCGGTGCGTATGATTTCAGTCGCCAGGCCCATCCGTTCCTGAGCGTGAACACCAAGTACAACCCGGTCTTCGCCATTGCCTGCGATGTGGCGACGGACAGTGCGGCGGCACCATGGGCCGCCGGCATGAAGCTGAACTACGTGGAGACGACGGTTGACGGCAGTGATTTCGTCAAGATCACGGACCACAGCGGAAACTGCCTGCTCCCGCTGGAGCAGCGTGCGGGCAGCCTGCTGGTCAGCCGTCCCTGCGATCATTCCAACGACATGTTCTGGCAGAAACTGCCAGCGGCCGGCGGCATGCAGTTGCGGAACCTGAACAGCAAGCTGTGTTTCGATATTGTGCCCAACCCGGTCAACCGCAATCAGTGGATGGCTGCGCAGACCATGTGCAGCGGGACGTCGAACCAGATTCTGGGCTTCGCCCTCCCGCCGCCGCCCGCACAATGGGCCGCGACCGATGCCAGTCAGGCGGCACCGCCGCCCAAGCCGGTGGTCTGGCGCGGCGAAATCGGACGGGCCATCGATATCGGTGTTGGCGCCAATGGCAGCGTCTGGATGGTGGGTACCGACCGCAATCTGTATCAGTGGCAAGGCGGGCGGTGGGCTGCGCCGGCCATGGCGGTGAAGACGGCCGCTACGGTGGATGTCGGCCCGAATGGCGAGGTGTGGTTCGTGACTGCTGACGGTGACGTCCTGTCAGGCAATGGTCGCGGCAACTGGCAGAAGAGGCCAGGCAAGGCCTTCGATGTCGGTATCGGCGCCGATGGCGAGGTCTGGATCGCCGGTCGGGACAAGAAGCTGTACCGCTGGGGCGGTTCGGCCTGGCAGGCCGTTGCCGCGCCTGCAGATGCGGTGACGGTCGATGTGGGTCCGGGCGGTGAAATCCTGTTCGCGTCCGCTGAAAAACAGGTTTATGCCGGCAATGGCAAACAGTGGCGTCAGTTGCCCGGCACAGCCATCGATGTCAGCTTCGGGGCTGACGGCACGGCCTGGATGATCGACGACAAGTTCCAGGTAAATCGCTGGAACGGCCAGGCCTGGGCGCTAGAGCCGAGCGCCGGCAGCAATGCCCTGCGGATCAGCGGCGGCCCGGCCGACAATCCGTGGATCGTTGCCACCAACAACCACATTTTTGCCGATACGGGCGTGCGACCGCCAAGCCGGCTGGCGGCCTACAACGCCGCCGAAGGCGCGCCGGCGGGTCAGACGGACGCCACGTTCCTGTGCCGCGTGTCGGCGCCGGCCAGCGGCCCGGCCGCCGCCGCCGGGCTGAACGCGGAATCCTGGATCGGCCAGATCGACCGCCTGGGCGACTGTGCCATCCCGGGCGATGACGGCCGGGTGCAGCGGGTGAAAAATTTCGAGGTGCTGAAATCCGTTGCCAAGCCGAAATGGGCTGGCTTCGGCGGTCCAAGTGCGCCATTCGATGCCATTCATGCTGCCCGCAAGGGGCTGGATCTGCGATATGCCTGCCGCACGGTGGTGCAGAACCAGGTCAGGCTCGGCTCGGCATCCGGCGGCGTATGCCGTTTCGCGCAGGGCGAGAGCGTGGCCACGGCCACCAGCTTCGAGTACCTGCTCAGCGAGTAGGCGGTCAGCCAAGAAAAAAGCGGTCCCCGCAGAACGGGGACCGCTTTTTCGCTGCCTGCTGCCGGGCGCAGCTCTAGAAATAGATCATATCGATCGCCTGCAGGATCTTGTACTTCAGGCTATCCGGGCTGTCCCATTGTTCGAGCGTGACGTCACCGGACCGGAACTCGCGGAAGAAGCGGCGATTCTTCAGGTGGTTCATGACGGCGTCGAGATTGGGAGCCGGTTTGAAGGCCCAGTCGGAACGCGCCTGCAGCCTGTTCAGGTTTGCGCCGGGTGCCGGAGCCTGCGGCGGCGCCTCGCCCAGTTTCGGCGAGCCATCGGCTTCGGTGAACCGCGGCGCGCGCGGCGTGATCAGGATCAGGATCGAGTTGTTGATGTCGGTCGTTGTCTTGTTGGAAAAGGCATATTGTATGATCGGCAGGTCCTGCAGGATGGGCACGCCGGACCTGGAAACTGCGGTTTCCTTTTCGCTCAGGCCGGACAGAACCAGGGTCTGTTCGAATTCCATCACCACATTGGCAGTGACCGTTGTCTTGGTGGTCTGGGCAAAATTGTTGAAGGCCGCTTCCGAGGCGCGGCTTTCAATGGAGGCGCGCGCTGCGGTCACATCAAGCTGAATCCTGTCCGCCGCGACGAAACTGGGGGTCAGTTCCAGCCGGATGCCGATCGGCACATCGGTCACGTCGCCGCTAACGCCGGCAGCGGCGCTGGACGAAAGTTCCACATGCCAGACCGCTCCGTGGAAAAACTCCGATTTCTTGCCTTCCGTGGCAACCAGGGTCGGCCGTGCCAGCACCTCGCTGAGATTACCCGTATCGTTGAAGATGTTCAGGTTGTAGGTGACGGCCGGCACGGTCAGGGCGTGGGAGCGGGTCCAGTTTCTGTCCTTTCCGGCAGTGTTATTGTTGAAATTGTAAGTGACGATGTTGCCCTGATACTGCAGCTGCAGGCCATCGAGGAGGTTGAAGCCGCGGCGGCTGGTGGCCAGTTCCTGGGTGCGGATGATCACCACATCGGCCTGCACCATGCGCGGTGTCTTGCCGGGCTTGGCCGCGGATGACGAGGAGTCCGATGTGCCAGAGCCAGAGTAGCTGCTGTCGCCGGACTGGGATGGGCTGACGCCTTCGGTCGTGTTGTCGGTGCCCAGGATGTCGGCCTGTGCCAGTTGCGGCAGCCGGTCATGCAGGCGCCGCCATTCGCTCAGGCGCTGCTGCAGGCGCTGGCGACGATAGGCGCTGCCATCGTCGAGGCTGGCCAACCGGCTGAGCGAGTTTTCGGCTTCCTGGAATTCGCCGACGGCACCGAATACGACCACGGCATTGCGCAGGGTGGTGGCATCGGGCTGCTCGTTGTCGACCAGGCGTTTCATCGCGGCTGTGGCCGTACGCAGATCCTGCAACTGATAGGATGCCGCGGTCAGCGCAGTCAGGATTTCCCGATTGTCAGGCTGGAAAGAGGCGGCATAGGCGAAGGAATCCTGCGCTTCGGCAAAGGCTTGCAGGCGATACTCGACCAGGCCCTTCTGGTAGGCGGCCCAGGCGTTGGCGGGGTCGAATTTCAGCGACTGCTCATAGCCGATCTTGGCGAATTCCAGACGGCTGGTGTCGCCATCCGCAGCCATCAGGTGATAGGTCAGAGCGTTGAGGAAATGCAGGCCGGCATTGGTCGGATCGTATTTAAGGGCGCGGTTGAAGGCACGGGAGGCGTCAGTCAGCTTGCGGGCTTCCAGAGCCTGGATGCCTTGTTCGATATCGGGGGCGTTCAGCGTCTTGTCGCGCTTGCCGCGAACCTCGGCGAGATAGGCGGTCGGTTCTGGTAGAGGGATCGGGGCCGGGCCGGCCGTTTCGGTTGAGGCGCAGCCCGCCAATGCCAAGGCCAGTGCGGCGGCCAGAGATTTGTTCCAGCGTCGATCCATTGGAGTCCCCGAGTTTTGTTTTTTGCTTTACGGATCTGACCGGCGTGCAACCGTTCAGAACAAATTCCATAGTTGCATGAAATATAATTATTATTACCCGCAAATTAACGCGGGAAATTCTTAAAAATACTTAACTGGACGATTTGGGGTATTTGGCGCTGCCGGGAATGAAATATTAACGATTTACAGCCGCCGTCCGCTCAGATCGTAAGGTCCGGCCTTTTCGATCTTCACCTTGATCATGTCGCCCGGCTGCAGGTTGGCGGCATTCTTTACCCTCACGATGCCGTCTATCTCCGGGGCGTCCGCGAAGCTGCGGGCGATAGCCGTGGTCCGCTTCACCTCATCAACCAGCACATCCATGGTCCGGCCGACAAACCGTTTCAGCCGCTTCGCGCTGATCTTCTGCTGGTGCGCCATGAAGCGTTCCCAGCGGTCCTGCTTCACCTCGTCCGGCACATGGCCGGGCAAATCATTGGCGCTGGCCCCCTCGACATTCTCATATTTGAAGCAGCCGACACGGTCGAGCTCGGCCTCATCGAGCCAGTCCAGCAGGAATTCGAAATCGGATTCCGTTTCGCCGGGGAAGCCGACGATGAAGGTCGAGCGGATCGCCAGATCGGGGCAGATTTCGCGCCAGGCCCTGATGCGCGCCAGCACTTTTTCCTGATTGCCGGGGCGACGCATGCTTTTCAGCACGCGCGGCTCGGCATGCTGGAAGGGGATGTCGAGATAGGGAAGAATCTTGCCGTCCGCCATCAGCGGGATGATCTCGTCGACATGCGGATAGGGATAGACGTAATGCAGGCGCACCCAGGCGCCCAGGCTGCCCATGGCATCGGCAAGTTCGGTCAGCCGGGCCTTAACTTTGCGTTCGCGCCACTGACTTTCTGCATGCTTCAGGTCGACACCATAGGCGGAAGTATCCTGCGAGATGACCAGCAGCTCCTTCACGCCGGCCTTGACCAGTCGCTCTGCTTCGAACAGCACATCGTTGGCCTGGCGGCTTTTCAGCTTGCCACGCATGGACGGGATGATGCAGAAGCTGCAGCTATGATTGCAGCCCTCCGATATCTTCAGGTAGGCGTAGTGCCGTGGTGTCAGCTTGATGCCCTGAGGCGGCACCAGATCGACGAAGGGATCATGGGCCGGCGGTGCGGCATCATGCACCGCCTCGACCACGGCTTCATACTGCTGCGGGCCTGTCACGGCGAGCACATCGGGGAAAAGCCCGCGGATCTTGTCGGCTTCCACGCCCATGCAGCCGGTGACGATAACACGGCCATTCTCCCGCATGGCCTCGCCGATGGCTTCGAGCGATTCCTGTTTGGCGCTGTCGAGGAAACCGCAGGTGTTGACCAGAACCACGTCGGCAGCATCGTAGGAACCCGATATGACATAGCCCTCGGAACGCAGCTTCGTGATGATGCGTTCGGAGTCGACAAGGGCCTTGGGGCAGCCGAGGCTGACGATGCCGATCTTGGCCGGTTCGGCGGCCAAAACGGGTTTTGTGGGGGCGGTTTTAGTCATGGCGCGGGCTTATACGCCCGAACGGGCTGGCTGGCTAGGAGGAACTGGTCAGGCGGCTTCCACCTGCCGAAGCGGCATTTTGGTCCGCACCAGGCGCCCGAGCAGCGAAATCAGCAGAATCGCCCGATTTCCGTCGACCGCTTCCTCGAACATCGCCTCGGTATCCGCCATCGGCCCTTCGACGATCCGCAGGGTCTGGCCGCGCCGGAAGCCAGGAGGATTCAAGCGGATATAACCCCGTTCATCCTCGCGGGAACGGATTTCGGCAATCACCGGATCGGGCACCGGGATCGGTCTGTCGCCGCCCATGACTAGGCCCACCACGCCCCGCGTACCGTTCACTGAACGCCAGCGCTGCGTTTCGGTATCGATGCCGACAAAAAGATAGCGTGGGAACAGCGGGGCATCGACGATGCCGGTGCGCCCGGCATGGCGTCGCATCTTCTGATAGACCGGCAGGTAAACGCCGAAATTCTGGTTCGCCAACTCACGCGCCGCCAGCATTTCCTTGCCGGGCTGGGTGTAGACCGCATACCACTTCATCATGCTGCGTCTTCCCGTTTCCGGTCTGATTGCAGGCTGACATGCAGCAACCGCGGCACGATCAGGCGATCAGGGCCCAGTATGGAGACGAACTGATCATAGACGCGCTGCGGTGCGAGGCTGTCGGCTATCACAACGACTTCGGCGCCCGTTGCTATAGCCGCGTTGAGGTCGCCGACCACCGGGCGGCCATGGAAACGTTCGGTATTGCGGCCAGGGGCAATGATGGCCGCTACGGTGATGCCGGCGGACGAAGCCGACAGCAGGGCGATTTCGGCCAGCTCGCCATTGCCGGCAATGGCCACCTTCGTCATGCCGCGCGCGAGAACCGCTTGGAAAGCGTCTTCGTACTGGCTGCGGGCCTGCCGAAAAAAATTCAGGGATACCGTCAGATATTCCGCGACTAGGCGGCTCTTTTCGGCGAAACCCTTTGGCGTGAGGTAATAGGCATATCGGCGGGCTGGCGCGGCCTGTATCTTGATCAGGCCCTTTGATACGCAGCGGCGCAGCAGGGCATTGGCCAGACCCAGGGCCATTCCCAACTGGCTGGCCAGAGTCCGCTGGGTATGCTTCTCCGAGCCATCAACGGCAGCCAGTAACGTCACCAGGGTGGCGGCGTCGGAGCCAATCTCGCCAGTTTTGTCCGCCTTGTTGTTCATGGCGTGAACGATAGAGCCTGCGACCGGCTGGGTCAAACAGAATATCTTATTGATTCATAATATGTTTCTCTAGGCTAACAAACCCTCGACAGCGGCTGCGATTCGCAGCAGCCGGTGATCCTGACCATTCCGGGCCATCAGCATCAGTCCGATGGGTAGGGTGCCGGCGCGCAGTCCGGCAGGCAGGGGTAGGGAAATAGCGCAGAGATCGAAGAAATTTCCCACCGAGGTATTTCGCAGCAGCAGCATGTTGGCGGCCGTGAAGGCCTCTTCACTGGCGGCGAGATCGGCGATTTTCGGCGCCCGGATCGGTGTGGTCGGCAGGATCAGGGCATCCAGATCGGCCAGTGCGGCATCCATGGCCCGGATCAGTTCGGCCCGGCGCCGCTGCATAAAAATGTAGTCAGCCGCCGGGATTGTCCGCCCGCGCTCGATCCGGCCCCGCACGATGGGATCGAACTCGCCGGGCCGGTTATCCAGGGCAGCCCGGTGCACGAAAAATGCCTCGGTGGCG
Organism: Ferrovibrio sp.; assembly: GCF_046297895.1. Classification (GTDB taxonomy): domain Bacteria; phylum Pseudomonadota; class Alphaproteobacteria; order Ferrovibrionales; family Ferrovibrionaceae; genus Ferrovibrio. Next base: position 191,260 of record NZ_JBKBHC010000009.1, on the reverse strand, counting down.
GCGAAGCCGCCTTTCGCATTCACCGCTTGCATCTCTGCCAGCAGCGGCAGGGGATGGTCGGCGAGCGCCGCTCCAGCCTTGCCCAGCCGATCCAATGCCCCCTCGAAGGCCTGGGCCACCTCGGTTTCCATGCCCTCCAGCAGCGGACCGCGTGGGATGCCCAGCCGTAGCCCGGCCAGCGGCATAGGGGCGAGCGGGCGCGGCGCCTCGCCGGCCATCACCGCATCGGCCAGGGCGCAGTCGGCCACGCTGCTGGTCATGGGGGCGATGCTGTCGAGCGCGAAGGAGAGCGGGAAGGCGCCGACGGTGGGCACCCGGTACTGGCTCGGCTTGAGCCCGACGATGCCGCACATCGCCGCCGGGATGCGGGTGGAGCCGCCGGTATCCGAGCCGATGGTGATCTCGGCCATGCCGTCGGCGACCGAGACGGCACCGCCCGAGCTGGAACCGCCCGGAATCCGGCTGCGGTCGGCCGGATTGCCGGGCGTGCCGTAATGCGGATTGATGCCCACACCGGAGAAGGCGAATTCCGTCATGTTGGTCTTGCCGATAATCACCGCGCCAGCCTGACGCAGCCGGGCTATCGCCGGCGCCATGGCCGTGGCCGGGGCGGCATCGCGCAGCAACTTCGACCCTGCCGTGGTTGGCTCGCCAGGCATGTCGAACAGGTCCTTTACCGAAACGATGCGCCCATCCAGGGGCCCCAGAGGCAGGCCCTGGCGGGCGCGGGCGTCGGCAGCCTCGGCCTCGGCGCGCGCGCGGTCGGCATAAAGCCGCGTATAGACCCGGCTGCCTTCGCCGCTCGGATCCGTGGCTTTCGCCAGGCAGGCTTCCAGTCGCTCGCGGGCGGTTGGGGACTTGGGCGAAACGGTCATGGGACTCTCCGGCCGGGCTGTATGGAACGGGAACAGGCCGCACTATCGCCGATCCTGTCCTGACGGCAAGCCCTAGCGGCCCGCTTGGCCGCGCTTCATACTCCCAGCATGGATTTCGTTCGAATCTATGCCCGTGTCCTGGCGCTGCTGAAGCCCGAGCGGCCGCTCGCCATCGTGCTGGCGGTAGCCAATATCGGCCTAGCCGGAGTCGGCTTTATCGAACCGATTCTGTTCGGCCGCATCATCGACGTGCTGTCGAATTCCGCCAACCTCTCGCCGGACGAAAGCTGGGCCAAAACCATCGATCTGCTGCTGATCTGGTGCGCGGCCGGCATCGGCGGCATCGTCGCTGGCATCATGGTCGCCCTGCATGCCGACCGCCTGGCGCATCGCCGCCGCCTAGCCGCCATGGCCCTGTATTTCGAGCATGTGCTGAGCCTGCCGGCCGCTTTCCACAGCGGCACACACTCGGGCACATTGCTGAAGATCATGCTGAATGGTGCCGACAACCTGTTCGGCCTATGGCTCGCCTTCTTTCGCGAGCACCTTTCCACTTTCGTGGCCGTGCTCGCATTGCTGCCGCTGTCGCTGTACCTCAACTGGCGGCTCGGCCTGCTGCTGATTGGTCTGATCGTGATCTTTGCCCTGGTCAGCGCCATCGTAGTGGCGAAAACTGAGAAGGCGCAGGGTCAGGTCGAGGCTTATCATTCCGAGCTGGCCGCGCGTGCGGGCGACGCGCTGGGCAATGTGGTACTGGTGCAGAGTTTCGTGCGTCTGGCGCTGGAGGCGCGCGATCTGGCCACCGTCATGGAGCGCTTGCTGAAAGCGCAGTTCCCGGTGCTCAATCTCTGGGCGCTGATGACCGTGCTCAGCCGGATGGCCTCCACCATCACCATAATCGCCATCTTCGTACTGGGAAGCTGGCTGCATCTGCATGGCGAAACCACGGTTGGCGAAATCGTCAGCTTCATGGGTTTCGCCACCATGCTGATCGGCCGGCTGGAGGCAGCCATGGGTTTCGTCAGCCGCATGTTCTTCCAGATGCACAGCCTGGGCGAATTCTTCCAGGTCCTCGATACCGAAGCCGCCGTGCGCGACCGGCCTGGGGCGCGCGATGCGGGCACGCTGAAGGGCGATGTGACGTTTGAGAATGTCACCCTGTCCTACGACACCGCGCGGCTGGCCGTCACCGATCTCAGTTTCGAGGTACCGGCCGGCAGGACGGTGGCGCTGGTCGGTCCGACCGGATCGGGCAAGACGTCGTCGATGGCTCTGCTCAGCCGCTTGTGGGACCCGCAATCGGGCCGCATCCTGATCGACGGTGTCGATATCCGCGATTACACGCTGGAAAGTCTGCGCCGCAACATCGGCGTGGTATTCCAAGACAGCGCGGTGTTCCACCGCTCGATCGCCGACAACATTCGCATCGGCCGGCCGGAAGCCAGCGACGCCGAGGTTGAGCAGGCCGCGAAGCTGGCTGAGGCGCATGACTTCATCATGCGTCAGCCGAAAGGCTATGCCACGATGGTGGGCGAGCGGGGCGTGAATTTAAGCGGCGGCGAGCGCCAGCGCCTGGCGATCGCCCGCGCCTTGCTCAAGAATCCGCCGGTGCTGATTCTCGATGAGGCGACCTCGGCCCTCGATGCCGCCACCGAAGCCCGCATCCAGAAGGCCCTGGATGCCCTGATGCGAAACCGCACCACCTTCATCATCGCCCATCGGCTGGCCACCGTGCGCCAGGCCGATCTGATTCTGGTGCTGCAGCAGGGACGCATCATCGAACGCGGCAGCTTCGACGAGCTGGTACGGCAGGGTGGATTGTTCGCCGAACTGGTACGCACCCAGTTCCAGGGCGCTCATTGATATGGCGGGCATGCATTACCGAATCATCCTGGTCGGTTTGCTCTGTTTTCTGACGTCCATGCCCGCCTTCGCCATGGATCTGGCAGGTTCATGGTATGGCGAGCGTAAGCTCGGCGGCGGGATGTTCGTGCAATGGCTGTCAAACCGTCGTCCGGACGGTTTCTTCGACATCGAGTTTCGTTACTTCAAGGATTGCAGGCCTGATCGCATCGAACGGCAGGTCGGCCGCTGGACCGCAGGGGGCAATATCCTGGCCACGCATGTCTATATGACCGACGGCGCACGCGTCGACATTCGGCATCGATATCTGATCGAGAAGCTGGAAAACGAGGTCCTGCATTACCGACATGTGCAGACGGGAACGCCGTTTACGGCCCGTCGATTGCCGGCGGGATCGGACTGGCCCGGCTGTGTAGCGGAAGACATCGTGTCGTGATGTTGGCTAACGCCATACACGGCGGACGCGGTCGCCTTCCGGCTGTTCGGTAGGCGCTGCCGGTGCGGCCGGTTTGGGAGCGGCTTCGCGCACGGCCTGCCGTTCCTCCCACGCCTTGCGCAGTTTCTCATGACCTTCGATGCTCTGCACGGTCAGTTCGCACTCGTTGGCGATGCTGGCCAGTACCAGGCGGTCGATCTTGGCGTAGTTCTTCATCTTTGCCATTACGCAGTCTTCCCGGGTTGGCGTGACGCCAGGCACGTAATAGCGATCATCGCTGCGGCCGCCGGGGCGGATCATCCAGCCGATCGTTCCCAGAACAAGCACGACGGCAACCGCCGAGGCAACCTTGACCAGGCGGCGGGGGGTCATCTGCTGAAGAGAAAGTTGTGGCAAGGCATCCGGTCTCCGCGTCGAGACACAGCATAGACCGGAATGCCGCCCCTGCGGCAGGGCGATTCTGAATGACGGTCGTTATTTTGCCAGGAAGGGCAGGTTCAGTCCCTGTTCCCGGGCGCACGCTACCGCGATGTCGTAGCCGGCATCGGCATGGCGCATCACGCCGGTGGCAGGATCGTTCCACAGCACGCGCTCCAGTCGCCGTGCCGCTGCCGGAGTGCCATCGGCCACAATCACCACGCCCGCGTGCTGAGAGAACCCCATGCCGACGCCGCCGCCGTGATGCAGGGAAACCCATGTCGCCCCCGACGCGGTGTTGAGAAGGGCATTCAGCAGCGGCCAGTCCGATACGGCATCCGAACCGTCCTTCATGGCCTCGGTCTCGCGGTTCGGGCTGGCCACCGAACCGGAATCGAGATGGTCGCGCCCGATCACGATCGGGCCTTTCAATTCGCCTTTTGCCACCATTTCGTTGAAAGCAAGGCCGAGGCGATGGCGCTGACCCAGGCCGACCCAGCAGATACGTGCCGGCAGGCCCTGGAACTTGATCCGCTGGCGCGCCATGTCGAGCCAGGTATGCAGATGCGGATCGTCGGGGATCAACTCCTTCACCTTGGCATCGGTCTTGTAGATGTCTTCCGGATCGCCGGAGAGGGCTACCCAGCGGAACGGGCCGATGCCTTTGCAGAAGAGCGGGCGGATATAGGCCGGCACGAATCCGGGGAAGTCAAAGGCTTCCGCCACGCCCACTTCCTTGGCCATCTGGCGGATGTTGTTGCCGTAATCGAAGGTGGGAATGCCCATCTTCTGGAAGGCCAGCATGGCGCGGACATGCTCGGCCATCGAGGCCTTCGCAGCCGCCACCACGGCCTGCGGATCGTGTTCCTTGGCCTTCTCCCATTTATCCAGCGTCCAGCCGGCGGGCAGGTAACCGTTCAGCGGATCATGGGCGCTGGTCTGGTCGGTGACCGCGTCAGGGCGGATACCGCGCTTGACCATCGCGGGTAGAATTTCGGCGGCATTGCCCAGCAGGCCGATCGAGACAGCCCGTCCGTCCTTCTTCGCGTCGTCCAGCATGGCCAGCGCCTCATCCAGGCTGCCGGCCTGCATGTCGAGATAGCCGGTGCGCAGACGCATTTCGATGCGCGAGGGCTGGCATTCGATGGCGATCATCGAGGCGCCGGCCATGGTGGCAGCCAGGGCCTGTGCGCCGCCCATGCCACCCAGCCCCGCGGTGAGAATCCAGCGGCCCTTCAGGCTGCCGCCGTAATGCTGGCGGCCCATCTCGACAAAGGTTTCGTAAGTGCCCTGCACGATGCCCTGGCTGCCGATATAGATCCACGAGCCGGCGGTCATCTGGCCGTACATCATCAGACCCTGGCGGTCGAGTTCGTTGAAATGTTCCCAGTTGGCCCAGGCGGGTACCAGGTTGGAATTGGCGATCAACACGCGCGGCGCGTCCTCGTGGGTGCGGAACACACCCACCGGCTTGCCCGACTGCACCAGCAGCGTTTCGTCGGGTTGCAGCGCGGTCAGGGCCTTCTGGATCTGGTCGAAGCTCTGCCAGTTACGGGCAGCGCGGCCGATCCCGCCATAGACCACCAGCTCTTCCGGCTTCTCGGCCACATCGGGATCGAGGTTGTTGCGCATCATCCGGTAGGCTGCCTCGATCTGCCAGTTGCTGGTATGCAGGTCGCTGCCCTGCGGGCTGCGGATGACGCGGGAATTGTCGCGGCGGGAGGCAAGCGGCGTGGCGGTCATGGAACCCTCTGCTTACAAATAGGTGCGCTTCGACGTGCCGTCGGCGCGATAGGAAAAGCGGGTGGCGAAACGATGGGCATGGCCGGGATACCACAGCGTCGCGGCAGACACGATCTGGGCACCTGACCAGGTGCGGCGGCGCAGGCGCAGGCAAGGCTCGTTCGCCGCCATCTTCAGCAGTTTGCGGATACGCGCATCGGGCATGGCGGCCTCGACGATATGTTCGACCTCCGTTGCCGGCGCCACGCGCATCAGGAACTCGTTCGGGGTCACCGCTTCAAAATCGGCATCCAGATAGCCGGGTGCGGTCTGCGGATTGACGAAGCGGTCCTCCACCTGCAGGGGGATGCCGTCGGCCATATGCACCAGCAAGGAATGATAGACGCCAGCGCCGGAGGATAGACCAAGCTCGCGGGCGGTCTCAGGCGTGGCCTTTTCCGCCTTCAACAGTTCGACGCGAGCTGCGTGCCGCTGACCGCGTTCGCGGATTTCCTCGGCAATGTTGCGCAGTTCCACCAGATTGAAGATCGGCCGCTTCTCGGCCACGAAGGTGCCGGTGCCCTGCACGCGCACCAGAAGACCTTCATGGGTCAGTTCGCGCAGGGCCCGGTTCACGGTCATGCGGCTGACTTTCAGTTGCCGCACCAGCGTGCTTTCCGATGGCACCTGGTCGCCGGCGCGCCAGTCACCCGCTTCCAGATGGCGGACGATGAATTCCTTCACCCGGCGATAGCGCGGGGTTGGCCCGTTCTGCGCGTCTGCTCTGGCCCCGGACATGCGGTTTCCTGCCCTCGGATCGATCTCCGCGGCAGTATAGGTTCAATTGTATATACAAGTCCAGCCGGGCTTACGGCTCCGGCCAGGGCCGCAAGGCCGGCCGCATCTGCTCATAGATGCGGGACAGGCGCAGCACGCCGGCATCGTCGAAGCGGCGGCCGACGATCTGCAGGCCGATCGGCAGGCCCTCGGCGTCATAGCCGGCGCAGATGGAGGATGCCGGCTGTTCCGACTGGTTGAACGGCGCGGTGAAGCGGATGTGCTCCGACTTGAACTGCGGATCGTTGCCCGGTGCGGCTTCCTCGGCATCGTAGGCGGTAATCGGCGAGGTCGGTGTCAACACATAATCGTAGGGCAGGGTGGCGGCAATTGTGGCCTCGCGCAGGCTGAACACCTGACCGAGCGCCCGCATGACATCCACGGCAGTGTAGCCGGCAGCGGCCCGGCACCAGGTGGCGATGTAGGGCAGCACCCTAGCCTGGCGCTCGGGCGGCATCGCGGCGAAATCGGCATAGGCCCGCGACTGGAAAAAAGTGTTGAGTCCGTCGGCCATCGCCTGGGTCATGAAGGGTTTTACCGGCTCGATGATGGCGCCGGCTGCCTCGAACAGCCTGGCCGCCCGCTGCACGGCATCCTTCACGGCCGGTTGCACCGGGATGCCGAGGCCGGCATCGAGCAGAAGGCCGATCTTCAGGCCCTTCACCTCGCCGTCGAGCAGCTTGGGGTAATCCAAGTCTTCATAGGGCAGCGACATGTAGTCGCGGCCGTCCGGCCGCGTCAGGTGGTTCATCAACAGGGCGCTGTCCATCACCGTCCGGGTCATCGGACCGGTGACGCGCCCGAGATAGGGGGGATGGATCGGAATGCGGCCGAGGCTGGGCTTGAGCGCGAAAATGCCGTTATAGGCAGCCGGCAGCCGCACCGAGCCGCCGATATCGGTGCCGAGGGCCAGCGGGCCGTAGCCGGCGGCAATCGCAGCGCCGGCGCCCGATGACGAGCCGGCGGTGTTGCGCTTCAGGTTCCAGGGATTGCGCGTGGTGCCATGCAGGCTGGATACGCCCGAGGCCAGCATGCCGAAATCGGGCATCGTGGTCTTGCCCAGGATCACGCATCCGGCCTCACGAACCCGCGCGGCCGGCGGCGCATCGACCGCGCTGGGGGCGAGGATCGCGGCGGCCGTACCGACCGGCGTGGGCACGCCCTTGCTGGCAATATTCTCCTTCAGGGTGATCGGCACGCCGTCCAGCGGACTCAGCGCCGCGCCTTTCCGCCAGCGCTGTTCCGAGGCCCTGGCCTGGGCCAGGGCGCCGGCCTCATCGATGATGTACATGGCATTGATTTTCGGTTCCCACAGCGCAATGCGCTTCAGCGCCGCCCTGGTGGCTTCCACCGGCGAGAGGCGGCCGGTACGGTAGCCCATCCACAGGTCGTGCGCGGTCAGGTCATGCAGATCGGTCATGGTGCTCTCCGGCGAGAGAACAGGCGGGTGCTTTCTGTCTTTACAGGCGGTTGAGGCCGCACCAGCGGGCGGTGAACAGCGCCAGCACGGTGGCAACCTGCATCATGCTGTTGATCGACACCCATTCGTCGATACCGTGAATGTTTTCGGCACGGGGGCCGTAACAGGTGGCGGGTGTATTGCCATAGAGGTTGAAGAAGCGGGCATCGGTGGTGCCGGTGAAGGCGGTGTAATCCGCTGTCTGTCCGGTCACGTCGCGCACACAGTCGTTCAAGGTCGTGATCACGGGCTGGTTCATGTCCAGTTCGAAGCCCTCGGCCTGGAAGCCTTCGTAGATCACCCGATAGGTCAGGCTGTTGCTCATCGGGTGCCGGCGGTAGGCGTCGGCGAACAACGCTTCAACCTCCGCCCGCACTTCGGCCGGGCTCTTGCCGGGGTAGAAACCGAGGCGGATATCGGCGCGCGCCGCGGTCGGCACCGAGGAGGCCCATTCGCCGCCCTGGATTTTCCCGAGGTTGAAATTTACCGGATGTTCGTGCCTGTGATAGCAGGCATGGCGATGTTCAGCCGCGTTCCAGCGGTGTTCGAGCTTCTTGAGTTCGCCGAACATGTAGGCGGCGAAGTCGATGGCGCCGACCCCGGTATGCGCCACCGAGGCATGCACCGGCTTGCCCGAAACCTCAAGCGCCAGCCACATTACGCCCATCTGCGCCTGCAGGATGCCCGGCGTCGGCTCAGGGATGATGGCGGCATCGGCGGTGTAACCCTGCACCAGGCAGGCCAGGGCACCATTGCCGGTGCATTCCTCTTCCACCACCGACTGCAGGATCACCTTTGCCGCTGGCTCAAGTCCCAGCCGTTGCAGCGCCTTCAGCGCCATGACGTAGGCGACGATGCCGGCCTTCATGTCGCCGGCGCCGCGGCCGTAAAGTCGGTCGTCCTTGATCCAGGGGTCGAAAGGCGGCTGCGACCAAAGGTTCTCCGCCCCCACCGGCACGACGTCGATATGGCCGTTGAAGATCAGCGAACGGCCGTGTGTGCCGCGCTGCGGTTCATGGATGCCGACAATGTTATGGCGACCGTCATAGGAAACGATGGAGGGTGAATAGCCCGGGTGATCCCTGATCTTCGCCTCATCGATGGCGAATTCGTCGACCCGAAGGCCCATTCCGGCGAAGACCTCGCGCATGCGGTCCTGCGCGCTGCGCTCCTGTCCCAGCAGGGAGGGCTCGCGGACGAGATCGCAAAGCAGGCTGACGGCATCGTCGCGCAAGGCGGCGACAGCGGCCTCGATCTGCGTCTGGCTTGCAGGTGCGTCCAGGGTTGCCGACATCGCGTTCCTCCTTCCGCCCCGCCAGTGCCGACAGGTTCAGGTGGCGGCGGCCTCCAGCCAGTGCCGCCCCGGCAGGGCGGCAAAAAGCTGCTGCGTGTATTCGTGCTGCGGGCTGGCGAACAGCTTCGCCGTCTCGGCAAATTCCACCACCTTGCCCTGCTGCATCACCGCGATGCGGTCGCATAGCCGGGCGGCCACGCGCAGATCATGGGTGATGAACAGGATGGCGATGCCGAACTGGTCGCGGATGCTTTCCAGCAGATCGAGCACCTGGGCCTGCACCGAAACGTCGAGTGCGGAGACGGCCTCGTCGGCGACCAGGATTTCCGGCTCCATGGCCAGCGCGCGGGCGATGGCAATGCGCTGGCGCTGGCCGCCAGAGAACTGATGCGGATAGCGGTCGAGCGCGGCGCCGTCCAGCCCGACCGTCTGCATCAGGCTGCGGGCACGCTCCAGAGCCTGTTCGCGCGAAATCCCGTAATTCAGCGGCCCTTCGATGATCGACTGGCCGACGGTGCGGCGCGGGTTGAGTGAACGGTAGGGGTCCTGGAAAACCACCTGGATGCGGCGACGGAAGGGATGCAGGCCGCGTTCCTTCAGTCCGGCAATATCCTTGCCATCCAGCATGATGCTGCCGCCGCTCGGTTCGATCAGGCGGGCGATGCATCGCGCGGCCGTCGATTTGCCCGAGCCGGATTCGCCCACAATGCCCAGCGTCTGGCCCTTGTGCAGGTCCAGCGTCACGCCAGCCACGGCATGCACCACGCGGGTGCCTTTGAACATGCTGGCCGTGACATAGGTCTTGGTGAGGTTCTCGGCATGCAGCAGAGGGGCGCCGGAGATCGGCGTAGCCTGTCGCGGGGTAAGTCGCGGCACCGCCCTGATCAGCATTTTGGTGTAATCATGCTGGGGATTATAGAGCACATCCTGTGCCCGTCCGCTTTCGACCACCTCACCATAGCGCATCACCACCACGCGGTCGGCGATATCGGCCACCACGCCGAAATCGTGGGTGATGAACAGCACTCCGGTGCCGCGTTTCTGCTGCAATTCGCGCAGCAGGGTCAGGATCTGGGCCTGGGTGGTGACGTCCAGTGCCGTGGTCGGTTCGTCGGCAATCAGCAGGGCGGGTTCCAGCGCCAGTGCCATGGCAATCATCACGCGCTGGCGCTGACCACCCGAAAGCTGGTGCGGATAGGCCTGGATCAGGCGCTTGGGGTCGGGCAGGTGCACGTCGCCGAAAAGCTGTTCGACACGTTCCTCCACGCTCAGGCCGCGGCCCTGGCTGTTGGAGTCCCAGCCATGGGCGCGCATCAGCTCGGCGACCTGCTCGCCTACCCGATGCACGGGGTTGAGGGCGGTCATCGGTTCCTGGAAGATCATCGACATGCGGCTGCCGCGCAGACTGCGCAGACGCGCCTTGCTGGCTTGCCGCAGGTCCTCGCCTTCCAGCCGCACTTCGCCATTCACGATGGGCAGGCTGCCCAGGCCCATCACCGTGCTGGCGGTGACCGATTTGCCGGAGCCGGATTCGCCCACCAGGCAGACGATTTCACCCGGCATCACATCGAAGCTGACATTCTGCACGGCCAGGCTGCGATCGCCGCCCTTGGGCAGGGCAACCGACAGGTTCTTGACGCTGAGGACCGGGGCGCTCTTGGTCTCGGACATGCTCAGGCCCCCAGCCGTTTCTTCATGCGAGGATCGAGCGTGTCGCGCAGGCCGTCGCCCAGGATGTTGACCGCCAGGATGGTGACGGCGAGGAAGCCGCCTGGAAACAGGATGATCCACGGGGCGCGCTGGAACACGGCGCGACCCTCGGCGATGATGTTGCCCCAGGTCGGGATTTCCGGCGGGAGGCCGGCGCCGAGGAAGCTCAGGATCGCCTCCACCAGGATGGCCGAGGCGGAAATATATGTGCCCTGCACGATTAACGGTGCGATGGTATTGGGCAGGATATGCATGATCAGGATCTTGAAGGTCGGCGTGCCCAGGCCAACGGCGGCCTCGACATAGGGCTCCTCGCGGATCGAAAGCACCACGCCGCGTACCAGGCGGGCCACACGCGGGATTTCCGGAATGACGATCGCGACGATCACCGTCAACAGGGAAGCGCCTGAGAGCGAAACCAGCGCAATGGCCAGCAGGATACCGGGAATTGCCATTACGCCATCCATCGTGCGCATCATCGGGCCGTCCAGCCAGCGGATATAGCCGGCGACCAGGCCGATCGTAAGGCCGATCGATATGGCGATGGTGGAAACGCAGGCGCTGACCAGCAGGGAAATCTGGGCGCCATGCACCACGCGGGTCCACACATCGCGGCCCAGCATGTCGGTCCCCATCAGGAAATCGTCCGACGGCGGCCTGAGCCGGAAGCGCGGCGCGATCTGGCCGGGATCGAACTGGGTGAGCAGCGGTGCGAGCAGGGCGATCGCCAGCAGAAGGAGCAGGATGCCGCCACCGATCAATACGGAAGGATTGCGGAAGGCCGCATGACGGAAGACTTGCCGCATGGTCAGTATCGAATCCTGGGGTCGAGCAGCACATAGGCGATGTCGATCGCCAGGTTGATCAGGACATACACGCCGGAAAATACCAGGATCACGCCCTGTATGATCGGATAGTCCCTGCCCAGCACAGCGTCCACCACCAGGCGGCCGATGCCGGGGATGTTAAACACGGTTTCGGTGATCACCACGCCGCCGATCAGCAGGGCGAAGCCGATGCCGATCACCGAAACGATCGGGATCGCGGCATTGCGCAGGGCATGCTTGACCAGCACCACATGCTCCTTCAGGCCCTTGGCATGGGCCGTGCGGATGTAGTCCTCGTTCAGGACCTCCAGCATCGCGGCGCGCGTGATGCGGGCGAACAGGGCGATGTAGATGAAACTGAGCGTGAAGGTGGGCAGGGCGATCCGCTCCAGGAAGGCTGGCAGGCCTTCGCTGATGGAGGCGAAACCTTGGGCGGGGAACAGGTCGAGCTTCATCGAGAAGAAGAAGACCACAAGATAACCGAGCACGAAGACCGGAATCGAAAAGCCGGCCACCGAGAGGGCCATGATGCCGCGGTCGAACCAGCTGCCGTGCTTCCAGGCCGCCAATATCCCCATCGGCACGGCAACCATGATGGCAAAGAACAGCGTGGTCAGCGCCAGCGACATGGTCGGCTCGACGCGCTGCCCGATCATCATCGTCACAGGCTGTTTAGAGAGCACCGATTTGCCCAGGTCGCCCTGCAGCAACTGCCCGATCCAGGTGACGAACTGCTCCAGGATCGGCCGGTCCAGGCCAAGATCCGCCCGGATCGCGGCGATGGTCTCGGGCGTGGCGGTGTCGCCGGCCAGAATCGCTGCGGGATCGCCCGGGCTCAGGCGCAGCAGCAGGAAAACGAAAATGGCCACCACCCCCATGACGGGGATGGCGGCCAGCAGACGCGAAAGAATGAGACGCAGCATGGAAATATTTTACGCAACGATCATGCCAGATGCGTCTCGCTCACTCTTTTTCGACATTCCACAGGACATAAGCCGGGCTGGGCAGGTTGCCCTTGACATTCTTGCGAATGGCGGAGGGCTGGAAGTATTCGCCCAGCGGAATGTAATGCACCATTTCGTAGAGCCGCTTCTGCACGGCGATGGCGATGGCCTTCTGCTTGGCAGCATCGGTCTCGCGGGCATAGTCGTCACGCAGCTTTTCGATCACCGGATCTTCGGTCCAGCCAAAGAAGCCGCCCTGCTTACCCAAACCCTTCACGCCGGAATTGGCGATCGGGTTCATCATGTCGGCCGTGCCCCAGGCAGTGTGGAAGATGTGCCAGCCACCCTGATCGATCGGGTCCATCTTGGCGCGGCGGCCCACCAGGGTCTGCCAGTCCATCGACTGCACTTCGATGTTCATACCGATGGCGCGCAGCAGCGGAGCCGAAACCAGCGGCAGCTGGTTGATGCTGTTCAGGTCGGTCGGCGCCATGATGACGATCTTCTCGCCCTTATAGCCGCTTTCCGCCAGCATCTTCTTGGCCTTGGCTACATCGGCCTTCTTGGTGCCGACGGCGCCTTCTTCGCTGGCCAGCGGGGTCGAGCAGCCGAAGATCGCGCCGCAGACCTTGTAATAGTCGGGATCGCCGACCTGCGCGGCCAGATAATCCTCCTGCTGGATGGCATGCAGGATGGCCTGGCGCACCTTCACGTTATCCAGCGGCGGCTGCAGCCAGTTCATGCGCAGCATGTAGTTCATGCCCAGCGGCTGCAGGTTGCGGATCTCGATGTCCTTCTGCTTTTTCAATTCGGGCAGCAGATCGAAGGCCGGCTGTTCCCAGATGTCGACCTCACCCTTGATCAGGGCGTTCATCGCCGTCTGCGGGTCGGCAATGGTCAGCCACTCCACCCGGTCGACCTTTACCACCTTGCCGCCGCTGGTGAAGCTGGGGGCCTCGCTGCGCGGCTTGTAATCGGTGTTCTTCTCGTAAACCACCTTTACGCCAGGCTGGAATTCGGCCTTGACGAAGCGATAGGGGCCCGAGCCGATTTCTTCCGGCACGTTTGTGGTTGCCGGGGTCTCGGCAATGCGCTTCGGCATGATGAAGGGTACGTTCGAGCTGGGCTTGCCCAGCGAATCGAGGACCAGGCCGTAGGGTTCCTTCAGGATGAGCTGGAAGGTCTTGGCGTCGACCTCCTTCCACTCCTTGGTATAGGAGAACAGCTTCTGGCCCATGGTGTCGTTTTTGCCCCAGCGCGCCAGCGATGTGATGACGTCAGCCGAGGTGACGGGGGCGCCGTCATGGAACTTGAGGCCGTCGCGCAGGGTGAAGGTGTAGGTCAGCTTGTCGCCGCTGATCTCGTACTTTTCCACCATCTGCGGCTTGACCTGCATCTTGTCGTCCACGCTGAACAGCGTGTCGTAGATCATGTAGCCGTGGTTGCGCGACATGAAGGCCGTGGTCAGGATCGGGTCGGTGATGCGCAGGCCCGCATGCGGGATGAAGCGCAATACCTTCTTGTTGTCCTGAGCGACCGCCTCGGGGGCGGCGCCGGCCAGCAGGCCGAGCCCGATGCTCAGACCGATCGCGGAGACGAGATAACGAAAATGACGTGAACGCATGGCACTCCCCCTTGTATTTGTTCGACCTCTAACGAAAGCTGATCATGGTATGCATACGGAGGTCAAGCGGGTCTTTACTGATTCCGTAGACCGACGGACGGCTGCCATTTCGCTGTGCAGCATGCCCGTTGGCGTGGCGTTCCTCATATAACCGGGAGACATTGGTTCATGCCGAAATCCGTCACATACCGTGGAACGCCAGAACGGGAGGCGGCCGCCGGCCGTTGCCGCCGATGAAAGTCTTCATTGCCTGCCTGGGAACGGAAACCAACACTTTCTCACCCCTGCCCACAGGCGAGCAGGGCTTCAGGGAATGGATGCTGTACCGCGGCGATGCCACCCGGCGGCCGGAGAACCTGTTTTCGGCGCCGTTGCATGTCTGGCGTCGCGCTGCCGAGGCGCAACAGGCAGAAGTGGTAGAGAGTCTGTCGGCTTTCGCCCAGCCGGCAGGCATAACGGTGCGGAAGGTTTATGAAGGTTTCCGCGAGGAAATACTGGCCGACCTGAAGGCGGCCATGCCGGTCGACATGGTGCTACTCAGCCTGCACGGCGCCATGGTGGCCGATGGCTATGACGATTGCGAAGGCGACCTGCTGGAAAAGATACGAACCATTGTCGGACCAATGGCGGCGGTGGGCGCCGAGCTCGATCTGCATTGCTCGATCACCGAGAAGATGCTGGTCAGCGCCGATGCGCTGATCACCTTCAAGGAATACCCGCATGTCGACAGCAAGGAACGCGCCCGGGAACTCTACGATATCCTGCTGGCCAAGCTGCAGGGCGCTGCGCAGCCGGTGATGGCGGTATACGACACCCGCATGATCAATCTTTGGCGCACGCCAGTAGAGCCGATGGCCTCTTTCGTGCGCGAAATGCAGGCCTGCGAGGGCAAGGATGGCATCCTGTCCGTCTCGTTCGCGCATGGTTTTCCCATGCAGGATGTTCCCGATGCCACCGCGAAGATGGTGGTGGTCGCCAACGGCGATGTCGCCAAGGCTCAGGCGGTAGCCGAACGGCTCGGCCGGCGCATATGGGACATGCGCGACCAGACGGCCACGCGGAATCTGAGCATAGACGAGGCGCTCGACCGGGCGACGGCCGCCACCGCAAGACGCCCCGTCGTGCTGGCGGATGTCACCGACAATCCGGGCGGGGGCGCTGCTGGCGATGCCACGTTCATTCTGCGGCGCATCATCGAGCGCGACATTCGCGGCGTCGCCTCGGGCCTCTACTGGGATCCGATGGCGGTGCGTTTCTGCTGCGATGCCGGCGAGGGCGCCAGTTTCGACCTGCGCATGGGCGGAAAATGTGGTCCGGCCTCCGGAGATCCGCTCGACCTTGTCGTGACGGTCAAGAAAATCATCCGCGATGGCATGCAGCCGGCCCTGAGTGGCGCGGTGCCGATCGGGGATGCCGTCTGGGTTCAGACCCAGGGCGAGCGCGACCTGGTACTGATCTCCAACCGAACGCAGACCTTCCACCCCGATGCTTTCGCCCAGTTCGGCATCGATATTGCGTCCAAGGCGATCATCGTCGTGAAGTCGACCCAGCATTTCTATGCCGGCTTCGCGCCGATGGCGGGAGAGATCCTGCATGTGCAGGCTCCTGGCGCGATGCGCTCGGATTTTGCCGATATCCCCTTCCAGAAGGTACGGGGGCCTTATTGGCCCCGCGTCGCCGATCCCTTCGCCGCCGGATAACAGAAGAAAGAGGATTCCCATGTCACAGAATCTCAGCCGCTCCCTGCGGTACAGCAAGGAACCGGTGCGCAGCAAAGGCGGCGTCGTTGCCGCCCAGAACCAGAAGGCTGCTGATATCGGCGCCTCGGTGCTGCGCAGCGGCGGCAACGCCATCGATGCGGCGGTCGCCACCGCTTTCTCACTCGCCGTTCTCGAACCGTGGATGAGCGGCATCGGCGGCGGCGGCTTTATGGTGGTGTGGGATGCGAAGCGGAAAAAGGCCCATGTCATCGATTACGGCATGATCAGTGCTGCCGCGTTGCATCCGGCCGATTATCCGCTGGCCGAGGGTGTGGGCGGCGACCTGTTCGGCTGGCCGCTGGTGGTCGACGACCGTAACATCCTCGGTTATCCCTCCATAGCCGTGCCTGGGCAGCCCGAGGGCATGAGGCTGGCGCTGGAGAGCTTCGGTACGCGCAATTGGCAGCAGAGCCTGGGGCCGGCCATCGAGGTTGCCCGCGAGGGTATCGAGGTGGACTGGTTCCTGTCCATGGTCGTGACCTCGGCAGCCAAGGACCTCGCCAGATTCCCGGCCTCGCGCGCGATGTTCCTGCCCGATGGCCTGCCCCCTTCGGCCGACTGGGCCGGCGTGGCACCTCGGCTGAAGAACGAGGCGCTTCTGGCCAGTCTGCAGAGGCTGAGCGCCGCCGGCGCGCGGGACTATTACGAGGGCGAACTGGCCGCCAAGCTGGTGCGCGACCTGCAGGCCGGCGGTTCGAAGATCGCCGCAAGTGATCTGGCTGGTTATCGCGCCCGTCTGGTCGAGCCGTTGCGCTATACCCATGGCGACAAGACCCTGCTGTTGCCGCCTGGACTCACCGCCGGGCCCAGCTTGTGCGACGCGCTCGAGGTCGCGGCGCCGAAACTGACAGGGGGCGTCCTTTCGCCGCAGAGTTTCGTCGCCTATGCCGAAGGCCTGACGGCATCCTATGAAAAGCGCCTGGCCGGTATGGGGGATGACAATGGCAAGAGCTGCACCACGCATTTCTGCGTGATCGACGGTGAGGGCAACATGGTGGCCCTGACCCAGACCCTGCTGTCGCTGTTCGGCAGTCGAGTTATGCTGCCTGAAAGCGGCGTGTTGATGAATAACGGCATCATGTGGTTTGACCCGCGCCCGGGCCGTCCCAACTCGCTGGGGCCAGCGAAGCGTCCGTTGTCCAATATGCTGCCCACGCTGGTGCTGGATGGCGACGAACCCTGGCTGGCCATCGGCGCCTCGGGCGGTCGGCGCATCATGCCGGCTGTGATGCAGTTGCTATCCTTCCTGATCGATTATCGCATGCCGCTGGCGGATGCCTTCCACCAGCCGCGCATCGATGCCAGCATCCCGGGACAGCCCTTCTGCGATCCGCTGCTGGACGAGGCTACCCGTGCGGCGGTGCGGGCGCGCTTTCCCAAGGCGGGCGAGAAGCGGCGCGATCCGTTCCCTCTGGCCTACGCCTGCCCCTCGGCGGTGATGATCGAGTCCGACGGCAACCGCGTCGGCATGACCGAGATCGCCCAGCCCTGGGCCGGCATGGCGGGAGCCTGATTGCAGTGATGCAGTCCGGGCTGCGCAGTCCGCTCATTGGCTTTGCGGCTGCCATCGGCGCCTGCGTGATCGGCGCGGGTTGGCAGGTGGCGACCCGGCTGGGCACGACCACGACGCTGGCGCCGATTGATCTGGCCCTGCTGCGCTATTGCATCCCGGCCTTAGTCCTGGCCCCGCTATGGTGGCGGGCCCGGCCGCTGCCATCGCAGACCGACTGGAAAATCCTGTCTGCCATGCTGCTGGGTGCCGGTCCGGCTTTTGGCCTGCTCGTGATGGCAGGCTCGCAATTCGCGCCGGTTGCCCATATGGGTGCATTGCTGCCGGGAACGATGCCGCTCTTTGTCGCTTTGATGGCGGCGGTCGTGCTGGGCGAGGCGATATCCGGCCTGCGGCGGCTCGGTTTTGCATTTATCCTGCTGGGGGTCCTCGCCATCGGACTGAAGGCCCTGCTGATCCGGGATGATGGCGCCTGGCGTGGCGATCTGTTGTTCCTGTCGGCGGCCTTTCTGTGGTCGATCTACACCATTGCTTTTCGCCGCAGCGGGCTGGGCCCATGGGAGGCCACGGCGGTGATCAATTTCTGGTCGGCGCTGATTATCCTGCCGCTGTGGCTGATCAGCGATGATGCCAGGCTGCTGCAGGCGCCGCTGGCCGATCTGATCCTGCAGGTCTGCTGGCAGGGCGTGATCGCAGGCCTGCTTGGGCTGTGGACCTTTACCTTGGGCGTGCATCATATCGGCCCCAGCCGTGCCGCGGCGGTGGGAGCGCTGGTGCCGGTGATGTCGGCCGCGGGCGGCGCGCTGGTTCTGGGCGAAATCCCCGAACCGCTGGTGCTGGCCGGCATCCTCTCCACCATGCTGGGTGTGTTCCTGGCGAGCAGCGCCCTGGCCCGCAAAACCTAGGCGGATCAGGCACTAATTATGCCGCCCTTGCGCAAAAGGGTGTCGCGCCGTATATCCCGCCCCGCAACATAAGGGTTTTTCAGACCATGGATCGCGTGCGTTTCGAGGGATATGCCTTTCTGGCGGCATTCATAGCCTGCGTGCCGGCGGCGAACTGGCTGATCGGCAATCTTGGCACGATCTGCGTGCCGCAGGGACCCTGCCTGATTCCGGTCGCGCCCTTCGGCATCACGGCCCCAAGCGGCGTGCTGATGATCGGCCTGGCCCTGGTGCTGCGTGACCTAGTGCAGCGCCGGCTGGGCAAGGGCTGGACGCTCGCTGCCATCGCCGTCGGTGCGGCGTTGTCGGGCCTGATCGCGCCGCCCGCCCTGGTGGTGGCCTCGGCCACAGCCTTCCTGTTGTCCGAACTGGCCGACTTCGCGGTTTACACCCCGCTGCAGAAACGCGGCCTGGTGCGCGCCGTACTGCTTTCCAGCCTGGTCGGCCTGTGTGTGGACTCGGTGGTGTTCCTCTATCTCGCCTTCGGCAGCCTGGACTACCTGGCCGGCCAGATCATCGGCAAAGCCTGGATGGTGCTGGCCAGCATCCCGGTGATCCGCCTGCTGCGCGACCGCGACCACCGGCTCGGCATAACCGCCACGGCCTGAGCGAAAAGGCGGCCGTTCAGCCGCCTTTTTCGTTCTCCGCCTTCATCTTGGCGATGGCCTCGATCCAGTAATCGGGGTCTTCGTAGCTGGTCGGGTCCGGCATACCGGCCAGATGGAAGGCCTCGCGCCGTTCCACGCAGGTGCCGCAGCGGCCGCAATGTATTTCGCCGCCTTTGTAGCAGCTCCAGGTCTTTTCATACGGCACGCCAAGGCGCATGCCCTCGCGCACGATGTCGGCCTTAGTGAAGCCGACGAATGGCGCGTAGAGCTGCACCTCCCACATGCCTTCCAGCGCGCAGGCCTGCATGGCGCGAAAGGCATCGACAAAAGCCGGCCGGCAATCGGGATAGATGAAATGATCGCCGCTATGCACAGCGATGCCCACCGCATCCGCCTTGGCACCGGCGGCGATTCCAAAGGCGATGCTCAGCATGATGGCGTTGCGGTTGGGCACCACCGTCGACTTCATGTTGCTTTCGGCGTAATGGCCGTCCGGCACCGCGTCGCCGCCGCTGATCAGCGAGGATGAGGTCAGGAAACGGCCCAGTCCGGCGATATCGATCACGTCATGCCGGGCCTTCAGTGCGGCGGCGATGCCGGCGGCATGCTCAATCTCGCGACGATGGCGCTGGCCGTAGTCGAAGGAGATCAGGCGGTCAAGCCCGTTCTCAGCCGCAATCCGATAGGCCAGAGTGACGGAGTCGATGCCGCCCGAGCACAGAACGACAGCCTTCATGCCGCCGCGGCCTTCTTGCGGCGCCACTGCACCAGCGCCACCAGTCCCAACAGGGCCAGTGCCGGCAGGTAGACCCAATGTTTGCTCGGCCGGTCGGCCGGCAGCAACACATGGTCAACGGTGAAACCGCTTTCCAGGCCGACGCGCTTGGCTGCCGAACCAAACTTGATGGCGCCGACCTGCACCTGGTCGCCCAGCGCGGTCAGGCTCAGGCCGGCATCGGCTAGCCGCTTGCGGCCATCGCCGGGCGCGGTCAGCGGCAGGCTGATCGTCTTGGTGACATCGTCGCCTTCCAGAGTCATGCCCGACACCACCATCAGCAACCGTCCATCTTCCGGCAGCTTGGCGGCGATGTCGAAGACCTGCCTGGCCGGTGCCTGCGTATAGGGCTCGTACAGCTTGTCCCAGAAGAATCCGGGGCGGAACAGCGCGAAGCAGACCAGCAACAGCAGGGCCGACTCCCATAACCTGCTCTTGGTGAGAAACCAGCCCATGGTGCCGGCGGCAAAGACCAGGATCGCCAGCGTGGCTATGGCGATTACCAGGATCGCCTCGCCGGCATGGCCGATATCGATCATCAGGATCTGCGGATTGAATATGAAAACAAAGGGCAGCACGGCGGTGCGCATGCTGTAGATCGTGCCCTGCAGGCCGGTCTTGATCGGGTCTTCGCCTGAGATCGCGGCGGCGGCAAACGAGGCCAGGCCCACCGGCGGCGTCACGTCGGCCATGATGCCGAAGTAGAACACGAACAGGTGCACCGCGATCAGCGGGATGGCCAGGCCGGCCTGGGCGCCGAGTTCCACGATCACGGGCGCCATCAGGGTGGCGACTAGGATGTAGTTGGCCGTGGTCGGGATGCCCATGCCGAGGATCAGGCAGATGAAGGCGGTCAGCAGCAGCATGGCGATCACGTTGCCGCCCGAGATGAACTCGACGAAGTCGGTCATCATCAGGCCCATGCCGGTCAGCGTCACTGTGCCGACGATGATACCGGCCGTGGCCGTGGCAATGCCGATGCCGATCATGTTGCGCGCACCGAGATTGAAGCCATCGACCAGGTCGGCAATGCCCTGTCTCGCGGCGGCGCCCAAAGCGTGGCTGCCGCGGAAAATGTCGATGATCGGCCGCTGGGTCACCACGATGGCCATGATGGTGGCCGTGGCCCAGAAGGCCGACAGGCCGGGCGAGAGTTCTTCCACCATCAGACACCACAGCAGAACCACGATCGGCAGCAGGAAATGCAGACCGGTGCGCGCTACGCTCCAGGCTTCCGGAATCTTGATGTCGGGATTGTCTGCGTCGTCCAATTCAAGGTCGGGGAATTTTGCCGCATACCACAGCGACAGCAGATACAAACCGATGCCGCCGATGCCAAGTAGCCACGGGGCCGCCGCGCCGGTCACCGCCTGCACGGCCAGGATGCCGTAATACAGAGCACAGATTACCGCGATGCTGCCGCTCCAGCCCAGGCCCTGACGCAGCCAGTAGTCACGCCGGCTGCGCTGAACGGCACGTTCCAGCGGCTTGGCGTTGATCTTCTGCGCTTCCAGATCGACGATGTAGAACAGCGCGATGTATGAGATCACCGCCGGCAGAAAGGCATGTTTGACGATTTCGGAATACGGCAGGCCGACATATTCCGTCATCAGGAAGGCAGCGGCACCCATCACCGGCGGCATGATCTGGCCATTGACTGAGGAAGCGGTTTCGATGGCGCCGGCCTTCACGCCGGACAGACCGGTTCGCTTCATCATCGGTATTGTGAAGATACCGCCCGAAACGACGTTGGAAACCGACGAACCCGACACCACGCCGTTCAGAGCCGATGATACCACCGCCACCTTGGCGGGGCCGCCGCGCAGATGGCCCAGAAGGGCGACCGATATCTGCATCATCCAGTTGCCGCCGCCGGCCTTCTCCAGCAGCGAGCCGAACAGCACGAACAGGAAGACGAAGCCGGTGGAAACACCCAACGCCACGCCGAATACGCCCTCGGTGGTGAGCCACTGATGCTGCAGGAATTTGGTCAGCGAAGCGCCCTTGTGCTGGATCACCTCAGGCATCCAGGGCCCCGCGAATGTGAAGGCGATGAAGACCGCGGCCACGATCACCATCGGCGGTCCCAGTGTGCGTCGGGTCGACTCCAGCAGCAGCGCGAGACCGATGCCGCTAGCAGCGAGATCATACCAGGTCGGCTGGCCGGGCCGGGTTGCCAGCGCCGCATAGAACAGGAACAGATAGGAAGCCGCGAGCGCGCCGGCGATGGCGAAAAACCAATCGAGCGCAGGGATATAGGCGCGCGGCGATCGCTTGAAGGCCGGATAGCAGGTGAAGGCGAGAAAGACGGAGAAACCCAGATGGATGGCACGGGCTTCCGTGTCATTCAGGATGAAGACGCCGAGCACAAAGGGTAGCGGAGAGGCATACCAGACCTGGAACGCCGACCAGGCCACGGCGACGGCGAGGATCAGCCTGCCTACGGCGCCTTTAGGGTCGCGGCCACCGAGATCGGCGTCGGCGACGAGTTGCTGCAATTCCTGCTCGGAGACGGGGCGGGTCGTTGCGGCGTTGCTCATGGTTGGTTCCTGGGGAAAGTCGTCTGGTCTGCTCAAAAAAAAGCCGGCCCGCGGTGAAGCGGGCCGGCCGAACGGTGTTAAGCCGGATTACATCCAGCCCTTCTCCTTGTAGTACTTCACGGCGCCCGGATGCAGCGGGGCCGAGTTGCCGTCCTTGATCATGTTCTTCGGATCAAGTGCCGAGAAGGCCGGGTGCAGCTTCTTGAATTCGTCGAAATTCTCGAAGGTGGCCTTCACCAGCTGATAGACCGTCTCGTTATCGACCTTGGCCGAGGAGACCAGCGTGGCCAGCACGCCGTAGGTCTGGGTCGGCTGCGGGTTGTTGTTGTACAGGCCGCCGGGGATCGTCGCCTTGGCATAGTAGGAATTCGCCGCCACCAGCTTGTCGACGGCCGGGCCGGTGATCGAGACCAGCTTGGCGCCGCAGGTGGTGGTGGGATCCTGGATGTTGGCCGAGGGATGGCCCACGCCGTAGAAGAAGCCGTCGATCTTGTTGTCGCACAGCGCCGGGCCGTGCTCGTCGGCCTTCAGTTCGGAGGCCAGCGAGAAATCCGACAGCTTCCAGCCCAGCGCGCCGAGCAGTTCTTCCAGCGAGGCGCGGGTGCCCGAGCCCGGATTGCCGACGTTGAAGCGCTTGCCCTTCAGATCCTCGAACTTGGCGACATTGGCCTCCTTGCGGGCCAGCACGGTGAACGGTTCGGGATGCACCGAGAAGACCGAGCGCAGGTCGGCGAAAGCGCCGCTGTCCTTGAACGCGCCAACGCCCTTCAGGGCGTTGTAATGCACGTCGGACTGCGCCATGCCGAAATCGAGCTCGCCAGCCTTGATGGTGTTGATGTTGTAGGCCGAGCCGCCAGTCGACTCCACCGAACAGCGGATGCCGTGCGCCTTGCGGTCCTTGTTGAGCAGGCGGCAGATGGCGCCGCCGGCAGCGTAGTACACGCCGGTCACGCCGCCGGTACCGATGGTAACGAATTTCTGCTGCGCAAGGCCGGTGCCGGGCAGGGCGGCCAGCAGGGCCGCGCCGAGCATGCCGCCCAGCAGGTGCTTGGTTGCGAACTGCATGTTACTTCTCCTCCGTAATGGACTGCGGCCACGCTGGCAGCAGTCGGATTGACTGATGATCGCCGGCCATGTTGGCGGCTTCAGCACAGGCTAGGACTGCGTGATGGCAGGTCGCACCCCGCTGCGACATACCGGCCCATACGCCCCTGTGATAATGGAAAGCCGCAGCTTCCCGCCATGCGTATCGGTACCCTGTCCATAACCCAACGGTATGGACACCGGTCCGGCCGGTTTCGTCAAGTCCGTTGCGGCCTGTTTGTCGTCACAAGAGTGCCGGAAACCGATTTTTCCGCCTGTGCCATCACAGCGCCGAACTTGCGGGCCAGCACCGAGGCGGGCTGATGCTTGGCCCGCATGATGTGCACTGCGAAATCGATATTGGGCAGCAGGGGCCTGGCCGTCACAAGGCGCGGATCATGGGCGGCCGCGGTATACTGATCGACGATGGCCACGCCGGCGCCGCGCGCCACCAGCGACAACGCGATCTGGTTGGTCTTGACCTCGACGATGGGTTGCAGGTCCACGCCCGAAAGCTTGACCGCTGCGCCGAATGCCGCGCCCAGCGGATCGTCGCTGCGCAATCCGATGAAGGGATGCTTGCGGAACCAGTCGAGTTTCACACTCGCTGGCAGTTGGTTTTCCATACTCTTCGGGAAAATACCGTAGAATTGGGCTTCGGCCAGTTTCTGGATGTCCAGCCCCGGATGGGACTGGATGTCAAAGCCAATCCCCAGGTCGACCTCGTGGTTCAGCACCACGCGGACCAGGTCGGCATATTGGCGCGTCTCGACCTCGAAGCTCACATCGGGATGCTTCTGGCGAAAACGGCTGATCGCCAGCGGCACGAGGTCGATGCACAAAGCCGGCGCCGCGGCAATGCGCAGGTGTCCGCTGGTGGCGGCGCCCAGGTTGCGCGAGAGTTTGCGCAGGTTCTCCAGCCCGCTGATGATCCGTTCGCTCTCGGCATGCAGCACCTGACCCTCGCGGGTCGGCAGCAGTCGGCCCTTCACGCGGTCGAACAGCTTGTAACCAAGCTGGTCCTCGGCGCGCAGCAGCAGGCGGGTGGCGGCCGGCTGCGAGATATTGAGCAGCTTGGCCGCGGCGGTGATCGTGCCGGTCAGCATGATGGCGTGGAAGACTTCGAGGTGGCGCAGTTGCATGGTCGATCCCGATTCTGGCGCCCGCACTGTAGCTTTACCGCGGCCTTCCCCCAAGAGGCGGCATAACCCAATGTTATGGCTGCCGGCTGCATCGGCAGTAGTGGGGCTTGTCCGCGCTGCCTAGCTTTAGGACGGCAAACGGAGTTTGGCATGGATATCGTGGTGATCGGATCGGGCGTGGTAGGCATGACGACGGCCTGGCGGCTGGCGCGCGATGGTCATCGCGTCACCGTGGTCGACCGCGCCGGTGCCACCGCCCAAGGCGCCAGCCACGCCAATGGCGCCCAGCTCAGCTATTCCTATGTGGCGCCGCTGGCCTCGCCCGGCGTGTGGTTCGACCTGCCGAAATACCTGTTCGGGCGCCAGTCGCCCGTGCGGTTTCGTCCGAATTTCGAACTGTTCCAGTATCGCTGGCTGCTCAAGTTCCTGGCCGCCTGCACGCGGACGGAAGCACTGGCCACTACCGAAAAGCTGTTACGTCTGGCTTACCTGAGTCGCGACATGCTGCATGCGGCGGCCGATATCCGCGCGCTTGATTTCCTGTGGAGCCGGGCGGGCAAGCTGGTGCTGCAGGGCGATGCCGCCGGCCTGGCCGGGGCGCGGGCACAGGCAGAATATCAGAGCCGTTTGGGCAGCGAGCAGCAGGTGCTGGATCGGGAAGGCTGCCTGGCCGTAGAGCCGGCGCTGAAAGCGATCGCGCACCGTATCCATGGCGGCGTCTTCACGCCGGGCGACGAGGCGGCCGACCCCTTCCGGCTCTGCCTGGGCATCGAGACTCTGCTGTCGGGCGACAATTCCGGGGCGCGCTTCATCTATGGCTCGAAGGTGCGCAGTCTTCTGCGCGCTGGCAACCGCTTGCTGGGCGTGCAGACCGAGGCCGGCGTGATCGAAGCCGATGCCTATGTGCTGGCGGCCGGCGTGGCCAGCCGGCGGCTCGGTCTGAGTGCCGGGCTCGATCTGCCGATCTACCCGATCAAGGGCTACAGCCTGTCGCTACCCATTGCCAATGACGCAGCCGCGCCACAGGTATCGATCACCGATACCGCCTGCAAGACCGTCTATGCCCGGCTGGGCACGCGGCTGCGGGTGGCCGGCATGGCGGATATCGTCGGCGCGAATGATCGGATCGATCCCGCCCGCCTGGGCCAGCTGGTATCTCAGGCGCGCGAGGCTTTCCCTCAGGCGGCAACCTGGCAGCAGATCGAGCCCTGGACCGGCCTGCGCCCGGCCACACCGAAGGGCTTGCCGATCCTGGGCAACAGCGGCATCGACAATCTGGTGCTGAATGTCGGCCATGGCGCGCTCGGCTTCACGCTTGCCTTCGGTTCGGCCGAGGCGGTGGCCGCCAAACTTGCAGGCCGCGCCGCGCCGGTGCCGGAGCAGGATTTCAGCCTGCAGGCGGCCTGAGGCTCAGCGCAATCCGGCCAGCATTTCGCGCGCGGTTCTCGCGTCCGCGATCGCGCGCCCCATCAGCCCGGCATGCTGCACGGTCTGGCGCACCAGTGCGGCATTGTCGGCCGCGACGCTGCCGTCGCTCAGCAGGGTGTTGTTCTCGAAACCGATGCGGGCATGGCCGTTGAGGCCCAGTGCCGCCAGCGCGCAGGCCGATTCCTTCGGGCCGAAGGCGCAGACGGCGAAGGCACCGTCGGCATTGCTCCAGTCGTGCAGGAAAGGTAGCAGGTCGGTCGGTTCCGACCTCTGGCCGGCGCTGTAGCGGCCCAGCACAAACAGCACAAAATGCTTCTCGCCTGGCACGATGCCGCGCGCCTTCAGATCGTGGAAGCGCTGTAGGTCCACATCGGAGTACAGGATGTATTGTACCATCACGCCGGTCTTGTGCATCTCGCCCAGGAAGCTGGCGGCATCGGACTCGGCTTCGGCATCCGGCACGATCTCGCGGATGGCCAGGCTGCAGGCTTCCGGCATCAGGGCGCGCATCGCGGCCATCTGCTCGTGACGGCTGTATATGCCGGCTGCTTCCGAAGTGGCCTGGATGATGATGTCGTCGCCGGCCTCGCGACGTATCGCGATTGTGGCGGCGCGGTAGAGATCGGCATCCAGGGAATGCCGGCCGCTGCCGGGTTCGCGCACATGCAGGTGGATCATGGCGGCGCCGGCATTCAGGCATTGTGCCGCGCAGGCGCCCAACTCATCGGCGCTGAGCGGCACGGCAGGATGATCGTTTTTCAGCTTGCGGGCACCGTTCGGGGCGACGGCGATCAGGGCAGGGGCCAATACGGCCGGGATGATCGGGGCGTGGCTCATCAGGCAACACTCTTGAGTGCGGCGTCCACCGCGTCGCCCAGCCGCGCGACGATGGTGTCGATATCGCCCGGCTTGCAGATGAAGGGCGGCGCCAGCAGAACATGGTCGCCATACCTGCCGTCGATGGTGCCACCCATGGGGTAGCACATCAGGCCGATATTCATCGCCTCCTTCTTGATGCGCGCATTCAGCTTCAGCGCCGGGTCGAAGGTGGACTTGGTGGCGCGGTCCTGCACCAGTTCGATGGCCTGGAACAGCCCTCGGCCACGGATATCGCCGACATGACGGTGATTACCGAAACGATCCTGCAGGCGGTCCATCAGATGCACGCCCATGGCCTTCACGTTGTCCAGCAGATGGTCGCGCTCGATCACCTCCTGCACCGCCAGGGCTGCCGCGCAGGCCATCGGATGGCCCAGATAGGTATGGCCGTGCTGGAAAAAGCCCGAGCCCTGGGTAAAGGCATCGAAGATATGCTGGCCCAGCAGCACGGCGCCGATCGGCTGGTAACCGCCACCCAGACCCTTGGCGATGGTCATGATGTCGGGCGAGATGCCTTCCTGCTCGCAGGCATTCAGGGTGCCGGTGCGGCCCATGCCGCACATCACCTCGTCCAGGATCAGCAGCACGCCATACTTGTCACAGATTTCGCGAATGCGCTTGAAATAACCCGGCGCTGCAGTGACGGCGCCCAGGGTGGCGCCCACCACCGGCTCGGCCACGAAGGCGATCACGCTGTCCTTGCCCAGCTCCAGGATTTTGGCTTCCAGTTCGTCGGCGGCGCGTTTTCCGTAGGCTTCCGGCGTCTCGTCGGGCCGGCGGTCGCGGTATTCGAAGCAGGGCGCGATGTGGTGCGCTTCAATCAGCATCGGCGCAAATTGCTGGCGTCGCCAGGCATTGCCGCCAACACTCAGCGCGCCAACGGTATTGCCGTGATAGCTCTGGCGCCGCGCAATGAAATGCCGGCGCTGCGGCTCGCCGCGCTCGACATGATACTGCCGCGCCATTTTCAGCGCGGCCTCAATCGCTTCCGAGCCGCCGGAGACATAATAGACATGGCTGATGCCCTTCGGCGCGCTACCCACCAGCTTGTCGGCCAGCTTTTCGGCCGGCTCGGTGGTGAAGAAGCTGGTATGGGCGAAGGCCAATTTGTCGGCTTGCTCATGGATCGCCCGGGTGACGTCGGGGTGGCCGTGGCCAAGGCAGCTCACCGCCGCTCCGCCAGAGGCATCGATATAACGTTTGCCAGTGGAATCGATGATCTCAATGCCTTCGCCGCCGACGGCAACCGGATAGGCGTGATTGATCATGCGGTGCAGGATACGGCTCGTCATGGGCTGGCTTTCTTGCGCTTGGGTGACCAGTAGGTTGAGAAGGCGCCGAGTTGCGCCTCGGCATTGCGGATGGCGGCGAGCGCCTCCTCGCCGGCACGAGCGGCGATCAGCGCCACCAGCGTCTCGGCCATGGCAAAGGCGGGGGTGATGGCGTGGAAGAATGAAGGCGTCTCGGTTGGCACCAGCAGGCTGTGCTGGGCCAGGCTCGCCACCGGCGAGACGCGGCTGTCGGTGATCGCCACGATGGTCAGGCCGCGTTGCCGCGCATAGGCCACGCGCTCCACCGTGGCGCTGGCGTAGGGCGCCACGCTGATGGTCAGCAAGGCGTCGCCGCGGCCGGCATGACGCAGGGCGTCGATGCCGGTATCGCCGGCGCCATCCAGCAGCACGCCGTTGGCGCGGAACAGGCCATAGATGTAGCCGGCATGGAAGGCCACCGCATGGCAGGAGCGCAGGCCCAGGAAATGCAGCCGGTGCGCGCCCTCCAGCGCCTTCGCGGCAGCTACCAAGGCGGTGATGCCGGTTTCGTCGTGGCTGCTGGCGATATGCTCGGCCATCGCCCAGCCGATCTGGCCGGCAAGGGCGGCATCGCCGCCCTGTTGCTGGCGCTGCTGCAGTCTGCCAGCCCGGTTGCTGAATTCGGCGCTGAATGCCTTGCCCGGATTGCGCCGCAGCAGGCTGGCCTGCACGTCGCGGAAGGCGGCAAAATCAGCAAATCCCAGCTGCCGCGCCAGCCGCGTCATGGTCACCGGCGGCACCCCGGCCCGGCGGGCCTGCTCCCGCATGGAGAGCAGCGCGACATCGTCGGGATGGTCCAGCACAAAGCGGGCCGCGGCCTGCAGTTGCGGCGGCAGGGTTTCGAAGGCGGCCGCGATGCGGGCCGGCAGCGAGTCGGGCGCTGTGTGGCGCGGGCTAGGCATGGGCCGATTGAAGCCGATTTCCCGGCATCATGCAACAAACGATTCATATCTATTATTTGAGAAACGTTTGTTTCAAAAATACCGGCAGCGCAGTCGATAAAAAATTCTTATGATCTGTCGGCATGATTGGTGGAAATCGCTATGGCAGACCTGCGTAACCTGGAAACCTTCGTCTGGGTCGCCCATCTCGGCGGCTTCCGCGCCGCCGCCGAAAAGCTCAACACCACGCAGCCGGCGGTTTCGCAGCGTATCGCACTGCTTGAGGCCGAACTGGGCGTCAGGCTGTTTGACCGCGAGCCGCGTGGCGTGGCGCTGACGCTGAAAGGCAACGAACTGCTGCCCTATGCCGAGCGCATGCTGCAACTGCGCGCCGACCTGCTTCAGGCCGCGCGCGAGAAGCGCGCCATGCGTGGTGTGGTGCGGCTTGGTGTTGCCGAAACCATTGTGCATACCTGGCTGTCAAAGCTGATCGAACGCATGCATGCCGTCTACCCGGCATTGACGCTGGAGATCGAGGTCGATACCTCGCCGATCTTGCGTGAGCGGCTGGTGGCACATCAGCTCGATATCGCCTTCCTGCTCGGCCCGGTCAGCGAGCCGCGTATCAAGAATGTCGTGCTGTCGAGCTACCCGCTTGCCTGGGTCGCCAGTCCCGATCTCGATCTTGGTCCGGAGCCGGTGCCATTGAGTCGGCTGGCGCGCTGGCCGATCATC
Organism: Ferrovibrio sp.; assembly: GCF_046297895.1. GTDB lineage: Bacteria > Pseudomonadota > Alphaproteobacteria > Ferrovibrionales > Ferrovibrionaceae > Ferrovibrio. The sequence continues at coordinate 161,657 of NZ_JBKBHC010000009.1, read as the reverse complement.
ACCTATCCGCGCAACACGCGACCCTTCATCACCATCCGCGAGATGATGACGCGGTCTGACCTGCCCAATCTGCGCATGTACGGCAATGCGTCGCTCAGCACCATCGTGCGCATGACGCTGGACCGCATCGGCATCAGCGCGATCCCGCCTGTGGTGATCCGGCGCGAACTGGCCGAGAAGCGCCTGCGCCTGGTGCGCGCCGAGCAGAGCCTGCCGGATCTGAACTTTTCCGCCAGTTACCCTCTGAAGCCGGACAGCTACATGGCCGAGGCGGTGGTGGAAACCGCGCGTGAACTCGCGCAGGCAGAGGCCAAGCGCCGCAATAAGCAGCGGCGCGCCTGATTATTAGGCGATAAGAAATTCTTATCGCATGTCATCCGAAACCGCGATTGGACAGGATGGCCTGCCCATGATGCCATAACCGGATTGCGGCAGTCCGGGGGATTGGTATGAATGCAATGACGGCCAAGGTATATGGCAGCGGCCACGCGGCGCGGCAGGCCGTGCGGCGCGGCGATCATCGCGGCTCCACCGCCGGCATTGCGCCGGGCTACGTGCAGGCCAACCTCGCCATCCTGCCCAAGGCGCTGGCTGACGATTTCTTCCGCTTCTGCCAGTTCAACCCCAAGCCCTGTCCGCTGCTGGCGGCCAGCGAACCCGGCGATCCGCGCCTGCCCACGCTGGGCGAGGATGTCGATATCCGCACGGATATCCCGCTCTATCACGTCTGGCGGAACGGCAAGATGGTCGAGGCAGTATCCGATCTCAAAAGCCTCTGGCGCGACGACCTGGTGGCCTTTCTGATCGGCTGCTCCTTTTCGTTTGAGGAAGCGCTGATCGAAGACGGTATCCCGCTGCGCCACATTGCCTGCAACACCAACGTGCCGATGTACCGCACCAGCATCCAGACTCAGCCGGCCGGGCCGTTCCATGGGCCGCTGGTTGTCTCTATGCGGCCGCTCAAGCCCGCCGATGCGATCCGCGCGGTGCAGATCACCTCGCGTTTTCCTGCCGTGCATGGCGCGCCGGTGCATATCGGCAAACCGGAGATGATCGGCATCAAGGACATCGCCAAGCCAGATTACGGCGATCCGGTGGAGGTGAAGGACGATGAACTGCCGGTCTTCTGGGCCTGCGGCGTCACACCCCAGTCGGTGATTGCCACCGTGAAGCCGGATTTCTGCGTCACCCATGCGCCCGGGCACATGCTGGTGACAGACCTGAAGAACAGCCGTTTGGCCATTCTGTAAGTTCACCAACCTGGAGGGGAAGAGAATGAAGACCATGATTAAGACGCTGGCCGTTGCCGGCGCGCTGCTGACCGGCCTGGCCGGACCGTCGATGGCCCAGGAAATGCCGAAAACCGCACTGAAGGTGGTTGGCGCCTGGGGCAACCTGACCCAGTACAAGAATTTCGAACAGCCCTTCTGGTCGAAGGAGATCACCGAAAAGTCGAACGGTGCCATCACCGCTGAAATCACGCCGTTCAACGAGATGGGGCTCAAAGGTGCGGAAATCTTCCGCCTGATGCGCCTGGGCGTGATCGATTTCGGTTCCACCGTGCTTGGTTATGTGGCAGCCGACGATGCCCGCAACGAGGCGGTCGACCTGGCCGGCCTGTCGCCGGATGTCGCCACCGCTCGCAAGGTTTCGGATGCCTACAAGCCGGTCTACGACAAGTTCTATCGTGAGCGCTTTGGCGTGCAGGTGCTTGGCATCTGGCCATATTCGGCTCAGGTCCTGTTCTGCAACGGCGAGATCAAGGGTCTGGCCGACCTGAAGGGCAAGAAGGTACGCACCGGCAACCGCACGCTGGCCGAATTCGTCGAGGCCTTTGGCGGCACCGGCGTGACGCTGGCCTTCAACGAGGTGGTGCCTGCCCTGCAGAACAAGGTGGTCGACTGCGCCATCACCGGCACGCTGTCGGGTAACTCGGCCAAGTGGTACGAGGTGGCGACCCATATCTATGCCCTGCCGCTGGGCTGGAGCCACGTCATGCACGGCGTGAACGTGAAGACCTGGGAAAAACTGAACCCGCAGGTGCGCACTTTCCTGCAGAAGGAAATCGCCGGCCTGGAAGACCGCATCTGGAAGGCGGCCGCCGAAGAAACCCAGCAGGGCTATGACTGCAACGCCGGCAAGGACAACTGCACCATGGGCACCAAGGCCAAGATGACCATCGTGCCGGTCTCGGATGCCGACAAGGCCTTGCTGAAGAAGGCGCTGACCGACACCGTGCTGCCGAAATGGGCGGCGCGTTGCCAGGGCGACTGCATCGCCACCTTCAACGACAGCATCGGCAAGGTGGTCGGCCTGACCGCCGCCGCCAAGTAAGTTGCCTCCCCGCCGGAGCCCGGAATTCTTGCCGGGCTCCGGCTTTTCCATGTCAAGGTATCGCCCATGATCCTGCTCGATCGCTGGCTCGGCCTCGCCGACCGACTTTCCCGCTACGCCATCTGGTTCGGCGGTACGCTTGTGCTGGCTTCGGCCGTGCTGGTTTCCATCGACGTGCTACTGCGCAAGCTGGTGCTGGTGTCGCTGGGTGGCGCGGATGAACTGTCAGGCTACGCCTTCGCCATCGGCACCACCTGGGCGCTGGCCTTCACTCTGCTGCGCCGCGCCAATGTGCGCGTGGACGCGCTCTACATTCATCTGCCGCAGGTTGTCTGCGCCCTGCTCGACATCGTGGCGCTGATTGCGCTGGGCGGCTTCCTTATGCTGCTGACCTGGCAGGCCTGGGACGTGCTGGGTACCTCACTGTCCTTCGATGCCCGCGCCACCACGCCGCTTGCCACGCCGTTATGGATGCCACAGTCGCTGTGGCTGATCGGACTGATCTTTTTCCTGTTCACCTGGCTTCCATTGCTGCTGCGCTGCTTGTTTGCCCTGCTGGGCGGTGACCTCGCCAAGGTGCGCAGCCTCGCCGGTGCCCGCACCATCGAGGAGGACGCCGCCGACGAGGCCGCCCATACCGCCGAACTGAAGCCGGCCGCCGACCTGCTCAAGGACTGATCCCATGCTTGCCACTTCGCTCGTCTTGCTGATTGTCCTGCTGGCGGCTGCCATTCCGGTGGCCGGTGCACTCGGCACGCTCGGCCTGCTGCTCGACAAGATCTATTCCAAGATGCCTCTCAGTCTGGCGCTGGGTGAAATCTCGTGGTCGTCGTCGAAGGATTTCCTGCTCGTCTCGATCCCGATGTTCATCCTGCTGGGCGAGATTCTGCTCCGCGCCGGCGTGGCCGAACGCATGTACGGCGCCATGGTGAAATGGCTGTCCTGGGTGCCCGGCGGCCTGATGCATTCCAATATCGGCGCCTGCGCCATCTTCGCCGCGACGTCCGGTTCCTCGGTGGCCACCGCCGCCACGGTCGGCACCGTGGCTCTGCCGCTGGTCAAGAAGCACGGCTATAATGAACCGCTGTTCCTTGGCACGCTGGCCGCCGGCGGCACGCTCGGCATCCTAATCCCGCCCTCGATCAACATGATCATCTATGCGGTATTGACCGACACGTCGATTCCCAAGCTTTACCTCGCCGGGATCATTCCTGGCCTGGGTTTGGCCTTCATGTTCATGGTGATGGTTGCGGTTTTCTGCATGATCAGGCCGGAATGGGGCGGCAAGCCGCTTTCGGCCAGCTGGGGCGAGCGGATTCACAGCCTGGTCGACCTAGCGCCGCCACTCGGCATCTTCCTCGTCGTGGTCGGGTCGATCTATGCCGGCCTGGCCACGCCCACCGAGGCGGCTTCCCTTGGCGTGGTGGCGGCGCTTGGCCTGGCAGCGGCCTACAGGAAACTTTCATTCGCCATGATGAAAGAAGTATTGGAAAACACCATGCGCACCACCGCGATGGTGATGCTGATCATCATAGCGGCCTATTTCCTCAACTTCGTTATCTCGGCCATCGGCCTGACCACCATGCTGACCGACTACATCGCCGGTCTTGGCCTGTCGAAATTCGAGATGCTGGTGGCCATCGTGGCGTTCTACCTGATTCTCGGCTGCTTCATGGAGACCCTGTCCATGATGATCACCACGATCCCCATCGTGGCGCCGGTGATGTTTGGCCTTGGCTTCGACCCCATCTGGTTCGGCATCGTCATCATCATTCTGATCGAGATGGCGCTGATCACGCCGCCGGTGGGCCTCAACCTTTTCGTCGTGCAGTCGCTGCGCAGCAGCGGCACGCTGAACGATGTGATCAAGGGTTCGCTGCCCTTCGTGTTGATGATGATTACGCTGATCGCCTTGCTGGCGCTGTTTCCCGGCAGCGCGCTCTGGCTGCCCAATACTTTCGGCTAAACGCGGGATACCTGAGCATGTTGACCTTTGACCGTCTCTGGGGTGAACGGCGCGATCGCGTCGCGGTGCAGATCGATACGCTGATTGTGGCCGGTTGGGCCGGGCGTGATCACCATGCCATCGAACATCACATCGAGGAACTGGCCGCGATCGGCGTGCCGCGGCCGTCTTCCGTGCCGCTGTTCTACCGCATCGGCACCGGCCAGCTTATCCAGACCGGACATCTTCAGGTGCTTGGTCCCGACACCTCGGGTGAGGTCGAGCCGGTGATCGTTTCGCTGGCCGATGGCCTCTGGGTCACGGTCGGCTCCGACCATACCGACCGCAAGGCCGAGGCCGCCGGCGTGGCCTTGTCCAAGCAGCTCTGCTCCAAGGTTCTTGGTGGCAGCCTGTGGCGTTACGAAGAGGTCGAGAAGCACTGGGACGACCTGATCCTGCGCGCCTGGGCCACCATCGGCGGCCAGCGCGTGCTGTATCAGGAAGGCGCGGTTTCCGGCCTGCGCAGCCCGGCTGACCTGATGCAGCGCTACAGCAACAGTGCCACCCTGCCGCCCGGCACCCTGATGTTCGGCGGCACCATCGGCGCCATCGGCGGCATCCGGCCGGCGACGCGCTTCGAGATGGAACTGGAAGATCCGGTGCTCAAGCGCAAGATCGGCCACGCCTACGACATCGAAGCCTTGCCTGTTGTCGCCTGAGGCGCGAAGCCCTATGACTGCGGCATGACCAGCTACCCGCAGATCCGCTCCTTCGGCGATACCGGCTTCAGCGTCGAGTTCGGGGAAGGCATCGACCGCGGCATCAATGCCAAGGTCATGGCCCTGCATGCCGCGCTGGCCGACATGCGGCCGGCCGGACTGATCGAGACGATCCCGTCCTTCCGTGCCCTGCTGGTGCAGTATGACCCGCTAGTCACAAGCCGGACCGATCTGGAAGGCCATGTGCGCGGCCTGCTGGACGGACTGAAACCGCGGCAGCGCGCCGGCCGGCTCTGGCGCCTGCCGGTCTGCTACGCGCCCGATCTGGCCCCCGACCTGCCCGATGTGGCGGAACGCTGCAAGACCACGCCCGATGCCGTGATCGCCACGCATACTGCAGGCCGCTATTTCGTCTATATGCTCGGGTTCATGCCCGGCCTGGCCTATATGGGCGGCCTGGACGCATCGCTGCATCTGCCGCGTCGCAAGGAACCGCGCCTGAAAGTGCCGCAGGGTTCGGTCGCCATAGCGGAATCGATGACCACCATCTATCCCTGGGAAAGCCCGGGCGGCTGGCATCTGATCGGCCGCACGCCGCTCAAATTGTTCGATGCATCGCGGGCCGAGCCGATTCTGCTCGCCGCAGGCGACGAGGTCACCTACACGGCAATCTCCTCCGATGATTACGCCGCGATGCTCAATCGGGTGGAGCAGGGTGTGTTCGACTACGCCGCCCTGCGGGTCGATGAAGGGCAGGTGAAGCCATGACCGCCGCCGGCTTCCTCGACATCGTAGCGCCAGGCCTGATGACCAGCGTGCAGGATCTCGGCCGTTTCGGCGCGCAGGCCCTGGGCATGCCGGTGGCCGGCGCCACCGACCCCATCGCGTTTCGGCTGGTGAATTGCTTGGTCGGCAATCCGGAAAACACGGCGGCGCTTGAAATCGGCTATCTCGGCCCGGGCTTCACCGTGGCGGCCGAGAGCCTGCGCATCGCCTTTGGTGGCGTCGCCAAGCTTGCACTGCAGCCGGCCGACGGGTCGGAGGCGCGTGCCGTGAAACCCTGGCGCTCTGTTCTGCTGAAACGCGGCGACCGGCTTTCCATCGGCGCCGTCGAGGATGCCAGCGTGGCCTATCTGGCGGTGCAGGGCGGCTTCGCCATTCCGCCGTTCATGGGCAGTTATTCCACCTATATGCGCTCCGGTCTCGGCGGCTTCGAGGGCCGCGCCCTGAAGGCCGGTGACCGGCTGCCGCTGGTGCTCAATGCCGCGCCGGACAGCGAGGAGCGCGAACTGGCCGATGCCATCGATTATGGTGACGGGCCGGTTCGCGTCGTGCTCGGGCCGCAGCAAGATCGTTTCACCGCAAAAGGCATCGAGACCTTCCTGTCGGCCACCTACACTGTGACCAAGGAGGCCGATCGCATGGGTCTGCGGCTGGATGGCGAGACGGTGGAGCATGTTCGCGGCGCCGACATAGCCTCCGAAGGCCTGGTCACCGGCTCGATCCAGGTTCCTGGCAACGGCAAGCCGATCATCCTGATGGCCGACCGCCAGACCACCGGTGGCTACACCAAGATCGCCACCGTGATCTCAGCCGATCTGCCGCGCGTCGGCCGCATGAAGCCGGGCAACAACCTCGCTTTCCAAGCGATTTCGGTGGCTGAGGCCGAAGCGATCCGCCGTACGCAGGAGCAGGGCATCCGTCGCCTGATCGATGGCATCCGCACGGCGATGCCGGATGTATGGCTTGACCTTGATGCCCTGTATACTGCGAACCTGATCAGCGGCGCTGTGGATGCCCCCAGTGGACACTGGAAATGAGCGGAGTGTGGCGATGACCCTGAGGGTGAACCTGAATAGCGATCTGGGCGAAAGCTTCGGCGCCTGGACCATGGGCGACGATGCTGCGATGCTTTCAGTCGTCACTTCGGCCAATGTCGCCTGCGGTTTCCATGCCGGCGACTGGAGCGTGATGCAGGCAACGGTGGCCGAGGCCGTCAAGAACGGCGTTTCCATCGGCGCGCATCCCTCTTACCCCGACCTCCAGGGCTTCGGCCGCCGGCCGATGACCATGAACAACAAGGAGGTCGAGGCGCTGATCGCCTATCAGGTTGGTGCGCTGATGGGCGTGGCGGCTACAAAAGGCGGCAGAGTCACCCATGTGAAGCCCCACGGCGCGATCAACAACAAGGCAGCCACCGACATGGACCTCGCCATGGCGCTGGCGCGCGGCATCGCCGGCGTCTCAAAAGATCTGATCTTCCTCGCGCCGGCCGGCTCAGCCATGGTGGACGCGGCGCGCAAGATGAACCTGCCGGTGGCGCAGGAGGTGTTTGCCGACCGCAATTACGACGATGACGGCAACCTGGTGCCGCGCGGCCAGCCGAAGGCCATGGTGCATGACAACGACGAGGCGCTGGCCAACGTGCTGCGCATGGTGCAGGAAAAGGCCATCGTTTCGCTGTCGGGCAAGCGGATTCCCTGCAATGTCGACTCGATCTGCGTGCATGGCGACAGTGCCGGCGCGGTCTCGATGGCCCGCCATATCCGTGCCGGGCTGGAACAGGCCGGGGTGCAGATCGTCACCCTGCCCGCGATGCTGGCCTAGCTGTCGCACCCGATCCCGCCCGCCTTGCCGCTTGACGGCGCCGGCCTGCTTCCGCATCACTGGTGCCGAAGCAGGGGGAGTCGCATGACCAAGCCGAAGAAAAAGGCGGCGGCCGCGCCAAAGCGCACGCGCCAGCCCGAGGTGACCCGGCGCAACATCCTGGATGCCGCACTGGTGGATTTCGCCGCCAAGGGTCTGGCCGGTGCGCGCGTGGACGAGATCGCCAAGCGCTCGGGCTCGAACAAGCGCATGATCTATGAATATTTCGGCAACAAGGAGGCGCTCTGGCTGATCGTGCTGGAGCAGGCCTACGAGCGGATGCGCGAGGAAGAGCATGCCATCGACGTCGCCCGCATGAAGCCGGCCGATGGCATGCGCTACCTGCTGGAATTCAATTTCAGATTCTGCTCCCGTAATCCCGAATTCATCGCCCTGCTGAACACGGAGAACCTGCACAAAGCCGTCTATCTGAAGGACTCCAAGAAGATTCAGCAGCTCTATACCCCGCTTCTGGCGGTGATCCGCGATTTGCTGCAGCGCGGCGAAAAGGAGGGCGTGTTCCGCAAGGGCGTCGATCCTGTACAGCTCTACATCACCATTGCGGCGCTGGGCTGGTTCTACTTCTCCAATGTCCACACATTATCCACGATTTTTGGCCGCAACCTGCTCGATCCCAGGCAGCAGAAGCTGCGGCTCGACCACTCGGTGGAAGTGCTGCTGGGCTTTCTGCGGCCCTGACGGGGCATCTCCATTTTTCGTAACTGAACGGTTACTTCTTCGTTGACAAGCGCGCTGCGTGGCGAAATGCTGTGCCGCAACGACAACGATCCACGGCCACGGGCCGGGACAACAACGGAGGAGAACGCCATGACGGGCAGTGTCATGACAGGCAGCCAATTGATTCGCGCGGCCGTTGCAGGCTTTGCGCTGGGAGCCATCGCGCTCGCCGCACCGGGCGCATATGCGCAGTGGAAACCCAGCAAGCCGATCACCATCATCGTGCCCTGGGCGGCTGGCGGCTCGACCGATCAGGTCACCCGCGTGGCGGCTGCCGAACTGGAAGGCATTCTGGGCCAGAAGATCGTGGTGGTGAACCAGGGCGGCGCGTCCGGTTCGATCGGCACAAAGAGCGCGCTGGAGGCACCCAAGGACGGCTATACCTGGACCGCCGGTGCCGCCAAGGATATCGGCACCTATGCCGTGTCCGGCCTGCTCGATACCAAGATGGCCGACTGGAACTTCTATCTCACCGTCGCCAACCAGTCGGTCATCAGCGTCAATCCGAATTCGCCCTACAAGACGCTGGCCGACCTGATCGCGGCGATGAAGGCTAAGCCCGGCGCCGTGTCGGTGGCCACCGCGGGCGTCAACTCGTCGGGGCATTTCGGCATCGAGGCCTTCGCCAAGGCCGCCGGCGTTACCTACAAGCATGTCTCCTACGATGGCGGCAATCCGGCGGTGATCGCCACCGTATCGGGCGAAACCGAAGTCACGACCCAGCTCGGTGTCGAGCAGGTTGAGATGATCCGCGCCAAACGCCTGCGTCCGCTGGCCGTGCTGGCCGACCGGCCGCTGGAAGTGGCGGGGGTCGATCCGATCGAGCCCGTGACCAAGACGATCCCCAGCTTCCGCACTGAGACCAACTATTTCGGTATATTCGTGCACAAGGGTGTACCGGCCGAGGTGACAGCCACGCTCGACAAGATCTGGTCCGAGCAGATGAAGAAATCGGCGGCGCTGAAGAAATACGCCACCGAGAAGGGCGCGCTGTTCGGCGTCGAGCATGGCGAGGCGGCAAAGAAGGCTGCCTTCCCGGCGATCCAGGGTGCTGCCTGGATCCTGCAGGATGGCGGCAAGGCCAAGGTCTCGCCCGACACGCTGGGCATCCCGCGGCCATAAGTCGCCCGCAAGTATCGCGGCCGCCCGGTTCAAGCCGGGCGGCCGTCCGTTTCCTGTTCCGACCATAATCCTGCGAGTTGAGTGATGGAAGACGACAAGCCGTCGCCGCGTGCCGATCTGTGGTGGGGTCTGGCCTGGATCATGCTGGGCCTGTCGATTGTCTGGGGCGGTTGGACCATGGACCGGCTCGCGCATCTCTCGATTCCCGTCTATTCGATTCCCGGCCTAGTGCCGATGCTGCTGGGCGCGGTGCTGGCGCTGATGGGTGGCGCGCTGCTGCTGCGCGCGATCGGCGCGGGTGCCCTTGCCCGTCATGCGTCGGCTAGCGGCCGTCTTGCCGATCATTGGCGCCTGCTGCTTCTCATGGCGCTCTGTCTCGCATTCGCCGTCGGTATGGTCGGTCGTGGCCTGCCTTTCTGGTTGGCGGCGGCCATCTTCATTGCTGTTTTCGTCTTCATCTTCGAATACCAGGACCGGCGCGCCAGCCGCCAACTGGCGCGCGGCGCCCTCATCGCCGCCGTTCATGGCCTGATCACGGGCCTTGTGGTGCAGTACGTGTTCGAAGACCTGTTCCTTCTGCGCCTGCCCTGAGGTCGGGATCCATGTTTGAAGGTCTGCTCGCTTTCGGGTCTTCCATCCTCGGCGCCATCACGCCGGCCACGATAGTCTACACGCTCGGCGCCACGCTGATCGGCGTGATCATCGGCGCTCTGCCCGGTCTCACCGCCACCATGGGTGTGGCGCTGATGACGACGATGACGCTGAAGATGTCGCCCAACGAGGCAATCCTGGTGCTGATCTGCACCTATATCGGGGCCATATACGGTGGCAGCCGCACCGCCATCCTGCTCAACATTCCCGGCACGCCGGCCTCGGCTGCTTCCTGCCTCGATGGTCATGCGCTGGCCCGGCAGGGGCTCGCCGGCCGTGCCATGGGCATCGCCACCTCCGGTTCGGTGGTCGGCACCTGGATCGGCATGGTGGGGCTCGCCCTGTTCACTCCGGTGCTGGGCGAGATGGCGCTCAAATTCGGCGCCTACGAATTTTTCTGGCTGGCGGTGTTCGGCGTGGTGATCTCGGGCACGCTCACCGGCACCGACCCGTTGAAGGGTTGGATTGCCGGGTTTCTCGGGCTACTGATCGCCGCCATTGGCCAGGAAGGCATGTATGCCTATGACCGCTTCACCTTCGGCATTCACGATCTTTCGGGCGGCATTGGCCTGATCCCGGCGCTGGTCGGAGCCTTCGGCTTTGCCGAGGTGCTGATGGTGATGCGCGAGAAGCCTCGCAAATACGTGATCAACGCGCTCGACCGCGTCATACCGCGCATCCGCGACGTGCTGCAGTACTGGCGCACCGTGATCCGTTCCGGCCTGATCGGCACCTTCATCGGGATCGTGCCTGGCGTGGGTGAGGATGTTGCGGCCTGGAGTTCCTATGCCGCGGCGCGCCGGGCAAGCAAGGAGAAGGAAAAATTCGGCAAGGGTTCGGTGGAGGGCCTTATGGCGGCGGAAACCGGCGATAACGCCTCGATTCCCGGCGCGGTGATTCCGGTACTGACCCTGGCTGTGCCGGGCTCGGCTCCTGCCGCCGTGCTGTTGGCCGCGATGCTGATCCACGGTATTCGTCCGGGCCCGCTGATCATGGTCGAGAATCCCACCTTCGTTTACGACGTGGTGGCAATGATGCTGCTCGCCAGTTTCGGCATTCTCTTCTACGGCTTGGTGCTGACCAAGCTGCTGGTCAAGATCCTTCTGGTGCCGCGCACACTGATCATGCCGGTGATCTTTGTACTCTGCACCGTTGGCTCGTTTGCCATCGCCTCGCGCCTGTTCGACGTTTACGTGATGCTGGCCTTCGGCGTGATCGGCTTCGTGCTGCGCCGCTTCAACTATCCGATCGCGCCGCTGGTGCTCGGCATCGTGCTGGGCGACATCCTCGACAAAAGCCTGCGCCGCGGCCTGGTGCTGTCGGACGGCGACCTCACGCCCTTCCTGACCCGCCCGATCAGCGCGGTCATGGCCACGGCGGTGCTGCTGATGATTCTTCTGAGCGTGCCATCTTTCCGCCGGGCTTTCGACCGCGCGATGGCAGCGGTCAAGCGGCCCGTCGCCGGGCTGTTCGGTCGAAACGGCTGATCCGTCGTATTGACGGTGGCAGCTAGGTGTCGGTATAAGTAACTATCTGGTTACAACGGAAAAGGCGATGCGGATCAGCCTGTGCAACGAGGTCCTGGCCGGTATGTCGCTGCAGGCGCAATGCGCTCTGGCGGCTGAACTGGGCTATGACGGGTTGGAGCTCGCACCGTTCACGTTGGCTGACGATCCGCTGGCGCTCACCGCCGCCGAACGCCGGGCGGTCCGTCGCGCCGTCGAGCAAACCGGCCTCGCCGTTACCGGGCTGCATTGGCTGCTGGTGGCGCCCAAGGGGCTGTCGATCACCGATCCTGATGCCGATATCCGTCGTCGCACGATCAACGTCATGGCAGCCCTGTGCGATCTCTGCGCCGATCTTGGTGGCCGCTATCTGGTGCATGGCTCGCCGGCCCAGCGGCGCCTGCCCGGGCACGATCCGTTGCCGGCCAAGGGTTGGGCGCTGGAGGCCTTTGCCGCGGCGGCGCGGGCGGCGGAACAGGCGGGCGTGCATTACTGCCTCGAGCCGCTGTCGCGACATGAGACAAACTTCATCAACACGGTGGCCGAGGCGATCGGTGTGGTGGAGGCCATCGGCAACAGCGCCTTCCGCACCATGATCGATTGCAGCGCCGCGGGACTCACCGAGGCCGATCCCGTCCCTGTGCTGCTGGACCGCTGGCTGCCCAGCGGTTTGATCGCGCATGTCCAGGTCAATGATCCCAACCGCAAGGGCCCGGGTCAGGGCGAGATGGATTTCGCGCCGGTCATCGCGGCGCTGCAACGCCATGGCTACGTCGGCGATCTGGGCGTCGAACCATTCGTCTACGACCCTGACGGTCCGGGTGCGGCGGCTTTCGCCATCCGTTATCTGCGCGATCTCCTGGAGGCGCCGCGGTGACCGCGCCAGCCTTCCGCATAACCGAAATCGCGCTGTATGAGCGGCCAGTGCGCCTGCGCCTGCCATTCCGCTTCGGCGTGGTGACGCTGACCGAGGCGCCGCAGGCCTTCCTGCGGCTGCGCATCGACATACAAGACGGCCGTTCCGCCTGGGGCATGGCCGCCGAACTGATGGTGCCGAAATGGTTCGACAAGAATCCGGCGCTCAGCAATGAGCAGAATTTTGACCAGCTGCGTCTCAGCCTGCGCCTGGCGCGCGACGCCTATCTGTCCGATGCCACACCGCGCAGCGCCTTCGGTCATTCCGCCACCCATCATGCGGCGCTGGTGCGGGCCGGGGCGAAGCGGGGGCTGAATGCGCTGGTCGCCGTCTATGGTCCGGCCCTGCTTGACCGGGCCGTGATCGACGCGCTCTGCCGCATGCAGGGCATGGGTTTCGTTCCGGCGCTGCAGCGCAATCTGTTCGGCATCACCGCCACGCTCACGCCCGATCTCGCCGGTTTTGCGCTAGATGGCTTTCTCAGGGATTTGCAGCCGGTGCGGCACATAGCTGCGCGTCACACCGTGGGCATGCTGGACCCGCTTACCGAGGCCGATCTGGGGCCCGCGCGCCGGCTGAATGACGGCCTGCCCGAAAGCCTGGAGGCGGTGATCGCCGCCTATGGGCAGGCCTGGTTCAAACTGAAGGTGGGCGGCGACATCGCGGCCGATCTCGCGCGGCTGACGGCGATTGCCGTCGTGCTTGACCGTATTTCCGGCGGCTATCAGTCCAGCCTTGACGGCAACGAACAATACGATGATGCCGCCGGCATTGCTGCGCTGTGGCAGGCCATGCAGAACGAACCGGCGCTACGCCGGCTCTGTGCCTCCATCCGCTATATCGAGCAGCCGATCAAACGCGCCTCGGCGCTGGAGCGGCCGGTCCACGGCCTGTCGGCTCAGGTGCCGTTGATTGTCGATGAATCGGATGCCGATTACGACGTCTTCCCGCGTGCCCGCGAACTGGGCTATCGCGGCATCTCGTCCAAGACCTGCAAGGGCGTGTACCGCGCCGTCCTGAATGCGGCCCGCTGCATCCAGTGGGGCGGCGGCTATTTTGTCACTGGCGAGGATCTGACCTGCCAGGCCGGGCTGGCGCTGCAGCAGGATCTGGTGCTGGTCGCTGCCCTCGGCCTGAGTCATGTCGAGCGCAATGGGCACCATTATGTCGACGGTTTCGGCGATGCACCGGAAGCAGAGCAGGCGGCCTTCCTTGCCGCCCATCCCGATCTTTATCGCCGCCAGGATGGCCGCGTGCGGCTAGCCATCCGTGATGGCGCCATCGCGCTCGACAGCCTGCTGGATGTCGCCGCTTACGGCAGTGGCGCCGAACCCGATTGGGGCGACCTCGCCCCCATGCCGCTGCATTCTTGAAGAAGGACACAAACCAATGAGCAAGGATATCCGTCTCGGCATTATCATGAACGGCGTCACCGGGCGCATGGGCATGAACCAGCACCTGATCCGTTCGATCTGCGCGATCCGCAAGGATGGCGGCGTGGTGTTGAAAAATGGCCGCCGCGTCATGCCCGATCCGATCCTGGTGGGACGTAATCTCGACAAGGTGGCGCGCCTTGCCAGGGACCATGGCATCGAGCGCTACACCGACGATCTCGACACGGCGCTCAAGAACAAGGACGATACCGTCTTCTTCGATGCGGCCACCACCCAGGCGCGGGCCGGCCTACTGAAAAAGGCGATGGCCGCCGGCAAGGACATCTACTGCGAGAAGCCCACTGCCGAAACGCTGGCCGTGGCCATGGACCTGGTGAAGGCGGCCAGGAAATACGGGGTGAAGAACGGCGTGGTACAGGACAAGCTGTTCCTGCCTGGCCTGGAGAAGATGAAGGTGCTGATCGACAGCGGCTTCTTCGGCAAGATTCTGTCGGTGCGCGGCGAGTTCGGTTACTGGGTCTTCGAGGGGGACTGGCAGCCGGCGCAGCGTCCGTCCTGGAATTACCGGACGAAGGATGGCGGCGGCATCATTCTGGATATGCTCTGTCACTGGCGCTACGTCCTCGACAATCTGTTCGGCGGCGTGAAGAGCGTCTCCTGCCTCGGTGCCACCCATATCCCGAAACGTTGGGATGAGAACGGCAAGCCCTACAAGGCGGATTCCGACGATGCCGCCTATGCCACCTTTGAGCTGGAAGGCGGGGTGATCGCGCAGATCAATTCCTCCTGGGTCACGCGCGTGCGGCGCGATGACCTGGTCACCTTCCATGTCGATGGCACGCTGGGTTCGGCTGTGGCCGGCCTGCATAAATGCTTCGTGCAGCCGCGCGTGGCCACGCCCAAGCCGGTCTGGAACCCGGATATCCCGCAGAGCATCAACTTCTTCGAGACCTGGCAGGAAATGCCCGACAACAAGGTCTATCCCAACGGCTTCCGTGCCCAGTGGGAAATGTTCATCCGCCATGTGGTGGACAACGAACCCTTCCGTTGGACCCTGCTGGAAGGCGCCAAGGGCGTGCAGCTCGCCGAGGCCGGCCTGAAAAGCTGGAAGGAGCGCCGCTGGATCGATCTGCCGGAACTGAAGGCCTGACATGACGACGCTGAACTTGCCCGCCGGTCCCGGCAAGCTGGCGCCTTACAGCCTGAAGGCGCCGAGGGCCTTCCCGGTGTCGCAACCGCCCTTCAGCCGCGTGGCCTTCGCCGCCGCCCATGTGGTGGCCGATCCGCTGGCCGACAACGACCCATGGCTGGCGCCCGCCATCGACTGGGAGCGCACCATCGCCTTTCGCCGGCATCTCTGGTCGCTTGGCTTTGGCGTGGCCGAGGCGATGGATACCGCCCAGCGCGGCATGGGTCTGGACTGGAAGGATGCGCTGGAGCTCATCCGCCGTTCGCTGGATGCCGCGAAGGACGTGCCGGGCGCCGTGGTCGCCTCCGGCGCCGGTACCGATCATCTGGCGCCGGGCCCCGATGTCACCATCGACCGGGTGATCGCCGCCTATGAGGAACAGTGCGCGGCAATCGAGAAATTCGGCGGTCGCATCATCCTGATGGCCAGTCGTGCATTGGCGGCCTGTGCCAGAACGCCCGACGACTACGTGAAGGTTTATGGCCGGATTCTGAGTCAGGTGAAGCAGCCGGTGATCCTACACTGGCTGGGCGAGATGTTTGATCCCGCCCTGGCCGGCTACTGGGGCAATGGCGACCACATGCAGGCGATGCAGACCTGCCTGGATGTGATAGCGGCCAATGCCGCGAAGGTCGACGGCATCAAGATTTCGCTTCTAGACAAGGATAAGGAGATCGTGATGCGCCGTCGCCTGCCGAAAGGCGTGCGCATGTATACCGGCGACGATTTCAACTACGCCGAACTGATCGCCGGCGATACGGAAGGCCATTCCGATGCGTTGCTTGGCATATTTGACGCCATCGCACCGGCGGCCTCGGCGGCTCTTGGTGCGCTGGCCCGCAAGGATGTGAAGACCTTTCACGACATCCTCGCGCCCACCGTGCCGCTCTCGCGCCATATCTTCAGGGCGCCGACCCGCTTCTACAAGACCGGCGTGGTCTTCATGGCGTATCTGAACGGCCATCAGGATCACTTTGTCATGGTCGGCGGCCAGCAGAGCACGCGTTCGGCCCTGCATCTTGCCGAACTGTTCCGCCTGGCCGATGCCGCCGGCCTGCTTGACGATCCCGACCGCGCGGCCAGCCGCATGAGGGCCGTGATGGCGACGCACGGAATTGCTGCATGACGAAGCCAGGTCCGCTCTCGCTCAATACGGCGACCGTGAAAGAACAGTGGTCGCTGCAGCAGTGTATCGAAGGCTGCGCGCGCCACGGCATAACTGGCATCTCGCCCTGGCGCGACAAGCTGGCGGAATACACCACCGCCAAGGCCGCGAAGCATATCCGCGATGTCGGCCTGACCGTGACCGGACTCTGTCGGGGCGGGATGTTTCCTGCCGCCGATGCCGCCGGACGTGCCGCCGCCATCGAGGACAACAAGCGTGCCATAGACGATGCAGCGGCCCTTGGTGCGCAATGCCTGGTGCTGGTGGTGGGCGGCATGCCGGCCGGGTCCAAGGATATCGCCGGGGCGCGGAGCCAGGTGCGGGACGGCATCGCAGCCGTGCTGGAGCATGCCAGGGCAGCCGGTGTGCCGCTGGCCATCGAGCCGCTGCACCCCATGTATGCCGCCGACCGTGCCTGCGTGAACACGCTGGGCCAGGCGCTCGACATCTGCGACGGCCTGGGCTCAGGGCCGAATGACCGCCATCTCGGCGTCGCCGTCGATGTCTATCATGTCTGGTGGGATCCGACGCTGGCGGCGCAGATCGGGCGCGCGGCCAAGCGCGTTCTGGCCTTCCATGTCTGCGACTGGCTGGTACCGACCACCGACCTGCTGCTCGACCGCGGCATGATGGGCGATGGCGTGATCGACATTCCCGCCATCCGTGCCATGGTGGAGGGCGTGGGTTATGACGGTTTCTGCGAGGTCGAAATCATGTCGGCAGGCAACTGGTGGCGGCGCGATGCCGACGAGGTGCTGCGCATCTGCAAGGAACGGCACGCCACGGCCGTCTAGACCGCCGGCAGTAGAAGTCCTGATCAAGACCAGCGCCAGCTTCGAGCCTGAACTGGAGTGCAGCATCAACTGGCGCGACCTGGCGCTGGGGCTGGCATGGTCAGTTCCGCCACAGTGCTCGACAACGACGAGGCGCCGGCACGTGTTTCTATTCGCCATTTCCCTGATTATGCCACATGTGCCCTGCCTGACGGGGCCTGACCGGCACGGCCCCGCACCCGTCGAGTCGTGGCTGATGCGGGCTGCAATTGCTGGATGAATGATTTTATCATTTCTATTCATACAGGAGATGCGTGGTGGGGCCTCCGCATAATTGCAGGTGGCTTCGTATGGCTTCCCGCTGGCCGAAATCACTTGACCCTGCCTGACGGCGAGGCGATGAAGGTCAGGCCGGATCGTGGAAAATGAGGGAATCCGGCGGCTTGGGGAGGGCCGGCGGAGTGGCTTATCATCGTATGCAATGGGTCGGGAGCCTCGCGATCGCTGCGATCGCGATCATGCTGCTGCCTGCGGCAGCAACGAGCCAGCCGGCCGAGCGTGCGCCCAAATGGACTCCGCATATCGATGTTGAAGGCAAGACAGGCACCAAGCGCAACCTGGGCGAGGCGGATCTGTTCGTCCCGCTGGCGCAGGACGGCACGACCCTGCTGTTCACCAGCCTGCGCACCCGCATGGACGACAGCGACGGCCTGGAAGGCAATTTCGGCCTCGGCCTGCGCCACATGCTGGAAAGCGGCTGGAACCTCGGCGCCTATGCCTATTTCGACCGCCGCAAGAGCGAGCTGGAGAATTACTTCAGCCAGGTGACGCTGGGCTTCGAGGCCCTGTCGCTGGACTGGGACCTGCGCGCCAACGCCTATCTGCCGCAGGGGCGGCGCAGCCATCAGGTCGATGCCCTCAACACCGCCGAGGTTTCCGGCACCAACGTGATCTTCCGCGGCGGCGAGGAGCGCAGCCTGAGCGGCTTCGATGCCGAAATCGGCTGGCGGCTGCCCTTCTTCGATTCGGAAGCAGCGCAGCAGCTCCGCCTTTATGCCGGCGGCTACCGTTTCACCGGCGACGACGATGCCGTGCCCGACGTACAGGGCCCGCGCCTGCGGGCCGAAATGGTGTTCGACGCGGTGCCTGGCCTGTGGGACGGCGCGCGCCTCAGCCTGGGCGCGGAATGGCAGCATGACGATCCGCGCGGCAGCCAGGGGTTCCTCTCGGCCCGGCTGCGCATCCCGCTGCAGAGCTTCGGCAGGAGCGCGTCGCAGCTCATGCCCATGGAGCGCCGCATGGCCGATCCGGTGGTGCGCGACATCGATATCGTCAGCCGGTCAGGTGCCTTCGGCGCACCTGAAACGGCGACGCAGACGGCCAATGGCGGCAGTCTTACAGTGCTGAACAGCGCCAGCACCAGCGGCGCCAACCTCGCTACGGCCGTCACCAATGCCGGCAACAATTCAACGGTCCTGCTGTCCGGCACATTCAACACGACCAACACCGTCAGCCTGGCCACCGGCCAGACGCTGACCGGTGCCGTCACGGTGCGTAGCGCCTCGGGTCGCCTCGCCTCGGTCAGTACCGGCGCAACGGTCAATGCCAGCAACCTGGGGTCCACGGTTCAGGTCAATAGCGGGGGCACGGTCTCCAACCTGACGGTCACCAATGCCTTCAGTGGCGGCACCGGCGGTCGCGCTGTCTTGGTTGCGGATGGCGTGAGCAACGCAACGATCAGCAACAATACGATCACCGTGACCCAGAGTGGCGCCAATGGGGGCGTTGCCTTGACGCTTGGCAATAACGTCAGTGCCGTGGTGCGCGGCAATACGCTCACGGCAACCGGCAGTGGGGCGGCCACGACGATCACGGCGTTGGCCGCGAATGTCGGCTCCCCCTCCATAACGGTGGCGAACAACAGCATCAGTGCTTCAGGCGGCACGACAAACAATATGGTGTGGGTCGGTGCCGGAACCGTCATCAATGCCGGCTCGACCGGCAATATTCGCGGCTCCGGCGCCTGCAACGGCACACCGGCCAGTGGCAGCATCGGTTTCACCAACGGCACGACCTGTCCGTAATATGAGGTGAGACGTTCCTGCGTCTTGCCAAGAGCAGGGCCCTTATCGATGATGAGGGCCCTTATCTTTTTGTCCGGCCCGCCATGTTCCAGATCGCCCAACCCGTCCTGCCCGGTTGCCTGCTGATGCGCGCGCCCACCCTGATGCTGGGCGAGGGCTGGTCGAGTCCGATCTACAGCGAGCAGCATATGGGCCAGATCGGCATCCATGACCGTTTCGTGGAAGACTATATCCATTATGCCGACAAGATCGGCACGGTGCGCGGCCCGCGGTACCAGATCGCCCCCGGCACCCAGGCCATGCTGGTGCGCGTGCTGCGCGGCAGCATCCATGTCGTCGCCATCGATGTGCGTAAATCCTCTTCCACCTTTGGCCGGGCAATGCAGGCCGTGATTTCCTACATGGGCGCCGAGCAGCTCTATGCCATGCAGGGATTCGCCCTCGGCTGGTGCAGTCTGGAGCCGGCAGTGGAGGTTTTGGTCAAGACCAGCGCCAGCTTCGAGCCTGAACTGGAGCGCGGCATCAACTGGCGCGACCCGGCGCTGGGGCTGGCATGGCCGGTGCGGCCGGCCGATGCGGTCGTGCCGGCCGAGGATGTCGACCAGCCGATGCTGGCCGACCAGCCCGATCTGCTCTGATCCGCCATGGCGGCGGCGATTACCGGTGATGCGCCGCGCCTTCAGAGGGCTGATGGCGTGCTGGAACTGCGCATCGCGCCGCCGGCCATGGCAATGGGCGCGACCGGCCGACTCAGCCGCATCGCCGATCTCTACCAGCATGACCCCTGCCGCGCCCTGATGCCGGCGCCTGATCCAGGCGAGGCTTTCACGGCGGTGCTGGTCACCACCGCCGGCGGCCTCACCGGCGGCGACCGTCTGCGGCTGGGCGTCAGCGTGGCGGCGGGTGCGGATGCATTGTGCACGCCGCAGGCTGCTGAAAAGATCTACCGCGCCGAGACCGGCAGCCAGGCGGCCGATATCGCCATCGCGCTTTCGGTCGAGGCCGGCGCAGTGCTGGAATGGCTGCCGCAGGAGACCATACTGTTCGCTGGCGCGCGGTTGCGCCGCGATGTCGGAATCGATCTGCAGCATGATGCGCGGCTGCTGGCCGGCGACATCACCGTATTCGGACGGATTGCGCGCGGCGAGCGTTTCGACGCCGGCGCGCTGTTCGATCGCTGGCAGCTGCGGCATGATGGTCGCCTGATCTGGCATGATGCCGCCAGGCTGGACGAGCCCGGCCTGCCGGCATTGCACCATTCGGCCGGCTTCGATGGCGCCGTGGCTCAGGGCCTGATTCTGGCCCGCTTGCCTGAACCGGCGGCTGCGCGAGACCGGTTGCGCGATCTGCTGCCTGCAAATGCGCTGCCTGAGGGCAGCCTATGGGCCGTTACGGTGATCGAAGATTTGCTGCTGCTGCGGCTGCTTGATCGTGAACCCGCCCGCTTGCGTCGCCATTTCGGCCTGTTATGGGCTGCCCTGCGCCCCGGTCTGGGCCGGGTGGCGGCCATGCCACGGCATTGGCATTTCTGATGGTGTTGCGCTACCCGGCCTGTTTCTCTGCCTGAATTTTGATCTCTGCCTGTTTTTAAGTGGTATTGGATTAAAATATAGGCAACTGCGCGGCCAAGTAGTTCACAAGATCGCTGTGGAATCATCCGGGTAGTAATCCATCCACAAACCGGGCCCTGTCATATTGCGGCGCGGAATCAGCGCATTATCCAAGGTATCGGATCATGCCCTAACGACATTCCGGCCTTGGCACGCTCCTTGCCAATCCTGACCTGTGCGGCTGAGCCCATGGGGGGGCCAGACCCAAAGCAGGAGAGGAAGAGAATGAGCAAATTCATGCGGACCGTGGCCGCAGCAGGCGCGATGCTTGGGGCGGCCGCCTTTGCCAGCCAGGGCGCCCAGGCGCAGGAGACGATCAAGGTCGGCGTCCTGCATTCGCTGTCCGGCACCATGGCCATCTCGGAGACGACCCTGAAGGACACCGTCCTGATGATGGTCGACGACATCAACAAGAAGGGCGGCCTGCTCGGCAAGAAGGTCGAGGCCGTGGTGGTCGATCCGGCCTCCAACTGGCCGCTCTTTGCCGAGAAGGCGCGCGAGTTGATCTCGAAGGAAAAGGTTGCGGTGGTGTTCGGCTGCTGGACCTCGGTGTCGCGCAAGTCCGTGCTGCCGGTTTTCGAGGAACTGAACAGCATGCTGTTCTACCCCGTCCAGTATGAGGGCGAGGAAAGCTCGAAGAACGTGTTCTACACCGGTGCCGCGCCGAACCAGCAGGCCATCCCGGCGGTGGAATACCTGATGGGCAAGGACGGCGGCGAGGTGAAGCGCTGGGTCCTGGCCGGCACCGACTACGTCTATCCGCGCACCACCAACAAGATTCTTGAGGCCTTCCTGAAGTCGAAAGGCGTGAAGCAGGAAGACATCATGATCAACTACACGCCGTTTGGTCACAGCGACTGGCAGACCATCGTGGCGGATATCAAGAAGTTCGCCTCGGCCGGCAAGAAGACCGCCGTGGTCTCCACCATCAACGGCGATGCCAACGTGCCGTTCTACAAGGAACTGGCCAACGCGGGCATCAAGGCCTCCGACATCCCGGTGGTGGCCTTCTCGGTCGGCGAGGAAGAACTGGCCGGCATCGACACCAAGAACCTGGTCGGCCATCTGGCCGCCTGGAACTATTTCCAGTCGGTGAAGAACCCGGTCAACGACGCTTTCATCAAGCAGTGGAAGACCTTCATCAAGAACGACAAGCGCGTCACCAACGACCCGATGGAAGCCACCTATATCGGCTTCAAGATGTGGGCGCAGGCCGTTGCCCAGGCAGGCACCACCAATGTGGATGCCGTGCGGCAGGCCATGTATGGCCAGAAGGTCAAGGCGCCGTCGGGTTTCACCGCGGTGATGAACACCAACCATCACCTGTCCAAGCCGGTGATGATCGGCGAGATCCGCCCGGACGGCCAGTTCAACATCGTCTGGCAGACCAAGGGCCCGGTGAAGGCTGACGCCTGGTCGAAATATATCCCGGAAAGCGCCAAGCTGACCGCGGACTGGACTTTCCCGTGGGTTTGCGGGAACTGCGAGAAGCCGAAATACGCGGCGCTGACCAACTGAGCGGCGTGACGTAATGGCGATCGGCCCCTTCCTACGTTTTGCAACGCGGGAAGGGGCCGGCACCGCCCTCAAGACAGACTCCGTTGCCAGAACAATCATAAAAACCGTTCCGTCTTCAAAACTCGCAGAGCATCTGGTGTCGATGAACCGTTTCCTGCCTATCGTGATGGTCGCGCTGATGCTGGCGCTGCTGGCCGTGATGCGGCCCGCCCATGCCCAGACTCTGGCCGATACGCTGGCCGGCCTGGCTGAAAGCGATCCCAGGCCCGCCATCGCGGCGCTCGTCGCCAGCGACGACGAAAAAGCCAAGGCCGCCCTGGCCGCGCTGGCCCAGGGCAGGCTCTATCTGCGGCTGGCAGACAATGCCGTGGTGCTTGGCGAGAAGGACGGCGAGATGATCGTCGTCACCAATGCCGCCACCGGCGACATCGAAGACATGGCCCGGCCAGAAGACCTGCAGCCAATCGCATTGTCCGACGATGCCCGCGCGCTGCTTGGCGATGCTGGCGCAGCGCAGAAATCCGGGCCACTCGACTTTGCCGGGGCTATAACTGCACTGAAGGCGGACAATTTTGCCGACAAGGCCAAGGCGATCGATGCCCTGACCGAACTGAATGATCCGCGTGCCATTCCTGTGTTCCGCGCCTTGGCGGATGGCCGGCTGTTCCAGCGCAAGAGCGACGGCGCCGTGGTGATCGGCAATGTCAGCGGCAACGACCAGGCGCTGACCGATGCGGTGACGCAGGAGAAACTCGGCATCGTGTCGTCGGGCGATCTGGACGTGATCTTTGTCAACAACAATCTGCGAAACGTGCTGCGCCAGGCGGTCGGCCGGCTCGGTTTGTCCAGTCCCGATCCGGCCCAGCGCCGCGCGGCGGCGAACGCGCTGCTCGATGGCGCCACCCCGGACGCCATTACCCTTCTGCGCGAGGCCCATGCAAGAGAGACCAATGGCGACGCCAAGCAGGCCATGGCCCTCAGCCTGGCCGCTGTCGATCTGGCCGATGCCGACAAGACTCGGCGCCTGCTGGCGATCCAGACGCTGAGCGGCTCCTCCGACCTGCGGGTACGCGCCCAGCTGCAGGCGCGATTGAACCAGGAGAGCGATCCGGATGTGAAGGCGGCATTGAACGCGGCTTTTGGCAAACTGCAGTTCAAGCTCCAGCTTTATGGCTATGCCGAAAACCTGGTGCAGGGCATTTCGCTCGGTTCTGTGCTGCTGCTGGCTGCCGTCGGGCTCGCCATCACCTTCGGCGTGATGGGTATCATCAACATGGCCCATGGCGAGATGATCATGCTGGGGGCCTACTCGGCATATGTGACGCAGGAAATCTTCCGCGCCTTTCTGCCACCCGGCTGGATCGGCGGTTACCTGATTGCCGCCTTGCCGGTCGCCTTCCTGGTGGCGGCCCTGGTGGGTATCGCGCTGGAGCGCAGCGTGATCCGGTTTCTCTATGGCCGGCCGCTGGAAACCATGCTGGCCACCTGGGGCATCAGCCTGATCCTGCAGCAGGCGGTGCGTGCCATCTTCGGTGCCCCGAACAAGGAAGTCGCCAATCCCGAATGGATGACCGGCGCGCTGGAAATTGCCGGCGGCTTTGCCATCACTTGGAACCGCATCTACATCATCGTCTTCTGCTTCGCCGTGCTGGGACTAATCGCGCTGATTCTGCGCAGAACCAGCTTTGGCCTGCACATGCGCGCGGTGACGCAGAACCGCGCTATGGCAGATGTGATGGGCATTCCCACCGCCCGCATCGACGCGCTGACCTTTGGCCTGGGGTCGGGCATCGCGGGCATGGCCGGCGTGGCCTTGAGCCAGATCGGCAATGTCTCGCCCAATCTCGGCACCATCTACATCGTCGACAGCTTTCTGGTCGTGGTGTTTGGTGGCGTCGGCAACCTGATGGGCACGCTGGTCGGGGCACTGACGCTGGGCATCGTCAACAAGCTGCTGGAACCGGTGGCCGGCGCCGTGCTGGGCAAGGTGGTCGTGCTGGTCTGCATCATCCTGTTCATCCAGAAACGGCCACGCGGGCTGTTCGCCGCCAAGGGACGCTCCGCAGATGCTTGACGATTTAAAAGCGCTGGCGCAGCCCAAGCCCCTGCTCGATAGGCGCGGCTGGGCGATTTTCCTAGCCATCGGCTTCGTGCTGATCGTACTGGTGCCGCTGCTGAACCTGCTGCCGTCATCCGGCTCGGCTCTGCATCTGCCAGGTTACCTGATCCCGCTATTGGGCAAATACGCCTGTTACGCGATCCTAGCGCTCAGCCTCGACCTCGTCTGGGGCTATGCCGGCATCCTCAGCCTTGGGCACGGCGCGTTCTTCGCGCTCGGCGGCTACGCCATGGGCATGTATTTGATGCGCCAGATCGGCGCGCGCGGCGTCTATGGCCATCCCGAACTGCCCGATTTCATGGTCTTCCTGAACTGGAAGGAGCTGCCCTGGTACTGGTACGGCTTCGACAGCTTCCCCTTCGCGCTGCTGATGGTGTTCCTGGTGCCGGGGCTGCTGGCGTTGGTGCTGGGTTGGTTTGCCTTCCGCTCGCGCGTCACCGGCGTCTACATCTCCATCGTCACGCAGGCGATGACCTTTGCCCTGCTGCTCGCCTTCTTCCGCAACGACATGGGCTTCGGCGGCAATAATGGCCTCACCGATTTCAAGGACATCCTCGGCTTTCCGGTGCAGGCGCCCGAGACGCGCATCGGATTGTACGTGGCGTCGGTGCTCAGTCTGGGATTGTGCTTCCTGCTCTGCCGTTTCGTCACCCGCTCCAAGCTTGGCCGCGTGCTGCTGGCGGTACGCGATGCCGAAAGCCGCGTGCGCTTCCTCGGCTATTCGCCCACCTCGGCCAAGCTCTTTGCCTTTGTGCTGTCGGCTTTGCTGGCCGGGCTGGCCGGCGCCCTCTATGTGCCGCAGGTCGGCATCATCAATCCCAGCGAATTCTCGCCGGCCAATTCCATCGAGATCGCCATCTGGGTGGCGGTCGGCGGCCGCGGCACGTTGTATGGCGCGGTGCTGGGCGGCGTGCTGATCAATCTGGTGAAGACCTGGCTCACCGGTGCCGCGCCCGAACTCTGGCTGTTCGTGCTGGGCGCGCTGTTCGTCGCCTCCACCCTGCTTTTCCCGAGGGGTATCGTCGGCCTGGTCGGCCAGTGGCAGGCCTGGCGTGCCGAGCGGCGCAGTTACGCCGTACCGTCAGAAAAGGCGGCTGAATGATGCGCCCAGCCATGCCGCTGCCCACCCCGCTGATCGAGCCGGCCACGGCCGGGATCTCGCCTGACGTGGTACACAAACCGCGCGTCTCGGATACGCAGCTCTATCTTGACGGCGTCACCGTCTCCTTTGACGGTTTCAGGGCGATCAACAACCTCGCCCTGATGGTGGCGCCTGGCGAGTTGCGCACCATCATCGGCCCGAACGGTGCCGGCAAGACCACGATGATGGACATCATCACCGGCAAGACCCGGCCTGACGAGGGCGAGGTGCTGTTCGCCGGCCGCGTCGACCTGACCAAGCTGGACGAGACCGAAATCGCCAATCTCGGCATCGGTCGCAAGTTCCAGAAGCCCACGGTGTTTGAGAACCTCACGGTGTTCGAGAATTTTGAGCTGGCACTCAAGGCGCCGCGCGGCTCTTTCCGCACGCTTACGGCAAGGCTGGACTCCGAGGCGCTCGACCGCATCGCCTGGGCGCTGGACACCGTTGGTATGGCCGCCAGGCTGCGCGACTCCGCCGGCGCGCTCAGCCATGGCCAGAAGCAGTGGCTGGAGATCGGCATGCTGCTGGTGCAGGACACCCAGTTGATCCTGCTCGACGAGCCGGTGGCTGGCATGACCGATGCCGAGACGAAACAGACTGCCGACCTGATCCTGTCGCTGAAGGGCGAACGCACGCTGGTGGTGGTAGAACACGACATGGAATTCGTGCGCGACCTCGGTGCGCGCGTCACCGTGCTGCACGAGGGCAGCGTGCTGTCGGAAGGCAGCGTCGACCATGTGCAGAACGATCCGCGCGTGATCGAGGTCTACCTGGGCCGATGAAGGGGCGGCGCTGATCTCATGCTGAAAGCCGAAGGACTGAATCTTTATTACGGCGCCAGCCATGCCCTGCGCGACGTGGCGCTGACGGCCGAAGCCGGCAGGATCACCTGCGTGTTGGGCCGTAACGGCGTGGGCAAGACCTCGCTGATGCGGGCCCTGGTCGGTCTGCAGGGGGTGCGCAGCGGTGCCATCCTGTGGGAAGGCGAGGACATAGTCGGGCTGAAACCCCATGAGCGCGCCCGGCGCGGCATTGCCATGGTGCCGCAGGGCCGCGAGATATTTCCGCGCCTGACCGTCTACGAGAACCTGGAGACCGGCCTGGCG
The DNA here is from genome assembly GCF_046297895.1 of Ferrovibrio sp. GTDB lineage: Bacteria > Pseudomonadota > Alphaproteobacteria > Ferrovibrionales > Ferrovibrionaceae > Ferrovibrio. The sequence continues at coordinate 134,979 of NZ_JBKBHC010000009.1, read as the reverse complement.
CCGCTGCCCCGGGCCGAGCGCACCATCGACGACGAGATTTTTGCCCTGTTTCCCGTGCTGCACGAGATGCGCAACCGTCGCGGCGGCGATCTTTCGGGGGGACAGCAGCAGCAACTGGCGATCGCGCGGGCCCTGGTCACGCGCCCCCGGTTGCTGCTGCTGGACGAGCCCACCGAGGGCATCCAGCCCTCGATCATCAAGGATATCGGCCGGGTGATCCGCAGCCTAGCCGACCGCGGCACCATGGCCATCATTCTGGTCGAGCAGTATTTCGACTTCGCCAAGGCCCTGGCCGACCGCTTCATCCTGCTCCAGCGTGGTGAAGTTGTGGTCGAGGGCGACGCGTCCCGGCTGGAAGGCGACGACGTCCGCCGCTATCTTACCGTCTGAATCCAGTCTGCCAGGGGGAGCGCAGCGGCATGAATCTCACGCCCCGCGAGAAGGACAAATTGCTGGTCGCCATGGCGGCCCAGGTGGCGCGTCGCCGGCTGGAGCGCGGCGTGAAGCTCAATCACCCCGAGGCCGTGGCGCTCATCACCGATTATGTGGTGGAAGGCGCACGCGACGGCCGCTCGGTGGCCGAGCTGATGCGCGACGGCGCCAGCGTGATCACTCGCGACCAGGTGATGCCCGGCATTGCCGAAATGATTCATGAGATCCAGGTGGAGGCCACCTTCCCGGACGGCACCAAGCTGGTGACCGTGCATAACCCGATCCGCTGAAGGAGGCCGCAGCATGATTCCCGGCGAAATCATCACGGCCCCCGGCGAGATCGAGCTGAATGCCGGCCGCCCGACGGTGAGCATCGACGTTGCCAATACCGGCGACCGCCCGATCCAGGTCGGCAGCCATTACCACTTCTTCGAGACGAACCCGGCACTGAAGTTCGACCGCGACAAGGCGCGCGGCATGCGGCTGGACATTCCGGCCGGTACGGCGGTGCGCTTCGAACCGGGGCAGACCCGCACCGTGTCGCTGGTGGCCTATGCCGGCAAGCGGAACGTTTACGGCTTCCGCGCCGAGATCATGGGCACGCTCAGGTAGGCAGGGGAGTACGAACCATGGCGATCCGCATTCCCCGTTCCGCCTATGCCGGCATGTATGGCCCCACATTGGGCGACAAGGTCCGGCTGGCCGATACCGACATCATCATCGAGGTGGAAAAGGATTTCACCGCGCAGCCTCCGGTCCATGCGCCCAGCAAGGGCCATCCGGATGGTTATGCCGCTAACACGCCGCTTTATGGCGAGGAAGTGAAGTTCGGCGGCGGCAAGGTGATCCGCGACGGCATGGGCCAGAGCCAGGTCACCAATGCCGCCGGCGCGGTCGACACCGTGATCACCAACGCCCTGATCCTGGATCACTGGGGCATCGTGAAGGCCGATATCGGCCTTAAAAACGGCCGCATCGTCGGCATCGGCAAGGCCGGCAATCCCGATATCCAGCCCGGCGTCGATATCATCATCGGTCCGGGCACCGAGGCGATCGCGGGCGAGGGCAAGATCGTCACCGCCGGTGGCTTCGACGCCCATATCCACTTCATCTGCCCGCAGCAGATCGAGGAAGCGCTTTACTCGGGCGTCACCACCATGATGGGTGGCGGCACCGGCCCGGCGGCCGGCACCTCGGCCACCACCTGCACGCCGGGTCCGTTCCACATCATGCGCATGCTGCAGGCGGCCGAGGCTTTCCCGATGAATATCGGCCTGCTGGGCAAAGGCAATGCCGCCTTGCCCGATGGGCTGGTCGAGCAGGTCGCCGCTGGCGTCTGCGGCCTCAAACTGCACGAGGACTGGGGCACCACGCCGGCCGCCATCGACAACTGCCTCAACGTGGCCGAGTTGCATGACATCCAGGTGGCGATTCACACCGACACGCTGAACGAAAGCGGCTTCGTGGAAGACACCATCGCCGCCTTCAAGCACCGCACCATCCATGCCTTCCACACCGAAGGCGCTGGCGGCGGTCACGCGCCCGACATCATCCGCGTCGCCGGCCTGGCCAATGTGCTGCCGTCGTCCACCAATCCGACCATGCCCTACACGGTCAACACCGTGGACGAGCATCTCGACATGCTGATGGTCTGCCACCATCTCGATCAGCGCATCCCCGAAGACGTGGCCTTCGCCGACAGCCGCATCCGGCGCGAGACCATTGCCGCCGAAGACATCCTGCACGATCTCGGCGCCTTTTCGATGATGTCGTCCGACAGCCAGGCCATGGGCCGGGTGGGCGAGGTGATCATTCGCACCTGGCAGACAGCCGACAAGATGAAGAAGCAGCGCGGCCGGCTGCCCGAGGAAAAAGGCGACAACGACAATGTCCGTGCCAAACGCTATATCGCCAAATACACCATCAATCCCGCACTGTCTCATGGCGTGGCACACGAGATCGGTTCGATCGAGATCGGCAAGTTCGCCGACCTGGTGATCTGGTCGCCGGCCTTCTTCGGCGTGAAACCCGACATGGTGCTGAAGGGCGGCTCGATTGCCGCCGCGCCCATGGGCGATCCCAATGCCTCGATCCCCACGCCGCAGCCGGTCCATTACCGTCCGATGTTCGCCAGCTTCGGCCGCAACATGGTGCAGAGCAGTCTCACCTTTGTCAGCCAGGCGGCCATCGACAACAACATCACCGCGAAATTCGGGCTGCAGCGCCCGCTGGTGGCGGTGAAGGGCTGCCGCAAGGTGAAGAAGCAGGACATGGTTCACAATGCCTACATGCCGAAGATCGAGGTCGATCCGGAAACCTATGTGGTGCGTGCCGACGGCCAGCTGCTCACCTGCGAACCGGCTTCAGTGCTCGCCATGGCGCAGCGGTATTTTTTGTTCTGATCATGCTGCGCGCCACCGAAGTCATGCCATCCGGCCACTGGCCCGCGTCCGAGCGTCGTGCCACCGTCACGCTGGCGCATCATGATCGCCATCGCCGCCGCATCCGTCTCACCGCCGATGACGGCATGGTTTTCCTGCTCGACCTGCCCGAGGCGACGCTGCTGCGCGACGGCGACGGGCTGAAACTGGAGCAGGGCGGCTATGTTGAAGTGAAGGCAGCCATCGAGCCGCTGGTGGAAGTGCGCGCCGCCTCGCCGCAGCTGCTGGCGAGGCTGGCCTGGCATCTGGGCAACCGCCACCTGCCGGCCGCCATCCATGCCGACCGCATCCTGATCCGCGACGACCATGTGATCGTCGACATGCTGAAAGGCCTCGGCGCCAGCGTGCAGGCCGTGGAGGCGCCCTTCGATCCCGAAGGCGGCGCCTATGGCCAGCATAACCACGATCCGGCGCATCCCTATGGCCTCGGCTCGCGCTATGGCAAACACGAACACGGCCATGTCCATGGGGGTCATGCCCATGTGCATCCCCATGCCGACGATCCCGGGCACGAGCACGACCATAGCCACGATCATGACCACAAGCATTGAGGCGGATCGCATCGCGCCCGGCGATCTCTATCGCCTGCTGGCCTGGTTCTCGCCCAGCTATCCGATCGGTGCCTTTTCCTACAGCCACGGCATCGAATTTGCGGTCGAAACCGGCCGGGTGAAAAATGCCGCCACGCTCAGCGCCTGGATCGGCCATATCCTGCGCCATGGCGCTGCCTGGGTCGATGCCGTGCTGCTGAAGGAAGCTTACATGGCTGCCAGTACATCAGAAGAGGGCGATGCCGCACGGCTGGAAGAGTTGGCCGATCTCGCCGTCGCCTGGCGCGGCACGGCCGAAACCGCGCTGGAAAGCGCGCAGCAGGGCGGCTCCTTCGTGATGGTCACGCGCGCCGCTTGGGGCCATCCCACCATCGATGACTTTGCCGCCGCGCGCGGCGAGCGGCCGGTGGCCTTGAGCATCGCCATCGGCGTGTCGGCCGCCGCGCACAAATTGCCGCTGCGCCCCGTGCTGGCCGCCTGCCTGCATGCCTTCGCCGCCAACCTGGTCTCGGCAGCCGTGCGCCTGATCCCACTGGGCCAGACCGATGGCCAGCGGGCGCTTTCTATCCTGTTGCCGGTGGTGGACAGCGTGGCAGACTGCGCGCTGGCCTGCCCGCTGGACGAGTGCGGCACGGCGGCGCCGATGGTCGACCTGATGTCGATGTTGCACGAAACCCAGTATACGAGGCTGTTCCGGTCATGAGTTCCTCTAATAGCAATCCCCTGCGCGTCGGTATCGGTGGTCCTGTCGGTTCGGGCAAAACCGCTTTGGTCGAACGGCTCTGCCGTCACCTGCGCGACGACTGGAACATCGCCGTCGTCACCAACGACATCTACACCAAGGAAGACGCCGAATTCCTGACCCGCGCCAACGCGCTGGCACCCGAACGTATCGCCGGCGTCGAAACCGGCGGCTGCCCGCATACGGCAATCCGCGAGGATGCCTCGATCAATTTGGCGGCCGTGGCCGAGATGCAGAAGAAATTTCCCGGTCTCGACGTGATCTTCGTCGAATCCGGCGGCGACAACCTGGCCGCCACCTTTTCGCCCGAACTGGCCGACATCACCATCTACGTGATCGACGTCTCAGCCGGCGACAAGATTCCGCGCAAGGGCGGCCCGGGCATCACGCGGTCCGACCTGCTGGTGATCAACAAGATCGACCTCGCCCCGCTGGTCGGCGCTTCGCTGGAGGTGATGGATCGCGATGCGAAGAAAATGCGCGGCCAGCGCCCCTTCATTTTCGCCAACCTGAAGGCCGAGAAGGGCGTGGCCGAGATCGCCGATTTCATCCTGAAAAGCGGCGGGCTGAAGGAATAGGGCATAGTGGCGGGTGAGCCATTTCATCATGATCTTTTCCGGTTTTCGGGCCGCCGTCGCCGTGGCTCGTTTATCAATCTAACCCTTGTCGTGCTCTTCTCAGCCGTTCTTGTGGCGATCATTGGTTCGACACTTGCCCCCATCGGCCTTGTCCTGATCTGGCTATATGTCGTTCCTGTCTCCACCCTCTATAATATCGCCGGTGCGCAACGCTGCCGCGATTTCGGGTGGAGCGGCTGGGCCGTCTTAATGAATTATGTGCCAATTCTCGGTTTTGCCTTCTGGCTGGTGCTGCTCTTTTACCCTGGTACGCGCGGCCCGAATCGCTACGGCCCCGATCCACGCGAGGCTCACCCCTACGCCTAGGCAGTAGCCTTCCCCGGTTTTCTCCGGCTATCCTGTGCAAAACAAACACAGGGAGGAATCATGCCGGACAAGGCCAGTGAGAAGACTGTGGAGCGTACCGCCGCCATCGATGCTATCCTGAACCGCGCGCCGGTGATTCCGGTGCTGGTCGTGGAAGATGCCGCCCAGGCCGTGCCGCTGGCCAAGGCCCTGGCGGCGGGCGGCTTGTCCGTGCTGGAAATCACCCTGCGTTCGGCCGCGGCCCTGGAGGCGATCAAGCGCATCGCGGCGGAAGTGCCAGAGGCCATCGTCGGCGCCGGCACGGTGCTGAATGCCGCGCAATTCGCCGCCAGTCAGCTGGCCGGCGCCAAATTCGTGATTTCGCCCGGCGCGACAGAGGCTCTGTATTATGCCGCCAAGGATACCGGTCTGCCCTATCTGCCGGCGGTGGCCACGGCCAGCGAGATCATGCGCGCTCTGGAGCAGGGTTTCACGCGCGCCAAATTCTTCCCCGCCGAGGCGACGGGCGGCATTGCGGCGCTAAAAAGCCTGGCCGGGCCTTTCCCGCAGATGCGGTTCTGCCCCACCGGCGGCATCACGGAAGGCAACCTTGGCGCCTATGCCGCGCTGCCGAACGTGGCCAGCGTCGGCGGCTCCTGGCTGGCGCCGAAGGAGATGCTGCAGAAAAACGACTGGGCCGGCATTACCGCCCTGGCGAAAAAGGCCGTGCAGATCGCTAAGGGAGCGTAGACATGCTTGAACTCCGCCCGAACTGTGAGTGCTGCAACACCGACCTGCCGCCCGACGCGGCTGCGATGATCTGCAGCTTCGAATGCACCTTCTGCCGCGACTGCGGCGAAGGCACGCTGAAAGGCGTCTGTCCCAATTGCGGCGGCGGGCTGGTGGCGCGGCCGATCCGCCCGGCATCCAAACTGGGCAAATACCCCGCCAGCACCAAGCGTGTATTCAAGGCCGAGGGCTGCGCGGCTGCGGCGGAATAAGACATGAGTAAATTCGTTCTCGCCATCGACCAAGGCACCACGTCGTCGCGCGCCATCGTCTTCGATGGCGGAGGCCTGCCCGTCGCTGTCGCCCAGAAGGAGCTGACCCAGCATTATCCCGCCGATGGCTGGGTCGAGCATGATGCCGAGGAGATCTGGCGCGACGTGCAGAGCGTGATGCGCGAGGCGGTGGCCAAGGCCGGCCTGCGCGGCGGCGACATCGCCGCCATCGGCATCACCAACCAGCGCGAAACCACCGTGGTCTGGGAACGCGCTAGCGGCCGGCCGATCCACCGCGCCATCGTCTGGCAGGACCGCCGCACGGCCGAAACCTGCCGCCAGAAGCTGGCCGATGGCCTGGGCAATCATGTGCAGCAGAAGACCGGCCTGCTGATCGACAGCTATTTCTCCGCCACCAAGATCGCCTGGCTGCTCGACCATGTGCCCGGGGCGCGGGCGCGGGCGGAGAAGGGTGAATTGTGCTTTGGCACCATCGATTCATTTCTGCTGTTCCGCCTCACCGGCGGACCAGGAAAGACTGGCGTGCATGCGACAGATGCTACCAATGCCTCGCGCAGCATGCTGTTCGACATCCATGCTCAAGCATGGGACGACACGCTGCTGAAAGTCTTCGACGTGCCGCGTGCCATGCTGCCCGAGGTGAAGGACTGCAGCGGCATGTTTGGTGCCGCCACGCCCGACATCCTCGGCCATGCCGTTCCGGTGGCCGGCATCGCCGGGGACCAGCAGGCCGCTTTGTTCGGCCAGGCCTGTTTCCAGCCCGGCATGGTGAAATCCACCTACGGCACCGGCTGCTTCGCGCTGGTCAACATCGGCGACAAACCCGTGCGTTCGGAAAACCGCCTGCTCACCACGGTGGCCTATCGCCTGAACGGCGAAACCACCTATGCGCTGGAAGGCTCGATTTTCGTGGCGGGCGCGGCCGTGAAATGGCTGCGCGACGGCTTGCATCTGGTGAAGGATGCCGCCGAGACCGCCACACTGGCTGCCGCCGTGCCGGAAACCCATGGCGTCTATCTGGTGCCGGCCTTTGTCGGCCTTGGTGCGCCCTACTGGGACCCGGATGCGCGCGGCGCGCTGCTCGGTCTCACGCTGGATGCGGGTGCGGCGCATATCGCGCGCGCCACGCTGGAATCGGTCGCCTACCAGACGCGTGACCTCACCGCGGCGATGAAATCCGATGGTGCCGCCTCGCCCACGGCGCTCCGCGTCGATGGCGGCATGGTGGCCAACGACTGGCTCTGCCAGTTCCTGGCCGACATGCTGGATGTGGCGGTCGAGCGCCCGAAGGTGATCGAGACGACGGCGCTCGGCGCGGCCTATCTGGCCGGGCTGGCGGAGGGCGTCTATTCCGGGCTGGATGCCGTGGCCTATGGCTGGCATCGCGAGCGCCGCTTCGAGCCGCGCATGAATGCCGCCACGCGCCAGCGGCTTTATGCCGGCTGGCAGGATGCCGTCGGCCGCGTATTGAGCAGAAAGCCCGGCTAATCGGTTACCGACTGATCTTTCAACTACCGGCCAGGCCGCGCGCCCAGGTCCACATCGCCTGCACGGCCGTTTCCGCCGTGCCGCCTTTGGCCAGCGCAGGCAGGGCAGGGCGGTTGCCGCCACGCTCGCGCGCCTCGCGCGGTGTCATGCCGAAATGGGCGCGAAACAGGCTGCTGAAATGGCTCGGCGAGGAAAAGCCGTAATCCAGCGCGATGTCGAAGATGCGGCGATGCGCCCGGGCCGGCGCGCTGATGGCGCGGAAACAGGCCATCAGGCGGCGCCGCTGGATATGCTCGCGCACGCCGCCCAGCGGCTGGAACAGGCGATATAACGTGGCGCGCGAGCAGCGGAACTGCCGGCACAGGCTTTCGGCATCCAGCGCAGGGTCGCTCAGGTGGGCGTCGATATGGCGGCAGATCGTGGTCAGCGTCGTGCCCTTGGCCGGCGTCGCCGCGATGTCGCGATGGCGGGTCAGCGCATCCAGCAACGCCAGCGTGCCCTGCGCGATCGCGTCGGCTTCGGCTGCCGCCGCTCGATCCAGTGTCTGGCGCAGCGACAGCATGTGATTGGCAAAGACCCGTGCCGAGGCTGAATGGTCTTCGAACAGTGCGCCACAGCGATCCAGCAATTGCGGCAATTCCCCTTGCAGCAGTTCGCGCGGCAGGATGAGGGTGAGGGTATCGGCTTCGGTTGATTCCGCCTGCACCTCTCGGCCCAGATTGACCATGGTGATGTTGTCCGGATGCTGCACGAAGTCATTGCCGCCATTGACCACGCGGTTGCGGCCGGACACGAAGAACTGGACGGTGCAATGGTCCACATCGCCGTGGCGGGCCAGCCAGGCGGCATCGCGGCTGAAGCGCTGCGGCCCGAAGCGGGTGTCGATCAGCAGCATCTGGCCCAGATGATATTGCCGGATCGCCGGCGGCGCGGCCGCGGGTGCCAGAGCCTGTGTGTCGTAATAGATCGCCAGGCTCTGACGCCACAATTCGGGCAAGGCCTCGTCGGGGACCATGCCCGGCAGAAGGGCAGCGCTGGGGATCGATCCGCTCATGCCAGCCCTTGCCCCCATATCTGCTGTTTTGCCTAGCGGGCATTAGGGCATGCCTTTTGGCCCAGAGCAACGACAGGTTGGGTTAATGGAAATGAATTTTGCGCGGCGCCTCCAGTAACCTGAGACGCAAACAACAGATTTCCGAGATTCCTAGACAATCCCGACTGTGCGCCTTCTGGTAGTTTTCCACCATCCCAGAACGGGATGGTTAACCACAGAAGGGGGCATGATCATGGATCGGCAAGATGTTCTTGATGGGGAAACTCTGATGGCGCCGGCGCTGCCGGAGCCGGGTTTATTGCCGTGGCGGCAGGCGGATGGAGGCGGTACGCAGGTGGCATTGCCGCTGCATGATGCCGATGCCATTCTGGCGATGCAGGCCGGCCTGGCGGTGGCGGTGGCGCAATGCGAGGCGGCGCTTGGCGCGCTCGACGACATTGCGCGGCAGATCGCCAAGATCCGCGCCCAGATTGCCGTGCTGGGCGAACGCGGCCTGGCCGGGCCGGAGCAGGATATCCTGCGCAATAATATCGGCCTGCTGGTGGGGCGGATCGAGGCCTGCATCGCCCGCGCCGGCAGCAATGGCCGCAACCTGCTGCGGGGCGAGGGATTCGACCCCACCCTGAATCTCGACGACAGGCAGGCTGCCGAATTGGCCGGCGCCGAGGATGGCGCCTCGCGCAGCCTGGCCGAGGCGGCGACGGGCCTGCTGGCCGAACAGGGCGGCATGGCCAACTGGCTGTCGATGTCGCCGCCCAACACCTTCGTCGCCAGCTATCTGTTGGACGGTTTCGCGCATCGGGTCGAAACGCGCCTGGTCGCGCTGGCGGTGCAGAAGCAGGCGCTGGAAGACCGCTGCGCCTTCGTTGCGGCGACTCTGCTCGCCGCAGGCGAGGCGCCCCCGCCGGGTCTTGCCATCGCGGCCCAGGATATCGCCCATGCCGAAGCCTGCCTGAGCTGAGGCAGTTGCCAGTGCGAGAACCCGCGGGCCCTGGCGGCGATTGGCGAGGGTTGGGGATAACTGTCGATAATTGATACTGATTGGCTGGTTTTGGCCAGTTTGGGCCGTTCTCTCCGGTTCCGACGCCGCTTTTTATGACCTGCCGGATAAGTGCGGCGAAAGGCGCAGAAGACCGCGCCGGCCTCGCTGTTGCGCCGCCGAAACCCGTATGCTAGTTAAGCGCGGCTTTCGCGCCGGGGGGCTTTGTGAAGGCATCGGCCGCCCCGTGAATTCCTTAGACTGTTCAAGGTCTTAAGCGGAGCGTCGGGAGGGTGGCCAGGGCCAGTGGGCCCGAGTCCCGGCCGGCGGTTCCGCGTCCTAGAGAAGAAGGGTCGTTCGTGGCTCAGGAATCAACGCTCGTTTCCGGTATTGCCGGCCGCTACGCAACGGCGCTGTTCGATCTGGCGCGCGATGCCGGCCAGCTCGACACCGTCGCCAAGGATCTCGACAGCCTGTCTGCCATGCTGGCCCAGTCGGCCGATCTGGTACGCCTGGTTCGTTCGCCGGTCTTCAGCCGCGAGGAACAGGCTCGCGCCATCGCCGCCGTAGCCGAAAAGGCCGGCTTCGGCGACTTGGTGCGCCGTTTCCTCGGCGTGGTGGCCAACAACCGCCGCCTGTTCGTGCTGGCGGATGCCATCGCCGCTTTCAAAAGCCTGCTCAGCCACCATCGCGGCGAAGCGGTTGCCGAGGTCGTTTCGGCCGTGCCGCTGTCGGATGCGCAGCTTGCGCAGATCAAGTCTTCGCTGTCGTCGGAAGCCGCCGGCAACGTTGTCATCAACGCCAAGGTCGATCCCTCGCTGATCGGCGGTCTGGTCGTCAAACTCGGCTCGCGCATGATCGATGCGTCGGTCCGTACCAAACTCAATAATCTCAAGTCCGCTATGAAAGGGGTTGCGTGATGGACATCCGCGCCGCAGAGATTTCGGAAATCCTGAAGACGCAGATCAAGAATTTCGGCACCGAAGCCGAAGTTTCTGAAGTCGGCCAGGTGCTCAGCATCGGCGACGGCATTGCGCGCGTCCATGGCCTCGACAAGGTCCAGGCCGGCGAAATGGTCGAGTTCCCGGGCGGCGTGAAGGGCATGGCCCTGAACCTCGAGACCGACAACGTCGGCGTCGTGATCTTCGGCGATGACCGTGGCATCAAGGAAGGCGATACCGTCAAGCGGACCGGCGCCATCGTGGACGTGCCGGTCGGCAAGGGCCTGCTCGGCCGCGTCGTTGACGCACTCGGGAACCCGATCGACGGCAAGGGCCCGCTGACCGACGTTAAGCGCGCCCGCATGGAAGTGAAGGCCCCGGGCATCATTCCGCGCAAGTCGGTGCATGAGCCGATGCAGACCGGCCTGAAGGCGCTCGACGCGCTGGTGCCCGTCGGCCGCGGCCAGCGCGAGCTGATCATCGGCGACCGCCAGACCGGCAAGACCGCCGTGGCCGTCGACACCATCCTGAACCAGAAGTCGGTCAACAAGGCCGGCGACGAGAAGAAGAAGCTGTACTGCATCTACGTCGCGGTCGGCCAGAAGCGCTCGACGGTCGCCCAGGTCGTGAAGACCCTGGAAGAGGCCGGCGCGATGGAATACTCGATCGTGGTCGCCGCCACAGCAAGCGAGCCCGCCCCGCTGCAGTTCCTGGCGCCCTATACCGGTTGCGCCATGGGCGAGTTCTTCCGCGACAACGGCATGCATGCCGTGATCATCTATGACGATCTGTCCAAGCAGGCCGTCGCCTACCGCCAGATGTCGCTGCTGCTGCGCCGTCCGCCGGGCCGCGAAGCCTATCCGGGCGACGTGTTCTACATCCACTCGCGCCTGCTGGAACGCGCCGCGAAGATGAATGACAAGATGGGCGCCGGTTCGCTCACCGCCCTGCCGGTCATCGAGACCCAGGCCGGCGACGTGTCGGCCTACATTCCGACCAACGTCATCTCGATCACCGACGGCCAGATCTTCCTCGAGACCGAGCTGTTCTATAAGGGCATCCGCCCCGCCATCAACGTCGGCCTCTCGGTCAGCCGCGTCGGTTCGGCCGCCCAGATCAAGGCAATGAAGCAGGTGGCCGGTTCGATCAAGCTGGAACTCGCGCAGTACCGCGAAATGGCCGCCTTCGCCCAGTTCGGCTCGGATCTCGATCCGGCGACCCAGCGCCTGCTGAACCGCGGCGCCCGTCTGACCGAACTGCTCAAGCAGCCGCAGTACCAGCCGCTGCCGGTCGAGGAACAGGTCGTGTCGATTTATGCCGGCGTGAAGGGCTATCTCGACAAGCATCCGGTGGGTGCCGTCACCCGCTACGAGCAGACCCTGCTGAATCTGGTGCGCTCCAAGCATGCCGACATCCTGCAGGGCATCCGCGAGCAGCAGGCCCTGACGCCGGACCTGGAAGCCAAGCTCAAGGCCGTGCTCGACGAGCTCGCCAAGACCTTCGCCTGAGCCGGCTTTAGGGTAGCGCGTCATGCCTAGCCTCAAGAGCCTCCGCGTTCGGATCAACTCGGTCAAATCGACCCAGAAGATCACGAAGGCGATGAAGATGGTGGCAGCCAGCAAGCTGCGCCGCGCCCAGGAGGCCGCGGAAGCGGCCCGGCCCTATGCCGAACGCATGGCCGGCATCCTGGCCTCGCTGGCGGCCGGCCAGAACGGCGCCGAAAACGCGCCGAAGCTGCTGGTCGGCAACGGCAAGGATCAGGTGCATCTCCTGATCGTCGCCACCGCCGAGCGCGGCCTTTGCGGCGCGTTCAATTCCTCGATCGTCAAGCTGGCCCGCCGCAAGATCGAGGAGCTGACCGCCCAGGGCAAGACAGTCAAGATCCTCTGCGTCGGCAAGAAGGGCCGCGACCAGCTGCGTCGCGATCATGCCTCCAAGATTATCGACACCGTCGATCTCTCGAAGGTCAAGAAGGTCGGTTTCGCCGAGGCACAGGAAATCGCCGACCGCGCGCTGGCCATGTTCGAGGCCGGCGAGTTCGACGTCGCGCATATCTTCTTCAACAACTTCAAGTCGGTGATAAGCCAGATCCCCACCGTGCAGCAGCTCATCCCGGCCATGGTCGCCGGCGCGGGCGCCGGTGCGGCTCCGGATCTTGGCGGCGCGATCTATGAGTTCGAGCCCGACGAGGAAGCCATCTTGAACCAGCTTCTGCCGCGGAACCTGTCGATGCAGGTCTATCGCGCTCTGCTGGAGAACGCGGCTTCCGAGATGGGCGCGAAGATGACGGCGATGGACAACGCCACGCGCAACGCCGGTGAAATGATCAAGAAGTTGACGACGGTCTACAATCGGTCGCGTCAGGCCCAGATCACCAAAGAGCTTATTGAAATCATCTCCGGCGCCGAGGCCGTGTAACGGCGCGCGCTGGCAGGAACGACATAGAAGGACGGAGCAGCATCATGGCTACGAACAAGGCGGGTCGCATCACCCAGGTTATCGGCGCGGTCGTCGACGTTCAGTTCGACGGGCATCTGCCGGCGATCCTGAACGCCCTGTATTGCACCAACCAGGGCAACCATCTGGTGCTCGAAGTGGCGCAGCACCTGGGCGAAAACACCGTCCGCACCATCGCGATGGACTCGACCGACGGTCTGGTCCGCGGCATGGAAGTCACCGATACCGGCGCGCCGATCTCGGTGCCGGTGGGCCAGGAGACGCTGGGCCGCATCATCAACGTGATCGGCCAGCCGATCGACGAACGCGGCCCGGTGAATGCCAAGCAGGCCGCCCCGATCCATGCCGCCGCGCCGGCTTACGTCGACCAGTCGACCGAGCAGAAGGTGCTGGTCACCGGCATCAAGGTCGTCGACCTGCTCGCGCCCTATGCCAAGGGCGGCAAGATCGGCCTGTTCGGCGGCGCCGGCGTGGGCAAGACCGTGCTGATCATGGAGCTGATCAACAACATCGCGAAGACGCACGGCGGCTACTCGGTGTTCGCCGGCGTCGGCGAGCGTACCCGCGAGGGTAACGACCTCTATCACGAAATGATGGAATCGGGCGTCATCAAGACCGACGGCCCGGGCTCGAAGGTGGCCCTGGTGTACGGCCAGATGAACGAGCCGCCGGGCGCCCGCGCCCGCGTCGCGCTGACCGGTCTGACGCTGGCGGAATATTTCCGCGACCAGGAAGGCCAGGACGTGCTGTTCTTCGTCGACAACATCTTCCGCTTCACCCAGGCGGGTTCGGAAGTGTCGGCGCTGCTCGGCCGTATCCCCTCGGCGGTGGGTTACCAGCCGACGCTGGCCACCGACATGGGTGCCCTGCAGGAGCGCATCACCTCCACCAACAAGGGCTCGATCACCTCGGTGCAGGCCATTTACGTGCCCGCCGACGACTTGACCGACCCAGCCCCGGCCACCTCGTTCTCGCATCTTGACGCCACCACGGTGTTGAGCCGCCAGATCGCCGAGCTGGGCATCTACCCGGCCGTGGACCCGCTTGACTCCACCTCGCGCATCCTGGATCCGCGCATCGTCGGCGACGAACACTATGCCGTCGCCCGCCGCGTGCAGGAAATCCTGCAGAGCTACAAGTCGCTGCAGGACATCATCGCCATCCTGGGCATGGACGAGCTGTCGGAAGAAGACAAGCTCACCGTGGCCCGCGCCCGCAAGATCCAGCGCTTCCTGAGCCAGCCCTTCGACGTGGCCCAGGTCTTCACCGGTTCGCCGGGCGTGCAGGTTCCGCTGGCCGAGACCATCCGCGGCTTCAAGGAAATCTGCGACGGCAAGCACGACCATCTGCCGGAATCGGCCTTCTACATGGTCGGCACCATCGACGAGGCGATTGCCAAGGCGAAGAAGCTGGCGGCCGAGGCGGCCTGAGCCGCAAGGTAAGGAGTTAAACCATGGCGGATAGCGTCAGGTTCGAACTGGTATCGCCGGAGAAGCTGCTCCTGGCCGTCGACGCCGAAATGGTGGTCGTGCCGGGCGAGGGCGGTGATTTCGGCGTGCTGCCGGGCCACACCCCGCTGATCTCGACGATCCGCAACGGCGTCATCGAGGTCACGGTGAACGGCAGCGTGGCCGAGCGCATCTTCGTCGCCGGCGGCTTCGCCGAAGTCGCCAACGACAAGCTGACCGTGCTGGCAGAAGAAGCCGTGCCGGTGAAGCATCTCGACCGCGCCAAGCTGGAGCAGGCGCTCAAGGATGCCCGCGAGGATGTCGAGGACGCCAAGGACGATCACGCCCGCGCCCGCGCCCAGGCGAATGTCGAGAAATACACCGCCATGCTCGAGGCGGCGGCGTAAGTCGTCTTTGAATGAATAACGCAACGGCCGGGTTTCTGCCCGGCCGTTTTCGTTTCAGCGCTTCATGATCTGCCCGGCCACGCTGCGCCGGTGCTCCCAGCCGCGGCGCTCCAGTTCCGGCGTGTCGGCCTCATCCTCGGGCCAGCCGACGCATAAATACGCCACCAGCTTCCAGCCTGCCGGCACCTCGAGGTCGCGGGTGAGGGTCTCCGGCTCCAGGATCGAGACCCAGCCCACGCCCAGGCCATGGGCCCGGGCGGCCAGCCAGAAGCCGTAGACCGCCATCACGGTGGAATAGTCCAGCATCTCGGGCATGGTGCGGCGGCCCAGGCCATGGCCCTGCGCCGTGTCCTCGTCGCAGAAGACGGCCAGATGCACTGGCGCCTCTTTCAGGCCGGCCAGTTTCAGCGTGGCATAGAGCCTCGCCTGTTCGCCGCTGTAATCGGCCAGGGCCTCGGCATTCGCCCGCTCGAAATTGGCGATCACCTTGGCGCGCCGCGCCGGCTCTTCCACCAGCACAAAGCGCCAGGGCTGGCTGTTACCCACGCTGGGCGCGAGGGCGGCCAACTCCAGCAGATGCGTCACTAGCGCCGGCGGCACAGGGCTGCTGCGGAAATGCCGCACGTCGCGCCGCCAGGCCAGCAGTTCGGCCAGCCTGTTCTGGAAACCTTCGTCGAAGACCGGCGGGTCGTGGCTCATGGGGCGGGATGATATATCTCGCCTCCCTCGCTGCGGAAGCGCTCCGCCATCTCTGTCATGCCCTGCTGCGCCGCCTGCCGCACCTCCTGGCTGATTTTCATCGAGCAGAATTTCGGCCCGCACATCGAGCAGAAATGCGCGGTCTTGTGCGCTTCCTTCGGCAGGGTCTGGTCGTGGAACTGGGCCGCCGTCTCGGGGTCCAGGCTTAAGTTGAACTGGTCCTCCCAGCGGAATTCGAAGCGGGCACGGCTCAGGGCATCGTCGCGGCGCGCGGCGCCGGGATGGCCTTTGGCCAGATCGGCGGCATGGGCGGCGATGCGATAGGTGATCACGCCGGTCTTCACGTCGTTGCGGTCGGGCAGGCCGAGATGCTCCTTCGGCGTGACGTAGCAGAGCATGGCGCAGCCATACCAGCCAATCATCGCCGCACCGATGCCGCTGGTGATGTGATCGTAGCCCGGGGCGATATCGGTGGTGAGCGGCCCCAGCGTGTAGAAGGGCGCCTCGCCGCAGGATTTGAGCTGCTTGTCCATGTTGGCCTTGATCTTGTGCATGGCGACATGGCCCGGCCCTTCGACCATCACCTGCACGCCTTTTTCCCAGGCGATTTTGGTCAGTTCGCCCAGAGTCTCCAGCTCGGCGAACTGCGCGGCATCGTTGGCATCCGCCGTCGAGCCCGGCCGCAGGCCGTCGCCCAGCGAGAAGCTGATGTCGTAGGCCCGCATGATGTCGCAGATCTCCTCGAAATGCGTGTAGAGGAAATTCTCCTCATGATGCGCCAGGCACCATTTCGCCATGATCGAGCCGCCGCGGCTGACGATGCCGGTGATGCGATTGGCGGTAAGCGGGATATAGCTGAGCCGCACGCCGGCATGGATGGTGAAATAATCCACGCCCTGCTCGGCCTGCTCGATCAGGGTGTCGCGATAGATCTCCCAGGTCAGGTCCTCGGCGCGGCCATTCACCTTCTCCAAGGCCTGGTAGATCGGTACGGTGCCGATCGGCACCGGCGAATTGCGGATGATCCAGTCGCGGATATTGTGGATGTTGCGGCCGGTGGAGAGGTCCATCACCGTATCGGCGCCCCAGCGGATCGCCCAGACCATCTTGTCGACTTCCTCGGCCACGGAAGAGGTGACGGCGGAATTGCCGATATTGGCATTCACCTTCACCAGGAAGTTGCGGCCGATGATCATCGGCTCCAGCTCCGGATGGTTGATGTTGCAGGGAATGATGGCGCGGCCACAGGCGATTTCCTCGCGCACGAATTCGGGCGTCACGAAATCCGGGATGGAAGCCCCGAAGTCCTCGCCATCACGCAGATTTTGATCTTTTTGGGCCAGTTCCTTGCGCGCCTCGTTCTCGCGGATGGCAACGTATTCCATCTCCGGCGTGACGATACCGCGCCGGGCATATTCGAACTGCGTCACGGCGGCATCGCCTCTGGCGCGCAGCGGCCGGTGAGAAAGCGGAAATGCAGGCACGCTGCTGATGCCGCCATTATCGGCGGCCTGCACGGCGCGGCCGTCATAGGCCTCCACATCGCCGCGTGCCTCGATCAGCGCTTTGCGCCAGCGCGGCAGGCCCCGGTTGATGTCGATCTCGGCCTCGGGATCGGTATAGGGACCGGAAGTGTCGTAGACCGGCAGGGGCGGCTCATTGGCCGAGGGATGCGTCGCGATCTCGCGATGCGGTACGCGCAGCTCGGGATAAAGATGGCCGGGCTGATAGACCTTGACCGAGGCCGGCAGCGGGCCCGTGGTGATGTGGAAGTTCGGGGCGTCGGTAAGCTTGTCCATGGGATTTCCTCTTCGCGAGACGACAGGAAATCCGGGATGTGGTGGATGTTCGCGGAATGCAGGCGGCAGCTGGACCTGGCGCGCCTCACGACCGTTCCCTCCGCCGGCATGACCCGGATCAGGTTCTTAGGGTCACGGCGTTGCAAGGAACGAACTTGCCGGCCGAATCTCAGCGCCCTAGCGGCGCCCCCCTCGGTAGGACGGATGGTGGCGCAGGGATTACCAATCGTCAACCTGACAACCGCAATGCGAATTTGCCAATCTAGTTCACAGTTTACAGGGCAAATCCGGCTGTTCATGCTGTTTGGGCCGAATCGGCGGGCGGGAAACCTTGCGCATATGAAGGGATTGCAGAGCTACTTGGCCGGGTTCTTCGCCGGACCGCAGCTGCGTGCCCTGCAGGAGGAGCGGCGCGCCGCCGAAGGCCGGTTCCGCGACGTGACCAGCCTCAGCGCCGACTGGATATGGGAAACCGACGCTGCGCTGCGCTACACCTTCATGTCGGACCGCGTGGAGACCGTGACAGGCCTGCCGGCCAGCCATTATATCGGCCGCTCGCGTATCGAGATGTATGGCAGCGATTCTGCCACCGCCGATCCATTCCTGCGCCGGCATATCGAGGATCTGCAGGCGCGCCGGCCATTCTCCGATCTGGTGCAGTGGCTCAACCGCCCGCGCGGGCTGGTCTGCATCAGCGTCAGCGGCATGCCGCGCTACGACGAGAGCGGGGCCTTTATCGGCTATATCGGCATCGGCCGCGATGTGACCGAGGAGCAGCAGCAACGCCGCCGCCTGGAGGACATGAACCACGCCCTGGCCGCAGCGCGCGACCAGGCCCTGCGCGCGTCAAAAAGCAAATCCACCTTCCTGGCCCATATGAGCCACGAATTGCGCACGCCCATGAATGCCATCCTTGGCTTTGCCGAGGTTATGAAGGATCAGGTGGTCGGTCCGCTCGAAGATCGCTATCGCGCCTATGCCGGCTATATCCACGACAGCGCGTCGCACCTGCTCAGCCTGATCAACGACGTGCTTGATCTCTCCAAGATCGAGGCCGGCGCCTATGAGCTGAACGAGAGCCAGATCGACCTGCCGGCCGTGGCCGGCCGCGCCCTGCGCCAGATCGAAGGCATGGCACGCGATGGCGGCATCGAACTGGACAACGGCCTGCCGGCCATCCTGCCGCCGTTATTCGCCGATCAGCGCGCGGTATTCCAGATTCTGATCAACCTTCTCAGCAACGCGGTGAAGTTCACGCCTGCCGGTGGCAGGGTGACCTTGTTTGCCGTGGTGGAGGCGGGGGGTGGCATTGCCTTCGGCGTGCGCGATACGGGGATAGGGATGGGCGAAGCCGATATCGCCAAGGCGCTGCAGCGTTTCGGCCAGATCGACAACGTCCTGACCCGCCAGCATCAGGGCTCCGGCCTGGGTTTGCCGTTGGTGCAGGAACTGACGCTGCTGCATGGCGGCAGCGTGTCCATCGACTCCGCGCCGGGGCAGGGTACCTGCGTGACCGTGCGCTTCGGCGCCGATCGCATGGCCAACGCGCCGGTCGCCTAGATCAGTCCCTTCTCGCGCAAGGACACATGGCCCTTGCGGCCGACGATCAGGTGGTCGTGCAGCTCGATGCCCATCACGGAGGCCGCCTGGCGTACCTGGCGCGTCATCTCGATATCGGCGCGCGATGGCGTCGGATCGCCGCTCGGGTGGTTGTGCACCAGGATCAGGGCAGCGGCATTCAGTTCCAGCGCGCGCTTCACCACCTCGCGCGGATAGACCGGCGTGTGATCCACCGTGCCGCGCTGCTGCGCCTCGTCGGCGATGATCTGGTTTTTGCGGTCGAGAAACAGGATCCGGAACTGCTCCACGCCTTCATGCTGCAGCGCGGCGCGGCAGTAGTCGAGTAGGGCCTGCCAGTTGGAAATCGCCGGCCGCTGCATGGCGTCTTCCTTCAGCAGCCGCAAGCCGGCCTCGCGCGTGACCTTCAGTGCGGCGATCACCGCCTCGCCACAGCCCGGCACCTTCATCAGCCGCTCTGGCGCCGCCGACAGAACGGCACCCAGAGAGCCGCATTCGGCAATCAGCGCCTTGGCCAGCGGCTTGACGTCGCCGTTGCGGAACACGCCGAACAGGATCAGCTCGAGGATTTCATAATCGGGTATGCCGGCGCCGCCGCTTTCCAGGAAACGGGCGCGCAATCTTGCGCGATGGCCGTGGTAATGCGGTTTTGCCTCTGCGTCGTCGTCTGCGGCAGTCATGGCCTTCGCGGTCCGGTGCCGCAGCCTAGCATGCCGGCGATGGCAGGGGAATCAGACGCAGCGCTCAGTCGGCAGGAGCCGCGGCCGGCTTGCGGGGATGCAGCATGCCGGCGGCCAGTAGGGCCGCGAGGATGGTGATCATGGTGCAGATGCCGGCTGTCAGCAGGAAGCCGTCGTTGAAGGCGGTGCGCGCGATGCGGATCAGGTCGGCACCGATGGCCGACGGCAGCGCGGCCGCCACCGACAGGGCCCCGGCCAGGGTATTGATGGCGGCCTCGGCGGCCGTGGCATCGAGGCCGGCGGGCATCTGCGCCGCAACGCTGTCGCGGTAGATGGCGGTAGCGATGCTGCCCAGCACGGCAATGCCCAGCGCGCCGCCGAATTCCGCGGCAGTTTCCGATATGGCCGAAGCGGCGCCGGCACGCTCCGGCGGTGCGGCGCCGACAATCAGGTCGGTGGTGAAGGTGAAAACCGGCGACAGGCCAATGGCAAACACGATAAAGGCCGTTATCAGCAGGGCAAAACTGGTGAAAGCGATGGCGGCGGTCAGCATCGCGAATCCGATGGCAGCCATGCCCAGCCCGACAGATACGATCTGCGCAGGCTGCATGCGGCGGGTCAGGCCCGGCGCCAGGATGGAACCGGCGATGAAGGCTAGGCCTGATGGTGCGCTCCATAGGCCGGCGGTGAAGGGGTCCATGCCCAGCACGAGCTGCAGATACTGCGCGCCATACAGGAAAATCCCGAATGCGGCGAAAATCCCCAGGATGTTGATTGCCAGAGCGGCGCTGAAGGCGGGATTGCGGAACAGGGCCAGGTCGATCAGCGGATCGGCGAGCCGGCGTTGCCGCCGCACGAAGACGACGCCGATGCCGATGCCAAGAAGAATGATCAGGGCCGGCAGCCAGCCGAACCCCATCTCTGCTATGCGCTTGATGCCGTAGATCACGGCCAGCACGGCCGCCAGCGACAGGATGGCGCTGGGGATGTCGATGTTGCCGGCATCGGGATCGCGATACTCCGGCAGCAGACGCGGACCCAGCACCAGCAGCAGCACCATCACCGGCACGGCGATCAGGAAGACAGATCCCCACCAGAACCAGGTGAGCAGCAGGCCGCCGATCACCGGCCCCAAAGCACCGCCCGCCGAGAAGCTGGCAATCCAGATGCCGATGGCGAAGGTGCGTTGCCGCGGGTCGTGAAACATGTTGCGGATCAGCGAGAGCGTGGACGGCGCCAGCGTGGCAGCCGCCACGCCCAAAGCGGCGCGGGCGGCGATCAGCAGTTCGGCCGTGGGCGCGAAGGCGGCCAGCACGGATGCGATACCGAAGGCGGTGGCGCCGATCATCAGGATGCGGCGGCGGCCGATGCGGTCGCCCAGCGTGCCCATGGTGATCAGCGATCCCGCCACCAGGAAACCGTATATGTCGACGATCCACAGCAGTTGCGCGCTGGTCGGATTCAGGTCGGCGCTGAGATGCGGGATCGCCAGGTTCAGCACCGTCAGGTCCATGGAGTAGAGCAGGCAGGGCAGGGCCAGCACGGCGAGGCCGATCCATTCCCGCCGCGTGGCCTGCGGCGGGTCAGCCTGCATCGTGGCGGACGGCATCGTGGCGGATTGCATCGTGGCGGCGGGGCCGGAATGGTGTTCGGTCATGGCAACCTGTGGCGATTCGGGCAGCGGAGTATGGCACTGCTCTGTTGCAGGAACGATATCCGCCGTCACATCCGCTATGCGGATGCGCAAAGACTGCTGACAGGTCCTGGCAGCAGGGTTAGGGGGCGATCAGCTATAGGGTGGCTTATGCCAGCCCTTGGGTGAGAGCGTGAATATCTCGTACCCCGTCTCGGTCACGCCGATGGAGTGCTCGAACTGCGCCGACAGCGAGCGGTCCTTGGTCACCGCCGTCCAGCCGTCGGAGAGCAGCTTCACCTGCCACTTGCCGGCATTCACCATCGGTTCGATGGTGAAGAACATGCCAGCCTTCAGTGGCACGCCGATGCCGGGCTCGCCGTAATGCAGGATGTTGGGCGGCTCATGGAAGATGCGCCCCAGGCCATGGCCGCAGAAATCGCGTACCACCGAGAAGCGTTCCTTTTCAACAAAGGTCTGGATGGCGTGGCCGATATCGCCGGTGGTGGCACCAGGCTTCACCACCTCGATGCCGCGCATCATAGCCTCATAGGTGATGTCGCAGATGCGCCGTCCTTTCACACCCACATCGCCGAGCAGGAACATGCGGCTGGTATCGCCATGCCATCCGTCGAGGATGACGGTCACGTCGATGTTGAGGATGTCGCCGTCTTCCAGCACCTTGTCGCCCGGGATGCCGTGGCACACGACATGGTTGACCGACGTGCAGATCGATTTCGGAAAGCCGCGATAGCCCAGCGGCGCCGGGACGGCGCCATGCTCGACGATGAAGGTATGGCACAGCTCGTCCAGCCGGCCGGTGGTCACGCCGGGCACCACGAAAGGCGTGATGTAGTCCAGCGTCTCGGCGGCCAGGCGGCCGGCCTTGCGCATGCCCTCGAAATCCGCCGGGCTGTGCAGCCGGATGGCGCCGGGGCGGAGGTCGTCGTCCTCGTCCGTGTCGATGATGGCGCGGGCCTGGGTCTGGTTCACGGCAGAAATCCAATATTATTGTAAAATCAGCATGTTACGGGCCAATCGGCAGAGGTCGGTCCAAAGCGATGCCGGTCTCCGTAACGCGACAGGCGTAACATAGCGCCTCGACCCCCGCATTCCTAGCCTCGATGAAACCGGCGGCATAGGCCGGATCGCAGTCGGCGGCAATGCGGAAGCGGCTGCAGTCGCCGCGCTGGACTAGGAACAGCATCACGGCGCGATGGCCGGCAGCCACCATGGCGGTCAGTTCGCGCAGATGCTTGGCGCCGCGTGCCGTCACGCAGTCGGGGAACTCGGCCAGGCCAGCCTGCCGCATCAGGTGCACGTTCTTCACTTCCAGATAGCAGTCGGACCTGCCGGTAGCCGAGAGCAGGAAATCCACCCGGCTGTTGCCGCCATAGGCGACCTCCGGGCGGTGGATGTCATAGGCCGCCAGTTCGGCGATACGCCCCAGCGCCAGGGCCTCGGCCACCAGCCGGTTGGGCAGGGTGGTGTCGATGCCGACCAGTGTGCCACCGGCCTCGGCCAGGACCCAGCCCCAGGCCAGCTTGCCGCGGCCGGGCTTGAGCCAGACCCGGCTGCCGGGGGCGTCCAGTCCCAGCATGGCGCCGGGATTGGGGCAATGCACGGTGGCTTCGCTGCCGTCCGGGAAACGCACATCCGCAAGGAAGCGCTTGTAGCGCCGCAGCAGGATGGCCGGGGTCAGGGCTTCGGGAAACTCCATCCCTCCGGCTATAGCGGCGGCTGGTCTGCCCGTCCAGCGCGTGCTATGTCCTGTGCGCCATGACGGAAACGCCCAAGATCGTGACAGCAGCCATGCTGGTGATCGGCAACGAGATTCTCTCGGGCCGCACCCGCGACGCCAACATGCATTTCCTGGCCGGCAAGCTGACCGAACTGGGTATCCGGCTGCGCGAGGCCCGCGTGGTGCCCGATATCGAGGACACGATCATCGCAGCCGTGAACGACCTGCGCACGCGCTACGACTATGTCTTCACCTCGGGTGGCATTGGCCCGACCCATGACGACATCACCGCGGATTGCATCGCCAAGGCCTTCGGCGTGGGCATCGATATCCATCCGGAGGCGCGTCGCCGGCTGGAGGCGCATTACGAGGCCGGCATGCTGAATGCCGCCCGCCTGCGCATGGCGCGCATTCCCGACACCGCCACGCTGATCGACAATCCGGTCTCGGCAGCGCCGGGCTTCCGCATCGGTAACGTCATGGTGATGGCCGGCGTGCCTAAGATCTTCGAGGCCATGGTGGCGAGCTTGGCACCGACGCTGGTCGGTGGCGACAGGCTGCTCTCGCGCACCGTGCTGGCGCTGGTGCCGGAGGGTGCGGTGGCCGAAGACCTGGGCAAACTGCAGGCCGAATATCCCGATGTGGATATGGGCTCCTATCCTGCCTTTCGCTCGGGCAAGGCCTCCACGGCCATCGTGTTGCGCTCCACCGACAGGACTCGACTGGATGCGGCCTCGGAAGCGATGTATGCGATTTTCCGCCGCATGGGCGGCGAGCCGTTCGAGAACGAGATCGTCTGATGCGCCACTTTCCGCATGTCGCGCTCCTGCTTTCGGCGCTGTCCGGCCCTGTGCTGGCGCAATCCCAGCCCCAGCCGCAGGTGGGGGTGGCTTTGCAGCCGCCGCCGCGTTTTCTGGCACGCGACCTGCAGGCCATGTGCGAGGGGGCCGAGGGCAGCGCGCGGCTTTCCGGCTGCCTGCGTTACCTGCAGGGCGCGGTGGCCCTGTATGAACTGGTGGTGGCCGAAGGCAAGGAGCTGACATGGTTTTGCGCCCCGCGCGAAGCCCCGCCCGCCATGCTGCGGCAGCAATTCGTAGAATGGGCGCGTGAGAATGCCGACCAGATGGGCAATGACGCCGTACAGGCTGTCAAGCTGGCCCTGTCGGACTCCTATCCCTGCCAGGGAGACTAAACCAGGCAAACTAAGCCTGGGAGCGCGGCATGGCCCCGATTATGCCGCAATCGCTGGCCAGTATATTCGCGCTATAATCGTCTGGCGGCTGTACCGGCTTCGGATTTTTGCCATGCGCAGCACCCGTTTCGTACTTTTCTGCCTGGTCTTGTTGTCCGGCTCACTGGCCGGCTGCGGCCCGCCGCTGGCCTGGCAGCGGCCCAACACCTCGCTGGCCGATGCCGATCTCGATAGCCGCGAATGCGCCGGACTGGCGCGCGACCAGGCTGTCCGAGAGAGCTTTTTCGGCCCGCCTTATGGATATTACGGCTATCCTTATGGCTCTTATGCCTTTGGGCCATATCCCTCGGGGTATCGGGGTTGGCGAAACGGCTATTCGGAGTCCTTCTTCTGGCGCAGCCAGCGCGAAAGCGAATTGCAGGGTTTCTGTCTGCGCGCCCGCGGCTACCGTCTCCTGCCGGTCATGCAGTAGGATAGGGCCATGAGAGCCGTGATGACCGCGCTAGTCCCTGTCCTGCTGCTGGTCGGCTGCGCTGCCACGACGGAATGGTCGCGGCCGGATACCAGCCGCGAACAGCGCCTGGCCGACGAGAAGGATTGCGAGGCGATCGCCTCCTACCAGGCCTTCGACGAAAGCTTTGCCTCAAAGCCGATCTATCCGCCTTACAACGAAACCCAGTTTATCACCGAGGGTGGACCGGAAGGTGGCGGCCGCAACGTGTCATACGCCCTTCGGGGCGCGCGGCAGTATGAGCTGGCTGAATACTGCATGCGCCAGCGCGGCTATGTCCTGGTGCCGATCAATAAGCCATGAGGCGAATGCTGCTTCTGCCCCTGCTGCTCGCAGCCTGCGCCACGGCACAGACTGAATGGGTACGCAGCGACACGCCGCCAGCCCAGCGCGACAGGGATGAGAAGGAATGCACCGAGATCGCCTCGCGGCAGGCCTTTGACGAAAGTATGTCGTCAAAACCGCTTTACCCGCCCTGGACCGGCACAGGCTTCAACCGCGGCGCCCCGCCCTGGTCCCCCTTCTATCGGGGCCATGAATCGCCGTCATATTTCGACCGCGGTCCGCGGCAATACGAATTGGCCGATTACTGCATGCGCCAGCGCGGCTATACGTTGCAGAACATCACGCCGGCACGGAAATAAGCGCTTCGGCCTTGTGGCAGGCGGCTTCGCGGCCATCGGGCATGCGCCGCAGAAGAGGCGTTTCGCTGCGGCATCGCGCGTCGGCGTAACGACACCGTTCGGCCAGCGCGCAGCCACTTGGCAGCTGGGTCGGGCTGGGCGGATTGCCTTGCAGCAGGGCGTGCCGGCGGCGGGTGCCGGGTGCCGGCGGTGCAGGTTGTGGCAAGGCGGCCAGTAGCGCCTCAGTATAGGGATGTGCCGGACGGCTGAAGATCGCTGCGGTATCGCCGTGTTCCACCACGCGACCGAGATACATCACTGCCACTTTCGGGCAGAGCTGATCGATCACGGCCAGGTTATGGCTGATGAACAGGTAGGTTACGCCATGACGCTCCTGCAGTTCGGCCATCAGGTTGAGCACCTGGGCTTGCACCGAAACATCCAGCGCCGAGACGGCCTCGTCTGCCACGATCAGTTTCGGCCGCGTGATGAGCGCGCGCGCGATGGCGATGCGCTGGCGCTGGCCGCCGGAAAATTCGTGCGGGTACTTGTCCATGTCGGCCGGCCGCAGGCCGACGGTTTCCAGGGCCTCGGCGATGCGTGCGTGTCGTTCGGCTCTTTCCAGCCGTTCCAGCGCGTCCAGCGGCTCGGCGACGATGCGGGCCACGGTCAGGCGCGGGTCGAGCGAGCCGTAGGGATCCTGGAACACCATCTGGAAATCGCGCCGTGCCGCGCGCAGGTCGGCAGCACTGAGGCTGTTCAGATCGCGGCCGGCGACGCGGATGCTGCCCCGGTCGGGGCGTTCCAGGGCCATGACGAGCCGCGCCAGCGTGGATTTGCCGCAGCCCGACTCACCCACCACGCCGAGATTCTCGCCGGCCCTGATTTCCAGGGAAACGCCATTGACAGCATGGACTTTGTGCGCCGGCGAAAACGGCAGGCTGCCAGGCAGGGGATATGCCTTATGGGTGTCGTGAATTTGGACTAGGGCGGTCATGGCCGTTCCCGCGTCATGTCGGTGCGCCAGCATTCCGCCTCATGCTGCGGTCCCACCGGCACCAGAGGCGGGAAGTCGTTGCTGCAGCGCGGTTCGGCCAGCGTGCAGCGCGGGGCGAAGGCGCAGGCCGCGCCCAGGTCGCGCAGGTCGGGCACCACGCCGGGGATGGTGGGCAGGCGGGGGCGGGGATGGGACTGGCCCGCTGCCAGCCGCGGCATGGCAGCGAACAGGCCACGCGCGTAAGGATGGCGCAGGCCGGCGAAGACCTCGCGCACCGGCCCGGTCTCGACGGCGCGTCCGGCATACATCACCAGCACGCGGTCGACCGTTTCGGCAATCACACCCAGATCGTGGCTGATCAGGATCAGCGCCATGCCGCTGTCGTCCACCAGCTTGCGGATCAGGTCGAGAATCTGGCCCTGGATGGTGACGTCCAGCGCGGTGGTCGGCTCGTCGGCGATCAGGATGTCAGGGTTGCAGGCCAGCGCCATGGCGATCATCACGCGCTGACGCTGCCCGCCCGACATTTGGTGCGGATAGGATTCCAGTCGTGCGCGCGGATTGGGGATGCCGACGCGGTCCAACAGTTCCACCGCGCGCTCGTAAGCCTGCCGGCGACCGAGGCCGAGATGCTGCTGCAGCGGCTCGGCGATCTGATCGCCGATGCGATGCAGCGGGTTGAGCGAGGTCATCGGCTCCTGGAAGATCATCGCCAGGCGATTGCCGCGCAGGTCGCACAGACGGCGTTCGTCGTATCGCAGGATATCGTCGCCACGGAACAGCACGCTGCCGTCGGCATGGCCATTGTCTGGCAGCAGGCCCATCAGGGCCAAGGCGGTGAGCGACTTGCCGCAGCCCGATTCACCCACGATACCCAGCGTCTCGCCGCGCCGCAGGGTGAAGTCCAGGCCGCGCACGGCTTCGGCCGGGCCGCGTGCGGTGGCCAGCGTCACGCGCAGGTCACGCACGGCGAGCAGGGTTTCGGTCATCGTATCTCGATCCATTGCGTCACCGCTGCCGCGACAGTCGCGGATCGGTCAGATCGCGCAGGCCATCGCCCAGCAGATTGAAGCCAAGAACGGCAATCGCGATTGCCAGGCCGGGGAACACGGCGAGATAGGGCGCGCGGAAAACCATGGTCTGCGCCTCGTTCAGCATGCGACCCCAGGACGGCGTCGGCGGCTGCGTGCCCAGCCCGAGATACGACAGCGCTGCCTCGGCCAGAATGGCAAGCGCGAACTGGATGGTGGCCTGCACCACGATCACGGCCATGATGTTGGGCAGCACATGTTCCAGCGTGATGCGAAAACCGCCCTTGCCGGCGCTGCGGGCGGCCAGGATGAAGTCGCGAGCCCAGATCGCGTTGGCCGAGCCGCGCACCACGCGGGCAAACACGGGGATATTGAAGATGGCGATGGCGACGATGGAGTTCATCGTGCTGGGCCCGAACACGGCCGCAAGCAGAATGGCCGAAAGGATGGCCGGAAAGGCAAAGGTGAAATCGGCGAACCGCATCACCACTTCCTCGATCCAGCCGCGTCGCGCGGCCGCAAGCAGTCCCAGCATGCTGCCGAGCGTAAGGCCTATGCCGACGGCAACCAGGCCGACCAGCAGGGAATTCTGTGCGCCGGCGAGGACCAGCGAGAGCACGTCGCGGCCGAAACTGTCGGTCCCGAGCCAGTGCTCGGCCGAGGGCAGGGCCAGGCGCTTGCGGATGTTCATTGCGGTGGGCGCATAAGGCGTCCACACCATCGACAGCAGCGCCATGCCCACAACAAGACCCGAGAGCAGCACGCCGACTGCAAAGCTGCGGTGGCGCAGGGCATGACGCATGATGGTGCCGGCCTTAGACATCGCGCACCTTCAGGCGCGGGTCGATCACCGCATACAGCACGTCGACCACGAAATTCACCGCCACAACGGTGAAGGCCAGAAGGATCACGGCGGCCTTCACCACCTCAATATCGCGGTTGCTGATGGCCTGGAAGACCAGCCGGCCCAGGCCGGGCAGGGAGAATACCTGTTCCACCACGATGGTGCCGGTCAGCAGATTTCCGAATTGCAGCCCGATCACGGTGGCCACCGGGATCAGGGCGTTACGCAGCACATGGCGCCACAGGGCCTGGCTGCGGCTGAGGCCCTTCGCCCGGGCCGTGCGCACGAAATCCTCGCGCAGCACCTCCAGAACGGCCGAGCGGGTGATGCGCGCCAGGATGGCGGCCTGCACCACGGCCAGCGAGATGCCGGGCAGGATCAGGCTGAGCATCGCCGGGCCGAAGCCGGCCCGCCAGCCCGGGAAGCCGCCGGCTGCCAGCCAGCCGAGGTTGACGGCGAACAGCAGGATCAGCAGCAGGCCGAACCAGAAATTCGGGATCGAGATGCCGAGCTGGCTGATGCCCATGATCACCACATCGCCTGGCTTGTTGTGATTGGCGGCGGCAAACACGCCGAGGCCCAGCGCAAGCACGACGGTGAGCAGCATGGCGAAGAGAGCGAGCGGGTATGTCAGGGCCAGACGTTCGGCGATCAGCGGCCAGACCGGCGTCTTGTAAGCGTAGGAGATGCCGAAATCGCCGGCCAGCAGGTTGCCGATCCAGTGCAGGTAACGCTCCAGCGCCGGCCGGTCGAGTCCGTATTCCTGGCGGAAGACGGCAAGCTGCTCGTCGGTGGCGTCGATGCCCAGCACCAGGAGGGCGGGGTCGCCGGGCAGGATCTCCAGCACCAGAAAGACGATCACCGAGGTGGCCAGCAGGGTAGCGAGCAGGGTGGCGAGGCGCTTGAGCAGGAAGGCGGGCATCAGCCTGCGCCCGCCCGCTGCCGCCGCTCGGCCAGCCGCTCCAGCAGGGCCCATTTGCCGGCGGCATCCAGCATGGGCCAGGCCCCGATCTCTTCGCCGGTGCGGAAACAGCCCAGGCACCAGCCGGTATGGCGGTCGATGCTGCAGACCTTCGTACAGGGCGAAGGGGGAGCGGGTGAGGGCGGGTCGTCGATCATGGCGGAATTATGGCATCCGGAAACCGATTTCACAGGCCTGTGAGGGGCTTGGACGGTCGCAAAATGTCATGGGGGACTTGAACCGGGGGCATGGAAACACTTATCTAGCGGGCGCCGCGGGGCGGGGGCCGTCCCGGGCTGGCAGGGGATGAAGTAAAACGATGATCGACATAAAAAATCTGGTCAAGCAATTCGGTCCCTTCACCGCCGTAGACCATATCAGTTTCAGCCTCGCCAAGGGCGAGGTGCTCGGCTTCCTCGGGCCCAATGGCGCCGGCAAATCCACCACCATGAAGATGCTGTGCGGTTTCCTGAGCCCAACCGCGGGCAGCATCTTGGTCTGTGGCCATGACGTGGAGGCCGCACCGCTGGCGGCCAAGGCCAACATCGGCTACCTGCCCGAAGGCGCGCCCAGTTATGCCGACATGACGGCGCGCGGCTTTCTGGATTTCATCGCCGATGTGCGTGGCATGAACGGCAAGGACCGTGACTGGCGGCTGGACAAGGTGATCGACCAAGTCAACATCAAGGATGTGCTGGACCAGCCGATCGACACCCTTTCCAAGGGCTACAAGCGCCGTGTCGGCCTGGCCCAGGCCATCCTGCACGATCCGCCCGTGCTGGTGCTGGACGAGCCGACCGACGGCCTCGATCCGAACCAGAAGCACGAGGTACGCGGCCTGATCCAGGCCATGGCCCGCGACAAGGCCATTATCATTTCCACCCATATCCTCGAAGAGGTGGAGGCGGTGTGCAGCCGTGCCATCGTGATCGCCCGTGGCCGCATCGTCGCCGAGGGGCGGCCCGAGGGCAGCGCTGGCTGGCGCATCGGCGACATCCTTGCTGCGCCCGGCAAGCTCGACGCCGCCTTCCGCCAAGTAACGCAAGCCCGCGCGGCCTGATCAGGATACTCGCTATGAAGCCCATGCTCGCTGTCTTCCGCCGCGAAATCGCCGGCTATTTCGCCACCCCGGTGGCCTATGTCTTCATCGTGGTATTCCTGTTCACCGCCGGCATCTTCACCTTTTATCTCGGCCAGTTCTTCGAGCGCGGCCAGGCCGACCTCAAGGCCTTCTTCCTGTTCCACCCCTGGCTCTATCTGTTCTTCCTGCCGGCCATCGCCATGCGGCTATGGGCCGAGGAGCGCAAGGCCGGCACCATCGAACTGCTGCTGACCCTGCCGATTCCGCTCTGGGCCGCGGTGGCCGGCAAGTTTCTCGCCGCCTGGGCCTTTGCCGGCATCGCGCTCGCGCTGACCTTCCCGCTCTGGCTCACGGTCAACTGGCTGGGTTCGCCCGACAACGGCGTGATCCTGGCCGGCTATATCGGCAGCCTGCTGATGGCGGGTGCCTATCTAGCGATTGGAAGCTGCATGTCGGCCGTTACCAAGAACCAGGTGATCGCCTTCGTCGTCGCCGTGCTGGTCTGCTTCATCTTCACCGTTTCCGGCGCGCCGATGGTGCTCAGCTTCTTCCAGGGCTGGGCCCCGGCGCTGGTGGTCGACACCATCGCCTCCTTCAGCTTCCTCGGGCATTTCAATGCCATCACCGAGGGCGTGATCGACCTGCGCGACCTGGTGTTCTTCATCTCCCTGATCGTGGTCTGGCTCTATGCCACCGCCGTCGTCGTCGATTTCAAGAAAGCGGGCTGAGATCGCATCATGAAAACCGGCAGCAAAGCCCTTCTCACCGGCACCGGCCTGATCGCCGCCTTCGCGGTGTTCTTCGCCGTCAACATCATCGTCAATCAGGGCCTGCGGGATACGCGCATCGACCTGACCGAGGCGCGCCTGTACACCCTGTCGGATGGCACGCGGAATGTGCTGAAGGCGATTCCCGAGCCGATCACGCTGCGCCTGTTCTTCTCCGACAAGCTGGCCACCAATGCGCCCCAGCTCAAGCAGTATGGCACCCGCGTGCGCGAGCTGCTGGAACGCTACGTAGCGCTGTCGAACGGCATGCTGCGGCTGGAGGTAATCGACCCCGAGCCCTTCACCGAAGCCGAGGACCGCGCCGTACAGGCCGGGCTGCAGGGCGCCAACCTGCCGGGCGGGCAGTTCTATTTCGGCCTGGTGGCCTCCAACACGTTGGACCAGCAGCAGACCATCCCCTTCTTTCAGGCCGAAAAAGAGCAGTTTCTCGAATACGATCTGACCAAGCTGATCTACGGGCTGAGCAACCCGAAGAAGCCGACGATCGGCATCCTCGGCAGTCTGCCGCTGGAATACGGCCCGGGCGGCATGATGGCGGCGATGCGTGGCCAGTCGCAGCCCTACCTGATTCTGGACCAGATCAAGCAGTTCTTCGACGTGAAGATGCTGGATGCCTCCAAGCCCGAGGAGATCGACGACAAGCTGTCGGTCCTGATCCTGGCGCATCCCAAGGATCTTTCGCCGCAGTCGCAGTATGCCGTGGACCAGTTCGTGCTGAAAGGTGGCCGGCTGATCGTCTTCGCCGATCCCTATTCGGAGACGATGGCGGCGATGCCCAATCCGATGACCGGCCAGCCGATGCCGGGCGGCGACCAGTCGTCGCTGCTCCCCGAGCTGTTCAAGGCCTGGGGTGTCGAGGTGGTTCCGGGCAAATTCGTCGCCGACCTGGCGCTGGCCCAGCGCGTGCAGACCGGGCGCAGCGGACCGGCCGCCGTGGTCGACTACATCCCGTGGCTGGCCATCCCGGGCGAGCGGCTGAAGCAGGATGATGTCGTCACCGCCGATCTCACGCAGATCAATGCCGCCTCGATGGGCGCGATCCGCAAGCTGGACGGTGCCACCACCACGCTTGCGCCGCTGATCACCTCGTCGAACCAGGCCATGCTGATGGATACGTCCGATCTGCAGGGCGATCCGAACCCGCAGGTGCTGGCCGAAAAATTCAAGCCGACCGGCGAGACCTACATCCTGGCCGCGCGCATCAGCGGCCCGGCCAAAACCGCCTTCCCGAACGGCGCCCCGGCCGCGGAGGCCAGGCAGGGCGACAAGCCGGCCGAGCAGAAACCGGCGGCAGCGCAGGTGACGGAAAGCGCGCAGCCGATCAATGTGCTGCTGGTGACCGACGCCGACCTGCTGGATGACCGCTTCTGGGTCCGCAGCCAGCAGATGTTCGGCCAGAACCTGTATGTGCCGATTGCCGCCAATGCCGATCTTCTGGTCAATGCCATCGACAACATGTCGGGCTCCGGGGACCTGATCGGCCTGCGCAGCCGCGGCCGGTCGCAGCGACCCTTCGAGCTGATCGACAACATGCGCCGTCAGGCCGAGCAGCAGTTCCTTGCCCAGCAGCGCGCCCTGGAGCAGAAGCTTGAGGCGACGCAGAAGCAGCTTGCCGACCTGCAGTCGAAGGCGCAGGAACAGACCAATGCCCTGCTGAGCGCCGAACAGCAGGCGGCGATGGATGCGTTCCGGGACGATCTGCTGAATACGCGGCGCGAGCTGCGCGGCGTGCAGCGTGAATTGAACCGCGACATCGAAAGCCTGCAATTGCTGGTGAAGTTCATCAATATCGGCCTGATGCCGCTGCTGGCTGCGCTGGTGGCGGTTGGTCTGGCGATTGCCTGGCGCCGCCGGCGCATCCGGCGCGCCCTGGAAGGCTGATGAGAGTCAGGGAGCATGGCGATGCAGATGCGTAACAAAACCTGGGCGATCCTGGTTGCCGCCGCCGTGGTGCTGGGCGGCGCCGGCTGGTGGCTGGCCAGCTCGCGCGACAATGCGACTGAAGCCGATTTCACGCCGAAGCCGCTGTTTCCCGGCTTGATGTCAAAGGTAAACGATGTCGCCTCGCTCGAGATCGCGACACCCAAGGCGCTGTTCCGCATCGAGCGCGGCGCCGATGCCGAGCATTGGACCATGCCGAGCCGCAACGATTATCCGGTGCGGGCCGATCTGGTGCGCAAGAACGTGCTGGGTATTGCCGGCCTGGAAACCATCGAGCCGCGG
The DNA here is from genome assembly GCF_046297895.1 of Ferrovibrio sp. Taxonomy (GTDB): domain Bacteria; phylum Pseudomonadota; class Alphaproteobacteria; order Ferrovibrionales; family Ferrovibrionaceae; genus Ferrovibrio. Next base: position 101,713 of record NZ_JBKBHC010000009.1, on the reverse strand, counting down.
ACCGACAAGCCCGCGCATTACGACCGGCTGCAGGTCTCCGAGCCCGACAAGTACCAGCCGGCCGATGAGGCCGCCAAGTCGGACCCCGGGCCGATCCTGGTGCGGTTGGTCGATCCCGACACGAAATCCATCGCCGCCGTGATCGTCGGCAAGACCAAGAGCTATCCGGTGGGCGGCAAGCCCGGCCAGGTGCATGTGCGCAAGCCCGAGGAGGCGCGCGCTTGGCTGGCCCAGGGCATCCTTGAACTGCCGGCCGATCCGGTACAATGGCTGGTGAAGGACCTGATCAAGATCGACCGCGCCCGTGTCGCCTCGGCCACCGTCACCCATCCCGATGGCAGCGTGCTGCGGGTGGTGCGCGGTCCGGACAAGACCGACGGTTCGTCGGTCGATTTCCTGCTGGCCGATCTCCCCAAGGGCATGAAGATCGCCTCGGCCTACGACGTGAATGCCGTCGCCGGCGCGCTGGCCTATCTGACCTTCGACGATGTCGCCAAGGAAAGTGACCATGATTTCTCCAAGGCCACAGTTACTGAGATCATTACGCTGGATGGCGTGAAGGTGGTGGTGAGGGCCGCTCCGGCCGAAGACGGCAAAAAGGCCTGGATCACCATCGCGGCCAGTTTCGATGCCGCCCTGGCCAAGCCAAATGCCGGCAGCAAGGACCTGCTGGCGCCGGAAGAGGCGGAGAAGCAGGTCAATGCCGCCATGCGCCGGGTGACCGGCTGGGCCTATCTGGTTTCGGAGTCAATGGCGCGCGACCTGACCCGCAAGCTGGCCGACCTGATCGAGCCGGAAAAGAAGGACGAAAAAAAGGGGTAACGCATCAGACGGGAGGCGCAGCGATGACCGACCAGACCATGCATTTCCAGGCCGAGGTGACGCGGCTTCTCCATATCGTCACCCATGCCCTATACAGCCAGAAGGAGATATTCCTTCGCGAGCTGATCTCCAATGCATCCGATGCCTGCGACAAGCTGCGCTTTGCCGCCCAGACCGATGCGGATCTGTGGGCAGGCGATGCCGAGCTGAAGGTCGTCATCGCCCCTGACAAGGCCGGTCGTAGCTTGAGCGTTGCCGATAACGGCATCGGCATGGACCGCGACGAGCTGATCGCCAATCTAGGCACCATCGCCCGCTCGGGTACCGGCGAATTCGTCTCGTCGCTCAGCGGTGATGCGGCTAGGGATATGGCGCTGATCGGTCAGTTCGGCGTCGGCTTCTATTCCGCCTTCATGGTGGCGGCGAAGGTGGAGGTGATCTCGCGCAAGGCCGGCGAGACGAAGGCGTGGCGCTGGGTCTCCGACGGCTCGGGCGAATTCAGCATCGGCGAGGCTGAACGCGAGGGCCGTGGCACCACCATCGTGCTGCATCTGCGCGACGGAGAAGACGAGTTCCTCGATCCCGCTCGCCTGCGTCAGGTCGTCAAGGCCTATTCCGACCATATCGCGCTGCCGGTGCTGCTGAAGGACAGTGACGGGACGGAGACGCTGAATGCCGCCAGCGCACTGTGGTCGCGCCAGAAATCGGAAATCAGCGAACAGCAGTACAAGGATTTCTATCACCACGTCGCGCATGCCTTCGACGATCCCTGGCTGACGCTGCATGCCCGTGCCGAGGGCAAGCTGGACTACACGCTGCTGCTGTTCGTGCCGGGCATGCGGCCGCACGATTTATTCGATCCCGCGCGGAAGTCGGCGCTGAAGCTCTATGTCCGCCGCGTCTTCATCACCGACCGCTGCGACGAACTGGTGCCGGCCTGGCTGCGCTTTCTGCGCGGCGTGGTCGACTCCGCCGACCTGCCGCTGAACGTCAGTCGCGAGATGCTGCAGCATAATCCGGTGGTGGCCAGGATCCGCCAGGCGATTACCCGGCGGGTCCTGAGTGAGCTGGAGAAGAAGGCCGGAGCGGATGAGGCCGCCTATGCCGGTTTCTGGGAGAATTTCGGCGCCGTGCTGAAGGAAGGCATCTATGAGGATGTCGAGCATCGCGCTCAGCTTCTCAAGCTGGCGCGATTCCGCTCGTCGGCGCGCGAGGGCTGGGTATCGCTGGACGATTATGTCGCGGCCATGAAAGACGGCCAGAATGCAATTTACGTGATCAACGGCGACCAGCTCGAGCAGCTCAAGCGCAGCCCGCAGCTTGAAGGCTTTCGTGCCAAGGGTGTGGAAGTGCTCTTGCTGACCGACCCGGTGGACGATTTCTGGCTGTCGGTGGTGCAGGACTATGCCGGCAAGCCGGTGAAATCGGCGACTCGTGCCGGCGCCGACCTGGATACCGTGCAGCATGCCGGCGAGATGAAGCCGGAGGATGGCGAGAAGGTCGAGGGTGCCGCACTGGGCACGCTGATCGCGGCACTGAAGCAGGTTTTGGGCGATGCAGTGAAGGATGTGCGCGAATCCAGGCGCCTGACCGACAGCGCCGTCTGCCTGGTGGCAGCCGATGGTGATCTGGACATGCATCTGGAGCGCCTGCTGCGCCTGCATCAGAAACTCGACCGGGCCAGCCCGCGCATCCTCGAGATTAACCCCGGCCATGCCCTGATCAGGGCGCTGGCGGCCCGCGCACAGCAGCCAGGCGCGGTGGATGCGCTGGCCGATGCGGCCCTGCTGCTGCTCGACCAAGCACGGCTGGCGGAAGGCGAACCGCTTGTCGATCCGGTCGGTTTCGCCCAGCGGCTGGCGCGAATGCTGGAAAAATCCCTGTAGGCTTGGGGGCTACATCCCAACCCGGCTGAGCGGCACTTCCGTCACGCCATAGCCGGCCTCGGCCGGAATGCGCAGATGCGGCTCGGAGAAGCTTTCCTTGTCCAGCACCGGCATGACGTCGACGATCGGCGTCTGCCCGGCCTGCGCCAACGCTTCGTCCACGCTGCGGGCGCGGGCCAGTTTAACAAGCTGCATGCGAGTGGCGAAAACGATGGTGCGGGTCTTGGCCTCCCAGGCGTCCAGCGCGTCCTGCGGCGCGATCCACTCCGAATCCACCGACTCGCTGCCGTCATGGGCGCCGATCTGGCCTTCCGGTGCGCGCGCCAGGAAGAACCAGGTGTCGAAACGCTTGGGCATCACCTCGGGCGTGATCCAGTGTGCGAACGGCACCATGCAGTCGAGGGCATAATCCAGGTTTTCCGTCTCGGCCAGATCACGCAGCGACTTGTCGCCGCGGTTGAGCGGTTCGCGCCAGGATTTCAGAGCGGCGGCGCGATCGGCCGATAGCAGCCGGCCATCCCCCTTGGGACGGGCGAGCAGCAGGCCGGATTCCTCGAAGGCCTCGCGGATCGCGCCGAAGGCGAACGGGGTCAGCGCGGGCTCGAAAGCGCCCGGCCGGGCGTGGCGGCCTTGCAGCACCGGATCGCTGTCGCCCCGCGCCAGCTTGCCGCCGGGGAACACCATGGCGCCAGAAGCGAAATCGATGGCGTGATGACGCTTGACCATGAATACCTCAAGGCCGGCCGCGCCATCGCGCAACATCAGAATGGTGCTGGACGGCAGCAGGGCGGTTTTCGTTTCGGTCATCGGGGATTCCTTCGCATTTCCGGTCTTCAGGCGGGGCGGCGCAGATAGAGTCGGTTCCCGCCATGGGGCAGGGCACTGAAACCGCGCCGTCGCAGCCAGGCGATGGTGTCATGATCCTCGGCGCCGCGCTGCACCTCCACAGCCTGCAAGCCAAGCTGGCGGGCATGATGGCCGGCGACATCCAGCATCCAGCCGCCCAGGCCGCGCCCGCGGGCCTCCTCCGCCACCGCGAGGCGATGGATCAGCAGGCTGTCCTGCAGGGGCAGAAACACGGCAAATCCGTCAATGGCGGTGCGCCATTCCGCCAGGAACAGGGATTGTTCAACCTGGAGGGCAAGAAAATCCAGCTTTGCCGCATCGGGCAAAGCGGCCTGCGCTATTTCAAGCAGCCGCGGCAGATCATTGCGATCGGCCAGCCGCATGCGATGTTCGATCCGCTGGATCACCGCCAAGTCGAACCCTCCCTTCCATCAGCGGCCAAGCTTCGGGCGAGGGGGCGATCCTGTCAATGATCGTCGCGGCAGGCCGGATCGGCCTAGGGCTTCAGGTCGATGGCGCCGATGATGGGGCCGTTGGAGTTGTCTTTGAGCATCTGCAGCATGACAACGGCGCCCTGCCGATTCCAGTCGGTGGCCTCCAGATCCGGCACGTCATAGCGTCCGGCCTCGCCCTTCCAGCGGCCGAAATCGTTCCACGCACGCGCCACATTCAGATAGCTGAGGGTGCGGCCGTGATTCTCGCCGCGCTCGATGGTCACGTCGTGCTTGCGGTCGTAGCGGCAGAGCAGCAATTTGGCCTCGCCCTGCCAGTTCGGCATCTCCGGCACCACGACTTGCCAGCCCTTATTTTTTGTGCGTTCGACGCGAAGCGGAACATGCTGCTGCTTGCGGGCCTTGGCCAAGGCCATCTCGATGGCTTCGCGGTTTGAACCCACGGCCTGGAACTGGCCGTCGACCACGACCTGCGGGGTATAGATCTGGCGATTGCCGATTCCGCGGGCATAATCCTTTTGCCGGACATTATGCCCCTTACGGCTCAGCGTGTCTTTCCAGCCCAGGTAATCCCAGTAATCGACATGTAGGGAAATCGGCAGCACGCCAGGCTGCTTCAGCCATTCGCTCATCAGCGCATCAGCGGGTGGACAGGAGTTGCAGCCCTGACTGGTGAACAGTTCGAGCACCACAAGCTGCGTCTGCGCTCGCGCAGGCACGGCAGTAAACGAAAGCAGCACGGCCAGCACGGCCGGCAGCCAATAGGTTCGGCCAAAGATCATGCTGGTCAAACTAGGCATTCGGCCACGCCCCGACCAGTCACGTTGCGGTGAAATTCGCCAGCCGACGGTCCAGCAGGGCCGCGGGCAGTGGCATCAGGCGCGGGGCATAGGTCCATAGCAGGGCGGCGTCCACCGGACGGTCGGGGAAAACCGCCTGCAGCAAACCGCGATACAGCGCCATCTGGTCCAGATAGGCGGGATCGACTGCCTCGGGATCCTTCGGGGGCGGCCGGTTGGTCTTGAAATCCACCACCAGCACGGCCGTATCGGTCACCAGCAGCCGGTCGATCTGGCCCGTCACCAGATGTTCGCCCAGTCGGCCGACCAGCGGTGCTTCCACCTGTGCGCCGGGTGCGAAGACCGGGGCAAATGCCGGATCGGCCAGAACGGCAAGAACCTCACGGGCGATCTCGGCCTGCGCCTGACGAGACAGGTCATGCATGGGGTGGGCAAGGTAACGCGCCGCGGACTCCACGCGCTGCGTTTCGGGCAGATCGGGCAGGGTCTGCAGCAGGCGATGGATCAGCCTGCCCCGTGCCAGGCCGGCGTGGCGATCCGGCGCGGCGGGACTGAGCGGCGGCGGTTCGGCCTTGCTCGGACGCGAGGGGCTGAGCGGCCGTGGCGGGCTCGGTTCCGGCGGCGGCGGGCGATGCAGCCAGCCCGGCTGTATGAAACGCTCGGCAGCGGCAGGGGACGGCGGCGTCTCTGCCCGCTGGTCGGGGAAGGTCTCATAGCGCAGGCCTTCATCGCCCCAGGGCAGCGCAATGGATTGCTGCGGCTGCAGTGTGGCGAAACCGGCCGCGATCAGATCGTACCAGCTTCCCTTGGGTGGGCCGCTGTCGACGGTATTGCCATTCAGGTAGCCGCAGACATAAAGCCGGTCGCGGGCCCGCGTCAGAGCCACATACAGCAGGCGGCGGTATTCCTCCATCTGCTCGGCGCGGCGGGCCTCGCGCAGGGCGGCGGTCAGTGCGATGTCGCTGTCCTTGCGCATGGGCCAATAGAGCTGCGGCACGGCCTGGGCAGCGCGTGGGCCGCCCATCACCGGCCGGCGAGGCGGCTGCGGCGCCTCGCCCCAGAGCAGGCCCTCGCCCTCCTTGTCCTGCGGTAGGTCGCAGCAATCAGGCAGGATCACCACCGGCGCTTCCAGGCCTTTGGCGCCATGCACGGTCAGCACACGCACCTCGTTGCGGCCCTGGTCGAGATCGCGCTTTATCTCGCCGGCATGGCGCGGGAACCAGTCCAGAAAACCCTGCAGGCTGGGGGCTGCCTCGCGTTCATAGGCCAGCGCGGCACTGAGGAATTCGTCGATGGGTTCGTTGGCCTGGCTGCCCAACCGCGCGATCAGCCGGCGCCGCCCGCCATCGGCGCCCAGTATAGTACCGTAGAATGCGAAGGGCGGCGTCAGGTCGGCGCGGTTGAGCCATTGCCGCAGTTCGTCGCAGGCGGCCTGCCAGTGCACCCGCTCATGGGCGCGGCGCTGCAATTCGTGCCACAGGCGTTGCTGCTGGCGGCGCCAGCATAGTGCGAAAAGATCGTCCTCGGTAAAATTGAAAAGCGGCCCCTTCAGCACCGTTGCCAGGGCGAGATCGTCCTCGGGCAGCAGGCAGAATGCCCCCAGGGCCAGTAGATCCTGCACCGCTACCTGCTCGGCCAGAATCATGCGATCGGCGCCGGCCACCGGTACGTTGACGTTCTTCAGTGCCTGCACCATGGCCTCGAAGAACACATCGCGGCGCCGCACCAGGATCATCACGTCGCCGGGCTGGATGCGCCGGCCAAGGGCGGGCAGATCCTCATCGTCGATCCAGCCTCGAATCTGCGCCGCGATGGTCTCGGCCAGCCTGACGCGCGGATCCTTCTGGCCGACATAATCCAGCGGTACATCCCAGGGCTCTTTCTGTGGCTTCGGATCCGGTTTGAACGGCGGCCAGATCTCGATGCGGCCGGCCTCGCCGGCGCGTTTTGCCTTGTGATGCAGCGGGCGATTGTCTTCCAAGACCCCGGGCTTTGCCTTGTCCTGCGCGAAGACCGCATCCACGAGTTGCAGCACGGCAGGCGTCGAGCGGAACGACATTTCCAGTTCAACCCGCCGCAACTGCTCATTCGCGGCCTCGGCGCGACGGCGGAAATCCTGCAGCATGTCGAGAAAGGCCTGCGGCCGTGCGCCCTGGAAGCTGTAGATCGATTGCTTGACGTCGCCGACGGCGAAGATGGTGCGGCGTGGGCCGTCATGCGCGCCGGCACCGCTGAAGAATTCCTCAGCCAGGGCCGCCACCACCGACCATTGATCGGGGCTGGTATCCTGGGCCTCGTCGACCAGGATATGGTCGATGCCCTGATCCAGCTTGAACATTACCCACGGCACCTGGCTGGGTTCCACCAGCAGGTCGCGGCTTTTCAGAATCAGGTCATCGTAATCCAGCAGGCCATGGGCGGTTTTAAGCGCGCCATAGGCTTCCAGCAGCCGTTCGCCCAGCCGCAGCAGCATCGATGTGGCCTCGGCGATGGCCACGGCGTTGAGCTGCTGCTGCAGGGCGATCAGCCGATCCTGTTCCTGTTTCAGGGTATCGGCGCAGGAGGGATCGGCTTTCAGCGCTGCCTTGCTGGCAAGGTTGCTGCGCGGCCCGCCATCCTTGGTGAAGAAGGGCGCCAGCCATTCCGCCTCGAAGCGTTCGGTGGGGGTATCGGCGGCCAGCCAGCCGGCCAGCGGTTCGCCCAGTTTGCGGTCATTCGTGCCACCCTGAACCAGCGCGCCCGCCGCGCGGCGCAGATCGGCCATAGCCATGCCGGCGATATGGACAACGATCATGGCCTCACGCGTGGCATCAGGCGGCAGGCCAAGCTGGGCATAGAGCGCGCCGGAAGCCGCCGCGGAACCGCCATGCGCCTGCAGCAGCAGGCCGAGGTCGCGTCGTTTGCCGAGCAGCACCCTGATCAGGTTGCCGAAACGAGTGTCGTCCACCCGCTCGGCGAAAAAGCGGATCACCGCCTGGAAATCCGGATCCTTCAGGCCATCGGCCAGCACGCGGTCGCGCGCCACCGCGAAGAGTTCCCGGGTCACGGCCTCATCGGCGACGGCGAAGCCCGGCGGCACGCCGGCTTCGACTGGGAAACGTTTCAGCAAAGCCTCGCAGAAGGCATGCACGGTCTGCAGCCGTAGACCGCCCGGCGATTCCAGCGTGCGGGCAAACAGCTTGCGCGCCGCTTCAATATCGGAATCTTCTACTGGTCGCCCCAAGAGTTTAAACAGCTCAGTCTTCAAGGTTAAATCGTCTTGCGTGCTCCATTTCCCTAACCGTTTTGTCAGGCGAATCTGCATCTCGGCGGCGGCGGCCTTGGTGAAGGTGAGGCAGAGGATGCCGCTTGGCCGTGTGCCCATCAGCAGCAGTCGAGTGACACGATCGACCAAGACAGTGGTTTTTCCTGCCCCAGCATTTGCTGCAACCCATGCAGAGAGAGAGGGGTCGGCCGCGACACGCTGCCCCATTTCATGTGCGAGCAGGTCGTTCTCGGAGTTTTCGCTCATGCGTCTTCTCCGCCGCCTTCGGCGTGCTCGGCTGTGCGGGCGAGGTGGTCGTAGTCGCCGGCATAATCGACGAATTGCGGCCGCGGCCGCGACAGGTATGGCTTGGTTGGGTCGTCGAATTCCGCCACCCAGGCCTGCAGGCGGGCCAGGGCCTCATCCGCGAGGGCGTCGGGCGGCGAAACCGGCGGGCGGCCGCCTTCGACGGGTTTGGCCTCACCCGGCGGATCGCCGCCGCCGAGCCGGATATAGACCAGTTCGGCAATCCCCGCCGGATCGAGCCCTTCGAAACCGCCATGTGTGGCGATGGCCGCTTCCAGCGCGAGCTGCGGCGACAGGCCGGTCTGCACCTGTTTGGGCGAGGGCGGACGGCCGGTCTTGTAATCCAGGATCGCCAGGCGGCCATCGGCCGCATTGCGGTCGATGCGGTCGGCCTTGGCCTTCAACGTGAAGGGGCCGCCGGGTGCGTCAAAAGCATAACTGCCCTCGCGCTCCAGCAATGCGGGATGGAATCCGGCGGCGCGGCGCTCGCGCTCATTGGTCAGGAACCAGCGCATGGCGCGCTCGAAACGGGGCCACCACAGCGCGGCGATTTCGGGGCGTTCCAGCCATGCGCCGAATTTCGTGCGACCGAGTTCGAGCAGTTCCGGCAATGCCGTCGCGTCATCCGGCAGGGTCTCGCCATGACGGGCCAGGAATGTTTCCAGCACGGCGTGGATGACGTCGCCGCGCAGCCTGGCATCGGGCGGCTGGCCTGGCGGATCAAGCCGACGCAGGCCGAGGATATAGCGGGCATAGACGGCGTAGGGGTCGCGGACCCATTTTTCGATGGCCGTGACATACAATTCGCGCGGCCGGGCCTCCAGCGGCGGAGCGGGCTTGGGCCGTTCGATGCTGATCATGGCCGCCGGCCGGTCGAGCCATTCGGCCCAGGACAGATATTGCGGAGACTGCGTTGCCGGCCAGCGCGGGTCGTCCTTCAGCATGGCATCCAGCCGCAGCAGCCAGCGCGCCGGCACGGTGGGCGTGCCATCCACCTTGGCAGCACGGGTGACGATCACGTCGCGGTTGCAGGCGGCCTGTACGAAATCCTGTGCGGTCTGCCCCAGCCGGCGTTCCGGCGCGCTGAGGCCCAGATGCTGCCGCATGGGGCGGCTTAGCCAGGGGTCTTCCCTGGCCTGGGGCGGCCAGGTGCCTTCGTTCAGGCCACCCAGGATGATGCGGTCGGCATGCTGCAGCCGTGCTTCCAGCAGGCCCCAGATGAACAGGCGCGGGTGCCGTCCGTAACGCGGGCGCACCATCTGGCCTTCCAGCAGCGCCTCAAGCAGCCGCGGCCATGCCGCCGTCGTCAGCGAGCCGAATAGCGAAGCGGCATTCAGCAGGCTGTCGATCAGGTTATGCAGGCACTCGCCATCCTCGTGCTGCCACAGCGACAGCGGTTCATCCTCACTTGCCTGCGCCAGCGCCTCGGCGGCACTCAACTGCGCCTCCAGCAGGTCGCGCAGCGCGGCTTCATCCTGCTGCATCGCGGCAACCAGCGGCGCGACGGCCGCCTGCAGCCGTGCCAGCGGCATTAGCAGTTCGGCATGTTCGGCCAGCAGTGCGGCCAATCCGGCCAGCCCCTGCCTTGGCTGGCTGCGGCGGAGAACCTTGCGCTCGATCCCTCGTGTCCAGCGCAGCACCTTCTGGCGCGGCAGTCCCAGGCGGCAGAAGGGATGCTTGAGCAGGGCGAGCAAGGCCACGTCGTCGAAATCATGCGCCACCGCCTCGGCGATCAGGCGCATGAACACGGCCGCTGGCGTCTGGGCCAGGGGACGGCCGGCGGAATCATCCACCGCGATGCCATAGCGGGCCAGTTCAGACGTCACGCGGCGGGCCAGCATGCGATCTGGGGTGATCAGGGCTGCAGTGCGGCCGGGCTGCTCCAGGGTCTCGCGCATCGCCAATGCGATGGCCTGGGCCTCCTCGCGCGGCCCAGGCGCCTCGATGCGCTGGAAATCGCGGAAGGCATCTTCGGGTATCGCATCCGATAGGCCGCGCCAGCGATGGGTTTCGCCCGGCGGCAGCAGGGCGCAAGACAGCAGGGCGGCGCGCGCATTCTCCGTGGCGGCGGCCCCATCATCCGCAGGCCATGGTTTGACCTCGCTGCGCAGCACGCCCATGGCATCGAGTAGATGCGCCAGGGCATGCTGGGGGTGGGTCGGTTCGTCGCGCGCGCCCTGCCAGGCCGCATCGTCCAGGCCGGCATCCAGCCCGGGCAGCACCACGGCACCCTGCGGCAGTCTGGCCACCAGTTTCAGCAACCGGGCGGTAGCCGGGATGGTGCCGGTAGATCCGGCGGCGATAACCGGATCGGCGGGCGGATCGCTCTGCCAATGTTCGATCCAGCGCTGGGTCAGCCGCTGACGATATTCGGCCGCATCCAGTCGGCCCTGTTCGGCCTTGATGGCCGGCCAGGCATGCCGGATCACCTGCAGGAAATCGAGTGTCTGCTGCCAGTGGCCTGCGAGTTCCAGCGGCACCAGTTCGGGCAGTCTGTCGAGGGTGGTTTCCTCGGTGGCGACCGCATCGAGCAGGTGTCCGAGTTCCTGCGCCAGCCGCAGGGCGGTGGCGGGGTCGCTCCCGGCGAGCGGAGAGGCCAGCACCAGTCGGGCCAGCAGCAGATTGCGGTCCAGCGTCGAGAAAGGCAGGGCATCCCCGTCGCCGCCAATGCCGCGCAGTTCCAGTTCATCCTCGTCGATGTCGCCGAGCGGCCGGATGCGTGGCAGCAGCAGGGCGGCGCCGTCGCCCAGGCGCAGAAACGCCTCGCTCAAGGCACGGCAGGCGCGCCGCGTCGGCAGCAGGATGGTGATGCGGGAGAGGGCGACAGGTTCTTTGCCCCAGCGCTGCAGCACGCCGGCCGCGATCAGGTCGAGAAACGGCCGGCCTGGCGCGATGGTGAAGACGGCGGGCTCAGTCGCCATGACCGTCAAGCTGAGCCTGGGCCGCCGCCAGACCTTCATGGTTGCCGACATCCAACCACAGCCCGCGATGCGCCAGGCCGTAGAGGCGGCCGGCGGCGATGGCACGATCATAGATCAGGTTGAGCGAAAACGGTCCGACCGGCGTGTCGCGGAACAGATGCGGCAGAAGAATCTGGACGCCGGTAAAAACATAGGGCGCGGTTGGCTGCTCACGGCGGCGTGCCAGCCGGCCATCGGCGCCCATCACGAAATCGCCGGGTCCGGCATGGCCGATGGCCTGCTCGCGTGGCTGCAGCAGCAGCAGGGCATCCATCCGTGCCGGATCGAAAGCCTGCGCCAGGCGCAGCAGGGCCGGTTCGGCTTGGTCCCGCCAGATCAGGTCCGCATTGACGGCGAAGAACGGTTTCCCATCCAGCAGGGGCAAGGCCTTGGCGATGCCACCGCCGGTTTCCAGCAGCAGATCGCTCTCATCCGAGATCGCGATGGCGATGTCGTGGCGCTGCGCCAGGTGGTCGCGGATCTGTCCGCCCAGCCAGTGGATGTTGACCACGGCGCGCCGTACGCCGGCTTCGACCAGTCTGTCGAGGCAGCGGTCGAGCAGGCTGCGGCCTGCCACCGGGATCAGGGGCTTGGGCATGCGATCGGTCAGCGGCCGCAGCCGGGTGCCGAAACCGGCGGCCAGAACCATCGCGGTTTCCGGCACGGCGATCATGAGGCGCGGCTGAGGGCCGGTAGGCCGGGCAGGGGACTGGCGCGCAGCGCGGCCGGTACGGTCGCGTCGACCCATCGCCGCAGGTCGCCAAGCGCGGGATGGGCCAGATCGCGTTCGACCAGGCGCCACATCCGCGGCATGAAGGCCTGGTAATGCGGCTTGCCATCGCGTTTCCACAGCCGCGTGAAGATGCCGATGATGCGCAGGTTGCGTTGTGCGCCCAGGATGGCGCAGGCGCGACGGAAGCCGGCATCATCGCTGCCGCTGCCGGCTATATAGCGCCGCAGCATGGCCTCGGCCAGTTTGGGAGCTACATCGCGGCGGGCATCCTCGATCAGCGAGACAAGATCGTAGGCCGGGTGGCCGGCCACGGCATCCTGAAAATCGAGCAGGCCGACGCAGGCGGCGCCGGCGCGCTGCGGCAGCCAGATCAGGTTCTCGGCATGAAAATCGCGCAGCACCAGAATGCGCGGCGGCAGGCAGACCTCCGGGGCCAATGCCCGCCACAGGGCCAGGAACTCGCGCCGCAGCGCCTCGGGCGTCTCGCCGCCGGTCAGCGCCGGCAGGTACCAGTCGGTGAACAGGCCAAGCTCGTCGATCAGCCGCGCCTCATCGTAGGGTGCCAGATCGGCGGGCGCGGCATGGCGGTGCAGGTCGAGCAGGAAGTCGATCGCAGCTTCATACAGCGGCAATTCGGCGTGGCCCTGACGGATCAGGCTGGCATAGAGGTCGTCGCCCAGATCCTCCAGTAGCAGAAAGCCATGCTCGGGATCTTCGGCCATGATGCGCGGCGCGCTGTAGCCGTGCTGTAGTAGCAGTCGGGCGATCCTGAGGAAGGGGCGCACATCTTCCTGCGGCGGCGGCGCGTCCATAAGCACGGCCGCGCGACCATCCAGATGCAGGCGCTCGTATTTGCGGAAGGAGGCGTCGCCGGCCAGCTTCGCCCGGCTGGCCGCGCTCCAGCCGGTACGGGCCAAGAAATCACGGGCCAGGACATCGCGGGTCGGCACGGAAGAGTCAGACATGGGCGGAAACCGGCAGCGGGGCAAGGCGGGCCGTCCATGACGCATCACCGATCAGGTCGGCGCGGCGGGCGGCCGGGGTTGAATCGAGCGGTGCGAGCCGCAGGGTGAGGGCGCCGGCCGGCGGGTGCTGGCCGAGCCGCTCGGGCCATTCGATCAGCACGATGCCATCCTGCAGGGCCTCGTCGAGGCCAAGCTCGTCCAGTTCGCGCGGATCGGCGATGCGGTAAAGGTCGAAATGCCACAGGGTCGCCTGCGGAGCGTCATAGGTCAGCACGATGTTGAAGCTTGGGCTTGGAACTTCCATGCCCTGGCCGCAGAGGCTGCGGATCAGGGCGCGGGCGAAACTGGTCTTGCCTGCGCCCAGCGGCCCTTCTAGCAGCAGCGCGTCGCCCGGGCGCAGTAGCGGCGCCAGGCCTGCGGCCAACGCGGCGGTGGCCGCCTCGTCAGGCAGCGTCAGACTGCGAATCACGGGCATGTCGGCACTCTACTGACGGGCGGACAGCGCCGCAATCTGGCGCTCGGCCTCTGGCGCCCGGCAGGGCAGCAGAATTTCCACCGCCTGCCTGCCATCTCCGGCGACATCCTGCCGGAGTCTGGCGCCATGCAGGTCGAACAGGCCGCGGGCAACTACCAGCGAGAGATTGGCGCGGGCATGCCGCGGTTCGGATGCATCGACCAGATCGGCAAAGACCTCGCGCGGCTGGACCGGGCTGAGCCCGCCGCTATGGCATTCGATGCGCAGCCCCAGCAGGGCATCGCCATCGCGCGCCACCTGGATCGTGACGCGCCCGCCTTGCGGCGTGCCGTCCAACGCGGCCGCCATCACGCTGTCGAGCGCCTGGCGCAGGCGCTGGCTGTCGCCGGTTACGACGCTGTCGGGCACCAGATCGGGTAGGTCGACGGCGATGGCGCGGCGCTCGGCCAGCTCCTGCCACTGGGCGGCATCCTCTCGCCACAGGACGTCCAGTTTCAGCGCGGCCGGCTCCAGCGCCATCTGGCCGACCTCGATTGTCGCGATGGCGATGATGTCATCCAGCAGGCGCAGCAGATCGCGCGAGGTGCGCATGATGTCGCTGCAATACTCCTCCTGCCGCGCATTCATCGGACCCAGGATGCCCTGCGCCAGAACCTCCGTCATGCTGATCAGCGTGCCGAGCGGCGAGCGCAGGTCGTGCGTGATGTTGCTGATGAAGGCTGCATTCATGCGGTCGGTGCGTTCCAGCGCCTCGTTGCGTTCTCGCAGGGCGCGTTCGATGCGGATGCTGGCGCTGACATCGAGGTAGGTGTAAAGCACCGCACCGTCGGGCAGCGGCACCGAGGCATAGTCGATCACGGCGCCGTCGCCGCGTTCCAGCCGGCCGCGGCTGGCCTTGCGGCTGGCGAAGCTGTCGACCAGGCGTTCGCGCATCTGGTTCCAGTCCGGCCCGCGCTGCATGAGCGGCCGGGCCGCTTCCAGCACTTCGGTGATGTGCGGCTGGCGATTGAGCAGGTCGGGGTCGATCTGCCAGAGCTGGGCAAAGGCGCGGTTGTAGAGCGACAGCCGGCCATCCGAGCCGTAGACCACGACGGCTTCGTAGAGATTGTCCAGCGTGGCACGCTGCACCGCGATCATCGTATTGGTGGCGCGTTCCAGCGTGAGCTGCCGGGTGACGTCGTCATAGGCGAACAGCAGGCCGCCGGAGGGATAGGCACTGATCACCAGCCTGAGCGTGGAGCCGTCCGGCAGGTGGATCAGCTCCTCCTGGCGCTCGATCACGGTGGTGAACAGAGCAAGCTGGTTGCGCTTGTAGGCCTGCCAGTCGATCTGCTCCGGCAGGCGGCGCTCGGCCCGCAACTGCTCCAGCACCTCGCCGAAGGTCGGCCGGGTTTCCAGCCAAGCCTCGTCGAGCTGCCACAGCCGGGCATAGGCGCGATTCCAGATCAGCAGCTTCCGGTCGGGGCCGTAGATCGCGGTAGCAGTGGAGATGGTGCGCAGCACCTCCATATGGGCTTCCATATGGCGGCGCAACTGGCCGCGCGCATCGGCCTCGGGCGTGATGTCCTGTCCGAAACCCAGCGTGCCGGGGCCGGCCGGCAGTTCAAAGATCCGATAATTGCGCCGGTCGCCCTCGGCCACGAAACGGCGTTCCTGCATCTGCAGGGCGTTGGCCGCCAGCGCGGCTTTTGCCAGTTCCCGCGGCTGGTCCAGGTCATGCGCCGATGCCAGTTCCAGGCCGCGTTTCACCGCGTCTTCGGCGTCGGTTTCGGCCAACTGGGCATAGCGGGCATTGACCCAGACCAGACGGCCATTGGCGTCTCGGCGCCAGATCGGGAAGGGGGCGGCATCGAGCAGGGCTTTGGCTTCGCCTTCGGTGCGGCGCAGGGTGGATGTCTCGATGCCCTGGCGATCATGCTCGGCCTGCAGGGCGGCCAGCTGATCCTGCAGGGCAGCCCTGGCCTTGCGTTCCTTGTCGCGCTCGGAGGTGCGGATATCGAAGGCCGTCAGCGCTGCCTGCAACTGTTCCGACAGGCGACGGACGCGCAGGATCTGCCAGCCGGCCACGCCTATGGCAGCCCCGGCAACGACGCCAAGCCAGATTGATTCGTTCAGCGGCATCGGTCCGCCATCCCCTCCATCGGGCCACTATCGGCAGGCCGGCCACCGATGACAAGGCGTTAAAAACGGCAAAGGCCGGATCGGGCTGCGATCCGGCCTTTGTGCGACAGACGGCCAGGCGCCGCCGCGGGTGCGGGGCGTCAGTAGCGGTAGTGATCCGGCTTGAACGGGCCGGCTTCCGAGATGCCGAGATACTTGGCCTGCTGGTTGGTCAGCTTGGTCAGTTTGGCGCCGACCTTCTCCAGATGCAGGCTGGCGACCTTTTCGTCCAGGTGCTTGGGCAGGGTATAGACCTGCTTCTGGTATTTGCCCGGATTGGTCCACAGTTCGATCTGCGCCAGCACCTGGTTGGAGAAGGAGGCGCTCATCACGAAGCTGGGATGGCCCGTCGCATTGCCCAGATTGACCAGGCGGCCTTCCGACAGCACGATCAGGCGCTTGCCGTCAGGGAACTCGATCTCGTCCACCTGCGGCTTGACGTTGTGCCATTTGTAATTCTTCAGCGCGCCGATCTGGATCTCGCTGTCGAAGTGACCGATGTTGCACACGATCGCGCGGTGTTTCATCTGGCGCATGTGATCCAGCGTGATGACGTCAACATTGCCGGTTGCGGTGACGAAGATGTCGCCTTTCGGGGCGGCCTCTTCCATGGTGACGACTTCATAGCCTTCCATCGCCGCCTGCAGGGCGCAGATCGGGTCGATCTCGGTGACCATGACGCGGCAGCCGGCATTGCGCAGGGATGCGGCCGAGCCCTTGCCCACGTCGCCGAAGCCGGCCACCACGGCAACCTTGCCGGCCATCATCACGTCGGTGCCACGGCGGATGCCGTCGACGAGGCTTTCGCGGCAGCCATACAGGTTGTCGAATTTCGACTTGGTCACGCTGTCGTTCACGTTGATCGCCGGGAACAGCAGGCGGCCTTCCTTGGCCATCACGTACAGGCGATGCACGCCCGTGGTGGTCTCCTCGGTCACGCCCTTGATGGCGGCGCCCATCTTGGAATACCAGCCCGGCGCCTCCTTCAGCTTCTTGGCGATCGCGGCGAAGAGGACGGTTTCCTCCTCATTGGTCGGCTTGGAGATGACCGAGGCGTCCTTCTCGGCCTGGATGCCCAGATGGATCAGCAGGGTGGCGTCGCCGCCGTCGTCCAGGATCATGTTCGGCGTGCCGCCATCGGCCCATTCGAAGATCCTGTGGGTGTAGTCCCAGTATTCCTCCAGCGTCTCGCCCTTCACGGCGAAGACCGGGATGCCGGCCTTGGCGATGGCGGCAGCGGCATGGTCCTGGGTCGAATAGATGTTGCACGAGGCCCAGCGGATGTCGGCGCCGAGAGCCTTGAGGGTTTCGATCAGCACGGCGGTCTGGATCGTCATGTGCAGAGAGCCGGCGATGCGGGCCCCCTTCAGCGGCTGTTTCTGGCCGAATTCCTCGCGGATGGCCATCAGACCGGGCATCTCGGTCTCAGCCATGTCCAGTTCCTTGCGGCCCCAATCGGCGAGACCGATATCCTTGATTTTGTAATCCGCGCTCATTCCGCAGCTCCAGCTTACGTCGGTTTCACAACTGCGCGGCGGTATAGCAGGGCCGGGAAGGCCCTGTCCAGCGTTATATAAATAAATCTTTATATAGGAATATAGGATTACGGGACTGTTATTCCGACTCCCCGAACTTGCCTTCCACCAGTTCGACCAGGGCGGCCATGGCGGCGGGCGCCTCCGGGCCGCTGACGGTGATTTCGATGCTGGAGCCCTGCGTCCCGGCCAGCATCATCAGGCCCATGATGGATTCCCCGTTAACCGTCTGGCCATCCTTGGAAACCTGTATCCTGGCCTGGGGGAAACGGGCGACGACCTGGACGAACTTGGCCGCTGCGCGGGCATGCAGCCCCCGCTGGTTGGGGATCACCACGCTCTGCCGCAGCGGCGCTCCGGTGGCGATCGCCCCATCCATCAGGCAGATTCCCCGGCGAGCAGCTTGGAAGCCACGTTGATGTATTTGCGGCCGGCTTCCTGGCCGGCATTCACCGCGGTCGACAGATCGGCCTTGGCGCGCACGCTGGCCAGCTTGATCAGCATCGGCAGGTTGACGCCGGCGATTACCTCGACCTTGGCCTGATCCATGATCGAGATGGCAAGGTTCGAAGGCGTGCCGCCGAACATGTCGGTCAGCACGATCACGCCGCGGCCGGTTTCGACGGCCGCCACGGCGGCCAGGATATCCTTGCGGCGTTGCTCCATGTCGTCATCCGGCCCGATGCAGACGGCCCGCATGTTCTTCTGCGGGCCAACCACGTGTTCCGTGGCATGGATGAATTCCTCGGCCAGCCGGCCATGCGTGACGACGACGATGCCAATCATGCAGCCGATCCTGGGACGATACCGGTCATTGGGGATCCTCGTATATGCCGCTCAGGCGTTCGCCAGATCGCGGTCGCGGTGCCGGATATCGACACGTTGTCCGGCCTCGCGCAAGTGCCGGCCCAGCGCCTCTGCAACCACCACCGAGCGGTGACGGCCGCCGGTACAACCGATGGCAATGGTCAGGTAGCGCTTGCCCTCGGCAGCGTAGCGCGGCAGCAGGCTGGAGATCATGCCGTTCAGTCTGGTGAAAAAATCGACGTAGCCGGGATCGGCGGCGACATAGGCCTCCACGGCCGGGTCGGTCCCGGTCTGGGGGCGAAGCTGCTCGTCATAATGGGGGTTGCGCAGGAAGCGCACGTCGAACACCAAATCCGCCTCGCGCGGCAGGCCAAGTTTGTAGGAGAACGATAGCACCATGATACTGAGGCCGGGCAGGGCGTCCAGCGCGAATTGCGCCGCCAGAAGCTGTCGCAATTCGGGCAATGTGACAGTCGAGGTGTCGAACACCTGATCGGCTTCCGCTTGCAGGGGTTTCATCAGATGCCGTTCTGCGGCAATGCCATCGGCCACGGGCCGGTCGGCGGCCAGAGGATGGCGCCGGCGCGTCGCCGTGAAGCGCTTGAGCAGGATTTCGTCTTCGCAGTCGAAATACACGAGCTGCACGGCCAGATCGGCGCGCTGCTTGAGTTCGCCGATCAGGGCGATCAGGCGGTCGGGCTGGAAATCACGCGTGCGGCTGTCGACGCCGACAGCGATGGCGCGGCGGGCCGGTACGTCGCCGGCCTCGCTTTCTTCCGCCATGGCGAGCCGGCGCAGCAGCGAGATCGGCAGGTTGTCGACCGCTTCGTAGCCGAAATCCTCCAGCAGCTTGAGTGCGGTGGTCTTGCCCGCACCCGACAATCCGCTGACAACGACGACGCGGATCGGCTCTACGGCTGCGTCGCTCATCCTTCGCAGCGCGTCCTGGCGCGATCGGCATTCTCCGCCTCGGCCGGCTCGAATAGTCGCCCGGCCGCGGCCCGTGCCAAGGCCCATTTCACCTTGATGGCCGCGCTGGCCGAGATGGCGTCAAGCGCCAGTACCGGCAGGGCAATGTCGAGCAGGGTTTCGAAACGCGGTTCGGGCAGGCGCGGCACCTCAGCCGGATCGACCAGCTCGACCACCAGCGCGACGGGCGTGGGTGGTGCGGGAATCATGGCGACCGGCCCAAGGCCCCGGATTTCGATCAGGCCGCGAATGGCTGGCGGCGCCGAGGCGATCAGGCGGCCCCCCTGCATGGCCAGCACGGTCTGGTCATCGGCGACCAGCCGCGCTCCGGCATCGATCAGGCGCAGGGCAAGATCCGATTTGCCGGCACCGGAGGGGCCGCGCAGCAGCACGGCTTCTCCTGCAATCGCCACACAGGTTGCATGCAATCTGATCATCGCCGCGCAGACTGCCGCCGGCCGCCGGGCAGAGTCAATACAGGGTAGCGGTAATCCGGTGTTGGTTAATGCGGATTATTGCAGGAGTGGCTACAGGGGCAGCCGTACGGTAAAGCGCGCGCCGCTCTGCCCGTCGTCGCGGTTATCGGCATAGATCTCGCCGCCCAGCGACTGCACGATCTGCCGCGCGATCGAAAGGCCGAGCCCGGAATGCAGGCCGAAGGCCTCGGATGATGGCCGTTCGCTGTAAAAGCGTTCGAAGATCGATTCCCTGTTCTCTTCGGGAATGCCCGGTCCCTGATCGGTGACGCTGAACACCACATGGCGCGGTTCGCGCCGCACGGCAACGGTGATCACGCCGCCGGGCGGGCTGAAGGAAATCGCATTGTCGATCAGGTTGCGTGCCACCTGGCCGAGGCGGCCCTCGAAGCCCGGTGCCATGTATGGGCCGGGCTCGATCACCTTCAGATCGATCCTGGGCATATCCCCCTTGGCGCGGTCGGCGTAGGTCTCGACCACCGAATGCAGCATCTGGGCGATGTCGATCGGCGCGGCCTCGATGCGGGCCAGCTCTGCATCCAGCCTGGATGCACCGGAAATGTCGGTGATCAAGCGGTCCATGCGGCGCACGTCGTCCTGCATCACCTGCAGCAAGCGCTCGCGCAGCTCCGGCTTTTCGGTGCGACGGAAGGTTTCCATTGCGCTGCGCAGCGAGGTGAGGGGGTTCTTGATCTCGTGCGAGACATCGGCGGCAAAGCGCTCGATGGCGTCCAGCCGCTGCGACAGGGCCGCGGTCATGGCGCGCAGCACCGCAGACAGATCGCCGATTTCGTCTTGTCTGCGGGAGAAGTCAGGGATCGATAGATGGGCGATGCGGCCCTTGGCGGCACGGATGCGTTCGGCTGCCTCCGCCAGGCGATGGATCGGTCGTACGATGGCGCCGGCCAGGTACAGCGAAGCCAGCACGGTGAACCCCAGCACCGCGGCGAAAATCTTCAGCACTCCAAGACGCTCCTCGCGTACCCGGGCATCGATCTCGGCGCTGTCCACATTCATCATCAGGGCGCCGACCACCTTGCGCAGGCCCTGCACCGGCACTGCGACGGACAGCATGATGCGGCCGTCGCCCAGGTCGCGCAGCCGCTCGTCCTGGTCGCCGGCAAGGGCGTTGCGCGTCTCGCCGTAGTCGTTGGCATGCGTGAAAGGCAATTCAACGTATTTCGGCAGATGCAGCGCGGTCATGAACAGGGCGTTGACCTGGTCGTATATGCCGATCAGCGCCCTTTCCCATGGCGTGTCTATGTTGGGCGGCGGCAATTGGCGCGTCACCACGCCGCGGCCGGCCGCCAGCAGCAGGCGGCTGTCGGCGATCATCTCGCCCTCGGCGTCGAACAACCGGGCGCGGGCGCTGGATTGCGCCGACAGGCGGCGCAGCAACTGGCGCGCCAGTTCCGGCTCGAGGGCCGGCGAGAGTTCCGACGGGCTGATGGCGGATTCGCCCAGTGCGCCGGCGATCAGGCTGGCTTCGTAGCGCAGGGCGGTCAGCCGGCTGTCGATCAGGCTGAGGCGAAACTGGTCCAGATAGAAAAACGCGAGCACCAGCGAGATCGGCGCCGCCAGATTGATCAGCAGAATGCGGCGGGTGAGCGGCGACATCAGCCGCCGCCTCGGGCGGGTCTCACTCACGGTCCCGCTCCCGCCGCCGGCAATCGCGCATCAGGCCGCCTGTTCCTTGAAGCGGTATCCCACGCCATACAGGGTCTCGATGGCATCGAAGCTATCGTCCACCGACTTGAACTTCTTGCGCAGCCGTTTGATGTGGCTGTCGATGGTGCGGTCATCCACGTAGACATTGTCGTCGTAAGCGGCATCCATCAACTGGTCCCGGTTCTTCACGTGGCCGGGCCGCTGGGCCAGGGCCTCCAGCAACAGGAACTCGGTGACGGTCAGCGTGACATCCTCGCCCTTCCAGGTGCAGCGGTGACGGGCGGGGTCGAGCGACAGCGGCCCGCGCACGATCATCTTGTCGGCGGATGTCTGCTCGGCACCGGGCTTGCTGCCCTCGGCACGGCGCAGCACCGCCTTGATGCGCTCGATCAGCAGGCGCTGGCTGAACGGTTTGGTGATGTAATCGTCGGCGCCCATCTTGAGGCCGAGCACCTCGTCGATCTCCTCATCCTTGGAGGTAAGGAAGATCACCGGCACCTGACTGACGCGACGCAGCCGGCTCAGGGTTTCCATGCCGTCCAGTCGCGGCATCTTGATATCCAGGATGACCAGATCGGGCATCTGCTGGGTCAGGTGGCGCAGGGCCTCGGCACCGTCATTATAGGTGCGGACCTTGTAGCCTTCCGCCTCCAGGGCGATGGAAACCGATGTGAGGATATTGCGGTCGTCGTCGACCAGGGCGATCGTGGCGCTCACGGTTAAGTCCTGAATCCCTCAGAGAAGGTTGAAAAGTCCCGGAAATCCGGTGATCGGAGTCACACCTATATAGCAAGCCGCTGGCTGATTTGCAGGGGGGCGGCCATGCTCGGGGCCATGAATTTCGCCCCTTTGCTGGCAGCCCCGCCTGCCATTCACGTCCACCTCGCCGCCACCTTGGCGGCGCTGGCGCTGGGCATGGCCATGCTGGTCCGCCGCAAGGGCACGGCCTGGCATAAACGGCTGGGATGGCTCTGGGTTCTGCTGATGCTGACGGCGGCCGTGAGTTCCTTCTGGATCACCGGTGTATCGGGCAGTTTCAGCCCGATACACGCCCTGAGCCTGTTGGTGCTGA
Organism: Ferrovibrio sp.; assembly: GCF_046297895.1. Classification (GTDB taxonomy): domain Bacteria; phylum Pseudomonadota; class Alphaproteobacteria; order Ferrovibrionales; family Ferrovibrionaceae; genus Ferrovibrio. The sequence continues at coordinate 79,537 of NZ_JBKBHC010000009.1, read as the reverse complement.
TCCTGGTGCCCGCGGCCGTCATCGCTATCCGCCGCGGCAAAGTGGCGACCCATCGCAAGGCGATGATCAGCCTGTTTATAGGCGCGCTGATCATCCCGGGCCTGTTTACGCTGCTGCCGGCGAGGCTGCTGGGCGGTTTGGTATTCGGCCAGTAGGGACGGCCGTCAGGGCAGTCCGTCGGGCGGCAGGATCACGAGGCTGACGCGGCGGTTGCGGGCCCGCGCGGCTTCGCTGCGGCCGCGCACCACCGGCCGGGTGTCGGCAAAGCCGACGGCTTCAAGCTGTCCGGCCGGCATGCCGCTGGCGATCAGGTGGCGCACCACGGTGGCGGCGCGCCCGGCCGACAATTCCCAGTTGCTGGGAAAACGGAGGTTGGCGATCGGCAGGTCATCGGTATGGCCTTCGACGCGGATGAAACTGTTCAGCCGGGCCAGACTGGGCGCCAGACGGGTCATCAATGCCGCGCCCTCGGGCCGCAGATCCGCCTGGCCGAGGGTGAACAGGATATTGTCGCCCAGCCGCACCACCACATGACGGTCGACGCGTTCGACCACCGCATTGCGCCCCAGCCCCTCCCGCGCCAGCAGCGCAGCCAGTTCACGCGATGTGCGGCTGGCCCAGGTCTGCGGCGTTTCTGGCAGAGCCGGCTCTTCCAATACACCGTGACCCGAGCCAATACCCGGCACCAGCCGGGATTCAACGGCGGAATCGGGCGGCGGTGGCGGCGCAAGCGTTGGACGTGAAACTGGGGAACCGCGGTCCGGGTCCGTATCGGTCGGCAATTCTCCATCCGCGGTCAGAACCGGCACGAAAACCGGACGCAGCAGGACCGGTTGCGACGGCTCGGAAGTGGCCTTCACAAAGGTCATCATGGAAACCAGTACGACGAAGATGGTCAGCAGCAGGGTCACGGTATCGCTGTAGGTGACAAGCCAATGGCCGCCATCGGCATCGCCGGGCGGCGCATGGGGGATGCTGCGCCAGTTCGGTCGGCGGGCCGGCGTGGCCGGATCGCGCGCGGGATCAGCCATGAATCTCGTCCCGGTAGTCGCGCATGAAACTGTTCATGGCTTCACGCACCATGGTTGGGCCGCGGCCCAGCGCAAGCAGCGAGACGCCCTCAAGCAGCATGTTCAGCTTCGCCACGCGTTGGGCGGTGCGCTGCTCCAGCTTGATGGCGATCGGGCGGAAGACCAGGTTGGCGAGTATCACCCCGTATACCGTGGTGATCAGCGCCAAAGCCATGCCTTCGCCGATGGCATTCAGGTTGCCACCGCCAAGCTCTCCCAGCATCGCCACCAATCCCACCAGGGTGCCAAGCATGCCAAAGGCGGGAGCAAACTCGGCCATGGTGCGGAACAGCTTGGCTTCTGCGGTTTCGCGTTCGACCATTTTCTGGATGCGCCAGCTCAGCAGGTGATGCACGTCTTCGATGGAAACCCGGTCGATGACCAGCTGCAGGCCCAGGCGCAGGAAGGGATTGTTGAGGCTGTTGGCGATTTTTTCAGCCTGGGGCAACTGATGCCGCTGCAACGCCAGCGCGACCTGTTCCAATATATCGACTTCGCGGCCAAGCGGCGGCTCCTCGCGGAATATGGCGAGCAGGGAGCGCCCGATACTGGCTAGTTGCGCCGAACGAAAGGACAAGAAGGCCGCGGCTACCGTACCGCCCAGCACAATGGCGAGGCTCCCCGGGTCCCAGTAGGCACTGGCGCTGCTTTTGCTGCCAAACAGGATGAACCCGACCAAGGCTGCCGTGATGACGAGGCCAATGATGGTCGAGTTGATGGTCTGACGGGAAGGATTTCTGGGGCTGGGCATGACGAGAAATGACGAAGGGCGCGGTACACATACCGCAGAACTGCTTTTTCCTAGTCATTACAAATTGTTTAGGCTGTGATTCAGATCAACCGAAATGACAGCCTCAACGGCATGCTCCAGCAAGGGCATATACCGGAAATTGAAAGCTGATCCGGTGCCGTCTATTCACCCTGTCCCAGCAGTTGCCCGCGCCGGCGCGAGGCCTCGAACCAGCCCAGGAAAGCGGCAAAGCCGAGACCGAGATAAACCAGGTTGAGCGCCAGTGCGCCAAGCATGAGATCGGTGCGGAAGGTGCCGTCGATTAGCACGGCGCGCATGCCCTCGAACACATAGGCCGGCGGCAGTGACCAGGCCACTGCCTGCAGCCAGCCGGGCAGCACCGTCACCGGATAATAAACCGCGGCCACCGGCAGGAACAGGAAAGCGGCTGCCCAGGCGATGTTCTCCGCGCCCAGCCCATAGCGCATCACCAGGCCGCAGACGGCGATGCCGATGGCCCAGCCAAACAGCGTGAGGTTGGCGAAAAAGCCGGCCAGCGCGAAACCCATCGAGTAGATCGAAAAGTCGAAGAACAGCCAGGCCATCAGGCTGACCGGGATCATGCCCAGCAGCGTGCGGATCACGCCCATCAGCAGCACCGAGGCGGCAAATTCGCTGGGCCGCAGCGGGCTTACGAACAGGTTGCCCAGATTGCGTGACCACATTTCCTCCAGAAAGGATATGGCGACGCTGAGTTGCACGCGGAACAGCGAATCCCAGAGCATCAGGCCGGCAAGCAGGATGCCGATGGCCTGTGCCACGTAGGAGGTCTTGCCGGCCAGGAACTGGGTCAGGAAGCCCCACATGATCATCTGCACGGCAGGCCAGTAGATGATGTCGATGATCCGCATCCACGAGCCGCTCAGCAGATAGGCATGGCGCCTCAGCATGGCGCCGATGCGGTTGGGACTGAAGCCGAAAATCTCGCCGCTCATGCCGCCGTCTCCGCCTGTACCGGTTCGCAGGCCTTGCCGCGGCCGCGGGCGATGTCGAGGAACACTTCCTCCAGATTGTCGCGGCCATAGCGTTCCACCAGTTCGGCCGGCGTGCCGCGATCGACGATCCGGCCCTGCTTCATCATCAGCACCTGATCGCAAAGCCGTTCCACCTCGGCCATGTTGTGCGAGGCCAGCAGGATGGTGGCGCCGCGCTCGGCGCGATAGCGTTCCAGCAGGCCGCGCACCCAGTCGGCGGTATCGGGGTCCAGCGAGGCGGTCGGTTCATCGAGCAGCAGCAGCTCGGGGCGGTTGATCAGCGCCTTGGCCAGAGCCACGCGGGTCTTCTGCCCCGCCGAGAGCGCTCCGGCCGGACGGTCAAGCAGGGCGGCGAAATCCAGTTCCTCGGCCAGTTGCGCGATCCTGTGCTTGGGCTCCGGCACATCATAGAGCTGGGCGAAGACGCGCAGGTTCTGTCTTACGGTCAGACGATGCGGCAGGTCGACATAGGGCGAGGAGAAATTCAGCCGCGGCAACACGGCATGCCGGTTGCGCAGCATGTCGGTGCCCAGCACGGTAATGCTGCCGGCGCTGGGCTTGAGCAGGCCCAGCAACATGGCCAGCGTGGTGGTCTTGCCGGCGCCGTTGCCGCCCAGCAGCGCGGTCACGCTGCCCTGCGGCACGGAGAATCCGATCCCGGCTACGGCCTCGACATGGCCATATGTTTTGGTCAGGCCGGCCACGAGGATGGCAGGCGGTGAGACAGGGGGCGGATGCATGGCTTAAGGCGTTTTCCGGACAGGACAAATTTGTCCCGCCTTGATATGGACAGGCCGGGGGATTTTGTCTATAACCGCGCGCCGTTGCCACCCTGTTACACCAGACGGGCCGCAACGGTCGCGATGGGCCCAGGTAGCTCAGTTGGTAGAGCAGGGGACTGAAAATCCCCGTGTCGGCGGTTCAATTCCGTCCCTGGGCACCATTTCCCCCATATTCCAGTCATGTTCCGGAAATGCGGCGCGTTTATCGCGATTTGCCGCCGTTATCGACATGCTGATGCCACATTTCCGGCGACAATCCGGCGGATGACGGCTTTGCAATCGCGGCTCCGCGCCCGCACGATCCTCACGCTTCTCTTTTTGCTGACCGCCGGTTTGTCCGGGCCGGTCCTTGCGCAGGCAGGAATCCCCTTGGTCGATCCGCCGGCGGGGCAGACCGAGCGGCAAATGCACGCGGCCGATTTCGAAGTGCTGGCCCGCCAGCTTGAGGATGAAACCAGACGCAAGGAACTGATTGCCGCCCTGCGCGCGCTTGCGGCGGCACGGGAAGGGGCTGTGCAGGATGCAGCCGGCACGTCTGCGGATGGCGACGATCCCGGCGCGGCCATCGTGGATGGCGTAATGGCGCAGATGCGGCGCGCCGGTTCCGCTTTTGCCGCTTTCGGCGCGCTGTTCTCCGATCTGCCCGCCCTGGCAGACTGGGCGCGGCTGCAGGTGGAGGATCCGCGCCGGCGCGCGTTGTGGAGCGATGTCCTGCTGAAGCTGGGCGCGACCCTGGCTGCTGCGCTGCTGCTGCAGGCTCTGGCGCATCTGCTGATCCGGCGGCCGCTGGCGGCGCTGCAACTCGCGGGCAACGGCCCGGCGCAGGCCCCGCCCCCCGCATTGTGGCTGCAAATCCTTTTCATTCTGCTGCGGGCATTGATCTCGCTGATTCCGATCGCGGTATTCGCCGGTGCGGCTTATGGCATCCTCGCCCTGCTGGCGCCCAACAGCCTCGCGCGCGACATGGCGCAGATCGTGGTGCTGGCTTTCGTGGCGGTTTATGCGCTGGGCATACTCGGCGACGTGCTGCTGGCGCATGGAACCGCGCCGCTGCGGCTGGATGAGGAAAGCGCTGCCTATGCCCAGCTCTGGCTGCGCCGGCTGGCGATCCTGGGGGCCATTGGATATGCGACGGTGCTGTTGGCCGCGCGGGTGCGGATTCCGCCTGACGCCATCGATACCCTCGCCAAACTGGCGGCATTTGCCTTTGCGGCCCTGCTGGCAGTGCTGGTCCTGCAATTGCGGCAGCCCGTGGCAACATGGATTCGCGGACGCCGGCCTTCGCCCGATACCGCACCGGCAACGCCGGGCGGGCGGCCCTGGCGGATCCTGCGCCAGCGGATCGGCGATGTCTGGCACGTGCTGGCGCTGCTTTATATCGTGGCAACCTACGGCGTCTGGGCTTTCGAGGTCGATGGCGGCTTTCGCCTGATCCTGCGGGGCACGCTCTTGACTGTCGCCGTGCTGACCGGGGGGCGGCTGCTGCAATTCGCGATCGAAAAGGGCTTCGCGCGCCTGTTCGCGATCAGCCAGGAAACGCGACAGCGGTTTCCGGGATTGGAGGATCGGGCCAACCGCTACCTGCCGCTGCTGCTTGGTGTTGTCCGTGTCCTGCTCTATGCGGTTGCGACAATCATGATCCTGCAGGCTTGGGGCATCGACTCCCTGGCCTGGATTGCCAGCGAAAGCGGACGCGGCATCATTGCACGGGTCATCACCATCCTGCTGGTGGTGCTGGTCACCATCGCGCTGTGGGAAGCGGTCGCGGCCGGCATCGAATACTACCTGACCGGTGGCGCGGCCGGCCAGCCGGCGGCGCGCTCGGCGCGGGCGCGTACCCTGCTGCCGCTGCTGCGCCGCACGGTTTCCATCGTACTGGGCCTGATCGCGGCGCTGATCGTGCTGTCCGAGCTCGGGATCAACATCGCGCCGCTGCTGGCCGGCGCCGGCGTGGTCGGCCTCGCCATCGGCTTCGGCGCGCAGACACTGGTGAAGGATGTGATCACCGGCATCTTCATCCTGACTGAAGATACCATCGCTGTCGGCGATATCGTCGATCTGGGTGGCAATGGCGGCGTGGTGGAGGATATCTCGATCCGCACCATCCGCCTGCGCGATACCGAGGGGGTCGTGCATGTGATCCCGTTCAGCGAGGTGACCAAGATCAAGAACATGACGCGCGGCTACGCCCAGGCCTTGTTCGATCTGGGGATTTCCTATCGTGAGAATGTCGACGAGGCGATCGAGGCGATCAAGGCCCTGGCGGCGGAGTTCCGCGCCGAGCCGGAGTGGAATGCCCGCATCCTCGACGATCTGGAAATGTGGGGCGTGGACCGGCTTGCCGATTCCGCCGTGGTGCTGCGCTTCCGCATCAAGACGCTGCCGGCGCAACAATGGAGCGTGCGCCGCGAATTCACCAAGCGCATCAAGCAGCGGTTCGACGAACTGGGAATCGAAATCCCCTTCCCGCACCAGACGATCTATTTCGGCGCCGACAAGCAGGGCAGGGCGCCGCCCTTGCGTCTGGCGCGCGAAACCGACAGCCAGAAGGCTTAGGCCCCAGAAGGCTTAGGCCTTCGTATCCTTCAGCCCGTCGCGGATCGCCTTCAGCGCCGCATGAAGCCCGTCGTCACGGATGCGCGGCAGCAATCGGTCAAGCTCGGCCACGATCTCGGCCGGCGTGAGATAGCCGCGATAGCAGTCCGGCGCCTCGTCCAGGCTGCAGACGGAAGATGCGGAAGTGCGGGGCTTGTCCATTCGGACAGTCTAGCGCAGGCGTTGCGGCCTGTCGTCACCGGCATGTCATCGCGCTGGCATGGGCCTGTCACAACAGCCGGTTACCGACTCTGTCCCGCAACCGCGAAGGGGGAATCGGGTATGAAATCCACAGTCACATCCACCGCTATCCTGATGCTTGGCCTGGTATGGGTGCCTGCCACGCAGGCCCAGGATGCCAGACAGTTTCCGGCCACGCTGGCCGGGCATGCCCTGCTGCCGGCAGCAAGCTTCGTTCCCGCGCCTGGCGATGCGCCGTCGGCGGTGAAAATCTCGGGCAAGTTCACCGGCGCCGGCCGCAACGACAAGGTCGGCAGCGTTGAGGGTACCTCATTCATCTCCGACAAGGCGGCTCCACGCAAGACCGGCATCAGCCTGCCTTTCGAGGGGCAGCCGGTGCAGGGCTTCTCGGGCATCAAGTCGCTGGGCAACGGCGAGTTTCTGGTGCTGACCGACAATGGCTTCGGCTCCAAGGCTGATTCTTCCGACGCGCTGCTGAAGTTCCATCGCCTGAAGGTGGACTGGACCGGCGGCAAGATCGAGCGCAGCCAGACGGTGTTCCTCAGCGATCCTGACCGCAAGGTGCCGTTTCCCATCGCACTGGAAGGCAGCGACAGGCGCTATCTCACCGGCGCCGATTTCGACATCGAGTCAATCCAGCAAATCGGCGATACGCTGTGGTTCGGGGACGAATTCGGACCCTATCTCATCGCCACCGACCTGCAGGGGCGGGTCAAGGCCGTGCATGACACCAAACTGGGCGGTAAGGTTGTGCGCTCGCCAGACCACCACACTGTCCGCATGCCCGCCGTGCCAGGCGCGGTCGTTTTCGAGGCCCGCCGCAGCCGCGGCTACGAGGGTATGGCCGCAGCCAAGGACGGCAAGTTCCTCTACCCGCTGATGGAAGGCCCACTCTGGGATGCCGAGGCCAAGGCCTGGGAAACGGCCGGTGGCAGGGAATATCTGCGCGTACTTGAATTCGACGTGCAGAAGGCCGAATGGACCGGCCGGTCGTGGAAATACCGCCTTGAGGTCAACGGCAACAATATCGGCGACTTCAACATGATCGATGCCAATACCGGCCTGATCATCGAGCGCGATAACGGCGAGGGCGTCGAGGCCCAGGCCTGCAACGGCCCGGCGCGGACGGATTGCTTCAATGTGCCTGCCAAATTCAAGCGCATTTACAAGATCGATCTGAGCCAGGTCGACGAGGGCGGCTTTGTCAAGAAGGTCGGCTATATCGACCTGATGGACATTGCCGATCCCGACAAGAAGGCAAAGCAGGGCCATGCCAGCGGCAAGTTCAGCTTCCCCTTCGTCACCATCGAGGATGTCGACGTGGTTGATGCCCAGCATATTGTGGTCGGGAACGACAACAACCTGCCTTTCTCGACCGGCCGCACCATCGGCAAGAACGATGACAACGAGCTGATCCTCCTGCGCGTGCCGGAATTCCTGGCCGCGAAGTAAGTCGGCCTGCCCGGTGGCCGGCATTGCCGGCCACCTGGACTTGGTTGTGCTCCGGGCTGCGGCCTTGCCGCCCGGCAGCGGGCCCCGTAGATTGCCGGATATCCCATTTCGCCCGATTCGCCGTTGTCGGGCCTGGCTGTCCCGGTTCGTGACCCGCATGCTCAATCCCCGTATCGACGCCCTCAGCGACTATCCCTTTGCCCGCCTGCGCAACCTGCTCGATTCCGAGCCGCTGCCGGCCGGCGTTGCGCCGATCAACCTGTCGATCGGCGAGCCGCAGCATCCGCTGCCCGCCATGGTGGTCGAGCACATGACCGCGGATCTGAGCGTGCTGAGCCGCTATCCCACCATCAACGGCACGCCGGAATTCCGGTCCGCCTGCGCCGACTGGATCATGCGCCGCTACAACCTGCCGGCCGGCCTGATCGATCCCGAGACGCAGATCGTGGCGCTGACCGGCACGCGCGAGGGCCTGTACATGATTGCCGGCGTGGTGGTGCCGGAGAAGAAGGGCAGGAAGGGCGAGCGGCCCGTCGTGCTGATGCCCAATCCCTTCTACCAGACCTATGTCGGCGCGGCGGTCGCGGCCGGTGCCGAGCCTTATTTCATGCCGGCTCTGGCCGAGAACGGCTTTCTGCCCGATTTCAACACGATCGATGCCGATATTCTGGACCGCACTGCCCTGGTCTATATCTGCTCGCCGGCCAATCCGCAGGGCGCGGTGGCCAGCGTCGAGTATCTGGCGAACCTGATCGAGTTGTCGCGCCGGCACGATTTCGTCGTTGCCTTCGATGAATGCTATGCCGAGATCTACGATCAGGTGCCGCCGCCCGGCGGCCTGGATGCCGCCATGCACCTGGCCGGCGGCAAGGCCGGTCCGGACGCGCTGAAGAACGTGGTCGTCTTCCATTCGCTGTCCAAACGCTCCAGCGCGCCGGGCCTGCGCTCGGGCTTCTGCACCGGCGACCCCGAGATCACCAAGGCCTTCATCAAGCTGCGCAACTATGGCTGCACCGGCATGATGATGCCGGTGGCCGCCGCCTCCGCCGCTTTGTGGCGCGACGAGGCCCATGTGGAGCAGAACCGGGCGCTCTACCGCCAGAAGTTCGACATGGCGCAGAACGTGCTGGGCAACCGCTTCGGTTTTTTCCGTCCGGCGGGCGGCTTCTATCTCTGGCTCGATGTGGGCGACCCGGAGGCCATGGCGCTGAGGCTGTGGCGCGAGGCCGGCATCCGCACCCTGCCCGGCAATTACCTGACCCGCCCCGAGAACGGCGGCGAAAAGGCCGGAAAATCCTATTTAAGGATCGCCCTGGTGGCTGACCTCGAGACCACCCGCAGCGCACTTCAACGAATCGGTAACGTTCTGGGGGGTTAAATCCCCAGGCTGGGGCGAATCGGCCCGGACCGGCGACGTTTTTCCTGCCGGTATGGTTAACAGGCATCGGTCCGTCTGATTACAGAGTGCGAGGAACGGTATGGCTGCCAGGTCGAAGAAGAAGCGGTCTTTCTTCCCGGAAGGTTTCGATGAATTCCTGCGCCTGCGGGCGCGGGAAGGCGGCGGCGTGCTGATCCTGGGCGTCGGCTTCCTGCTGGCGCTGGCGCTGGCCACCTTCGATCCGGCCGATCCGAATTTCAACCATGCCACCCCGCTGGCGCCCAGGAACTGGCTCGGCCTGCCCGGCGCCTATGCCTCCGATGTGCTGCTGCAGACGCTGGGCCTTTCGGCCTGGCTGTTCGTGCTGCTGCTCGCCTCCTGGGGGTTCCGCGTGGTGTCGCATCGCGGCCTGCCGCGCTGGTGGCTGAATGTTGCCCTGGTACCGCTCACGCTGGTCCTGTTCGCCTGTTTCGCCGCGGCCCTGCCGGTGCCGGCAAGCTGGAGCCTGCGCGCCGGCCTCGGCGGCGTGGTGGGCGATTACATCCTGTATCACCAGCTCGTGCCGCTGGGCGTGTCCTTCGGCCTGCCGATCTCGGCCGTACTGCCGGCGATCCTGTGCTTTGCCTTCGCGGTGCTCTGCTTCTATTTCGCCTCTGGCCTCAGTTCCAGCGAATGGCGCCGCATGGGTGCCGGCCTCGGCTTCGGCGCTGCCGCGGCCACCGGCCTGGCAGCCCAGGGTCTCTATCGCGGCGGCAAGGCCGCCATGCGCACCGGCCAGGAAGCGCCGGAAGTGGTTGGCGGCGTCTTCGGCCGCCTGAAGGGTTTTTTCAGCCGCGGCGACGAGGACGACAGGCCCATGCTGCGCAAGGCAGAGCCCAGCTTTGGCAAGGCCAAGGCGCGCGCCGCCGCCGAGGATGACGATTACATCGACCCCGATGATCTGGACGACGATATCGACGCCGATGACGACGAGGACATGCCGCGTCTGCCCGCGGCCAGGAAGGTCGACGAGGGCCGCGTCACGCGCCGCATCGAAAAGCCCAAAACCGGCAGCCGCATGGCGCGCGAGGCGCAGACTTCGCTCAACCTCGGCGATGCCGGTGATTTCGAACTGCCGGAACTGTCGCTGCTGAAGCCGCCGCCGGCCGACAGCGCGCGCGAGAAGATCAACGAGGATGCGCTGGAGCAGAACGCGCGCATGCTTGAATCGGTGCTGAACGAATTCGGCGTGCAGGGCGAGATCACCAAGGTGCGCCCCGGTCCGGTGGTGACGCTGTACGAGCTCGAACCCGCGCCCGGCACCAAGTCCAGCCGCGTGATCGGCCTGTCCGACGACATTGCCCGCTCGATGAGCGCGCTGTCGGCCCGCGTTGCCGTCATTCCCGGCCGCAACGCCATCGGCATCGAACTGCCGAACGCCAAGCGCGAGACGGTTTACCTGCGCGAATTGCTGGCCTCGGCGGAATTCGAGGCGCCGTCGAACAAGCTGGCGCTGGCGCTGGGCAAGGATATCGGTGGCGCGGCGATCATCGCCGACCTGGCCAAGATGCCGCATCTGCTGGTGGCCGGCACCACCGGTTCGGGCAAGTCGGTGGCGATCAACACCATGATCCTGTCGCTGCTCTACAAGCTTACGCCTGACCAGTGCCGCTTCATCATGGTCGATCCCAAGATGCTGGAGCTTTCGGTCTATGACGGCATCCCGCATCTGCTGGCGCCGGTGGTGACCGAGCCGGGCAAGGCGGTAGTGGCACTGAAATGGACCGTGCGCGAGATGGAGGACCGCTATCGCAAGATGTCGGAACTCGGTGTGCGCAACATCGCCAGCTACAACGAACGCCTCGCCCAGGCCCGCGCCAAGGACGAGAAGCTGGGCCGCACGGTGCAGACCGGTTTCGACGAGGCCGGCAAGCCGATCTACGAGGAACGGCCGATCGACCTCAATCCGCTGCCCTTCATCGTGGTGATCGTGGACGAGCTGGCCGACCTGATGCTGGTGGCCGGCAAGGATATCGAGGCGGCGATCCAGCGCCTGGCCCAGATGGCGCGCGCTGCCGGCATCCACCTGATCATGGCCACGCAGCGCCCGTCGGTCGATGTCATCACCGGCACGATCAAGGCCAATTTCCCGACCCGCATCTCCTTCCAGGTGACGTCGAAGATCGACAGCCGCACCATCTTGGGCGAGCAGGGCGCCGAGCAGCTGCTGGGCATGGGCGACATGCTGTTCATGCCGGGTGCCGGCCGCATCAGCCGCGTGCACGGCCCGTTCGTATCGGATGAAGAGGTCGAGCGCGTGGTGAAGATGCTGAAGGACCAGGCCGAGCCGGTCTATGTCGAGGCGGTGACCGCCGATCTCGATGGCGGCAAGTTCGGCATGCCCGGCTCGGGCGGTGGCGAGGGCGGCGAGGAAGACACGCTCTATGACCAGGCCGTGGCCCTGGTCTGCCGCGAGCGCAAGGCCAGCACGTCCTTCATCCAGCGCCATCTGCAGATCGGCTATAACCGCGCCGCCCGCATCATGGAGCGCATGGAAAAGGAAGGCGTGGTCGGCCCCGCCAACCATGTCGGCAAGCGCGAAGTACTGGCCCGCAACATCGAGGCGGCGGAATAATCGCCGCGAAGGCATCGGTCGCAAAAAAAGCCCGGCAGTGATGCCGGGCTTTTTCATGCCTGTTGTCTTCGTTCACGCCGCATCGGGCCGCAGGCCATAGGCATCGGCCGGGGCCTCGGACTTCACGAAATGCAACAGCATGGCCTGCACATCCGGATCGCTGACCAGTTTGCGATGGCCCAGGCCGTCCAGGATTCGCAGTTCCGCGCGGGGCCAGCCGGCGGCATTCTCCTGGCTGTGCTTCAGCGGCACGGTGCGGTCGTCGCGGCTATGCAGGATCAGACCGGCGGCATCCAGATCGCGCAGCTTTGGCGGCAGGTAAAGCGAGTCCATGCTGCGGCCGACGATGGCCTCGATGGCGGCATAGGCCTGTTCGACCTGCGCCGGGTTCAGCTTCAGCATCTGCATCATCGCTCCGGCGAACAGGCGCGGGTGGTTGGGTGCGGCCAGAATGGCGAAACGTTCGGCCATCAGGCCCATTTCGGTGGCGGCAATCAGCGTGGCGGTGCCACCCAGCGAATGGGCGATCACCGCCTGGAATTTGCCGCCCCGGGGCACAGCGCCGATGGCGACCGCCTCGCGGGCGACGGCGGCGACGCCGGCCGCCAGCACCGGGATCGGGGTGGCGCGGCCATGGCGCGAGCGCGCCGGCGAGCGGCCGTGACCCGGCAGGTCGAGCGTCAGCACGCGGTAGCCGTCGGCCACCAGCCGGTCGACCAGCGTGGCCCAGCTCAGATGGTCGTCCTCCCAGCCATGCACCAGCAGTATGGCGGGATCCCCGGGGCGGCCATGGCTCCAGGCCGCCACCGGGCCGACCGGGCCATCGACGGCAAAGGGCGTGCCATGGCTGGCCGGCACGGACCGGGGCCCGGCCGGGCGGCGCAGGGAAGCTAGGAACAGGGTGGCAGCGCGGCGGGCGGCCCAGCCCGGGGCGATGGCGAATCCGGCCCGGATCAAGGCACGTTCGGTTAGAAAACCAACAATAGTTCGAATGTTCGTGCTATTTTTGGATCTGGATGGTTGCTTCTGAGCCATGTCGTTTCCTTTCCGGGAGGCCCAGCTAAAATATCGAACGATCGTTCTTTTTCAAGTGGATTTTTGCGCCTAGCCCAGCTTCACCGCCGTGCCGCTGGCCGCCACCATCAGCATCTGGCGGTCGTTGCCGCCGATCTGCTGGTAATCCAGGTCCATGCCCACCACGGCATCGGCCCCCAGCGCCTTGGCCTCCTCGACCAGGCTTTCCAGGGCCAGCGCCTTGGCCTTGCGCAGTTCCTTTTCGTATGAACCCGAGCGGCCGCCCAGGATGTCGGTGATGCCGGCGAAGAAATCGCGGAACACGTTGGTGCCCATCACGGCCTCGCCCGCGACAATGCCGAGATAGGCGGTGATCTTTTTGCCGTCCACGCTGTCGGTGCTGGTCAGGATCATGGTTCGCTCCCTGATTGGTCACGGCAAGATTATGCGGCTTGCCTTGATTTCGCCATCGCCCGCGGCTACGCCTGACAGCCATGGATACCACACCCACCAGCCGCCGCCGCTTCCTGCTCGCCATGGCCGTCGCCGCCGCTGCCGCGAAAGTGCCGCTGGCCACGGCCTATGCCGCGGCCCCGGCCACGAATGCGCGCCTGACGCAGCAGGATCGCGCCGATCTGGAGCGGGTTGCCGGCTATTTCAACCAGGTGCGCACCATGCAGGGCCGCTTCCTGCAGGTCGGGCCGGAAGGCGATGCGGCCGAGGGCAAGATCTATCTCAGCCGGCCGGGCCGCTTCCGCTTCGAGTTCGATCCGCCGGTGCCCATGCTGATCGTGTCCGACGGCGCCTACATCATCATGGAAGATCGCGAGCTGAAATCGGTGGAGCGCATCCCGCTCGGGGCCACGCCGCTCGACCTGCTGCTGCGCGAGCAGGTGAAATTCGACGATGGCGTCGGCATTGCAAAGGTCGAGCGCGGCGCCGCCATCCTGCGCGTCACGCTGTTTGCACCCGACCGGCCGAAGGAGGGCTCGCTGACCCTGGTCTTTGGCGACAAGCCGCTGGAATTCGCCGGCTGGACGGTCGCGGATGCCCAGGGCAAGGTCACGTCCATCACGCTCAGCCAGATCGATTTCAATCCCCAGCTCAGCACCCGCCTGTTCACCTACGGCGACCGCCCGGCATCGGAGCGCGTGCTGCAGCAGCGGCGCTAAAGCGGGCTGATGTCCGGGAAATCACATTTTTAACCGGTAATTATCGACTCGTAACGCGCAAGTCCGTGAACTTTCGTCGTAAAATCAGGATTAGGCGCGGGGCGAAGGTTGCAGCCCTTCGGAAGGCTGCTATAACCTCGGCCCCGAACGGCAATCACCAATACCGTGGCATCCGCTACCGGTCCGAAAACCCGTAGGTCAGCATGAATATCCATGAATACCAGGCGAAAAGCCTGCTCGCGAAATACGGTGTCGCCGTGCCGCGCGGCGGTGTGGCGTTCTCGCCCGACGAGGCCGTTACCGTGGCCAAGCAGCTCGGCGGTCCGGTCTGGGTGGTGAAGGCCCAGATCCATGCCGGCGGCCGCGGCAAGGGCGGCGGCGTCAAGGTCGTGAAATCCATCGATGAGGTGGCCGAGAAGTCCAAGGCCATGCTCGGCATGACCCTGGTGACTCACCAGACCGGCCCGGAAGGCAAGCTGGTCAAGCGCCTCTATGTCGAGGAAGGCTGCGACATCAAGCGTGAGCTTTACCTGAGCTTCCTGGTCGACCGCGCCACCTCGCGCATCACCGTGATGGCCTCGACCGAGGGCGGCATGGAGATCGAGGAGGTTGCCGCCAAGCATCCCGAGAAGATTCTCAAGGTCGCCATCGACCCGGCCACCGGCCTGCAGCCCTACCATGCCCGCAAGATCGCCTTCGGCCTCGGCCTGGAAGGCAAGCAGGTGCAGTCGGCGGTGAAGTTCATGACCGCGATGTACGAGGCCTTCGTCGGCCTCGATGCCTCCATCGTCGAGATCAATCCGCTGGTCGTGACCGGCGCGGGCGACCTGATCGCGCTCGATGCCAAGATGAATTTCGACGACAATGCGCTGTACCGGCACAAGGATGTCGAGGACATGCGCGATCCGGACGAGGAGGATGCCTCCGAACTGGAAGCCGCGAAGTGGTCGCTCAACTACGTCAAGCTGGACGGCGAGATCGGCTGCATGGTCAACGGCGCCGGCCTGGCCATGGCGACCATGGACATCATCAAGCTGTACGGCTCCGAGCCGGCCAACTTCCTCGATGTCGGCGGCGGCGCCACCAAGGAGCGTGTCACGGCTGCGTTCAAGATCATTCTTGGCGACAAGAACGTGAAGGGTATCCTGGTCAATATCTTCGGCGGCATCATGCGCTGCGACATCATCGCCGAGGGCGTGGTGGCGGCGGCCCGCGAGGTGAAACTGGCCGTGCCGCTGGTGGTTCGCTTGGAAGGCACCAACGTCGATCTGGGCAAGAAGATCATGGCCGAGAGCGGCCTGCCGATCATCTCTGCCGACAATCTTGCCGATGCCGCCGAGAAGGTGGTCAAGGCCGTGAAGGGAGCCAAGTGAAATGGCTGTTCTGGTCAACAAGGATACCAAGGTCATCTGCCAGGGCATTACCGGCAGCCAGGGCACTTTCCATACCGAACAGGCGATCGCCTACGGCACCAAGATGGTCGGTGGCGTTACCCCCGGCAAGGGCGGCACGCAGCATATCGGCCTGCCGGTCTTCAACACTGTCGCCGAGGCCGTTTCCAAGACCGGCGCCAATGCCAGCGTGATCTATGTGCCGCCGCCGTTCGCGGCCGACTCGATCCTGGAAGCCATTGATGCCGAAATCCCTCTGGTGGTCTGCATCACCGAAGGCATTCCGGTGCTCGACATGGTGAAGGTCAAGCGCGCCCTGGGCGGTTCCAAGACCCGCCTGATCGGTCCGAACTGCCCCGGCATCATCACGCCGGGCGAATGCAAGATCGGCATCATGCCGGGCCATATCCACCGCCGCGGCAAGGTCGGCATCGTGTCGCGCTCCGGCACGCTGACCTATGAGGCGGTGGCGCAGACCACGGCGGCCGGCCTGGGCCAGACCACCTGCATCGGCATCGGCGGCGATCCGGTCAACGGCACCAACTTCATCGACGCGCTCGACCTGTTCCTCGGGGACAAGGAAACCGAGTGCATCATCATGATCGGCGAGATCGGCGGCAGCGCAGAGGAAGAAGCCGCCGAGTTCCTCAAGAAGTCGAAGGTGAAGAAGCCGACCGTTGGCTTCATCGCCGGGCGCACTGCCCCTCCGGGCCGCCGCATGGGCCATGCCGGCGCGATCATCTCGGGCGGCAAGGGCGACGCGAACACCAAGCTGGAGGCCATGCGATCGGCCGGCATCCGCGTATCGGATAGCCCTGCCGCGCTCGGCACCACCCTGGTTGATCTGTTGAACGGGAAGTAACAGGACTCACAAGAGGGCGGCGCCGGCCAACAAGCGGCGCCACGACATCGATGACGGCGCAGCTTGAACGCACGCAGTTCCTCTATGGTGGCAACAGCACCTTCGTGGAGGAGCTGTATGCCAAGTACGTTGCCAATCCTGACAGCGTTGATCCGTCCTGGAAGCAGTTCTTCGAGGCCCTCGGCGAGGATTTCAGCCAGCCGAAACAGGCCCTGAGCCGTCCGAGCTGGGCGCCGGCCTCGGCGCTGATCCAGCTTGAGGACGAGGGCCTGCTCGGTGCCCAGGGCAAGGCGGCCAAGGCAGCCGACCGCGCCGCCAAGGCCGGTGCTTCGGCGGCCGATGCCCGCGCCGCAGCGCTGGACACGATCCGCGCGGCCATGCTGATCCGCAACTACCGCATCCGCGGCCATCTGATGGCCAACCTGGATCCGCTCGGCATCCAGGCATCCGGCGCTCATCCTGAGCTGGAACCGCAATCCTACGGCTTCTCGGAAGCCGACATGGACCGGCCGATCTTCATCGACAACATGCTGGGTCTGGAGACGGCGACCCTGCGCGAGATCCTGCAGATCCTGCGCCGCACCTACTGCTCGACCATCGGCGTCGAGTTCATGCACATCTACCATCCGGAGCAGAAGGCCTGGATCCAGGAGCGCATCGAAGGCCGCGACAAGGACGTCCACTTCACCAACGAGGGCAAGAAGGCGATCCTCAACAAGCTGGTGGAAGGCGAGATTTTCGAGCGCTTCTGCCACATGAAGTTCACCGGCACCAAGCGTTTCGGCCTGGAAGGCGGCGAGGCGCTGATCCCGGCGATGGAAGCCATCATCAAGCGCGGCGGCCAGCTTGGCCTGAAGGATATCGAACTGGGCATGCCGCATCGCGGCCGCCTCAACATCCTGGCCAATGTGATGGCCAAGCCCTATCGCGCCATCTTTTCCGAATTCAAGGGCATGGCCTATCACCCGGACGACTTCCAGGGTTCGGGCGACGTGAAGTATCACCTTGGCGTTTCTTCGGACCGCGAGTTCGACGGCAACAAGGTGCATCTGTCGCTGGCGGCGAATCCGTCGCATCTGGAAATCATCAATCCGGTCTGCCTGGGCAAGTCGCGCGCCAAGCAGACCCAGATGGGCGACACCGAGCGCGGCCAGGTGATGACCGTGCTGCTGCACGGCGACGCGGCCTTTGCCGGCCAGGGCGTGGTGGCGGAATGCTTCGCGCTTTCGGAACTGCGCGGCTATCGCACCGGCGGCACCATCCACATCATCGTCAACAATCAGATCGGCTTCACGACGAACCCGTCCTATTCGCGCTCGTCGCCGTATCCGTCCGACCTGGCCAAGGTGGTGCAGGCGCCGATCTTCCACGTCAACGGCGACGATCCGGAAGCCGTGACGCATGTGGCCAAGATCGCCACCGAATTCCGCCAGCAGTTCAAGAAGGACGTGGTGATCGACCTGTTCTGTTATCGCCGTCACGGCCATAACGAGACCGACGATCCTTCCTTCACCCAGCCGATCATGTACCGCGCGATCGCGACGCATCCGACCACGCGCCAGATCTACGCCAAGCGCCTGATCGAGGAAGGGGTGATCAGCGAGGCTGATGCCGAGGGCATGGTCACCACCTTCCAGAACCGCCTGGAAGAGGAACTGGAAGCCTCGAAGTCGTTCAAGCCGAACAAGGCCGACTGGCTAGAAGGCAAGTGGACCGGCCTGGAAATCGCTTCGGGCGACGACCGCCGCGGCACAACCGCCGTCGAGATCGAGACGCTGAAGAAGATCGGCCGCGCCATCACGACCGTGCCGGACGGCTTCAACATCCACAAGACGCTGGCGCGCAATACCCAGAACCGCCGCGCCGCCATAGAGGCGGGCGAGGGCCTGGACTGGGCAACGGCCGAAGCGCTGGCCTTCGGCTCGCTGCAGCTCGAAGGGTTCGGCGTGCGCCTGTCGGGCCAGGATTGCGGCCGCGGCACCTTCAGCCAGCGGCACAGCGTCTGGCACGACCAGCAGACCGAAGAGCGCTACGTGCCGCTCAATCACATCGATGACAAGGCCGCCCATTACGAGGTGATCGACAGCCTGCTGTCGGAAGCCGCCGTGCTGGGCTACGAATACGGCTACAGTCTGGCCGAGCCGAACGCGCTGGTCATGTGGGAAGGCCAGTTCGGCGACTTTGCCAACGGCGCCCAGGTGGTGTTCGACCAGTTCATCTCCTCGGGCGAGGTGAAGTGGATGCGCATGTCCGGCCTCGCCGTGCTGCTGCCCCATGGCTATGAAGGCCAGGGCCCCGAGCACAGCTCGGCCCGCCTGGAGCGGTATCTGCAGCTCTGCGCCGAAGACAACATGCAGGTGGCGAACTGCACCACGCCGGCGAACTACTTCCACATCCTGCGCCGGCAGATGCACCGCAAGTTCCGCAAACCGCTGATCCTGATGACGCCGAAATCGCTGCTGCGTCACAAGCTGGCGGTTTCCAAGCTCACCGACATGGGCCCGGGTTCGTCCTTCCACCGCGTACTGTGGGATGATGCCCCGCATGACGATGCCAAGATCAAGCGCATCATCCTGTGCACGGGCAAGGTCTACTACGACCTTTTCGAGGAACGCCAGAAGCGCGAGATGAAGGACACGGTTATCCTGCGCGTGGAACAGCTCTATCCGTTCCCGCACAAGGCCCTGCTGACCGAGATGAAGCGTTACAAGAACGCCAAGACGGTGGTGTGGTGCCAGGAAGAACCGAAGAACATGGGCGCCTGGAGCTTCGCCGAGCCCCATATCGAGGGCGTGCTGGCCGAACTCGACATCAAGATGAAGCGGCCGCTTTATGCCGGCCGCGTCGAGGCGGCCTCGCCGGCCACCGGCCTGATGAGCAAGCATAACCAGCAGCAGGCCAAACTGGTCGATGACGCGCTGACGGCGTGACCCGGGACGGGGGCATCCGAGGGGCGTTCTTAAAGAGGGAAGTAAAACATGGCAGTCGAAATTCGCGTCCCGCAGCTGGCGGAATCGATCTCTGAGGCCACCGTTGGCCGCTGGGCCGTCAAGGCCGGCGACGCAGTGGCCCGTGACCAGCTGCTGGTCGAACTGGAGACCGACAAGGTGACCGTGGAGGTCAATGCGCCGGAAGCCGGCACGCTGGGCGAAGTTCTGGCCGCCGAAGGCGCGACGGTGCAGGTTGGCGATCTGCTCGCCACTCTGGCTGCCGGCGCGGGTGCTGCCGCGAAGCCGGCCGCCAAGCCCGCCGAAGCCGCCAAACCCGCCGCGGCGCCTGCTGCGCCGAAGGCCCCGGCGGCGCCTGCCGCCGCCCCGGCCGCCGGCCAGGCCCTGCCGGCCGCCGCCAAGCTCGCCGCTGAAAAGAATGTCGACGTATCGGGCGTTGCCGGTTCGGGCAAGGGCGGCCGCGTCACCAAGGGCGACGTGATGGACCTGCTCGCCGGCGGCGCTGCCGCTCCGTCTGCCCGCCCCGCGGTGCCGGCCGGCCCGCGCGCCAATGCCGACCGCGAGGAACGCCAGCGCATGTCCAAGCTGCGGCAGGTGATCGCCCGCCGCCTGAAGGAGGCGCAGAATACCGCCGCCATGCTCACCACCTTCAACGAGGTGGACATGTCGGCCCTGATGGCCGCCCGCAAGACCTACGTTGATGGCTTCGAGAAGAAGCACGGCGTGCGACTGGGCTTCATGTCGTTCTTCGTCAAGGCCTGCGTGCAGGCCCTGAAGGAATTCCCGGCGGTGAACGCCGAGATCGAGGGTGATGACATCGTCTTCAAGAACTACTTCAACATCGGCTGTGCCGTGTCGACCCCGACCGGCCTGGTCGTGCCGGTGATCCGCGATGCCGACCAGATGTCGTTCGCCGGCATCGAAAAGACCATCGCCGATTTCGGCAAGCGCGCCCGCGACGGCAAGCTCGGGATCGACGAGCTGCAGGGCGGCACCTTCAGCATCTCCAACGGCGGCGTGTTCGGTTCGCTGATGTCGACCCCGATCATCAACCCGCCGCAATCGGCCATTCTGGGCATGCACAAGATCCAGGAACGTCCGATGGCCATCAACGGCCAGGTCGTGATCCGGCCGATGATGTATCTGGCGCTGTCCTACGACCACCGCATCATCGACGGCCGCGAGGCGGTCAGCTTCCTGGTGCGCGTCAAGGAATCGATCGAGGACCCGCAGCGCCTGCTGTTTGAGGTCTGAGGTAGGGGATCATGATCGTCCGGGTCTGGAGCACGGGGTTTACCCTCGCCCGCCTGGACGATCTGGTCGCTTTCGCCCGCAGCCGGCTGGAGCCGTTTTTCCGCAACCAGGATGGCTGTCTAGGCTGTTTTTTCACCTATGATTCCGACGAGTGGCGCACCATCAGTCTGTGGCGCGACCAGGCCGCCGTCGATGCGGTGAAGGACTCCGCCGATTATCGCGCCATGCTGGCCGATCTGGTCGGCAGCGGTATTCTGCAGGGCAGCCAGACGACACGCGTGTTCAAAGCCGCTGGCGGCGGTGTTTTCGGTCCGCTGGCTTTCTAGGGTTTGGGAGATTCACGAATGAGCGAACAGGCTTTCGACATCATCATCATCGGCGCCGGCCCCGGCGGTTACACCATGGCGATCCGCTGCGCCCAACTCGGCATGAGTGTCGCCTGCGTCGAGAAGGATCCCGGCCTGGGCGGTACCTGCACCAATGTCGGCTGCATTCCGTCCAAGGCGCTGCTGCATTCCTCCGAACTCTATCACGAGGCCACCCACGGCTTCGCCCAGCACGGCATCAAGGTCGGCAAGATCGAGGTCGATCTGCCGGCGATGATGGCGCAGAAGCAGAGCGTGGTCAGTTCCTCGAACAAGGGCATCGAATTCCTGTTCAAGAAGAACAAGGTCACCTGGCTGAAGGGCGAGGGCAGCCTGCTGGGCGGCGGCAAGGTCGCCGTGAAGGGCGAAAGCGCCGGCACATACACTGCCAAGCATATCGTGATCGCCACCGGCTCCGAGGTCATGCCGCTCAAGGGCATTGAGATCGACGAGAAGCAGGTCGTGTCCTCCACCGGCGCGCTCAAGCTCGGCGCCGTGCCGAAGACCATGGTGGTGATCGGCGGCGGCGTGATCGGCCTGGAGCTGGGTTCGGTGTGGAACCGCCTCGGCGCCGAGGTCACCGTGGTGGAATTCCTCGACCGCATCCTGCCGACCAACGATGGCGAAGTGTCGAAGCAGATGCAGCGCGTGCTGGCCAAGCAGGGCATGAAGTTCAAGCTCGGCACCAAGGTCACCGCCGCCAAGGCCGGCAAGGGCGGCGTGACGCTGACCATGGAACCGGCAGCTGGCGGCGCCACCGAAGAGGTGAAGGCCGATATCGTGCTGGTCTCGATCGGCCGTCGCCCCTACACTAAGGGCCTGGGCCTGGAAGCCGCCGGCGTGCAGCTCGACGAACGCGGCCGCGTGAAGGTGGACGATCATTTCCAGACCACGGCCAAGGGCGTTTATGCCATCGGCGATGCCATCCAGGGCGCGATGCTGGCGCACAAGGCCGAGGAAGAGGGCGTGGTGCTGGCCGAGTTGCTGGCCGGCCAGAAGCCGCATATCAACTACGACGCCATTCCGGGCGTGGTCTACACCTGGCCGGAAGTGGCCAGCGTGGGCAAGACCGAGGAAGAACTGAAGGCAGCCGGCATCGCCTACAAGGCGGGCAAGTTCCCCTTCACGGCCAATGCGCGCGCGCGCGCCATGACCATGACCGATGGTTTCGTGAAGATCCTGGAAGACGAAAAGACCAAGAAGGTGCTGGGTGCCCACATCATCGGCCCCGATGCCGGCCATCTGATCCAGGAACTGGTGATGGCGCTGGAATTCGGCGCCTCGGCCGAGGATGTCTACCGCACCGTGCACGCCCATCCGGCGCTGACCGAGGCGGTGAAGGAAGCTGCCCTGGCCGTGGACGGCCGCACGATCAACATCTGATCGGCAACATCTGATTGACGGTAACAAGGATCGACAAAGGGCGGCTGCAAAGCCGCCCTTTCCGTTTTAGACTCCGACTCGCATGCCACTCCTCGATGCAAAGATCCGCGCCGCCCTCTGGGTTCTGGGTGCGGCGCTGGCCTTTTCGCTGCTTTATGCTTCGGGCAAGCTGACCGGCGGCCTGGTGCCGGCGATCCAGATCGTATTCATCCGCTATGTCAGCGGGTTCGTCACGGTCGGCGGCATCGCGGCCGCCCGTCGCATCCCGCCACGCAGCATCCTCAATACCGGCCGCCGCCATTTGCATTTCATTCGCGCGCTTTGCGGCGTGGGCGGCGGTGCCTGCTCGATCTATGGCGCCACCCATATGCCGCTGGCCGATGCCTCGGCGCTGGCTTTGCTGCAGGGTGTATTCGTCATGGCGCTGGCCGTGCTGCTGCTGCGCGAGCGGGTCAGCCTGATGCAGATGCTGGCCGCAGCGCTGTGTCTGGCCGGTGCATTCGTGATCGTACGTGGCAATGCGCCAGAGGCGGCGGCGGGGTTTTCGTTTTCCATCGGCATCGCGCCAGTGGCGATGATTGCCGGCGCCTTTCTCACCGCCTGCGAGGTGATCCTGATCAAGGTGCTGTCGCGCCATGAAAGCGCGCTCTCCATGCTGCTGCATGTGAATGGTTTCGCGGCCCTGCTGCTGGTCCTGCCGATGCTGGCGCTGTGGCAGCCGGCGCCGGCCTGGGAACTGGCCGCACTCTGCCTGCTCGGACCGATGGCCATCGCCGGCCAGATGTGCAACGTGCAGGCCTATCGCCTGGCCGATGCCGCCTGGCTGGCGCCCTTCGGCTACAGTTCGCTGGTTTTCGCCGCGCTGATCGGCTGGATCGGCTTCGGCGACCTGCCCACGCTCGCCACCCTGCTGGGCGCGGGCTTGATCGTGGCCGGCGGCCTGCTGCTGATCCGGCGTTGAACCGAGGTCAGTAATGCAATTCCGCGATCACCACGCGGTTGTCGGCCACCGGCCAGGACTGCACGGCGATCACCTCGTCGTTGAAGCGGCAGACAACGCTGCGCTGGGCCGTGCCGGCCGGCAGCAGCAGGGTGGAGGTGGAATTCACCGGAATGCCCGGCGGGATGCCAGGGCCGGGCTGGCCATCGAAGGTGACGATGTCGCCGCGGGCGGCGCCGAAATAGCCGCGCGGCCGGCTGATTGTCACGCTGGAGGCCGCCGCCTTGTCCTTGTCGGTCAGCACGCCCGGGCGCAGATGTAGGATCTGCGACGAGCGCGCAAAGGGCGAGCGATAGATATGCGTGGTCGGATGGTCGGGTGTGATCACCACGAATTCGTAGGTGGCCCGACTGGAAGCGCGGAACGGGCCCCAGTAGCCATCCTCGCCCGTGGTCTGTTTATGCACCATCACGCGCCGCGCGCCGGTCTTGGGGTCGGTTTCGTATACCTCCACCACGGCGCCCGCCACCGGCATGTTGGTGCCCGCGCCGCGCACGATGTCGTTTACCTTGCCGTTCAGCAGCGGGCTGCTTTCAGCGCTGATGCCGGTGGTGGCCGGTGCGCTGCCCATCACGAATTCCCAGATCGCGGCGAAAGCCTTCGGATGGAAGGCCACCTCGCGATGGTCAAGCCCCGCCAGCACCACGTCCTTGGCGCCTTTCAGGGCCGGGCCCTCGGCCGTCACGCCGGTCGGCTGCCCAGGCATGCCCAGGGCCGCGCCGTCGGGCTGGGCGAACTTGTCGGCGTTGTCGCTGCGCGTGGTCATCCAGGCCAGGCCGGGCACCACTTCCGTGGGGCCATCGTTGAGCTGGCGCAGGAAAGGCGAGGCGCCGTTGAACTCGCTGCCCACCAGCGCCTTGTCGGAGACCAGCACGCCGTGATTGGGCGTGCCGCACAGGATCGCATGGCTCACATGGGCCGCGCCGCCGCCATTCTTGATGTAGTTGCGGATGGCGTTGCCACCGCGTGAGGAGCCGACCAGCACCACCTTCGGCGCGCCGGTGCGCCGTTTGGCTTCGGCAACGAAGGCGGCGAGCTGTTCGCGCTGGTCCGTCGAGGACGAGCGATAGGCCTGGTAGGTGGCATCCACGCTGCGCGCCAGCGGATAGGGGAAGTCGATGGCGAACAGGCGGTCGGTATCAAAGCCGTTGCTTTCCCAGCGCCAGAAGGTGGTGTGCCAGAGCGCGGCTGTATCACCGTTGCCATGAACGAACACGATGGGCGCTGCCTGGTCGTAGCGCGTGGCACAGCCGGGCAGGGCGGTCGAGAGTCCCAGGGCGGCAGAGCCGGCGAGGAAATGGCGGCGGGTGAGGATGGGCTGGCGGATCGACATGGCGTTTCCCTGATCATGTGCCGAGACTTGGGCCGGCAAGCGGTTGCCTCTGGCGGTTTAGGCGAGATCGGTGAATACTGTGTGACAACGATATCATGTTCCTCCCCGCCCGCCAGTCATGTCCTCGCGTCAACTGATCCTGCTGCTCTCGGCGCTGGAAGTGCTGGCGATCCTGCCCATCGCCAGCTTCCCGGCCCTGCTCACCGACTTCATCGGCGTCTGGGGCCTCACCAACACCGAGGCCGGCTGGATCGCCGGCGTGTATTACCTGGGCTATATGCTGCTGGTGACGCCGGCGGTGATGCTGACTGATCGTATCGATGCCCGGCTGATTTTCATCGTCGGCAGCGCGGTGACCGGCATCAGCACGCTCGCCTTCGCCGCCTTTGCCGACGGTTTCTGGTCCGGCCTGCTGCTGCGCGCCATCGGCGGCGCCGGGCAGGCGGCCGTCTACATGCCCGGCCTGCGTGCGCTGACCGACCGGCTGAAGGGCGGCGAGCAGAGTCGCGCCGTCACCTTCTATACCGCCAGCTATTCCATCGCCATCTCGCTCAGCTTCACCGTCACCGGCCTGCTGGCGGAATGGCATGGCTGGCGCTGGAGCTTTGCCGGCATCGGTATGGGCAGCCTGATCGCCGCCATTCTGGCCTGGGCGCTGCTCAAGCCGCAGACGCCTCCTGGCGCCAAGGCCAGCACGGGTTTCGCGCTGCGGCCGGTGCTGCGCAACCGCGATGCCATGGGCTACATCATCGGCTATGCCGCCCATGGCTTTGAACTCACAGCCATGCGCGCCTGGGTCACGGCATTCTTCGTTTTTGTGCTGGCGCGCGATGCCGCCTTTGCAGCCAGCCTGCCCAGCCCCACCGTGCTGGCCGCCATCGTCACCCTGATCGGCCTGCCGGCCAGCCTGCTGGGCAACGAACTGGCGCTGAAGATCGGCCGCCGCCGCGCCCTGATCCTGATCATGGGCATCTCGGGCATCATGGGCGTGCTGATGGGCTTCACGGCGGTGCTGCCGGCCTGGGTCGCGCTGCTCTACTGCGCGGTCTATTTCGTTTTCATCTGCGGCGATTCCGGCGCGCTCACCTCAGGGATGATGGCGGCCGCCGAGCCCGAGCATCGCGGTTCCACCATGGCGCTGCATTCCGCGCTGGGTTTCGGCATCTCGGTGCTGGGTCCGCTTTGCGTCGGCTTTGCCCTCGACCAGGCCGAGCGTGTGCTGGGTGGTCAGGGCGTGGCAAGCTGGGGCATCGGCCTGGCTGTGATGGGAATTGGTGCGCTGATTGGTCCGCTCGCTTTGTACTGGGCCGGCCGCCGCGCAGTCTGAGTTCGCGGATAGTGTAACGCCAATACCTGCATTGACCGTATCGGGACGATCCGGTCTAATCCGCTGATCGTCGTTCAACCGCGAGCGTGGCATGTGCCAGCGTTGCCAGATGCAGTCTGCAGCCGACCTGATGGAACTGTCGGGTCAGATCGGCACGCCGGACTGGCGGCAGCAGATCAAGCAGCAGCGCATTCTCGATCTGCTCGCGCTGATCGAGCATCCAGAAGCCCTGCCGCGCGGCGATGCGCTGCGGATCGGCCAGGAAATTCTCGTGCTGCTCGACGAGATCGGTGACGGCGACGAAGCCGAGGCATTGCTGTCGGGCCTGCCGCGCCTGCGCGCCGGAGCCACGCCGGCTTTCCGGGAATTCAACTGAACCCACCTGCTCAACACCGGACCTGATTCATGAACGCTCCCGCCCGCACCAGCCTCGCGCCCCAGAAAGCCGCCGTCTTCGCCAGAATCGACGCGCTGATGCCGGAACTGGAGAAAATCTACATCGACCTGCACAAGCATCCCGAGCTGTCGATGCAGGAAATCCGCACCGCCGGCATCGCTGCGGCCTGGCTGGACAAGCACGGCTTCGAGGTGCATCCGGGCGTGGGCAAGACCGGCGTGGTCGGCCTGCTGAAGAACGGCGATGGCCCGGTGATCCTGCTGCGCGCCGACATGGATGGCCTGCCGGTGAAGGAAAAGACCGGCCTGCCTTTCGCCAGTGAGCAGACCGGCACCGACCGTTTCGGCCAGTCGGTGTCGATCATGCATGCCTGCGGGCATGACTTTCACGTCACCTGGCTGATGGCGGTATGTAAGCTGTTGTCGGAAGCGCGCGACACCTGGAAGGGCACGGTGATGGCGGTGTTTCAGCCGGCGGAGGAAACCGCCCAGGGCGCCCGCGCCATGCTGGAGGACGGCATGGTGAAGCGCTTCCCCAAGCCGACGGTTTCGCTGGGCCAGCATGTGGTTCCTCTGCCGGCTGGCCGCATCGGCTACAAGGCAGGCGTGGCGATGTCGGCCGCCGATAGCTGGGAGGTGAAGCTGTTCGGCCGCGGCGCGCATGGCTCCAAGCCGCAGAACAGCATCGATCCCGTGGTGATGGCCTCGGCCACGGTGATGCGCCTGCAGACCGTGGTGTCGCGCGAGGTGGCGATGGCCGACAGCGCGGTGGTCACCGTTGGCACCATCCAGTCCGGCTTCAACGAGAACGTCATTCCTGACGAGGCGCTGCTGCGCCTCAATATCCGCACCTTCAAGGAGAATGTGCGTCAGCGCGTGCTGGCTTCGGTCAGGCGCATCATCGAGGCAGAGGCCGAGGCCTCCGGCGCGCCCAAGCCGCCGGAATTCTCGGTGATCAGCCAGTTCCCGCTCACCTTCAACGACGAGGCCGCCACGGCGCGCACGGTCGATGGCATGAAGGGCTGGTTCGGCGCCGACCGCGTGATGGCGGTGGAGCCCGCTTCGGGCAGCGAGGATTTCGGCCTGTTCGGCACGGCCTGGAACGTGCCGTCGGTCTTCTGGGTGATCGGCGGCACAGATCCGGATGTTTTCGCGAAAGCCATGAACGGCGACGATCCCGGCGCCATGCCGGTCAACCACTCGCCCTTCTATGCCCCGGTGCTGCATCCCACGCTGCGGACCGGCGTGGAGGCGATGCTGGCGGCGGCCTATACCTGGCTGGATTAGCTAGAGACTCTCGGGGCGCGCAAACACGCCACCATCCAGCATCCAGCTGAAACTGGCGGGGAAGTTGAAGTCGCTGCCGCTTGCGGCCGCCAGCGCGGCGAGGCCGAGCGATTCACCCGCTGCGATCTCGGCCAGGAAGCGGTCCTCGCCGTGATCCAGTTTATGCCAGCGCACGGCGATGCCCTGGCGCCAGACCAGCAGCCGTTCGCCGCTGCCGATAAGCTGGATACGGTCCACAAAGGGCGATTCCGGCTGGTGCACCTGCCAGATCTCGCTGACCGGAAACGGCGTGGACAGCCGCTGCGCCGAGGGATGCAGGGGCAGCACCAGTTGCGCCGAGGCTTCGGTATCGGGCAGGTCTTCCGGCCGCAGCAGCGGCGCGTCTTCCGCATGCTCGGCGATATTGAGCGCCCATTCGAAAGCAGCGATGTCGGGCAGATAGGGGTGGCCTGCCAGATCGGGCAGGGCGGCGAGGAAAGTGGGAAAGCCCGCACCGTAGAGATGCAGGATCGGCGAGCGCGGCGGGTCGTAGATCAGGTAGTCGCGCGCCGTCTGGGCGAAAAACGCCTCTCCCACCAGGGCGCGTGTAACCGGAAAGGTGGCTGCAATGGCATCCAGCAATCCGGCGCGGAAGCGATCGGCATAAATCTGCAGGCGGCCTTCGGCGGGGATCGCATCCCCGATCACCTTCTCGGCAATGCCGTAGAGTGAACCGGTCAGCGCCTCGGCGAATTCCCGCTGCAGGTCAAGCTGCGCGCTCATCGTCCGTCTCGATGGGATCGGCGTCGGGTGTGCTGCTCGGGCTCAAGGCCGCGGCCCGCTGCCGCTCGGCGTGACGGGCCTCGGCGACCAGATGATCCAGCGGCGGCAGGTTGCAGTCCCATTCCAGCAGGGTGGCGGCATGAGGAAAGCGCTGCACGGCGCTGGCGTAAAGGCGCCAGACCGGCTCGGCCACCAGCGCGCCGTGATCGTCGATCAGCAGCGGCCGGTCGTCGGCCTGCATTTCGCTGTGGCCGGCCAGACGGATCTGGTGCACGGCCGTGGCCGGCAGGCTGTCAAGATAGGCCTCTGCGACAGCCGGCGCCGCTTCCCGCCCGACATGATTGACGCTGGAGACATAGAGGTTGTTCACGTCGCACAATATGCCGCAGCCGCTCTGCTGGCTCAGGCGGGTGAGAAAATCGGCCTCGGCGATCTGGTTGTCGCGGAACCGCAGATAGGTGGCCGGATTGGCCATCAGGATCGGCCGTTGCAGCCGGCTCTGCACGATATCGACATTGCGCCGGCAGGTTTCCAGGCTTTCCAGCGTGTAGGGCAGGGGCAGGCGGTCGTTGTAGTAGCGGCCGTCCACCCCGGTCCAGGCCAGATGCTCGGAAACCTGTGCCGGTTCCAGCCAGGCCACCAGGCGCGCCAGTCGCTCCAGGTGGTCCTGGTCGGGCAGTTCGCTGCCGCCGAGCCCAAGCCCGGTGCCCTGGACCGTCACGGGCCACAAGGCCCGCGCCTGTTCTAGGTAATGGCGGGCGGCGCCGCCGCCCATGTAGGTTTCGGCATGGATATCCAGCCAGCCGACCGGTGGGCGGGTTTCCAGCAGATCGCGATGATGCGGCGGCCGCAGGCCAATGCCCGCTCGTTCCGGCGCCAGGATGGCCGGCCCCTGAAAGGCCGGATTCCGTTCGGCAATCGGCTTCAGATCGGTCATGGCGCGATGCTGATCACGAGAGGGTTCCGCAAGAATAGCCGCCCGCTGCCAGCGGGTCACCGGCACGGTCCTGCAAGTGTATCATTCCGGCGGAGGAAAAAACGCCTTAGATCAGCGGAAGGCCAGATCAACCAGCGGTTTCTTCCGCGGGCGGCGTCTCGGCAGAGGGAAGACCAATCCGGCCCAGGCCCGGCAGCTTGAGGGCCGGCCGCAGCAGATCGATGCCGATGGTCAGGCCCAGCAGATTGAGTTCCAGGCCTTCGCGGGCGGCTGCCGTGATCCCGGCCAGGCCGAACAGCGACACCTGCCAGCCGGTGCCGCTGGGCGCAGGCGCCACCAGCCGGTCGCTGCCGATCCAGTCCTTGCCGATGGCGGTGGGCGGCAGTTCCAGGCCCAGGTCGGGTACCTCGCGGGCCAGCCAGGCGATGAAGCTGTTCGAATTCGGGCCCGGCCACATCACATAGCCGTCGCGGTGGGGATAGCGTTCGGCAGCCGCCATCAGTTGCGGGATCAGCGCCTGCGCCTCGGGTCCGCGCAGGTCATGCAGCAGCTCGGGCGGGTTGCCGGCCCAGTAGCCGTCAGGGGTGCGCTGGCTGATCCGCAGCGCCGAACCACCCCAGCCCACAACCTCATAGCGCGTGAAGGCCGGGGCGTCGGCCGGCTTCATGACCAGCCAGGTGTGGACCGCGAAGGCTCCGCGCCAGCCCCAGACCCGGGCGGCATAGACCTGCACCACGGCCTCGGGCGTGGTGGCCGGATCGGGCGCCAGGCCGGTGGAGTCCCAGCGGCTGGTGGACCAGTGCTTGCGTTCGGCCGTGGCGACGCTGACGCCGCTGGCCATCAGCGGCATTGCGATCAGGGCCAGGAAGCCGGCCAGGATGAAGCGGAATATGCGTCGGGATTTCATGTCTGCCTGCCAGTAAGCATAGGCTGGCTGGCGATTGTGGCAATGGCAGGGCAGTGGGGCAGGGCAGTGGGGCAGGGCAGTGGGGCAGGGCGATGAGAGAGGCGGGCGATCAGGCCCCGGCCCTGGCCCGGGGATGGGCGCTGCCATACACCCGCAGCAGGGCCTCGGCGTCGACCTCGGTATAGCGCTGGGTGGTGGCCAGCGAGGCATGGCCCAGCAGTTCTTGGATGGTGCGCAGGTCGCCGCCGGCCGCCAGAAGATGCGTGGCAAACGAATGCCGCAGGGCATGGGGCGTCGCGGTTTCGGGCAGGTTCAGAGCGCGGCGGGCGTTGCGCATGGCCTTCTGCACGATGGCCGGGTCCAGCCGTTTGCCGCGCGCGCCGTAGAACAGTGGCGTGCCGGAGGCAATCGGCCAGGGGCAGAGTTTCGCGTATTCGGCAATCGCCTGTCGCACCACCGGCAGGATCGGCACCAGGCGCTGCTTGTTGCCCTTGCCGGTCACCGTCAGGCTGTCGCCTTTCGGAATCTGGTCGCCGTTCAGGCCCAGCGCCTCGCCCAGGCGCAGACCGGCACCCCACAGCAGCGTCAGGATCGCCGCGTCGCGCGCCTGCAGCCAGGGCTCGGCGGCGAAATCCTCTGCCGTGTCGATCATCTCCTGTGCCGCCGGCACGCTCAACGGCTTGGGCACGCTGTGCGGCCGCTTGGGGCTGCGCAGCAGACTGATGGCAGCGGTGTCCACCTGGCCGTCGCGCTGCAGACGGCGGAAGAAGCTGCGCACGGCGCTCAGGTTCCTGGCCAGCGACGTGGCTTCCAGCCCGTCCTTGCGGCGATGGCTGGAATAGGCGCGGAAATCGCTCAGGCGCAGGCCACGCAGGTCGTCCAGCGAAGCCGCGCCGCCCAGATGCTCGCTCAAGAATGCAAAGAAGCCGGCCAGATCCTGGCCGTAGGCGCGCAGGGTATGGCGAGAGAAGCGTTTTTCCTTGGCCAGCCAGCGATACCAGGCCTCGGCCGCGGCCTTGGCGTCATCGGCCGCCAGAAAGAACGGCAGCCGCTCGTCGTCGTCGGTTACGGCTGCGGCAGGTCGAGCCATGAGCGCACCGAGCGGCCGAGCACGCCGGCGAGGAATTGCAGCAGTTCCGTGCCCTGGCTGGGCTGGAACTTGTCGGCCTCGCGCGAGCCCAGGGCCAGCATGGCAGCCGGCGAGGTGGGGCCGAAATCCAGCCGCGCCAGGGCATCCGAACGCACCAGGCTGGCGGCGGGCCCGTAAATCCAGTCGGCGGCCTCGCATTTGTCGCGGGCGACGGCGGGCAGGGCGCCCAGCAGGGCGTCGATGGCGCCATTGGGCAGCACGAAGACGCCGCCGGTGGCGATATCCTTCATGCGTTCGGGATCGCCTTCGACGCAGAGGCTGATCACATCGACCTCCAGCAGGTCGGTCCAGTCCTGGGTCGCCATATGCACCATATGCTCGAAGCTGCCGGCCTCCAGCAGCATCAGCACGGCGGCATGCACGCGCTGGGTGGCCGAGAGATTCTGCCGGCTGGCATCCAGCAATTCCGTGCCGACATGGGACATGCGGGTGAGTTCGCCCTGCAGCTTCTGCACCATGAAGCGCTGCAGATCGACCACATTGTTGCCGCTATGCGGCTGCGCCGGGGGCAACAGCACTTCGCACAGATCGGGGTGACGCGTCAGCAGATCGGGGTGCTGCTTCAGCCACGCGATCACCTCGGCCTCGTCGAGGCCGATGGGAGCGGAAACAGGTGCGGTGATGCCATCGGCCATCGGCTGCCTCTCCGCTTACTTCTCGTTGCCCAGGATCGACTGGCCGGTCTTCTTCCAGTCGGCGAGGAAGGCATCCAGGCCCTTGTCGGTCAGCGGGTGCTTGACCAGCGAGCGCAGCACGGCCGGCGGCACGGTGCACACATCGGCGCCCAGCTTGGCGGCCTCCACCACATGCATGGGGTGCCGGATCGAGGCGACCAGCACCTCGGTCTGGAAATCGGGGTAGTTGTTGTAGATCTGCACGATGTCGGCGATCAGCGCCATGCCGTCGTGGCCCACATCGTCCAGCCGGCCGACGAAGGGCGACACGAAAGCCGCGCCCGCCTTGGCGGCCAGGATCGCCTGCGCCGGCGAAAAGCACAGCGTGACATTGACCATGATGCCATCGTCCGACAGCGCCTTGCAGGTCTTCAGGCCGTCCAGCGTCAGGGGCACCTTCACGGCCACGTTGGTAGCCAGCGCCGCCAGCTTGCGGCCCTCGGCCAGCATGGTGGCGTGATCGGTGGCGGCCACCTCGGCCGAAACCGGGCCTTTCACGATCTTGCAGATTTCCTTCACCGTGGCGACGAAGTCCCGGCCGGTCTTGGCCACCAGCGAGGGGTTGGTCGTCACGCCATCCAGAAGGCCGCTGTCGTTCAGGTCGGCAATCTCGGCCACGTCGGCGGTATCGACGAAAAATTTCATGTCCTAAACTCCATGGGCGGCGCCGGCCTGCCCGAATCGGCACCGATGGTATAAGTCGTTTGGTTAACAATACCCGACCCGGCCAAGTGCTTCCAGCCCGGCCGGGCCGGTCTACCGGAACCCGCCGCTTGCTCACGCCCGATCAGATCCGCGTTCTGCTGCCGCTGCCGCTGGCCGAGCCTTTCACCTATCGTGCGGGCGAGGTGGGGCCGCTTTCGCCGGGCGACATTGTGGAAGTACCGATCGGCAACCGCGTTTCGCTCGGTGTGGTCTGGGATGGTCCGCCGGAGGGGCTGCCGCCGGCCAAGCTGAAAGCCGTGCTGCGCCGCTGCGATGCGCCGCCGCTATCGTCCGCGCTGCGCAGGCTGGTCGACTGGGTGGCGGGCTACACGCTCAATCCTTCGGGCGCGGTGCTGAAGATGTGCCTGCCCGAGCCGCGCGCCCTGGTCGAGCCGCCGCCGATGCGGCAGGTGCTGCGGCCGGGCGAGGCCATCGAGATGCGCGCCAGCGCCCAGCGCGAACGCGTCTTGCAGGTCGCGGCCGAACGGCCGGGTTTGAGTCCCGGCGAACTGGCCGAGGCCGCCGCCGTATCGGTGGCGGTGGTGCGCAAGCTTATCGAGCTTGGCGCGTTGCAGGCCGACAGCACGCCGGCCTTCCGCCCACCACCACCGCCCGACTGGCGCCGCCAGGGTCGTGCGCTGAATACGTCTCAGGCCGAGGCGGCGGCCGGTCTGCGGGCGGCCGTGGCAGCACGGGATTTCTCGGTCACGCTGCTCGAAGGCGTGACCGGCGCCGGCAAGACGGAGGTTTATTACGAGGCCGTGGCCGAGGCCCTGAAAACCGGCCGGCAGGTTCTCGTGCTGCTGCCCGAGATCGCGCTGACGCAGCAATCGCTGGATCGTTTCGAGCAGCGTTTCGGCGCACCGGCCTGGGCCTGGCATTCCGAAATGGCGGAAGGCCGGCGTGCCGCAACGTTGCGCGCCATCGGCCATGGCGAGGCGAAAGTGGTGATCGGCGCGCGGTCGGCCCTGTTCCTGCCCTATGCCGATCTCGGTCTGATCGTCGTCGACGAGGAACACGATGCCTCCTACAAGCAGGAGGAAGGCGTGATCTACAATGCGCGCGACATGGCGGTGGTGCGCGCCAAGCAGGAAGGCATCGCCGTTGTCCTCGCCTCGGCGACGCCGTCGCTGGAAAGCCTGCACAATGTCTCGCGTCGGCGCTACGCCCATGCCGTTTTGCCCGAGCGCCATGGCGCCGCCACGCTGCCGCGCATCGATATCGTCGATCTGCGCAAGGAACGCCTGCCGGCCCAGCGCTTCATCAGCGCGCCGCTGCAGACCGCGATCCGCGAAACCGTAGGGAATGGCGAGCAGGCTATGCTGTTCCTCAATCGCCGCGGCTATGCGCCGCTCACGCTCTGCGGCGCCTGCGGCCATCGTCTGCAATGCCCGAACTGCGCCGCCTGGCTGGTGGAGCACAAACGCCATGGCCGTTTACAATGCCATCATTGCGGGCACCAGCAGCGCCTGCCCGATGCCTGCCCGTCCTGCGGCGCCGAGGACCGTTTCAAGGCCTGTGGCCCGGGCGTGGAGCGGCTGGCCGAGGAGGCGGCCATGCTGTTCCCCGAGGCGCGGCTGGCCGTGATGGCATCCGATACCGCCAACTCGCCGCAGCAGATCGGCGAGATGCTGACGCGCATGGAAAACCGCGAAATCGATATCCTGGTGGGTACCCAGATCGTGGCCAAGGGGCACCATTTTCCGCTGCTCACCCTGGTGGGGGTGATCGACGCCGATCTTGGCCTGGCCGGCGGCGACCCGCGTGCCGCCGAGCGCACGCATCAACTGCTCACCCAGGTTTCCGGCCGCGCCGGTCGTGCCGACCATCCTGGCCGGGTGCTGCTGCAGAGTTTCCTGCCGGAGCATCCGGTGATCGCGGCGCTCAGCCGGCACGACAATGCCGGTTTCATCGCCGCCGAGATGGCCGAACGCCAGCGCGCCGGCATGCCGCCCTTTGGCCGGCTGGCGGCCATCATCCTCAGCGGCACCGACCAGGCCCAGGTGCAGCAGGCGGCCCGCGATCTGGCCCGCGTTGCGCCGCGCGCACCGGGCCTGACGGTGCTGGGACCCGCTCCTGCCCCTCTGCATTACCTGCGCGGCCGGTTCCGCGAGAGGCTGCTGCTCAAGGCAGCCCGGGAGGTCGATGTGCCAGCCGTTCTACGAGAATGGCTTTCGAAGTTTAGACTACCATCGGCTGTAAAACGTGCGGTTGATGTTGATCCTTATAGCTTTCTTTAGAAGTCCGGTTTTTAAGGAATGCCAAGGTCGGTCCGGACCCTGCAAAGGGGTCCCGGAAAATGTGAGGGGAAGAAGTCCATGCGCCGCGCAAGCCTGTCAGCCATTCTTGCGGTGTCGGTTGTTGCCATTGCCCTGGTCGGGTGCCAGGAAAAGGAAACCGCACCGGATCAGCGCCATACCTCTCTCAGCAACTTCCAGCAGTTCATCCAGAAGACCGGTGGCCTGAAGAGCCTGAACACCTTCCAGAAGCGCCGTCCCGAGATCAATTCGGAGGAAAGCCTGGGCGTGATCTATGACGGTGCGCGGACCCAGGGCGAGGTGATGCGCTTCCGCGACAAGCAGCTGGCCAAGGAAATGCTGCCGGCGCTGAAGGCGGTGCGCCAGCGGCTCGGCGAGACCGAGAACTGCATGTTGCGCGGCTATTTCATCGCTTGCGGCGAGGAAAAATTCGTCGACGTTTTCCGCAAGTGGGAGTGAGCGGCACGCCGCTCACATCCACCAGCCAAGCGTGATGGCGAGGATCGCCGCGAGCGCGATCGGGGCCAGCGCCAGCGCGACCCAGAAGATCACCGCCGGCGTCCAGGCAAAGGCCAGCACGCCGATCAGAAGCAGGATATTGACGAAAAACAGCGTGGCTTTCATGGCCTGAGGCTGGCGCTCGTGGGCGGCAAAACCCTCAGGTGCGGCTGTGGTTTCTTCCTGGGCGGCGACCAGCAGGTCGTCGGCGGCAATATCGGTCATGGCAGGCTCTTTTTTGTATCGTCTCGACAGGGAGGCGAAGCGGAAAATGGCAGCCGCAGCATTGGAAAACCACCCGTCAGATTGCCGCAGGACGCAATGCCGCAGGGCAGATTGCCGCAGCCGGATTCGGCGGAATTCCGCGCTCAGTAGCCGCGGGCGTAATCCACCAGCCGCAGGATGGGCAGGCCCTGGTGCAGGCGTCGGATGTTGTCGACGATCTGTGGTGCCACATGGGCCGGGATGCTGTCGGCCGCGTTATGCGGCGTTACCGTCACTTTCGGGTGGGTCCAGAACGGATGATCGGGCCGCAGCGGCTCCTCGTTGAACACATCCAGGGTGGCGCCTGACAGCCATTCGCTGTCCAGCGCATGCAGCAGGTCGGCCTCCACCACATGGCCGCCGCGGCCGGCATTGATCACATAGGCGCCGCGCGGCAGCAGCGACAGCGTGCGGCGGTTGACGATGCCCCTTGTCTGCGGCGTGAGCGGCAGCAGGCAGACCAGTATGTTGCAGATGCGCAGGAAGCCGTCCAGGTGATCGTCGCCATGGAAACTGGTGACGCCGTCCACGGCCTTCAGGCTGCGGCTCCAGCTTGCCACCTGGAAGCCGAAATCGGCCAGTTTCTTCGCGACGTGGCTGCCCAGCGTGCCCATGCCCATGATCCCGACCACACGCTCGGAGGCATCCACGGGCGGCAGCCAGCGCCAGGTGCGGTTGCGCTGGTTGGCAGCCATGGTGTCGGCCTGTCGGTGGAAGCGCAGCACATGCAGCAGAACGTATTCGCTCATGCCCTGGGTCAGGCGGCCATCCACCACGCGGGCCAGCGGCACATGTTTGGGGATATTCGGATCGGCCAGGATGCCGTCCACCCCGGCGCCGAAACTCTGGATCAGCCGCAGATTGGGGAAGCTCTGCAGCAGGCCCGGCGGCGGCTTCCACACCAGAGCGACGTCGATCTCGTTCGGGTTGCCGGTCTGCGGATGCAGCCGGATGTCCAGATCCGGCGCTTCCGCCTTCAGGGCGGCGGCCCAGTCGTCCACCGGATGGTTTTTCGAATAGATCAGAACGGCCATGGGGGCTGCGGCGGATCAGGTGCGCACGGCATGGCCGTGGCTCACCGCCACGTCGAAGGCGGCGGCGATCAGCGCGCGGGTATAGTCGGTCTGCGGGTCCTGGAATATCTGCGTCGCATCGCCCTGTTCCACCACGCGGCCGTCCTTCATCACCATCACCCGGTCGGCCAGCGCGCGCACGACCCGCAGATCGTGGCTGATGAACAGATAGGCCAACCGGTGCTTCTGCTGCAGGTCGCGCAGCAGGTCGACGATCTGGGCCTGCACGCTCATGTCCAGTGCCGAGGTCGGTTCGTCCAGTACCACGAAGCGCGGCTTCAGTACCATGGCGCGGGCAATCGCGATGCGCTGGCGCTGGCCGCCGGAGAATTCATGCGGATAGCGGTCCATGGTGGCGGGATCGAGGCCCACTTCGGTCAGGGCTTCCGCCACCATCGCGCGGCGTTCCGCCTCGCTCTGGCCGATGCCATGCACGCGCAGGCCCTCTTCCACGATGTGGAACACGCTCAGGCGCGGCGACAGGGAGTCGAACGGGTCCTGGAACACGATCTGCATCGCGCGCCGCAGCGGCCGCATCTCGGTCCAGCTGCGGCCCTGCAACTCCTGCCCGTCGAAGCGGATGCTGCCCTCGCTTTTCTGCAGCCGCAGCAGGGCATAGGCGAGTGTCGACTTGCCCGAGCCGCTTTCGCCCACCACGCCCAGCGTTTCGCCGGCGCGGATGCTTAAGCTGATGCCGTCCACCGCCTTGATATGGCCGACGGTACGCCGCAGCAGACCGGCGGTGATCGGGAACCAAACCTTCACGTCTTTCGCCTCGGTCACCACCGGGGCACCGGCGACGGCGGCATGCGGCTTGCCCTTGGGTTCGGCGGCGAGCAGCTTCCTGGTATAGGCATGCTTCGGGGCCGCAAAGATTTCGGCTACCGGACCGGCCTCGACGATCTCGCCCTGCGTCATCACGCAGACGGTATCGGCCACTTTGCGCACAATATTCAGGTCATGGGTGATCAGCAGGATCGCCATGCCCAGCCGGGCCTGCAGATCCTTCAGCAGTTTCAGGATCTGCGCCTGGATGGTGACGTCCAGCGCTGTGGTCGGCTCGTCGGCGATCAGCAGATCAGGTTCGTTGGCCAGCGCCATGGCGATCATCACGCGCTGGCGCTGCCCGCCCGAAAGCTGGTGCGGATAGGCGTCCAGGCGCTTTTCGGCTTCGGGCAGGCCGACCAGCCGCAGCAGTTCCAGCGTGCGGGCCCGCGCCGCGGCCTTGCCCAGGCCCTTGTGCAGGAACAGCACCTCGTTGATCTGCCGCTCGATGGTATGCAGCGGATTGAGCGAGGTCATGGGTTCCTGGAACACCATGGCGATGCGGTTGCCGCGGATGCTGCGCAGCACCAGTTCCGGCGCGCCGACCAGTTCCTCGCCGCCGCGATAGGTGATCGAGCCGGATGGATGGCTGGCCAGCGGATAGGGCAGAAGCTGCAGCACCGACAATGCGGTAACGGACTTGCCCGAACCGCTCTCGCCCACCAGGGCCATGGTCTCGCCGCGATGGATGTCGAAGGACACATGTCTGACCGCATCGGCATCGCCGCCGAAGCGCACACTCAGGTCTTTCACCCGCAGCAGGGGCTGTTCGCTCATGCGGGTCACCGGAAGGTCTTGCGCGGATCGAAGGCGTCGCGCACCGCTTCGCCGATGAAGATGAGCAGGCTGAGCATCACGGCCAGAACGGCAAAGGCGGTGATGCCAAGCCACGGCGCCTGGATGTTGGTCTTGCCCTGGCCGAGCAATTCGCCCAGCGAGGGCGAGCCGGGCGGCAGGCCGAAGCCGAGGAAGTCCAGCGCCGTCAGCGTGGTGATCGAGCCGTTGAGGATGAACGGCATGAAGGTCAGTGTCGCCACCATGGCGTTGGGCAGCAGGTGGCGCAGCATGATCGCGCTGTCGGAAACGCCCAGTGCGCGGGCGGCGCGCACATAGCCGAAATTGCGGGCGCGCAGGAACTCTGCCCGCACCACGCCCACCAGCGCCATCCAAGAGAACAACAGCATGATCCCCAGCAGCCACCAGAAATTCGGCTGCACGATGCTGGCCAGGATGATCAGCAGGTACAGGGTCGGCAGGCCGGACCAGATTTCGATGAAGCGCTGGAAGATCAGGTCGGTCTTGCCGCCGAAATAGCCCTGCACCGCGCCGGCGATCACGCCGATCACCGAACTGAGCAGGGTGAGCACCAGGCCGAACAGCACGCTGATGCGGAAGCCGTAGATCAGCCGTGCCAGCACATCGCGGCCCTGGTCGTCGGTGCCGAGCCAGTTCTCTGGCGAAGGCGGCGCCGGCGCCGGCCGGCCGAGATCGTAGTTGATGGTGCGATAGCTGTAGCGGATCGGCGGCCAGATCATCCAGCCGTCCTTTTCGGCGATCAGCTCCTGCACGAAGGCATCGCGGTATTTCGCCTCCGTCTCGAAATCGCCGCCGAAGGTGGTCTCGGGATAAGCCTTGAGCACGGGAAAATAATAGCTGCCGTCGTATTTCACGATCAGCGGCGCATCGTTGGCGACCAGTTCGGCGAACAGGCTGACCACGAACAGCAGCGCAAAAATCCACAGCGACCAGTAGCCGCGGCCATTGGCGCGGAAATTGCGCCAGCGTCGGGCATTGATGGGCGAAAGCTGCATCGCTTCAGGCCTCCCGGCTCTCGAAATCGATGCGCGGATCGACCACCACATACATCAGGTCGGAAATCAGATTCACCACCAGGCCCAGCAGGGTGAAGATGAACAGCGAGCCGAACATGATCGGATAGTCGCGCTTCAGCGCCGCCTCGAAGCCGAGCAGACCAAGGCCGTCCAGCGAGAAGATCACCTCGATCAGCAACGACGAGGTGAACAGTATGCCGATGAAGGCAGACGGGAAGCCGGCGATCACGATCAGCATGGCGTTGCGGAAAACATGGCCATAGAGCACGCGTCGTTCCGACAGGCCCTTGGCCCGCGCGGTCAGCACATACAGCTTGTTGATCTCTTCCAGGAAGGAGTTCTTGGTCAGCATCACCAGGCCGGCGAAGCCGCCGATCACCATGGCGATCACCGGCAGGGCCAGGTGCCAGAAATAATCCGCGATCTTGCCCAGCAGGCTGAGCTGGTCCCAGTTGTCCGAGGTCAGGCCGCGCAGCGGAAACCATTGCACGAAGCTGCCACCCGCGAACAGAACCACCAGCAGCACGGCGAACAGGAAGCCGGGAATGGCATAGCCCACCACGATGGCGGCCGAGGTCCAGATGTCGAAGCGGCTGCCGTCGCGCACCGCCTTGGCGATGCCCAGCGGGATCGAAATCAGATAGACGATCAGCGTGGTCCACAGCCCCAGCGAGATCGAAACCGGCAGCTTCTCGATGATCAGGTCGACCACCGGGCGGTCCTTGAAATAGCTGACCCCGAAATCGAAACGGACATACTGGCCCAGCATGAGCAGGAAACGTTCGTGCGCCGGCTTGTCGAAGCCGAACTGCTTCTCGATCCGCTTGATGAATTCTGGGTCCAGACCCTGGGCGCCGCGGTATTTGGCGCTGCCTTCGGCGGCCTGGGCGAAGGATCCCGCGCCCGGGCCGGTTTCGCCGCCGGTGGCGCCCGAAACGCGGGCGGTGACATCGGCCGCCGTGCCGGTCACTTGGGCGATCACCTGTTCGACCGGGCCGCCGGGCGCAAACTGCACCACGGCGAAATTGATGATCATGATGCCCAGCAGGGTCGGCACGATCAGGGCCAGGCGACGGATGATATAGGCAAGCATGGCGCTACTCTCTCATCTCTGCCGCGGCAAATTCAATGCCTTGTCTTTTTCCGGATCGATCCACCAGGTGTCGATCAGGCCGACATCGTAGGCGGGTTTGGTCGCCGGCCGGCTGAACCGGTCCCAGTAGCCCAGCTTGACCGTGCCGCTGTACCAGTGCGGGATCACATACCAGCCCCACATCAGCACGCGGTCTAGCGCCCGGGTGGCGGCGCGCAGTTCGTCGCGGTTCCTGGCCGAGACGATATGCTCCACCAGGTCGTCCACCGCCGGGTCGCGCACGCCCGAGAAGTTGAAGCT
This sequence comes from Ferrovibrio sp., assembly GCF_046297895.1. Classification (GTDB taxonomy): domain Bacteria; phylum Pseudomonadota; class Alphaproteobacteria; order Ferrovibrionales; family Ferrovibrionaceae; genus Ferrovibrio. The sequence continues at coordinate 38,671 of NZ_JBKBHC010000009.1, read as the reverse complement.
GCCCACCGTCGCCGCGGCGCGCGAGGACCAGTAGTTGCGCTGTTCGACGCCGGGGGTCAGCGGCTGGGCGAAACGCCGCCCCATCACGTCGAAATCGAAACTGCGCAGGCGGTTCTCAAAGGCCGAGACATCGACAACCCGTATCGAGACGGTGATCCCGATGCGCTCCAGGTTGCGGGCGAAGGGATTGATGATGCGCTGGAAGCTGGGTTCGAACAGCATGAATTCCAGCACGAAGGGCTGGCCTTTCGCATCGACCAGCTTGCCGTTTTCGATGCGCCAGCCGGCCTGTAGCAGCAGGTCCTGCGCCTGCTTCAGGTTGGCGCGGTTGTTGCCCGAGCCGTCGGTGCGCGGCGGCTGGAACTCGGTGGTGAAGACCTGCGGCGGCAGCTGGGTACGGAACGGCTCCAGCAGCTTCAGCTCGGCCGCAGAGGGCAGGCCGGTGGCGGCCAGATCGGAATTCTCGAACATCGAGCGCGTGCGCTTGTACAGGTCGTAGAACAGCGTCTTGTTGGCCCATTCGTAATCATAGGCCAGGTTCAGCGCCTGACGCACGCGGGGATCGCTCAGGTGCGGCTTGCGGCTGTTGAGGAACCAGGCCTGCACGCCCGATGGCGTTTCATCCTTCAGTACCTCGCGCTTGATACGGCCCTGGTCGAAGGCCGGCTTGCCGCGATAGCCGGTGGCCCAGACGCGGGCGATCACCTCCTCGCGGTAATCGTATTCGCCGGCGAAGAAGGCTTCGACGGCGATGTCGCGGTCGCGGTAATAATCCTCGCGGATCTGCGCGAAGTTGTGGCGCCCGCGGTTCACCGGCAGGTCCTTCGCCCACCAGTCGGGCACGCGCTGGAACACGATGCTGCGGCCGGCATCCACGCGGGCGATGCGGTAGGGGCCGGAACCGGTGATCGGCTCGATGGTCGGCGCAGCGAAATCCCGCCCCCTGAACCAGGCCTTGGGCAGGATCGGCAGCGTGGCGACGATCAGCGGCAGGTCGCGGCGGCTTTCCGTCTCAGCGAAGCGGAAGGTCACGCGGCGCGGCCCTTCGGCCGTCACGCTCTCCACGTCGCGCAGGATGAGCTGGTACAGCGGATGGCCGTCCTGCTTTGCCGCCTCCACGGTGAAAACCACGTCCTCGGCGGTCACCGGGCTGCCGTCATGCCAGCGGGCGCGCGCATTGATCTGGAAGCTGACCGACGATCGGTCGGATGCCAGATCCGCGCTTTCGGCCAGATCGGCGTAGACCGCATCGGGTTCGTCCGTGGCGCGCACCATCAGGCTCTGGAAGGTCAGGCCCAGATTGCGTGCCATCACGCCTTTCAGGATCAGCGGATGCAGGTTGTCGAAACTGTCGAGCTGCCAGCCGCGCAATTCGCCGCCCTTGGGCGCGGCCGGATTGACATAGTCGAAATGCCGGAAGTTCGCCGGGTATTTCAGGTCGCCGAAGGCCGACAGGCCGTGGCGCGGCTCGGCCTGCGCCGCGATGGCAAGAAGGCAGAAAAACGAGGCCAGCAGCTCGCGCCGCATCACGGCTTCGCGCCGGCCAGTTTCGCCGCCTTGGCCGGATCGACCCACCAGGCCATGAAGTCGACGCCGTTCTTCGGGGTCTTGTTGGGCCGGCCGAACTTGTCCCAATAGGCGATGCGGTCGGCGCGCAGGCTCCAGCCCGGCACCAGATACTGTCCCCAGGTCAGCACGCGGTCGAGCGCGCGGGTGGCGGTGATCAGGCTGTCGCGGTCCGGTGCGTAGATCACCGCGTCGATCAGCTTGTCGACCACCGGATCCTTCAGGCCGATCCAGTTGCTGCTGGAGGTGTTGTCCGCGGCGGCCGATGAAAAGAAGCTGCGCTGCTCGTTGCCCGGCGAATTGGATTGCCCCCAGCCCGAGAAGATCATGTCGTAATCGAAGCTGCGGATGCGGGCGATGTATTGCGCCGAATCCACCGTGCGCATGGTGAGCGTCACGCCCAGCCGCTGCAGATTCTGCGCCCAGGGCGCCACGATGCGCTCGTAAGTGGGGTCGGACAGCAGGAATTCGATATCCAGCGCCTCGCCCCTGGCGTTGCGCAGCTTGCCGTCCTTCACGTCCCAGCCGGCTTCCTTCAGCAGCCGCGCCGCCTCGCGCAGGTTTCTGCGATCCTGCCCGGAGCCGTCCGACACGGGCGCCTGATAGGCCGGCCCGAAAACCTCCTTCGGCAACCTGTCGCGGAAGGGCTCCAGCAGTTTCAGTTCGGCCGCCGATGGCTCGCCGCGGGCGGCGAAATCGGAATTCTCGAAATAGCTGTTCGATCGGCTGTAGCCGCCGAAGAAGAAGGTCTTGTTGGTCCATTCGTAGTCGAAGGCCAGCGTCAGCGCGCGGCGCACGCGCACATCCTGGAACTTGGCGCGCCGGATGTTGAACACGAAGCCGCTCAGGCCCGAGGGCCGCTCGTGCGCCAGCTCCTCCTTCCTGACCAGTCCCTGCTGCGCGGCGGGGAAGTCGTAGCCGGTGGCCCAGACGCGGGCGATATTCTCGCGCCGGAAATCGTATTGTCCGGACTTGAAGGCTTCCAGAGTCACCGTGGTGTCGCGGTAGAGGTCGTAGCGGATGCGATCGAAATTGTAGCGCCCCTTGTTGACCGGCAGGTCTTTCGCCCACCAGTCGCTGCGGCGCTCATAGACGATGAAGCGGTTGGCCTCCAGGCCGGCGATGCGATAGGGGCCCGAGCCGGTCCAGGGTTCCAGGGTGGTCCTGTCGAAGCCGCGCTTTTCCCATTGCGCCTTCTGCACCACCGGCAGCTGCCCCATGATCTGCGGCAGTTCGCGGTTCCTCGGCCCCGAGAAGCTGAACTTCACCTTTCGGGGCGAGAGAACTTCCGCTTTTTGAACATTGGCATAATAGAGCTGCATCTGCGGATCGCCATGTTTCTGGATCTGCTCGAAGCTCCATGCCACATCCTCGGCGGTGATCGGCTTGCCGTCGGCCCATTTCGCCTCCGCGCGCAGATTGAACGCCACCCAGCTCAGGTCTTCGGGCACCTCCACGCTTTCGGCGATCAGGCCGTATTCGCTGGTGTCGTCGTCCATCGGCGAGACCATCAGGGTCTCATAGATCAGCCCCAGGCCCGGCGCCTCGTCGCCCTTCGGGATGAAGGGGTTGAGGCTGTCGAAACCGCCGATGGCAAACAGCTTGACCTCGCCGCCTTTTGGCGCGTTCGGATTGACGTAATCGAGCTGCTTGAAATCCGGGCCGTATTTCGGCGCGCCAATCAGCGACAGCGCATGGCTGGTCTTGCCGCTCTGGGCGAGGGTCGGATTGGTCAACGAGAGGGCGAGCAGGGCGGACAACAGGACGGTTCGCATTCGGGTCGCTCCCAAGAAGATCAAGCTCCAGACAGATACTGCATAGCCGCGGCATGCAGGGCCGGATTGGCCGCCGCCAGCACCCTGGACCGGCCGCGGGGATCCAGCGGATTTCCCTCCCAGTCGGTGATCACGCCGCCGGCCCCGGCCACCACCGGGCCGAGCGCGGCGTAATCGTATGGCTGCATCCGGCCATCCAGCGCCAGATCGGCAAATCCAGAGGCCAGCATACCATAGGCGATGCAGTCGCCGGACATCCGATTGATGCGGCAGTCCCTGCGCAGCTTCACAAATGCGGCATGTTCGCTCTCGGTGAAGCTGTCGACATAGGTGGTCATCACCACCGCGTCCTTCAATACGCGTTCGGCATTGGTCCGGGTCGGCTTGCCGTTGAACATGGTGGGACGGCCGCTGGCGCCGAGCCAGCGGTCGGCCATGATCGGCTGGTCGATCACGCCCAGCACCGGCTGGTTTTCAAAGGTCAGTGCGATCAGCGTGCCGAAGATCGGCAGGCCGGCGACAAAGCTCTTGGTGCCGTCGATGGGATCCAGAATCCACTGCCAGGCCGCATCGGTGCGGACGGGCCCGTATTCCTCGCCGAAGATGCCGTGATCGGGATAGGTCGCCTCGATGGCCTTGCGCATGGCCGCCTCGGCATTGCGGTCTGCGACGGTGACCGGCGAGTCGTCGGCCTTGCTGACGATGTCGATGCGCTGGCGGAAATGCGGCCTGATCTCGGCGCGGGCCAGGTCGGCGAGCCGGTGGGCGAAAGCCACCAGATCGTCTGCTTTGGACAAGAAAAGGGCCGGGGCGTCAGGCATGATGACGATCCCGGCCCGTGGTCTGGCGCAATGATGGTCTGCTTACGGCAGCGGCTTCGGGTTGTCCGACAGCGACCGCAGATAGGCGATGAGATCGGCGCGCTCCTTGGCGCTCTTCGAGCCGGCATAGGCCATCTTGGTGCCCGGAGCATAGGCCTTCGGATTCTTCAGGAAGGCATTCAGGCTGTCGTAGCTCCACTCGCCGCCGGTCTTCTTCAGGCCGTCGGAATAGGCGAAGCCGGCCATGTGGCCCTTCGCGGCGCCGACGATGTCGTAGAGATTCGGACCCACCTTGGCTGCACCGCCCTTGTCGGGGGTATGGCAGGCGACGCACTTGCTGAAGGCCTTCTTGCCGGCATCGACATTGGCCGATGCAAGCAGGGTGGCGATCGGCGGATCGGCTTCTTCCTGCTTGGCGGCCGCGCCGGCGCCGCCCTTCGGGGCCTCCTCGGCCACCTCGATCTTGTAGGCCGGCTCGGCCAGCTTCTTGGGCGAAACCAGGATGTTGCCGAACTGATTCACGCCCATGATGATCAGCAGGCAGAACAGCACGGCGCCGATCATCTTGTTCAGTTCGAAACTATCCATCTCGCGACACTCCTGCCATCGACGCTGCGCCGGTGCTTGGGGCGGCGGCAGCGAAACCGGTCTAAAACGGGCCGAAACGGCCCAAAAATCGCCGTGACATTAGCGGCTTCCCCGGTCCGTTCGCAACCCGTATATATCCCGCCGGAGAGGGCATCCGCCTGCCCGGGCTGCGGCGGATTGCCGCACCTCGCCGCCTCGCGATCAGGACCGCAAATGACCGTCGACCAGACACTTAGCCAATCGAGTCCACCCAGCAATCCGATTGTGCTGATTCCCTCGCGGCTGGCCTCGACGCGGCTGCCCGACAAGCCGCTGGCCGACATCCACGGCCAGCCGATGATCGTGCATTGCCTGCGCCGCGCGCAGGAAGCCGGCTTTGCCCGCGTGGCGGTGGCCTGCGGCGACGAGGCGATTGCCGGCGCGGTGCGCGCCGCCGGCGGCGAGGCGGTGATGACCGATCCGAACCATCCCTCGGGCTCCGACCGCATCCATGAAGCGCTGGTCAAACTCGACCCCGAGGGCCGGCATGATGCGGTGATCAATCTGCAGGGCGACCTGCCCGCCATCGACCCGGCGGTTGTCGCCGCCGCGCTGAAGCCGCTCGCCGATCCGCGCATCGACATTGCCACGCTGGCGACGCCGATCATCGATCGGCACGAGATCGACGATCCCAATGTGGTGAAGGCGGTGCTCAGCCTGCGGCCGGGAGAGCGCATCGGCCCGGCGCTGTATTTCAGCCGCCGGCCGGTGCCGGGCGGCGAGGGGCCGCTGTGGCATCACATCGGCATCTATGCCTATCGCCGTGCCGCCCTGCAGCGCTTCGTGGCGCTGCCGCCGTCGCCGCTGGAGCAGCGCGAGAAACTGGAGCAGCTGCGCGCGCTGGAGAACGGCATGCGCATCGCGGCAGCCGTCGTTGACACCCTGCCGCTCGGTGTCGATACTCCCGCCGACCTTGAGCGCATCCGCCAGGTGATGGCCGCGCAGCGATAAGCCCCTTTCCGCTGAAGAGATCCCCATGCCTGCCCAGATCGCCACCGCCGCCACCGATCCTGCGCGCATCGTCGCCTTCCAGGGCGCGCCCGGCGCCTATTCGCATCTGGCCTGCCGCGAGGCGCTGCCCGACATGGTGCCGCTGCCCTGCGCCACCTTCGAGGATGCCTTTGCCGCCGTGCGCGAGGGGCGCGCCGCCTGCGGCCTGATCCCGATCGAGAATTCCACCGCCGGTCGCGTCGCCGATATCCATCAGCTTCTGCCCGAGGGCGGACTCTACATCACCGCCGAGCATTTCCTGCGCGTGCGGCATCAGCTTCTGGCCCCGAAATCGGCCAGCCTGAAAAGCATCAAGCGCGTCTACAGCCATGTGCAGGCGCTGTCGCAATGCCGGCGCGTGATCAAGGATCTGGGACTCGAGCCGATCGTCTCCACCGATACCGCCGGTTCGGCCAAGGACGTGGCCGAGCGTGGCAATCCGGAGGAGGCGGCGATAGCCTCATCCATCGCCGGCGAGCTTTACGGCCTGCAGGTGCTGCGCGCCGATATCGAGGACAACCACACCAACACCACGCGCTTCATCAAGCTTGAGCGCCAGCGCCGCGATCCCGATCCGCAGCTTGGCAACAGCCTCACCGCCATCATGTTCCGCGTGCGCAGCGTGCCGGCGGCTTTGTATAAGGCGCTGGGCGGCTTCGCCACCAACGGCGTCAACGTGGTGAAGCTGGAAAGCTATCTCTCGGATGGTTTCCAGGTGGCGGAGTTTTATGCCGAGATCGAGGGCCACCCGGCCCAGCGCAATGTCGATCTGGCGCTGCAGGAGCTGGAATATTTCAGCCGCTCACTGAAGGTGATCGGCGTCTTCGCCGCGCATCCCTTCCGCTCCGGCCGCTGAATCGGCCAGGGGCTTCAGCGTGCCGCGTTGAAGCCATTGAAGGCGTCGCGCAGCTTCACCGCCGCATCCTTCATCTGCATCAGTTGCTCCATGCTCTGGCCCGAGGCCTTCAGGATCGTGGCCGGACAGACCATGGCCTGCTGCTTCAATGCCCGGCCCGCCTCGGTCAGATGGATATGCACCTGGCGTTCGTCGGCGGGATTGCGCCGGCGCGTGACAAAGCCCGCGCTTTCCAGCCGCTTGAGCAGCGGCGTCAGCGTGCTGGATTCCAGGAACAGCCGCTCGCCCAGCTCACCCACCATCAGGCCGTCGGTTTCCCACAAAGCCAGCATGACCAGGTATTGCGGATAGGTCAGGCCCATGGCGTCGAGCAAGGGCTTGTACAGGCGGTTGAAGGCCAGGCCAGTGGAATAGATGGCGAAGCATAGCTGGTTGTCCAAGGCGAGGGCGCTGCTGCCGGTCGAGGCGACGGTGTCGGGCATGGTGCGTGGCTCCGGGGATCTTCGATTGCGATTATATATCGCATAATAATTTATCGTATGCGATATATGCATAACGGCCATGCCGAATAATCAATTATCAAACTATAATTTATCACGATAAATATTAGCCATCCGGAGCACGGATCCGGGCCGCCAGATGGCCGCCCGGCCATACTTGAAGGAGCTAAAACAATGTCTCTGTTGCAGAATTCCCGCCGTATCCTGGCCTCCACCGCGCTCGCTGCCGGCCTTCTGGCTCTTGCCGCCCCGCTTCCGGCCCAGGCGCAGCCTGCCCATCTCGATGCCGTCACCCAAGGCTTCGTGAATGCCGTCACGGCGGCTGGCGGCCCGCCGATCTATACCCTGTCGCCCCAGGCCGCCCGGCAGGTCCTGTCCGGCGCGCAGGCCGGCCCCGTCGCCAGACTGCCGGCCGAGATCCGGGATCTGAGCCTGCCGACCGGCCCGCTGGGCAGCGTCAATGTGCGGATCGTGCGTCCCGAAGGCGTCGCCGAGGCCTTGCCGGTGGTGATGTATTTCCACGGCGGCGGCTGGATGCTCGGCGGCAAGGATACCCATGACCGCCTGATCCGCGAGATCGCCGTCGGCGCCCGCGTCGCCGTGATCTTCGTCGACTACCGCAACACGCCGGACGTGCAGTATCCGGTGCCCAACGAGGAGGCCTACGCGGCGACGAAATACGTCGTCGAGAATGCCAGGGTTCTCAATGTCGATGCCAGCCGCCTGGCGGTGGCCGGCGACTCCGCGGGCGGCAACATGGCGGCGGCGGTGACGCTGCTGGCCAAGCAGCGCGGCGGCCCCAAGATCAGCCATCAGGTGCTGTTCTATCCGGTCACCGACGACATCTCGCTGAACGCTTCCTATGCCGCCTTCGGCAACGGTCCCTGGCTGACGACGAACGCGATGCACTTCTTCCTCGACGCCTACCTGCCCAAGACGGCGCGCAACGAGGTTCTGGCCTTCCCGCTGAAGGCATCGGTCGATCAGTTGCGCGGCCTGCCCGAGGCGACGGTGATTGTTGCCGAGAACGATCTGCTGCGTGACGAGGGCGAGGCCTATGCCCGCAAACTGATCGAAGCCGGAGTCAGCGTTACCTCGACGCGGTATAACGGCGCCATCCACGACTTCGTCATGCTGAACGGTCTGGCCGAAAGCCCGGCCACGGTTGCCGCGATCGCGCAGGCGAACGCCGCCCTGCGTCGGGCGCTGCAGGTGAAGTAATCGCTGTGTCATACTCCGTTCGGCGCTGACACTCGACGGACACGACCAAGCCGGGCCGCCTTGCGGCCCGGCTTTAATTTTGATCTTTGCGCCGCTCTCGCGGCATAATGCCGGCATGAAGCGCGTCAGCCGTCGAGAAGCGATCCAGGGCGCGGCAACCATGGCCGCGCTGCCGCTGCTGGGATTGCCGGCTGCCGCGCCTGCCCAGGCCGCCTTGCCAGGCGAGGTCGATGTGGCCGTCGTCGGCGCCGGCATTGCCGGTCTGTCGGCGGCGCGCCTGCTGCAGGAACGTGGCCGCACGGTCGCCGTCGTGGAGGCGCGCAATCGCATCGGCGGCCGGGCCTTCACCGATACGGCCCGCCTCGGGCATCCGGTCGATCTCGGCGCCGCCTTTCTGAAATCGGCCGATATCAATCCGCTGGCTGGCGAGATGCGTCGGCGCGAAGGCAACCTGCAGAGCGACGATGGCGATTTCTGGCTGTTCGACCGCGACCGCGACGGCGCCCTGCGCGACGCGGCGACGGAAGACTACGATCTGCTTGGCCTGCTGTACGACCGCCTCGACGACGCGTTGCTCGATGCCAAGACCCTGCGCGTCGATGCCACCCTGGCCAGCCGCGCCAAACTCGATGTGAATGGCGGCCAGCGCTGGGCCGATCTGGCGCGCGCCATGGCCGGGCCGCTGCATGTCGGCGTCGAATATGGTCAGGTATCCGCGCTTGACGCGCCGCGCCTCTCGGGCACCGGCAACGATGCGTGGCTGCCGGGCGGCTTCGGTGCCTGGGCGGCCGAATATGCCGCCGGCTTGCCGGTCTTCACCGGCAAGCCGGTGGTGCGCATCGACTGGGGCAATTCCGGCGTGACGCTCGTGACCGCGGAAGGCCAGGTGCAGGCCGAGGCCTGCATCGTCACCGTGCCGCTGGGCGTGCTGGCCGCGCGCGACGGCATCCTGTTCCAGCCTGAGCTGCCGGCGGCGCAGCGCGAGGCCCTGGGCCGCATGAATATGGGGCTGATCAACCGTATTGCCCTGTTGTACGAACCGGCCAGTTTCAATGCGCCGCCGAACACCCAGCTCTGGGCCAATGGCGGCGGCAGCCGGGCGTTTGGCTTCAGGCTGAATGTCCACAACACGCCCGTGGTGGTCGCGTCGGTCGGCGGCGAGCATGCCCGTGAATTGGAACGGCAGGGCGAGGCGGCGATGATCGCCGCGGCCCGCGCGCAGATCAGGCTGATATTCGGCGATGCCGTCGATCGGCGGTTCCAGCGCGGCATTGCCTCGGCCTGGGGACAGGATTCATACAGTCGCGGCGCTATCGCCGCGGCCCGGCCCGGCTTTGCCGTGGCGCGCCGCAACGCCGGCCGGCCGCTCGCCTCTGCGGCCGGACGCAGCCGGGTCTTGTTTGCCGGCGAGGCCTTCGCTTCCCCCGAATGGGCGGGGTCGGCCGCCGGGGCCTGGCTGTCTGGCCGGATGGCGGCAACCGAGGCGCTGCGGAGCCTGGGATAGGCGCGGCAGCCGCGAATCAGGCTTGACGGCTTCCCCGCCGCGCCGTATCACGCTGGACCATTCGTGGTGATTTGAGCCGACCGGCTTGCGGACCACGTAAAACAAACCGCTAAAAGGTCGGGCGGTTTTATCCCAAAACCCCGGGCCTGCGGCGCCGGGGTTTTTTGTTTTTTCGCCCCCGGTTTCGTTGATATCGGACCAGAGGACGACACGCGATGAGCGACAGCAAGAAGAGTTCCACCTGGCGGCCGGCGACCCGGCTGGTGCGCGGCGGCACGGTGCGCAGCGGCTTCGGCGAAACCTCGGAAGCGATCTTCATGACTTCGGGCTTCTGCTACGACAGCGCCGAGTCGGCAGAGGCGCGTTTCAGGAACGAGCAGCCGGGTTTCGTCTACAGCCGCTTCGGCAATCCCACCGTGGAAATGTTCGAGCAGCGCATGGCCCTGCTGGAAGGGGCGCAGGCCGCGCGCGCCACCGCCAGCGGCATGGCGGCGGTGAACGCCGCGCTGATGTGCCAGTTGAAGGCCGGCGACGAGGTCGTATCGGCCCGCGCCGTGTTCGGCTCCTGCCGCTACATCGTCGAGGAACTGCTGCCCCGTTTCGGCATCAGGACGCACCTGATCGACGGCACCGATCTTTCGGCCTGGGAACAGGCGATCAACCCGCGCACCCGCGCGGTTTTCCTCGAGACGCCATCCAATCCGACGCTGGAGGTGATCGACCTGCCTGCGGTGGCCGAACTGGCGCATCGGGTCGGCGCCCGCGTGGTGGTCGACAATGTCTTCGCCACGCCGCTGCTGCAAAAGCCGCTGCAACTCGGCGCCGACATCGTGGTTTATTCCGCCACCAAGCATATCGACGGGCAGGGGCGCTGCCTGGGCGGCGTGGTCCTGGGCAGCCAGGATTTCGTCACCAATGAACTGACCCCCTATCTGCGCCATACCGGCCCCGCGCTCAGCCCCTTCAATGCCTGGGTCATGCTCAAGGGCCTGGAAACCCTGGAACTGCGGGTATCGCGCCAGGTCGAAAACGCGTCCCGGCTGGCCGATGCCCTGGCCGGCCATCCGGGGCTGGCGGCGCCGGCCAATGCACCGGCCCTGCTGTATCCCGGCCGGGCCGACCATCCGCAGCATGCCCTGGCCATGCGGCAGATGAGTGCCGGCGGGAACATGCTTGCCCTACGCGTCAGGGGCGGCAAGGCGGGAGCCTTCCGTATGCTGAATGCCCTGGAATTGGTGGATATCTCGAATAATTTGGGCGATTCCAAGAGTCTGATCACCCACCCGGCCACCACCACACACCAGAGGTTGAGTCCGGAGGAACGTGCCCGTCTGGGCATCGGCGAGGACCTGCTGCGGCTCTCGGTGGGGCTGGAAGACTGGCGGGACCTGCTGGAGGATTTGCGGCAGGCCCTTGAAAAAGCGGCCTGATCTGTTGCCGATCTGCCACAGCGGGCTATTTTCCAGCAGACTCGCGGCCCTGGGTTATGCGAATCCCGAAAGCTGCTGCTATAGTCGCCGTGGGGTTGAGACGTCAGGGGCCGCGGTTGCGGCGCCTATCCAATTTTTGAGGAGATTCTCATGAAGATTCGTGTCGCTCTGCTGGCGGGTGCCGCTCTTGCGGCCATGGCGTCGGCTCCGGCATCCGCGCAGGAGAACTGGTATCTCGGCGTGTCGGCCGGCCCGAACTGGCTGACCGAAAGCTCGGTCTCCGGCGGCGGGACCAGCAACGACGTCGATTTCGACCTCGGCTACGGCCTGCTCGGCAAGGCCGGCTTCAGCTTCATGAACAATTTCCGCTCCGAACTGGAGCTGGGCTACCGCAGCAACGAAGTCGACGGCACGAACGCCACTGGCGTCACCGCCACCGGCGACGTGAAGGCCTGGTCGTTGTTCGCCAACGTCTATTACGACTTCATGCCGAAGGAGAAGTTCAATCCCTTCATCGGCGTCGGTCTTGGCGGCGCCCGCGTCAGCGTCAACGATGCCCGCGTGAACGCCACCCGCGTCCTCGACGACAGCGACAATGTCTTTGCCTACCAGGGCATCGTCGGCGCGTCCTACGCGCTCACCGAGAACTGGCTGCTGAGCGCCGATTACCGCTACACCGCCAGCTTTGGCGATCTCAGCCTGAACACCACCACGGGTACCTCGGTGGATGCCGACTGGGCGAACCATGCGATCATGCTGGGCGTGACCTATCGCTTCGGCGCTCCGGCTCCGAAGCCGCAGCCGGCCGTCGCCGCTCCGCCGCCGCCCCCGCCGCCGGCCCCGGCGCCTGCCGCCGCTCCCGCCCCGGCGCCGCGCCTGCCGGAGACCTACATCGTGTTCTTCGCCTTCGACAAGTCGGACCTCAGCCCCGTGGCGACGCAGGTGCTTGATCGCGCCATCGCCGACTACCGTGCGACCGGCATGACAAATGTGCGCATCGAAGGCAACGCCGACCGCTCGGGTTCGGATGCCTACAACCAGCGCCTGTCGCAGCGCCGTGCCGATGCCGTGGCGAACTATCTCCGCTCGAAGGGCATTGCGCAGGGTGCGATCCAGACGGTGGCCAACGGCGAGAATAAGCCGCGTGTGCCGACCGCCGATGGCGTGCGCAACGACGAGAACCGCAACGCGCAGATCTTCCTGCGCAAGTAATTCCCGCGCTTACGGCTATATGGCGGCCGCCCCGAAAGGGGCGGCCGTTGCCGTTTCAGGCGTCGTCGCGGGGCGGCGATATCCCGGTTTTCCGGGCTCGCCGCCGCACCCGGCTGGACATTCCGGCTATCACTCCTAATATTTTAGCAATCGGCCCTGCCGGGTTTTGTGCCGGCCGGCCCGGAGTGCAATCATGTATCACAAGACCACGCATAACATTTCGGTCACGGTGCAGCCGATTTATCTGGACGAGCAGTCCTCGCCCGAAGAGAACTATTTCGTGTGGGCCTACAACGTGAAGATCGAGAACGGCGGCAGCAATACCGTGCAACTGCGCAGCCGTTACTGGAAGATCACCGATGCGCGTGGCCGGGTGCAGGAGGTGCGCGGGCCCGGCGTGGTGGGCGAGCAGCCGGTGCTGGGGCCGGGCGACAGTTTCGAATATACCAGCGGCACGCCGCTGCCCACGTCGTCCGGCTTCATGGTTGGCACCTATCAGATGGTCAGCGAGTCCGGCGAGCAGTTCGACGTCGCGATCCCGGCCTTCTCGCTGGACAGCCCCTACGAGGCCCGGCGGGTGAACTGAAATTTAGTGCGCCGCGGATTGGTCCGCCGCACCCCGACATGCGTAAAAGACGGCAGACGACACAAACAGGAGCATCGCCGTGAGCAGTGTGGCCAAGACCGGAAGCCTGCCGTCCTTCGTGAAGGCGAATGACGAGATCAAGACCCAGCGCCCGAGCCGCGAAGAGGCGGAAGCCGCGGTGCGCACCCTGATCCGCTGGGCCGGCGACGACCCTGAACGCGAGGGGCTGGTCGGCACGCCTGACCGGGTGGTGCGCTCCTACGAGGAATTCTTCGCCGGCTACGACGAGGATCCGGTCGGTATGCTGGAGCGGACCTTTGAGGAAACCGACGGCTACGACGAAATGGTGGTGCTGCGCGACATCCGGCTGGAAAGCCATTGCGAACACCACATGGTGCCGATCATCGGCAAGGCCCATGTCGCCTATCTGCCGGGCAAGCGCGTGGTCGGCATCTCCAAGCTGGCCCGCGTGATCGAGGTCTATGCCAAGCGGCTGCAGATCCAGGAAAAGCTCACCGCCCAGGTCGCCAACACGCTGCAGACCGTGCTGCAGCCGCGCGGCGTGGCCGTGGTGATCGAGGCCGCGCACCAGTGCATGACCACCCGCGGCATCCGCAAGCCGGGCGTCACCATGGTCACCAGCCGCATGCTGGGCGCCTTCCGCGACGACCCGCGCACCCGGGCCGAATTCCTGGCCATGATCGGCGGCGCCGGCCAGCGCCGTAGCGGCGGGGACGACTGATCGCGCCATCGGCCGCGCCATTGACCGCACCGTCATCCGGCCCTAAACCGGCTGGATGACGGATATCCAGACCAAAACCGCCCAGACGAAAAATCCCAGCCAAGCCGCCCTCGACTGGATCGAACGCCTGATCGCTTTCGATACCACCAGCCGGCTGTCCAATCTCGCGCTGATCGACGACATCGCCGCCTATCTGGCGCAGCATGGCGTCGCCAGCGACAAGATCTACGATCCAACGGGCAAGAAGGCCAATCTCTACGCCACGATCGGTCCGCGCGACGTGGGCGGCATCGTGCTGTCCGGCCATACCGACGTGGTGCCGGTCGACGGCCAGCCCTGGACCAGCGATCCTTTCAAGGTGGTGCAGCGCGGTGGCCGGCTCTATGGCCGCGGTACGTCGGACATGAAAAGCTTCATCGCGCTCTGCCTGGCGCTGCTGCCCGAAATGCTCAAGCAGCCGCTCAGCGTGCCGCTGCATTTCGCCTTTTCCTATGACGAGGAGGTCGGCTGCCTGGGCGTGCATGGCATCATCGATTTCGTGAAGCAGGGCGGCCCGGCGCCCAGGCTGGCCATCATCGGCGAGCCGACCGAGATGCAGGTGGTGAACGCGCATAAAAGCGTTTGCGCCTGCAACACCACCGTGCATGGCTTCGAGGCGCATTCCTCGGCCACCCACCAGGGCGTCAATGCCATCCAGGTGGCCGGCGAACTGATCGCCGAGATGAACCGCATCCAGCGCGAATACCAGAAGCCCGAATATTGCGACCCGCGCTTCGAGCCGCCCTATACCACCATCACGGTGGGCGAGATCCATGGCGGCACGGCGCGCAACATCCTGGCCCGCGAATGCCGCTTGGTCTGGGATGTGCGTGCGGTGAAGCCCGAGCATGATCAGGCGATTCTCGAGGCGGTGAAGCGCTACGGCGCCGAGCAGCTAGAACCCGCCATGAAACGCATCCATGCCCAGGCCGGCATCGAGACGCAGATGGTGGCTTACGTGCCGCCGTTCCTGCCCGTTGGCGACAATCCGGCCGAGAGCCTGGCACTCAAACTGGCCGGCCAGAACAGCACCCAGGCGGTGGCCTACGGCACGGAAGCCGGCATCTTCCATGTCGGCGGCATTCCGGCCGTGGTCTGCGGCCCGGGCAATATCCGCGAGGCGCACAAGCCCGACGAATATATCGAACTCAGCCAAGTGGCCGAGGGCGAGGCGTTCCTGCACCGGCTGATCGCCTTCTGCCGCGATGGCGGCAGCCGCTCATTCCTCGAGCAGGCGGCGTAAGGTCTGGCGGTAGCGCGCGGCGAATTCGCCGGCGCGCAGATGCCGGCCCTGTTCCACCACGCGCTGGCCGCCGACCCACACCTCGCGGATCATCGGCCGGCGCTGGCCGCAGAAGATCCAGCTATCCAGCACGGCATCCCCACGGCGCGCCGCCAGCGCCGGCGCCTCGCCGTCCAGCAGCACAAAATCGGCACGCCGTTCCGCCGCGATGGCGCCCATCGGCTGGCCCACGGCCTGCGCACCGCCTGCGGCTGCGGCTTCGAACAGCCGCCGGCCGGTCGAACGGTCCGGCCCGCCGGCCAGCAGGTTGCGGCTGCGCTGGAACAGGCGCTGGCCGTATTCCAGCAGGCGCAGGTCTTCCGCCGCATCCACGCTGATGTGGCTGTCCGAGCCGATGCCGATGGCGCCGCCGGCCGCCATGTAGTCCATGGCCGGAAACAGGCCGTCGCCCAGATTGGCTTCGGTGGTGGGGCACAGCCCGGCCACCGCGCCGCTCTGCGCCAGCCGCAGCGTCTCGCCTGATGTGAGATGCGTGGCATGCACCAGGCACCAGCGTCCGTTCACCACACCCTGATCCAGCAGCCACTCCACCGGCCGCCGCCCGCTCCAGGCCAGGCTTTCATCCACCTCGGCGAGCTGTTCGGCGATATGGATATGAACCGGCGCTGCGGCATCGATGCCGTCCAGCGCGGCGATGGCCGCCTGCAGCATCTCGGGCGAGACGGCGCGCAAGCTGTGCGGCGCGATGCCCAGCCGGCGATCGTGGCGATTGCGGAAAGCAGGGGCCAGCTTGTGCAGCAGCGCGGCGAAGGCATCGCTGTCATGCAGGAAGCGGCGCTGGCGCGGCTGCGGTTCGCGCCGGCCGAAACCGCCATAGCGGTACAGCACCGGCAGATGGGTCAGGCCGATGCCGCTGGCCTCGGCCGCGGCCAGGATGCGCCAGCTCAGTTCGGCCGGGTCATCATAGCGCGTGCCATCGGCCTGGTGATGCACGTAATGGAATTCGGCCACGGCGGTGAAGCCGGCCTCCAGCATCTCGGCATAAAGCTGGCTGGCGATGGCTTCGATATCGGCCGGCGCCAGCCGGGCTGCGAAGCGATACATCGTTTCGCGCCAGGTCCAGAAGCTGTCTGCTGTCGGCCCCGAGCGTTCGGCCAGACCGGCCATGGCGCGCTGGAAGGCATGGCTGTGCAGGTTGGCCAGGCCCGGCAGCACCGGACCATCCAGCAGGATGGCATCGCCGGCGCTCTGGTCTGGCGCGACGGAGGCGATCCGGCCGGCCGCATCCACCGTCACCAGCACGTCATCGTGCCAGCCGTCTGGCAGCAGGGCATGGCGCAGCAGGAAGCGAGGCATGACGGGGTCTCCCAACTTGTATATATAAGTTGGCAGAAACGGCCGTGTTCCGAAAGGCCGGCCATCGGGTTTCAGTGCTGCGGATCCGCGATTCATCAGGACCGAAGAGACAGACCATGCTGAATGATCCGCGATCCCACGGACTGTGGGAGCAGACCGCGCCGGCCGCCCCGGCAACCGAAAAGCTGTCAGGAGATCACAGTGTCGCGGTCGCGGTGATCGGCGGCGGTTTCACCGGCATGTCGGCCGCCCTGCATCTGGCGCGGGCCGGCATGCGGGTGGCGGTGATCGAGGCGGTCGAAATCGGCTTCGGCGGGGCCGGGCGCAATGTCGGGCTGGTCAATGCCGGCATGTGGGTGATGCCCGAGGTCCTGCTCAGAACGCTGCCCGCGCCCTATGGCGAGCGCCTGCTGAATCTGCTGGGCGATGGCCCTAAGCTGGTCTTCGATATCGTGCGGGACCACGGCATCCTGTGCGAGGCCGTCCATGCCGGCACGCTGCATTGTGCCCATGGCCAGTCCGGGTTTGCCGAGATTACGGCGCGTGCCAGGCAATGGCAGGCACGCGGCGCCGATGTGGAACTGCTGGATGCCGACAGGGCCGCCCGGCTGCTGGGCACGCGCAGATATGCCGGCGCGCTGCTGGATCGTCGCGCCGGCACGATCCAGCCGCTGGCCTATGTGCGCGGACTGGCAACGGCGGCGCAGAAGGCCGGCGCGCGACTGTTCACGCAGTCGCCCGTCACGGCGATCGAGCGCCAGGGCGATCAGTGGCAGATCCGCACGGCGCATGGCCGGGTGACGGCAGACTGGGTGATCCTCTCCACCGATGCCTATGGCTCGGGCCCGGGCAATCCGGCGCGGCGGGAACAGGTCCCGCTGCCCTATTTCAACTTCGCCACGCGCCCGTTATCGGCCGAGATGCGGGCCATGATCCTGCCCGAGGGACAGGGCGCCTGGGACACACAGATGGTGATGAATTCCTTCCGCATGGACCGGGCCGGCCGCCTGGTTTTCGGCAGCATCGGCGCCCTGCGCGGCAGCGGCGCGGCTGTGCATCGCGCCTGGGCAAAACGCGCTCTGCGCAAGCTGTTCCCCGGTCTGGGCCCGGAGATCAACGACGTGGACTTCGAGGCCGAATGGTATGGCACCATCGGCATGACGGCCGACAACCTGCCGCGGTTCCACCGCTATGGACCGCGCATGATCGGATTCAGCGGCTATAACGGGCGCGGCATCGCGCCGGGCACGGTTTTTGGCCGCGTGCTGGCTTCCTATGTGCGGGGCGAGATCGACGATGCCGACCTGCCGCTGCCCATCACGCCGGTCGCGGCCGCTCCCTTCCGGCTGCCCAAACAGATAGTCTACGAGGCGGGCGCACAGGCCGTGCATCTGGTGGCGGACAGGATCTGAGATGACTGAATTCTGGGACAGCGTCTGGCGCCATGCCGATATCGCCACCATGGCGAATGGCGGCGAGGACGGCTTCGGTGCCATCCGCGACGGTGCCATTGCCATCCAAAATGGCCGCATCGCCTGGATCGGCCCGGCTGCTGTCTTGCCGAAAGACGGCATCGGGCCGCATACCGCGGTGCATGATCTGGGCGGCGGCTGGATCACGCCGGGCCTGATCGACTGTCACACGCATCTGGTCTATGGCGGCAACCGGGCCCATGAATTCGAATTGCGGCTGAATGGCGCCAGCTATGAAGAGATCGCGCGCGCCGGCGGTGGCATCCGCTCCACCGTGACGGCTACACGCGCCGCCAATGAGGAAGAACTGCTGCGCCAGAGTTTGCTGCGCCTGCATGCCCTGCTGGCCGAAGGCGTCACCACGCTGGAGATCAAGTCGGGTTACGGCCTCGATCTCGAAAATGAACTGAAATGCCTGCGCGTGGCACGCCGGTTGGGCGATACATATCCCGTGCGTATCCGCGGCACGCTGCTGGCGGCCCATGCGCTGCCGCCGGAATATGCCAATGATGCCGATGGCTATATCGATCTGGTCTGCGATCGCATCATTCCGGCCGCTGCGCAGGCCGGCCTCGCCGATGCGGTGGACGCCTTCTGCGAGGGCATCGGCTTCAGCCCGGCGCAGACGCGCCGTGTGTTCGAGGCGGCGCGCCGGCATAACCTGCCGGTCAAGCTGCATGCCGAACAGCTCAGCAATCTGGGCGGTGCGGCACTGGCGGCCGAATTCGGCGCGCTCTCGGCCGACCATCTGGAATATCTGGACGAGGCCGGTGTGATGGCGATGGCAAAAGCCGGCACGGTGGCGGTGCTGCTGCCCGGCGCCTTCTACATCCTGCGCGAAACGAAGCTGCCGCCCATCGACCTGCTGCGCCGCCATGGCGTGGCGATGGCGATCTCCACCGACTGTAATCCCGGCACCTCGCCGGTCACCTCCCTCCTGCTGATGCTGAACATGGCCTGCACCCTGTTTCGGCTCACCCCGGCCGAGGCCTTGGCCGGAATCACCCGCCAGGCCGCCCGTGCCCTGGGATTGCTGGCCGAAACCGGCACGCTGGAAGCCGGGAAAACCGCCGATTTCGTGGTCTGGGATATCGACCGGCCGGCGGCTCTGGCCTATCAGGTCGGCCTGAATCCCGTTCGTCAGGTGGTGTTTTCCGGCCGCCCCCTGCCGCGCTGAACCTGCATGCGTTAACCACAGGCCACGATTGCGCCGCCGGCGGCGGGCGCTATATCCTGTTTATAAGCAGATGCGCGAGTCGCGTTCCGGCGCGGCTCATGACCCCGGGTGACGGATGAGCGACTGGCTGTATGTCATGGGTGGTGCCATCGTCCTGCTGTGGCTGGGCGCATGGCTTCTGCTGCATCTCGGCAATTTCGAGCAGCGCATCAGCCAGATGCGCATCACGCTGGAAACCCGCATGGGCGGCATCGAGAAGCAGTTCGCTGCCTATAACAAGTACTTCGCAGAGAACGAACGTGCCGCGCAGCTTACCTACAGCGAGCTGACCGACCTCAAGAACGAGCTTGCCGAACTGAAACAGCAGCTCGACGAGACCAAGCGCGCCATCAACGTGATGGAAGTGGCGGTCAACGACCTCAAGCTGCGCAGCAATCCGCGCAACCTGCGCATCGTCTGAAATCGTCTACAGATCGGGCCAGAGCTGCCGCAGGTCGGCGGCGATGGCCTCCACCATGTCGGCCAGCAGGCGCTCGCCTTTTTCGGCTGTGGCGGCCGAGGCATCGGCCATGGCGCCGCTGCGGTTCAGCGATCCGCCCGGCCGCTCCTCCGGCGTCAGGCGCAGGGGCTGGCGCAGGAACCGCAGGGCCGGCTCGTCATCCGTCGAAACATCGCCGGTTGCGCCCAGCCGGTCCATCCGCACCAGCGCCGGCGCGATGGCCAGCAGCAGCGAGGTGTCGCGCTCGTCGTCGGACGCGGCATCGTCATGCAGGCGCGGCAGGTCGGCGCTGGCGATGCGGATGCCATGGCGCTGCAGGATGGTCTGCGCGGCCAGCCGCAACGGCGCCTCGGTCGAGATGCCGTTGTTGAGCAGCAGGATGCGCTCGGCGCCGTGGCGCAGGTAGCCTTCGATCAGTTCCACCACCATCGCCTCGAAGGTGGCGGCCTCCAGATGCTGGCTGCCGGGGTAATCCATGAAGGCCGGGTGATAGCCGGCACCGATGCTGGGCGCGACCAGCAGGGGCATCTGGGCCAGCAGGCGCTCGGCCACGGCCTCCACCACCAGGCGGTCGGTGCCCAACGGCAGATGCGGGCCATGGGCGCGGGCCGCCGCCCCGATGGGCAGCACCACCGGCAGGCCGTCGCCGATCAGGTCGGCGGCCTCGATCCAGGTCAGATCGGCCAGTCGGAAGCCGCTGCGCGGCCGGGCGGGAGTCGTCACCGGCACAGCTTAGCATGGGGCCTTCAGTGGCGGCAGATGCTTGTGGCGAGGGCCCATGCGGCCTATGAGTGGGCCAATCCCGCAACCCCGCAGATCGGTTTTCGCCGTGTCCAAAGCTCCCTCCGGCCGCCGGCCGCCCTCCGGTCGCCCGTCTTCCCATGGCCCGTCTTCCCGAGGCCCATCTTCCGGTCGCCCCCGGACGGACCGGCCCGCGGGCGAGCGTGCGAAATCCGGCGCTTCCCCGTCGCGCCATTCCGGCAAGGCGACCGGCGGCAAGGCGGCGGGGGGCAAACCCGGCGCCGGTCGCAGCCGGCGCGACGAACAGCCCCAGGAATGGAAGCAGACGCGCCGGCCCCGGCCCGAGCAGCGGCGCAGGAATGATCCCGACCGGGAGCGGAAACCGGATCAGAAGCAGGGCCACAAGCAGGGCCTGCGCCCGGCCGGCAGCCGCAAGGTGGCCGAGGCCGCCATCGCCCTGCTGGATGCCATGTTTCCCAACCGCGACACCGCCGACCGCGTGCGCCATGCCTGGATGAAGCAGCATCACCGTCAGTACGATGCCGCCGAGCGCGAGGCGATCATCCAGATCAGCGACGACGTGATGCGCCTGCGCGGCCGGCTCGACTGGTGGATTTCGGAAGGCAGGGATGGCCTGCCGCCGGATAACCGCCTGCGCGTTGCCGCCTACCGCATCCTCAATGCCGGCGCCAAGGCCAACGGCCTGCTGCCGCTGTTCGGTGAGGACAAAGCTGCCGAGGCGCTGCTGCGCCGGCTGGAAGGCCATACGCTGGACCATCCCGACATGCCGGCCGCGGCGCGCCACAGCGTGCCCGAATGGTTGCTGCCGGCCCTGAAGAAACGCTTCGGCGGCGATTTCGACATGGAGCTGGCCGCCATGCTGCGTCCGGCGCCGCTGGATGTGCGGTTCAACACGCTGAAGACCACGCGCGATGCCGCCATGGCGGCGCTGGCCGCCGAAGATCTGCGTTGCCAGCCCACGCCGTTTTCGCCGATCGGCCTGCGGCTGTCGCCACAGGCCTATGTCAACAACACGCAGGCCTATGCCGATGGCCTGATCGAGCCGCAGGACGAGGGCTCGCAGATCGCGGCCCAGCTGGTGGATGCCGCGGGCTGCAAGTTCGTTGCCGATTTCTGCGCCGGTGCTGGCGGCAAGACGCTGGTGCTGGGCGCCGCGATGAAGAATGCCGGCCGGCTGGTGGCGATGGATGTCAGTGCGGGCCGGCTGGCCCAGGCCAAGCTGCGGCTGCGTCGCGCCGGCGTGCACAATGCCGAATGCCGGCCGCTGGAGGCGAAATGGCTCAAGCGGCAGGCCGAGAAGGCCGAGCGCGTGCTGGTCGATGCGCCCTGCAGCGGCAGCGGCACCTGGCGGCGCAAGCCCGATGCGAAATGGCGCCTCACGCCGCAGGACATCGCCGAACTGACCGAACGGCAGGCCGAGATTCTCGACCGCGCGGCGAAACTGCTGCGCCCCGGCGGCCGGCTGGTCTACGTCACCTGCTCGGTGCTGAAAGAGGAAAACGAGGACCAGGTCGCCGCTTTCCTCAAGCGGCATGCCGATTTCCGCGTCCTGCCGGTGACGGAGGTGTGGGAGAAAACGGTGGGCGGCGCCTGCCCGGTGCCGGGGCCGTATTTAAACCTGACGCCCGCCCGCCACGGCACGGACGGCTTCTTCGCCGCCATCCTGGTCCGCAAGGGTTAGCCAGCGATCCAGGAAACCGTCCAGCCAGGTGGCGATGCCGGCATCGTAGCGCTGGCAATAGGCGCGCTGCAGGTCGCGCGCCTGCGCGCCGGGCAGCACCAGCCGGTGGCCGGCAAACTGCGTCCAGCGCTGCATCACCGCTTCAGTCACTTCCGGGTGGAATTGCAGGCCGAAAGCGGTCTCGCCGATTTTCATCGCCTGGTTGGGAAACCAGTTGGTGGAAGCCAGTCGCACGGCGCCGCGCGGCAGCTCGAAACCCTCGCCATGCCACTGGAACATGTGGATCTGCTCGGGGAAGAAGGCGCGCCCGCGCGGCGTGGCCTTCACCGCGTAATAGCCGATCTCGTGCCAGCCTTGCGCATGGGGCGAGACTTTCGCGCCGCCGGCCCGCGCCAGCAGCTGCGCGCCGAGGCAGACGCCCAGATAGGGTTTGCCGCTCGCCACCGCGCGCGGGATGAAATCCAGTTCGCTGCGGATGAAATCCAGATGGTCGTCATTGGCGCTCATCGGCCCGCCGAACACCACGCAGCCGACATGGTGATCCATCGTCGCCGGCAGCTCCTGCCCCAGGCAGGGGCGGCGGATATCCAGGTGATAGCCGCGCTCGCGCAGCAGGGTGCCGATCCGGCCCGGATCGGAACTTTCCTGGTGGACGATCATCAGGATCGCGGGCTGGGGAGTCCCGTCGTCCTGTCCCGGTCCGTTGTGCATCTTTGCTTCAGAGATCCTTCAGAAAACCGTCCAGCGCGGCATTCACCGCGGCCGGCTGTTCGACCGAGGAACTATGCCCGGCTTTGGCGATCCTGACCAGCCGGGAATGCGGGATGGCGGCATGGATGCGCTCGGCCTTGGCCGGCACGGTGGCGACATCCTGTTCGCCCACCACCACCAGCACGGGGCAGCGGATGCGGCCCAGCTCGTCGTAAATGCCGGCGCGGTCGATCACGCCGTTCACCGCGCGCCAGATGCTGCGCCGGTTGGCCACCAGCCTGGCGCGCCAATGCGCCTTTTCCGCCGCCCGCGCCGGATCGGTCAGGAAGTCCTGGCTGAACATGATCGGCATCACCTTGTCGGCCACCAGCCCCAGGCCGAACCAGCGCGCGATGAAATTCAGCTTGCGGTATTTCGGTACATTCTCGGGCGGCTCGGGATCGGCCGAGGTTTCCATCAGGATCAGCGAGCGTACCAGGTCGGGCCGCCGCGCGCCCAGCCGCATGGCGACAAAGCCGCCCATGGACAGCCCGGCGAAATGCACCGGGCCGACGCCCAGCTTTTCGATCAGCGCCACGGCATCCTGGTACACGGTTTCCATGCCGATGCTGCTGGCCGTGTCGTCGGCGCTGCGGCCCTGGCCGCGATGATCGTAGGCGATCACGCGGTAGCGGCTTTTCAGATGCGCCAGCTGCGGCGCGAACAGTTCGGCATCCCACAACAGGCCATGGCTGAACACGATGGTCTGGCCGGTCGAACCCCCGCCATTACCGCCCTGGCCGGTATCCTCGTAATAAAGCCGCGTGCCGTTGACGTCGATCTCGGGCATGGCCTGCTCCCTATTGCGCAGTGATGCCGCCGTCGATCACGAATTCGGCGCCGGTGACGAATTTCGATTCATCCGAGGCGAGATAGAGGATGCAGCTCGCCACGTCGTCGGGTTCGCCCAGCTTGCCCAGCGGCACCTGCGATTCCAGCTTCTGGCGCACCACGGCGGGATCGCCGCCGCCATAGATCATGCTCTGCACCATCGGGGTGTCGATGAAGGTGGGATGCACCGAGTTGCAGCGGATGTCGTATTTGCGCTTGGCGCAATGCAGGGCCGTGGTCTTGGCCAGCATGCGCGCCCCGGCCTTCGAGGTGTTGTAGGCCGACATGTTGTGGCCGGCGATGATGCCCGACACCGACGAGATGATCACGATCGAGCCCGGCGCATGCGCCTTCATGCGCGGCAGGCCGTGCTTGATGCCCAGGAAAGGGCCGTGCAGGTTCACGTTATGCACGAAATGCCATTCCTCGACGCTGATATCCTCCACGCTTTTCAGCACGCCCACGCCGGCGGAATGCACCATCACGTTCAGCCTGCCGAAGGCGGCATCCACCACGTCCAGCGCTGCGATCCACTGCTGCTCGCTGGTCACGTCCAGGTTGATGGCAATGGCGGCCTTGCCGATCTCGTCGGCCACGGCGCGCGCGCCGTCCAGGTTGCGGTCGGCGATGGCGACCTTGGCGCCTTCTTTCGCCATCATGATGGCGGTGGCGCGGCCTAAGCCTGAGGCTCCGCCGGTGATCAGCGCGACTTTGTTGGCAACGCGGCCCATGATGTCCTCCCGTGATTATGGGGGAAGGATAGCCGGCTTTTCAGGGGCGCGGCAAACATGACGCGGCCATGACGCTACGTTAATCCGGTTCTTCGATCTTGGCCGGCAGGCCGGCGGCGGCCAGGGCCAGCAGCAGCTCTTCCAGATGAGCGCGGTCGCGCGCCTCCACCACGAATTCGATTTCGGTGGCTTTGGCCGAGGCCAGGGTGAACAGGCGCTGGTGCGCCACCTCCACGATGTTCACGCCGGCCGCGCCGATCACGCCGGCCGCCTTGGCCAGCCGGCCCGGCGCGTCGTCGCTCATCACGATGATGCGGGCCAGCCGGCCGTCACGCACCAGTCCGCGCATCAGCACGGAGGCGAGCAGGCGGGTATCGATATTGCCGCCCGAGAGCACGATGCCCACATGGCGGCCCCGGAAGCGTTCGGGATGGGCGAGCAGGGCGGCCAGCCCGGCCGCGCCGGCGCCTTCGGTCACGGTCTTCTCGATTTCCACCAGCGCCACGATGGCGCGTTCGATATCGGCCTCGCGGGCGATCAGCACGTCCTCCACCAGCTTGCGCGCCACCTCGATGGGCGCGCGGCCGATATCGCGCACGGAAATGCCTTCCGCGATCGACACGCCGCCCACGCTCACCGGCAGGCCATGCATCTCCTGATACATCGCGGTGTAGAGCTCGGATTCCACGCCGAAGACGCGCAGGTCGGGTTTCAGCGCCCTGGCCGCCACCGCCATGCCGGCGATCAGGCCGCCGCCGCCCACCGGCACGATCAGGTCCTGCAGGGCCGGCGCCTGCGCCAGCATCTCCAGCCCCAGCGTGCCCTGGCCGGCCATGATGGCGGGATCGTCATAGGGATGCACGAAGACCAGGCCCTCGGCTTCGGCCAGCGCGCGGGCCTTGGCGGCGGCCTCCACCAACGTATCGCCCTCGATCACCACGCGGGCGCCGAACGCGCGCACATGGCGCACCTTCACGAACGGCGTGATGGTCGGCATCACGATGGTGGCGGGAATGCCCAGACGCCCGGCATGATAGGCCACACCCTGCGCATGGTTGCCGGCTGACATGGCAATCACGCCGCGCTTGCGCTCCGCATCCGAGAGCTGCAGCAGCTTGTTGAGCGCGCCGCGCTCCTTGAAGCTGGCGGTGAACTGGTGGTTCTCGAATTTCAGCCACACCTCGGCGCCGGTCAGGCTGGACAGCGTGCGCGAATGCAGGCAGGGCGTCTCGGCCACGGCGCCGCGGATGCGGTCGGCGGCGGCGCGCACATCGGCCAGGCCGATCATCGGGGCAAGCGAGGTCATAGGCTCCATCCGGCACAACAGATTGATAACAGGACTATAATCGACCCCGCCGCCGGGGTCACGGCCTGAGGGCCTGGCCATGGCGCAGCCGGCCTTGGCGGACCCGGCCGTCCGGTCTAGCTTAGGCGCATGGCCGCCAACGCTCTCCCGCCGGTTTTCGAGATCGAGCTGAAACCCTACCGCTCGCTGGGCCCGCGCGGCTTCGCCATCCTGATGATCCTATTCGGCCTGGTGAATTTTGCCGCCGGCATCGCCTTCTGGATGCTGGGGGCCTGGCCGGTCTTCGGCTTCTTCGGCCTGGATGTGCTGCTGGTCTGGCTCGCCTTCCGCTTCAGCTACGCCCAGGCGCGGGCGCGCGAGATCATCCGGCTCGACCAGGACGCCCTTGAGGTGCGCCGCATCGATGCCAGGGGCAACGAAAAGGCCTGGCGGCTGCAGCCCTACTGGCTGCGGGTAGAATGCGATGCCGAGGACGATGCCGCGCCGCTGCGCGTCTGGAGCCATGGCCGTGCGCTCACCCTGGGGGCTTTCTTAAGTCCCGACGAGCGCCGCGTGCTGGCCGATGCCCTGCGCGAGGCGCTGGTGCGCTGGCGCATTCCGCCCGGCGCCGGCCTGCGTCCGCTCGACAGCATCTGACCTAGCGCCATCTTGCTTACCGGTTGCGGAATTCCTCCGGCGCCTGGTCGCGGCGTTCGTCCAGCCCGTAATCGCGCAGCACATGGGCCACGCGCAGGCGATAGGTGCGGAACACGCCGCCGCGTCCCCTGGTCTGCGCGATGCGGTGGTTCTCCTGGCTGCGCCAGGCCTTCACCGCATCCTCGTCGCGCCAGAACGACAGCGAAAGCATCTTGCCCGGCTCGGTCAGCGAGCTGAACCGCTCTACGCTGATGAAGCCGTCCACCTTGGCCAGTTCGGGCCGCAGGCCGGCGGCGATATCCAGGTATTCCGTCCGGCCGTCCTCGCCATCGGGCCAGACTTCGAAAATCACGGCGATCATGGGGCGTCTCCTCTCAGGCGGAAGATGCCGCGCCGTGTCCGGAATGTCTTGCGGAAAAGCTTCGCCGGCGGCCGAAGCGTTCAGCCGGCCCCGATCAGCCGGCCCCGATCAGCCGGCCCCGATCAACCGGCCATGCCGAGCACGTCGGCCATGCGATACAGTCCCGGCGGCTTGCCATGCACCCACTGGGCGGCGCGCAGGGCGCCGCGGGTGAAGATGCCGCGGTCGGTGGCCTTGTGGCTCAGTTCGATGCGCTCGTTGTCGGCGGCGAAGATCACGGTATGCTCGCCGGCCACGTTGCCGCCGCGCAGGGCCGCGAAGCCGATGGCGCCCTTCCTGCGTGCGCCGGTGATGCCGTCGCGGCCGCGTTCGGCATTCTTGTCCAGCGGAATGCCGCGGCCCAAAGCCGCCATCTCGCCCAGCAGGATGGCGGTGCCGCTCGGTGCATCCACCTTCATGCGGTGATGCATCTCCACGATCTCGATATCCCAGTCGTCGCCCAAAGATGCCGCGAGCTGGCGGGTCAGCCCGGCCAGCAGGTTCACGCCCAGGCTCATGTTGTAGCCCTGCACGATGGCGCAGTGATGGGCGGCCTTGTCCAGCGCCTCGAAATGCTGCGGCTCCAGCCCGGTGGTGCCGACCACGTAGGCGGTCTTGCCCTGGGCGGCCAGCGCCGCATGCCGGGGCAGGGCGGCCGGCACGGTGAAATCCAGCACCACGTCGACATTGCCGAACATCTGCGCGGCATCGTCGATGATCTTCACGCCGGTCGGCCCGATACCCGCCATTTCGCCGGGATCCCTGCCCAGAACGGGCGAGCCGGGCAGCTCGGTGCCGCCGGCCAGCACGCAGCCCTTGGTCTGCGCCACCTCGCGCACCAGCGTCTGGCCCATGCGGCCGGCGATGCCGACGATACCGATGCGGATGGCAGACATGTTTTTCCTCGCGGACTGCTGATCGAAACCGGCGGGCAGTCTAGCAGGCGGGCCGCTGTCGCGCCACGCGGCGGGCCAGGGGAAGCTCTGGGATCAGGCGCTCAGGCCACGCCGCGCATGCTGCCGCCAGGCCGCCGGCGGCAGGCCATAGGCGCGCGCGAAGGCGCGGCTGAAGGCCGCTTCCGTGCCATAGCCGGCATCGAAGGCCACGGCGGCCACCGGCTTGCTGGTGGTGCTGAGCGCCACGCTGGCCTGGCACAGCCGCCAGTCGCGCACATAGCGCATCGGCGAGGTCTGCAGCATCGCCTCGAAGCGTTCGGCCAGGCTGCTGCGCGACAGGCCGCAGGCGCCGGACAGCGCCTGCACGTTCCAGTCGCGCTGCGGGTCTTCATGGATCAGCGCCAGGCAGCGGCTGAGCGCCGGGGTATCGTCGGTTTCCCAGTCGCCGGCCGGCATGAAGCAGAATTGCAGCGACCCCGACAGGCGGATGCAACGCAGCACGTCCGACAGCACGTCGCGCATGGCCGCGTCATGCGCCGCTGCATCCTGCGTGGTCGTGCGATTCGGATTTTCGGTCAAATCTTCCGGTGATCCGGCCAAAGACGTGTCTCCGGCTGCCCTGTAATGGGGGCGGCGCAAACGCTAGCCACAGAGGGAGAATACTACAATGGCAGCCGGTACTGACAAGCTTGTGATCCTGGTGACCAGGGGTATTGATTCGGAGCTTTCTTCCGTCGCTTTCACAATCGCCAACGGTGGTTTGACCGCGGGCCTGAAGGTTTCCATGTTCCTGACCAGCACGGCCATCGACCTGGTGCGCAAAAACGGCCAGACCATGACGCATGTGCAGCCGCTGGAGCCGCTGGCGGCGATGATCGCCGATTTCCAGAAGCGCGGCGGCGTGATCTGGGCCTGCCCGCCTTGCGTCAAGTCGCGCGGCTATGAGCAGAAGGACCTGCTGGATGGCGTGATCATCCAGGGCGCTTCCGCCATGCATGCCGAGATCAAGGCCGGCGCCGCGACGCTGTCGTTCTGAATCGGCTGTCGTTCTGAGATCGGAAAACCAAAGGCGCAGGCAATGCCTGCGCCTTTTTCTTACTCGGCCTTGCCGCCGAGGATTTCCTTCACCTTGGCAAAGAAGCCCGAGCTTTCCGGGCTGGTTTCCTCGCCGCCCAGTTCGGCGAATTCCTCCAGCAGTTCGCGCTGCTTCTTGGAGAGCTTCACCGGCGTCTCCACCATCACCTGGATGTAGAGATCGCCATGGCCGGACCCGAAGCCCGACTGCTGCAGCGAGGGCATGCCCTTGCCGCGCAGGCGGAACTGCTTGCCGGTCTGGGTGCCTTCGGGGATGGCGATGCGTGCCTTGCCGCCATCCAGCGTCGGCACCTCCACGCTGCCGCCCAGCGCCGCCGTGGTCATCGAGACCGGCACGCGGCAATGCAGGTTCTGTCCCTCGCGGCGGAACAGGCGGTGCGGCTTCACGCTCAGGAACACGTAAAGGTCGCCGGCGCCGCCACCGCGCAGGCCGGCCTCGCCCTCGCCGGCCAGGCGGATGCGATTGCCCTCGTCCACGCCGGGCGGGATGTCCACCTGCAGGGTCTTTTCCTTGTGCACGCGACCGGCGCCGCCGCAAACCTTGCAGGGCTTCTCGATCACACGGCCGGCACCGCCGCAGGTGGGGCAGGTGCGCTCGATGGTGAAGAAGCCCTGCTGTGCGCGCACCTTGCGATGGCCCTTGCAGGTGGGGCAGGCGATCGGCTGCGCGCCGGCCTCGGCGCCCGATCCGTCGCAGGCCTCGCAGGCGATCGACGTGGGCACGCGGATCGTCGCGGTCTTGCCGCGATAGCAGTCCTCCAGCGTGATCTCGAGATTGTAGCGCAGGTCCGAACCGCGGTTGGCGCTGCCGCGCGCGCCGCCGCGCGTGCCGCCCATGAACTCGCCGAACAGGTCGTCGAAGATGTCGGAAAACGAGGTGAAGTCGAAACCCTGGCCGCCCGGGCCGCCGCGGCCGCCCATGCCGCCATCGAAGGCGGCGTGGCCATACTGGTCGTAGGCCGCGCGCTTCTGCTCGTCCTTCAGGACGTCATAGGCCTCGTTGATCTCCTTGAACTTCTGCTCCGCGTCCTTGTCGTCCGGATTGCGGTCCGGATGATGCTGCATCGCCAGCTTGCGGAAGGCCTTCTTCAGCTCTTCCGGCGTGGCGCTGCGGGAGACGCCGAGAATTTCGTAAAAGTCGCGTTTGGCAGCCATCGCAAAAAGCTTCCTGGTTTCCAGCATCCGCCCCATGCCGGGGCAGACGCGAAACCGGGCGCCGCTGGCGCCCGGTCCGTCGGCTTTTCCGACTTACTTCTTCTTCTTGTCGTCTTTGACTTCCTCGAAGTCGGCATCGACGATGCCGTCATCGGGTTTGGAGGCACCAGCCGCCGCCTCGGCGCCCGGCTGCTCGGCGCCGGCTGCGCCGGCATCGCCCTGCGCCTTGTACAGCGCCTCGCCCAGCTTCATGGCGATCTGGCTTAAGGACTGCGCCTTGGCCTTGATCGCTTCCGGTTCGTTGGTCTCGATCGCCTTCTTCAGGTCGGCGATCGCCGCCTCGGCTTCGGCCTTCTCGGCCGCCGGAGCCTTGTCGCCCAGATCGGCGATGGTCTTCTCGGTGGCGTGGATCAGGGCTTCGGCCTGGTTCTTCGCCTCGGCCGCCTCGCGGCGCTTCTTGTCCTCGGCGGCATGCTCCTCGGCGTCCTTGACCATCTTCTTGATGTCGTCTTCCGAGAGGCCGCCCGAGGCCTGGATGCGGATCTGCTGCTCCTTGCCGGTGCCCTTGTCCTTGGCCGAGACATGCACGATGCCGTTGGCGTCGATGTCGAAGGTCACCTCGATCTGCGGCACGCCGCGCGGCGCGGCCGGGATGCCGACCAGGTCGAACTGGCCCAGCAGCTTGTTGTCGGCCGCCATTTCGCGTTCGCCCTGGAACACCCGGATCGTCACCGCGCCCTGGTTGTCCTCGGCGGTGGAGAAGACCTGGCTCTTCTTGGTCGGGATGGTGGTGTTGCGCTCGATCAGCTTGGTGAACACGCCGCCCAGCGTCTCGATACCGAGGCTCAGCGGGGTCACGTCGAGCAGCAGCACGTCCTTGACGTCGCCCTGCAGCACGCCGGCCTGGATGGCGGCGCCGATGGCGACCACCTCGTCCGGGTTCACGCCCTTGTGCGGCTCGCGGCCGAACAAGGTCTTCACCGTCTCGATCACCTTGGGCATGCGGGTCATGCCACCCACCAGCACCACCTCGTCGATGTCGCCGGCCGACAGGTCCGCATCCTTGAGCGCCTTCTTGCAGGGCTCGATGGTGCGCTGGATCAGGTCGTCGACCAGCGCCTCAAGCTTGGCGCGGGTCAGCTTCATCACCAGATGCTTCGGGCCCGAGGCATCGGCAGTGATGAAGGGCAGGTTGATCTCGGTCTGCGTCGAGGACGACAACTCGATCTTGGCCTTTTCGGCGGCTTCCTTCAGGCGCTGCAGCGCCAGGCGGTCGCTGCGCAGGTCGATGCCCTGCTCCTTTTTGAACTCGGTGGCGAGGTAATCGACGATGCGCAGGTCGAAGTCTTCGCCGCCCAGGAAGGTGTCGCCGTTGGTTGAGCGCACTTCGAACACGCCGTCGCCGATCTCCAGGATCGAGACGTCGAAGGTGCCGCCGCCAAGGTCGTACACGGCGATCTTCTTGCCGTCGCCCTGCTTGTCGAGGCCATAGGCCAGCGCCGCGGCGGTCGGCTCGTTGATGATGCGCAGCACCTCAAGGCCGGCGATCCGGCCGGCATCCTTGGTGGCCTGGCGCTGGGCGTCGTTGAAATAGGCCGGCACGGTGATGACGGCCTGCGTCACCTTCTCGCCGAGGAAGCTCTCGGCGGTTTCCTTCATCTTCTGCAGGATGAAGGCCGAAACCTGGCTCGGGCTGTATTTCTTGTCCTGGACTTCCACCCAGGCATCGCCGTTGTCGCCCTTGGCCACCTTGTAGGGGACCATCTCGGTGAAGCGGCGGGTCGCGTCGTCGCTGTACTGGCGGCCGATCAGGCGCTTGACGGCGAAGAGCGTGTTTTCGGGATTGGTGACGGCCTGGCGCTTGGCCGGCTGGCCGATCAGGCGTTCGCCGTCCTTGGTGAAGGCGACCATCGAGGGCGTGGTGCGCGCGCCTTCGGCATTCTCGACAACCTTCGGATTCTTGCCATCCATGATGGCGATGCAGGAATTGGTGGTACCCAGGTCGATGCCAATGACTTTGGCCATGATTTCACTCCTTTTTGCGGCAATCCGGGGCAGCCTTGCGGGGAAGCGCCGCCGCGGACCCCTTCCGGTTCGAGGTCTCGGCGGGTATGTAAGAGGGCGTCCCCCGTCCCGCAACGGGTGGGTGGAAAAAATGTCCGATTACCGACATGGCGGCGTCCGCTCCCCGGTTGCGGCCCGGTTTGCCCGGCCCGACCCCGGCGACCGCCATGCAACGAGGAAACCATGTCCGAGCCGGCCGCCCCGGCCCCTTCGCCCCGAACGCCCTGGGGCGGCATCGCCTTCGGGCTAGGGGGTTATTTTCTTTGGGGAATTTCCCCGATCTATTTCAAGGCGGTGGGTCAGGCCGGGGTGCCGACCCTGGAATTGACCGCCCATCGCATCCTGTGGTCCTGCCTGCTCTGCCTGGGCCTGGTGCTCATGCTGGGCAAATGGGCCGAGTGGCGCCGCGTGCTGGCCGACCGCGGCCTGCGCCGGGTGCTGGCCGGCACGGCGGTTTTCCTGCTCATCAACTGGCTCACCTTCGTCTGGGCCATAGACCGCAATCAGGTGATGGCCTGCAGCCTGGGCTATTACATCAACCCGCTGTTTGCCGTGTTTCTGGGCTGGCTGGTGCAGAAGGAACGCGTCAGCCCGGTGCAGTGGGCGGCCTTCGCCCTGGCCGGGATCGGCGTGGCCGCGCTGCTGCTGCAGGCCGAGTCGGGCATCTACCTGTCGCTGATCATCGCCGTCACCTGGGGCTTCTATGGCCTGCTGCGCAAGCGCCACCCGGTCGACAGCCTGGTCGGCCTCACCGTCGAGACCATGGTTCTGCTGCCCGTCGCGCTGGGCTATCTGGTCTGGCTCGGCATGGCTGGTGTGGGCGCCTTTGGCGTGGCTGGCGAATCGACGCATGTCCTGCTGCTGCTGGCGGGGCCGGTGACGGCGGCGCCGCTGGTGCTGTTCGCCGCCGGCTGGCGCCGTCTGCGCATGGCGACCATGAGCCTGCTGCAGTATCTCTCGCCCAGCCTGCAGTTCCTGCTCGCCGTGCTGCTGTGGAACGAGGCCTTCACCGGCCTGCATGCCTTCGCCTTTGCCTGCATCTGGGGCGCGCTGATCGTCTATAGCTGGAATTCCTGGCTGGCGGCGCGGCGCGGCGCCTGAGGGGCCGGATCGGGGGCTGGACGAAACGCGGCGCGGAACCAGATCGAAGATATGGACGCCTATTCCTCCCTCGACGGATTCCGGCTGTTTCCCGGCCTGCTCGATGCCGCGCGGCAGCGCCGTATTGCCGCCGACATCCTGGCCGTGCTGGAGGCAGCGCCGGACTATCACGCCGCCATGCCCAAGACCGGCCGGCCGATGAGCGTGGCCATGAGCAATGCCGGCCGCTTCGGCTGGTATTCCGACCGGGAGCAGGGCTATCGCTACATCGAGCGCCATCCCGTCACCGACCGGCCCTGGCCGGCCATTCCGGATTCGGTGCTGTCGGTCTGGTGGAGCGTGGCGGGCTACGACCATTTACCGGAATGCTGCCTGATCAACCTGTATCGCGACGGGGCGAAGATGGGCCTGCATCAGGATCGCGACGAGGCGGATTTTTCCGCCCCCGTCGTCTCCATCTCGCTGGGCGACGACGCGCTGTTCCGTCTGGGCGGCACGGCGCGGCGCGATCCGACGCGCTCGTTCAAGCTGGCTTCCGGCGATGTGCTGGTGCTGGGCGGTGCGGCGCGGCTGGCCTATCACGGCATCGACCGGGTGCTGCCGGGCACCAGCCGGCTGATCCCCGGCGGCGGCCGGATCAATCTGACACTGCGGCGGGTGACGCGTCCCTGAGCGCGACCGCGCTGCCCGGCGTGATGCCATGCGGCGGCGGCGGAAAGCTGGCGCGCATGGTGGTGCCCTCGCCGGGCGTGCTGTCGATCTCGAACTGGCCGCCATGCATCTCGACCAGCGATTTCACCAGCGGCAGGCCCAGGCCGGTGCCCTCGTATTGCCGGGTCAGGTCGTTTTCCACCTGGCCGAACGGCGCCAGCACCACCGGGATATGCTCGGGCGCGATGCCGATGCCGGTATCGCTGACCCAGATGCGGAAGCCGCCATCCTCGGTCGGCTTGGCGCCAACCTCGATGCGGCCGCGCGGCGGGGTGAATTTCACCGCGTTGGAAATCAGGTTCAACAGGATCTGCCGCAGCGCCTGGCGGTCGACGTAACCCTCGAACAGCCGCGCATCCACTGCCATGGTCATGAACACGCCGCGGCCTTCGGCGCGTTCGCGGAAGGTGCGGATGCTGGCCTCCATGATCTCCACCGGATCGGTCATCTCCGGCTGGATGCGCCAACTGCCGCTCTCGATCTTCGACATGTCGAGGATGTTGTTGATCAGGCTGAGCAGATGCTGGCCGCTGGAGAGGATGTCGGTGACGTATTCGCCATAGCGCGGATTGCCCAGCGGCCCCATCATCTCCTTGTGGATGATCTCGGCGAAGCCGATGATGGCGTTTAGCGGCGTGCGCAGTTCGTGGCTCATGTTGGCCAGGAAACGCGACTTGCTGAGACTGGCTTCCTCGGCCTGCTGGCGCGCGCGCTCCAGCGCGCGGTTGCGCCGCTCGCTGCGCGCCATGCCAAGCTGCAGCAGCGACAGGGCGGTGCCCACGCCGTAATAGCGGTCGTTGCGGGTGACGATGAAGCCGCGCAGCAGCGCGCTCTGGTGCTCGTCGGCGATCAGGCTTTCCAGCGTGTCGACGCTGATGCTGGCATCCACGATCAGCGGCGCCTCGTCCATCAGGCTGTGCACCGGCTTCTTGGCCCACAGCGCGCGGCCGTAATCGCGCGAGAGCTGGGTGATCAGGTCGTAGCGGTTGACCAGGCCCACCGGCCGGTCGCCGTCCACCACGGCCAGGGCGCCGAGATCGGGATCGGCCTGGAATTTGAGGTCGACCTCCTCGCAGCGCATCGTCACCGGCACCGGCGGCAGCGGTACCGCCACGGTGCCGATGGTCTCGAGCGCCTCGCCACTGATCATGTCCACCGGTCTTCCCCGCCACTTTGCGGGGCGACTATCGGCGGCGCGTGTTGCCGATTTTTGACAAAGCCGGATGTTTCGCCGAATTGTCGGGGCGAGTGATGCCGCTCACAATTCTCCCTCGGGGAGAATCAGGCCTGCGTATTCACCGTGTTGCCCGGCTGGATTTCCGGCTGCGGCCCGCCCTTCGACACGCCCACCATGGCGGCGCGCAGCAGGCGGCCATGCTGCACATAGCCGGCCGCCACCACCTGCAGCACGGTGCCGCTGGGCTGGGTCGGATCCTCGATCTCGAACATCGCCTGGTGCAGGTTGGGATCGAAGCGCTGGCCCTTGGGGTCGATGCGCTGGATGCCGTGACGCTCGAACACGCCGATCAGTTCGCGCTCGGTGGCTTCCACGCCGGCGATCAGACCATGCACGGGATCGGCTTCCGCCGCATCCTTCGGTGCCGTCTCCAGCGCGCGGCGCAGGTTGTCGGCCACGCTCAGGATGTCTTTCGCGAATTTGCCGGCGGCGTATTTGGCCGCGTCTTCCTTCTCGCGCTCCAGCCGCTTGCGCAGGTTCTCGCCCTCGGCGGCAGTGCGCAGCAGGCGGTCCTTCAACTCGGCGATCTCGGCCTGCGCCTTCGTCAGGGCATCCGTCCCGACATCGGCCTGCGCGGCCGCGGTCTGCTGTTCGGTCGTCTGTTCAGGGGTCTGGTTGTCGGTCTGGGTCATCGTTGTCCTCGTCGAGGCCCTGCATATACGGATGGCTGGCCGGAATTGAAAGGGGGGAGGCGGAAAACGGGGCTTTTCGACGCAGGATCGCCGCCGGGGCGCAGCGGGGGCAGGGGAGAAGCGGCCGGTCAGCCGAGCAGGCGGCCCACCACCTGGGCGGTGAAATCCACCATCGGCACCACCCGGGCGTAATTCATCCGGGTTGGGCCGATCACCCCGATGGCGCCGACGATGCGCTGCTGCTGGTTCTGCAGCGGCGCCACGATCAGCGAGCAGCCGGCGCGGCGGAACAGGGTGTTTTCCGAACCGATGAAGATGCGCACGCCCTCGCCGCCCTGGGCGAGTTCGATCAGGCGCAGCATCTCCTCGGTATTCTCCAGCTCTTCCATCAGGTTGCGGATGCGCTCCAGATCCGCGATGGCGGCCACGTCGTCCAGCAGGTTGGCGCTGCCGCGCACGATCAGCGTGCCGCGCTCGGCCTCGCCGCTCCACACCGCAAGGCCCGCCTCCACCACGCGGGCGGCAAGCTGGTCCAGCTCGGCGCGGCGCACGGCCAGTTCGGTCAGGATTTCGCTGCGCGCCTCGCCCATGGTGCGGCCCTTCAGCCGGCGCGACAGGAACTCGCCGGCCTCGGCCAGCGCTGCCGTGGTCAGGCCCATCGGCATGTCGAGCATGCGGTTTTCCACCTGGCCCGATTCCGACACCATCACCACCAGCGCCTTGCCCGGCCCCAGCGGCACGAATTCCACATGGCGCAGCGGCGCGTCGATCTTGGGCGCCACGACGAGGCCGGCATGGCCAGAGAGGCCCGACAGCACCGTGGTCGCCTCGGTCAGCACCTCCTGGAAGCCGCGGCCCGAACCGGCGCAGCTGCCCTCGATCGAGCTGCGCTCGTCCTGGGTCAGGTCGCCCACCTGCAGCAGGCCGTCGACGAACAGCCGCAGGCCGCTTTCGGTCGGCAGGCGGCCGGCCGAGGTATGCGGGGCATAGAGCAGGCCGGCCTCTTCCAGGTCGGCCATGGTGTTGCGGATGCTGGCGGGCGAGAGGCGGTGTTCCAGCCGTTTGGAGATGAAGCGCGAACCGACCGGCTCGCCGGTGGTCATGTAGGTCTCCACCACCAGCCGCAGGATTTCGCGGCTGCGCTGGCTCATCTCCTGGATCATCGCGCCCATGCCTCCAGAATTAAGAAGCCGCGCGGCCCCCGTCAATCCTGCTAAGTCGGGCAATCCCGCTAGTTCATCCGCCAGATCGTAAAGGTGAGAACCGTGGCAAAGGCCCCCCAGGCCATGTACGGCACCAGCAGCAGGGCGGCCAGCCGCGAATGGCGCGCGAAGGCGAGTGCGGTGGCGGCCAGCACGGCCAGCAGCACGACTATCTCGATCAGCGCCGCACCGATCATCTGCATCCCGAAGAACAGCACCGACCAGCCCAGATTGAGCGCCAGTTGCAGGCCGAACAGGGCAAAGGCCGGCCAGGCGGCGATCAGGCCGGCGCGCCAGCCGCCGGCAGAAGCGGCTGCCGCGCGCCACATCAGCCACAGCGCCACGGCCATCAGCACGAACAGGATCGTCCACACGATGGGAAAGGCGATGTCGGGCGGCGTGAAGGCCGGCTTGGCCAGGGTGGGGTACCAGGTGCGCACCGCATCGGCGGTGGCCAGGCGGCCCAGGGCCGAAATGCCGAAACACAGCGCCAGGCTCAGCAGCAGCACCAGCAGGCTGGGCGCGGAGAAGGCGGGTGGCGGAACGGGAGAGGAGGGGCCGGCCGGCGCGGTGCGCATTGTCATGCCTCATATACGACCCGGCCGGGCCGCTGGTTCACCCGACAATATTACCTCATTTGTCATGGCCGGACTTGTTCCGGCCATCCACGTCTTTGTCACCACCCCGAAAAACGTGGATGCCCGGGTCAAGCCCGGGCATGACGATTAAGGGGTAGGCATCGTCAAACAACCACCGTCATGCCCCGCCATGACGTTTTTTAGGTGGCGGCGAGGCCACCATGCCCCCCCACTCAAAACAACTCCCGCACCCCACCCGGCGTCTCGATCTGCGCGCGCCAGCGCATGGCATCGCCCTTCACGATGGCGGGCGGGTGGTCGATCCGCAGGCTTTCATACAGCGCGGCGATGGCGGCGGGATCGGGATGTTCAAGCGCGAAGTCCACCAGCCGCGCGCCCAGGTCGGAAATCGTCGCCATGTTGCGCGCTTTGCCGCGCCGGTCGATCAGGCAGGGTGCGGCGCCATCCAGCGGCAGCGCGCCATCCGCGCGCAGGCTGAAATCGAAGGCCGGCGCAGCAGGGGGCAGCGCAACGGCCCGGCCGAAGATGTCTTCGCGGCCGGCCAGCGCGGCATGGATGTCGTCGCTGCGCGCCACCCAGCCGCGCAGGCGGCGGCCGGATTCCCACGCGGCCCGCACGGATGCCTGGTCGTCCAGGCCGAACCAGCGCGGGCAGGGCGGGGCGGCGCCGTCGGGATCGAGCGCCACCACCTCCAGATAGACCTGGCCGCCGAGCTGCAGCAGGTGGTTATGCGTGCCCATGTAATGATGCCGCTGGCCGAAGGGAATATCGAGGTCGAGGCAGGCGCGCAGATGCGCCGCGCCCTCGGCCAGCGTGGGTGCGATGACGGTGAGATGGTCGAGCTTCAGCATGGCCTGTCCACGATGTTTGGCCGGGATGGGCAAGGAAGGAAAATAAAAAGAGAAGGAAGATGGAGCGGGCGAAGGGATTCGAACCCTCGACCCCAACCTTGGCAAGGTTGTGCTCTACCCCTGAGCTACGCCCGCTCGGCGCCGGGTGAACCGGAAAAGGCCGGGGGAAACCCGGCATCGGCGGGCGATAAACCCGTCGATCAACCGGCGGGGTGCCGGTTGCAGGCGCGCACTATACCCAGCCATGAATCCGATGCAAGCGTCTCGTAAAACAAAAAGCCCGGCTTTCGCTTAGCCCGCCGAGGGGGCCAAATCCCTGTGCCGGCAGCAGGATTTCCGGCGCCGCGCTGGCCGGCCGGGGCGGCGCCGGGGCGAAAGCCCTTGCACCGGAAGGCCGGCTCCTGTATCAGGTGCG
>NZ_JBKBHC010000008.1:0-253627 GCF_046297895.1 Ferrovibrio sp. | reverse complement strand
ACCGCGATGGTGCCGGCGCGCTGGCCACCAGTTGCGCCCAGCTCGGCCTGCCGCTGATCCATATTTCCACTGACTATGTTTTCGACGGTTCAAAACCCGATCCCTATGTAGAAACCGACTCCTGCAATCCGCAGGCGGTCTATGCTCGCTCGAAATACGAGGGCGAGTTGGCCGTGCAGGAGTCCGGTGCCCATGCGGCCATCCTGCGCACAGCCTGGGTGCATTCTCCCTTCGGCGCCAATTTCGTGCGCACCATGCTACGACTGGCTGGCGAGCGCGACCGGTTGCGGGTGGTGAGCGACCAGCATGGGTCGCCGACCTATGCGCCACATCTGGCCCACGCCATCGTCAGTATGGCACAGCGTATGACGATGGAACCGCATAATGACGCGCTGTTCCGCGTCTTCCACCTGGCCGGCAGCGGCAGCACCACCTGGCACGGGCTGGCATCCGAAGTGATGGCCGTACGCGCTGATCTGGGTCTAGGTGCGGTGCCGATCGATCCGATCGCGACGGCGGAGTATCCTACGCCCGTGAAGCGACCGGCCAATTCGGTACTGGATTGCAGCCATATCCAGGCCATCTATGGCATCCGTCTGCCGCCATGGCAGGACGGCGTGCGCGCCTGCGTAAAGCGGCTGCTGGCATAAAAATAGCCCGCGGCATTGCTGCCGCGGGCCGGTGTCGCAATGGCTCAGGCTTCACGCCTTTTTGCCGTTCAGGATGTGATAGAGGATGATGGCGCCGAAGGTGGCGGTGCCGATGCCGCCCAGCGAGAAGCCGCCGAACTTCAGCATCAGGTCGCCCGCGCCGACGGTGAGCGCGACGCCCACGGTGATCAGGTTGCGCGGGCTGGAGAAATCCACCTTGTTTTCGACCCAGATACGGCCGGCCGTGGCCGAGATCAGGCCGAACACCACCAGCGCCAGGCCGCCCAGAACGGGGCCAGGGATGGTGAGGATCAGCGCGCCGAATTTGGGCGAGAAGCCGAGCAGCAGGGCGAACAGGGCCGCCACCACGAACAGCAGGGTGGAGAAGATCTTGGTCACCGCCATCACGCCCATGTTCTCGGCATAGGTGGTCATGCCGGTGCCGCCGCCGGCACCCGATACCATGGTGGCGATGCCGTCGCCCAGGAAGGCGCGGCCCAGCAGCGGATCCATGTTACGGCCCGTCATCACGCCTATGGCCTTCACATGGCCCAGGTTCTCGGCCACCAGGATGATGGCAACCGGTGCGATCAGCGCCATGGCGCTGGGCTGGAAGACCGGCGCGGTGAAGTTTGGCATGCCGAACCAGGCTGCTGCCGCCACGCCGGAGAAGTCGATCGGCTTGCCCATCCCCATGCCGTTGGCCAGCACGGCGTAGAGGATGTAGGCGGCCAGGCCGCCCAGCAGAATCGGCAGGCGCTGGGCCGTGGCGCCGGCATAGACGGCTACCATGCCAACGGCCACCACCGTGAACAGGCCGATGAAGGCGTCGAAGCCGCTGGCGCTGACGCCTTTGACCGCGATCGGGGCGAGATTGAGGCCGATCACCGCAACGATGGCGCCGGTCACCACCGGCGGCATCAGCGTCTCGATCCAGCGATGACCGGCCATCATCACGATCAGACCGATCACCGCATAGACGGCGCCGGCGGCAATGATGCCGCCCAAGGCCACGGCGATGTTCGGGTTGGGACCGCTGCCGCTATAGGCGGTGGCGGCGATCACCACGGCGATGAAGGAGAAACTGGAGCCCAGATAGCTCGGCAGCCTGCCCCGGGTGATGACGAAGAAAATCAGCGTGCTGATGCCAGAGAACAGGATCGATACGTTGGGATCGAAACCCATCAGGATCGGCGCAAGCACCGTGGCGCCGAACATGGCCACCACATGCTGCAGGCCGGCGACCACGGTCTGGCCCCAGGGCAGGCGTTCATCCGGTGCGATCACGCCGCTGGTTTTGAGCGTCCATTTCGGCAGGAAACCGCCGTCATCCTGTTGTGCCATTATCCCCTCCAAGGCAGTGCGTTGATGTTCGGCCTGCATCCGTTGTGCGGCCGAGTCTTAGACTAAAGTCGATCATTCGCCCCTTCGCGCGGACGTGTCAAACGCCGTTTCCGATTCGCCCATAGGAGGAAGTGCGTATTTTTTTTGTTGCGCCGCCAGACCCTGGCGGGCTGCCAAAAATTACTTGCCGCCAGTAAGGCGCGGCATTAAACTAAATATAATCCGTACACAGATTATAAGCGCCATCAAAAAGGGCGCCGGGGAGGACAGCATGGTGGCGGTACAGGATCGCCCGATCATTATCGTTGGTGGCGGCATCGGCGGCCTTGCGGCGGCTTTGGCGCTGGCGCTGAAGGGGCTGCGCTCCATTCTGCTCGAACAGTCGACAGAATTCCGCGAAGTCGGCGCCGGTATCCAGATCGGGCCCAATGCCTTCCGGCGCTTCGACATGCTCGGCATCCGCAAGGCGGTGGATGCCATCGCCGTGTTCCCCGACAACCTGATCATGCGCGACGCACTGACCGGCGAAGAAGTGACGCGCATCCCGATGGGCGAGCGTGCGCTGAAGCATTACGGCCAGCCCTATGGCGTGATCCACCGTGCCGACCTGCATGACGCCCTGCTGCAGTCCTGCCGCGCGCAGCCGCTGGTCAGCCTGCATACGAATGCGAAAGTGACCGGCCATGTCGATCAGGGCGACAGCGTCGCGGTGACACTGGCCGATGGCACAGTGATCGAGGGTGACAGCATCATTGCCTGCGACGGGTTATGGTCGGGCTTTCGCGAGCATGTGGTCGGCGACGGCAAACCGCGCGTTTCGGGCCATATTGCCTATCGTGCCGTTTTGCCGCTGGCGGAAGTGCCCGAGGCCCAGCGCGAGAACAACGTGGTGCTGTGGGCCGGGCCAAAGACGCATCTGGTGCATTACCCGCTACGACGTGGCGAGCTCTACAACCTGGTCGCGGTATTCCATTCCAACCGCTACGAGGAAGGCTGGAACAGTTACGGGGACGTGGCCGAACTGAACGAGCGCTTCCAGAACCAGCAGCCGCAGGTGCATACCCTGCTGAACAAGATCGAATCCTGGCGCATGTGGGTGCTGTGCGACCGCGAGCCGGTGGAAAACTGGACGAAGGGCCGCATCACGCTGCTGGGCGACGCGGCACATCCCATGCTGCAATACCTGGCGCAGGGCGCCTGCATGGCTATGGAAGATGCCGTCTGCCTGGCCGAGAAGCTGGCCGCGCGGCGCGACGATCCCAATGCAGCCTTCCTGGCCTATCAGAAGGAGCGTTATCTGCGCACGGCACGGGTACAGCTTATGGCACGCGTCTATGGCGACTTTTACCATGCCACGGGTCCAGTGCGCGAGTTGCGCAACGCCTTCCTGAGCGGCCGGACCGCCGACCAGGCCTATGCCGGAAACCAGTGGCTGTATGGCGGCTGACTAAAGGCTGCGCCAGGCGATATAGCCGGCGACCAGAAAGATCAGCGCGGCAAAGATGCGATTAAGCAGCCCCTTGTATTTGGCGGCTTTCAACGCCATGCGTGTGCCCAGTACGCCGCCCAGGATGCCGCCCCCGATGAACCAGCCGGCAATCGTCCAATCGATCAAGCCTGACCAGGCGTAGTTTGCCGCTGTAGTCAGGCCGAAGCTGCCGACGGAGAAGAGCGAAGAGGCAACGGCATTGATCATCGGCATGCCGCTGCCCAGCATGATGCCGGGCACGATCAGGAAGCCGCCGCCGATGCCGAAAAAGCCGCTGACCGTGCCGGTGAGCAGGCCGATCAACATGAGCTTGAAGCCAATAGCCGGAGTGATTCGCACAGCGGAATCTCCCTCTGCGGCTTTGGGTCTCAGCATGGCGACTCCCACAAGCACCATGACGGCGGCAAACAACAGCAGCAGATGCCGCCCGTCAACCAGCTTGCCGAGTGTCGAGCCCAGCGCAGCGCCAGCGACACCGGATACAGCGAATACAGTGGCGCAGGGCCACTTTACGGTCTGCTTGCGGGCATGTTGAGCCAGATTGGCGAAGGCATTGATGGCCACGGCCAACGCACTGGTGCCGATGGCGACATGGGTATTGGTGATGCCGACAAGATAGAGCAGGGCCGGGACCGCCAGGATCGAACCTCCGCCGCCGACGAGCGCCAGCGAAAAGCCGACGACGCTGCCGGAGGCGACGGCAATGGCCGCCTGTTCAAGAGATGTGGCAAGCATGACGCAGATACAGCCTAGAGGGCGTCGACTGGGATTTTCATATACCGCATGCCGTTGGATTCGGCTGGTGGCATGTGGCCGGCACGCATGTTTACCTGCACTGACGGCAGGATCAGGCGCGGCATGTCAAGCGTGGCGTCGCGCTTGGTGCGCATCGCAACAAATTCATCCTCGCTGATACCATCGTGCACATGGATGTTTCTGGCGCGCTCTTCGGCAACGGTGGTTTCCCAGCGATACTCATCGCGGCCAGGCGCCTTGTAATCGTGACACATGAAAAGACGGGTTTCCGCCGGCAGAGTGAAGATCCGGCGGATCGAACGGTATAGCTCGCGGGCGTCGCCGCCGGGGAAATCACAGCGCGCGGTGCCGAAATCGGGCATGAATAATGTGTCTCCGACAAAAGCGGCATCGCCGATCACATAGGTCATGCAGGCTGGTGTATGGCCGGGCGTATGCATAGCCTTTGCCGCGATGCTGCCAACGCTGAAGGACTCGCCATCATTCAGCAGATGATCGAACTGGCTGCCATCACGGGCAAATTCGGTGCCGGCATTGAAGATCTTGCCAAACGTGTTCTGCACCACCGTGATGTTGAATCCGATACCGATACGGCCACCCAGTTCCTGCTTCAGATAGGGAGCTGCGGAAAGATGGTCGGCATGGACATGAGTTTCCAGGATCCACTGCACCATCAGGCCTTCGCGCCGCACGTAGGCGATCACGGCATCGGCCGACTTCTTGTCCGTGCGGCCCGAGGCCGGATCGTAATCCAGCACGGAGTCGATGATGGCGCATGCCTTGGTGGATGGGTCGCCGACGACATAACTGACGGTAAATGTTGCTTCGTCGAAAAAGGCCTGGATAAGCGGTTTCATGATGCTTTCCGTTTCAATGATATTAGGCAGCGAGAATCTTGCGATTCCATGGCATGACGGCCAGCAGGCGGGCCATACCGCAGAAGCCGGTTGCGCCGGCCACCATGAGTCCCGCGCCGACGAAACCGCTCAGGGCGATGAACCAGGGCGAAACCAGCAAGGCCAGAACCGCGCCCAGCAGCGCCATGCCGCCGGCGGCGATCTGCACCTGCCGCTGAAGATCAAGCGGGGCCTTTGCGTTGAAATGAACTGGCAGTCCGGCCTTTTTCCAGCCGTCGAGGCCGCCAGCCAACACGTAGGCTTCGCGGAAGCCCTTGGCGAGCAGGCGCGAGGCATTCATGGCGGTGCGGTTGCCGCTTCGGCAGGTAAAGACGGCCACCTTGTTACGCTCGGCGTCGAAATCGTGGGTATCGATGG
Source organism: Ferrovibrio sp. (assembly GCF_046297895.1). Classification (GTDB taxonomy): domain Bacteria; phylum Pseudomonadota; class Alphaproteobacteria; order Ferrovibrionales; family Ferrovibrionaceae; genus Ferrovibrio. Next base: position 248,114 of record NZ_JBKBHC010000008.1, on the reverse strand, counting down.
CATTCAGCGGCACCAGGCGGGCACCGTGGATATGCTCGCGCGCATATTCGGAAGGCTCGCGGATGTCGATCAGCACTACTTCGCCGGCCTGCAGGCGCTGCTGAAGGGTTTGTGGGTCGATTTTGGGAATCGCGGTCATGGTTGTTCCTTGGCTTAGCAGTTTGTTTTGCAGAACTGCTCGTAGAGCAGGGTGATAATCGCCTCGACGCGGCGGTCAGCGAGACGATAGTAGATGGTCTGGCCATCGCGCCGGGTTGCTACCAGACCGTCCTCGCGCAGCTTGGTCAGGTGCTGCGAGAGGGCCGACTGGCTAAGATCCACCTGGGCCGCTAGGCTGCCGACGGAGCGTTCTCCCTCCATCAGCTGGCAGAGTACGAGGAGGCGCTTTTCGTTGGCCAGGCTGCGCAGGAAATGACTGGCCTGGGCGGCGCTGGCACTGAGTTGGTCAAGCAGGGCTGCGTCCATTGGGAGGTTCCATTAAATTAGATGTTACTAAATTAGATATTCATAATATAATTGTCAATGCCGGAAGTGTAGATAACCGAGTCTTTCTGCTTTGTGTTGAAATTACAGGCTCTTAAGGAGAACGGCATGACTGCGTCAGCTAAAGGTTCCCGGGAAATCTCGGTCGGCGAAAGCGGCCTGGGCCCGTATGGACAGATCATTGTGGCCGGCCGGCATGTGCTGGCGGCGGACGAGGCGGAAAGCCTCGGCGGGCGCGACACGGGCCCTGACCCCTACGAACTGGTAATGTCGGGTTTAGGGGCTTGCACGGCGATGACGATGCGCATGTATGCCGAACGCAAGCAATGGCCGCTGGTTCGCAGTTCGGTGCAGGTGCGCCACAGCAAGGTGGCCGGTGCAGATGGCAAACCGCTCGACCGGTTCGAACGCGTGATCACACTGGAAGGCGACCTGAGCGAGGAGCAGCGCCAGCGCCTGCTGGAGATTGCCAACAAATGCCCGGTGCATCAGACGCTGAGCCACGGTTCCGACATACAGACGTCACTGGCCTGATCAGTCGGTCGCGGGCTTCTGCCGCGCCGTCGCGGCCAGCAGCATGGCGACGAACAATCCGGCAGCGCCCAGGGCGAAAAGCAGGTTGTAGGAGCCGGTGCGATCGAACAGGTAGGAGAAGGCGTAACCGACGGCCGCAGATGAGAGCGCAAAGCCGCCCGTGAGCCAGCCCCAGACCTGACGATGCGCCGCGAAGCCGACCAGTTCGGCGACGCGACCAGAGGCCAGCGCCGATACGCCAGGCGTGAGGGCGCCGACCGTGACGGCGGAAATCGCCAATGCTACCGGATGCGTGCTGAGCAGGGGTATGGCGACGGCGGCGGATTTGACCAGCAGCACGCCGACAATGCTGCGATAGAAGCCAAAACGTTCGGCGATCAATCCGGCCAGCAGCGGGCCGCACAACGCCCCGATGCCGAAGAATACCCAGAACAGTCCACCGGCGGCGACGCCGCGACCCAGGCCGCGCGCAATATAGTCGGCCCAAAACACGGTGTGCGGCACGAAGCCGGCGGAATCGATGGTATAGGCCGCCAGCAGCAAGGCGACCGGCAGGGTGAAATTGCGCGGCGCCGCACCAGTCTGCGCCGGCGAGGCCGCCGGTTCGATGCCCCATTGCCGCCATGTCAGCGCTGCCAGCAGCAGGGTGACCAGGCCCAGGCCCAGCCAGACCGGTATCGGGCCGTAGCCGGCGACGGCCGGTACAAGCGTACCCGATGCGATCACGCCGATGCCAACCCCGGTGAAGACGATGCCGTTGCTGCGCGCGCGGTGAGTGGCTGGCGCTCGTGCCAGCATCAGCGGCACGGCAGCCACCATCAGCAAGCCGCCGGTGAAGCCGGCAAGGAAACGCCATGGCGCGAACCAGGCAAAACCCCAGGGCAGGGCGCAGGCCAGCAGGCTTAGGCCGGTCAGCACCATGGCGGCACGGGTCATTGTTGCTACCGGCATCAGGCGGGCCAGGCTGGCCGCCAGAAGGCTGCCGCCGACATAGCCGGCCAGGTTGGTGGCGCCCAGATAGGCCGCGTCGGCAGCACTGAGCCAGTCGCGTTCGATCAGCACGGGGATCAGCGGCGTATAGCCGAAGCGCGCGAAACCGATACCGACCAGAAGCGCACAGAGCCCAGCCAAGGCGCCGTGCCAGACAGGATTGATCATCGAGACCAGGAGGCAATAAAGGAACGGGCGGGCATGCTAACCCGCCCATATTCCCTCGACGACCGTTGCGGCCATAATATTTGGCGATGGCTCACATGCATTTTTGCAGGGCTATTTGCCAAGCAGGCCCTTGAGTTTCTCGGCCGCGCCACCGGCCGCTCCGCCCGCAGCACCGCCAACGGCACCGGCCTGATCCTTCAGCAGGTTGCCAAGCTGCTTCTGCAGTTCGCCGGTTGCGACACGCGAGGCCTGGGCGCTGATGGTGCCGATCACCTTCTCGGCGACCTCGGCGGGCGTGGCGCCGTTGCTGCCCTTGCCGATATCCTTCAACTGGATGGTGGGCAGGCTGGCCGAGATGGCCCGGCCCTGCAGGGCCGCGTGGCTGGCAGCGATCCTGCCATCACGGATCACCAGATTTTCGATAATCACCTTGCGTTCGGGCTGTTTGCTGGCTGAGCCGCCGGTGGATGCCGTGCCGGCCTTGGGTTCGGTCTGGCCGCCGCCGAATCTGGCGGCATAGGCCTGTACGTTCTTCTGGATGGTCTCCAGATTGCCGCCACCACTGGCATATTCGTAGCTGATCGACGGCTGGATGATCTGCACGTCCTTGATGATGATCGGATTGGACTGCAGGCTGGCAATATCCAATGTGATGCGGATATCGCCCAGCGAGATGGCTTCGGCGCCGCTGAAGCCCTTGGGATTGCCGACCACCAGGCCGCTGAGGCTGCCGCTGCCCGAAGCGGGCTTCAATTCGACCGACTTCAGGGTAACGCGCGCCTGGGTGGCCTCCGTGCCGTAACGCTCGATCACGGCCTTCACCAGGCTGTCGAGGTTGGAGGCGAAGTAATAGGCGGCGCCGGCAATGGCGAGCACGACGATGGCTATGGCCAATGCGATTTTCTTGATCATGGCTGTATCCTTCCCGTTGTCCCTCACCAATGGCTTTCATTATCGGCCCGCGGGGCGGCAGGCATCAACCGCATTGTGCCGGCGACTAGCCAGCCCCGGGGAATCTGGCTAAAGTCCGTCTAACTGATATATCAGATGGGAGAAACGATGCCCGGAACCCAGCCGAGCGCCCCGCCGCCCGATCCGCTGGCCGACCGCCTAAGTCGCTGTTACGCCTCGGCAGTGCATGACGTGCTGCGGGCGCAGGGCCATGACAATTGCGTCTTGCCGCCAGAAATCCGGCCGCTCATGCCGACGCAGACCCTTGCCGGACAGGTCTGGACGGTCAGCGGTCATATCGACCGCACCAAGACCGCCCACGAAACCCTGCTGGAGTGGACCGGCGTTTTATCCAAGGCCCCGCCGGGCCGCGTGGTGATGTGCCAACCCCATAACCACGAGGTAGCGCTGATGGGCGAGCTCTCAGCTTCGGCGCTGCAGCTCAAGGGCGTGCGAGGCTATATCGTGGATGGCGGCTGCCGCGATGCGGCGATGGTGGAGCAGATCGGTTTTCCGGTCTGGTGCAGTTTTTTCACGCCATCCGACATCGTGGCGCGCTGGGTGCCCAACAGTTTCGGCGCGCCGATAACCATCGGCAGCGTGACGATTTCGAGCGGCGATTACGTGATCGCCGACCGCGACGGCGTGGTGGTTATACCCGCTGGCATGGTTGAGGCAGCGGTCGCCCGCACCGAGGAGGTGATGGGGACCGAAGGCGAGGTGCGCCGGAACATCATGGCCGGCATGGACCCGCAGGAGGCGTATCTGAAGTATGGCAAGTTCTGATCTGGCAACCGATCCGCGCCTGCTGATGCTGGCGCCGGGCGACAATATCGCGGTGGCACGGCTGGAGATCCCGGCCGGAACCGAATTACAGGTGGCCGGCGCCACGGTACGGCTGCAACGAGCGCTGGGATTCGGACACAAGATCGCCCTGCGCAATATCGCGGTCGGCGAAAGGATCGTGAAATACGGCGCGCCGATCGGACGGGCGACGGCAGATATTGCGTTGGGCGAGTACGTGCACAACCATAACGTCGCCAGCGATTACATGCCCAATACGGTAGCGGTGGAGGCGGCACCATGAGTGACGTAACGATGCGCGGCTGGCGCCGGGCGGATGGCCGCAAGGGCATTCGCAACTATGTTGCAGTTGCCTATCTGGTGGAATGCGCCCATCACGTGGTCAAGGAAATCGCCTGGCCTTATCGCGAAGAGGGCGCCCATGTGATCGGTTTCCCCGGCTGTTACCCCAATGCCTATGCGTTGAAGATGATGCAGCGGCTATGCACCCATCCCAATGTCGGTGCCGTATTGCTGGTGTCGCTTGGTTGCGAGGGTTTCAACAAGAAGGTCCTGGAGCGCACGATCAGGGAAAGCGGCCGGCCGGTCGAATTGTTGGCGATTCAGGAGAATGGTGGCACGCGAGCGACCATCGAGAAGGGGCGCGCCTGGGTCGAGGCTCAGATCGCGGCCCTGGCCAAGCAGCCGACCGAGCCCATGGCCGTGTCGGAATTGGTGGTCGGCACCATATGCGGCGGTTCGGATGCTACCTCGGGCCTCACCGCCAACCCGGCGATGGGGCGCGCCTTCGATTTCCTGGTGCAGGAAAAGGCCGCGGCGATTTTTGAGGAAACCGGCGAACTGATCGGCATGGAAGGCTGGATGGCCGAGCGTGCCGTCACGCCGGAACTGGGTCGCGAACTGAAGGCCTGCGTCGCCAAGGCGGCGCATTATTATGAAACGCTTGGCTATCCCAGTTTCGCCCCGGGCAACGCCGATGGTGGGCTGACCACCATCGAGGAGAAATCGCTTGGCGCCTATGCCAAGAGCGGCGCCTCGCCGATCAGCGGCATTATCAAGCCTGGCGACATCCCGCCGCGCGGCGGCCTGTACCTGCTGGACGTGGTGCCGGATGGCGAAGTGCGGTTTGGTTTTCCCAATATCAGCGACAATGCCGAGATCGCCGAACTGATCGCCTGCGGATCGCACGTGATCCTGTTTTCCACCGGCCGCGGCTCGGTGGTGGGTTCGGCGCTGGCGCCGGTGATCAAGGTTTGCGCCAATCCGCGCACCTATGCGCGCATGGCCGACGACATGGACGTGAATGCGGGCCGCATTCTGGAAGGTCACGCCGACCTCGATACGGTCGGCCGCGAGATTTTCGACCTGATCAAGCGCGTCGGCGCCGGCGAAATGACCAGGTCTGAAGGCCTGGGGCACCAGGAATTCATCCTCACCTACAAGAGTTTCGAACCGATCGGGCCGGCCTGTCTGCCGGCGGTCGCTTAAAGCAACGGAGAGACGGGTATGCGTCTGGAAGGCAAGACAGCGGTGATCACGGCCGCCGCGCAGGGGATAGGTCGCGCATCGGCCATAGCATTCGCTCATGAAGGGGCGAAGGTGATTGCCACCGATGTGAACGAGGCCAGGCTTAAGGAGCTCGGCAGCCTGCCGAACATACGCACGCGGCGGCTGGATGTCATGGACCCCGCCGCCATCGCCGCCTTCGCGGCCGAGGTTGGCGCGGTCGACATATTGTTCAACTGCGCAGGTTTCGTGCATCACGGCACGATCCTGGAAACCGAAGAGAAGGACTGGGATTTTTCCTTCGACCTGAATGTGCGTTCGATGTACCGCATGACCAAGGCATTGTTGCCGGCCATGCTGTCGGCCGGTCGCGGCGGCTCCATCATCAACATGTCTTCTGCCGCATCCTCGGTGAAAGGCGCGCCGAACCGGTTCGTATATGGTGCCACCAAGGCGGCGGTGATCGGACTGACCAAGGCCATCGCCGCCGATTTCATCAAGCAGGGCATCCGCTGCAACGCGATTTGCCCCGGCACGATCCAGACGCCGTCGCTGGACGATCGCATCGCAGCCCAGGCTTCGACCGCTGGTGGTGTCGAGCAGGCCCGCGCCGGCTTTGTCGCGCGTCAGCCGCTCGGCCGGCTCGGCACGGCGGAAGAGATAGCGGCGCTTGCGGTTTATCTGGCCGGCGACGAGTCCGCTTTCACCACCGGCACCACTCATATCATCGACGGCGGCTGGTCGCTGTAATCCCTTCAGGAGAGAGACACGTCATGAAACTGCTGCGCTATGGCCCTGCGGGCCAGGAGAAGCCGGGCCTGCTCGACGCCTCGGGCGTCATTCGCGACCTTTCCACCGTGGTGCCGGATATCGCCGGCAGCACGCTGACGCCGGCCGGTCTGGCAAAACTGAAGTCCCTCGATCCCATGGCGCTGCCCGCGATCTCCGGAAATCCTCGGCTCGGGCCCTGCGTCAACCGTGTGGGCAAGTTCATCTGTATCGGCCTGAATTATTCCGACCATGCCGCCGAGACCGGCGCCACGGTGCCGCCCGAACCGATCATCTTCATGAAGGCGACTTCGGCGATCACGGGACCGAATGACGACGTGATCATCCCGAAGAACTCGCAGAAGACCGACTGGGAAGTGGAACTCGGCGTGGTGATCGGCTCTGTGGCCCGTTATGTCGATGAAAAAGACGCGATGAGTCATGTTGCCGGCTATTGCGTGATCAACGACGTATCGGAGCGGGCTTTCCAGACCGAACGCCACGGCCAGTGGACCAAGGGCAAGAGCGCCGATAGTTTCGGTCCGATCGGTCCCTGGCTGGTGACGACCGACGAGGTGCCTGATCCGCAGAACCTGGACATGTTCTGCGATGTGAACGGCAAGCGTTTCCAGAACGGCTCGACCAAGACGATGGTCTATGGCGTACGTTACCTGGTGAGCTATCTGAGCCAGTTCATGTCGCTGCAGCCGGGCGATATCATTTCCACCGGCACGCCGCCCGGAGTCGGCATGGGACAGAAGCCGCCAGTCTATCTGAAGGATGGAGACGCGGTTCATCTCGGCATTGTCGGGCTGGGCGAGCAGCGGCAAAAGGTGCGGAATTATCGCGCTTAAGTCAGAATGCTTCCGGCTCGGTGCGTCCGACCGAGCGGAAGAACGCCTCTACTGCGGCGCGCCGCGGGATCGGGGCGACCGCGCCGTAGCCGATGGTGGTGAGCGCGGCAGCCGCGTTGGCATAGCAGGCGGCTTCCAGCGGATTCGCGCCGCGCACCATTTCCGCCAGGAAGGCGCCGTCGAAACAGTCGCCGGCGCCGGTGGCATCCACCGTCGGCACGCGATGGCCCGGCAGGCGCCAGCGGCCATCCCCGTTGGCAATCAGCACGCCTTCGGCCCCGCATTTCAGCACCACCAGCGGGATGCCCATGGCCCGGTAATAATCCAGGATCGCCGCCGGCTCGTTCAGGCCGCTCAGCGCGGTAGCGTCTTCCAGGCTGGGCAGGGCGATATCGGAAAGCCGCAGCGCGGCGTGTATCGCCTGGCGCGCGGCATCCAGCGACCAAAGCTTGAGGCGCAGGTTGGTATCGAAGGAAACCAGCCGGCCGGCCTTGCGCATGCGGGTAATCGCGGTCATCGCGGTATCGCGCAAGCTGGCGCTGACGGCCAAAGTGATGCCGGAGACATGGAGGATGTGGGTGGCTTCCAGCGCCTGGCCGGGCAGGTCGGCCGGCGCCATGCGGCTGGCAGCCGAGTCTTTCCGGTAGTAGGTGAAGGTATGGCCACGATCGCCATGGGTGACAAAATAGATTGCCGTTGCGGCATCCTCGCGGCGGCCGACCGTGCTGGTGTCGACGCCCTCGCGCCGCCACAGATCCAGCAGCAGATCGCCGAAAGGATCCTTGCCCAGCAGGGTACAATAGGCGGCCTGGGCGCCCTGTCGGGCGGCGGCGATGGCACAGTTCGAGGTATCGCCGCCAAAGCCGCGCAGATACTGGTCGCTGTCCGGTCCGCCGGTCTGGTTGAACTCCACCATGGCCTCGCCCAGGCAGAGAATGTCGAATCCCATAATCCCACAGCCTCCTGTCATGTCTTTCCTAGCCGAGACAGACGGCCCGGGCAAGCAAACTGACATATCAGATACTATCTTGAGGCCGTGCAGGCCCGCTGCTACGGTGCGGGACGTCAGTGGAAAAGGTCAGGCCGTCATGGCAAAGAACACCGCGGTTCGCCCCGCACGGCTGGAGCGCCCGAAATCCCTCACCGAACTGGTGAAAGATCACGTCCGTAGCCGCATCACCAACGGCGAGCTGATGCTGGGCGAGGCGCTGTCGGAGAATGTGCTGGCCGCCCAGCTCGGTATTTCCAAGACGCCGGTGCGCGAGGCGCTGCTGCAGCTCAAGCTGGAAGGCCTGGTCGATATCCAGCCCCAGCGTGGCAGTTTCGTCTTTTCGCTTGCACCCGACGAGGCGGCCGAGATGTGCCAGTATCGCGTGATCCTGGAAAGCGCCGCCCTGCGCGACGCGCTGGCCAACGACGAGGCCGGGCTGATCGAAGCGCTGGAGCAGAATGTGAAGCGTATGGCGAAGGCGGTTGCTGATGGCGACATCCCGGCCTATCGCCGGCTCGATACCGAATACCATCGCCATATCCTGAACCGCGCCAACAACCGCTTTCTGACCGTGGCGCACCAACAACTGGAAATGAAAATTCAGGCCCTGCGCGCGCGCGTCACCTCGAAGGAACGCACCGTCGGCGACTCACTGGCCGAGCACCAGAACATCGTCAAGCTGCTCAAGGCGCATGAGCGTACCAAGGCGCTGAATCTGCTGGGCGTGCATATCCGCGCTGCCTCGCGCGATTATCAGATCATACTGCGGGAGCAGGCTCGCGGCCGGGAGCGCAAGAGTGGCTGAACGCAGCCTGACCGGCACCACACCTGTACTGGAAGCCGGCCACTGGCGTGGCATCCTGTTCATGCTTCTTGGCACGGCGCTGTTCACCTTCAACGATGCACTGGGCAAATGGATGGTGGCCAGCGTGGCGGTCGGCCAACTGCTGTTTATCCGTTCGGCTACCGCATTGGTCGTCCTGCTCCCCATGGTTCATCGTACCGGTTGGCGACAGGTCTTTGTGCTGGAGCAGCCGGGTCGGCATGCCGTCCGTCTCGCACTGATCGTGGCAGAAGTCGCCTGTTTCTATCTGGCTGTGCGGCATCTGCCGCTGGCCGATGTGATGGCGGTGTATCAGGCTACCCCGCTGATCGTCACCGTGCTTGCCATCCCGCTGCTGGGCGAGGCGGTTGGCTGGCGACGCGGTATCGCCGTGGCAATCGGGTTTTGCGGCGTGCTGCTCGTGCTGCAGCCGCAGGCCGGCGTGTTCACCGCGCCGGCACTGATTGCCCTTGGCGGCAGCCTGGCCTATGCCCTGATGATGATCGCCACTCGTAAGCTGCGTTCGACCGGCGCGTTGTCATTGATTGTCTATCATACGCTGGCGGTGGGCGCGGCGGGGCTGCTGACCCTGCCCTGGGGCTGGTCGCCGGTAGGACTGCTCGACGTCGCCTATCTGGCCCTCATCGGCGTGGTGGCGACGCTGGCGCATATGTGCATGAACCAGTCGTTGAGATTGGCGCCAGCCGCCGTGGTGGTGCCCTATACCTACACGTCGCTGCTATGGGCGATTCTGCTCGGTTGGCTCTTCTTTGCCGACCTGCCGACCCTGCCGATGCTGGCCGGAGCCGGGATCATCGTCGCCAGCGGCCTGTTCGTGCTGCATCGCGAGCGGCTGGCCAAACCGACATAAGCCGATATTGGATTGGGGAGTGAAACAATGACCGAAAAAAAGAAAAAGCCTTTGCGCAGCCGGGAATGGTTCGACAATCCGCATGATCCGGGCATGACGGCATTGTATCTGGAACGGTATCTCAATTTCGGTTTGACTCTGGCCGAATTGCGCGGCGGCAAGCCGATCATCGGCATCGCCCAGTCGGGCAGCGATCTGTCTCCGTGCAATCGGCATCACCTCGAACTGGCCAAACGGGTACGCGACGGTATCCGCGATGCCGGCGGCATCCCCTTTGAATTCCCCACCCATCCGATCCAGGAAACCGGCAAACGGCCGACGGCGGCTTTGGACCGCAACCTGCTTTATCTCGGTCTGGCGGAACTGCTCTATTCCTATCCGCTTGACGGCGTGGTGCTCACCACCGGCTGCGACAAGACCACGCCGGGCATGCTGATGGCTGCCGCCACAGTGGACATCCCCGCAATCGTGCTCTCGGGCGGCCCCATGCTGGATGGCTGGTACAAAGGCCAACTGGCCGGCTCGGGCACGGTGATCTGGTATGCGCGCCAGGAACTGGCGGCCGGCCGAATCAATTACGATGAATTCCTGGCCATGGTGGCTTCCTCCGCGCCGAGTCCGGGCCACTGCAACACCATGGGCACGGCGCTTTCCATGAACAGCATGGCCGAGGCGCTGGGCATGTCGTTGCCCGGCTGCGCCTCGATCCCGGCGCCCTACCGCGAACGCGCCCAGATGGCCTACGAAACCGGCCGTCGCGCCGTGGAGATCGTGCACGAGGACCTGCGACCTTCAAAGATCATGACGCGCAAGGCCTTCGAGAATGCCATCGTGGCGGCCCGCGCGCTGGGTGCTTCCACCAACTGTCCGCCGCATCTGAACGCCATCGCCCGGCATATGGGTGTCGAACTGGATGTGAAGGACTGGGACAAGATCGGCTATCATATCCCGCTGCTGGTCAACTGCATGCCGGCGGGCGCCCATCTTGGTGAGGGCTTCCATCGTGCCGGCGGTGTTCCGGCGGTGATGCGTGAATTGCTGGAGGCCGGCAAACTGCATGCCGATGCCTTGACGGTGAATGGCCGCAGCATGGGCGAAAACGTCAAGGATGCCGTCTGCGAGGACCGGGATGTGATCCGACCCTATGGCCAGCCGCTGCTGCCCGAGGCCGGTTTCGCGGTGCTGTCGGGCACGCTGTTCGACTCGGCCGTGATGAAGACGTCAGTGATCTCGGCCGAATTCCGCCGCAAGTATCTTGAGCGACCAGGCGACCCGAATGCCTTCGAGGGCACTGCCATCGTCTTTGAAGGGCCGGAGGACTACCACGCCCGGATCAACGATCCGGCCCTGCCGATCGACGAAAACAGCATCCTGGTCATACGCAACACCGGCCCCGTGGGTTATCCCGGGGCTGCCGAGGTGGTGAATATGCTGCCGCCCGACCGGCTGGTGAAGCAGGGCATTAACCTGCTGCCCTGCATCGGCGATGGCCGGCAGAGCGGTACTTCGGCCAGCCCGTCGATCCTCAATGCCTCGCCCGAGGCTGCTGTCGGAGGGGGGCTGGCACTGCTGCGGACCGGGGACCGGATTCGCATCGACCTGACGGGGCGTAAAGCCGACATCCTGATTACCAGTGAGGAACTGGAGAAACGGCGCAAGGCCTGGGTCCCGCCCAAACTGGTGAATCAGACGCCATGGCAGGAATTGCAGCGCCGGTATGTCGGGCAATTGTCGACCGGCGGTTGCCTGGATTTTGCCACGGGATATCAGCGGATTGCGGAGACATTCGGCGTCCCGCGGCATAACCACTGATCACCGTGCGCAAGCTGTACACGTATCGCCAGACAGAAAGTACGCGTCAGCTCTAAGTCTAAGCAAACAGGGCTTGGCAGGCGATTTTGGGCTGGCTAAACTGATATATGAGATGCTACGAAGGCATGCCACGTCGCATTGAAAATCGACAGAAAAAACCCGTAACGGGTCAGGCAGGGAGGAATAAAATGCGTAAGTCAGCCATGCGTAAAACCGCGGGGTGGGTCGCCGCCGCCGCAATACTGGCCAGTGCCACGCCTGCATTCGCGCAGGAAAAGCTCACGGTCTGGTTCAACAAGGGATTTTATCCCGCTGAGGATACCGCGCTGAATGCGGTGATCGAGCGCTTCAAGCAGAAGACCGGCGTGACGGTCGAGCTCAGCCTGTTCGGCGTGGAGGATATCATCACCAAGTCGGTTTCCGCCGTCGAAGCCAAGACGCCGCCGGATGCCGCTTTTGGCTGGACCTTCGATTTCCGCACGGCCGGCAAATGGGCTTACGAAGGCAAGCTGGAGGATCTCTCCGACATCATCACGCCGAACAAGGACAAGTTCCTGCCCGGCGTGCTGGATACCGCCTATCTGCAGGGACCGGGCGGCAAGCGCGCTTATTACGGCATGCCGATCTACCAGCAGACCATGCACGCCAATTATTGGAAGGACATGGTCGAGGAAGCCGGATTCAAGGAGAGCGACATTCCGAAAGATTGGAAGGGCTACTGGTCCTTCTGGTGCGACAAGGTGCAGCCCGGCCTGCGCGCGAAGGGCAAGCGCGTGTATGGCATCGGCCACCCCTCTTCGGTCGAGGCATCCGACACTTTCTACAGCTTCCTGTCCTATGTGAATGCCTACAACGCCATGCCGGTCGACAAGGATGGCAAGCTGCTGATCAACGATCCGAAGATCAAGGCCGGCATGGTTGCCGCGCTGAAGGACTATACGGATATCGTGGTCAAGGGCTGCACGCCACCCGGCTCGCTGTCATGGAAGGATGTCGACAATAACGTGGCCTTCCACAACAAGACCACGCCGATGACGCATAACGCGACCATTTCTCTGCCCGGCAAGCACATGGATGACATGATGAATGCCAAGGAAGAGAAGGATCGCGCCCAGGCAAAGACCAATTACTACGATCTGATCCGCACCACGAACTGGCCGGCCAAACCTGATGGGCAACCGCTGCCGAACCTGGTTTCGATCAAGCTGGCTGTTGTGTTTGCCGATGCGCCGAACAAGAAGCGGGGTAAGGAGTTCCTCGCCTTTCTGGCCCAGCCTGAGAACCTGATCCCGTATACGGAAGGTTCGCTCGGCCGCTGGTTCCCGGTCACCAAGGAAGCGGCGGAACGCCCCTTCTGGCAGGAAGACCAGCACCGCAAGAACGTGTACCAGCAGTTCGTCAAGCAACCCACCGTGCCGTTCCCCTTCGTTTATAACTACAAGTTCACCACGGTGAACGCGGAGAACGTCTGGGGGCGTGCGATGTCGCGCGTAGTGCAGGACAAGGTTTCGCCCGAGCAGGCTGTGGACGAGATGTTCGCCCGCATCAAGCAGCTCGTCGAAGGCTGACGTTTAGATAACGGCTGACCGTCGTGGTTGCAGTTACCGACGTGCAAGCCGGGAAAATGGCCCCAGGCCGTCTCTCTCAGGAGGCGACCTGGGGCCTGATTTTCCTGGTCCCATACATCGTCCTGTTCATCGCCCTGGTGATCTACCCGGTCGGCTATGGCCTGATCCTGGGCACCAATCCGAAAAGCTATGTGCGCCTGTGGAGCGATCCGATCTTCCTGCGCACGATCGTCAACACGGTGATTTTCCTAGGCATCGCCGTGAACCTGAAGCTTTTCCTGGCGCTTTTGCTCTCGGGGTTCTTCGTGCACGAGCAGCGCTGGATCCGCTGGCTCAGCGTGATATTCATTCTGCCCTGGGCGATTCCCTCCATTCCCACCATCCTGTCCTTCCGCTGGATGCTGAATGCGGAATGGGGAATGATCAATTCGCTGATCTTCCGCTTCACTTTGGAAGACGGCCCGAACTGGCTGCTCGACCGCTGGAGCGGGCTGGCGATGATCTGCGTGGTCCATATCTGGAAATACCTGCCATTCTGGACCCTGATCATGCTGGCTGGCCGCCTGGCTATCCCTAAGGATCTCTATGAGTCCGCCGATGTGGATGGTGCCAGCGGATTGCAGAAATTCCGCTATGTCACTTTCCCCAGCATGCGGAACCTCTACATCACATGCACCCTGCTCTCGACCATCATGAGCCTGGGCGATTTCAATTCCATCTATCTGCTGACCGGCGGTGGACCGGCCGATGCAACCCAGACTCTGGCGACGCTCGGCATCCGGTATGCCTTCGGCATGTCGGAGGTGGAAGTCGGCGTTACCACTGTCGTTGTCGCCCTGCCGGTCATGCTGCCGTTGCTGGTTCTGATGCTGCGGCGCATGAAGAAGGGTGAGCAGCCATGAGGAAGATGTTTTCCGAAGCCCGCCTGATGCTGGTGGGTGTCCTGATCCTGGTCTGGACGCTGATCCCGATCTACCACTTGTTCGTCATGTCAATCACGCCCCGGGTGGAGACCTTCGCCGGCGCCATCTGGCCCTCGCGCCCGACACTGGAGAATTACGAAACCGTAGTGAAGCAGGGCCATTACTATCTGGAGCATTTCTGGCAGCAGCTATGGAACAGCGCCTTCGTCGCCGTGATGGTCTGTCTCATCACGTTGGCGATCTCGGCTACGGCCACTTTTGCGATCAGTCGGTTAAAGGTGCGGGGCGGCCGGCTGGTTTCCAACATGGCGCTGGCAACCTACCTGATTCCGCCGGCCTTTCTGGCCATCCCGATGTACAAGGTGATGGGGATTTATGGCCTGCTGAACACGCAATGGTCCCTGATCCTGACCATGGTCACCTTCGCATCGCCCTATGCGATCTGGGTGCTGAAGCAATATGCCGACAAGCTGCCCTACGAGCTGGATGAGGCGGCGCGGATCGATGGTGCCAGTCCGCTGCAGATATTCCGCCTGATCTATTTACCGCTGATGGCGCCATCCCTGGTGGCGATCGGCACCTATGCGCTGCTGCTTGCCTGGAACGAATATCTCTATGCCTTCCTGCTGCTGTCGGCCGATAAGGAAATCACGCTGGCCGTCGCGCTTGGGCATTTTCTCACCACCGATGACGCACCGTTCAATGTGCTGATGGCGACAGGCGCGGTCTATGCCCTGCCGCCTGCGGCAATCTATTATGCGTTCCGGCGCTACATGGTTTCCGGACTTACCGCGGGGGCGGTGAAGTCCTGAGCATACAAGAAGAAATCGAGTGACAGGGAGTTTGATATGGCGAGTGTGAGTGTGGAGGCGGTGCGCAAACGCTATGGCGCGCTCGAAGTGATCCACGGCATCGATATCGCGATTCCGGATGGCGAATTCGTCGTCCTGGTCGGCCCGTCCGGCTGCGGCAAGTCCACCCTGCTGCGCATGATCGCGGGGCTGGAGGAAATTTCCGGTGGCGCCATCCGTATCGGCGAGCGTGTGGTCAACGACGTGCCGTCCAAAGACCGCGACATTGCCATGGTGTTCCAGAATTACGCGCTGTATCCGCATATGACCGTGCGCGAGAATATGGGCTTCTCGTTGAAGCTGCGCAAAGCCGAGCAGAGCGTGATTGCCGAGCGGGTGCAGCGGGCCGCCCAGATTCTGAGCCTGACCGAACTGCTGGACCGCTATCCGAAGCAACTGTCCGGCGGTCAGCGCCAGCGCGTCGCCATGGGGCGCGCCATTGTGCGCAATCCGCAGGTCTTCCTGTTCGACGAACCCCTGAGCAACCTGGACGCCAAACTTCGCGTGCAGATGCGTACGGAGATCAAGGCCCTGCATCAGCAGCTCAGGACCACTTCGATCTACGTGACGCATGACCAGATCGAGGCCATGACCATGGCCGACCGCATCGTGGTGATGCATGACGGCATTGTCGAGCAGATCGGCACGCCGCTGGAACTGTATGACACTCCGGCTAACCTGTTTGTGGCCGGTTTCATCGGTTCCCCGGCAATCAATCTGATCCGTGGCCGCCTGCGCCGGGATGGCGGTCGCTGCTGGGTGGCTACCGAGGCAGGCATCGATCTGCCGCTGAATGGCAATGTCGGCGGCCAGGACGGCCAGCCGGTCGTATATGGCTTCCGGCCCGAGCATCTTACGCCAGTGAATGGCGGCGGCCTGCCGTCGCGGGTCGAGGTGGTGGAGCCGACGGGCGCCAATACCTTCGTCTATGCCGAACTGGGCGGAGCGCAGATCTGCGGCGTGTTCAACGAACGCCGCGGATTCGTTCCGGGCGAAACCCTCGATCTGATGCCGCAACTCGACCGCGTGCACCTGTTCGATGCCGCCAGCGGCCGCCGCCTGGTGGCATGATCGGCGTTGATTGGGGCAGCAGCAGTTTTCGCGCCTATCGCATTGGACCCGACGGCCGCGTGCTGGATCGGCGCGAGGCGGATTGCGGCATAATCGATATTGGAGCCGCGGACTATCCCGCCGCCCTGAGGCAACGGATCGGAGACTGGCTGGCCGTCGATTCCGGGCCTGTCCTGCTGTCAGGCATGGTGGGGAGCCGGCAGGGGTGGCGTGAGGCACCCTATGCGGAGTGTCCCGCGGATTTGAACGATCTCGCCGACGCCCTCTGTCGGGTGGATATTGGCGCGGGCCGTATCGGCCATATCGTGCCGGGCTTGTCCTGTCGCGACGCGGATGGCGTGCCTGACGTGATGCGCGGCGAGGAAACCCAGCTATTCGGGCTCGATATGCCGGCTGGGGACGGGATGGCTGTCATGCCAGGCACCCATTCCAAACATGTCCGCTTTCAGAATGGCAGGGTGGTCAGCTTTGCCACGGCGATGACGGGCGAGGTTTTTGCGCTGCTTTCCCGGCATGGCCTGATCGCCGCCATGCTGCCAAAGGACGAAGCGGAATTCGAAGAGACTGCCTTCTGCGACGGCCTGGCTGCTTCTGGACGGCCGGGCGGGTTGCTGCATCACCTGTTCGGCGTGCGTACCCGCCGGCTGTTTGACGAACTGGCGGCCATGGCAGCACGGGATTTTCTATCCGGCCTGCTGATCGGACATGAACTGCGCGGCACGGAATGGCGGGGCGAGGTGCGAATCATCGCTGGCCAGAAACTGGCGACGCGTTATCTTAAGGCTTGCGGCTGGCTCGGAATCCCGGCCGCCCTCGCTCCGGAAGATGCTGCGGCTCGCGGCCTATACCGTCTGAGCCGCCATCTGCGGGGATGAAAAACTGCCCCGGGAGGGTGTCATGAAAAGCTTTTCAGCCTGGCTGCAGGAATGCCCAGTCATCGCCATCCTGCGCGGTGTTCGCCCCGACGAAGTCGTTGAAATCGGCGATGCCCTGTATGATGCGGGTTTTCGTATCATCGAGGTGCCGCTGAACTCGCCCGATCCGATGGACAGCATTGCGGCATTATCGAAGCATTTCGGGGATCGCGCACTCATTGGTGCCGGCACGGTGATCGATCCGGGATGCATCAAGCGGGTGGCCATGTCGGGCGGCCACCTGATTGTTGCCCCGAATGCCAATCCCGACGTGGTGCACAAGGCGAAGATTCTCGACATGGCCGCCGTACCAGGAGTTTTCACGCCCACCGAGGCTTTTGCCATGATTGCCGCAGGCGCCGATGCACTGAAACTGTTTCCTGCCGAGGCGGCCAACCCGATTGTTCTGAAAAGTCTGCGGGCGGTGCTGCCGCCGCGTCTGCCCATCCTGCCGGTCGGCGGTGTGCATCCGGAGGATTTTGCGGCCTGGCAGTCTGCGGGCGCGGCCGGTTTCGGCCTGGGATCCGCCATCTACAAGCCCGGCTTCACGGCCCGCAAGGTGGCCAAGCGCGCCAGGCGCGTAATCGCGGCCTTGGGCGAGATTCAAAGGAATTTCTCGACAATATCGGTGGAAGAGGCCCGGCCGACGCTGTCGTAATGTTGGCGCAGAAAACGGCCAGCCTGCTGACGGCCAAGCTTGAACAGACCCTGCAGGAACTCCCAGTCGACATTGTATTTGCTGGCAGCGCCCAGCTTTGCGAACTGGGTTTCGGCGTCGATGGTATGTATCAGCATGCGTTTCAGCCGCCCGCCATCGTCGAACCCGGATTCGATAAGCCTGGTCACGAAGGCAATGGCGCGCATCTCGCGCACGAGACTTGAATTGAAGCTCAAGGTATTGACGCGGTCGAGAATGGCCTGCGGTGATTTCGGCAGCGAGGGGATGTTCATAGGATTGATCTGAACGATCAGAACGTCGCGGCTGTCGCAGTTGTAGATCAGGGGATAGATCGGCGGATTGCCGATGAAGCCGCCATCCCAGTAATAGCGCTTGCCGATCTTTACCGCCTGGAACAGATGCGGCAGGCAGGCCGAGGCCAGCAAGGCATCAATGGTGACTTCGCGATTGCCGAAAATCTTGATCTTGCCGCTCAGCACGTCGGTGGCACAGACGAACAGCTTCACCGACGTACAGCGATGCAGGGTGTCGCAATCCAGGCTCCGTTCGAGGATTTTGCGCAGCGGATTGTGATTCTTCGGCCCGGTCTGATAGGGCGAAGCGATGCGGCTGCTCAATTCCATCAGGTGATAGCTGGGAGAATAATCAATGCCGCCCAGCTTGAACCAGTGATCGAGCAGGCTGGGGCGGAAGGGGGAAAAGCGGGCAGCTTCAGCCACGCGATGCCAGAAGTCGTGCAACGCCTGTCGTGCTCTGCCCGGTCCGCCCTGCGACAGGCCATCTGCGAGCACGGCGGCATTCATTGCCCCGGCCGAGGTGCCGGAAATGCCTTCGAATTCGAAACAGTCTTCTTCAAGCAGGCGGTCCAGCACACCCCAGGTGAAGGCGCCATGGGTGCCGCCGCCCTGCAGGGCGAGGTTGATGGGCTTGCGTCGGCGCGTCCGCCGCGTGGCGGGCCGGCTTGGCAGTTTGCCTGATTTTGGCGGGAGCGGCATTGGCGGGATGGTTTCGCCCATGTCAGAATGAAGCCATGAGCGACACTATGCAGATTTTCGATCGTGCCGTGAAGCGGCGACATCGTCAGCGTGCGGCGTGGCAGGCTGCGGAATACGATTTCCTTCGCGCCGCAGTGGCCGAGCGTCTGCTCGACAGGCTGGAGGACATCCGCCGCACATTCCCGCTGACGCTGGTGCAGGGTTGTGATGCTGACTGGCTAAAACCGCGACTACAGGGCCGGGGTGGAATAGAAACGCTGGTTTCGATGGATTCGATACCGGGACCGTCTCTGCTGCATGTGGTAGGCGACGAGGAATTCCTGCCCTTTGCCGGGCAGCGGTTCGACCTGGTGATCGCGCTGCTCAATCTGCATTGGGTCAACGACCTGCCCGGCGCTTTGCTGCAGATCCAGCGTGCCTTGAAGCCCGATGGCCTGTTCCTGGGTGCCATGCTGGGCGGTTCGACCCTGAGCGAACTGCGTCAGTCATGGCTGGCCGCAGAATCGGAACTGGAGGGCGGTGCCAGTCCGCGCGTATCCCCGATGGCCGAGACCCTGGACGGTGCTGCTCTGCTGCAGCGCGCCGGTTTTGCCCTGCCGGTCGCCGACAGCGAAGTGATCCGTGTTACCTACGCCGATGCCATCCGACTGATGCGCGACCTGCGCGGCATGGGCGAGGCTAACGCCACATTCACAAGGCGTAAGTCGTTTACCCGCCGCGCCACCCTGTTTCGCATGGCCGATATCTATCAGCAGCGTTTTGCCGACGGCGACGGCCGCATCCGGGCCGGTTTCGAGGTGATAACGCTGACCGGCTGGTCGCCGCATGGCAGCCAGCAAAAGCCCCTTCGGCCGGGCATGGCGGCCAACCGGCTGGCAGCGGCACTCGACACTGTCGAGTATCCCCTGGGCGGCCGGCCCAAAGCCTGATCAGCGGTCCGGTCCGAACACAAGGGTGAGGATGCGGTTCAGCGCCGCGTCGGCGGCCTTGCGCGCGGCCATTTCGTTTTCAGCCTCGGCCAGCCATAACGCGGCCTCGTTCATCGCACCGGTCAGCAGGAAGGTCAGCGCCTCGGCTGAAAGTTGCCGGCCATTCGGCAGTTCGGCCAGGGCCGCCTCGATGCCCTGGCGCAGCGAGCCGCGGCCATAACGGCCATCGATCTCGCGCCAGCGCTGCCACCCGATCACCGAGGGTGCATCCACCAGGAAAATCTGCCGCGCATCCGGTTTGAGGCAGGCATCCAGGAAGGCCGCGCTGCCTGTGATCAGTGCGTCCAGCGGCGATGCGGCCTTGCTTGATGCCGCCTCGATGGCGGCCAGCACCTCGGCCGCTATGCTTTCGACCACCGCTTCGAAAAGCGCCCGCTTGTCGGCGAAGTGGTAGTACAGCGCACCGCGGGTCACTCCGGCCTCGCGCACCACGTCTTCCGTGCCGGTCTCCGCGTAGCCTCGGGCGGCAAACAGCCGGCGCGCCGTGGCCAGCAGGGCGGCTCGCGTCGCGGCGTGTTTTTCAGCCTTGGTCTGCTTTTTCTCTTGCATACATACAGCCTGTATGTTTATATCCATTCCAACCGCCGCCGTCCAGTCCCATCTGCGGCGAATCGTCGATCCAGTCCCAGCCGGACCGGATCATGCAGGAAAGGAGCTCTCCCGTGAAACCGATCAGCTACTACCCGGTCATCTGTACGACCAAAGTCGCCGAAACCGCCGCCTTCTACCGCATGCACTTCGGCTTCGCACCGGCCTTTGAGAGCGACTGGTATGTGCATCTGACCAGCCAGGCCGACGAGCGCGTGAACCTTGCGATCCTCGACCACAGCCATGCCACGATCCCGGAGGGCTTCCGCCGGCCGGTGCAGGGCCTGCTGATCAATTTCGAGGTGGAGGACGTGGATGGCGAATACGAGAAGGCCAAAGCGGCCGGACTGGATATCCGACTCGAGCTCCGCGATGAGGATTTCGGCCAGCGCCACTTCATCCTGGCCGATCCCAACGGCGTGCTGATCGATGTGATCAAGCCGATCCCGCCCTCGGCCGAGTTTGCTGCTCAGTATGATGCTGCGGTGCTGGAGCGGATCGGCGGTTAGCCCAGCAGGTCGCGCAGCATCGCCACCAGCGGAATGTCGGCCGGCGGCATGGGCAGCTCACCCATCTTCACCGGCCGCACCCACTTCATTGCCTGGCCTTCACGCGATTGCGGCTGGCCTGCCCAGCGCCGGCAGACATAGAGCGGCATCAGCAGGTGAAAATCCTCGTAGGCGTGACTGGCGAAGGCAAACGGCGCGAGGCACGCCGCAGAGATGTCGAGATGCAGTTCCTCATGCAACTCGCGGATCAAGGCGGCTTCCGGCGTCTCGTTCGGCTCGACCTTGCCGCCGGGAAATTCCCACATGCCGGCCAGTTTCTTGCCTTCGGGTCGCTGGGTGAGCAGTACGCGGCCGTCGGCATCCACCAGCGCCACGGCTACTACCAGCACCACCGGCTTGGGCGCCAGCAGAGCCGCGGAATCGCCGGGGCAGAGCGGGTCAGCTTCGGTAGTCGGCATTGATGTCGATATAGCCGTGGGTCAGGTCGCAGGTCCATACCCGCGCCTTGCCCTTGCCGACGCCGACATCGACGGCGATCCGCACGTCGCTGCCCTTGAAATGCCGGGTGGCATAGGCATCGTCATGATCCGGCCGGACCATGCCGTTCTTGGTCACCGGCTTGTCGCCAATCTTGATCACCAGCTTGTCGCGATTGGCGGGCTCGGCCGATTTGCCGACGGCCATCACAATACGGCCCCAATTGGCATCGGCGCCGGCGATCGCGGTTTTCACCAGCGGCGAGTTGGCAATCGCGCGGGCGATGACGCGGGCCGAGGCATCGGTCTTGGCGCCGGTCACATCGATGGTCACCAGCTTCTGCGCGCCTTCGCCGTCGCGGGCCACCTGCTGCGCCAGTTCAGCCATCACCCCGGTCAGGGCGCGCCGGAAATCAGCCAGGCGCTTGTTGCCTGCCTTGACGATCGGGGCATTGTCGGCCGCGCCTGTCGCGAACAGCAATACGGTATCCGAGGTGGATGTATCGCCATCCACGGTCAGGCAGTTGAAGCTTTGGTTGTTGGCGTCCTTCAGCAGGGCCTGCAGCGTGGCGGCCGGCAGACCAGCGTCGGTGACAAAGAAGGCCAGCATCGTCGCCATGTCGGGCGCAATCATTCCCGAGCCTTTGCAGAAGCCGTTGATCGTGACTTTCTTGCCGTCGATCTTGCAGCTTGCCGTGGCCAGCTTGGGAAAGGTATCGGTGGTCATGATCGCCTTTGCCGCGGCTGCCCAGGCATCGACCGAAAGGGCTTTCTTCATTTTGGGCAATTGCGCCACGATCTTTTCGGCTGGCAGAATCTGGCCGATCACGCCGGTGGAAGCGAGATAGACTTCGCCGCCCTTGCAGCCCACGGCTTTCGCCGCACCGTCCGTGGTGACCTTCACCGCCCTGGCGCCGGCCTTGCCAGTGAAGACATT
Source organism: Ferrovibrio sp. (assembly GCF_046297895.1). Lineage (GTDB taxonomy): Bacteria > Pseudomonadota > Alphaproteobacteria > Ferrovibrionales > Ferrovibrionaceae > Ferrovibrio. The sequence goes on along the minus strand of NZ_JBKBHC010000008.1, from coordinate 226,059 downwards.
GGCGATGCCGGCATTCACCACCAGGGCACGGGCAGTGCCCTTGGGAAGAATCTTGCGGCACCACTCCACCGGCGCGCCGGGCATGGAAGACCGCGTGAAAAGACCTGCCACAGTAGTACCGGCGACAAATTCGATCAGCAGCAGATCGTCGCGGCCCTTATAACGCATGCCCGAATGACCGGTGGCCAGGCGGGCACCGCCCACCGGCGGCAGAGTCGGATAGGTTTGGGGCGCCAGCGGCGAAACCGGATGCGCGGCCATGGTCGTCTCCAGCAGTCTTACTGTTTCTTCGGCGCAGGTGCGATGGCCGGCAGTTTGCCGGCCGGCGGCTGCCAGTCATACTGTTCGATCTTGGCATCCTTGCGCAGGTCGGCAACAGTCTTCTCGACCACCTCATTGCCCATGATCTCGTAGACCTGCCCACGCACATCCTCGAATTTGGGAACCTCGCCCTTGCGGCGGGCCTCCACCTTGATGATGTGCCAGCCGAACTGAGTCTTCACCGGCGTTTCGGTTACCTGGCCGGGCTGCAGCTTGAAGGCAGCCTCGGCGAATTCCGGCACCATCTTGTCCTTGGTGAAAAAGCCAAGATCGCCGCCCGTTGCCGCCGTAGGGCCGGTCGAGCGCTTCTTCGACACTTCGGTGAAATCCGCGCCCTTCTTCACTTCGTCCAGGGCCGCTTTGGCATCGGCCTCGCTAGCCGTCAGGATATGGCGCGCATGTACCTCTTCCTGCGGCGGCTGTGCCTTGATCAGTTCCTCGTATCGCGCCTTCAGTTTCGGCTCGGTCAGCTCGGTTTTGAGTTTGCGGTCCAGATAGGCCTGCTGCAGCACCTGTTCGCGGGCATTCTGCAGCTGCACCTTCACCGCCGGATCGTCAGCCAGCTTGGCCTTCTCGGCGGCCATGCCCAGCAGCTTGCGTGCGGCCAGCTCGTTGATCAGGCCAGGCAGGAGCTGCTCGATGGGGATCTGGTTCATCGGCGCCGGAAGCTGGCTGTAGAACTCCAGCACGGCCGAGCGGGTGATCGGCTGGCCGTTCACCCGTGCCACCACCGGATCGTCGCCGGCCGTCTTGGCCGGCTGGGCCTGAACGAGGGAGCTGCCAGCCGTAACCAGGGCGGCAGCAAGCAGGAAGGTGCGGAAGGAACGGATCACGGATAGCTCGCTTAAAACATGGATCGGGGCGCCGAGCATACGCTTTTTGCCGGTACGGACAAGGTGCCGGACTTTCGCATAAAGCTGGAATTATGCGCTTTTCGCGGCAATCGCGGCCAGTTCCTGCCGCAGGTCGGCGATCAGGGTCCTGCTTACCGCCAGATTGGCAGCCTCGCGGTCGAGCACCAGCTTGAAGGCTTTCAGCTTCAGCGCCATGCGATCCACCAGGTCATCCCGGTCGCGACCCAGGGCTGAGTCGCAAACGATGTCGATCAGCCGGTCGATGGCATGCAGCCGACCCCAGAGATAGTCATTCTCGCGATGCGCCCGGCTGAAGAATCCGCCAAACCGCCCGAGGTTGACGCCCTTCAGCGTATTGCCGCGCCGGATCGCCACGGCATCTTCCGGGCTGATGCGGTCGATCTTGATCTCGTTGAACTCGCCCAGGTCGCGCCAGTTGGTGATGGTGAAGGTCAGCACGTCCCAGAAGGGGAAGCCGATATAGCTGACCAGCAGGTCACGCCGCGCCGCCGAACTCCAGTCCTCCGGCGAAAGCTGGGCGAAGAGGGCATCCAGGCCGTCGGTAGTGCGGTCAAGGTCGATATCGCGGCCAAGGGAGTCAACGACGGCATCGATGGCCGTCAAATTGCTGCTGGCGAAGGCTATGGCGTCCTGTTCGATATGTTCGGCCTGCTTGAGATCGATGCGCCGGAAGAACAGCGTCTTGATCTGGTCCTTCGTCTGGGCAGCCATCCCGTTGCCATCATCAAAGCGACGCAGGGTTTCCTGGGCTTCGTAAAGTGCCCGTTTCATGCCATCCAGCCGTTCGGCCTGCAGGCCGCGATGCTCGGGCTCGCCCAGTTTTCCGTAAAGCTGGTTCAGGCGCTGGACCAGGAAGCGCACGCGTCGCTGACGGAAGGAGACATCGAAACGCAGCAGGAAGCGAACCCAGGCCGGCAGCGCATGGGGCGGTGTGCCGGGCGGCGCGCGTTCAAAACGGACAGCCGTATGGCAGACCTGACGGTCCTGCGCCCAGTGGAGCAGGGCACGGCGGGCCCACTGGGCCTCGGCCGAGCGTTCGCCATAACCGCAGGCGCTGCAGACCAGCTTGCCGACAAAATCGAGTACGGCACCCAGTTTCAGCCGCACATAACCTTCATAGGCAAAGCCGGCCTCCCGCACGGCGCGCTCGCTGGCCTGCAGGCGCCAGAGCCGGATTTCGCCTTCGCTCAGTGGGGCATCCAGGTTCTGCGGCGCGCTCTCGGCGACCAGTTGGGCGATCTGCGGCTGGGTGGCATCGATCACGCCGCGCAGATGCCGAACGCGTTCGTTGAAGCGGCTGACCCAGATCAGTTCATCGGCGATCGGTTCGTTGCGGGGGATGTCGCTGAGCGATCCCTTAAGTACGCGGAAAAAGCCGGGCACGCGGCCTGTGGGCGGCGGCGGCGGGCGCATCGGCTGCGGATCGATATAGACCAGGCGCCGGTCAACCTCGCGATAGGCCGGGCGCCCCCGGATTGCTTTCATGGCAGCGGCAAAAGGCTTGTTGGCCAGTACGCCGCCATCGACGAAAGATGTGAGTTCCGGATCGAGGCCGGCTTTCAGATAGTCGGCGAAGTTGCGTTGGATGAAGCCGAATTTGGTGGTCCACTCTCGCCCCTGTTCCGTCAGCAGGCGTTCGACATCGCCCAACTGGGCCGGCGGGAAAGCGCCGGGGAAGGCCGAAGTGGCGCGGCCTGCAAAGGCCAGGCCTGGCGCCTCGCCGCGGGCGAAATCGGAATGTTCCTCGCCGCTGGACCAGCGCCGGTAGGCAAAGCGCAGAACATGGCGGTGCTCGCGGTCGCGCACGAAGGGAGGGTCGTGAATCGGGATATGCTGCAGGAAGCCATAGAAGTCGGTCAGGGTCACGAACAGGTCGAGCGCCAGGTTAGTCGGCATCAGCGAAGCGCCCGGATGATCGGGATCGCCCATGGCTTCCAGCCCAGCAAGAAGCTGGCGCAGCAGATGCTGGCCGTCGAATGGCGGCTGGAACCAGCGGGAGCGGGTGAACAGAGACAGCTTGTCGAGTATTTCCGCATCACCCAGCATCAGTCGGCCGAACCGCGATCGCGATGCGAGCCACAGAACCGGCCGCATATAGGCCTTGCTCCAGGGAGTGGCGCGTTTCTCCGGATCGAGCAGGCGTGAGACATCGGCCTCATTGAGCCAGAGATTGCGGAAATGGTCGATGCGCAGGTCATGGGCCAGCGCACGGCCGAGGATGATGCCGTTGATTCCGCCGGCCGATGCGCCGGCGATTACGTCGACCACGACTCGCAGATCGACATGTTTGCCCAATTCCTGAAGCAATTCGAAGTAGGCATGCTCGCTGTCGTATTCGGTATCGCCGGGGCGGATATTGTCGGCAAAGCGCCCCGTGGCCCGGGCCTCACCCTTTGGCAATACATGGTAGGCTCGCGAAGCCCGCACGAGTTTGAGGATCTCCTTCACCACGCCATGCATATAGATGGCGAGCGAGACGCCGCCGAAGCAGACCAGGGCGAGGCGTAGTTCCTTTTCCTGCACGTGGATGTTTCCCCCGGTGGCCGTCAGATCGAATCGGCCTGCTCAAGTGTGCCTTGGGCAGGCGTGCGGCTCAAGCGGCAGTTGTATGCAGCAGGGCTTCTGCGGTCTGCTCCAGGCAGGCATCGCCTTCAGGCATCAGGCCGGCGAAATTCGGCCAGGCATGGGGCAGGCCATGCCAGAGTTTAAGGTTAACCTGTACTTTTGCCGTGCGGGCCAGTTCGGCCAAACGCAGGCTGTCGTCGCGCAGCAACTCGCTGTCGCTGACATGCAGGTGCAATGGCGGCAGGCCTGACAACTCGCCATATAGTGGCGAGACCAGCGGGTCGGCTTTTGGCGTCTTGCCTGCATACAGGTCGGCCGCGAAATGAATCTGCCTTGGCAGGAACCAGGCGCAGCGGTCGACATTATCCTCCATCGCCGCGCCGCTGCCGGTCAGATCGGTCCAGGGCGAGAAGAGGGCCGCGGCGGCCGGCTGCGGCAGGCCTTCACGCTTGCAAGCCAGCATCAGCGCAAGCGCCAGCCCGCCGCCGGCGGAATCGCCTGCCAGCCAGATGCGGTCGGGCCGGTACCCTTCGGCCATGAGCCAGCGCCAGGCCCGCAGGGCATCTTCCAGCGCGGCGGGGAAGGGATGTTCGGGTGCCAGCCGATAATCCAGGGCAAAGACCGCAACCTCCAGCCGCTTGGCTAGGCGCGCCGTAATGGCGCGGTGCGTGCGTGGTGCGCCGCAGATATAGCCGCCGCCATGCAGGTAGAGCAGGGCGCGGCCGCGACGCACCTTGTCAGGCCTCAGCCATTCTCCGCGCAGCCAGTCGCCATCCCGCATATGCTTCACGCGTTCGGCCTTCACCCCCGCCGGCAGCCGGGCGCGGGTGAAGGCGAACATCAGTCCACGCAGCAGGGGAATATCCGCACGGCTGACCTTGCGCGGCTTGATAAGCTGCCTCAGGCCGCGGGCGATCAGCCGTGCCTGCAGGCTGGGCGTGTCCTGCAGATGGGCCGGATGACGGCCTTTCACGGTGCGGCGGCGCAGCATGCTACGACCTTAGCCAGCCACACGGGCCGCCACAACCTTGCGTAAAGCGGCGCGACGCCTTGCCGGCCCGGTCCGGGCGTCGTAAACCGGACCGGTCATGACACAGCTTTCCCACACTGCCGCGGCCATCGCGGTCGACCGTGCCGGCCACGAACTGCGCCGCGGCCGGCCGGTGCTGCTTGTCATGGCCGACGGCGAACGCATCCTGGTCCTGGCCGCTGAAACCCTGACCGAGGCCATGCTGGCCCAGGCGATGCAGCTTTCGCAAAATGGCACGCTGGCGCTTACGGCCTCGCGTGCCGCGGTATTGCATATCGGCCCTACCGGAGACGACACCATCCTGCTGCCGGTGGCCGAACTGCCGGCGACCGATGCCGAGAGGGCAACACTGATCCGCGATCTTGCCGATGCCAGCCGCGACCTGTCCGCCCCCCTGCGCGGCCCCTTCACGCGCATCAAGGCGGCGGCGCCGGAAAGTGCCCGGCTGGCGGTGAAGCTGGCCAAGACGGCGTACCTGCTGCCGGCGGCCATCCATGTGCCGCTGGCAAGGGATGCCGCCGTACCGGACGGACTGCAGTCGGTTTCGGGTGCGGCTGTTGCGGCTTATGATCTGGCCGAGGCGGAAACCCTGATGCCGGTCAGCCAGGCGCGGCTGCCGGTCGCCGATGCCGAGAATGCGCGGCTCTATGCCTTCCGCCCGGCCGATGGCAGGCAGGAGCATTTCGCCCTGGTGATCGGCGATCCCGATCCGACAAAGCCGGTGCTGGCGCGGCTGCATTCGGAGTGTTTCACCGGCGACCTGCTCGGTTCGCTGCGCTGCGATTGCGGCGAGCAGCTACGCGGCGCCATCCGCACCATCAACGAGGCCGGCGGCGGCGTGCTGCTGTATCTGGCCCAGGAGGGCCGCGGCATCGGTCTGGTCAACAAGCTGCGCGCCTATCAGTTGCAGGATCAGGGCTTCGACACCATCGAAGCCAACCAGCGCATCGGTTTCGATGCCGACGAGCGCTGGTTCCTGCCGGCCGCCCGCATGTTGCAGCGGCTGGGCTTCACCACTGTGCGGCTGCTGACCAACAATCCGGAGAAGGTGAAGGGGCTGGAGGCCTGCGGCATTGCAGTGGCCGAGCGGGTGCCGCACAAGTTTCCCTCCAATGCCCATAACGAGGCCTACCTGGCTGCAAAGCGCAAACGCTCAGGGCATTATCTCTAGGTTGTCGCCACACCGTCATTCCTGGGGCAGGTGTGGCCCCGGCTGATCGATCCGCAGCAGCAATCTGCGTTGGCCGCGGCGCAGGATCGGCGCGGAGCGATGGACGATGCCATTGCCATCATTGCCGGGATAGCGTTCGCCTTTCAGTATGCCGATAGCCCCGGCCGGCATGTGCTGGATACGGCCGGCATCGCGCAGAATGGCGCCGTTGTCGCCGCGCCCCAGTGCCTCGCGGACGACATTGGCATTGTCCAGCCATTCAGTACCAGGACCAGCATAGGTGCATAACAGGCGCAGGCCAACGTTATCGACATGGAAATAGCGACAGGCATCGGTGCGCAAGACGGACAGGTCGATATGTGCGCGTTCGCATTCAGCCAGTTGAAAGAATACCTGCGCTGCATGGATGACATCGCTGGTCAATGGCGCGAGGCGGGTTTCGCATCCCCAGCCGGCTGCGGCCATCGCCTGTCGGATAACGCCATCGACGGTGTTGCTGTCGACATACAGGCGCAGGCCGTTATCGTGTCTGTTCGCGATGTCTGCGCATAACCTGGCGAGGGCTGAATCCTGGGGCCGGTGCCAGATCGCAAGGTTGATGCCGGAGCGCCGGATTTCGTCCAGCACGCTGGCATGGATGCCGGTCAGTGCGTGATGTTGCAGTGCTTGGGTCATGCCTGTTCCGCTGCCACGGTCTGATCGCTCCACCGCGGGAAGGGATCGGCGAATGCGCGCCAGGCTTCCGGTCCGCCTGTCATTTCAGCCTCTGTCAGAAGGCAGGCGTCAAAACCTGCTGTCAGGGCCGTGCGATCCATCCCTGCACCGATCAGCACGATTTCCTGGCGGCGGTCGCCAAAGGGCTCCTGCCAGACCTGTTTGATGCCGGCCTGCCAGTCGGGATGATCCGGCCAATGCGGCTTGGGGATCGCTGCCCACCACAGGCCTGCCTTTTCGTGTCGCGTAACGGCGCCGGCCTGCGACCAGGAGCCCACGAAGGCCATTCGGCTGGCGAGCCAGAAAAAGCCTTTCGAGCGCCACACATTCGGCCATTCCTGATTCAGCCAGGCCATCAGTCGTTGTGGATGGAAAGGGCGCCGTGCGCGGTAGACGAAGCTGCGGATGCTGTATTCCTCGGTCTCCGGCAGGTTGTGGCCCAGCAGGGCCTGCTGCCAGCCGGGCAGGGCCTGGGTGCGTTCGGGATTGTAGCGACCGGTATCCAGAACCTGGCTGAGCGGAATTCGACCAAACTCGGCACGCAGGATGATCGCATGCGGGTTGAAGGTGCGGATCAGGCCTTCCAGGAAGCCGATTTCCTGAGGCGCGACCAGGTCCGTCTTGTTCAGGATGATGGTGTCGGCGCATTCCATCTGCTCGACCAGCAGGTCGACCACGGTGCGCGTGTCTTCTTCGCCCAGGGATTCGCCGCGGTCGCGCAGGAAATCCGTCGATCCGTAATCGCGCAGGAAATTATAGGCATCGACCACCGTCACCATCGTGTCGAGCCGCGCGATGTCGCTGAGGCTGAAACCATGCTCGTCGCGGAAATCGAAAGTGGCAGCCACGGGCATTGGTTCGGCAATGCCCGTCGATTCGATCAGCAGGAAATCAAAGCGGCCCTCGCCAGCCAGCCGGCGAACTTCCTGCAGCAAGTCGTCGCGCAGCGTGCAGCAGATGCAACCGTTCGACATCTCGACGAGCTGCTCTTCGGTTCGGCTCAGACCCGCATTGCCGTCGCGGACGAGGGCGGCATCGATATTCACCTCGCTCATGTCGTTGACGATGACAGCGACACGCTTGCCTTCCCGGTTTCCCAGGATGTGGTTCAGCAGGGTGGTCTTGCCGGCGCCGAGGAAACCGGACAGCAACGTGACGGGGAGGCGATGATTCGAATGAGACATTTAGATATGTTATAATATAACAATTTGGGTGGGCAAGATGTGGCCATCCCTCCTCGGCAGATTTTGCCGAAGCTTTGGGCTATTCGATATAAGCATATGAATAAAATAAGTAATTTTCTGGCACATGGCTTGCGAAGCCCTCCGTGAAAGGATCCGCATGTCCGACGATCTCGCCATAGCCTCGCTCCCGTCTTCCGGGATGCAGCCCAAGCCGCCGGCCCAGCAGGCCGAGGCTGCGGGCAATGGCGATGCACGCGAACGGCGCGGCATGTTTGGCCCGGGCGGTTTCAAATTCTCCGACCTTCTCGACATCATCAATCCGCTCCAGCACATCCCGGTCGTTTCCACCGTCTATCGCGCGATCACCGGCGACCAGATCGAGGCCGGTTCGCGCATGGCCGGCGGCGCATTGTTCGGCGGGCCGATCGGCCTGGCGTTATCGGTCGTCAGCGCCATGGTCAATGAAAGCACGGGCAAAGACCCGGGCGAGCATGCCATGGCCATGCTGGGGCTTGATCTGGATGGCAAGGCAAAACCGGCCGTGGCTGTCGCAGATGCCGCTGCACAGCAGCAGGCCGCCCAGCAACAGGCCGCGCTTGTTCAAGGGCAGATGCAGGCCGCACGGCCCGACCTGAAGCTTGCCGCCCGGATCGATGAGACGCGCAGCGAACGTCGCATGGCCGAGCAAGGCCGGCCCACGGAAGCCAGGTCCGCCATCGAATTGCCCAGCGATCTCTTCCAGGCCCTCAAGCAGCAGGCTTCGGCGCAGGGCGCTACGGCGGAGCCGGCCATGGAAGCGATCATGGCGGCTCAGGCCCGCAACCCGATGGCTGTGGCGCGAGGGCGTGCACAGCCGGCTGCGTTGTCCAATATCGCCAGCCCCGAGACAACGGCCGATGGCCGAGCTTGGTTCCCGGCCTTTCCCGGCAATGCCCCCGCAGCGAGCCGGGCCGCGGGCACCTCGCCGGTTACGCAGCAGAATGTTGCCGCGAAATACGGTGCCAAGGTTTCGCCCGATCAACTGCATACATCGGCCCCGTCGGCGAATGACTGGGCGCTGCGCGCTGCCGAAGCCTATCAGAAGTATTTCGACATGCAGCAGCAGCGTGATCGCCAGGGCGGCCAGCAGCCTGCGCTGGATGCCAGCTACTAAGGCTTGCATAAAACGCCGCTTTGCCGCCTGATCCCGGCATGAGCGATATCATCGTCACGTCCAACGGAATCCTAAGGCATGGCGGATTGCGGTTCCGCTGCGCGCTGGGCAAAGGCGGCTGTAAGCCTGAGGCCGACAAGCGCGAGGGCGACGGCGCCACGCCGCTCGGTCGCTATGCTCTGCGTCAGGTTTATTATCGTGTCGATCGCCTCGCCGCACCCGATACGCGCCTGCCGTTGCAGGCGCTGACGCCACAGGATGGCTGGTGCGATGATCCAGGCGACCCCGCTTATAACCGCCACGTCGTTCTGCCTTTTGCCGCCAGCCATGAAAAGCTCTGGCGCGAGGATTCTGTCTATGACGTGATCGTCGTTCTGGGCCATAACGACGATCCGCCAGTGCCCGGAATGGGCAGCGCGATTTTCCTCCATGTGGCGCGGGCCGATTACAGTGGCACCGAAGGCTGTGTGGCGCTGGCTCTGTCCGATCTTCTGGCCCTGCTGGCGGTGTTGCCCCCGAATGCGGCCATGCAGATCGTCAGCGCGGCCTGAGGCCCGCCCGTTGCGCCGCGCGGTCGATGGCCTGCAATACGGCATCGGGGCGCGAAAAATGCAGCGGATGTCCGCCGCCACGCGTCACGATCAGGCCGGCATCGGCAATTTCGCGCGCCAGCCGGCGGCCATGGATGTCGGGCGAGACCGACGGATCGTTTTCATCCACGACGATCTCCACGGGCAGGCGCAGATCCGGATACAGCGGAGCCTGCCGGCGCAAGAAGCCGTCCAGTTGGCGGATGTCTTCGGTATTTGCAGCGTAGCTGACAGGACGCAGGCTCAATGCCAGCGGCGCCTGCGAGAAAGCCGGCGGCACGCTGCCGGGGCGAAAGACCCGTTCGGCGCCAGCATCCTTCAGCAGGTGGCCCACGGGCGTGACCAGGGTATTTCTCACCACCGGGCCCAGAAGCGGGGCATCGGTAATGCCAAAGGGAAGGGTGAGACCGTCACGCCAAGGATGCGAGGCCGGGTTGATCAGGACCACGGCCGCCGTGTCGTTGGGGTATTGCAGGGCGTAGCTGAGCGCCACCGCGCCGCCGAAGGAAAATCCGAGCAGAATGGGGCGCTTGATGCCGAGTGCAATCATCGCGGCATGCAGGGCTTGTGCCTGGCGTTCGGGTGTCGCGGCTTCACCTCGCTCGGAATAGCCGTGACCGGGGCGGTCCACGGCCACGGCATGAAAGCGGCCTTCCACAAGTGGCATCAGGCTGATGGCAAAATCGCCGGCGGCACCATAGGCGCCATGTATCATTACCAAAACCGGCCGGTCGTCGGTTGCATCGCCCCGTTCGATCACATGCTGCTGCAGGCCCCCGGCGGTGATCATCCTGCCAGTGGCAGGGAAATCCGCCTCGGCTTGCCGGGTCAGGTGGGCGGTGGTCGCGCCTAACCCGAAGAGGGCAAACCCGACCAGGATCAGGGCGGTAACCATGGCGATCCTATAATGCTGTTCTTGCCTTCTTACGCACCGTCCGGCCAGCCGGATGACTGCCGCAGGGTAAACATGGCGTGATTGCACAAGACGCGGCGGCTGCCTAATCTGCCCCCATAGAATTCCTGGAGGAAATCATGGCCCTGCCCGCCGTTGTAAAAGGTCGTCTCTCGCTGCCGGTCATCGGCTCGCCGATGTTCATCGTCTCGGGTCCGGAACTCGTGATCGCCCAGTGCAAGGCCGGCATCGTCGGTTCTTTTCCGGCGCTGAATGCACGCCCGGCGGAGTTGCTGGAAGAGTGGCTCAAGCGCATTACGACGGAACTGGACGACTATCGCGCCAAGCATCCAGAAAAGCCGGTGGCGCCCTTCGCCGTCAACCAGATCGTGCATCACTCGAATGATCGCCTGATGCACGACATGGAAGTCTGCGTCAAATACAAGGTGCCCATCGTCATTACCAGCCTGCGTGCGCCGAACGAGGTGGTGCAGGCCGTGCATTCATACGGCGGCATTGTGCTGCATGACGTGATCAACATCCGGCATGCGAAGAAGGCGCTGGAAGCCGGCGTCGACGGCCTGATCCTGGTCTGCGCCGGCGCCGGCGGCCATGCCGGCACGCTCAGCCCATTCGCGCTGGTCTCGGAGATACGCGAATTCTTCGATGGCCCGATTGCACTGTCGGGCTCGATCACCCGGGGCAACCAGGTGCTGGCCGCGCAAGCGATGGGCGCGGATTTCGCCTATATCGGCACGCGGTTCATTGCCACCCAGGAGGCCAATGCGGTGCCGGAATACAAGCAGATGCTGGTGGATACCGCCGCCAACGACATCGTCTATTCCTCGCTGTTCACCGGTGTGCATGGCAACTATCTCAAGCCCAGCATCGCCCAGGCCGGCCTGGATCCCGATAACCTGCCCGAGGCCGACAAGAGCACGATGAGCTTTGGCTCGGGCGGCAGTTCGAAGTCAAAGGCCTGGCGCGACATCTGGGGTGCGGGGCAGGGCGTCGGCTCGATTCATGACGTGCCCACCGTGGCCGATCTGGTTGCCCGCATGAAGCGCGAGTACGACGCAGCCCGGGCCGAACTGCTTGGCTCTGCCGCGGCCCAGGCAGCGGAATAATTGGTCTCAGGACAGGCTGTCAGGCCGTCTCGATTCTTAGACGAGAGTCTTATTCAGCCCCGCTGCGGTCTGGTATAGATCGACAGCCGGAAAATAAGACGGTCGGGAGGAAAAGATGGCGAGTCGCTATGAACAGGTCTTCGCTGCAGCCAAGGCCGACCCCGAAGCTTTCTGGGCCGAGGCGGCCGCTCCGCTGCACTGGTTCCGCAAATGGGACCGGGTCCTGGATGCCACCAATCCGCCCTTCTATCAGTGGTTCGCCGGAGCTGAGACCAATACCTGCTACAATGCGCTTGATCGCCATGTGGAAGCCGGGTGCGGGGATCGTATTGCCCTGATTTACGACTCTCCGGTCACGGGTACGGTCCGCCGCTTCACAACCCGCGAACTGCGCGACAGCGTCGCCCGCGTGGCCGGTGCGCTGACCGCTTTGGGCATTGCCAAGGGCGACCGTGTCATCATCTACATGTCGATGACGCCTGAGGCCGTGCTGGCCATGCTGGCCTGCGCGCGTATCGGCGCAATCCATTCCGTGGTGTTCGGCGGCTTCGCGCCGCGCGAACTTGCCACCCGCATCGACGATGCCAAGCCCAAGCTGATCATCGCCTCTTCCTGCGGCCTGGAACCAGGCCGCGTGGTGGAATACAAGCCACTGCTGGATCAGGCCATCGAGATGGCGGCGCACAAGCCGCAGCATTGCTTGATCCACCAGCGTCCCATGTACACCGCCACGATGATGGCCGGCCGCGACCTGGATTTTGATGCCGAAAGCGACAAAGCCGCCCCTGCCGACTGCGTGCCGGTAAAGGCGACCGATCCGCTGTATGTGCTTTACACCTCGGGCACCACGGGCGTCCCGAAAGGCGTGGTGCGCCAGAATGGTGGTCACATGGTGGCGCTGCACTGGTCGATGCAGAATGTCTACGGGATGAAGCCGGGCGAGGTATTCTGGGCAGCATCCGACGTTGGCTGGGTGGTGGGCCACTCCTACATCGTTTATGCGCCCCTGCTGTTCGGCTGCACCAGCATTCTGTACGAGGGCAAGCCGGTCGGCACGCCCGATGCCGGCGCCTACTGGCGCGTGATCGAACAGCACAAGGTGTCGGTGCTGTTCACCGCGCCGACCGCCTTCCGCGCCATCAAGAAGGAAGATCCGAAAGTCGAACTGATCGGCAAATACGACCTGTCCGATTTCCGCACCCTGTTCCTTGCCGGCGAACGTGCCGATCCCGACACGGTGAAATGGGCAGAAGACAATCTCAAGCGGCCGGTGATCGATCACTGGTGGCAGACGGAAACCGGCTGGCCGGTTGCCTCCAACTGCATGGGGATCGAGCATCTGCCGGTCAAGCATGGTTCGCCCACGCGCATCGTGCCCGGTTATGACGTGCAGGTGCTGGACGATGACGGCCATCCGCTGAAGGCGGGCGATATCGGCAATATCGTGATCAAGCTGCCCCTGCCGCCGGGCTGTCTGCCCACGCTGTGGAACAACGACGAGGGTTTCAGGAAAAGCTACCTTTCGCGCTTCCCGGGCTATTACAACACCGGCGATGCAGGTTTCATTGACGAGGATGGCTATATTTTTATCATGAGCCGTACCGACGACATCATCAATGTCGCGGGCCATCGCCTGTCGACCGGCGGCATGGAGGAGGTGCTGGCTTCGCATCCCGACGTGGCGGAATGCGCCGTCGTCGGCGTGGCCGACCAGTTGAAAGGGCAGGTGCCGCTCGGATTTGTCGTGCTCAAGGCCGGAGTCAGCCGGTCCGAGGACCAGATTGTGCGTGAACTGGTCCAGCTGGTCCGCGAAAAAATTGGCCCGGTTGCCGCCTTCAAGCAGGCGGTTGTTGTGAAACGGTTGCCGAAAACCCGCTCGGGCAAGATACTGCGCGGCACGATGCAGAAAATTGCCGACGCGCAGGACTACCGCATGCCCGCCACCATCGACGATCCCGCCATTCTTGGTGAAATCTCGACGGCGCTGCAGCCGCTCGGCTATGCCAAACCGCATTAGGTCGTGACGGCCCGGCGCCTGCTCGACTGGCTTGCTGCCTTTGCGGTCTATCGCGATCGGCGGGTGCTGGCCATTGCCGTGCTCGGGTTCGCGTCCGGCCTGCCGCTGGCGCTTACGGGCCAGACCCTGCAGGCCTGGCTGACCGAGTCGGGCGCCTCCCTCAAGGATATCGGCCTGTTCGCCCTGGTTGGCGTGCCTTACACGCTGAAATTCCTCTGGGCACCCCTGGTGGACCGTTTGCCGTTGCCGCTACTGACCCGCTGGCTCGGCCGCCGGCGTGGCTGGCTGATTTTTGCGCAAGCCTTGCTGATGGCGGCCATCGCTGCGCTTGCCTTCAGCAACCCAGGCCAGGCCCTGATCTTTACCGCGTTCTGCGCTGTGGCCGTCGCCTTCGCCTCTGCGACACAGGACATTGTGATTGATGCCTGGCGCGTCGAGATCCTGGAAGAGCGTCAGCTAGCCGCCGGCGCCGCCGCCATCGTGTTCGGCTATCGCATCGGCATGCTGGTTTCCTCGGCTGGCGCGTTATACATGGCCACGATATTTGCCTGGCCGCTGGTCTACCTCGCCATGGCCGCTATCCTGGTGATTGGCGCGATCACCGTACTGCTGGCCGGGGAGCCAGCGGCGAAACAACGAGGCGATGCCGAGCGGCGCTTTGCTGAGGCGCAATCCTGGCTGGCGGCCCGGCCGCATCTGTCCGGCATGACTGCCGCGGCGATGGCATGGCTCTATACCAGTGTCGCCGGCCCGTTCCTGCAGTTCATGAGCCGCAAAGGCTGGATCGGAATCCTGCTGTTCGTGATGCTGTTCAAGCTGGGAGACAGCCTCGCCGGCGTGCTGGCGACCAGCTTCTACCTCAATCTCGGCTTCACCAAGTCCGAGATCGCCGAGGTCAGCAAGCTCTATGGCTTCGCCGCAACCATGCTCGGCCTTTTCCTGGGTGGCTGGTTGATGCAGGCGGTGGGACTGTATCGCGCCCTTTGGGTCTGCGGCATCCTCCAGATGGGCTCCAATCTGCTGTTTGCCGTCCTGGCTATGCAGGGGCACGATCTGTGGTTTCTCGCGCTGACCGTCGGCGTGGAGAATCTGGCCAGTGGCATGGGCACGGCGGCGTTGGTCGCTTACCTGTCGGCGCTGTGCGATATCGCCTACACCGCCACGCAATACGCGTTACTTTCATCGCTTACCGCGGTGGCACGCACGGTGCTGTCGTCCTATGCCGGCTTCATGGCCGAATCGCTCGGCTGGCCGCTTTTCTTTGTTGCCACCACAGTGGCGGCGCTGCCCGGCCTTGCCTTGCTTGCCTGGCTCACGCGACGGGGAGCGGCCACGCGAATCGCTGAAAACCGCTCAGGAATCCTTCTCGCCGACGACTGACGATTTCGGGCCGCTGTTTCGGAATGCCCATATATGGGGCAGTGATATGGCCGCGACCCACAAGATATTTTATTGCGGACGCGTTTTAGTATATGTGTCATATATTTGACACCTTTGCGTCACACAGTAACGCCATAGTCGGGTTCATGAACATGCAGCTGCCGCTTTCCGTCTCCACGGTCATTCCTGCCGCCCGTAGCCCGCGCAGCGGCTGGCAATGCGTATCCGCAGATGGCCGTTTCGAGGTGCGCCTGACCCGCAGCCCCGAGGATATCGCGGCGGCGCAGCGCCTGCGGTACCAGGTTTTCTATGAGGAGATGGCTGCCGAGCCATCGCCGGAGATGGCGAAGCTGGGCCTGGATTTCGACCAGTTCGATCGCCTCTGCGACCACCTGATGGTCTTTGACCGTAGCCGGGCGGAAGGCGAACAAGCGGTGGGCACTTATCGCCTGCTGCGCCGCAGCGTTGCCGAAATGCATGGTGGTTTCTATTCGGCCTCGGAATACGACCTCAAGCCGATGCTCGATTATGTCGGCATTGGCGGCGGCCTGCTCGAATTAGGCCGTTCCTGCGTGCATCGCGATTACCGCACCAATGCAACGATCCAACTGTTGTGGCGCGGCATTTCGACCTATGTTTCGGACCACAACATCAGCTTCATGTTCGGCTGTGCCTCGTTCCCGGGCATCAATCCGCAGGATCACGCGCTGGCGCTCAGCTATCTGCACGCCCATCATCTCCCGCCGCAGGAATGGCGCGTACGCGCCCTGCCGGACCGCTATACCGCGATGGACCTGATGCCCGCTGATCAGATCAATCCGCGCGCTGCTGTGCATGCCCTGCCGCCGCTGATCAAAGCCTATCTGCGGTTGGGTGCCTATATCGGCGACGGCGCCGTGGTCGATCACCAGTTCGGCACCACCGACGTCTTCATCCTGCTCCCGGTTGAGCGCATTGCGCCCAAATACCACAACCGCTTCTCGCCCGACGAGGGCCTGGTGCAGACCGAATACCACGCCTGAACGGCAGGCGATCCAGCTTAAGGCCCATCATATCGTGCGGCGCCGGTCATTGTCGGCGCCGCTTTTGTTTGCGTAACATCGTGCCCTGAGGAAACGCCGGATAACCGGATCATTGTCGGGGCGGGCATGAATATTGCGCATTTGCTGCATCGGGCAGCCAGTGTCTGGGGCGAGCGGCCAGCATTGTCGGTCGGCCGCCAGGTGAAGGCGAGCTATGCCGAAATGGGACGCCGCGTGCCCCGGCTGGCTGCCGGCTTGATGGCGGCGGGCAAGCTTAAACCCGGTGACCGGGTTGCCATCGTCATGAAGAACAGCCCCGATTACTGGGAGGTGCTGTTCGCGCTCTGGCATGCCGGCCTGGCTGCCGTGCCGATCAATGCCAAGCTGCATGCCCGTGAGGCGGCCTGGATTATAGATAATGCGCAGGCCAAGCTGGCTGCCGTCTCGGCCACCTTCGCTGAGGACCTCTCCGCCCTGAAAGCGGAAATGCCAGAATTGCAGCGGATTATCGTAGCAGAGGAGGCGGAATTCGCGCACCTGTACACGGCTGAGCCATTGCCGCTGGCAACCGAAATCCGGCCCGACCATCTGGCCTGGCTGTTTTACACCTCGGGCACCACCGGTCGACCCAAAGGCGCGATGCTTACCCATCGCAACCTGATGGTTGCCACGATGAACTATTTTGCCGATGTCGACCGCATCGATCCAACCGATAGCATCATCCACTGTGCCCCGATCAGTCATGGTTCGGGTATGTATGGCCTGCCGCATCTGGCGCGCGGCGCCAACCAGGTGGTCCCGGAATCCGGCGGTTTCGATCCGGCCGAGACGCTGGATCTGATCGCGCATTGGCCCGGCTGCAGCTTCTTCTTCGCCCCCACCATGGTGCATCGTCTGATTCACGCACCGCAGATCGCCACGGCCGATACCTCCAATCTGAAAACCATAATCTATGGCGGCGGGCCAATGTATGTCGCCGATCTGCAGCAGGCGATGGCGGTGCTGGGGCCAAAGCTGGCGCAGATCTATGGCCAGGGCGAGGCGCCGATGACCATCACCGGGATGGACAAGCAGATGCATGTCGATACCGGGCATCCGCGGCATTTGGCCCGGCTGGGGTCGGCCGGGATTGCACGGACCGATGTTGAGGTGCGTGTCGTGGATGCCGAGGACAACCCCCTGCCTGTGGGTGAGATAGGCGAAGTGGTCTGTCGCGGCGAAATCGTCATGGCCGGCTATTGGCGCAACCCCGATGCCACGGCGCAGACGCTGCGCAATGGCTGGCTGCATACCGGCGACATGGGCAGTTTCGATCAGGATGGTTTCCTCACCCTCAAGGATCGTTCAAAGGACATGATCATCTCCGGCGGCAGCAACATCTATCCCCGCGAAGTGGAGGAGGTGCTGCTGCGGCACCCGGATGTCAGCGAGGTTTCGGTGGTGGGCAGGCCGCATGCCGACTGGGGCGAAGAGGTGATTGCCTTTGTGGTGGCGCGGCCAGGCAGCGCTGTGACAGCTGAAAAGCTGGATCGCCTCTGTCTGGACAATATCGCCAGATTCAAGCGGCCGAAACAGTATCGGTTTGTCGAGGCCCTGCCGAAGAACAACTACGGCAAGGTGCTGAAAACCGAACTGCGCTCTCTGCTGCAAAGGGAGGAGTGACGTGTCGGACCTAGTCTATATCACCGAGCATGCACGCAACACGCCTGACAAGCCGGCGGTGATCATGGCCGGCTCCGGCCGGACCAAGACGTTCCAAGAATTGGAGGAGAATTCCAACCGGGCCGCACATCTGTTCCGCAGCCTTGACCTCAGTCCGCGCAGTCATGTGGCGATGGTGATCGAGAACCGGCCGGAATTCTTCGACGCCTGCTTTGGCGCCGACCGTGCCGGCCTGTATTACACGACCATCAGCACCAAACTGATGGCCGAGGAACTGGCCTATATCGTTACGGACTCAGGCTCCACCGTACTCGTCATTACCGATGCCTTCGCATCCATGGCGGCGGACCTGCGCCGGCTTTGCCCGCTGGTGAAGCATTTTCTGATGATCGGCGGTCTGGCGGATGGCTATGTGAGCTGGGAGGCCGCGCTGGATGCCATGCCGGCCACGCCGATACCCGACGAGATGCAGGGTAGAGACATGCTGTATTCCTCGGGCACCACGGGCAAGCCCAAGGGCGTGAAACGGCTGATCAATGGCGACCCGGTCGGAATCCGCAGCTATTTCGTTGATAATGGGTTCAGCCTGTATGGCTATGGCGCAGACATGGTCTATCTCTCGCCTGCGCCGCTCTATCATGCCGCACCGCTGCGCTACTCCATGTTGGTGTCGAAGGTCGGCGGCACGCTGGTGATCATGGAGCATTTCGACGCCGAGGAATCTCTCCGATTGATCGAGCGTTACCGCGTCACGCACTCCAACTGGGTGCCGACCATGTTCGTGCGCATGTTGAAACTGCCGGCGGAAGTGCGGCCGCGCTATGACCTGTCGTCGCATCGCGTCGCCATCCATGGCGCGGGTCCGATCTCGCATGCCACCAAACAGCAGATGATCGACTGGTGGGGGCCAATCCTGCATGAATATTATGCCGCGTCTGAAGGCAACGGCATGACCTACATCACCAGTCAGGAATGGCTGACGCATAAGGGTTCGGTCGGTCGCGCCATCATTGGCAAACTGCACATTGTGGATGACGAGAGCGACGCGGAACTGCCGCCCGGCAAGGCTGGTCTGGTTTATTTCTCCGATGGCCAGCCTTTCGCCTATCACAATGATGAGGCCAAGACGCGACAGGCCTTCAACGACAAGGGCTGGAGCACGCTGGGCGATGTCGGCTATGTCGATGCGGAGGGCTACCTCTATCTGACCGACCGCAAGGCTTTCATGATTATTTCCGGCGGTGTGAACATCTATCCGCAGGAAGCCGAGCATGTGCTGATCGGGCATCCCAAGGTTGCGGACGTGGCGGTGATCGGCGTGCCGAATGAGGATTTTGGCGAAGAGGTAAAGGCGGTGGTGCAGCCGGTGGACATGGCCGATGCCGGCCCGGCGCTGGCGGAAGAACTGCTGGCCTACTGCCGGCAGCATCTGGCCAGCATCAAATGCCCGCGCTCGGTCGATTTCGACCCAGCCTTGCCGCGTCATGCGACAGGCAAGCTATACAAGCGCCTGATCAAGGACCGCTATTGGGGCAATCACACCAGTCGGATCGTCTAAGCCCCAGGTTTTCCTTTCGAGGTGGAATACTCGAAATGGAGCGGTTGGCCGCCATGCAGCAGCGGATAGATCGCATGTGCAGCCACAGCCGCTTCGGCAAAGCCGGTCAGGATCAGTTTCAGTTTGCCGGGATAGGTGGCGATGTCGCCAATGGCGAAGATGCCGGGTTGCGTCGTCTGGCAGGTGGCCGGATCCACCGGCACATGATGGCGCTCGATCTCCAGACCCCATTGCGCGATTGGCCCGAGTTCGCTGCGCAGACCGAAGAAAGCCAGCAATGCATCGGCCGGCAGGCGACGACTCTCTCCCTCCAGCGATTTCACGATCACGGCCTGCAGCCGACCGGTTTCGCCTTCGAGTGAGTCGAGTTGGTAAGGCACCACAATGTCGAGGCCTTGCCCGTTCAGCGCACGCAGCTTGCCTACGCTGTCGGGAGCGGCTCGGAACTGGTCGCGTCGATGTACGAAATCAATATGGGCGGCAATGCCATGCAGCATCAGCGCCCAATCGACAGCGGAATCGCCACCACCAGCAATTACGATGCGTTTGCCCCGATAATCCTCGGCGCGGCGCACCAGATACTGCACGCCGTTGCCCCCAGGCAGGCCTTCATAGGCCTCGATGCCGGGCAGGGGGGGGCGGTTGGGGCCGAAGGCGCCGGCGCCGGCTGCAATGATCACCGCGCGAGCCTCGATGGTGGTGCCCTTGGAAGTGGCGAGCCGGAAACCGGCATTTCCAGCCAAGCGCTCCAGGCGCTCGACCCGCTGGCCAAGATGATAGGCGGGCGCAAAGGGTGCGGCCTGCGCTTCCAGATTCTCGACCAGGCCCGCGCCTGAGATCATCGGAAAGCCCGGAATGTCATAGATCGGTTTTTCCGGATACAGCGCACTGCATTGCCCTCCGATCGCGTCCAGCGCGTCGATCACATGGCATTTCAGGCCGACCATGCCGCATTCGAACACGGCGAACAGGCCGACCGGGCCGGCGCCGATCACGGCAATATCTGTTTTGAAGGTCATCGCGGGCAACTCGGGGAATCTGGACGAGGCATGGTTTTGTAACTTTTTGGCCCGTCAGGCGCCAGTCGCGCCGGGCAAGAGGCTGACTTCATGTGGCTTTTGCGTCGGGTGGTGGGCGGCGCCAGCATGCCTCCGGCCTGTGAAAGCCAGATTCCCTTAAAAACCGGATTCACCACATCGTCTGGCGAGCCCGATCGGCCCAGGTGCGATCATACTCCTCGCCGCCGATGCGCTGCTGGCTGAGCGAGGCGAGGATCTGGCCGGGGCTGGGCAGGCTGTCCTTTTCCAGATGCCGGGCTGGGTTCCACAGTTCGGCACGGATCACGGCTCGAGCACATTGGAAGTACACGGCGTCCACGGTGATAACCGCCACCGAACGCGGCGGCTTTTCCTCCACCGCGAAAGATGCCAGCAATTCGGGGTCTATGCTGAGGCGTGCGCGGCCATTGACCCGCAGGGTATTGCCCAGCCCAGGCAAAAGGAACAGCAGGGCCACACGGGGATCGCGCAGGATATTGCGCAAGGAATCGATGCGGTTGTTCCCGCGGCGGTCAGGCAGCAGCAGCGTCTTTTCATCGGCTACCCGCACGAATCCGGGGCGGTCGCCGCGTGGCGAGCAGTCCAGGCCTTCCGGTCCGGCCGTTGCCAGTGTGACGAATGGCGAGGCCTCGATATAGGCGCGGTATTCAGGCGAGATACGATCGATTTCCTTGACCGTGGAGGTTTCCAGCGGCGTGCCGTAGAGCGCTTCCAGTTCTGCGAGTGAATTGATGAAGGTCATTGGGAATCCCGGGTGGCTGAGACCCGCGCACTATGCCCAGACGGCATGTTTTCTGCCATGGACCAAGGGCGGAAAGGTCTGTGCCATCTGGTCAAAAGTCGTTACCGAATCTTTCGCTTGTGAAAGGGGGTGTTACTAAATCGTAATTCAGGATTATGGTGGGTCAGCCGGTAAAAGAAGGGCTGGGAACGGACGCAGGCCGCAGCCGTTTAGGGACTCATACGGACACATCGGCATGATCCAGTTCGGACAGATTTTTAACAATGACGGCGGAGCGGAAGCGCCAGCGATCAGCAGCCCGGCTCTGCGCGCGCTTTACGATCTCTGGCTCGACAAACGCGGCAGCCGCCCGGCGCCGTCGCGCAACGACTTCACCATCGAGGATCTGCGGCCCTGGCTGGGCCATCTTATGATCCTGGATTGCGATGGCGAGGATATCAGCTACCGTCTCTATGGCACCGAATTGGTGCGCATTTTCGGTTTTGACCTGACCGGCCGGCGGGTAGCCGATTGTGTCCCGCTGATTGGGCAGAAACCGGCGCTCGAATATCGCGAGGTCATCCGCGGTGCCCGGCCCATTTACATTTCGCGCAGCAGTCCCTCCGCCAGGGAGTATCTGCTGATGGACAAGCTGGCCCTGCCCCTGATGGATGGCGGCAAAGTCAACAAGATCCTCGCCGCCATTTATCTGTCAGAGGCCGAGTAGCGTCGCCCCGGCTATGTTTGGGGCGTGATCAGGATCTTGCCTTTGCGGCCTTCGCGCGCGGCGTGAGCCAGCGCCTCCCTGATTCTTTCCAGCGGATAGATGGCTTCAACTGATACATGGATGGTGCCGTCGGCTATCAGCCGTGTCAGGTCGCCATAGATCTTGCGCATCTCGTCGGGACTGGCGCTGGCGAACCAGCGCGCCAGCCAGAAGCCGCGCAGGCTGATGTCACGGAAGACCACATCGCCCGGGGGCAGTGTGCAGGGCTGGCCCGACAGCATGCCGTAATTCACCACCACGCCGCCTTCTGCCAGGGTTTGTGCCAGTCGGCCGGTCGCCTCGCCGGCTACGGCGTCGATAGCGAGTTTCGGCAGCGCATCGCTACCGGTCAGCGCCCTGACCTGCGCGGGCAGATCGGGGCCATCCACCAGCACGCTGTCGGCACCCAGGACCTGCAGTTCGCGGGCGAGTTCGGCGCGCCGCACGACATTGATGCTGCGCAGGCCACGGCGCCGGGCCAGCGCGATCACGCTGTGGCCCACGCCCGAATTGGCGGCATTCTGGATCACCCAGTCGCCGCTGTTCAATGTTGCGAAATTCTGCAGCATCAGCATCGCCGTGGGCGGATTGACCGTGAGCATGGCAAGCTGCAGTGGATCCACGCCCGAGGGCAATGCAAACAGTCTCGCCGCCTTGGCGACCAGGCTGCTGCGCCAGTTGCCGCGCCCGGCAAAGAGCAGCAGCACGCGGTCTCCGGCCTTCAGGTGTGTAACGCCTTCGCCAACGACACGTACGATGCCCACGCCCTCGCCACCGGCCATCACCGGCAGGGGCGGCGGCGCGGCGCCGTATTTGCCCTCGAATTGCAGCAGGTCGGCCGGATTGATCGGCGAGGCTTCCACATCGATCAGCACCTCGCCGCTCTTTGGCTGGCCTGGATTGGGCAGGTCGATCAACTCGGCCACGTCGTGGGCTTTGCCGAATTGGGAATAGCGGACGGCTTTGATCATCATTGTTTCCCTGTGGCTTTCGGTCGGATTTCTGTCTTGAGTTTAGGCGTCTGCGTATCGCGGAAACCAGTAGGGGGCACATGCAGAATTTCAGTTTTGTAACTTATTGATATTAGTAAATAAAAACATTTCGATCCGATACCTCTTTGTGTACGTATGACAATACAACCATCGGCGCTCCGCCGGGAGAATACAGATAAGGACGATCAGCAATGTTCCAGTTTTCGGGTGCGTCGGCGACCAGCGATTTGCGGGCCCAGTTCGACGCCATCAACAAATCCCAGGCAGTGATCGAATTCACCCTGGATGGCAAGATTCTGCATGCCAATGCCAATTTCCTGAAGGCGTTGGGTTATACCCTCGACGAAATCGTAGGCCAGCATCACAGCTTGTTTGTCGAACCAGCCTATCGTGCCAGCGCCGAGTATCGCGACTTCTGGGCCAAGCTGGGGCGCGGCGAATTCGACACAGGCCAGTACAAGCGGATTGGCAAGGGTGGCAAGGAAATCTGGATCGAGGCCAGCTATAACCCGATCTTCGACAAGCGCGGCAAGCTTTACAAGGTCGTCAAGTTCGCGACCGATATTACCGAGCAGAAGATGACGATGGCCAACTACGAAGGCCAGTTGGCGGCGATCAACAAGGCGCAGGCGGTGATCGAGTTCACCCTGGACGGCAAGATCCTGCAGGCCAACGAGAACTTCCTGAAGACTCTGGGCTATACGCTTGACGAAGTGAAGGGCAAGCATCACAGCCTGTTCGTCGAGCCGGCTTATCGCGACAGCGCCGAATATCGCGACTTCTGGGCCAAGCTGGGCCGCGGCGAATATGATGCCGGCCAGTACAAGCGCATCGGCAAGGGCGGCACGGAAGTGTGGATCCAGGCCAGTTACAATCCGATCATGGATGCCAACGGCCGGCCCTACAAGGTGGTCAAGTATGCCACCGACATAACGGCGCAGACCAAAGCGGCGCAGATGATGCAGCAGGCCGTGCACCAGGTGCAGGCCGTTGTGGAAGCCACCAAGGCTAACGACCTGACCCAGCGCATCGACCTGGAGGGCAAGTCCGGCGAAATCCGCACGTTGTGCGAGGGCATGAATAATCTGGTTGATGCGATGACCGATATCATCGGGGGTATTCGCGAGGCCTCCGAGACGATTGCCGCAGCCTCGGCGGAAATCTCGACCGGCAGCCAGGATCTGGCCCAGCGCACGGAAAGCCAGGCGGCCTCGATCGAGGAGACCGCCGCCTCGATGCATGAGGTCACCACCACGGTGAAGCAGAATGCCGACAACGCCCAGGCGGCCAGCCAGCTGGCCACGGCCGCGCGCGATACCGCCGAGAAGGGCGGCAATGTGGTTCGTGACGCAGTGGCGGCGGTGAGCCAGATCGAGGAAAGCGCCCAGAAGATCTCCGACATCATCGGCCTGATCGACGAAATCGCCTTCCAGACCAACCTGCTGGCACTGAATGCCTCGGTGGAAGCGGCGCGGGCCGGCGAGGCGGGCAAGGGCTTTGCCGTCGTCGCGCAGGAGGTGCGCTCGCTGGCGCAGCGCTCGGCCAATGCCAGCAAGGACATCAAGGCGCTGATCCAGACATCGAACGGGCAGGTCAAGGCCGGTGCCGCGCTGGTCAATCAGGCAGGTTCGTCGCTGACCGAGATCGTCTCGTCGATCAAGAAGGTGTCGGACATCGTGGCCGAAATCGCTGCTGCCTCGCGCGAGCAGGCTTCGGGTCTGGAGCAGATCAATACCGCCGTCGGCCAGATGGACGAGATGACCCAGCGCAATGGCGCCCTGGTGGAAGAGACCTCTGCTTCCGCCCAGTCGCTATCGAACCAGGCCGAGGAACTTGCAACCCTAGTGCAGCGCTACAAGGTCGGCGGCCAGGTTGCCGCGACGCGTCCGGCGCTGACGGTCGTGGCGGGAAAGCGCGCGGCGGCCAAAGCTGTCCCTGCGATGAAGACGACGGCAGCGCGCGGCAAAGCCGTGCCGAAGGCCGAGGCCGAAGAGTGGGAGCAGTTCTGATGGACGCGCTGGCGCTAACCGACACGGCCAGCGGCGATGGTGCCGTGCGCGAATATCTCACCTTCGCTGCGGCCGGGCAGGAATATGGCATCGGTATCCTCAGCGTGCGGGAAATCCGCGGCTGGAGCATCGAGACGCCGCTGCCCAACTGTCCCGCGGCGGTGCGCGGCATCATCAACCTCAGGGGGCAGGTCGTGCCGATCTACGACCTGCGCATCCGCCTCGGTGCGGAATGCAGCATGCCGAGTGCCACCCATGTGGTGATCGTGGTGGAGGCAGCAAGTGGTTTCTACGGCCTGCTGGTGGATGCGGTGTCTGACATCCTTTCGGTAGGCGACCGCGAATTGCAGCCTGTTCCGAAGACGGGTATGCAGGCAGAAGATGCCTTTCTCACCGCCCTGCTGGCGCGCGAGGAGCGCATGGTGTCTTTGCTCGATCTCGATCTGCTGGTGGGCGGGCGCGGGGCTGCAGTGGAAATGCCGTTGCTGGCTGCGTAAGCGGACTGAGAAATCCAGAAAAAGAAAGGGCGCCTTGTGGCGCCTTTTTTTCATTTTATGTGATTTGTATCTGGATGAGCTGCTCGCGCCAGGCGCAGTCTTGCGATTGCCAGCTTGATGAAATGGTAAGTGCCGTATCCCAGAAGTGGTAGACCCAACCAGAGAGTCAAGCGATTGCTTTCAGAGGGTATTGTTAAAAGCCATATTGCTCCGAGAAAGCTCAGAAAGCAGAAAATCAGCAATGTGTATATCCAGAGGCTGGGCATCGTGCGGGCCTGATTTTCGATGCTTTCCTGCAGCGACAGGCGTGCGACAGCAGGGGTTCTTTCGGATGACCAACGACGCATGCGCAGATAATAGATGGCAATCAGAACGACTACGCCTGGCAGGCTGATGGCCAAGCTGTGCTGCCATCCTATCCACGCATTGAGCGCAACCTGAAGTCCGATCAGAGCTGCAGCCCAATATGTCCAACGGCGGATGTAGGTCTCCAGTTGAGGCCGTTCCTCCGGAGCGATAACGTATCCGCGGGCGAAAGTGCCGTATGGATAAAAGATCAAGCCTTCGTCGCATTGTTTAAAATTGATTGATTCATGGCCGCTGTAGAACATGTTCTCCCCATGATTGACTATCGCACGAATGCCAGCCGGCGGTAGCTCAGCGCCTCGGCCACATGCGGACGGCGCACCGCATCCACGCCTTCCAGATCGGCCAAGGTGCGGGCCACGCGCAGAACGCGGTGATAACCACGTGCGGTGAGATGCATGGCGCTGGCCGCCTGGGTCAGCAACTCGCGCGCCGCGGCATCAGGCATGGATATGCGCTCCAGCAACTCGCCATCGGCTTCGGCATTGGTGCGGATCACTCGGCGGCCATCGCGCGAGAGGCCGCCGCTGCCGGTGCGGGCATAGCGGTCGCGCTGGATCTCGCGCGCCATGGCCACCCGCGCCGCGACAGTGGCAGAGTCTTCGCCAGTCGGTGGCGCGCTCAGATCGGCCGGTCTAACGGTGGGTACCTCCAGGGTCAGATCGATACGGTCAAGCAGGGGGCCGGAGAGACGGGCCTGATATTCGCCGGCGCATCTCGGCGCGCGGCCGCAGGCCAGTGCGGGATCGTCGAGATGACCGCAGCGGCAGGGGTTCATCGCGGCCACGAGCTGGAATCGTGCGGGATAACTGACATGGGCATTGGCGCGCGCCACCACCGCCTGCCCGGTTTCCAGCGGCTGACGCAGGGCATCGAGGGCCTGGCGGTTGAACTCGGGCAACTCGTCGAGAAACAGCACGCCCAGATGCGACAGGCTAACCTCGCCGGGTTTTGCACGGTGGCCACCGCCGATCAGGGCCGCCATCGAGGCCGAATGATGCGGGTTGCGAAAGGGCCGCTGCCGGGTGATCCGCCCCTCGCTGATCTGGCCAGCCAGCGAGGCGATCATGCTCACCTCCAGGATTTCGCCGGCATCCAGCGGCGGCAGGATGCCGGGCAGACGCTGGGCCAGCATCGACTTGCCGGCACCGGGCGGGCCGATGAACAGCAGGTTATGCGCCCCGGCTGCGGCGATCTCGAGGGCGCGGCGCGCGCTTTCCTGGCCCTTGATGTCGCGCAGGTTAGGCAGGGGCGCGTCGGCAGGTTCGACACTTTGCGGCGTGGGCGGGGGCAGTACCTGACTGCCGCGGAAATGATTGATCAGCGCCAGCAGGCTGGGCGCGGCCAGCACACGCTGGGCATCACCTGCCCAGGCCGCCTCATTGCCCTGGCCGGCGGGACAGATCAGCCCGCGATCCTCGCCATGGGCCGCGATCGCCGCCGGCAAAACGCCGCTCACTGTGCCGATGGCGCCATCGAGGCCGAGCTCGCCCAGGGCCACGAAACCCTCCAGCATATCGGGCGGCAGCACGTTCATCGCCGCCAGCAGCGCCAGCGCAATCGGCAGGTCGTAATGGCTGCCTTCCTTGGGCAGGTCCGCCGGCGCCAGGTTGACGGTGATGCGCTTGGGTGGCAGTGCCAGCCCCAACGCGCCCAGCGCACCGCGCACACGTTCGCGGCTTTCCCCAACTGCCTTGTCGGCCAGGCCGACAACAGCAAAGGCCGGCAGCCCGTTGGAGAGCTGGACCTGAACATCCACGGGCATGACGTCGATGCCCTGAAACGCCACGGTTCTGCAGCGCGCGACCATGCCCGGTTTTCCCGATGCGGTTTAGTTCAACCCCTGGAATCGGTACGATTATTTACCGGAGATTGCAAATTCTATTTATGTTCCGCCGGGGAGGGGACCGGGAGGCACAACCACGGCTTTTTTTCAGTTCCGGCCCGGCAGCATGCGGCGGAGGACCCCGTCGCGACGCACCAGCACATGCCAGAGGGTGGCGGCGACATGCATCACCAGAGTGACGAGGAAAACCCGGGCGACGGCCTCGTGGACCTCCTCCATCGCCTCATGCAGCCAGGATAACGGGAACAGCGCCGGCAGTTCGAACAGCCCAAGCACGGGTACGGTTCGGGTGCCGGCCAGGATCGACAGCAGCCCGGTCAAAGGCAGCAGCAGCATCACGGCATACATGACGAGATGTGCCGCGCGGGCCAGGCCGGCTTCCCAGAAAGCCGCCTCGCCATGCATCGGCGGCACGCCGCGCAGGCGGATGGCAATGCGCGGCAGCAGCAATGCCGCCACGGTCAGGCCGGCCAGGATATGCCAGCCCATCACGGAAATCTTTTCCGGACCACGCGGCAGGTCTTCCATCACCTCGCCGATGATGAAGGCGGCCAGCATGGCCGGCACGGCCAGCCAGTGCAGCAGGATGAGGGGCAGGGAATAGCGGGTCGACATGGCCGAGATACTCCAGGGCTGCGAATTGTTTGGAATATTCGCACGGGAAAACGTCCGTTTCCCTGCGCTGGATCAATCCTGAACCCATTCCCTGACGCATGCTTGCGACCGCGCCGCTTGCAGGCTGAACACGGCCGGGCTACACATCTGCCGCACCCTTTGGGGAGTAGCCGCCCGCCGGGCCGCCATTGCGGCTGCCAGAGCGGGGGCAGCGTCAACAGACTAGCCGGCGGGAAACCAGCCCCAACGGCTTGGCGCTGACCGGCCGGTTCGGGCATCTGCTCCGGACCAACCTGGCGAGACCTTAGGCTTGCTTTTCCGAAGCCCGGACCGGGCGGCGGGAAACGCAGCCTATGGCCCTGTCCGCCGCCCGGTCCGTTGCGAGATGCCCCGTGTTCAATGCCGACGTTATTGCGCCGTTCCTGACCACCACCGGTCTGGTGGCCGTTGCCGAGATTGGCGACAAGACCCAGTTGCTGAGCCTGCTGTTGGCGGCCCGGTTCCGCCGTCCGCTGCCGATCATGGCCGCGATCCTGTGCGCCACACTGGCCAATCACGCCCTCGCCGCCACGCTGGGCGTGTGGATCGAGGGACTGGTCGAGCCGAAGGTGCTGCGCTGGGCGCTGGCGGCGTCATTCCTCGCCATGGCGGTCTGGACGCTGATTCCCGACAGGCTGGATGAGAATGACGCGCCGAAGACGCGCAACGGCGTATTCATTACCACGCTGATCGCGTTCTTTCTCGCCGAGACCGGCGACAAGACCCAGCTCGCGACCACTGCGTTGGCGGCCCGGTTTGACTCGGTATTGCTGGTCACGGCGGCCAGTACGCTGGGCCTTATGCTGGCCAATGCGCCTGTGGTGATGCTGGGGCAGAAAATCGTCACGCGCCTGCCGCTGAAACCGATCCGTTTCGTTGCCGCCGCTGCCTTCGCCGCGCTGGGAATCGCCATCCTGCTGGGCGGCTGAACGCTGCAGCGCAGCAAAACAGTTGCGGCTCCAACGAATTGGTTGGTCTCCACCGGGCTTTGCCGTAAGAATCATCGGGCAACGAGATCATAAGAATTACGGGAGGAACCAATGCATTCGATCTCCAGACGTTTCCTGTGCCTTGCAACGGCCATTGTCGCAGTGGCAGTGACCGGTCCCGTCATGGCCCAGGCTTGGCCGGATCGGTCGATTACCATCATCGTGCCGTTTCCCGCCGGTGGCGGCACCGACGCCTTTGCCCGTCCGCTTGCGGCTCAACTCACCAAGCAACTCGGCAAGCAGATCGTGATCGACAATCGCGGTGGCGCCGGTGGCACGCTGGGTGCTGGCCTGGCTGCGCGCGCCACGCCGGACGGCTACAACTTCTTCATTGGCGGTGCCCATCATGCGATTGCGCCCTCGATGTATCCCAAGCTCGACTACGATATCGTGAAGGATTTCGTGCCGGTGACGGTGATCGCGCAGCCGCCGCAGGTGGTGGTGGTGAATGCCAGCCGCACATCGGCCAAGACATTGCAGGAGCTGATTGCCGAGGCGAAGGCCAAGCCCGGCAAGATGAGTTATGCCTCCGCAGGCAATGGCACCTCGCATCACCTGGCCGGCGAACTGTTCAAGATCATGACCAAAACCGAGATCGCCCATGTGCCCTATCGCGGTGCGGGCCCGGCAATGCAGGATCTTGTCGGCGGCCAGGCGGTTGAGATGATGTTCGACGGACTGGGATCGTCGGCCGCGCAGATCAAGGCCGGCCGCATCAAGGCGCTGGCCGTGGCCGCATCGAAACGTTCGCCTGCTTTCCCTGATGTGCCGACCGCGGCCGAGGCCGGCCTCGCCGGTTACGAGGTCTCGACCTGGTATGCCATGTGGGCGCCGAAGGGTACGCCGGCCCCGATCGTGGAGCGCATGTACAAGGAAGTGCAGGCGGCTTTGCAGTCGCCGGAACTGAAGGAAATCTGGCTCAACAACGGCTCGGACGTGCCGAGCATGACCTCGGCCCAGTTCGCCACCTTCCTGGATGCCGAGATCAAGCGCTGGGCTGAGGTGGTGAAGCAGTCGGGTGCCAAGCTCGATTGAATTTGCAGCCAGCCTAACCAACCGACATGGCCGGCCGGCGCGGTTTCCCCCGCGCTGGCCGTTTTCTTGTCGGGCGGAATGGGTAATATGCCCCCATTCCGGGATTCCGAGTGATTGGGATGGCCAAGATTACCGGCAAGCGCTACAAGGCCGATGAAATCGAGACCCTGCTCGACGCTTTAAGGCGTCAGACCAAGCGGGCGCGGAAGATGGCGGAAGAAGCCATTGCGCGGATCAGTCACGCCACCTACGAGCCGTATTACGAATACCGCGATGCCCTGACCGAGATCGAGGGCGTGCTGGTCCTGATCGAGGACCGCATGGAGCATGCCGAGCCGGCGGCCTTGGCCAAGCTGAAAGACTATCACAGCCAGCTGATCGTCGATCTCTTGCGCATGAAGATTGACGTTGTACTAAGGGTTTTCCCTGCCCTGGAAGGGACCGAAGTGCTGCCGATCGGCACACAGAAGGTGTTCCTGGCCACGATCTGGGAATTGCGGGAGACGGTCGACCGGATCGACCGCGAGGGTATCGAAGGCGTGCTGGACGAAGATGCCCGCAAGCGACTGTTGGTAGCAGAGACGATCCTGCGCGAGGTGTCGGATCGGGCGCCAAGATTGATGGAATTGGCCGAGCAGGAAGGCAAACAGGCCTGACCTGGCGTTGCAGGCTGGCCACGTGCAGGCTGTTGGCGCGGTTTTTCTATAGCTGCGGCGAAATGGCCATTGCACCCGGCCCCTGACTCCGAGTAGAAGGGCTGCGGGACACGCCCCCCCAACGGGGCGCTTACTATCTGGAAGGATAGACAAATGGCTAAGCCTGCCGCGCGCCCCGCTCGGGCGCATTTCTCTTCCGGCCCCTGCGCCAAGCGCCCCGGCTGGACCCCCGAACTTCTGAAAGACGCTCTGGTCGGCCGTTCGCACCGCTCGAAAGAGGGCAAAGCCCGTCTGGTCGAGGCGATCGAACTGCATCGCAAGATCCTTGGCATCCCGGCCGATTACCGGATCGGCATCGTGCCGGCCTCCGACACCGGCGCCGTGGAGATGGCGCTTTGGTCGCTGCTCGGCCCGCGCGGCGTCGACGTGCTGGCCTGGGAAAGCTTCGGCTCCGGCTGGGGGGCGGACATCTCCAAGGAACTCAAGCTCAAGGATGTCCGCACGCTGAAAGCCGGTTATGGCGAAATCCCCGACCTGAAACAGGTGGACTGGACCCGCGACGTGGTCTTCACCTGGAACGGCACCACGTCGGGCGTGAAGGTACCGAACGGCGACTGGATCGCCGATAACCGCGAAGGCCTGTCGATCTGCGACGCCACCTCGGCTGTGTTCGCCATGGACCTGCCCTGGTCCAAGCTGGATGTCACCACCTGGTCGTGGCAGAAGGCGACGGGCGGCGAGGCGGCGCATGGCATGATCGTGCTGAGCCCGCGCGCGGTGCAGCGCCTGGAGACCTACACCCCGGCCTGGCCGCTGCCCAAGATCTTCCGCATAGCCAAGGACGGCAAGCTGATCGAAGGCATCTTCAAGGGCGAAACGATCAACACGCCATCCATGCTGTGCGTCGAGGACATCATCGACGCCCTGAAATGGGGCGAGAGCGTCGGCGGCCTGAAGGGCATGATCGCCCGCTCGGAAGCCAACCTGAAAGCGATCACCGACTGGGCCGCCAAGACCGACTGGGTCGGTTTCCTGGCCGCCGATCCGGCGGTGCGATCCAATACCTCGATCTGCCTCAAGGTGGTCGATCCCTGGTTCACCGCTTTGGGTCCGAAGGACCAGGAAGCGGCGGCCAAGCAGATTGCCAGCCTGCTGGAGAAAGAGGGCGTGGCGCTGGATATCGGGGCCTATCGCGACGCACCTCCGGGCCTGCGCATCTGGGGTGGCGCCACGGTGGAAACTGCTGATGTGGCCGCGCTCTGCCCCTGGCTCGACTGGGCCTTCGCCGAGGTGAAGGCAACCTACAAGCCGGCTGCGGCAGCCTGATCGCGCTTTGAGCGGGCGTCGCTGAAGCGGCGCCCGTTTTCCTCCATCCGAAATTCGAGGACTATATCCATGGTCAAGGTTCTGATTTCCGACGAACTGAGCCCCGCCGCCGTCGACATCTTCAAGTCGCGCGGCGTACAGGTCGATATCAAGACGGGGCTGAAGCCCGAGGAACTGCTCGCCATCATCGGCGAGTACGATGGCCTGGCGATCCGCTCAGCCACCAAGGTCACCGCCAAGGTGCTGGAAGCGGCGAAAAACCTGAAGGTCGTCGGCCGCGCCGGCATCGGCGTCGACAATGTCGACATCCCGGCCGCCACCGCGCGCGGCGTCTGCGTGATGAACACGCCGTTCGGCAATTCGATCACCACAGCCGAGCATGCCGTGGCCATGATGATGGCGCTGGCCCGCGAAATTCCGCAGGCCGACCGCTCCACCCAGGCCGGCAAGTGGGAAAAGAACCGTTTCATGGGCGTCGAGTTGTATGGCAAGACGCTGGGCCTGATCGGTTGCGGCAACATCGGCTCCATCGTCGCCGACCGGGCCCAGGGCCTGAAGATGCGCGTGGTGGGCTACGATCCGTTCCTGACGCCCGAGCGCGCCACCGCGCTGGGGATCGAGAAGGTCGAGCTTGACGAGCTGCTGGCTCGTGCCGATTTCATCAGCCTGCACACACCGCTGACCGAGCAGACCAAGAACATCCTGGATGCCAAGGCGCTGGCCAAGTGCAAGAAGGGCGTGCGCATCGTCAACTGTGCCCGCGGCGGCCTGGTCAACGAAACCGACCTGAAGGCGGCTCTGGATAGCGGCCATGTGGCGGGTGCGGCCTTTGACGTGTTCGTCACCGAGCCGGCCAAAGAGAACGTGCTGTTCGGCCACGAACGCTTCATTGCCACGCCGCATCTTGGCGCCTCGACCAATGAGGCGCAGGAGAATGTCGCCCTGCAGGTGGCCGAGCAGATTTCCGATTACCTGATTTCGGGCGCCGTCACCAACGCGCTGAACATGCCCTCGGTTTCGGCCGAGGACGCGCCGAAGCTGAAGCCCTACATGAAGCTGGCCGAACAGCTTGGCAGTTTCGTTGGCCAATTGGCGGAGGCCAATCTGACCAAGGTGATGATCGAGTATGAAGGCCATGTGGCGACACTGAACACGCGCCCGCTCACCGCCATTGTGCTGGAGGGATTGCTGCGCCGCCAGTTGAGCAGCGTCAACATGGTCAATGCGCCGCTGGTGGCCAAGGAACGCAATATCGAGGTTTCCGAGGTCAAGCATGATCGCGAGGGCGACTATCACACGCTGATGCGCGTCACCATCCATGCCGACAAGGTGCGGCATCTGTCGGGTACGCTATTCGCCGACAAGAAGCCGCGCGTGGTGGAGATCAAGGGCATCGACATCGATGCCGAACTCGGCCCGAACATGCTTTACGTCACCAACGAGGACAAGCCGGGCTTCATCGGGCGGCTGGGCACCGTGCTCGGCGATGCGGGCATCAATATCGCAACCTTCCACCTCGGCCGTGCCGCGCGCGGCCAGGAGGCCATCTGTCTGGTGGAGGTCGATGGTCCGATCCCGGCCGATGTTGCCGCCAAGGTGAAGGCGATCCCCGGCGTGCGGCAGGCGACCCCGCTGCAGTTCTGAGTTCGGTCAAGTACGATTCGCCGCTTTACGCGGGTCGGGCCGGCCGCTTTACTGGCATAGCCTCTTTGCATAGGGAGCCTGCCACATGGCCCGCCCGACCCGTTTTGTTTTAGCCTTGCTTCTGCCTCTGGCTTTGATTGCCTGCGGCCCGCCCACGACCGACGAGGCCCTGCGCAAGGCCGAGAAGGCCGGCACCAAGGCCGAATTGGAAAAGGCATTGGGCCGTCCGACCGAGATCCAGAAGCTCGGCCCGCTGGAGCAGTGGAGCTACAAGACCAGCGATGGCTCGGTGACCTTCGTGATCGCCGGCGACAAGGTCACGCTCGCTTCGGGTGGCACCACGAAGAAGAACTGAGTTGTTCAGGCGGCCGGCGCGTAGCTGCGGCCGCCGAAAATCGCGCTGCCCACGCGCACATGGGTGGCGCCCAGCATCACCGCCGTGTCGAAATCGCCGCTCATCCCCATGCTGAGCTGATCAAGCCCGTTGCGTCTCGCGATCTTGTTCAAGAGCGCGAAATGCGGTGCCGGTTCCTCTTCGGCCGGCGGAATGCACATCAGGCCTACCACCGGCAGATCCAGCGCACGGCAGGCGGCGACAAAGGCATCGGCATCTCGCGGTGCGCAGCCGGCCTTCTGCGGTTCCTCGCCGGTATTCACCTGCACGAAGCAGGGCAGGCGGCGGCCGGTCTTGGCGAATTCCTTGGCCAGTTCCTGTGCCAGGCTTTCGCGGTCGACGGTATGGATCACATCGAAATGTGCCACCGCCTGTTTCACCTTGTTGGTCTGCAGCGGGCCGATCAGGTGCAGCACCAGATCGGGATGACGCTCGCGCAGGGCGGGATATTTCGCCATGCCTTCCTGCACGCGGTTCTCGCCGAAATGGCGCTGGCCGGCGGCCAGCGCCTCGGCCACCGCTTCGGCCGGGAAAGTCTTGGCCACGGCGATCAATGTCACGCCGGCCGGATCGCGTGCAGCCTCAGCCGCGGCCTCCGCGATCTGATGCCGTACGGCGGCAAGGCGGTCGGCGAGAGAGGCTTCCGGCGGCGGTATGGTCATGGCAGGCTGCGGCGATGAATCAACACGGCCGCAAGCTACCAATCCGCATCCCCGGGCGAAAGCCCCGGCTGTTCCCGCCGCGTATCCTGCTTACCGACGCCCGGCGGCTGCCCGATCCATTGCCGGCGATGCGGTGCCTGCCAAAAGGCGGCGCTGCGATCCTGCGCCATTACGAATGGCCTTACGAGCGGCGGCTGGCGCTGGGACGCGCTATGGCGCTCCTGTGCCGGCAGCGCGGTTTGCTGTTTTTGGTGGCCGGCGATGCACGGCTGGCCCGGGCTCTGGGCGCTGATGGTGTGCATCTGCCGCAGGGGTTGCTGCCGCAGGCGGCTGGGCTGCGGCGACAGTTCTGCTTGGTAACAGCAGCGGCTCATGATGCCGGCGCGGTGGCGCGGGCGGTGCGGGCCGATATCGATGCGGTGCTGGTCTCGCCAGTCTTTGCCACCGCCAGCCATCCTGGCGCGGCCGGACTTGGCGTGCTGCGGTTTGCCGCTCTGGCGCGGCAGGCCAAGAGTGGCAATCTAGGCGTCTATGCCCTGGGCGGCATCGATGAGGCGAACATGCAGCGCCTGCGTGGCCTGCCAATGGCCGGCATCGCCGGCATCAGCGTGTTTAGGGCATAAAAAACCGCCGCCATCCGGAGATGGCGGCGGCTGTGTTAGGCCGTCCGGTAGGATCGGATCAGAACGAGTAGGCGTAGCTGAGCGAGACAACCGCTGCAGGGCCGCAATTTGAACCGTTGGCGCAGTGGCTCTTCTTCAGGTCGCTGTCGACATACTGCAGGCCGGCCGTGAAGCCCCAGTAGGAAGCGAACAGGCCGATGTTCCAGTCGAGATACTTGTCGTCAGTGTTACCGGTACCGAAGAAGTTTTCGGGCTTGTCGATCGTCTGCTGACCGATGTTGGCGATGATCTTCGGCTCGAACTGGGTGACGGGCAGCGGCACGGTGACGCCGGCGGTCAGGTAGGTGGCGTCGCCAGAGTCGAGCTGGAAATTCGGGCTGTAATAGATGCCGGCGCTCGGGATGGCGAAGCCGAAGTCATAGGCCGCGGTCAGCTTCACTTCGGTGAAGTTGAAGGTGTCGTTGTTGCTTGGCTGATCCAAGTACATGTAGCGGATCATGCCGAGATCCAGGCTCAGCTTGTCGAAGCTGGCGCGGAAACCGCCAAGCAGATCCGTTTCGGCGCTGACGCTGTTGTTGAAATCGACGTTGCTGCCCCAGAAACCGAGATAGCCGGTGTAGGTGTCATTGATCTTGAAGGCGCCTTCGCCGCCGAGCTGGAAGGCTGGATGGCCGTCGGTCTGGCTGATGCCGCGGAAGTAGTATTCCGACACCACCGCCGGCGTCAGGGTCAGGCTGAGACGATCCTCGGCCATGGCCGGGGTGGCAGCAGTCAGGGCTAGGGCCGCAAAAGCGGCGCGCATTACGAACT
This sequence comes from Ferrovibrio sp., assembly GCF_046297895.1. GTDB lineage: Bacteria > Pseudomonadota > Alphaproteobacteria > Ferrovibrionales > Ferrovibrionaceae > Ferrovibrio. Next base: position 189,750 of record NZ_JBKBHC010000008.1, on the reverse strand, counting down.
TGTTCATGGGGGCTTACCTCCGAAATCCCAAAAAATTTATCGAAACCCGGGGCGACATTAAGCAGACAAGTTCCTGTGCAACAAACGCTTCTCGGCTAAGATGACATCCGTCAAAATTTAGTGTGGCTCTTTGGTTACAGTCCTGCTTGGAACTGGTCAGCCTGTCTAAAATCTGAGCAAATCGCGACGCGCAATTTTATTACAAATGGCCAATATAAATGCAGAAAATGCATATTTATGCGGCTTTTCGTGGATGAGGAGCGGTGATGGCGGCGAGTGATCTATTGGTTGTGAGCGAAACCCCAGCTGATTCGCAGGGCGCGATACGCATTATCCGTCTGAATTACCCAGCCAAGCGCAATGCCCTGTCGCTGCCTTTGCGGGCCGACTTGCTGGCTGCCGTTGAGCTTGCCATGGCCGAGGAGGCGGTCCGCGCCATTGTGCTGACTGGCAACGGCGGCACCTTCTGTGCCGGTGGCGATATCTCGTCGATGCAGAATACCCAGGGCGTGGCGGGCCGGCAGCGGCTGGCCAACCTGCACCGGCTTGTGCGGCTGCTTGTGGCTGGGCCCAAGCCGGTGATCGCCGCCGTGGAAGGCTATGCCTATGGCGCCGGCATGTCGCTGGCGTTGCTCTGCGACCAGGTGGTGGCCGCAAGCGACGCGAAATTCTGCTGCTCGTTCGGCAAGGTTGGCCTGATGCCAGACATGGCCGCGTTATGGACCGTGCCGCAGCGGGTTGATGCTGGCTGGGCCCGGCGTCTGCTGATGCTGGCCGAGGAAATCGACGGCGAGACGGCCCTACGCATCGGCCTCGCCGACCAGGCGGTGCAGCCCGGCAGGGCGTTGGAGGCGGCGCTCGCCCTGGCCGCGCGATTTGCCGCCCAGGCCCCCCTGCCAATGGCCTTCACCAAGGCGGCGCTGGCCCGCGGGCCGCAATCCCTGGAAAGCCTGCTGGCACTGGAGGCCGATAATCAGGCCCTGCTGTTCAACAGCGAGGATTTTGCCGAAGGGCGCGATGCGTTTCTGGCCAAGCGCAAGCCGGTCTTTAAGGGGCGCTGAAACGTACCGCAGGTTGTTCCGCGCGGCTGTCGCTAGGGAAGCGGGTGCGCCGCGATGCTCCCCCGGCTTGCGGGCGGCAATCGCCGATCCTAGACTGCGCCCGCCTCAATCATAACCGCGCCGCTTTTTGTGAATGGGAGGAAGCGCATGCAGGGCCTTATCCAGGACCGTCCGTTGCTGATTTCGTCGCTGATCGAGTTTGCCGCGCTGTATCACGGCAATACCGAGATCGTGACCCGTACCGTCGAAGGCCCGATCCACCGCTATACCTACCGCGACCTGAGCCGCCGCTCCAAGCAATTGGCCAATGCCCTGACGAAGCTGGGCGTCAAGATGGGCGAACGTATCGGTACCCTGGCCTGGAATACCTATCGCCATTTCGAGCTCTATTACGGCGTATCGGGCATGGGTGCGGTACTGCATACCGTCAATCCGCGCCTGTTCCCCGAGCAGATAGACTACATCGTCAATCACGCCGAGGACCAATACCTGTTCTTCGACCTCACCTTCGCGCCGCTGGTGGAAAAACTGGCGCCGCAGCTCAAGACGGTGAAAGGCTTCGTGCTGATGAGCGACCGCGCGCATGTGCCGGCCGACTGCAAGATACCCAACCTGCTCGTTTATGAAGAACTGATCGGCAAGGAAAGCGCCGAATTCGACTGGCCGCAATTCGACGAGAAGACGGCTTCGTCGCTGTGCTACACCTCGGGCACCACGGGCAATCCGAAGGGCGTATTATATTCACATCGCTCGACCGTCCTGCATTCCTATGCCGTGTGCCAGCGCGACGGCCTGAATCTGGGTTCGGCCGACAGCGCTCTGGTGATCGTCCCGCTATTCCATGCCAATGCCTGGGGTGTGCCCTACGGCGCCTGCATGAGCGGTGCCAAGCTGGTCTTCCCCGGCCCGGCGCTGGATGGCAAGAGCGTGTATGAACTGCTGCGCGACGAGAAATGCAACTTCTCGCTCGGCGTGCCGACCGTCTGGCTCGCCTTCTTCCAGCATGTCGACGCCAATCCGGGCCTCGACACCAAGGCTGACATCAAGCTGGAGCGCTGCGTGATCGGCGGTTCGGCTGCGCCGCGCGCCATGATCGAGCGCTTCGCCAAGCAGTTCAACTGCTTTGTCATTCACGCCTGGGGCATGACCGAGATGTCGCCGCTGGGCACAACGGGCAACCTGCTGAAGAAGCATGCCGACCTGCCGCTGGAAAAACGCCTGGATGTGCAATCCAAGCAGGGGCGCACCGTTTACGGGGTTGAGATCAAGATTACCGATGACGATGGCAACGAGCTGCCGCGGGACGGCAAGGCTTTCGGCAACGTCAAGGTGCGCGGCCCGTGGATTACCGCGGGCTATTTCAAGGGTGAAGGCGGCAACGTACTCGACAAGGATGGCTGGTTCACCACCGGCGATGTCGCCACGCTGGACCCCGACGGTTACATGCAGATCACCGACCGCGCCAAGGATGTGATCAAGTCGGGTGGCGAGTGGATCTCCTCGATCGACCTCGAGAATGCCGCCGTCGGCCATCCAGCCGTGCAGGAAGCCGCCGTGATCGGCGTGTTCCATGCCAAATGGCAGGAACGGCCGTTGCTGCTGGTGATCAAGAAGGCCGGCCAGGATGCCACCAAGGAAGAACTGATGGCGTTCCTGGAGGGCAAGGTGGCCAAGTGGTGGCTGCCCGACGATATCGTTTTTGTCACCGAGCTGCCGCACACCGCGACCGGAAAGCTGCTCAAGACCAAGCTGCGCGAGCAGTTCAAGGATCACAAGCTGCCGACGCCGGGCGCGTAAGGCTCAGGGCAGTCGATAGACAGCGCTTCCATCGGGCGGGCCGTCGCTGACGACCCGCCCTTCTTCTGTCATGTGGATAAGGTGCGCCAGCACCGAGCGGGCGGCCGCAGGATGGAGATACGACGGAACGTCGTGATACATCGTTGTCACCATCTGCGGGATCGTCTGGGGGGCGGCAGAGAGGCAGCGCAGGATCTGCTCCTCGCGTCCAGCTCGGTGCTGCAGCAGGGCCTGCACGAAGCGCTGCGGCTTCAGGCCGGTGCTGTGCATGTCGATCGGCGCGCCATGGGTGGGGTAGTAACGGTCTTCCTCGCGCGGCAGCAGCCGGCGCAATGAGGCATAGTAATCCGTCATGTTGCCGTCGGGCGGCGAAATCACGGTGGTGGACCACCCCATCACGTGGTCGCCGGAAAAAAGCGCCTGTTCCTCGCGCAGATTGAAGCAGAGGTGATTGGATATGTGCCCCGGGGTATGCAGCGCGGTCAGGGTCCAGCCATGGCCGTCCAGCGTATCGCCATCGGTCATGATCTCGTCGGGCTGGAAATCGTGGTCGCCGCCTTCTTCGACCGCCAGGGCGCCTTTGGGCAGGGGGTGCGGACCGAAGGCGAAGCTGGGCGCACCGGTGCGCCGCTGCAGTTCCACCGTGCCGGGTGAATGGTCGCGATGGGTGTGGGTGACCAGAATATGGGTGACGGTTTCGTGGCGCAGGGCGTTGGTCAGGGCATCGATATGCGCCGGATCGGCCGGGCCGGGGTCGATCACGGCCACCTTGCCGCGCCCGACTATGTAGGTACCGGTGCCGTGGAAGGTGAAGGCGGAAGGGTTGTGGGCCACCACCCGGCGCACCAACGGGCTTAGTTCCGCGACGGCGCCATAGCTGAAGTCCAGGCTTTTGACAAAGGGGACCGACATAGCTGCAGCCTCGCGAAAATTGACGTTACGTCAAGTGATTAGCGTTCATCCGAGCATGAAAGCGATTGACCGTTACAGCCCAGCTTCCTTAATCTGCCACCACGCCAGGGCGGCACCAAGAATCGCCGGCAATAAAATTTGGGAGGACGGCAAGCTGTCTGAGATTGTCCAGTTGCTGCTGAACGGGTTGGCGGCAGGCTGTATCTACGGCCTGATCGCGCTCGGCTTCGTGCTGATCTACAAAGCCACCGAAATGGTGAACTTCGCCCAGGGCGACCTGCTGATGCTGGGCGCCTTTGTGGCCTTCACCCTGATCGAGATGATGGGCTTCAATTACTGGCTCGCCTTCCTCGGTGCCGTGCTGTTCATGGCCGTGTTCGGTTATCTGCTCGATACCATCGTGTTGCGGCAGGTGATCGGCCAACCGCAATTCGCCGTGGTGATGCTGACCATCGGTCTGGGCTTCATCTTCCGCGCCGCGGCCTCGATGATCTGGGGTACCGAGACCCGGGCGTTTGCCACGCCGTTCACTGATGGCGTCACCAAGGCCGGCGGTTTCGTCATTGCCGACGTCAACGTCTCCATTGTTGCGGGCACCGCCATCCTTTGCGCCGCGCTCTATGCCTTCTTCCGCTATACCCGCATCGGCGTGGCCATGCAGGCGGCCTCGCAGAACCAGCTTGCCGCTTATTACATGGGCATTCCGGTGAAGATGGTTTTCTCGCTGATCTGGGCGATTTCCGCCGGCGTCGCCGCTGTTGCCGGCATTCTGCTGGCCCCGGTGGCGCTGATCGACGTCACCATCGGCCTGCTCGGCCTGAAGGCATTCGCCGCCGCGGTGCTCGGCGGTTTTGGCTCCATTCCCGGTGCCGTGATCGGCGGTCTGGTGATCGGCGTGATCGAACAGTTCTCGGGTATCTACCTGCCGGAAGGCTTCAAGGACGTGGCCGCCTATGTGGTGATCCTGGTCGTGCTGTTCCTGCGGCCGCAGGGCCTGTTTGGCAATATCGGCCGCAAGCGGGTGTAGGGGTCTTAACCAGATGCGCTTCTTCTTCAAGACCAACTACAATCAGGACATCAACCTGTTCCGCGACAATGTGGACAGGTTCTGGTACGGCCTGCTGCTGCTGGCCCTGCTGGGGGCGCCCTTCATGCTGGAGGATTTCTGGCTGGGCGAGATCTCCTATGTCTTCATTCTGTCCATTGTCGGCATCGGCCTGATGCTGCTGACCGGCTATACCGGCCAGGTTTCGCTTGGTCATGCCGCCTTCCTGGGCATCGGCGCCTATACCCATGCCGTCTTGCTAGGGTTGGGAGTGCCGTTTGTGGTCTCGGTGTTTGTCGCCACCGTCTTGTCGGCGGCGATCGGGGCCATCATCGGCTTTCCGGCCCTGCGGCTGACCGGCATTTATCTCGCCATTGCCACCCTTGCCTTCGCCTTTATCATCGAGCAGATCCTGATCCGCTGGGAGTCGGTCACCGGCGGCTTCAAGGGCTTCCCCGTCGAGCGGCCGGAAATCTTTGGCTACAACATCGTCGACGATCGCTTCTTCTACTACCTTACGCTCGCGGCCGTGATCCTGGCCGTGCTGGTGGCTCTCAACCTGCTGCGCTCGCCCACTGGCCGGGCTTTCATCGCCATCCGCGACTCCGAGATTGCCGCCCAATCCATGGGCGTGAACCTGGCGGCTTACAAGACGCTGGCTTTTGCCGTGTCGGCCGGCTTCACCGGTTTCGGCGGCACGCTGTTCGCTCACAAGATCGGCTATCTGGCACCGGATGCTTTCAACATCCTGCTCTCGATCCAGCTCCTGCTGATGGTGGTGGTGGGCGGCCTGGGGTCGATCCATGGTGCGATCTTCGGTGCGATCTTCGTCGGCTCGCTGCCGCAGCTGATCGCCATCCTGCGCGACTATCTGCCCGAGGGCATCTCACGCCAGCCCGGGCTTGAGCCAGGCCTGTTCGGTATCATCCTGGTCTTCTTCATCCTGTTCGAGCCGCTCGGCATCTACGGCCGCTGGCTCAAGATCAAGCTCTATTTCTCGCTGTTCCCGCTCTACAAGAAGGCGACGTTCAAGCGACAGAAGACCTACACCAAGTCGGAGCGCTTCCGGTGACGCTGTTCCAGGCAGACAACATCGCCATCAACTTCGGCGGCATCAAGGCGGTCGACGGCGTCAGCTTCGCTGTCGAGAAGGGCCAAGTTTTCACCATCATCGGCCCGAACGGCGCCGGCAAGACCACGGTGTTCAACCTGATCAGCCGTATCTACAGTCCCACGGAAGGCAGGCTGCATTTCGAGGGGCGGGACATCACCGAGGTACCCCCGCACGAGATCGCCAGCCTTGGCATTGCGCGCACCTTCCAGAATATCGAGCTGTTCGAGCATGCCACCGTGCTGCAGAACCTGCTGCTGGGGCGCCATGCCCATCGCGGCGGCAATCCGTTGGCCGATCTGCTGTTCCTGCCCGGGGTGCGCCAGCGCGAACTGGCGCATCGCGAGAAGGTCGAGCATGTGATCGACTTCCTCGACCTGCAGCATTACCGCGACACCTACATCGTCAATCTGCCCTACGGCGCGCGCAAGGTGGTGGAACTGGCCCGCGCGCTGTGCAGCGAGCCCAAGCTGCTGCTGCTCGACGAACCATCCTCGGGGCTCAATACCGAAGAAACCGAGGACATGGCCTGGTGGATTCAGGATATCAAGAACGATCTCGGCATCACCGTGCTGATGGTCGAACACGACATGGGTCTGGTGAACGAAGTGTCGGACCGTGTGCTGGCGCTGAACTACGGCCGCGTGCTCGCGCTGGGCACGCCGCAAGAAGTGCAGAGCCATCCTGAAGTCATCAAAGCCTACCTGGGAGGCTGAGCCCGTGACCGAGCAGACCCAGAGCGATGTCATTCTGCGCCTGAGCAACATCGAGACCTTTTATGGTCCCATCATGGCCATCCGGGGCGTCAGCCTGGAAGTGCCGCGTGGTGCCATTGTCACGGTGCTGGGCGCCAACGGCGCCGGCAAAACCACCATCCTGAAGACCATATCCGGCGTCATGGACCCGCAGAAGGGCAGTGTCGTCTTCGATGGCCGGGAAATCCAGAAAATGGATCCCGACAAGGTGATGCGGCTGGGCATCGGGCATGTGCCCGAAGGTCGCGAGACCTTCCCGTTCCTGACGGTGAAGGAAAACCTGATGATGGGGGCCTATACCCGCAGCGATGCGGACGGCATCGCCAAGGACATGGAGATGGTTTATGGCTATTTCCCGCGCCTGAAGGAGCGCGAGAACCAGCCGGCCGGCTCGATGTCGGGCGGTGAGCAGCAGATGCTGGCAATCGGTCGCGCCCTGATGGGACGGCCCAAGCTGCTTCTGCTGGACGAGCCGTCGCTTGGCCTGTCTCCCAAGCTGGTGAAGGAAATCTTCGAGATCATCGTTCGCATCAATGCGGAACAGAAGACCACGATCCTGCTGGTCGAGCAGAATGCCAATGTGGCGCTGCATGCTGCGCATTACGGCTATGTGCTCGAGGTTGGCCGCATCGTGATGGCCGATACCTGCGCCAAACTGCTCGAGAAGGAAGACATCAAGGAATTCTATCTCGGCATGAAGGAACAGGGCGTGCGCGGCAAGCGACGCTGGAAAAAACGCAAAACCTGGCGCTAGCCTGATAGTATGGACAGGCGCCGGTTTGGGAGGACCGCCATGGCAAAGACAAAGATCAGCAAGGCAGTCGACGGCAAGACCGGCGTGGAAGTCGACTCCGATATCCTCGAAATCATCGAGCGCGACACGTTGCCACGCTATTTCTGGCGCAAGGTCGCCGAGCGGGGCGACAAGGTCGCGATGCGCGAGAAAAATCTCGGCATCTGGGGTTCGATCACTTGGCGGCAGTATGGGGAGAATGTGAAGCATGCCGGCCTCGGTCTCGCCTCCCTGGGGCTGAAGCGCGGCGAAGTGGTCTCGATCATCTCCGAAGGTAACCCGCAATGGCTCTATGCCGATCTGGGCACGCAGGGCATCGGCGGCGTCACCAACGGCATCTACACGACCGACTCCGCCAAGCAGGTGGAATATATCGTCAATGACAGCCGCACAGTGGTCTACATTGCCGAAAACGAGGAGCAGCTCGACAAGATCCTCGAAGTGCGCGATCGCTGCCCGACACTGAAGAAGGTCGTCGTCATCGATATGGAGGGACTGTCGGATTTCCAGGATCCGATGGTCATCTCTTTTGATGACCTTCTCGCGCAGGGCAGCAATTTCGAAAAGGCCAACCCGGGTTTCTGGGACGAGCAGCTCAAGCTCGGCCGGCCGGAAGACCTGGCGATCCTGATCTATACGTCCGGCACCACCGGCGCGCCCAAAGGCGCCATGATCAGTCATCGTAACCTGCTGTTCCAGATGGAGAATGCCGGCCGGTTGCTGGAGCAGATGGAAGAGGACGAGCAGCTCAGCTTCCTGCCGCTCTGCCATATCGCCGAGCGTGGATTCACCCTGCTATGGCCGATCCGTTCCGGCTCGACGGTGAACTTCGCCGAAAGCCCGGAGACCGTGGCGCAGAACCTGCAGGAGGTGCAGCCGACGGTATTCTTCGCCGTGCCGCGCCTGTGGGAGAAATTCTATTCCGGCATTGCCATCCGCATGAAGGATGCCACCGGCTTCGGCAAGCTGGCCTACAAGCTGGCCATCGGCATCGGCTATCGCATTGCCGAGGCCAAGCTGGAAGGCCAGGATCCGTCGCTGGGGCTCAAGGTCGCGTTCTGGTTCGCGAACCACCTGGTGTTGCGCAACATCAAGCGCATCATCGGTATCGACCGTTGCAAATGGCTGGTCACCGGGGCGGCGCCGATTTCCCCCGATCTGATCAAATGGTATCTCGCGCTGGGCAAGGACATGCGCGAGGTCTATGGCCAGACCGAGAATGTCGGGCTGGCTACCTCGCCGCCGGAAGGCCGGGTCAAGCTGGGAAGCATCGGCCAGGCCGTGCCAAACACGCAGGTGAAGCTGAGCCCCGAAGGCGAAATTCTGCTTAAAGGCCCCCATGTCTTCATGGGGTATCTCAACAACCCCACCAAGACCGCCGAGACCATCGTCGACGGCTGGCTGCATACCGGCGATGTCGGCAGCGTCGACAACGAGGGCTGGTATCGCATCACCGACCGGATGAAGGACATCATCATCACCGCCGGCGGCAAGAACATCACGCCGTCCGAGATCGAGAACCAGCTGAAATTCAGCCCCTACATCTCAGATGCCGTGGTGATCGGCGATCGCCGCAAGTTTCTCACCTGCCTGATCATGATCGATCATGACAACGTGGTGAAATACGCCCAGGATCTGAATGTGCCTTTCACCAATTTCGCTTCGCTGTGCCGGGCCAAGGAAGTGCAGGAGCTGATCTGGCAGGAGATCGAAAAGGTGAACAAGAATTTCGCCCGGGTGGAGACGATCAAGAAGTTCCGCCTGATCGATCAGCAGCTTACGGCCGAAGATGACGAGCTGACGCCGACCATGAAGCTGAAACGCAAGTTCGTGAACGAGAAATACAAGCCTCTGATCGAGGAGATGTATGCCGGGGCATAGCCGCGCCAGCGGTCGCCGCGGAAGGGGAAACGCGTAGTGCAGAAGCCTGCCTAGAGGAGGAAAACCGAAGATGCGTAAGAGCAGTCTCACCATCATGGCCGCGCTGGCGGCCACCGGCCTTGTCGCTCATGCGGCGCAGGCGCAAAGCGTGCGTGGCGTCACCAGGACCGAAATCGTCATTGGCATGCATACCGACCTCAGCGGGCCGGCAGCGTCCTATGGCGTCAGTTCGTCCAACGCCATGCGGCTGAAATTCGACGAGATCAACGCGCAGGGCGGCGTGCATGGCCGTAAGATCCGCCTTGTCGTGGAGGATCATCAGTATCAGGTTCCGCGTGCGGTGCAGGCGGCGAACAAGCTGATCAACCGTGACAAGATTTTCCTGATGGCCGGCGCGCTGGGCACGCCGATGAACAATGCGGTGTTCCCTGAGCAGTTCAAGGCCGGCGTACCCAATCTGGCGCCGCTGACCGCCGCCCGGTCGATGGCCGAACCGTTCCATGAGCTGAAGTTCCAGACCTTCTCCAGCTATTACGACCATATCCGGGCGGGCATCAAATATCTGGTCGAGAAGAATGGCCGCAAGAAGATCTGCACGCTGTATCAGGATACCGACTTTGGCAAGGAGATCCTGGAAGCCACGCAGGATCAGGCCAAGGCGATGAACATGCAGGTGGTGGAAACCGCCACCAACACGCCGATCGCGACCGACTTCACCGCGCAGATCACCAAGCTGCGCGCGGCCGGCTGCGACCTGGTAGCGATGGGCTCCATCGTGCGCGACGCCATCGTGCCCTATGCCACCGCCCGCAAGATGGGCTGGAATGATGTCGACTTCGTCGCCCAGTCGGCCAGCTTCGATCAGATCGTTGCCTCCGCTCCGGGCGGCTCCACGGAAGGGCTGTATGTCGGTGCCGGCACCGTGATGCCATATCGCGACACGGCCACGGGCGCGGTTGCCGCCTGGTGGGACGCCTATAAGGCCAAGTATGGCAGCGATCCCAATATCGGCGCCGTCTATGGCCACAACATCGCGGACCTGATCATCACGGCGCTGGACCGCGCCGGCAAGGACGTCACCACCGAGAAGTTCCTGAAGGGGCTGGAAGGCATCAGCGGCTACCGCGACATTTTCGGCGGTCCGGTGATCAGCTTCGGTCCGCAGAAGCATCAGGGCACCACCGAGGTGCTGTTCTTCCAGATTCAGAAGGGCCGCTTCGTGCAGATCGCCGGCCCGCTGAAATACTGAGCCGTCGGTTTCCGGCTCCGGTCGGCAGGACGCCCGCGGCGATTGCCGCGGGCGTCTCTTTTTTTGCGCTGCAACAGATAGGTCAGCAAGATTGACGTAACGTAACTTTGCGCTGCGACGGGTTTTGTTTCCCGGCTAGACTTTGGCCGTAGAACAATAACAAGCCCATGGGGAGGTCAGCATGCGTAGGGTATCTGTACTCGCGGTCGCAGCGTCGACCATTGTCATTACCGCCGCGGCCGGCGCGTTCGCGCAGGCATCCAATGTTCGCGGCGTCACGAAGACCGAAATCGTGATCGGTATGCACACCGACCTTAGTGGAGTGGCGGCATCCTACGGCGTCAATTCAGCCAATGCGATGCGCATGCGCATCGACGAAGTCAATGCGCAGGGCGGCGTGCATGGCCGCAAGATCCGCCTGATCGTGGAGGACAACCAGTACCAGGTCCCGCGCGCGGTGCAGGCCGCGAACAAGCTGATCAACCGCGACAACATCTTCCTGATGGCCGGCGCGCTGGGTACGCCGATGAACAATGCGGTTCTGCCCGACCAGTTGAAGGCGGGTGTCCCGAACTTTTTCCCGATCACGGCGGCCCGGCAGATGTATCTTCCGTTTCATCGGCTGAAATTCGCCGGCGGCTCGACCTATTACGACCAGATCCGTGCGGGAATCAAGTGGATGGTTGCGAACAAGGGCAGCAAGCGGATCTGCACGCTGTACCAGGACACCGATTTCGGCAAGGAAATCCTGGAGGCCGTACAGGACCAGACCAAGGCACTGAACCTGCCACTGGTGGAAACCGCAACCAACAAGCCGGCAGACACGGACTTCACGGCGCAGATCACCAAGCTGCGGGCGGCAAACTGTGACCTGGTGGTGATGGGCACTATCATCCGCGATGCCATCGTGCCGTATGGCACGGCGCGGAAGATGGGCTGGAATGTCGATTTCCTCGGCCAGTCGGCAAATTACGACCAGATCGTGGCCGGTGCGCCGGGCGGCGCCACCGAAGGCCTTTATACCATGGCGGGGACGATTCTGCCGTATCGTGACACGGCAACCCCGACTGTGGTGGCGTGGATGGACCGTTACAAGGCCAAATACGGCAGCGACCCGAATATCGGCGCCGTTTACGGGCATGCGCTGATGGACCAGTTGATCTTCGCCCTGGAACGCGCCGGCAAAGACCTGACCACCGACAAGCTGATCACGGCGATGGAAAGCATCAAGGGCTATCGCGACATCTTCGGCGGTCCGGTGGTCAGTTACGGCCCCGATAAGCGCCAGGGCTCTGATGAAAGCTTTCTGTTCCAGGTGCAGAAGGGCCGCTTCGTCATGATTGCCGGGCCTGTCAATTACGGCAGCTGAAACCGCGTTCTGCCCCATGCCGCAGCCGGCCATTGGTCGGCTGCGGTTTTTTATGGCCGCATGATCGGCTAGGTGCAATCGGCGGGCGGGCATGGCACAACAGGCCATAACGCTCGCCATCGCCCGGTATCCATGTCCGTCCTTCCGCCATCCGCCGCCCTGTCGCAAGCCCCGCGCGGCATCGGCTTCATGATTCTCGCTGTATCGCTGTTCGGCTGCATGGACGCGCTGGTGAAATGGCTCACGGCCGCATATCCGGTGCTGCAGATCATGTTTTTCCGCAGCCTATGCGCTTTGATCCCGATCCTGTGGCTGGTCATGCGGGGTCCGGGCGGGGTCATGGTGCTGCGCACCCGCCGGCTCGGCGCGCATGCTTTGCGATCGGGCTTCGGCCTTGCCGCCATGTTCGGCTTCTTCTCGGCCTACCAGTTCATGCCGCTGGCCGACGTGACGGCGATCTCCTTTTCCGGCCCGATCTTCATCGCCTGCCTTTCGGTCTGGTTTCTGGGCGAACGGGTCGGCCTGCATCGCTGGTCGGCCATCGTGGTGGGGTTCCTCGGCATGCTGGTCATCGTGCGGCCGGGGGTGGGCATGCTGCAAAGCGGCGCCCTGCTGGTGGTTGGCGCCACCCTGCTGTACGCACTGGCAATGATCCAGATCCGCAAGCTGAGCAGCACCGAGCCATCCACGGCAATAGCGTTTTATTTCACCGCCTTCTGCACCATCGCCACCGCGCTGGCCCTGCCATTCGTCTGGGTCACGCCGGCCTGGCGCGACTTGCCGCTGCTGCTGGGCGTGGGGTTGTTCGGCGGCGCTGCGCAACTGTTCATGACGCGGGCCTACAGCCTGGCCCCGGCGGCGGTGGTCGCTCCCTTCGATTACACGCACCTGCTGTGGTCGGTGTTGTTTGGCTGGTATGTCTGGAGCGATTTTCCCGATGCGCAGACCTGGATCGGTTGTGCCATCGTGGTGGCCAGCGGGCTGTATATCCTGTGGCGCGAAACCATGAAGCGCGCGCCCATACCACCGCTGATCACGGAATGATGCGGAGCAGGGGGCAACGAGGTTTTGCGGGACAGGCGCGCTGGTCGGAGTGAGAGGATTCGAACCTCCGGCCCCTAGCTCCCGAAGCTAGTGCTCTACCAGGCTGAGCTACACTCCGACACCGGCGCGGGCGCCTGTATAGCGCCTGGGCGACCGCCCCGCAAGCGGCCCGGCCGGTGAATCCCGGATCAATCCCGATAAATCGATGATCGGCCGATTGTCTGCGCAATCAGGCAGTTAGAGGGCGCGCTCGATGGCGAAGTCGACCGCCTCGGCCATGGCATCGCGCACGGCGCCGGGGGCAAAAAGCCCGAGGGCCTGGTGGGCCTTCTGGCCGTAATGGCGAGCCCGGGCCAGGGTCTCCTGGATGGCGCCGTGGCGTTCCATATAGGCCAGAGCCTGCTGCCAGTCGGCCTCGGCCTGCTCCTCCGGCCGCTCGATCACACGGCGCCAGAAATCCTTCTCGGCCTCGTTCCCTTTGGCGAAGGCCAGCAGCACCGGCAGGGTGATCTTGCCTTCGCGGAAGTCATCGCCGGTATTCTTGCCCAGCGTCGCCCCGTCGGAAGCATAATCCAGCGCATCGTCCACGAGCTGGAAGGCGATACCCAGATTATGGCCGAAATCGTCCAGTGCCTGTGCCTCGGCCAGGGGGCGGTCAGCGATCACGGCGCCAACGCGGCAGGCGGCGGCGAACAGGGCCGCTGTCTTGGCCTTGATGACTTTCAGATACTCGGCTTCGCCCGATGTCATGTCGTTGGCGATGACCAATTGCAGCACTTCGCCCTCGGCGATCTCCGACGAGGCTCCGGCCAGGATGCGCAGCACCTCCAGCGAGCCGGTTTCGACCATCAGCTGGAAGGCCCGGGTAAAGAGGAAATCGCCCACCAGCACGGAAGGCTGGTTACCCCAAAGCACGTTTGCAGTTGCGTTGCCGCGACGCCGGTCGCTTTCGTCGACCACGTCATCGTGCAGCAGGGTGGCGGTATGGATGAATTCGACGCAGGCGGCCAGCAGCACATGCTTGTCGCTGCCGTAGCCGCACAGCCTGGCGGCGCCGAGCGTCAGAAGGGGGCGGATACGCTTTCCGCCGGCGGCGATCAGGTGGCTGGCCAATTCGGGGATCAGGCTGACGTCGCTGGCCATGCGGGCGATGATCTCGCGGTTTACCGCATCCATGTCGTTGGCAACCAGGGCGCGCAGCGGCTCGATGCTGGGCGCGGGTTTGGCCGCCGGCCGGCTGTCGAACTGGGATATGGATGCCGTCTGCATCGCGTGAACTCGGCCCGTGATTGTGTTTGGCGCTCTGGCTGGAGCATAGTGGGATGGCCGAGACGGTCAAGCGCTGCCCCCTGTTAAGTCATTGTTGACGATCACATGCACGATACCGAAATCACCCGCGATGCCCTGCTGGGCGGCCTGGTTCGACTGGAACAGCCGCGCAGGGGGCAGCGTGCCAGCGCTGACGCCGTCATGCTCGCTGCCGCTGTGCCGGCGAGAACGGGTCAACGGGTGCTGGAACTGGGCAGCGGCAGCGGCGTGGGCATGCTCTGTCTGGCCGCGCGCGTGCCCGGCGCCATCATCGATGGCATCGAACTGCAACCAGACCTGGTTGCGCTCTGCACCCGGAACATCGCGGCGAACGGGATGGCAGAACGCCTGAATGCCGTGGTTGGGGATGTCCGCAGAAGAATAGCCGGCATCACGCCGAACAGCTACGATCATGTCTTCGCCAACCCGCCGTATTTCAACAGCCAGCGCCACCGCGCCTCGCCCCATGCCGGCCGTGCCGCCGCCCGCTCGGAATCGGGCGAGGCCGACCTGGCGCATTGGATCGCCGCGATGCTCCGACATGCCCGGCCGGGTGGCATGCTGACCCTGGTCCACAAGGCCGACCGCCTGGCCGACCTGCTGGCAGCCCTCAGTCCGAAGGCCGGGGCGATTCGGGTGATTCCGCTCTGGTCGAAGGCCGGACAGCCGGCGAAACGGGTGATCTTGCGGGCGATCAAGGGCAGCAAGACGCCCCTGACCATCGACCCGGGTGTGCTGCTGCACCGGCCGGATGGCGGTTACTTCCCGGAAGTCGATGCCGTGCTGCGCAAGGGAGCGGCTTTTCCCGCCTGATGCGGCAAACTTGCGGCTTTCTCCCGCAGGCCCCACTATATTCTGCCATAGCGGCGCCCGGCCGCGCGATTCAGCCCGTTTCGGTTTCAGCCCCCTGATGCTCAAATTTCTTCTGCTGATCCTGGTGATTGCCGCCGTCTGGTACGGCTTTCGCTACGTCAACAGGCCCAAGCCGCCTGTCGCCCCGCCGGCCCCGCCGCCGCAAGTAAAACCCCCGCCGGCCCAGGCTGAGGATCTGGCCGCCTGCCCGGTCTGCGGTGCCTATGTCGGCGCCGGAACGGCCAAATCCTGCGGCCGCGCCGATTGCCCCTATCCGCCGGCGCAGAATTAGCGCCGGAGCGGGTTTTTCACGGCTTATTTTGGCCTTAAGTCCGGGGGCTCAATGGCTTGACCCCATGGCGGTCGGTGGTTAAGGTCCGCCCGATTTTCGACCACCCCCAACGCACAAGGCGAGAGCGCAGAGGATCCTACGATGGCGCCCACCGGAATCGCCGCGGCTTCGTCGTTCCAGGACCTGATTCTCACGCTGCAGACCTACTGGGCGCGACAGGGCTGCCTGCTGCTGCAGCCCTATGACATGGAAGTGGGGGCGGGTACCTTTCATCCGGCCACCACGCTGCGCGCGCTCGGACCCGAACCCTGGAACGCCGCCTATGTGCAGCCCTCGCGCCGCCCCAAGGACGGCCGCTATGGCGACAATCCCAATCGCCTGCAGCATTACTACCAGTTCCAGGTCATCCTGAAGCCAAGCCCGGCCAATGTGCTGGATTTGTATCTGGGCTCGCTGAAGGCGCTTGGGATCGATCCCAAGCGGCATGATATCCGCTTCGTCGAGGATGACTGGGAGAGCCCGACGCTGGGCGCCTGGGGATTGGGCTGGGAAGTCTGGTGCGACGGCATGGAAGTGACGCAGTTCACCTATTTCCAGCAGGTCGGCGGCTTCGACTGCGATCCGGTCTCGGCCGAGATCACCTATGGCCTGGAACGCCTGGCGATGTATGTGCAGGGCAAGGACAACGTCTACGACCTTGATTTCAACGGCCGCGGGGTGAAATACGGCGAGGTCTTCCACCAGGCCGAACGCGAATTCTCGGCCTACAATTTCGAGCATGCCGACACCGAGCAGCTCTTCCGCCGTTTTGTCGACGTGGAAAAAGAGTGCCATGCCCTGATCGCGCAGGGACTGGCCCTGCCGGCCTATGATCAGTGCATGAAGGCCAGCCATACCTTCAATCTGCTGGATGCGCGCGGCGTGATCAGCGTGACAGAACGCGCCGCCTATATCGGCCGCGTGCGCGCCCTGGCCAAGGCCTGCTGTGCCCAGTGGCTGAAGTCGCGCGGGCACAACGTGGTTGAGGGCGCCTGAGATGCTCGGCGAACTTCTGCTCGAATTGCATTCGGAAGAGATTCCCGCGCGCATGCAGCAGCGTGCTGCCGAGGATCTGGCGCGTCTTGTGGGCGAGGGCCTGAAGAAGGCCGCGCTCAACGTCGAGAGCATCAGCTCCTACGTCACGCCACGTCGTCTGGCGCTGGTGGTCAAGGGCCTGCCACGCATGCAGGCGGACGTGCGCGAGGAAAAGAAGGGGCCGCGCGTCGGTTCGCCCGATGCCGCCGTGCAGGGCTTCTTGCGCGGTGCCGGCCTGACCTCGCTGGACCAGTGCGAAAAGCGAGATACCGGCAAGGGCGAATTCTGGTTCGCCGTGATCGAGCGGCCGGGCGAAGCAACCAAAGATGCTCTGTTGCGGATTCTGCCCGAGGCGCTGGCGCAGTTGCCTTGGCCGAAGTCGATGCGGTGGGGCGACCATGGCCTGCGCTGGGTACGCCCCCTGCACTCCATTCTCTGCCTGTTCGAGGGCGAGATCGTGCCTCTCAAGTTCGGCCATCTCACGGCCGGCGATGGCACGGCCGGCCACCGCTTCCAGGCGCCGGAACGCTTTGCCGTACGCGATGCCGCCGATTACCTGCGCCGCCTGCGCGCGGCCTATGTCGAGCCCGATTTTGCCGTGCGCCGCGCTGCTGTGCTGAAGGATGCCAGCTTCGCCGCCGCCAATGAGGGACTGGTGCTGGTGGACGATCCCGGTCTGGCCGACGAAGTGACCGGCCTGGTCGAACAGCCGGTGGTCCTGCTGGGCCGCATTCCGCAGCAATTCATGGACGTGCCGCGCGAGGTGCTGACCACCACCATGCGCGCCCACCAGAAGTATTTCGCACTGAATACCAAGGACGGCCAGCTGGCGCCGCGGTTCGTAATCGTTGCCAATACGCTGACCGACGACGGCGGCAAGCAGGTGATTGCCGGCAACGAGCGCGTGCTGGCCGCGCGCCTGTCGGATGCCAAGTTTTTCTGGGATCAGGATCGCAAGCAGACGCTGGAAAGCCGTCTGCCGGCGCTGAAGGACATCGTGTTCCACGCCAAACTTGGTACCGTGGCGCAGAAGGTCGACCGCGTGGAGCGTCTGGCCTACGAGATCGCAGCCGCGCTGCATGCCGATGCCAAGCTGGCACGCCGCGCCGCCAAGCTGGCCAAGGCCGATCTGGTCACCGGTCTGGTCGGCGAATTCCCCGAGCTGCAGGGCATCATGGGGCGTTATTACGCGCTGCATGACGGCGAGGAACCGGCGGTGGCCGAGGCGATTGCCCAGCATTATTCGCCGCAGGGGCCCAACGACCGCTGCCCGACTGACCCGGTCGCCGTTTCGGTCGCCCTGGCCGACAAGATCGACGTGCTGGCCGGCTTCTTCGCCATCGACGAAAAGCCGACCGGCTCGAAGGATCCCTTCGCCCTGCGCCGTGCCGCCTTGGGCGTGATCCGCCTGGTGCTGGAAAACAAGCTGAGTCTGCCTTTGCGGCCGCTATTCCGCTCAGCGCTGTCGCTGCAGATCGTGCAGGCGGATGGATCGCGCAATGCGGTCGAGGAACTCATGCAGTTCTTCGTCGACCGCCTGAAGGTGCATCTGCGCGAACAGGGCGTTCGCCACGATCTGATCGCCGCCGTCTTCGCTAAAGGCGGAGATGACGATCTGGTGCGCGTGCTTGCCAAGGTGGATGCATTGCGCGGCTTCCTGAGCGAGGCTGACGGCGGCAACCTGCTGACGGCCTACCGCCGCGCCAACAACATCGTGCGCGCCGAACTGAAAAAGACACCCGAGTTGAAGCTGGGCGCCGTGGAAGGCAGCCTTGTTACGCGGGACGAGGAGCGGGCGCTGGTCGCTGCGCTCGCCGAACTGGACGGCGCCGCCGGAAAAATCCAGGACGAAGGCGGATTCCGCCATTATCTCGCCACGCTGGCGGGGTTACGTCAGCCGGTCGATGTTTTCTTCGACAAGGTAACCGTGAACAGCGAGGATGCCGCCGTGCGGCGCAATCGCCTGAGTTTGCTTTCGGCTGTGGCCGGAAGCATGGATCGTATCGCCGACTTTTCCCAGATCGAGGGGTGACAGAGCTATGGCCAAGCCGAAGCAGAAGAAAGCCAAGACCAAGCTCAAGGCCAAACCAAAGGCCGCCGCAGCGCGCAAGGCCGTGAAGGCCAGGAAGCCGGCGAAGAAGCCGGTCGCGAAAAAGAAGGCTGCGGCCCGCAAGGCGGCGCCCAAGGCTGTCGCTGCGGTCAAGGGCAAGTGGGTCTACAGCTTCGGTGACGGTAAGGCCGAGGGCCGCGCCAACATGCGCGAGCTTCTGGGCGGCAAGGGAGCCAATCTGGCCGAGATGTCCAATCTCGGGCTGCCGGTGCCGCCCGGCTTCACCATCACCACCGAGGTTTGCACCGCCTATTACAAGGGCGGCAAGAAGTATCCCAAGGAACTGGCCAGCCAGGTCGATGCCGCGCTGAGCCGGGTCGAGAAGCTGGTCGGCGCCAAGTTCGGCGATGCCAAGATGCCGCTCTTGGTCTCGGTGCGCTCGGGCGCCCGGGCCTCGATGCCGGGCATGATGGATACCGTGCTGAATCTCGGCCTCAACGACATTACCGTGGAGGCGTTGGCCAAGCAGTCGGGCAACGAACGTTTCGCCTGGGACAGCTATCGCCGTTTCATCCAGATGTATTCCGACGTCGTGCTCGGTGTCGGCCACGAGCATTTCGAAGAAATCCTCGAAATGCACAAGGAGGAATACGGCCTGGTGCTCGACACCGAGCTGAAGGCCGCCGACTGGAAGCAACTCGTGGCCGCCTACAAGAAGAAGGTGGAGCAGGAACTGGGCCGGCCCTTCCCGCAGGATGTGCGCGACCAGCTCTGGGGCGCCATCGGCGCCGTGTTCTCCAGCTGGATGAACCAGCGCGCCATCACCTACCGCAACCTGCACCACATACCCGAATCCTGGGGCACGGCCGTAAATGTGCAGGCCATGGTGTTCGGCAACATGGGCGATACCTCCTGCACCGGCGTTGCCTTCACGCGCGATCCCTCGACCGGCGAAAAGACCTATTACGGCGAATACCTGATCAATGCCCAGGGCGAGGACGTGGTCGCCGGCATCCGCACGCCGCAGCAGCTCACCAAGTCGGCCCGCCTGGCCGTCGGCAACGAGCTGCCATCGATGGAAGAGTCGATGCCGGCTACGTTCAAGCAGCTGGTGGCGGTGTTCCAGAAGCTGGAAAAGCACTATCGCGACATGCAGGACATCGAGTTCACGGTCCAGCAGGGCAAGCTGTGGATGCTGCAGACCCGCTCGGGCAAGCGCACCGCCAAGGCCGCGATCAAGATCGCCGTCGACATGGTGAAGGAAAAGCTGATTTCCCAGGCCGAGGCGGTCGACCGCATCGACCCGGCCTCGCTGGACCAGCTGCTGCACCCGACGCCCGACCCTAAGGCCGAGCGCAAGGTGATTGCCAAGGGTCTGGCTGCCTCCCCGGGCGCGGCGTCGGGCAAGGTGGTCTTCCTGGCCGACGAGGCCGAACAGATGGCCCACAAGGGCGAGGCCGTAATCCTCTGCCGCGTTGAGACCTCGCCGGAAGACATCCACGGCATGCATGCTGCCAAGGGCATCCTCACCGCGCGTGGCGGCACCACCAGCCATGCCGCCGTGGTGGCGCGCGGCATGGGCCGGCCCTGCGTCTCGGGCGCCGGCAGCCTGCGCATCGATTACAACGCCGGCCGCATGACCATCGGCGACCTGGTCGTCAGCAAGGGCGACGTGATCACCATCGACGGCTCGACCGGCGAGGTGATCCTCGGCCTGATGCCGATGATCGAGCCGCAGCTCTCTGGCGATTTTGGCCAGCTGATGGCCTGGGCCGACAAGCTGCGCAAGCTGAAGGTCCGCACCAATGCCGAAACCCCGGCCGATGCGGAAACCGCCGTGCGCTTCGGCTGCGAAGGCATCGGCCTGTGCCGCACCGAGCATATGTTCTTCGATGCCGATCGTATCACGGCCGTCCGCGAAATGATCCTGTCGGACAACGTCGAAGGCCGGAAGAAGGCACTGGCCAAGATCCTGCCCATGCAGCGTGACGACTTCGTCCAGTTGTTCAAGATCATGGCCGGTCGTCCGGTGACGATCCGCCTGCTTGATCCGCCGCTGCATGAATTCCTACCCAAGACCGAGGCCGATTTCGATGCCGTCGCCAAGGGCACGGGTCTGAGCGTGGCTGCGCTGAAGGAACGCAAGAAGGCCCTGGAAGAGACCAACCCGATGCTGGGCCATCGCGGCTGCCGCCTCGGCATCAGCTATCCGGAAATCTACGAGATGCAGGCGCGCGCCATTTTCGAGGCGGCGGTGCAGGTCTCCAAGGCCGGCGGCAAGCCGGTCGAGCCGGAAGTGATGATCCCGCTGGTCGCCACCAAGGCCGAGATCGATATCCTGAAGGGGCGGGTCGATGCCGTTGCCGCTGCTGTGTTCAAAGAGCAAGGCAAGAAAGTGAAGTATCTGGTCGGCACCATGATCGAACTGCCGCGCGCCGCCCTGCGCGCTGCGGAGATCGCCGAGACGGCCGAATTCTTCTCCTTCGGCACCAATGACCTGACCCAGACCACGCTCGGTATCAGCCGCGATGACTCAGCGCTGTTCATGGAAGACTACCTCAAGGCCGGCATCTTCGAGCGCGATCCGTTCGTCAGCATCGACCAGTCGGGCGTCGGCGAACTGGTGAAAATCGCGGCCCAGCGCGGTCGCGGTGCGCGCAAGGACATCAAGCTCGGCATCTGCGGCGAGCATGGCGGCGACCCGTCGTCGGTGCGCTTCTGCCACAAGGCCGGGCTGGATTATGTCTCCTGCTCGCCGTATCGCGTGCCGATCGCCCGTCTGGCCGCTGCCCAGGCCGCGATCAGCGAGGAAAAGGCCAGCGAGGCCTGATCCTCGGGCGGTCCAAAAAAAGGAAAGGCCGGGCCAGGGGAATTCCTGGCCCGGCCTTTTTTGTTGCCTGCGATTGGCGGGCCTACTGGATCGTGATTTTCGGCATCCGGCTGGAAGCGGCATCGCGATCCAGCTTCTCGGCGACCTTTGCGGCAATGGCGCGATAGGCCTTGGCCTCTTCGCTGTCAGGCTGAGAGGCCACGATCGGCGCGCCGCCATCCGAGGTTTCGCGGATCGCGATGTTGAGCGGCAGCTCGCCCAGGAAGTCACAGCCCAGTTCCTCCGCTGTCTTGCGGGCGCCGCCATGGGCGAAGATTTCGCTGCGGTGGCCGCAATTGGGGCAGCAGAAGTAGCTCATGTTCTCCACAATTCCGAGCACCGGCACGTCGACGCGGCGGAACATGTTCAGGCCCTTGCGCGCATCCAGCAGGGCGATGTCCTGCGGGGTAGAGACGATCACCGCCCCGGCCAGCGGCACGCGCTGGGCCATGGTTAGTTGGGCGTCGCCGGTGCCGGGCGGCATGTCGACCACCAGAACATCGAGTTCGCCCCAGGCCACATCGCGCAGCATCTGTTCCAGCGCGCTCATCACCATCGGGCCGCGCCAGATCATCGGCGTGTCTTCCGGCACCAGGAAACCCATCGACATGCAGGGGATGCCCCAGCCCTGCATCGGATGCAGGCGTTTGCCATCCGGCGAATGGGGCTTCCCGGTGATCCCCATCATGCGCGGCAGCGAGGGGCCATAGATGTCGGCATCCAGCAGGCCGACCTTCCGGCCCGATTGCGCCAGGGCCAGGGCCAGGTTGACGGCAGTGGTGGATTTGCCCACGCCGCCCTTGCCGGAGGCGACGGCGATGATCGACCTGATGCCCGGGATGGCCGGACGGGGGCCGACTTCCGGTGCGGCTGCCGGTTTGCGGGCGGCGCCATGGTCGTGGCCGTGATCATGCGCGTGCGAATGGCTGTGGGGCGCGGTTGCCGGCTGGTTCTTGGCGCCCTGGCGTTCAGCGGTGAGGACCACGGTGGCCGAGGTCACGCCAGGCAGTTTTGCCACCGCCTGCTCGCAGGCCTTGCGCAGGGGCTCCTTGGCGGCCCCGGCGCGGGGGTCGACCTCCAGAACGAAGCCGACATTGCCGCCCTTGATCACAAGTCCGGCAACCATGCCGAGTTCGACCACATTCTTGCCATGATCGGCGTCTACCACACCCCGCAGCGCGTCGATGATCTGCGCTTCCGTCACCCCGGTCATGCTTGAAATCCCTGTAAACGTTCCAATATTGTCGGCTGTTGGCAGGCGAAACGGCTCTGGAGCCTTGCGGGTGATATATCGCGACGGCGCAGGGACGGCAATTCACCGGCCTGAAGGTAAACAGGTTTGAGGCATAAAGCCGGATGGACCCGACCCATTCCGGCAGGGCAGGGGAAGGCGGATCATGGGCGATCCGGCCGGCCGGCCCGGTATAGAAGGACAACAGGATGCCCTGGAGCAATCAAGGTGGCGGATGGCAAGGTGGTGGCGGTGGCCGCGGGCCTTGGGGGCAGGGGCCGCGCAGCGGCGGGCCATCGGGCTCCGGCGGTGGTGGCGGGTTTGGTGGTCCCAATCCGCCCAACCTGGAAGACATCCTGCGCAAGGGCCAGGACAAATTCCGCAACATCATGCCCGGGGGCGATGTCTCCGGCCGAGGCATCCTGCTGCTGGTCTTGGTCGCGCTGGCGATCTGGCTGGGTACCGGCTTCTACCGGGTGGATACCGATGAGCAGGGTGTGGTGCTGCGGTTCGGTAAGGTGCATTCGGTGACCGAGCCGGGCCTGCGCTACCGCCTGCCCTGGCCGATCGACACCGTCCTGACCCCCAAGGTCACCACCGTCAACCGC
This sequence comes from Ferrovibrio sp., assembly GCF_046297895.1. GTDB lineage: Bacteria > Pseudomonadota > Alphaproteobacteria > Ferrovibrionales > Ferrovibrionaceae > Ferrovibrio. The sequence continues at coordinate 166,449 of NZ_JBKBHC010000008.1, read as the reverse complement.
GAGGAAATCGGTTTCCGCAGCCTGGGCGATTCTCCCACCCGCGGCGCGCAGCAGCGCGACGTGCCGGAAGAAAGCCTGATGCTGACCGGTGACGAGAATATCGTCGACATCGACTTCACCGTGCTGTGGCAGGTGAAGGATGCCGGGCAGTATCTCTTCAATGTCGTCGATCCGTCGCGCACCATCAAACAGGTGGCCGAGAGCGCCATTCGCGAGGTCGTCGGCAAGAACAACATCCAGTTCATCCTCACCGAAGGCCGCACCAAGATCGCCGACGACACCCGCCGCGTGATGCAGGCGGTGCTGGATGGCTACAATGCTGGCGTGGTGATCACCCAGGTCGCCCTGCAGCGCACCGAGCCGCCGGCCTCGGTGATCGACGCTTTTCGCGACGTTCAGGCCGCCCAGGCCGATCGCGAGCGCGCGCAGAACGAGGCGGAAGCCTATCGTAACGACATTATTCCGCGCGCCCGCGGCGAGGCGCAGCGCATGCTGCAGCAGGCTGAAGCGTACAAGCAGGAAGTGATCGCCAATGCCCAGGGTGATGCCAGCCGTTTCACCCAGGTCTATAACGAATATCGACTGGCCAAGGACGTGACCACCAAGCGCATGTACCTCGAGACCATGGAACAGCTGCTGCGCGGCACCAACAAGGTGATCATCGACGGCCACAGCGGTCAGGGTGTGCTGCCTTACCTGCCTTTGCCGGAGCTGCAGAAAAAGCAGCAGCCGCAACCGCAGCGCTGAGGAGGATTCCATCATGAACCGCACGCTCCTCACCGTTATCGTCGCTGCCGTCGTGGCGGCCGGCTTCCTGGTCAAGGCCTCCCTCTTCACCGTGCATCAGGCCCAGCAGGCCCTGGTGGTGCAGTTCGGCGATCCGCGCCGGGTGATCACCGAGCCGGGTCTGAACGTCAAGATTCCGCTGATCCAGGATGTGGTCTATTTCGACAAGCGCATCCTCGGCCTCGATGCCCAGCCGGAAGAAATCCTCACCACCGACCAGCGCCGCCTGGTGGTCGACAGCTTCGTGCGCTATCGCATCACCAACCCCCTGCTGTTCTATCAGACCGTCCGTAACGAGCTTGGCCTGCGCGGCCGTCTGGCGCCCAGCGTGGCCAATGCCTTCCGCGGCGCCTTCGGCAAGCTGGATGCCACCAGCATCATCTCGGGCGATCGCCCCTCGGCGATGCAGCAGGTGACGGCCACGCTGCAGGAAGACTCCCGTCGCCTGGGCATCGAGCTGGTTGACGTGCGCATCAAGCGCGCCGATTTCCCGGATACGATCGGACAGGCGATTTTCCGCCGCATGCAGACCGAACGGCAGCGCGAGGCCAATGAGCAGCGCGCCACGGGTTTCGAGTTGGCCGAGAGAATCCGCGCCGAGGCTGAACGCCAGCGCACGATCCTGCTGGCCGATGCCCGTCGCCGCTCGGAAATCCTGCGCGGTGAAGGCGACGCCGAGCGGACCAAGATTTTCGCCGAGGCGGCAAACAAGGATCCGGAATTCTACGGCTTCTACCGCTCGCTCCAGGCCTATACCAAGGCCCTGCAGCAGGGCGACACCACCATGGTACTGTCGCCGGATTCCGAGTTCTTCCGCTATTTCGAAAGCCCGACCGGCACGGCCCGCCGGCCGGCCCAGCGTTAGGGCTGATTGCGATCGCCGCCGTGGGCGGCGTGGAGGTAAGGTCATGACTGCCATGTTGCACACCCGCCTGACCCGCGCCGGCACGGCGCTGGCGGCGGCGTTGTTTGTCGTTGTTGGATTTGTAGGCGCGGTTCAGGCGCGGGCGCCGGAAGGCGACTTTGCCGATCTGGCCGAACGCCTGCTGCCATCGGTGGTGAACATCTCAACCACCCAGACGGTGCAAAATCGCGGCAGCCTGCCGGAAGGCATGCCGCAATTCCCGCCTGGCTCTCCATTCGAGGATTTCTTCAAGGAATTTTTCGAGCGTCAGCAGCGGGGCGAGGGTAACCGGCCGCCGCGTCAGGTCTCATCGCTGGGCTCGGGCTTCATCGTCGATGTGCGGGGCTACGTGGTCACCAACAACCATGTGATCGCCGAAGCCGACCAGGTCCGCGTTATCCTGCATGACAACACCGAACTGGAAGCCAAGGTGGTCGGCCGCGATCCGGAAATCGACATCGCCGTGCTGAAGGTCGAGCCCAAGAACGGTCGTCAACTCAGCGCCGTACAGTGGGGCGATTCCGACAAGATACGCGTCGGCGAATGGACGCTGGCGATCGGCAACCCCTTCGGGCTTGGCGGCACCGTGACGGCCGGCATCGTTTCCGCCCGCGGCCGAGACATCAACGCCGGCCGCTACGACGACTTTCTGCAGACCGATGCCTCGATCAACAAGGGCAATTCTGGCGGTCCGCTGTTCGACAAGAACGGCAACGTGATCGGCATCAACACCGCGATCTTCTCCCAGACGGGCGGCTCCATCGGCATCGGCTTTGCCGTGCCGGCGAACCTGGCGAAGCCGGTGGTGCAGCAACTGATCGAATTCGGCCGCACCAAGCGCGGCTGGCTCGGCGTGCAGATCCAGTCGGTCACCGACGAAATGGTGGAGGCGCTCGGCCTGCAGCAGGCGCGCGGCGCTCTGGTCGCCAAGGTCGTTCCGGGCGGCCCGGCCCAGAAGGCCGGCATCGATTCCGGCGACGTGATCGTCAGCTTCGACGGCAAGGCGATCGCCACCACCAACGCGCTGACCCGCAGCGTGGCGGAGACGCCGGTCGGCAAGACCGTGAATGTCGACATTGTCCGCAAGGGTAAGCGGCAGACCGTGAAGGCTACGCTCGGCGAACTTGAAGCTGCCCTGGCCTCGGCCAAGGCCGAGAACAGCCAGAAGGCCGACCCCAATCGTGCCAAGCCGGGCCGCAACGAAACCGAACTGGCGGATCTGGGCCTGCGGGTTGCGCCGCTGAGCAAGGAACTGCGCCAGAAACACGACATCAAGGATGACGTAAAGGGCGTCGTGGTCACCGATGTCGATCCGGAGGGGCCGGCTGCCAAGCGCGACGTGCGGGTTGGCGACGTGATCATCGAGATGGCCCAGTCGGAAGTGCGCAATCCCGACGATGCCGTCGAGATGCTGAAAGCCCTGAAGGATGCCAAGCGCAAGGTTGCCCTGCTGCAGATCCAGCGCGGCGGCGAGCCCCGCTTCGTGCCGGTGCCCCTGAAGTCGTAAAAGGTGTCGCAGCCAACAAAAAAGGCCGGCTTCTCAGCCGGCCTTTTCATTTCAGTCTATGTGACGTTCAGCCGATCTCGGCCGCGTTCTGCACGATCTTGCCGACCAGGCCGTATTCCACGGCCTGCTCCGCGCTCATCCAGTAGTCGCGGTCGGTATCCTTTTCGATCCGCTCGATCGGCTGGCCGGTCTCCCGGGCGAAGATCTCGTTCAGCCGCTTGCGCATGCGGATGATTTCCTTGGCCTGGATCGCCACGTCCGAGGCCGTGCCGCCGGCGCCGCCTGACGGCTGGTGCAGCAGGAAGCGGGTGTTGGGCAGCGAGAAACGGTTTTCCTTCTTGGCTGCGGCATAGATCAGCGCACCGGCCGAGGCGACCCAGCCGGTGCCCACCACGCGCACCTCGGGCTTCACGAACTTGATCATGTCGTAGATCGTGTCGCCGGATTCGACGTGGCCGCCCTGGCTGTTGATGAAGATGGTGATCGGTTCGTCGCCGGCGGCCTGCAGGGCCAGCAGGCGGGCCGAGACTTCCTTGGCCAGTTTCTGGTCGATGCCGCCATAGATCAGGATGGTGCGGGCCTTGAACAGCCGCTCCTCGATACCGGGCGACTTGTCCTTCGCCTTGGCCTCGGCGTCGCCGTTCTTTTCCGGCTGGTCGGGCTCGTCGTCCAGGTGAGTAATGCGATTCATCATGCCGGAAGGTTCCTTGCAGGCTTACGACTCATGGTCACATTCTGCCCACGGGGTGGGAGGGGGTGCAAGGCTCAGGGGCCTAAGCGGTGGCCAAACGGGCCCCGGCGCTAGGCAGGACCCGGCCTTTTCCGCTAGGCTCCGGCCGGTTTCCGCCTCCCTTAAAGAAAGGTCGCGCCATGCTGAAAGGCAAGTCCGCTGTCGTCACAGGTTCCACCAGCGGCATCGGCCTTGGGATCGCCCGGGCGCTGGCCGGGCAGGGCGTCAACGTGATGCTGAACGGCTTCGGCGACGCGGCCGCCATCGAGAAGATCCGCGCCGGGCTGGCTGCCGAAACCGGCGTGAAGGTGCTCTATGACGGCGCCGATATGTCCGACGGTGCGGCCGTCGCCGCCCATGTGAAAAAGGCCGAGGATGCCTTCGGCGGCGTCGACATCCTGGTCAACAATGCCGGCATCCAGTTCGTCTCGGCGGTGGATGAATTCCCCGAGGCCAAGTGGCATGCGATCCAGAACATCATCCTGAATTCCACTTTCCACGCCACCAAGGCGGCCCTGCCAGGCATGAAGCAGAAGAACTGGGGCCGGGTGATCAACTTGGTCTCGGCCCATGGCCTGGTGGCTTCGCCGTTCAAGTCGGCCTATGTGTCGGCCAAGCATGGCCAGATCGGCTTCACCAAGTCGGTCGCGCTGGAAGTGGCCGAGACCAACATCACGGTGAACGCGATCTGCCCGGGCTATGTGCGCACGCCGCTGGTGGAAGGCCAGATCGAGGATCAGGCCAAGGTGCATAACATGCCGCGCGACCGCGTGGTGCGCGAGGTGATCCTGGCCTCGCAGCCGAACAAGCGCTTCATCGAGATCGAGGAAGTGGCGGCGCTCGCCCTGTTCCTGTGCGGCGAGATGGCGAAATCGATCACCGGCACGGCTATTGCCATCGATGGCGGCTGGACCGCCCGCTGAAGCGGGCGGTGGCGATGGCGGCTGGATCGCGCGTTAACGCTCAGCGCCCGAAAATCTCGTCGCGGCGATAGCCCTGCGCGTAAAGCAGCGCGGTGAGGTCGCCGTGGCGGATGTTGAACTTTGCTGCTTCCTGCACCTTCGGCTTGGCGTGGAAGGCGATGCCCAGACCCGCCGCGTCCAGCATGGCAAGGTCGTTGGCGCCGTCGCCCACCGCGATGCAATCCTCCACGCCGATGCCCTTCTCGCGCGCCACGCGCTGCAGGGCTTCCAGCTTGGCCTCGCGGCCGAGAATGGGTTCACGGATGCCGGCGATGGCGTCGTTTTCCAGGATCAGGTGATTGGCCTGCTGCTCGTCGAAACCAAGCTGCTGGGCAATCGACTGCGTGTAGTAATCGAAGCCGCCCGAAACCAGGGCGCAATGCACGCCATTCTGTTTCAGCGTCGCCACCAGCGCGGCGGCGCCGGGCATCAGCTTGATGCGTTCGGCGGCCTTGTCGAGCAGGCTGGCCGGCTGGCCCTTCAGCAGGCTGACGCGTTCGCGGATCGCCTCGTAGAAATCGAGCTCGCCGTTCATGGCGCGGCGGGTGATTTCGGCCACGCGGTCGCCGATATCGGCGAGGAAGGCGATCTCGTCCAGCATCTCGTTGCGGATGATGGTCGATTCCATGTCAGCCACCAGCGCCTTCTTGCGCCGGTTTTCGGGTTTGAGCACCAGCACATCCACCGGCGTGGCGCGCAGGGCGGTGCGGGCGGCCTTGGCGGCCTCGTCGGGCGCCACGTTGTCGAAGGGGATGTCGCAGGCGATCCCGGGTTCCAGCCAGTCGGCCGGGCCGACCTTGCCGCGGGCCAGGGCGAGGGCGTCGCGCACGGCATTCGCCACCCGGGGCGTCAGCACGGCATTGTGGGGCGCGGTGATCAGGGTGAGAATGTTTTGCATCCGCCTGTTCTAGGGCTGTAGAAGGGGCGGCGCAACCCGCCCTGAATGCCCCTGTCCTGCATCCCGTCGCCATGGATACCCGTCACGCCCCCGTCATCCTGCTCGCCGGCCCCACCGCCAGCGGCAAGTCGGCGCTTGGGCTGGCGCTGGCCGAGAAAATCGGCGGCACGGTGATCAATGCTGACAGCATGCAGGTCTATCGCGACCTGCGTATCCTCACCGCCCGGCCCACCGATGAAGAAATGGCCCGCGTGCCACACCGGCTCTACGGCGTGCTGGATGGCGCCGTGCATGGCACGGCCGCCCTGTGGCGCGACATGGCGCTGGAGGCCATCGGCGAGGCCATCCGCGCCGGCCGGGTGCCGATCCTGCTGGGCGGCACCGGGCTGTATCTGAAGGCCCTGACCGAAGGGCTGGTCGATCTGCCGCCAATCTCCGAGGAGGCCCGCAGCGAGGCGCGGCACCGTCTGGAGCAGGATGGCCCTGGCGGCCTGCATGCCGCGCTGGCGGCCATCGATCCGACCATGGCCGAACGGCTGAAGCCCGGCGACAGCCAGCGGCTGGTCAGGGCCTATGAGGTGCGGCTGGGTACCGGGCGGTCGCTGGCTGACTGGCAGGCCGGTTCGGCCGCGCCGCCTCTGCCCAATCCGGTCTATCGCCTGCTGTTGCGGCCACCCCGGGCAGCGCTCTATGCCCGGATCGACCGGCGCTTTGAGGCCATGATCGAGGCCGGCGCGCTGGACGAGGCGCGGGCCTTCATGGGCCGCCGCGACGTGCCCGCCGATGCCCCGATCCGTAAGGCCCATGGATTACCTGAATTGATTCAATATCTTGATGGAAAAATTAGCCTGGATCAGGCGATCCGCAGCGGCCAGCTCAACACCCGCCACTACGCCAAGCGGCAGACCACCTGGTTCCGGCACCAGTTTTCAGCCGACCGGGTTGTGGAAAATGATGTTTCCGGGCAAGAAAATTTCAACCCGGAGGTAGAAATCTTTCCAAACATTGTGAGATATCTATTGACCGTGCGCGGAGGGGCCGTTTAGGTTGGCGCGCTTTTCGACGGCCGGAGCGGGATGTTCCGGCCGATTTTCGTCTCCCGCAGCAGGTTTTTCAGGGGAAGAGTGATGCAGTCCGGAGCGCAGGCCGCGCCGACCCAGCAGATGAGCGGCGCCGAAATCGTGATCAAGGCCCTGGTCGATCAGGGCGTCGAGGTCGTATTCGGCTATCCCGGCGGCGCCGTCCTTCCCATCTATGACGCGCTGTTCAAGCAGAACGCCATTCGCCACATCCTGGTGCGCCACGAGCAGGGCGCGGTTCACGCCGCCGAAGGCTATGCCCGTTCCACCGGCAAGCCCGGCGTGGTGCTGGTCACCTCGGGTCCCGGCGCCACCAATGCCGTCACCGGCCTGACCGACGCGCTGCTGGATTCGATCCCGCTGATCTGCCTCACCGGCCAGGTCGCGACGCATCTGGTCGGCACCGACGCTTTCCAGGAATGCGACACCACCGGCATCACACGGCCCTGCACCAAACATAACTATCTGGTGAAGAACGTCGATGACCTCGCCCGTGTGGTGCATGAGGCCTTCTATGTTGCCACCAATGGCCGTCCCGGCCCGGTGGTGATCGACCTGCCCAAGGACGTGCAGGTGGCGGCGGGCCGTTACACCGCCAAGGACAATATCCGCCACAAGACCTATCGCCCCCGCGTGGACGGCGAAGAAGCCAAGATCAAGGAAGCCGTGGCGCTGATGGCCGCGGCCGAACGCCCGATCTTCTATACCGGCGGCGGCATCATCAATGCCGGCCCGCGCGCGTCCGAACTGCTGCGCGACTTCGTCAAGCTGACCGGCTTCCCGATCACCAACACGCTGATGGGCCTGGGCGGCTATCCCGCCACCGACCGGCAGTTCCTCGGCATGCTGGGCATGCATGGCACCTGGGAAGCCAATCATGCCATGCATGATTGCGACGTGATGATCGCCATCGGCGCGCGTTTCGACGACCGCATCACCGGCCGCCTGAATGCCTTCTCGCCGGGCTCGAAGAAGATCCATGTCGATATCGACCCTTCCTCGCACAACAAGACGGTGCATTGCGACATCGCCATCGTCGGCGATGCCTACCGCGTGCTGGAGCAGATGATCGCCGCCTGGAAGCAGGGCGGCTACAAGCCGAAGCAGAAGGCGCTGGATGCCTGGTGGCAGCAGATCGACCAGTGGCGTGCGCGCGACTGCCTGAAGTTCAAGCAGGACGACAAGATCATCAAGCCGCAATATGCCATCCAGCGGCTTTATGAACTGACCAAGGACCGCGACACCTTCATCACCACCGAGGTCGGCCAGCATCAGATGTGGGCCGCGCAGTTCTACAAATTCGACCGGCCGAACCGCTGGATGACGTCGGGTGGCCTGGGCACCATGGGTTACGGCCTGCCGGCCGCCATCGGCGTGCAGCTCGGCCATCCCGACAAGCTGGTGGTGGATATCGCCGGCGAGGCCTCGATCCTGATGAACATCCAGGAACTGGGTACGGCGGCACAGTTCCGCCTGCCGGTGAAGGTGTTTATCCTCAACAACGAATATATGGGCATGGTGCGCCAGTGGCAGCAGTTGCTGCACGGCGGCCGCTACTCGCAGAGCTACTCGGAATCGCTGCCCGATTTCGTCAAGCTGGCCGAGGCCTTCCATTGCACCGGCCTGCGCTGCACCAGCCCCGCCGACCTGGACGGCGTCATCAAGGAGATGATCGCCATCAACGGGCCGGTGGTGGTGGACGTCGCTGTCGACAAGGCGGAGAATTGCTTCCCGATGGTGCCCTCGGGCGCCGCGCATAACGAGATGATCCTGGCTGACGACAAGCCGGCTGACCCCAACAACGCCACCGTCAGCGAAGACGGCATGGCCCTGGTCTGATCGCCGGATAACGAAAAAGAGAGTCCCGTCCATGCCTGCGCCGCAGCAGCCGATCCAGTCCCATATCCTGTCCGTGCTGGTCGACAACGAACCCGGCATCCTTGCCCGCGTGGTCGGTCTGTTCTCGGGCCGCGGCTACAACATCGAAAGCCTGACCGTGGCCGAGGTCTCCGACGCCGCGCATCTGTCGCGCATCACGGTTGTCACCTCAGGCCCGGCCAATGTGATCGAACAGATCAAGGCTCAGCTTGGGCGTCTGGTGCCTGTGCACAACGTGCACGACCTGACCGTCGAGGGGCCGCATGTGGCGCGCGAGCTGGCGCTGATCAAGGTGGCCGGCACCGGCGAGAAACGTGTGGAATCCCTGCGCATCGCCGACATCTTCCGCGCCCGTGCGGTGGATTCGACCATCGAGTCGTTCATTTTCGAACTGACTGGCGCCCCTGAAAAGATCACCGCATTCATTGAGCTGATGAAGCCGCTTGGCCTGGTCGACGTTTCGCGTACCGGCGTGGTCGCGATCAGCCGCGGCCCGAAACCACTCTGAACCTTTACCCATAAGCAACGACGCAGTCCCGAGGAGAAATATCATGCGCGTTTACTACGATCGCGATGCGGACCTGAACCTGATCAAGGGCAAGAAGGTCGTCATCGTCGGCTACGGCAGCCAGGGCCATGCCCATGCGATGAACCTGAAGGACAGCGGCGTGAAGAATATCGCCGTCGCCCTGCGCAAGGGTTCTGCCGGCGTGAAGAAGGCCGAGGAAGCCGGCTTCAAGGTGATGACGCCGGCCGAGGCCGCCAAGTGGGCCGATGTGGTGATGGTGCTGACCCCCGATGAGGGCCAGGCCGACCTGTGGAATAACGACCTGCGCGACAACATGAAGGAAGGCGCCGCGCTCGCCTTCGCCCATGGCCTCAACATCCACTTCAACCTGATCGAGCCGCGCAAGGACCTCGACGTGTTCATGATCGCGCCGAAGGGCCCGGGCCACACCGTGCGTTCGGAATACCTGAAGGGCGGCGGCGTGCCGTCGCTGGTTGCCGTGCATCAGAATGCCTCGGGCAATGCGCTGGAAATCGCGCTGTCCTATGCCTCGGCCAATGGCGGCGGCAAGGCCGGCATCATCGAGACCACCTTCCAGGAAGAATGCGAAACCGATCTGTTCGGCGAGCAGGTCGTGCTGTGCGGCGGCCTGGTCGAACTGATCAAGGCTGGCTACGAGACGCTGGTGGAAGCCGGCTATGCCCCGGAGATGGCCTATTTCGAATGCCTGCATGAAGTGAAGCTGATCGTCGACCTGATCTACGAGGGCGGCATCGCCAACATGAACTACTCGATCTCGAACACGGCCGAATATGGCGAGTATGTCACCGGTCCGCGCATCATCACCCCGGAAACCAAGGCCGAGATGAAGCGCGTTCTGGACGATATCCAGTCGGGTCGCTTCACCCGTAACTGGATGCTGGAGAACAAGGTGAACCAGACGTCGTTCAAGGCCACGCGCGCCAAGATGGCCGCGCACCCGATCGAGGAAGTGGGCGCCAAGCTGCGCGCCATGATGCCCTGGATCGCCAAGAACAAGCTGGTCGACAAGGCGCGCAGCAACTAAACCTGCGACGGTTCCTTGTTTTTACGGCCGCCGGAGCGATCCGGCGGCTGTTTTCGTTTCTGGCTGTGCGAAGCGTCACACTCTGCGACCTTGTTAATTTCCATGGAAATAATAATATGTTCCACGGAAATTAACAAGGGAGGTGGCCATGACGGTGTCGCGACGGGGTTTCATAAGGGTGATCGGCGGTGGCGTGGTTGGCGCGGCCCTGGTTGGCGGCGGGTTGCAGGGCTGCGACCGGATGCCGGCAAGCGCTGTGGCACCGTGGCAGGGGCCGGGCGCCGAGCGCGATCCGCGCCGCCGGGCGCTGTCCTGGGCGCTGCTGGCGCCGAATCCCCATAACATGCAGCCATGGCTGGTAGATCTGCGGCGGGACGGCGAAATCCTGCTTCATGTCGACCGTACGCGACTGCTGCCTGAAACCGATCCTTTTGCCCGCCAGATCGTCATCGGTCATGGGACTTTTCTCGAACTGCTGGCATTGGCGGCAGGAGCCGATGGCTATGACTGTAAGATCGAGTATTTTCCGGAAGGGGTGCCTACTGCCGGCGACGTGGATGACCGCCCGCTCGCGCGCATCCAGCTGCATCGGGCCAGCGGGCCGGCCGATCCACTATTCTCGCAGATTCCGCACCGACGCTCGTCCAAGGAGCCGTACCGCCAGACTCCCCTCGAGTCCAGGCATGCCGAGGCCCTGCGCATGTCGCACCATTCGGATGCCGCGCGCTTGACCCTCACCACCGACGCCGCTCAGGTGGCAGTGCTGCGCGGTATTACCGAGCGGGCAATGCTGATTGAACTGGAAACCCCGCATACGCTGAAGGAAAGTATCGACCGGCTGCGTATCGGTGCCGATGCCATCGCCGCGCAGCCAGATGGCATCGAACTGCACGGGCCGTTCTTTTGGTGGATGGCAAAGCTCGGATTGATGACGCCGGACAAGGCGATGACACCCGGCACCATGGCCTACCAGGGCGGTATTGATTATGCGCTTGGCTGGGCGCGCGCCACGCCGTCGTTTGGCTGGCTGACCACAACGGCGAATGACCGGCTAAGCCAGATCGAAGTGGGTCGGGCCTATGTGCGGCTGAACCTGAAGGCGACCGAACTCGGCGTTGCCATGCATCCGGTCAGCCAGGTACTGCAGGAATATCCGGAGATGGGCGCTTTGCAGCGCGAGTTTCTTGCCGCGGTCGCAGCCGCGCCGGGCCAGACGGTGCAAATGTTATTTCGGTTGGGCTATTGTGAGCCGGTGCCGCCGTCACCGCGACGGCCGTTGGATGCATTGTTGATGAGCTGAAATGGCCCGATCTGCTGCGAAGAATGCAGGTGCTGTTGAACCGGCAGGCAATGCGCCGCCGGATCGGCGCTTTCGCATCGTCAACTGGATCGGAATCATCGACCAGCTCGCATCCACCAAGGCCAACCGCGTGTTGCGCGACCATGACCTGCCACTGCCGCAATTCGTCATGCTCAACCACTTCAGCCATAGGCCCGATGAAGGAAAGACCGTCAGCGGCATCGCCGGCGCCATGCAGCAACTGCCGCCAGCGGTGACCAAGACGACCCAGAAGCTGCTGGCCAAGGGATACTTGCGCGAAGTGCCGAGCGCCGATGATGCGCGATCCAAGCTGCTGTTCCTCACCCCACGGGGCAGGACGGCGCATGGCAAGGCGATCGCCGCGCTGCTGCCTGAACTGGCACCCGCCTTCTCTGGCTGGACGCCTGCGGAATTGGAGCAATTCTGGCAGTATCTTGATCGGCTTAAGGTCTGGTTTGACCGAAATCGATAAAAACAGGAGGAAACGACATGGCCAAGGTCTTTGTCGCCGGCGTGGGCATGATCCCGTTCGCCAAACCGGGCAGCAGCAAATCCTATGACGAGATGGGCGCCGCAGCCGGGCAGCTGGCGCTGAAAGATGCAGGTGTCGGTTACGACGCCGTGCAGCAGGCCTATGCCGGCTATGTCTATGGCGACAGCACCTGCGGCCAGAAGGCGCTCTACCGTATCGGCATGACCGGCATTCCGGTCATCAATGTGAACAACAACTGCTCAACCGGCTCAACGGCGCTGTTTCTGGCTCGGCAGGCGATCCAGAGCGGCGCGGCCGATTGCGTACTGGCGCTCGGGTTCGAGCAGATGAAGCCCGGCGCGCTGGGTTCGGTCTATGTCGACCGCCCAAGCCCATTCGAGGATTTCGACGCGGTCTGCGACGAAATCGTCGGCATGCCCGATGTACCGCTGGCGCTGCGCTATTTCGGCGGCGCCGGTCTGAGCCACATGCAGAAATACGGCACCAGGCTGGAAACCTTTGCCCATATCCGCGCCAAGGCCAGCCGGCACGCAAAAAACAACCCGCTTGCGCTGTTCCGCCAGGAAGTCAGCGTCGACGACGTCATGCAGGCGCAGGCGATCTGGCCGGGTGTGATGACGCGCCTGATGGCCTGTCCGCCCACCTGTGGCGCGGCGGCGGCCCTGCTGGTTTCAGAGGGCTTTGCAGCGAGGCACGGCCTGCGCCGCGATGTCGAGATCGCAGCCCAGGCCATGACGACCGATTATCCTTCCACCTTCGAGGCGCACGACATGATGCAACTGGTCGGTGCCGATATGAGCAAGTCGGCAGCCGATATGGTCTATGAGCAGGCCGGTATTGGTCCCGGCGATGTGGACGTCGTGGAACTGCATGACTGCTTTGCCCATAACGAACTGATCACCTACGAGGCTCTTGGCCTTTGCGGCGAGGGTGGCGCCGAGGGTTTCGTGCAGAATGGCGACAATACCTATGGCGGCCGTGTGGTGACCAATCCCTCGGGCGGCCTGCTCTCCAAGGGGCATCCGCTCGGCGCCACCGGGCTGGCCCAGTGCTACGAGCTCACCCATCAATTGCGCGGCACGGCGGAAGCGCGACAGGTGCAGGGGGCGCGCATCGCCTTGCAGCACAATCTCGGTCTGGGCGGAGCCTGCGTGGTGACGCTTTACCGGCAGGCCTGATCCATGCAGGGGTATTGCACAAGCTGCTGGCGGTCAGGCGTGTGCCTGGCGTAGGCTGTTTCAGTAATCCGGATTGCGATGCCGATGACTGAACCTGTCTCTCCACCTGCCGATGGTGCGCCGCCAAACCTGACCCGGGAGATGGCGCAGGAAGCCTTCTGGCGCGAGATGTTTCCCGAGCTCAGCATTCGGGAGCGCCTGAAGGGCGCATTCAAGGTCAATGCGCTGCGCAACGAACCGGCCATGCTGGCGGCAAAGCGAATGCAACTGGAAGGATATTTTCAGGAGCGGGACGAGGAGTTGGTCGATCTTGCGGGCCGTTTGTCGCGCGCCATCGAGCGCTGCGTTTCGCTCAACATACCCCCCGTATTCATATTCCTGTTCGATGAGGCCTGGGCGTCTTTCTATCGCCAGCATCAGATGATCGCGATGTTCCTGGGCCCTGATTACCAGGTCATGCCGGATTTCTGGGCCTGGCATGTCGACCCGAAAGCCGGTCAGGCCGGCTGGCGGCCGCATCGCGACAAGGGCCGCAGGGCCTTGGCGCCCGATGGAGCGCCGCTGTCGCTGACGATGTGGGTGCCGCTGACCGAGGCCTCGCCGCTCAACGGCTGCATGTACATCCTGCCGGCGAACCGCGATCCGGTTTACGGCACGGCAAATGAAGCAGCCCTGCAGATCGACTTTCCGTCGATCCGGGCCCTGCCGGGCGCACCGGGCGACTACTTCGTCTGGAATCAGGCCGTGCTGCATTGGGGGGCGCAGTCGAGCCCCTTCGCCGTGAAGCCGCGCATGAGCATGGCGCTGGAGTTCCAGCGCGCCGACATCGCGCCATTCAACGAGCCGCTGCTGGGGACCATGCCATTACTGAGTTTCGAGAACCGTTTGAGGTTGATCGCCAAGCAGGTTCTTCAGTATGCGCACATGTATCCGCTGCGGCCGGAAATGCAGGCCCTGGCCGAGCAGGTGCTGGCGTAGCAGGCCGCCTTCGGGCCGGACAAAAAACATATATTTTACAATATATTATGGGAAATCTCCCGGCGAAGCCGGGAATTCATCGAGTGTTAAGCATGCTGGCCCAGAGTGCTGGTGTTAAGTCCATGTCCCGGCGAAACTTTTCGCCCTTTGATTGAACCCGGCCAAAGCGTGTACACTATGGTTAAAGCACGGAAAATGCGGCAGAATCAGGCGGTCCGGCCGATGTTTCGGCATGGTCGGCCCGTGGGAAAGGGCGTGTGACATGGCCACCAACCAGCCCGCGCGTGAGCGCGTAATTATCTTCGACACCACCCTGCGCGACGGCGAGCAGTCGCCCGGCGCGTCGATGAATCTGGAAGAGAAGCTCAAGATCGCCGCCGTGCTGGAAGGCATGGGCGTCGACGTGATCGAGGCGGGCTTCCCCATCGCCTCGAACGGTGACTTCGAGGCCGTCAACGAAATCGCCAAGCGCGTGACCGAGTCCACCGTCTGCGGCTTGAGCCGCGCCGGCCGCAAGGACATCGACCGTGCCTGGGAAGCGCTCAAGCCCGCCAGGCGTGCCCGTATCCATACCTTCATCTCCACCTCGCCGCTGCACATGAAGTACAAGCTGCAGATGGAACCCGAGCAGGTGCATCAGGCGGTGATCGACAGCGTGAGCTATGCGCGTAACCTGTGCGACGACATCGAATGGAGTTGCGAGGATGGTACGCGCTCGGACCCCGAGTTTCTCTGCCGCCTGATCGAAAGCGCGATCAAGGCCGGCGCCACCACGATCAATGTGCCGGATACCGTGGGCTATACCGTCCCGGAGGAATATACCCGGCTGATGCGCTACCTGATCGAAAACGTGCCGAATAGCGATAAAGCCAGGTTTTCCGCGCATTGCCACAACGACCTGGGTCTTGCCGTCGCCAACTCGCTGGCCGCCGTGATCGGCGGCGCACGCCAGGTGGAATGCACCATCAACGGTCTGGGCGAGCGCGCCGGCAACGCTGCGCTGGAAGAAATCGTGATGGCGCTGCGCACGCGCGGCGATGCCATGCCGTTCGAAACGGGCATCAGGACCACCGACATCATGAAGGCGTCGCGTCTGGTTTCGGCTGTCACTGGTTTCGTGGTGCAGCCGAACAAGGCCATCGTCGGTGCCAATGCCTTCGCGCATGAAAGCGGCATCCACCAGGACGGCATGCTCAAGCATGCTGGCACCTACGAGATCATGACGCCGGAATCGGTCGGTCTGAACCGCTCGACACTGGTGATGGGCAAACATTCCGGCCGCCATGCCTTCCGCAAGAAGTTGGAGGAACTCGGCTTCAACCTCGCCGACAACCAGCTCAACGATGCCTTTGGCCGCTTCAAGGATCTGGCCGACCGCAAGAAGGAAGTTTTTGACGAAGACCTCGTCGCCCTGGTTGACGACACGATGGCGCGCGGCAACGAGCGCATCCGCTTTGTCAGCCTGCAGGTGATCGCCGGTTCCAAGGGGCCGCAGAGCGCCGAACTGGAGCTGGAGATCGACGGCGCCCTGAAATCGGTCAGGGCGACCGGCAATGGCCCGGTCGATGCCACCTTCAATGCCATCAAGGCCCTGTTCCCCCATGCCGCCACCCTGCAGCTCTATCAGGTGCATGCCGTGACCCAGGGCACCGATGCTCAGGCCGAAGTCACCGTGCGGCTGGAAGAGGGCGGGAAAACCGTGAACGGACAGGCGGCCGATGCCGATACCCTGGTGGCGAGCTGCCGGGCCTATATCCACGCGCTCAACAAGCTGCTGGTGAAGCGGGAAAAGACCGCCCCGGCGGCCCTGAGTGCCTGAATCCGGGCCTGCGGCGGGCGGCCGGCGCAGGGCTGAAATTATGGGGGACTGGGGGTTGCGCTGCACCGGTGCCCGAGGCGATAACGGCGCAGCATTTCGTTGGTGAGGATCTTACTGGATGTTCTCGCGTTTGATGGGTTTCATGTCGGCCGATATGGCCATCGACCTTGGCACGGCCAATACCCTGGTTTACGTCAAGGGGCGCGGCATCGTGCTGAACGAGCCTTCGGTGGTGGCGATTACCAATAACCGCGGCAAGAAGCAGGTGCTGGCCGTCGGCGACGAGGCCAAGCAGATGCTGGGCCGCACGCCGGGCAACATCGAGGCGATCCGCCCCCTGCGCGACGGCGTGATCGCCGATTTCGAGGTGGCGGAGGAAATGATCAAGCATTTCATCCGCAAGGTGCATAACCGGCGCAGCTTTGCCTCGCCGCAGATCATCATCTGCGTGCCGTCGGGTTCCACCGCGGTCGAGCGGCGCGCCATCATGGACTCCGCCGAGTCCGCCGGCGCACGCCGCGTGTTCCTGATCGAGGAACCGATGGCCGCGGCGATCGGCGCCGGCCTGCCGGTCACCGAGCCGACCGGCTCGATGGTGGTGGATATCGGCGGCGGCACGACGGAAGTGGCCGTGTTGTCGCTGGGCGGCATCGTCTATTCGCGCAGCGTGCGCGTCGGCGGCGACAAGATGGACGAAGCCATTATCGCCTACATCCGCCGCAACCATAACCTGCTGGTCGGCGAGGCTTCGGCCGAGCGCATCAAAAAGCAGATCGGTTCGGCCGCGCCGCCGGAAGACGGCAATGGCCTGTCCATGGAGATCAAGGGCCGCGACCTGATGAACGGCGTACCGAAGGAGCTGGTGATCAACCAGCGCCAGATCGCCGAAAGCCTGGCCGAGCCGGTCGGTGCCATCGTCGAGGCCGTGAAGGTCGCGCTGGAGCATACCGCGCCGGAACTGGCCGCCGACATCGTCGACAAGGGTATCGTGATGACCGGCGGTGGGGCGCTGCTGGGCAATCTGGATCTGGTGCTGCGGCACGCGACCGGCCTGCCTGTCTCGATCGCCGATGAACCGCTCTCCTGCGTCGCGCTGGGCACCGGCCGCGCGCTGGAGGAGATGAAGACGCTGAAGCACGTTCTGTACAATCCGCCGTACTGATCGGTACGGCCTGCGGAGGGCATGACAGGGGCATATGGCAAGACGGTCGGGACGCAGCATGTGGATCGCAGCGCCGTTTCGTGCGCTGCTGCAGCGTTTTGCCTTTCTGCTGCTGCTGGCTACCGCCGTCGGCCTCGTGCTGGTCAGCCGCATCGACCGGCCCATGGTGGAACGGGCCCGTGCCATGGTTGCCGACATCGTCGAACCGGTCTTGAGCGCGGTGGCGCAGCCGGTGGCGGCCGTGAATGCCATGGTCGGCTGGGTCGACGACATCCTCTTCGTGCATGAGGAGAATTTCCGCCTGCGCACCGAGAACGCCCGTCTGCTGCAATGGCAGGAAGTGGCACGCCGGCTGGAGCAGGACAATGCCGCGCTGCGCCGTCTGCTGGCCGCAGGCCCCGATCTCAGCCAGACATTCGTGACCGGCCGCGTGATCGCCGATGGCGGCGGGGCCTTCGTGCGCACCGCGCTGATCAATGTCGGCGCTAGGGATGGCGTCAAAAAGGGCCAGGCGGTGATCGGCGAGGGCGGTTATGTCGGCCGCGTCGCCGAGGTCGGCCATCGGGCCGCCCGCATCCTTCTGCTCACCGACCTGAACTCGCGCCTGCCGGTGATGCTGCAGGAGGGCGGCCATCGCGCCGTGCTGACCGGCGACAACTCGCCGCTGCCGCGGCTGGAATACCTGTCCGGTGCGGCCAAGCCCGCCATCGGCATGCAGGTGGTCACTTCGGGCGATGGCGGCCAGTTCCCTGCCGGCATTCCGGTCGGCGAGATCGTGGAAATCGACGGTGCCGTGCGCGTCCGTCCGCTGGTCGATCTGGGCCGTCTGGGTTTCCTCCGCGTGATGCAGTTCGACGAGACGCGGATCGATGCCGAGGATCCGGCCGCCCAGATCCTGCCGCTCGCGCCGCCATCCAGGGATCAGTAGGAGCGCGCGGGATGTCTGCGCTGCTCCGCCAGACCCGCCGCCGCATCCGCGCCCTGCTGCCGATCATCAGCAGCCTGGCGCTGGTGCTGTTCGGCCTGCTGCCGCTGGGTCTGCCCCATTTCGATGTGGTCGGTCCGGCTTTCGCCCTGATGGCCGTGTTCTATTGGAGCATCTTCCGCTCCGACCTGATGACGATGACGGGCGCCTTTGCCATTGGCCTGCTGCTCGACCTGCTCAGCGGCGGGCCGCTTGGATTGAATGCGCTGGTGCTGCTGCTGGCCCATGAACTGGGCGTGTCGCAGCGGCGCGTCTTCCTCGGCTCG
The DNA here is from genome assembly GCF_046297895.1 of Ferrovibrio sp. Lineage (GTDB taxonomy): Bacteria > Pseudomonadota > Alphaproteobacteria > Ferrovibrionales > Ferrovibrionaceae > Ferrovibrio. The sequence continues at coordinate 147,929 of NZ_JBKBHC010000008.1, read as the reverse complement.
TCCTTCCTGGTCAACTGGGCGGCCTTTGCGCTGGTGATCGCTGCGGTATTGCCGGTCTGCTGGGCGCTGATCTCCCTGCTGCACTGGCAGATGCTGCCGGTGACGCCGCTGGTGGCGCAGCTTCTGCTGTCGCTGGCCCTGTATCCGGCCGTTTACTGGCTGCTCAGCCGGCTGGAGCGCCGCTGGCTGCGCGCGGCGGCAGCGGCCTGACGGCGACCGGGGCGGCGATGGCGATCAACCGGCGCGACAACGACCTGCAGCGGGTTTTCACCCGTCGCGCCCTGCTGCTGGGCACGGCGCAGCTCGGCCTGTTCGGAGCACTGGCGGCACGGCTGTATTACCTGCAGGTGATGGAGTCCGACAAATACACGCTGCTGGCCGAGGAAAACCGCATCAGCATGCGCCTGCTGCCGCCGCGCCGCGGCCGCGTGCTCGACCGCTTCGGCCACGAACTGGCCTCCAACCGTCGCAATTACCGGGTGCTGATCGTCGCCGAACAGGCCCGTAATGTCGATGCAACGCTGGAAGCGCTCTCCAAGCTGATCCAGGTCGATGACGGCCAGAAGGCGCGCGTGAAGCGCGAGATCGAGCGGCGGCGCAAATTCGTGCCGGTGGTGGTCGCCGAGAATCTGTCCTGGGACGATTTCGCCAAGATCAACCTGCATAGCCCCGACCTGCCCGGCGTGCAGCTCGATGTCGGCGAAACCCGCGACTATCCCTATGGCCCGATGTTCAGCCATGTGGTGGGCTATGTCGGCGCGGTGGCGGAAAACGAGCTGGGCGACGATCCGCTGCTGGAACTGCCCGGCTTCCGCATCGGCAAGAGCGGCGTTGAAAAGGTCTATGACGAGCGGCTGCGCGGTCGCGCCGGCCACAGCGAGATCGAGGTCAACGCCTATGGCCGTGCGATCCGCGAATTGCGGCGCAACAACGGCCAGCCCGGCGACGACATCGTGCTGACCATCGACGCCGATCTGCAGCGTTTCGCCATGGAGCGCTTTGGCGAAGAGAGCGGCGCCGCCGTGGTGATGGATATCCATACCGGCGAGATCCTCAGCCTGGTTTCCAATCCGGGCTATGACCCGAACTGGTTCAATGTCGGCATCACCCAGGCGCAATGGCGCCAGCTCAACGGCGACAAATACAAGCCGCTGATCAACAAGGCGATCCAGGGCCAGTATCCGCCCGGTTCCACCTTCAAGATGCTGGTCGGCCTCGCCGCGCTGGAAGCCGGCACTGCCACGCCCGATACCCGCGTCTTCTGCCCCGGCCATATGGAATTCGGCAACAACACCTTCCATTGTTGGAAGAAGGGCGGTCACGGCACGATGGGCCTGGTCTCGGCCATCGAGGAAAGCTGCGACGTCTATTTCTATGAAATCGCGCGGCGCACCGGCGTCGACAAGATCGCCGAGATGGCCAGACGCCTTGGCCTGGGAGACTTTACCGGCGTCGACCTGACCGGCGAGCGCAAGGGCCTGATCCCGACCCGGGCCTGGAAACAGGCCACGCTCGGCCAGCCCTGGGCGCAGGGCGAGAATCTGGTGATCGGCATCGGCCAGGGATACGTCACCTCCACGCCGCTGCAGCTTGCCGTGATGGCCGCGCGGCTGGCCAATGGCGGCTATGCCGTCATCCCGCGGATCGTGCGCGAGGATGGCGTGCTGGGGCCGGCGACCGATCCGCGCCCGGCGGCCCAGCGTTGGCCGCATGTCGGGCTGAAGCGCGAGCATCTGGATTACGTGCTGGAAGGCATGATCCGCGTCACCTCGCCGCCGCGCGGCACAGCGGCCGGAGCCCGCATCACGCTGGCGCAGTATGCCATGGCAGGCAAGACCGGCTCCAGCCAGGTGCGCCGCATCAGCAGGCAGGAACGCGAAACCCGCGTGCGCAAGAACGAGGAGAAGCCCTGGGAAGAGCGCGACCATGCCCTGTTCGTCGCCTACGCGCCGATTCAGGCGCCGCGTTATGCCTGCGCGGTGATCGTCGAGCATGGCGGCTCGGGCTCGAAGGCGGCCGCCCCGATCGCCCGCGACATCATGCTGGAGACCCAGCGCCTCGATCCCTCGCGCAAGCCGCGCACCGCGCCCGGCCCCACCACAGCCTCGGCCAATCCGGCCAGGGGAGGGAGCTGACATGCCACACTGGTCCAGCCGCGGCAACGATCTGTCGCTCGGCAAGAAGCTTCGCGATATCAACTGGGGCCTGGTGCTGCTGATCACCCTGGTTGCCAGCACGGGTTTTGCCACGCTGTATTCCGCCGCTGGCGGCAGCCTCGATCCCTGGGCCGACCGCCAGATGGTGCGCTTCGCCTTCGGTCTGCTGGTCATGATCACGATCGCGGTCACCGATATCCGCATCTGGATGCGGCTGTCGTATCTGGTTTATGCCGTCGGCGTCGTGCTGCTGGTGGCGGTGGACTTGTTCGGCCGGATCGGCATGGGCGCGCAGCGCTGGCTCGATCTCGGCTTTTTCCATGTCCAGCCGTCTGAAATCATGAAGATCGCCCTGATTCTTACGCTGGCGCGCTATTTCCATGGCCTGTCCTACGAGGAGGTCGGCCGCATCAGCTGGCTGTTCGTTCCGCTGGCCATCGTGCTGGTGCCGGTGGGGTTGGTGATGAAGCAGCCCGACCTGGGCACCGCCATGCTGCTGCTGGCCTCGTCGGGCGCGGTGTTTTTCTTCGCCGGCGTGCGGGCCTGGAAATTCATCGCCGTGATCGTGGCCGGCGGCGCCAGCCTGCCGCTGGCCTGGAATTTCCTGCACGACTACCAGAAGAAACGCGTGCTCACCTTCATGAATCCCGAGGAAGATCCGCTCGGTTCGGGTTATCACATCCTGCAATCTAAGATCGCGCTGGGCTCGGGCGGCTTCACCGGCAAGGGCTATATGCAGGGCAGCCAGGCGCATCTGAGCTTCCTGCCCGAGAAGCAGACCGACTTCATCTTCACCATGTTGGCCGAGGAGCATGGCCTGATCGGCGCCCTGATGCTGATCGCGCTCTACATCCTGATGATCGCCTATGGCTATGCCATCAGTCTGCGCGCGCGCAGCCAGTATGGCCGGCTGCTGGCCGGTGGCCTCACCACCATGCTGTTCCTCTATGTGTTCATCAACATCGCCATGGTATCCGGCCTGGTGCCGGTGGTGGGCGTGCCGCTGCCGCTGGTCTCATACGGCGGCACGGCGATGATGACGCTTCTGGTGGGTCTGGGGCTGCTGATCAACGTCTATGTCCACCGCGATGTGGAGATTCCCCGCCATATGAGCGGGCTCTAGCCATCGACTGCGCCAGCGCCCGACTCGGCCGGGCTAAATCCCTGATCGGAAAAATGTTTTTCCGCGGTTCGAAGCGCTTGCAATTCCGGCGAATCCGGATATTTTCACGCGGCTTTCGGCGGCCCCGGCCGCCCGAGGAAAAATGGGCGCATAGCTCAGTTGGTAGAGCAGCTGACTCTTAATCAGCGGGTCCTAGGTTCGAGCCCTAGTGCGCCCACCATTTTTCCCGGCCGCCGCAGCAATCCCCTACAGCCAGCCGCTCTTCTTGAAGCGCCAGTAGAGCAGGCCGCAGATGCCGCCCATCGCCAGCAGCGCGGCGGGATAGCCGTATTGCCATTTCAGTTCCGGCATGAATTCGAAATTCATGCCCCAGATGCCGGCAAGCGCGGTGGCCACGGCGAAGATGCCGGCCCAGGCCGCCAGCCGCTTGTTCACCTCGCTCTCCTCGATGGTCACCATGGCCAGGTTCACCTGGATCGCCGTTCCGATGGTGTCGCGGATGCTTTCCACCGAGGCATTGATGCGCACGAGATGATCCGAAACGTCACGAAAGTATTCCTGCATGCTGGCGCAGACGCGCGGCACCCGGCCGCCATGCAGCTTGGAAACCGCTTCCATCAGGGGGGCCACGGCATGCTTGAGCTGCATCACCTTGCGCTTGAGGTCGTAGAGCCGTTCGATATTCTGCCGCGCCGCGCCCTTGGTGAAGATCTGGTCTTCGATCTCCTCCAGCTCGGTTTCGAACGCGTCGATCACCGGGAAGTAACGGTCCACCACCGCATCCATCAGGGCATAGAGGATGAAGCCCGAGCCCATTTTCAGCAGGTCCGGTTCGCGTTCGCAGCGGTCGCGCACGCCCAGGAAGGTCTGGCTGCTGCGGTTGCGTACCGACAGCACGAAGTCGCGGCCGACGAAAACATCCACCTCGCCCACTTCCAGCTCGCCGTTCACGATGGTGAGCAGTTGCATCACCACAAATAGGCAATCGCCGTATTCCTCGATCTTGGGGCGCTGGTGGCCGTGCCGGGCATCCTCGATGGCCAGGTCGTGCAGGCCGAACTCGCCCTGCATTTCGGCCAGTTCGTCGGCCGTCGCATCCTTGAGGGCAACCCAGACCACGGTATCGGACTGGCCGACATAGTCGCTGATCTTCTGGATCGGCAGATCGGCCAGTTTCTCGCCCTGGCGATAGGCGACGCAGTTGATGAGCATCGGATTCGACTCCCTGTTGCCGCATGGCTAGCAGGTTCGGCGCCATCATGGCCAGACCCGAGATTCGTTCGTCTCCTGTTCCAGCCGGATCGGCCTCGTCGCGACGGCGTCCGCGGGCTAGTATTCCTGCGGGGGGACAAGCAGGCCGCCTGACCGACGCAGAACGAGGAAAGCCATGGCAGCCCAGGACAATGACGTTTCATCGCCGCGCCATCGCTGGCGCTTCTTCCGCGCCGGCGGCTTCGACCAGGTCCGCATCGACACGGCAGAGGACCTGCGTCACCTGTCCGAGCTGGACCAGAAGCTCTGGCTGGCCCTCAGTTGCCCGACGGCCAGCGTCGAGTTCGACCGGCGCACGCTCGACCTGATCGACAGCGACCGGGACGGCCGCATCCGCGTGCCGGAGCTGCTGCAGGCCGTGCGCTGGGCCTGCGGCCTGCTGCGCGACCCCACTGCGATGTTCGCCGGCCATGGCGAACTCCCGCTGGCGCTGGTCGACGACAGCCATGCCGAGGGCGCCCGCATCGTGGCCTCGGCAAAGCGCATCCTCACCAATATCGGCCGGCCGGATGCGGCGGCGATCACGCCAGAGGACGCAGCCGACGTGCAGCGCATCCTGGCCGGCACCACGCTGAACGGCGACGGCATCGTGCCGCCCTCCGCGGCGAAAGACCCGGAAACGGCGGCCGTGATCCGCGACATCATGGCGCTGGTTGCGGCCAGGGCCGACCGCGGCGGCGAGACCGGCATCGGCAAGGAAGAGGCGGAGGCCTTTTTCGGCGCCGTCGATGCCTATCTGGCCTGGTGGGGCGAGGCCGAGGGCAAAGCGGGCATCCTGCCGCTGGGCGAGGCGACCCTGCCTGCGGTGATGGCCCTGCAGGCCGTTGCCGCCAAGGTGGACGACTACTTCTTCCGCTGCCGCCTGGCCGCCTACGATCCGCAGGCCGGGGCGGCGCTGAATGCCGATGCCGCCGATTTCGCGGCCCTGGCGGATGGCAATCTTTCGGCCGGCGCAACCGCTGCCGCGGCATTTCCGCTCGCCCGCGTGGCCGCCGAACGGCCGCTGCCGCTGCGCGATGGCGTGAATCCGGCCTGGAGCGATGCCATCGCCCGGCTGCGCGAGGCGGCGATCCTGCCGCTGCTCGGTCCGCGCGAGATGCTCAGCGAGGCGGAATGGCGCGACCTGCAGGCCAGGCTGGGGCCGGCCATCGGCTGGCTGGAACGCAAGCAGGGTGGGCTGGTTGAAAAACTGGGCATTGCCCGCGTGCGCGAAATCGCCGCATCCGGTGCGAAGGAAAAGATCGCCGCACTGATCGCGGCCGATGCCGCGCTGGCGCCGGAATTCGAGGCCATCGCCGCCGTCGAGACGCTGGCGCGCTATCTGCGAGACCTGGTGCCGCTGCTCAACAACTTCGTTTCTTTCCGCGATTTCTACACCAGGCGGGGCAAGGCGATCTTCCAGGTCGGCACGCTCTATATCGACGGCCGCTCCTGCGATCTCTGCATCAGGGTGGAGGACCCGGCCAAGCATGCCACGCTGGCCACGCTCAGCCGCATCTATCTGCTCTATTGCGACTGCGTACGGCGCGGCAGCAACGAGAAGATGACCATTGCCGCCGCTGTCACCGGCGGCGATGCCGATCAGCTGATGGTCGGCCGCAACGGCGTGTTCTACGACCGCCAGGGGAACGACTGGGATGCCGTGGTGGTCAAGATCGTCAGCCATCCGATCAGCATCCGCGAGGCCTTCTGGCTGCCGTTCAAGAAGGTCGGCAAGTTCATCGGCGAGCAGATCGAGAAATTCGCCGCCGCGCGCAGCAAGGCGAACGAGACGCAGATGACCCAGAAGCTGCTGGAGACCGGCAGCCAGGTGCTGAGCGGCGCGCCGGCCCAGGCTGCTCCGGCCGCTGCGCCGCCGCCGGCTTTCGATGTCGCCAAATTCGCCGGCATCTTCGCCGCCATCGGCCTGGCGGTCGGCGCCATCGGCACCGCGCTGGCCTCGGTGGTCACCGGCTTCCTCAATCTTGCCTGGTGGCAGATTCCGCTGGCGATCATCGGTCTCATACTGGTGATCTCGGGACCGTCGATGGTGATCGCGGCGATGAAGCTGCGGCAGCGCAATCTTGGTCCGCTGCTGGATGCCAATGGCTGGGCGGTGAATGCCCGCGCGCTGATCAACATCCCCTTCGGCGGCAACCTGACGCAACTCGCCAAGCTGCCGCCCGGTTCCGAGCGCGCCCTGAGCGACCCCTTTGCTGAGAAACGTCAGCCCTGGGGCTGGTATCTTCTGCTCGCCCTGGTGGTCGCGCTGGCCATCGCCGGGTGGCGCTACGGCTGGTTCGCCCGCCTGTTTGGCGGTTAACCAAAGACGCGGGCGGGTTAAGCCGCTAGGATATGGGCATGAACCTGCAACCGCGCTTCTTCAACCCCATCGGCACCCTGCCGCATGCCGACCGCCTCGGGTTCCTGACCCAGGATGTGCGGGCGGCGGGCACCGTGCTGGGGTTTTTCAGCGCGGCGGCGGCCTTGGGCGCGCGGCCGGATGAACTGGCGCTGCTGGTCTGCCGGCGGCACAGCCCGCAGGACGTCCATCGCCAGATCGTGCTGGTCTTCCACAAGGATGGCGCGTTCACCGATGCCATGCAGCGGCTCTATCGCGCCCATGGCCGGCCGCTTGGATTCGAGGCGCAGAAGCGCTGGTGCGCGACGCCCGAACCGAGCTTCCTGGCCGACGAGACCTATGCCCTGCTGGCAGCGCGGTTTCCCAACCTTCTGCTGATCGAAGAGCTGCCGGACGGAAAGCGCAGGATAGCGGTCTATGCCTCGGCCGGCTTCCGCGATCACCCGAAGCTGAAGCTCGCGCCGCTGTCCCAGGCCATGGGCGGAGCGGTGACGCGACCGGCCGCCAAGGTCACGCCGCTGCCGCCGCGCCCGCGTCCGCTGCCCGAGAAGCCGCTGCCGCGGCCTGCGGCCATGGCGGCCGCTGCGCAGGTGGTGCCGCTGCGGCCGCGCAAGCTGCGCAGCGCAGTGGCGCTGAATGAAAAGGTCGAGCGCAAGGTGGTGGACGAGTTTCGCCGCCTGCTGCGCACTGTCGCGCTGTATTCCTAGGCGCTGTATTCCTGATCGCTATTCCTGCGGCGTTGCCAGCGGCCCTGTGCACATGTAGGCGCCGTCCTGGTAGACCAGCGGCGCCACATCGGAGCGGCATATCACCCGCACGACGCGGCCGATGCAGATGGAATGCGTGCCATAGGCATGCAGCGCCTCGACCTCGCAGAAGATGTTCGCCTGCGCATCGGCCAGATAGGGCACGCCATCGGCATCGCTGCGCCATTCACCCTCGCCGAAACGGGCTTCGCCCTCCAGCGCGCCGCTGAAGACTTCCGACAGGCGTTGCTGGCTGCAATGCAGCAGGTTGATGCAGATGCGCCGGCCGAGGCCAAGCTGGGCATGCAGGGCTGCCGAGCGGTTGACGCAGGCCAGCACGGCGGGCGGGTCGGCAGAAACCGAGGTCACCGCCGTCGCCGTCATGCCTTGGCGCAGGCCGCTTTCCGAGCGGGTGGAGATCACCGTCACGGTGGCCGCCAGCCGGCGCATGGCGGCACGGAAAGCGGTCTCCAGCGGGATGGCGGCGTCGGTGGCGGTGTTTGGCGAGGAATCCATGGCCGCTAAGATGTAGTCGAGGGCAACGTCCGCTTCAATTCCGCGGCCACGGATTCCGCCTGGCCGCGCCAGTCGTTGGCGGTCTGCTGGCGCCAGAGCCGGGCGGTCGGATACCATGGCGTCCGTTCGCCCTCCAGGCCCCAGTACCAGTGCGGCGATATGCCCTTGTTCAGCAGCACCCAGGTCGGCTTGCCCAGCGCGGCGGCCATGTGGGCCGTGGTGTTGCTGGTGGCGATCACCAGGTCCATGGCCGCCACTTGGGCGGCGAAAGCATCCAGGTCCTTCAGCTGGTCGATGTCGGGATCGACCAGCAGCTCGGCGCCGCAGGCCGCCTTCAGGTCCTGGCGGTCGGCTTCGCGGTTGCCATATTGCAGGTCGACGAAGCGATAGCCGGGCAGACTCAGGAAGGGGGCGAAATCGGCAAGCTGCGCCGATTTCGGCGCCCCCAGCTTGGGATTCGCGCTGTGCCAGGCGATGCCGACCAGAGGGCCGCCATGGTCCTTGCGATAGCCGGCCCGCAATGCTTCCGCGCGTGCCGTGTCGGCACGCAGGGCCAGGGCGCCCGTGCAGTCGGCCGGCGACTGGCGCAGCACCGCGGCCACATCGAAAAGTGTGGCCTGCACGGCCAGATCGGGTTCGCGGAACCGCGGGTTGGGAGGATTGGTGCGCGCATAGGCCTCGATGCCGGGGAAGCTGCGCTGCAGCAGGGGGATCATGCGTGGATCGCATTCGATCACCGGCGTGATCGTTTTCTGCAGCAGTTCAGGGATCAGGCTGATCAGCACCAGCGTCTCGCCCACGCCCTGTTCGGTAAACAGCAGCATCCGGCCGCCGGAGGGCAGCGGCCCGCCGCGCCAGATCGGCTGGTCAAACGGCCGCTTGTCGACATCGGTGTCGGCCAGGCTCCAGCGGGCGCCAAAATGCGGCCACGCCTCGCGATACTCGCCTTTCACCATCAGGGCGACGGCATAGCGCATATGCGCCTCACCATCGCCCGGCTTGGCCTGCCAAGCGCGGTGATACCAATGCAGGGCGGCCTCGATATCGCCCTTGAAACGCTCGAGGTCGCCCAGGGCAATCATGAGTTCGACGCTGTCGGCGGGCAGTTTCACCGGCGCGGCAAAAGTGGCCTTGAAGGCGGCTTCGGCGCCGGTCACATCGCCCAGCGCGATCAGGGCAATGCCAAGGTTTTTGTGGAACATGGCAATGCCGGGATTCAGCGCAATCGCCCGGCGCAGGATGTCTGCTGCCCCGGCATGGTCGTGGCGGTTGATCAGCGCGGCGCCCAGGTTGCTCATCGCCTCGGCATAGTCGGGCTTCAGTCCGATGGCCGCCTCGTAGGCCTTGATCGCGTCGTCCAGCTCGCCCAGCTGACCCAGCAGGTTGCCGTAATTGTTGTGCGCCTCGGCGTATTTGGGCGCCAGCAGGATGGCCTGCTGCAGGCTGGCGCGGGCAGCCTCCAGATCGCCGCTCTGGCGCAGCAATTCGCCAAGGTTGCTGTGAAACAGCGGCTGGCGGCCGTTCAGCATGATGGCCTGCCGCAGCAGGGCAATCGCCTCGGCCGGCCGCCCCGCGGCATGCAGACGCAGGGCCTGGTCGTTCAGCCGGTTGGCCTCCAGTTGCACGGTGGCCGGGGGCAGGGCGGCGGAACCGGGTGTCGCCGCTGTTTTTGCCTGTGCCCGCCGCTGTTTACGATTCACGTCCCGCCCTCCATGGCTCTGGGCGTTAACCTTTGCCCGGCACCCCTTAAAGACGGGTTTAAACCGCTCCGGATCGTCGTGAGCGCCGGCTTGACTTCGGGGGTTGGGAAATCATCTTGCAAAACAGACCGGATTGGTCTTATTTGCGCCGATGATTCCGACCGATCTAGTCCGGTTTCGTAATTGCGAAGGATTTGCAATATGTTGCGTCTCAGTCGGCTGGCCGATTACGGCGTCATGGTGATGGCCCATGTCGCGGCCGAGCCCCGCGGCGTGCATAATGCCGGCGATGCCGCGGCCGCCACGGGTTTGCCCGGACCGACGGTGGCCAAGATCATGGCCAAACTGTCCCGCGCAGGCCTGCTCGCCTCCCAGCGTGGCGCCCATGGCGGCTATCGCCTGGCGGATGCTCCGGAAGCCATTTCGGTTGCCGCCATCGTCACCGCGCTGGATGGCCCGATCGCGCTGACGCAATGCTCCAGCAACCACCAGCCCAGCGCCTGCGACCGCGAGAATCTGTGCGTGTCGCGCCGCGGCATCAACCGCATCAACACGGCCATCCGCAGCGCGCTGGAAAGCGTGACGCTGGCAGAACTGGCCCGACCCTACGATTTCTTCGGGCCCTATCCGCCGCGCGCGGATGCCGCCACCACCGACACAGCCGAGTAACGAAGGACAGCTGCCCCATGGCTGCCAATGCCCAAACCATCGAAACGGTCGAGAGCCTGGCCGGCGAGTACAAGTACGGCTTTGTGACCGACATTGAGTCCGAGATCCTGCCCAAGGGCCTGAACGAGGACACCATACGCTTCATTTCGGCCAAGAAGGGCGAGCCGCAATGGATGCTGGATTGGCGCCTGAAGGCCTATCGCGCCTGGTTGCGCATGGCGGAAGAGAAGGGCGAGCCGGGCTGGGCCAAGGTCAGCTATCCGAAGATCGACTTTCAGGACATTCATTACTATGCCGCGCCGAAGAAAAATGCGCTGAAAAGCCTGGACGAGGTAGATCCGGAACTGCTGGCCACCTATGAAAAGCTGGGCATTCCGCTGAAGGAACGGGAAATCCTCGCCGGCGTGGCCGTGGATGCCGTGTTCGACAGCGTCTCGGTTGCCACCACCTTCAAGGAGAAGCTGAAGGATCTCGGCATCATCTTCTGTTCGATGTCGGAAGCTGTGCGCGAATATCCCGAACTCGTACAGAAATATCTCGGTTCCGTGGTGCCGATCACCGACAACTTCTATGCCACGCTCAACTCGGCGGTCTTCTCGGATGGCTCCTTCGTCTATGTGCCGCCGGGCGTGCGCTGTCCGATGGAACTGTCCACCTATTTCCGCATCAATGAAGCCAAGACCGGACAATTCGAGCGTACCCTGATCGTGGTCGACAAGGGTGCCTATGTCTCGTATCTGGAAGGCTGCACGGCGCCGATGCGCGACGAGAACCAACTGCATGCCGCTGTCGTCGAGCTGGTCGCCATGGAAGACGCCGAGATCCGCTATGCCACCGTGCAGAACTGGTATCCCGGCGACAAGGATGGCCGTGGCGGCATCTACAATTTCGTCACCAAGCGCGGGGCCTGCCGTGGCGCGCGTTCAAAGATTTCCTGGACCCAGGTGGAAACCGGGTCCGCCATCACCTGGAAATATCCCAGCGTGATCCTGCAGGGCGATGACTCGGTGGGCGAGTTCTATTCCGTGGCGGTGGCCAACAATGCCCAGCAGGCCGATACCGGCACCAAGATGATCCATATGGGCAAGAACACCAAGTCGACGATCATTTCCAAGGGCATCTCGGCCGGCAGGGCGCAGAACACCTATCGCGGCCTGGTGCGGGTGATGCCGGGGGCTGCGGGCGCGCGCAACTATTCCCAGTGCGACAGCCTGCTGATCGGCGACCGCTGCGGCGGCCATACCGTGCCGTATATCGAGGTGAAGAACCGCTCGGCCAAGGTCGAGCACGAAGCCACCACTTCGCGGATTTCCGACGACCAGCTGTTCTATTGCCGCCAGCGCGGACTGTCGGAAGAGGATGCCGTCTCCACCATCGTCAACGGGTTCTGCAAGGAAGTGCTGCAGAAGCTGCCGATGGAATTCGCTGTCGAGGCGCAGAAGCTGCTCGGTGTCAGCCTCGAAGGCTCGGTCGGCTGAGCGAAAAAGAATTACAAGGACCCGCCCCATGCTTGAGATCAAGAACCTGCACGCCACCGTCGACGGTAAGGAAATCCTGCGTGGCATCGACCTCGTCATCAAGCCGGGCGAGGTGCATGCCGTGATGGGGCCGAACGGCTCTGGCAAATCCACCCTGTCCTACGTGCTGGCCGGCCGAGATGGCTATGAGGTCACCCAAGGAGACATTCTGTTCAACGGCTACAGCCTGCTGGAAATGGAGCCGGAAGAGCGCGCCCGCGAGGGCATCTTCCTGGCCTTCCAGTATCCGGTCGAGATTCCGGGCGTTGCCAATGCGACCTTCCTGCGCTCCGCGGTGAACGCCGTGCGCAAGCACAAGGGGCTGGCCGACATGGACGCCATGACCTTCCTCAAGACCGCCAAGGCGAAGATGAAGCAGCTGCAGATGGATGAGAAGTTCCTGCAGCGCGCCGTCAATGTCGGGTTCTCGGGCGGCGAGAAGAAGCGCAACGAGGTGTTCCAGATGCTGATGCTGGAGCCCAGCCTGATGATTCTGGACGAGACGGATTCCGGCCTGGACATCGACGCGCTGAAGATCGTGGCCGAGGGCGTCAACGCCCTGCGCAGCCCGGAACGTTCAGCGCTGGTGATCACCCACTACCAGCGCCTGCTGGACTACATCGTGCCCGATGTCGTGCATGTGCTGGCCGGCGGCAGGATCATCAAGACCGGCGGCAAGGATCTGGCGCTCGAACTTGAGGCCAAGGGCTATGCCGACATCGTGGCGGATGCGGCCTGAGGGAACGCCGATGCCAGCTCCGTCTTTCATCGACCGTCTCGGCGACGCCCACAGGGCTGCAGTTGCCAGCCTGCCCGGTGCCTCGCTGCCCGAGGTGATCGCGCGCCGTCAGGCCGCCCTGGACAGTTTCCGTCGCCACGGCCTGCCGACCGCGCGGCTGGAGGCCTGGAAATTCACCAGCCTGACCGGCCTGGAACGGCAGGTGCCGCCGCAGCCGGCCAACGAAGGCAGCATAGAAGCCGCCCGTTTGGCCGCCGCCGCGTTGTCCGGCGAGAATTTCCGACTGGTCTTCGTCAGCGGACGTTTCAATGCCGCGGCATCGAATCTGGCCGGCCTGCCCAAGGGCGTGCGGTTGCTGCCGCTCAGCCAGGCCGGCGCCGAACTCCCGGCCATGCTGGCGCCTGCCGGCGATGACCGCGCAGGTTCCCTAGCCGAACTGAATGCCGCCTTTGCTAGCGACGGGCTGCTGTTGCAGATCGACGATGGTGTGGTGCTGGAGCGCCCGATTGAACTGCTGGCTTTCGGCGCGCCGGCTCTGGTCAACCTGCGCCATCTGGTGCGGCTGGGGCGCAAGGCAGAGGCCGTGCTGGTGGAAAGCTATCGCGATGCCGGATCGGCGGAAGCCGGCTGGAGCAATATCGTGGCTGGCATCGAACTGGCCCAAGGCGCGAAACTCACGCATATCCGGCTGCAGGACGAGGCGGCGAATGCCTATCACGCAGCCCTCGGTCAGGTGTCGGTTGGCGAAGAGGCGCGTTATGCCCATGTCTCCGTGCAGGGAGGCGGCAGGATTGCGCGACATGAATTGCAGATCCAGTTCGCCGGCCGCGGTGCCGAGGTGGATGTTCAGGGACTGGCGCTGGTGTGTGGCGCCAGCCTTATCGACCACACTCTCCGCCTGCATCACGCCTTGCCCGATTGCCGCAGCAACCAGCTGTTCAAGCATGTGGTAGACGAGCAGGGGCATGCCGTGTTCCAGGGCGGTATCCGGGTCGCGCCGCAGGCGCAGAAGACCGATGCCCAGCAGCTCAGCCGCACGCTGCTGCTGGCCGACCGGGCGCAGATCGACACCAAGCCGGAACTCGAAATCCTGGCCGACGACGTGAAATGCAGCCATGGCGCCTCGATCGGCGACGTGGACGCGCAGCAACTGTTCTACATGCAGGCGCGCGGCATTTCCGCCGCCGAAGCCCGCCGCCTGCTGCTCAGCGGCTTTGCCTATGAGATCGTCTCGGCCGTGCCGGAAGGTGCGTTACGCGACCATGTCGAGGCCTTCGTCGAAACCTGGCTGGCCCAGAAGAAGGACGGGCAGGCATGACCGCGCTCGCTGCCGTTAAGTCCGTCGCCGGATTCGACATCGACCGTATCCGTGCCGATTTTCCGATTCTGGCCGAGAAGGTCTACGGCAAGCCGCTAGTCTTTCTCGACAGCGGCGCCAGCGCGCAGAAGCCGCGTGCGGTGATCGACGCCATGACCCGCATGCTGGAGCATTCCTACGCCAACGTGCATCGCGGCATCTATCATCTCAGCCAGTCGGCCACCGATCAGTTCGAGAAGGCGCGCGACACCGTGGCGCGTTTCATCGGCACGCCCGACAGCCGTGAAATCGTCTTCACCCGCAACGCCACCGAGGCGATCAACCTGGTGGCCTATAGCTGGGGGCAGGCATTCCTGAAAGCCGGCGACGAGGTGCTGATTTCGCACATGGAGCACCACGCCAATATCGTGCCGTGGCAGCTGCTGCGCGACCGCATTGGTATCGTGTTGAAAGTGGCGCCGGTGAACGATGCCGGCGAGCTGATCTGGGACGAGTTCGTCAAGCTGATCGGTCCCAGGACGAAACTGGTGGCGATCACCCATGTCTCCAACACGCTGGGCACCATCGTGCCGGTGGCCGATGTGGTGCGGGTTGCGCATGAAAAGGGCGTCAGGGTGCTGATCGATGGCAGTCAGGCCGTGCAGCACATGGCCGTCGACGTGAAGGCGCTGGATGTCGATTTCTATGTCTTCACCGGCCACAAGCTCTACGGACCCACCGGCATCGGCGTGCTGTATGCCAAGGCCGCGCTGCTCGAGGCGATGCCGCCCTGGCAGGGCGGCGGCGACATGATCCTGTCGGTGACCTTCGACAAGACCGAATACAACGACATCCCGCATAAATTCGAGGCCGGCACGCCGGCCTTCGTCGAAGCCGTCGGCCTTGGCGCTGCCATCGACTATGTGCAGTCGATCGGGCTGGAGGCGATTGCCGCCCACGAACACGATCTGCTGGTCTATGCCACCGAAAAGCTGCAGGCGGTCAACAGCCTGCGCATCATCGGCAATGCCAAGGACAAGGCCGGGGTGATATCCTTCGTGCTGGAAGGCATCCATCCCCACGATATCGGCACCATTCTCGACCGCGAGGGCATTGCCGTGCGCGTCGGCCAGCATTGCGCCCATCCCCTGATGGAGCGCTTCGGCGTGCCGGCCACGGTGCGGGCCTCGTTTGGTCTGTATAACACCCGGGCGGAGGTGGATGCCCTCTGTGCCGGTCTGCAGCGCGTCAGGGAGATTTTCGGGTGATGAGCGCGGAAGCCAAGAAGCAGGATGCCCTTCCCAGCCCGGAAGACCTGCGGGAGCAGGTGGTGGAGGCGGTGAAAACCGTCTACGACCCGGAAATTCCGGTTAACATTTACGAACTCGGCCTTATATACAAGGTCGAGGTCAACGAGGCCCGCGACGTCCAGATCGAGATGACGCTGACCTCGCCGAATTGTCCGGCTGCCCAGTCGATGCCCAGCGAGGTGGAGCAGAAAGCCCGCTCCATCGACGGCGTCGGCGAGGTGACCGTCGATGTGGTTTGGGATCCGCCGTGGTCGCCGGAGCATATGTCCGAAGCCGCCCGGCTGGAACTCGGGATTATGTAAGGAGCAGCCTGCAATGGCGAGCACAGAGATGGCAACGCCGCCGGCCCGTCCGGCCTTCAAGCCCGTCACCCTGACTGACGCGGCTGCCGAACGCGTGCGGAACCTGATCGCGCAATCGGACAAGCCGGTGATTGGCCTGCGTATCGCGATCAAGACCAAGGGCTGCTCGGGCTTTTCCTACGACATCCAGTATGCCACCGAGAAGGAAAAGTTCGACGAGGTGGTGGAAGACAAGGGTGTCACGATCCTGATCGAGGCGAAGGCGCAGATGTATATCTTCGGCACCGAGATCGACTGGTCGGAAGACAAGCTGCAGTCCGGTTTTGTGTTCCGCAATCCGAATGAGAAGGGCCGCTGCGGCTGCGGCGAAAGCTTCCACGTCTGATTATTTGAGATCTTCGCGGCGGCGGTAGATCGTATAGCGACCCAGGTCCAAAGCCTTTTCGTAATCCTCGAAACGCTTGGCAAACAGCGGGTTGCGCGAGAAGTATTCAAGATAATCGAAACTTTCGCCTTGACAGCGCGGGATTCCGGGCACGTTGTCCACCACCAGAAGGGAGGGTTTCTTCTTGTAGAAATCCTCCGCCACGCTGCGGAACACGAAGGCTTCCGCCTTGCTCATCTTTTCCGGCGGGTTGTAGAGCGGCGCCAGTTCCTCGCAGTCCGCATAGGCGCCTTGCACCATCCACATGCTTTCGAAGCGCATGGTCATCCGCATGTTCAGGTAATTCAGCAGCGGGAAATGGGGATAGATGCCGGGTGACAGCACGAGGATGCGGTCGTTGCGCCGTTCCTGCTTTACCACATGCATCAGGCGTTGCAGCTCGGAGCCCTGGTATTCAAGCTGCTTGAAGAACGGCCGGCTATGCAGGCCTTCCTGATAGAAAATCAGCAACATCAGCGCGGCAGCGAACAGTTTCGCGGGCCGGCTGTCGCCGCGCTTGGGCCAGACCACGTGATCCATCACATGGGCGATGATCACGCCGGCCAGCAGCAGGGTGAAGGCCTGGCCCGGCAGGGCGTGATAGGGCCAGCCCTTGCCCTGGGCATAGCCCGAGAGAAGTCCGCCGATGCCGGCCAGGCAGATGATGCGGGCGAGGTTCGAGCGCATCGCCAGAAAGGCCGCGATGCCGAGCAGGGGCAGGATGGCGGTGGGCGGCCCGAGGTTGGCGCTGAGCGCGAGGTCGAGCATGCTCCATTCGCTGACCTCGCTGTAGAAACTGCGGGCGAGCGGCAGGGCAACGGTGAAATATTCCGGCGTGACGATGACGGCAAACAGGGCGTGGGCGACGCAGATGGCAAAGACAGCCCAGGGGGCCGGATCTGACAGGCTCCGACGCAGGCCAAGCTGGCTGGCGACATAGAGCTCGACGAAAAGCGGGATGCCGAGGAAATATGGTTTCATGGCGAAACCGAAGCCAGCCATCAGGCCGGTGACGATTTTCAGCCGGTTCGACAGCGTCTCGCCATCGGTCCGCCCGCTGGCCACCAGCAGATAGGGCATGCATAGAACCAGCATCATGTGTTCGCGCTGGGCGAACATGTTGTTCGGATAGACGATCAGCAGGAAGAGCAGCAGCAGCGGGAGCAGCGCATCGGCCGTGGCATGGGCCGGGTCGAGGCTGGCCGCCAGAACCATCCGGCAGGTGACGAAGGATGCGGCAATCCCTAAACCCAGCAGGGCAACCAGCACCGTGGTCCCGGGCAGGCCGGTGACCTTGG
Source organism: Ferrovibrio sp. (assembly GCF_046297895.1). Taxonomy (GTDB): domain Bacteria; phylum Pseudomonadota; class Alphaproteobacteria; order Ferrovibrionales; family Ferrovibrionaceae; genus Ferrovibrio. The sequence continues at coordinate 130,519 of NZ_JBKBHC010000008.1, read as the reverse complement.
CGATGGCTTCGGGCAGCAGGTGGATGACGAAAACGAGGGGGGTGTTGATGTCTATGGCGTCGACGTAAAGCCTGCCACCTTCCAGCCAGACCTTGGAAATGTAGAGCAGCACCGCCGTATCGTGATTGATCGGCGGGAAGAAATAGCCGGCGATCCAGGCCGTACACACGGCCAGGACAAGCAGATGCAGCAGACGGGGCCAGTCCCGGCCGCGGCGCTGCAGAGCCTCTGTCGTCGGATCGAATTGGTTCATCATCGACGGGTGGGGATCATTCCGGACTGGCGGATGCTAGGGTCGACTTGGTAAATCATTCGCTTAACAATAAATCAAATGGGAAAACCGGCAGGGGCGAATGGAGCGGGTTGAATACCACCGGATGGCGGCGCTGGAGGATACCATGTGGTGGTATCGCGCCCTCCATGCCGGCCTGATTGACCGCCTGGGGCCGGCCGGAGCGGCTGGCGGCTTGCGGCCCGGCGGCCGGCTGCTGGATGCGGGCTGTGGCACAGGAGGCTTCCTGGCCCGGCTGAAGTCGGCCCGGCCCGACCTCGATCTCGCCGGCCTGGAATTTGACGCCGAAGCCGCGGCCATCGCCGCGGCCAAGACCGGCCTGCCAGTGGAGGCCGGCTCGGTGAATGCCCTGCCCTATCCGGCGGAGAGTTTTGATGCGGTGGTCAGCGCCGACGTGCTTTGCCATGGCGGGGTCGATCAGGATGCAGCCCTGGCGGAATTCCGCCGCTGTCTCAGGCCGGGCGGGCTGCTGCTGCTCAACCTGCCGGCCTATCAGTGGATGGCTTCGGCCCATGATCGCCATGTCCACAACGTACGGCGCTATACGGCCGGCCAGGCATGCCGCCTGCTGGCCAGGGCCGGGTTCGCCCCTGTCGTCTGCGGCTATTGGAACAGCCTGCTGTTTCCGTTAATGCTGCTGCACCGGCTGACGGCCGGGCGGGACGAGGCCGGCAGCGACGTGCGGCCCTTTCCGGCCTGGCAGGAAAGCCTGTTTACCGCCATCACCACCGCCGAACGCCGGCTGGCCCGACTTGGCCTGCGGTTGCCCTTCGGTGGATCGGTCTGGGTCGAGGCCCGCAAGTCATGAACGAAGCCCCAGTTTCCGCAATCACTGCCGCCGAACCGACCTTTGCCCTGTCGATCGTCGTGCCGGTCTATAATGGCGCCGACAGCGTGCCCACGCTGGTCGAGGCCCTGGCGAAACTTGAGGTGCCAGGCGGCCACGAGATCGTGCTGGTCAATGATTGCAGCCCCGACAACTCTCTGGAGGTTTGCCGCGAACTGTGCCGCCGCAACGAGGTGGCGCTGACGGTGGTGAACCTCGCGCGCAATTTCGGCGAACATAACGCGGTAATGGCCGGCCTGAGCCATGCCCGCGGCGCCTATATCGTCAACATGGACGACGACCTGCAGAATCCGCCCGAGGAAGTGGTGCGGCTTTGGCGTTATGCAAAGGATAACGATTACGACGTCGTCTATACCTATTATGCCGAAAAGCAGCATGCGGCCTGGCGCAACCTGGGCAGCCGCTTCACCAACTGGTGCGCGGATTTCCTGCTCGACAAGCCCAAGGGGCTGTATCTGTCCAGCTTCCGATGCATGAGCGCCTTCACCGCCCGCAATATCCTGGCCCATACCGGGCCATTTCCCTATGTGGACGGCCTGATCATGCAGGTGACGCAGAATATCGGTCGGCTGCAGGTGCAGCATCTTCCGCGCGCCGGCGGCCGCAGCAACTACACGATCCGACGCCTGGTGCGGCTTTTCATGTCGATGTTCCTGAATTTCTCGGTCATGCCGCTGCGGCTGGGCACTTTGACCGGATTCGTGATGGCCGGTCTTGGTCTGCTGGTATTCCTCATCATCCTGGTCGAGGCGATGTTTGGCCGGACGCCGCAGGGTTATGCCTCGGTGATGGCGGCTATCCTGCTGCTGGCCGGCGTGCAACTCATCATGCTGGGATTGGTGGGCGAATATCTCGGCCGCCTGTTCCTGACCGTGAACAGGAAACCGCAATTCATCGTCCGTGACGTTCAGCGCAATGCGCGTGCAGGCGAGGGGAAGGGCGCATCATGACCTGGTTTTACGTTGCCCTCGCGGCCGGCGTGCTGCTTGGCGTTGCCGGGCAGGTGCTGCTGAAGGCCGGCGCCAGCGGCGAGACGCTGCTGCAGCAATTCCTTTCGCCGCAATCGATCATCGGGCTCGGGCTCTACTTTGCCGCTGCTGTCTGCTACATGCTGGCCCTGCGCAAGATCCCCGTCTCGGTTGCCTTCCCGAGCGTGTCGCTATCCTACGTGCTGGTGGCGTTCCTGGGCTTCTGGCTGTATGGCGAGCCGCTCACCGCATCGAAGCTGGGCGGCATCGCCCTGGTCTGCGCCGGCGTCTTTCTGATCACCCGTCCGGCCTGATCCCGGCCGGGATCAGCCCCAGACCTGCCTGACGGCGTCGATCACCGTATCCACTTCGGCATCGCCTAGCTGCGGATAGAGCGGCAGGCTCAGCACGCTTTTCGCGGCCAGTTCGGTCCTGGGCAGGCCGCCAGGTCCAAGCAGGATGCGGCCCCGATAGGCCGCCTGCAGGTGCACGGGCACCGGGTAGTGGACCAGTGTGCCGATGCCGCGGTCCTTAAGCCCGGCCTGCAATGCGTCGCGCCGCGTACCGGCATCCACCACATACAGGTGATACACGGGAGCTGCGCCAGGCCGCACGGTCGGCAGGGACAGGCCCGCCAGCCCGGCCAGCCCGGCGCTGTAGCGCGCGGCGATGGCCTGCCGTCGCGCCGTATCGGCCGGCAGGTTGCCAAGCTTCACGCGCAGGATCGCCGCCTGCAGCGGGTCGAGCCGGCTGTTCATGCCCGGGATGGCGCTGATGTAGCGTTCGCGCCAGCCGTATTCGCGCAGGGCCCGCAAGGTCTCGGCCAGGCTGTCGTCGTCTGTGGTGATGATGCCGCCATCGCCGATGGCGCCCAGATTTTTCGTCGGATAGAGGCTGTAGGCGGCGGCCTTGCCCCAGCGGCCGACCATGCGTCCATTCAACGAGGCGCCATGGGCCTGGGCGTTGTCTTCCAGCAGGATCAGGCCGTGCCGTTCGGCAATGGCGGCGATCTCGGGCATGGCGGCGGGCTGGCCATAGAGATGCACCGGGATCACGGCCTTGGGCTTCGGCGCCTGCTGCGGCCAATCCTTCAGCATCGCCTCAAGCGCCGCGGGCGCCATGGTCCAGCATGCATCGATGTCGACTAGTGCCGGCGTGGCACCGGCCAGTTCGATGGCCGCCACGGTGGCCACCGCGGTATGCGATACGGTTATCACAGCGTCGCCCGGTCCGATGCCCATGCCGCGCAGGGCTAAGATCAGCGCATCGGTGCCGCTCGCCACGGCAATGCCGTGTTTGCTGCCCGTATAGACGGCGAATTCCCGTTCGAAGGCGGCCACCTCCTCGCCCTGGATATACCAGCCGTTTTCCAGCACGCGGCGGATGGCGGCATCGATGGCATCGCGTTGCGCCAGGTAGGCAGCTTTGGGATTGGTTTGCGGGATCATCGTCTACGGCTCACAGGTAATGCGCGGCGTGCGCGCGGTAGAACGCAAGTGTTTCAGCCAGGCCTTCGTCCAGACTGTGGCGTGGCCGCCAGCCGGTGACGGCGCGGAAGGCGCTGTCGTCGGCAACGTAGTCGCCGATATCGATTTTCTTGCGCTCGGCAGGGAATTCGCGACGGTCATAGGCGCCGCTGCCGGCAATCCGCACCAGCAGCTCGGCCAGTTCCAGAAGACTGACCGGTGGGCAGCCGCCGATGTTGTAGACTCGCCCGATCGTGGTCTCGCTGAGCGCGGCGGCCAGGAAGGCGTCGACCATATCCTCGACATAGGTGAAGTCGCGCTTCTGCTCGCCGCCCCAGACCTCGAAGCGGGTATCCTGGATGGCGTGGCGGATCCAGATTCCCAGGAAAGTCTGCTTGGCGTCGCGGATGCGCATGCGCGGACCGAATACGTTGGTCAGACGCAGCGCGGTGATGCGCTGGCCGTACACGCGGGCGAACAGCATGTGATACGCCTCGGCGGCATATTTGTGGATGCCGTTGATGTCGGGCGGCGCGATCGGGTGCTTCTCGTCGACGGGCAAATATTGAGGCGGTCCATAGAATTGCCGGGTCGAGCTGAAGATCACCCGGGCTGCCGGATTGGTTCGGCGCAGGGTTTCAAGGAATCGCAGGTTGGCTTCCTGGTTCAGGCGCAGGTCTTCCAGCGGCTGCTGCATGGAGTCCATGTGCGAGGTCTGACCGGCGAGGTTGAAAACAAATGCCGCCTCGCCCAGGGCCGGAGCCACCACGGCTTCGGCACCGATATCGGCCTCGATCAGTTGCACCGGCGGCACCAGCTCTGCCAGGTTGAAGGGATTGGCGCCGTATTGGGCCAGCATGCGGTCGATCACCGTGACCCTGGCGCCAAGACCGGCCAGTCGCCGGACCAGGTTGGAGCCGATGAATCCCATTCCGCCGGTCACGACGACCGGTACGCCCTGCCAGGTCATGTCATCCTCGAATCGGCCCGCACGAGTGGGCGGGCACCGGAAATTTGCCGCTCAATTATGCCCGAACCATGGCTGATTTGTCAGGGGCCGGCCTTGCCGTTCTTGTGGCCGCGCGGCAAACTGCCGGCATGACGCGCGCATCCCTATCCCTAGTTTTGGGCGGACCGGCTCTGGCGGCCATTCTGGCCGGCTGCTCGGGGCCAGTGTCTGAACCATACTATCTCGGCCGTTTCAGGCAGGAAGATGTCGGCATCTATCAACAAGGATTCCTACGCTGGGCCAACGATCCTGCCACTGGGCGGCCCTTTTTCTCGATCTGCTACAATAGTACGCTACATACCGCCGAGCAGGTCCGGGCGCTGGTTCAAAAGCATTGCAGCGATCCACAGTTGAAGTGGAATGTCACCGACCTGTTTTCCTGTTCGCTGTCAGCTCCCGTGCGGGTGACATACAGTTGCGGCTCGCTCAGCCGCACGGCCGAGGAGGCCAGGCCGAACTTGCGGAGCTCAGACAACTATACTGGTGAGATAAGCCTGTACTGACGCCGTGGCCTCAGGCCGGCGTGGCGATGCGCAGACCACTCTCGCGATCGAACAGGTGCAGGCGCGCGATATCCACCACCAGGCCCGGGCGGGAATGGTCGTGGAAACCGGCATGGCTTGGCACGCGAACCACGATTTCCTCGCCGGCGATCTTGCCGTGCAGCAAGGTGTCGGCGCCAAGTTCCTCGGCCACGTCGACATCCAGCATCAGGTGCGGCGTCTCCCCGGCCCTGGCAATACGCAGATTCTCGGGGCGGATGCCCAATGTGTAGTCAGCGGTCGGTACTGACCATCCGGCGGGAAGCGGCAGGATAACCTCGTCGGCCAGTCTGGCCTCTCTACCGTCGATACGGCATTTCATGAAATTCATCGCCGGCGAACCGATGAAGCCGCCGACATAGGTGGTGGCTGGATGATTGTAGACCTCCTGTGGCGAACCGATCTGGTCGGCGCGGCCCTGGTTCATCACCACCAGCCGGTCGGCCAGCGTCATGGCCTCGACCTGGTCATGCGTCACATAGATCGAGGTGACGCCCAGCTGCTGGTGCAGGCGCTTGATCTCCAGCCGCATCTGCACGCGCAGCTTGGCATCAAGGTTGGACAGCGGTTCGTCGAACAGGAACACGCTGGGTTCGCGCACGATGGCGCGGCCCATGGCGACGCGCTGGCGCTGGCCGCCCGACAATTCGCGCGGCTTGCGTTGCAGGTAGGGCTGCAGCTGTAGGATCTCGGCGGCGCGCTGGACCCGCTTTTCGATGTCGGGTTTGCTCATGCCGCGGATGCGCAGGCCGTAAGACATGTTCTCGTACACGCTCATATGCGGATAGAGCGCGTAATTCTGGAACACCATGGCGATGTCGCGATCAGCGGGTTCGATGTTGTTGACCACCCGGTCGCCGATATGGATTTCCCCCTCGGTGATCGCCTCCAGACCGGCGATCATGCGCAGCAGGGTCGACTTGCCGCAGCCCGACGGACCGACGATGACGATGAACTCGCCATCCTTGATCTCCATGTCGACGCCATGGATCGCCCGCACCGGGCCATAATTCTTTTTCACGCTTTTCAGCGTCACCTTCGCCATGACGGGCGCTCACTTTTCCGTTTCAACAAGACCTTTGACGAACCAACGCTGCATCAGCACCACCACCACCACGGGCGGCAGCAGGGCCAGCACGGCCATGCCCATGATCACCGGCCATTCGTAGAAGGCATCCGGCGCCCGGATCAGGCGACCGATCGCCAGCACGATGGTCTGGTATTTGTAGTCCGATGCGATCAGCAGCGGCCAGAGATACTGGTTCCAGCCGTAGATGAACTGGATCACGAACATTGCGGCGATGCTGGTGCGGGTCAGCGGCACCAGCACGTCCCAGAAGAAGCGCATCGGGCCGGCGCCGTCGATGCGGGCCGCCTCCACCAGTTCGTCCGGCACGGTCATGAAGAACTGGCGGAACAGGAACGTGGCGGTGGCCGATGCGATCAGCGGCAGGATCAGGCCGGTATAGGTATCAAGCAGACCGAGATCGGCAACGATCTTGTAGGTCGGAATGATGCGCACCTCGACCGGCAGCATCAGGGTGATGAAGATCATCCAGAAGAAAAAGTTCTTCAGCGGAAAACGGAAATAGACGATGGCGAAGGCCGAGAGCAGCGAGATGATGATTTTGCCCACCGCGATCGAGATCGCCATGATGAAGCTGTTCATCAGCAGCACGATGGCCGGCGTGGCGCCGCTGACGCCCACCAGTTGCGGTCCGTCGAACAGGGCGCGGGCCGTGTTGGTGATCAATTCGGCGCCGGGCAGCAGCGGCATCGGCGTCTGCGACACATCCTGGATCGTGTGCGAGGCCGCAATGATCGCCAGGTAGATCGGGAAGGCGACGATGAATATCGCCGCCAGCATGATCAGGTGGCCGACCGCATCGGCTATGGGGCGACGCTCGATCATCAGTAATGCACTTTGCGTTCGATGTAGCGGAACTGGATCACGGTCAGGCCGATCACGATGGCCATCAGGATCACCGACTGGGCGGCCGAGCCACCCAGGTCCTGTGCCTCGAAGCCGTCATACCAGACCTTGTAGACCAGGATCTCGGTCGACTTGGCCGGGCCGCCGCGGGTCAGCGAGTGGATCACGCCGAAGGTTTCGAAGAAGGCATAGACCACGTTGACGACGATCAGGAAGAACAGCGTCGGCGACAGCATCGGCAACACGATAGTCCAGAAACGACGGAATGGCCTGGCGCCGTCGATGGCAGCCGCTTCGATCAGCGATTTCGGGATCGCCTGCAGGCCGGCGAGGAAGAAAAGGAAATTGTAGGAAATCTGCTTCCATGTGGCAGCCACGACGACGACGAACATCGCCTGACCACCCTTGAGGTGGAAATTCCAGTCTACGCCCATCTGCCCCAGCAGCCATGCGAAGACGCCAGGGCCGGGCAGGAAGACGAAGCCCCACAGCGCGCCGGCCACCGCCGGGGCGACGGCATAGGGCCATATCAGCAGGGTCTTGTAGACCATCGCGCCACGGATCAGGCGGTCGGCCGTGACGGCCAGCAGCAGCGAGATGCTCAGGCCCAGCGTGGTGACCAGCGTGCTGAACAGCGCGGTGATCCTGAAAGAATTCAGGTAATAGTCGTCTTCGAACAGGGCGGCGAAATTCTCCAGCCCGACGAAATAGCTGCTGGTGCCGAAGGCATCCTCGCGCAGTACCGACTGCACGACGGCCTGGCTGGCGGGCCAGAAGAAGAAGACCACGGTGATGGCGATCTGCGGGGCGACCAGCAGATACGGCAGATACCGGTTATGAAAGACGACTCGTTTTTCCATGGGGCGCCATAAAAGAAGCCCGCGCCTTAAAGAGTCAAGGCGCGGGCTTCCGCTTGAGTGAGGGTTAACTCATTACGAGCGCTTGGCGTCGCGCTCGAACTGGCGGAGCAGGCGGTTGCCGCGCTCCACAGCGGCGTCGAGCGCCTCCTTGGGCGACTTCTTGCCCGACCAGACGGCTTCCAGCTCCTCGTCCATCACGTCGCGGATCTGGACGAAATTGCCCAGGCGCAGGCCCTTGGAGTTGTTGGTCGGGGGCTTCAGCATCATCTGCTGAACCGAGGTGTCCGTGCCCGGATTGGCGTTATAGAAGCCCTGCTGCTTGGTGGCTTCATAGGACATCGGGGTGATCGGCAGATAGCCGGTCACCTTGTGCCACCAGACCTGGTTCTCGGTCGACGACAGATAGTCGAAGAACTGGGCCACGCCCTTGTATTCCTCGGCCTTGTGCTTGGCCAGCACCCACAGCGAGGCGCCGCCGATGATCGAGTTCTGCGGCGCGCCCTGCACGTCGCTGTAGTAGGGCAGCATCGAGATGCCCCACTTGAACTTCGCGCCGCGGGCAAAGGTGGCGTAACCGGCCGAGCTTTCCATATGGATTGCGCATTCGCCCGATACGAACTTGGCATTCGCCTCGTTCTTGCGGCCGCCATACACCATCAGGCCTTCCTTCATCCAGTTGGCCAGGTTGGTGATGTGGCGCACATGCAGCGGGCTGTTGAACTGCAGCTCGGTGTCGAAGCCGTCGAAGCCGTTCGACTTGCTGGCAAACGGCACGTTATGCAGCGCGGAGAAGTTCTCCAGCTGCACCCAGGTCTGCCAGTTGGTCTGGAACGGGCAGGTGCTGCCCGAAGCCTTCAGCTTCCGCAGCATGGGCTCGAATTCCTGCCAGGTCTTCGGCGGCTTGTTCGGGTCAAGGCCGGCCTTTTCGAAGGCGTCCTTGTTGTAATACATCACCGGCGTGGAGGAATTGAACGGATAGGACAGCATCTTGCCGTCCGAGGTGCTGTAATAGCCGGTCACCGCGGTGATGTAGGAACCGGGGTCGAACTTGTAGCCGTTCTCGGCCATCAGCTGATACACGGGCTTGATCGCGGCGCGCGAGGCCATCATCGTGCCGGTGCCGACTTCGAAGACCTGCACGATATGGGGGCCCTTGCCGGCGCGGAAGGCGGCCATGGCAGCGGTTAGCGTCTCGGGGTAGCTGCCCTTGTTGACGGCAACGACCTTGTACTTGCTCTGGCCCTTGTTGAAACCTTCGGCGACCTCGTTCACCCGCTCGTTCAGGGCGCCGGTCATCGCGTGCCACCACTGGATCTCGATGCGGTTGTCCTGCGCCTGCGCGGCAAGGCCGGGGGCCACCACGGCCGTGCCGGCAATCAGCGCGAGCGCAAGGCGCGCGAGTTTCCCTGTCGATTTCATTGTGCTGTCTCCAATGCTAAAGAAATCCACCCCTAGAGTCGGGAGGGCCGACTTTTTTATGGGTCTTACGATGACGCTCATGCGTAAGATTTGTTACGGTTATATGACAAGGACCGGGCGTTGACCAAGCCTTATTCTGAAACAATCGAAATCGGTACCGACCGGCTGACGGTCGGGAGCAGCAGTTTCCCTTTTTTGGTCAAGCGCGATTCGCGGGCCCGCCGCATGCTGCTGCGCGTCATGCCCAGGGATGGAGCCGTGGTGCTGGTGCTGCCGATGCGGGCAAGCCTGAAATCCGGGCAGAAATTCGTCACCGAACAGGTCGGCTGGATCCTGGCGCGCCAGGAAGAGCGGCCGGAAGTTCAGCCCTGGCGGGATGGCGCCAGCCTGCCGCTGTATGGTGCGCCGCACACCATCCGGCACCGGCCCGGCGCCAGGGGCGGCGTCTGGATCGAGGGCGATGAAATCCATGTCACCGGCCAGGCCGAGCATCTGCCGCGCCGCCTGCGGGACTGGCTGAAGCGCCGGGCACGCGAGGAGTTTGGGGCTGCGGCAAGGGAAATGGCCCAGGGAATCGGCCTCAGCGTCCGGCGCATCACCGTGCGCGACACCCAGAGTCGCTGGGGCAGCTGCTCGGCTCATGGCAACCTGTCGTTCTCCTGGCGGCTGCTGCTGGCCCCACCGCCGGTCGCCCGCTACCTCGTGGCCCATGAAGTGGCGCATCTGAAGCACATGGATCACAGCGTCGCCTTCTGGCATCTCTGCGCCCAGCTGCTGGGCGGCGAGGGCGAGTTGCGTGCGGCGCGCGGCTGGCTGCGCCGCCATGGCGCCGCGCTGCATCTACATGGTTGATCCATGAAGGGCCTGTGGCGTCCGCTGCCGCGCGATTCCACCGCGCTGGTCATCCTGCTCGGCTGCGCCACCGCGCTGGGACCGCTCAGCACCGACATGTATCTGCCCTCGCTGCCGGCGCTGGCGGCAATCTATGGCACCGATGCCGCATCCGTGCAGCTCACCCTCAGCGCCTTCCTCGCCGGTTTTGCGGTGACGCAGCTCATATACGGCCCGGTCTCGGACCGCTTCGGCCGCCGACCGGCCCTGCTGTTCGGCATTGCGCTGTTCACGCTGGCCTCCGTTGGCTGCGCCTTCGCGGCCAGCGTGGAATGGCTGATCGCCTGGCGTTTCGTACAGGCGCTGGGCGCCTGTTCCGGCGTGGTCCTGGGCCGCGCGATCGCCCGCGACCTGTTCGAAGGGGCCCATGCGGCCAGGGCATTGTCGATGATGGCGATGGTGCTGGGGCTGACCCCCGCGGTGGCGCCGATCCTGGGAGGCTATCTGCATGCCTGGTTCGGCTGGCAGGCGAATTTCCTCGCCATGGCGTTGGTCGGCTGCCTGCTGGGCGTCTGCGTGCTGGTGTTCCTGGCCGAAAGCAATCAGCGCCGCAATCCCACCGCCACGCATGTGCGGCCGATGCTGCGCAATTTTGCCAGCCTGATCCGCCATCCGCGCTATCGCGGCTATGTGCTCTGCGTCGCGTTTTCCTACGGCGGGATGTTCGCCTTCATCTCCGGCTCGTCATTCACCCTCAGTCGCGTGTTCGGTGTCGGCGAAACCGTGTTCGGATACTGCTTCTCGCTGATCGTGTTCGGGTATCTGTGCGGCGGTTTCATCGGCACGCGGCTCACGCTGCGGCTGGGTGTCGACCGCATGCTGGGCGTGGGCGCCGCCTGCTGCGCGCTGGGCGGTGGCGGCATGGCGCTGCTGCAAAGCTGGGCCTGGGCCAACGGTCTGGACTGGCATTGGTTCAGCCTGATCGGGCCGATGATGATCTTCACCATGGGTCTGGGCCTGACCATGCCGCAGGGCCAGGCCGGTGCCCTGCAGCCATTTCCGCAGATGGCCGGCAGCGCCGCTTCGCTGATGGGCTTCGTACAGATGGGCGTGGGTGCGCTGACCGGCATTTTTGTCGGCCATGCCCTGAACGAGACGGCGCTGCCGCTGAGCTGGACCGTTGCCGCCATGGGCCTGGCCACCTTGCTGTCGTGGCTGCTGATCGTATGGCGGGGCCGTCCTGCGGCCTAGGGGCTGAGCTTGCCGAGCAGCCAGGTGCTGATCCGGCTGATCACGCCGGGATCGATCTCGCCCTCAAAGCCGGAATCCTTGTCGTTTTGCAGCGGCTTCAGCGCATGGCTGGTGCGCGGCAGAATGATCAGGGCGTGATCGTCGGGTTCGCGCTTCTGCAGGGCGGCATCCAGCGCCAGCGCATCGCGCTCGGCCGAGATCTGGATATCCGCATCGCCCTGGATCAGCAGCACCGGACCGGAATAGCGCTGCGCCAGTGCGGCCGGATCCAGCCTGAACTGGGCCTGCCAGAATGGCCCCAGATAAGACGGATACAGTCCAGCCAGGGCGGGCGGCAGGTTGGCGGGCGCTCTTCCGGTCTCGCGCAGCGCCTTGATGGCGCGATCGTTCTCGGCCATGAACATCCGGCGGTCCGCCGGTTTTGCATTCGCCTCTTTCAGCGAACGGCTGATTTGTTCCCGGATCACGGCATCGACCGGCCGGCCATATGTGGCCGCAAGAATGAGAGCCTGGGGCCTTTCGCCCTCCACCAGGCGCGTGGCGAGATCGAGTGCAATCAGGCCGCCCTCGGAATGCCCGAACAGCCCGGTCTTGCCGGGATCGACAGCCGGCTGGGCGCGCAGGAAGGCATAGGCGGCATAGGCGTCATCAACGAAACGGCCCCAGCTGAAATATTCCGCGTAATCATCCTGGCTGGCCGGCCGGCCGGCTGCATTCGCATGCATGCCGCGCTTGTCATAGCGCAGCGTGGCAATGCCTTTCTCCGCCAGGCCCTCGGCGATCTGGCGTAGCAGGTCGGTGCGCAACACCGGCGGCTGGTTGCCGTCGCGATCCGTCGGTCCGCTGCCCTGGATCAGCACCAGGCCCGGCACCCGGCCCGGCGGTCGCGAGGCCGCGTCGGCGGGCAATGTCAGCGTACCGGCCAGCACGGAACCGTCGCGCGATGAGATGCTGACCTGCTGGTTGGCGGCGCGCTCCGCTGCCTGCGCCGTCGGCGGCACCAGCAGCAATCCTGTCAGCAGGCTGATGAATAGGCGTCTCATTGCCGTACCGGTTGCGGGCCGACCTGCCAGATCATCTGCGGTTCCCCCTGTGAAGTCGAGGGCGGCGGCGCGGCCGGTTCGATCACCGTGCGCGGCGGCGGCGGAACCGGGGCGGGGGAGGCGCTTGCCGGTGTGCCGCTGAACTGGCGCATGATGCGATCCCACAGCGAAGGCAGGCTGAAGGTCTGGCTGGGCGCCTGCGGCAATTCGCTGACCGGCAGGCCCTTCAGCGCATCGTTCATGAAGCTGCGCCAGATCTGCGAGGGCAAACCGCTGCCGCTTACTTTCCTGGTCGGCGAATTGTCGTCGTTGCCCACCCATACGGCCGTCACCAGGTCGGGCGTGTAGCCGACGAACCAGGCATCGCGGTAATCCGAAGTCGTGCCGGTCTTGCCCGCGGCGGGGCGGCCGATGGCGGCTGCGCGGCCGGTGCCGCTGGAGATCACGCCGCGCAGCAGCTCGTTCAGTTCACCCAGCGGTTCGGCAGCGATCATATGGGCATAAGCGCCACCGGTATCGCGGCGGAACAGCACGGCATTGTTGCGGTCGCGGATCTCGATCACGCCATAGGGCTGCACGGCATAGCCGCCGTTGGCAAAGGCGGCATAGGCGGCGGTGAGTTCCAGCACGCCCACCTCGAAGGAGCCCAGCGCCAGCGAGGGATGCGGTTTGAGGTCGCTGGTGATGCCAAGCCGGCGCGCCGTTTCAATCACCCTTTCGCGGCCGACACGTTCGGAAACCTGCACGGCAACGGTGTTGATCGAACGCGCTGCCGCCTCGCGCAGGGTCATGCTGCCGTGATACTGGCCGTCGTAATTGCGCGGTTTCCAGTTGGCGATCTCGATGGGGCCATCCACATACTGGTCGTCGGGGGTGATGCCCTGTTCCAGCGCGGTGAGGAACACGATCGGCTTGAAGGCCGAACCGGGCTGGCGGCGCGCCTGCGTTGCGCGGTTGAACGGACTGTCAAGGTAGTCGCGGCCGCCGATCATCGCACGCACGGCACCATCGGGCGCCAGCGCCACCAGAGCGGCCTGATCCACGTCCTGCTTCTGCGCTTCGCGATCCATCAGGCTGTCGACGGCGCGTTCGGCCCCGCCCTGCAGGCGGCTGTCCATGGTGGTGTAGACGGTGAGGTCGGCGTGATCGCGGCCGACCAGCTGATAGACCTCGTCGATCACCCAGTCGGCGAAATAACGCGCATTGGGCAGCGGCAGGCGCGAGCGCGCCAGTTGCGTCGGCTTGGCGATCGCTGCCTCGGCGGCTTCCGCCGTGATGAAGCCGGCATCGGCCATGTTGCGCAGCACCTGCGCGGCCCGGGCCTGGGCGGATTTGATATTGCCGGTCGGCGCCAGTTTCGACGGCGCCTTCAGCAGGCCGACCAGCATGGCGGATTCGCCCAGGGAAAGCTTGGTCGCCGGCTTGTCGAAATAGCGCTGCGCCGCCGCCTCCACGCCGTAGGCGCCGGCACCGAAATACACGCGGTTGAGATACATCTCCAGGATCTGGTCCTTGCTGAAGCGTTGCTCCAGCCGGAAGGCCAGCATCAGTTCCTGCACCTTGCGTTTCAGCGTGCGGTCGCGCTCCAGGAACACGTTCTTGGCGAGCTGCTGCGTCAGGGTCGAGCCGCCCTGCACCACGCGGCCGGCGCGCAGGTTGGCCAGGGTGGCGCGGGCCAGGCCGATGGGATCGACCCCGATATGGCTGTAGAAGCGGCGATCCTCGGTGGCGATCAGGGCCTGCGGCAGGTGGGCGGGCAGGGTCTTCAGGGCCTGGTGTTCGCCGTAGAGGTCGCCATAGGTGGCCAGCACCATGCCGTCGGCGGCCTTGAGCGTCACCGAACTGCGGCGCTCGACGATATAGAGATCGTCGAAATCCGGCAGGTCGTAGGCATACCAGGCAAACAGGGCGCCGCCGGCCACCAGGCCCCAGATTCCAACCAGCAGGGCGAAGCGGGACAAGCGGCCGATAAGGCCTGGCCTGGCCTGGCGCCGTTTGCGGCCGGCGGCGGAATTGGCCGGCTTGTCGTGGCCCGAACCGGACTTGCCCGAACCAGACTGGGCCGAATTGGACTTGGATTGGCGGGACTGGCGGGCCATGGCGCGGGCAATGCTGTTTTTCTGTTGAGGATGTCCAGGCCGGCGGAATCACCGGCGCGGCCGGTGTGCCAGCCGAATGTGACCGGTTTAGGGCATGAGGGTTGACGTCCGGTGAATGGGGTTTATGTTATATAATAACGTCATCTGGAATTCCCATGCCGCGCCGTCCGCCCCACTTCGACCTGCCCATCGCAGTCCTCACCGCTGCGTGGTGGATGCGCATGGCCGCGCTGCTGCCGGTGATCGCCGCCCTCTGGGGCGCGGTCTGGTGGGCCATGGCGGTGGAGTGACGCATGACCGCAGCCGTCTCGCCCGCGCCGTCCGGGGAAATCCGCCTCGACAATGTCACCGTGGCCTACGACCGCCATCCGGCCGTGCACCATGTCAGCGGCCGTTTCGCATCCGGTTCGCTCACCGCCATCGTCGGCCCGAACGGTGCCGGCAAGTCCACCCTGCTGAAGGCGATCGTCGGCCAGTTGCCGGTCGCCGACGGCAGCATCGAGCGCGGCCCGCTGAAGCCGCGCGACATCGCCTTCCTGCCCCAGCAGGCCAGCCTCGACCGCGCCTATCCCATCTCGGTGCTGGAGGTTGTGCTGCTCGGCCACTGGCAGCGCGTCGGCGCCTTCGGCGGCATCGGCCGGGCCGGCATCCACGCGGCGCGCGAAGCCCTGTCGGCCGTGGGTCTGGAAGGCTTCGAGCAGCGGCCGCTCGGCACGCTGTCCATCGGCCAGGCGCAGCGCGCGTTGTTTGCCCGCGTGCTGGTACAGGATGCCCGCGTGATCCTGCTGGACGAACCCTTCAATGCGTTGGATGCCCGCACGGTCGCCGACCTGCTCGCGCTCCTACAGCGCTGGCATGGC
The DNA here is from genome assembly GCF_046297895.1 of Ferrovibrio sp. Taxonomy (GTDB): domain Bacteria; phylum Pseudomonadota; class Alphaproteobacteria; order Ferrovibrionales; family Ferrovibrionaceae; genus Ferrovibrio. Next base: position 115,099 of record NZ_JBKBHC010000008.1, on the reverse strand, counting down.
GAGAAGCGCACCGTGATCGCGGTGCTGCATGACTTTGACCTGGTGCGCCAGCATTTCCCCGAGGCGCTGTATCTGGCGCGGCGGCTGATCGCCTGGGGGCGCATCGACGAGGTGCTGACGCCCGAGAACCAGCTCGCGGCACGCCGCATGGCCGAATCCTGGGACGACGCTGCGCCGCTTTGCGATACCGGGCATGATCATCATGCCCATCACGGCCACGCGGCCTGATCCCCCTCTGCCAGTACACCGGAGCCGCGCATGGGCGCCGCCATGTTTGATTTCCTGTTCGCCCCCTTCGCCGAGTTCGCCTTCATGCGGCGGGCGCTGGTGGCCTGTTTTGCCCTCTCCTTGAGCGGTGCGCCCATCGGCGTGGTGCTCATGCTGCGGCGCATGAGCCTGTTTGGCGAGGCGATGAGCCACGCCATCCTGCCGGGCGCCGCTGTCGGCTTCCTGGTCGCCGGCTTCTCGCTGCCCGCCATCAGCCTGGGCGGCATCGTTGCTGGCCTGATCGTCGCGCTGGCTGCCGGTGCGGCCACGCGCGCCACCGACCAGCGCGAGGATGCCAGCTTCGCCGCCTTCTACCTGATCGCGCTGGCGCTCGGCGTCACGCTGATATCCACCCGCGGTTCGGCGGTGGACGTCATGCACATCCTGTTCGGTTCGGTGTTGGCGGTTGACGAAGCGGCTTTGCTCTTGCTCGGGGCGGTGGCCAGCCTGACTCTGCTGATTTTCGCCGCCATCTATCGTCCGCTGCTGGCCGATGGCTTCGATCCGGAATTCCTGCGCAGCGTGGGCGGCGGCGGCGCGCTGTATCACTTCATCTTTCTCGGCATGGTCGTGGTCAACCTGGTCGCGGCCTTCCAGGCGCTGGGCAGCCTTATGGCCGTCGGCCTGATGATGCTGCCGGCGCTGGCCGCGCGATACTGGACCCGGTCGCTGATCGCCGCGATGGCGGTCGCCGTGCTGATCGCGGCATTGTCGGGCTATTGCGGCCTGTTGCTCTCCTTCCATGCCGACCTGCCCTCGGGCCCCTCCATCGTGCTGTTCGCCGGCGCCGGCTATCTGCTGTCGCTCGCCTTCGGTCGTCAGGGCCTGATCTTGTATCTGCGCCAGAGGCGCCACCTGGAGGCCTGATCATGATCCGCGTGATTGTTGCATTCGTCGCCGCGCTGCTGCTGACCGGGCCGCTGCAGGCCCAGGTCCAGGCCCAGACCCAGACCCAGACCCAGCCGAAGCTGAAGGCGATTGCCAGCTTCTCGATCCTGGCCGACATCGTGGCCGAGATCGGCGGCGAGAAGGTAACCGTCGCCACGCTGGTGCCGGCGATGGGCGATGCCCATGTCTACCAGCCCAGCCCGGCCGATGCCCGCGCCGTGGCCAGCGCCGACCTGCTGGTGGCCAATGGCCTCAATTTCGAAACCTGGCTTGATCGCCTCGTGTCGGCCTCGGGCTTCAAGGGCCGCCGCATCGTCGCCGCCCAGGGCATCAAGCCGCGGCAACTGGGCGACCATCACCACCATCACGGACACGGCCATGGCCACGGTCATGGGCCCGGCGGCGCGCCGGACGATGATCATGACGATGCCAAGGACGATCCCCATGTCTGGCATGACCTGCAGCGCATGCAGGCCTATGTGGCCAACATCGCCAACGGTCTGGCCGCGGCCGATCCCGTCAATGCCGATTACTATCGTACCCGCGGCCAGGCCTACGCCGCGCAGCTCAGGGAGATCGACCAGTGGGCCGCGGTCGAGTTCGCCCGCCTGCCGAAAGCCTACCGTAAGGCGATCAGCCAGCACGACGCCTTCGGCTACCTGGCCGACCGCTACCAGATCGAGTTCCTTGCGCCGCAGGGGATGAGCACCGAGTCGGAAGCCTCGGCCGAGGCGGTGGCCCGGCTGATCCGCCAGATCAAGCGCCAGCGCATCCAGGCGGTGTTCTTCGAGAACGTGGTCAATCCGCGCCTGATCGAACAGATTGCCAAAGAGGCCAAGGTCAAGGTCGGCGGCCGGCTGTATTCCGATGCCCTCTCAGCCCCTGGCGGCGAGGCCGACAGCTTCGTCAAGATGTATCGCCTCAATGTCAGCCGGCTGATCGAGGCCATGCGCCGCGATAGTTGAATGACGGTAAATTCTACCTGCCCTCGCGGAGAGGCTTGATCTGCGTCAATTGGCAGTGGGTGGACCACCGGTAATTTGCAAGAATTGCAATATTACCCAACCGCAGAGCCCGCATGACCAAGTACGACAGGGTGCCGACCAACACGGAGATCTTCTTCGGCGAGGAGGAGATCATCGTCAGCAAGACCGACACGCGCGGACGCATCACCTACGCGAACGACATCTTCGTGCGGGTCTCGGGCTATTCCGAGCATGAGCTGATCAACGCGCCGCACAGCATCCTGCGCCACCCGGATATGCCGCGCTGCGTGTTCTGGCTGCTGTGGGAAACCATCTCGAAAGGCAACGAGATTTTCGCCTATGTGAAGAACATGGCGAAAAGCGGCGACTTCTACTGGGTCTTCGCCCATGTCACGCCCAGCTTTGACAAGCAGGGCCAGATCATCGGCTATCACTCCAACCGCCGCACGCCCGACCGCAAGGCGGTGGAGGCCGCGGCCGGGCTATACAGCCAGCTGCTTGCCATCGAGAACAAGTACGAAGACCGCAAGCAGGGCATGCAGGCCGGCATCGACACGGTGCTGAAGCTGCTCGGCGACAAGGGCATCACCTACGACGAGCTGGTCTTCTCGCTCTGACTCGCCGATAAAAGACAGACCCGGCCGCAGGAGCTGCAGCCGGGTCTGTCGTCAGGGAGCCGGATGGTCGACGGCGCCTTACAGGGCGTCGTCGTCGGTCTCGCCGGTGCGGATGCGCAGGGCCTTCTCCAGGTCGACCACGAAGATCTTGCCGTCGCCGATCTGGCCGGTCTTGGCGGCATTCTGGATCGCCTCGATCACGCGATCGGCCAGCGCGGATTTCACCGCCACCTCGATCTTGACCTTCGGCAGGAAGCTAACGGCGTATTCCGCCCCGCGGTAAATCTCGGTATGGCCTTTCTGCCGGCCGAACCCCTTCACCTCGGTGACGGTCAGGCCCTCGACGCCGAGGCTGGTAAGCGCCTCGCGCACCTCGTCGAGCTTGAACGGCTTGATGACTGCCATGACCAGTTTCATGTGTGTCACTCCTCAGCATTGTTGGCCGCAAACCGGTCTTGCCCGCGCGGCGCGTCGTCGCCCAACCGGTCTTTCAAGAAGCGTGCCGGTTGCAGCCAGCGAGTCGCCGGCCACTTTAGCCCGCTGTGGACCCGGCCGGGAAGCGGAAGGGCGGCGGGGCTGCCCAAAACGCACCCTCGCTGCAAAAATAATAGGCAATGATCAGGCGGCGTCAGGGGGGGCGAACCGGGCCGAAACCAGGCTGCGGCCTTCGCGGCCGTGGATGAAGCCGTTGGAAAACCGCAGATCGCCCGCCAGCGCGGCCAGTTGGCCGCATGCCGCGGCCGGGTCCAGCCGCTGCCCGGCCACCGCGCGGAATATCCGCGCCACCGCCACCATGTCCAGGTTCTGCGGCGACAGACGGAAATGCCGGATGCCGGCGGCCCGCAGGCCGGGGATTTCGCCGGCCAGGTTCAGGCAGGTCTGCGACAGGGTCTGGGTGCCGTTGATGGCCAGGAAGGCCTCGCCGTCCAGCGTGCTCACCGTGCGGCCATCGGGGTCGGCTCCGCAGGCATAGCGGCAGGAATCCTTGTGCAGGCCATGGGCGCGGGCATGGAAGCAGCGCGCCGAGATCGCCAGCGGCATCCGCCCGAAGACCAGCACCTCCAGCGGCACGGTTGTGGCCTTGGCAAGGGCTGTTATCCCGGTGCCGGGCAGTTCCGGCGGCAGACAGACCCGCACCGCGCCCTGCCGGGCCAGATAGGCCAGCGTGCCCTCGTTATAGACATTCACGAATGGCCCGATCACATGCGGCCGACCGGCCAGCCGGCGCACCGCGCCCAGATCGTTGGCCTCGACCATGAAGCCGGTATCCTCGGCGCCGTCGATCTGCGCCGCCGTCATCTTTGTCTCGCGTTCGCTCATCACCAGCGCGCGCGAGGCCAGCACCACCTGCTTGCCGCCGCGCTGCAGCCGCTCGATCAGGTCGGGCAGCAGCGGATCGAAAAAGGGCGCGCGTTTCGAGCAGACGATCTCGCCCAGATGCACGATGTCGATCTCGCCCTCGTCGGCGATGCGGGCGTAGAAATCGCTCATCTGTTCGGCCGGCCAGTGGAACAGCACCGGACCGAGCACGAGTTTCGTCGAATGGTCGTCTGTCATCGCCAGCCCTTCCGGTACGCGCCCGAGGTGTCCTGCTGGCCCTCGGCCAGCCGGCGCAGGGCGGCAGCGGCGGCATCCGGGGCTTCATCATGCGCCAGCCCGTCCACCAGCGTACGGAACTGCCGCACCACCTCGGCCACATAGGCCCGGCCGCGCTGCCGTCCCTCGATCTTCAGCGCCTTCACGCCGGCCGCAGCCAGGTCGCGCAGGATTTCGCCCGTACTCAACGAGGTGGGTTCCTCGAACAGATAACTGGCATAGCTGCCCACGCTGAAGCGGCCCTTGCACAAAGTCGGGTAGCCGGCCTTCTCGCCCTTGTCGAAGACGTTGATGGTCGAACCGCCCAGACTGGAGACCAGCGCCTGGCCGCGTTGCTCGTAGCGCACATGGCTGGCCGGCGAACACACGCCCTGGCGGTTGGGCGACTGGCCGGTCACGTAGGACGACAGCGAGCAGCGGCCCTCCGCCATCGGGCACATGCCGCCGAAGGCGAACACTTCCGTCTCGACCGGAATCTGGCGCGTCAGCTGCGCGATCTCGGCCACCGTGAGGACGCGCGGCAGCACCACGCGGCGCACGCCAAACGCCTCGTGATAGAAGCGGATCGCGTCGGCATGGGAGGCGGCGGCCTGCACGGAAAGGTGCAGCCGCAGATCGGAGTGTTTCTGCGCCGCGTAATCCAGCAGGCCGATATCGGCGATGATCACCGCATCGGCGCCCAGGGCTGCCGCATCGTCGATCGCGGTATGCCAGGCAGCCTGGTTGCCGGCCGCAGCATAGGTGTTGATGGCAACAAAGACCTCGCGGCCGCGCTGATGGGCATAGCCGATGCCATCGCGCAGTTCCGGCTGGCTGAAATTCAGGCCGGGGAAATTGCGCGCGTTGGTCTCGTCGCGAAAGCCAACATAAACCACATCGGCGCCGGCATCGACGGCATCGCGCAGGGCGGCCGGCGTGCCGGCCGGGCAGACCAGTTCGAGGGAAACCATGCTCATGCCGTATGGCTCCGGACAGGATTGAACCGCCTGTGCAGGCGGGCGGCAAAGCCTGTCATCCTGCGCCCCAACCGTTCGGCCGGCGCGGCGAAGGGGCCAAACGCGGATGTCGCATCGGCGATCAGGTCGATGCCGGCATCGTCGACGGCATTGCGCAGGGCCACCGCCACCTCCATGTCGCCCTCCACGACCAGGTCGCGCGAGAAGAACAACGCGTCGCCGTCGATCCGGCCCTCCAGCAATTCGACCAGCGTGGCGATGTCGGCGCGGATGGTGGCGCGTGGCTGATTCACCCCGGCTGAATCCACTCTGGCCGGATCGACCAGCTGCAGGCGCGGCGCCTGCGGCGGCGGCTGCAGCGTGATCAGCAAGGCGATGGGCAGGTCCAGCGGTGCCACCAGGCAGGTGGCGCCGGCGAAATCAGTCAGTCGTTCCGGCAGCGCGCCATGGCGCCGCACCAGCAGGGCGGTAAGCGCGTTGAGCAGATGTTCGGTCAGGTGGCGGTTGCCGGGCAGCAGCAGGAAGCGGCGCAGCGGCGTCTGGACGGATATCACGGCAATCGCTCCGGCACGGGACAATGAAAAGACTGTCCGCGTGGTAGGAGTGTGGCGGCGATCCGTCTTTGACGTGAGTCAAAGAGGGGGAGCTGCGGGCTCCCCCTCCTTGATCAGGTTTGACATGGGGCAAATTGCGGTGGCGACTCGCGATCAGGCTGCGAGCATGCGATTGGCCGCCGAGGTCACCGCCTTAAGCGAGGCGGCAACGATGTTGCGGTCGCGGCCGACGCCGAACAATGTCGAACCGTCAGCGCGTTTCACCTCCACATAGGCCACGGCCTCCGACGAGGCGCCACCATTGCTGGCGCTGGGGGCGATGGCATGCTCGCGATAATCCACCAGATTGATGGTCACGCCGGCATGGCGGCCCAGCGCATCGATATAGGCATCGATCGGTCCGGTTCCCTGGCCCTGCAGCTCAACGGTCTTGCCGCCATCGCTGATACTGGCGGTCAGGCTGCGCTGCTCGCTCTTGTGCGGATCGGGCAGGGTGCGGTGGCCGATGAAGCCGAAGCGGCCGGCCGGCTGCTTGAGGTATTCGCTCTCGAAGGTGTCCCAGATCAGCTGCGGGCCGATCTCCTTGCCGCTGGCATCGGCGATCCTCTGGATCACCTGGCTGAATTCGATCTGCAGGCGGCGCGGCAGTTCGAGGCCGTAGTCGTTTTCCAGAACATAGGAAATGCCGCCCTTGCCCGACTGGCTGTTGATACGGATCACCGGCTCGTAGGCGCGGCCCACATCGGCCGGATCGATCGGCAGATAGGGCACTTCCCAGATGCCGTCATTGCGCTGGGCCTGCGCCGCCATGCCCTTCTTGATCGCATCCTGGTGCGACCCGGAGAAGGCCGTGAAGGCCAACTCGCCCACATACGGATGGCGCGGATGTACCGGCAACTGGTTGCAGTATTCCGCCGTGCGGGCCACGGATGTGATGTCGGTGAAATCCAGTTCGGGGTCCACGCCCTGGCTGAACAGGTTCATCGCCAGCGTCACCACATCCACATTGCCGGTGCGCTCGCCGTTGCCGAACAGCGTGCCTTCCACGCGGTCGGCGCCGGCCATCACGCCCAGTTCCGCCGCCGCCACGCCGGTGCCGCGGTCGTTATGCGGATGCAGGCTTAAGGTTATGCAGTCGCGGTTCTTCACCTTGCGCAGGAAATACTCGATCTGGTCGGCATAGATGTTGGGCGTGCTCATCTCCACCGTGGCCGGCAGATTGAGGATGATCTTCTTCTGCGGCGTGGGCTTGATCACGTCCATCACCGCCTCGCAGATCTGAACGGCGTAATCAACCTCGGTGCCGGTGAAGCTTTCCGGCGAATACTGGAACACCCAGTCGGTCTCCGGCGCCGCATCGGCCAGCTGCTTCACCAGCGCCGCGCCATCGGTGGCGATCTTGGTGATGCCGGCCTGGTCCAGGCCGAACACCACGCGGCGCTGCAGCGTGGAGGTGGAGTTGTAGAAATGCACGATGGCGCGGTGCACGCCCTTCAGGGCCTCGAAGGTGCGGGTGATCAGTTCCGGGCGGCACTGGGTCAGCACCTGAATGGTCACGTCGCCGGGGATCGCCTTGCTCTCGATGATCTCGCGCACGAAGGCGAAATCGGTATCGGAGGCCGACGGGAAGCCCACTTCGATCTCCTTGAAGCCCAGCTTCACCAGGGTGTCGAACATGCGGCGCTTGCGCTCCGGGCCCATCGGCTCGATCAGGGCCTGGTTGCCGTCGCGCAGGTCGACGCTGCACCAGATCGGCGCCTTGGTGATGGTCTTGTTCGGCCAGGTCCGGTCGGGCAGGGGCACCGGCTGGAAGGGTCGGTATTTGTGGAAATTCATCTTGTTCATGGTCTTCGCTCCTGAAGCGAAAGGAAATTGCGTTCGACGGTGTAGGGATGGGGCCGTCACACGGCCGCTGACAGAGGCCCGCTGTTCAGCGGCCGCTGGTAAGTCGAAGCGTCAGGAGCGCGGCCGCGCAGGCGGCGGGGCGCTGGAAACCAATGATTTTGCGGATGGACTGGACAGACATGACAACCGACCGGCTGGTTCGACAACACACACGCTCAGCGATGACCCGACCCTGCTTACAGGATCGGGCAGCTAAGAAGGAGGGTGTGTAGCCGGCGAATTTTGTTCATATCGCTAACAAATTGCCAGCCGGGCGCCCCGGCGTCAAGTCGGGCGTTGCCGGGGGGCGGCGGCGCGGCTAATGTCCCCGCGTTTCAGGGACTTGAACCCTGCACCCAAGGTCTAGGAAGAGGGCATGAACAAGGTTTATCCGAATGCGAAGGCCGCGCTTGAGGGCATCACGCGCGACGGCATGATGGTGATGTGCGGCGGTTTCGGCCTCAGCGGCCTGCCGGAGCGTCTGATCGACGCGCTGATGGAAAGTGGCGCCAAGAACCTCACCTGCGTGTCCAACAATGCCGGCGTCGACGGTGCCGGACTGGGCAAGCTGCTCGCCACCCGCCAGATCAAGAAGATGATCTCGTCCTATGTCGGCGAGAACAAGATCTTCGCCCAGCAATACCTGGCCGGCGAACTGGAACTCGAATTCAATCCGCAGGGCACTCTGGCCGAGCGCATCCGCGCCGGCGGCGCGGGCATCCCGGCCTTCTTCACCAAGACCGGCGTGGGTACCCTGATCGCCGAGGGCAAGGAAGAGCGCGTCTTCAACGGCGAGCGCTACATCATGGAGACTGGGCTGGTCGCCGACCTCTCGCTGGTGAAGGCCTGGAAGGGCGACACCGCGGGCAACCTGGTCTACCGCAAGACCGCGCGCAACTTTAACCCCGCGATGGCCACGGCCGGTAAGATCACGGTGGCGGAGGTGGAAGAACTGGTCGAACCCGGCCAGCTCGATCCCGACCACATCCACACCCCGGGCATCTACGTGCAGCGCATCATCTGCGGTGCGCCGTATAACAAGATCATCGAAAACCGCACCGTGCGTAAGCGCGGCTGAGCCAGAAGGAGAGCAAGATCATGGCTTGGACCCGCGATGAAATGGCCGCCCGTGCAGCGAAGGAGCTGAAGGACGGCTACTACGTCAACCTCGGCATCGGCATTCCCACGCTGGTATCGAACTTCATCCCCGAGGGCGTCGACGTCGTGCTGCAGTCGGAAAACGGCATGCTCGGCATGGGCCCCTTCCCCTACGAGGGCGAGGAAGATCCCGACCTCATCAATGCCGGCAAGCAGACCATCACCGAACTGCCGCATTCCAGCTTCTTCGGTTCCGACCAGTCGTTCGCGATGATCCGCGGCGGCCATATCGACCTCTCCATCCTCGGCGCCATGCAGGTGGCCGAGAATGGCGATCTGGCCAACTGGATGATTCCGGGCAAGATGGTCAAGGGCATGGGCGGCGCCATGGACCTGGTCGCCGGCGTGAAGCGCGTCGTCGTCGTCATGGAACACAATTCCAAGGACGGCGAGAAGAAGCTGCTCAAGAAATGCGACCTGCCGCTCACCGGCGCCGGCGTCGTCGACATGGTGATCACCGACCTGGCCGTCTTCACCATCGACAAGAAGAAGGGCGGCATGACCCTGATCGAGCGTGCCCCCGGCGTGTCGCTGGAGGAGCTGAAGGCCAAGACCGGCGCGGACTACACCGTCGCCGACAGCGCCAAGTAACCTGCCGATCGCAGGGAAGGGCCCCGGCGCAAACCGCCGGGGCCCTTTTTTATGTCTGGCATCGGCCTAGATTGCTGGCATGCTGGTGCGAATGGAGGAGATCATGCTGCATCGCCGTTTTCTGCTCGCCGGTTCCGCCGCTGCCGTATTCGCCCTTTCCGGAGCGGCGCCGTTCAGCCTCGCCCTGGCCCATCACGGCTGGGGTTCCTACGATGCCACGAAAACGCTCACCCTGGACGGCGTGGTGGATAAGGTGATTCCCGACAATCCCCATGGCGAGCTGATGCTGAAGGCCGACGGCAAGGTCTGGCAGGTCATCCTCTCGCCGCCTTCGCGCATGGCCAACCGCGGCAAGCCGATTGCCGAGATCAGGGCCGGCGACCGGCTGGTCGCCGTGGGGTATGCCAGCAAGACGCATGCGAACGAGATGCGCGCCGAGCGCATCACCCATAACGGCGTGACCGTCGAGTTGCGCTAGGCCGCATGGATCACACGGCAGACGCACATCCCTGGCTGGTCGCGCTGGAGCAGTCGGGGCTGGGGGCGGCGATGCGCCAGTCGCTGCTGCTCTATCCCGCCGTCGAGATCCTGCACATCTTCGGTTTCGTCGTGCTGGCCGGCAGCATCCTGGGCTTCGACCTGCGCGTGCTGGGGATTGGCCGGCACCTGCCGCTGGCGCCCTTCGCGCGTCTGGTCGTTCCGCTCTCGGCGCTGGGTTTCGCCATCGCGGTTCCATGCGGATTCCTGCTGTTCGTCACCGAGGCCACCAGCATCGCCGCCAATCCGGCCTTCCAGGCCAAGCTGGCCTGCATCGCCATCGGCCTGATCAACATCGCATTGTTCCATCTGGGGCCCTGGCGCAGCATGGCGGCATGGGGCGCGCCCGGCGGTTTGGTTCCCCCTGCTGCGAAACTGGGAGCCGTGGTCTCTCTGCTGGCCTGGTCTGGCGCCATCATCGGCGGCCGGCTGATCGCCTATCTGTAGGCGCGGAACCGCACCGGGCCTGCGGCGTTTCTTCTCCGACCGGATATCGGACAGCGGATCGTTTTGCCGCGCCATCCCGCGATGGCGTGCGGGCGGTTTGCTGTCTCCGGACCTCGCAGTCAAGGAGAAGACCCATGATCCCGCGTCGTTCTTTCATCGGTATTGCCGCCGCTGCCATCGCGCTGTCGTCAGTCGCAGCCTGCGCCGCGCGCAGCGATGCCGTGTCAGGCACGGTATCCTATCGCGAAAGGCTTATCCTGCCGGCCGATTCGCAGGTGGTGGTGCGGCTGGAGGATATCTCGAAGGGGCAGTCCTATCCCCAGGTGGTGACCGAGCAGCGCATCCTGCCCAACAGCAGCGGCGTCACCCGCTTCGCGTTGCCCTATCGCCATGGCGAGATCAACCCGAACGCCACCTATGTGGTGAATGCCTGGGTCGAGCAGGGCGGCCGCATCCTGTTCCGCAACGCCAAGGTCTATCAGGTGCTGACCAAGACCGCGCCGAGCAGCCATATCGACATCGAGCTGGAGCAGGTGGCGGCCATGGTGGTGCCGGCCCCGGCAACCGCCGCCACGGTGGTGCCGCCCGGCGGCACGGTGATCGTGCAGCCTGCCCCGCAGGGCAGCGTCCCGGCCAATACCTATGTGGTGCAGCCGGCGCCTGCCACCGCGCCGCCGGGCAGCGTGATCCTCAATCCGGCGCGCTAAGCATCAGCCGCTAAGCATCAGCCGCTAAGCATCAGCCGAGGTGTTGAGTTCAGGGCCCGTCCCCGCGTGGGGGCGGGCCCTGATTTTTGCCGCAAGCTTCTCCCCCATCGTCTGGCAGCGGCGGCAAGCCCTTGATGCGGACTGTTGACGGGTCTCTTTTCATGTAATATATAATGTTACATGAAAAGAGACAGCAAATTATCGGGTGTGCTTCATGTGCTGCTGCATATGGCGCAGCGGGATGCACCGGCGACATCCGAAATGCTCGCAAAAGCGATGCAGACCAACCCGGTGGTGATACGCCGAATCATGGCGGGGCTGCGCAAGCGCGGCTATGTGCATTCGGAAAAAGGGCATGGCGGCGGTTGGACGCTTGCCTGCGACCTCTCGAAGCTCACGTTGCGTGATGTCTACGAGGCGCTCGGCGAGCCTTCGCTCCTGGCGATTGGCAACAGGACCGAAGCGCCTGGCTGTCTCATTGAGCAGTCGGTCAACGCCGCGCTGGGCCGAGCCTTCGATGAAGTCGAAGCGATGTTGTTGTCGCACTTCGCCTCGGTGTCGCTCGGGCAGCTCAGCGACGACCTTCGCAATCGACTGGCCGATCGCAGGCAATCTTGCGATCTGGAGGCGGTTCATGTCGGATAATGGCGCGATGCAGGCGCTGCTTGCAGCCTTTAACGATCCCGAGCATGCACGTCGCTACAGTGACGGTCCCCAACGCTTCGTCCCGGCCATTACGGACCTGCATCGCATGACTGCGATTTTGCTGGCGGAACGTGCCCCCAAAGATGCCCGCGTGCTGGTGCTGGGAGCTGGCGGCGGTCTTGAGTTGCGGGTCTTCGCGACTGCGCAGCCGAGCTGGACCTTTGTCGGCGTCGATCCAGCCGGTGCCATGCTCAGCGAGGCCAGGCGCGCACTCGGTCAGGATGCGGCGCGTGTCATGTTTTGCGAGGGATATATCGATGATGCCCCCGAAGGCCCGTTTGACGCCGCGACCTGTCTTCTGACCCTGCACTTCCTGGCAACCGAAGAACGCAGACGCACGCTCGCCGAGCTTCGTCGGCGGCTCAAGCCCGGTGCTCCGTTCGTGGCGGCGCATTCCAGCTTTCCGCAGAGTGGCGACGCTCGTCTCCTCTGGTTGTCGCGTTATGGTGCTTTCGCGCGCGCATCAGGCGCCGATTCCGCACAGGTGGAAAAGATGATCGCGACATTGGACGCGCATTTGCCGATGCTTGCTCCCGAGCAGGACGAGGCCATCCTCCGCGATGCAGGCTTTTCGGATATAACCATGTTCTATGCCGCTTTCACGTGGCGCGGCTGGATCGCTTACGCGTGATGCCTTGCCCGACGCTGATCAGTCTGACGGGATGCCGGTCACGGACAGGGCACGTCGCGGAAGCTGTAGATGCGATCGTCGGCCGGGCTGAAATCGGGGCGGCCAGGCCTGTCGCCGCGCTGCAGAGCCCATTCCGGCGAAATGGTGGTCTGATAGATCTGGCAGACCGCGCTGCCGTCCCGCATGAGGCGGTGATACTCGGCCTTCGCGGCCCAGCGCCCGGCGCCGTCGAGTAAACGCGTCTCGCCGTTTTCCACCGCCACCCGCCAGCGCAGCGGCGCGCCGTCGCGCACGCGCAGCGTCACCGGGCCGGCGGTGGGCGGCAGCATCACATCCTCGGCCAGCTCGTGACCACCGGCCAGCACGCTGCCGGCCGCGAAAGACAACGGTGGGGCGGGATCGTTCGCCTGCGCCTGTGCGACCGAAGCGATCAGCAGAAGCGGAGCAAGCAGCAGAAACAGGGAAGGCAGCCGGGTCATGCCGGCCAGCCTACACCGCTCACGCCTGTTTGCGCAGGGCCTCCAGCCGCTCGCGCGCCTTGTCGCGGTGGCGGTCGGTGATGCTGGTCTCCACCGCGCGGATCGCGGCCAGGATCACGGCCAGGTCGTCGCCATAGCCCATGGCGCCGAAAACATCGGGGATCACGTCCAGCGGCACGATGAAATAGCCGATGCTGCCCAGCAGGATCGCCTTGGCGCCCAGCGGCGTTTTCGGGTCGATGGCGGCGTAATAGGCCGCCAGGAAGGTCTCGGCGAACGGCAGGTGGCCCAGCACGCGTTTCAGCTTGCGCCAGAAGCGCCTGGCCAGGCGCGGCTGTTCCAGGCGCAGGCGGGCGGGATCGGCCGGCAGCTGGTAGGCGGGCGGATTGGGATCGATCAGCACGTCCCGGATATGGGGGGCGATGCCGCCTGCCGCAAGGGCAGGACTAGAGCCCCAAAGTCTCGTCAGGGGGCGGCCGATCTGCTAGAACCCGGCGACTTCGTTATGGATACAAACGATCAGGAGGAAGGTTCCATGCAGTTGCAGGGCGTAGGCGCGATTGTCACCGGCGGCGCATCCGGTCTGGGGGCTGCCACCGCGCGCGAGCTGACCAAGGCCGGCGCCAAGGTCGCCATCTTCGACATGAATGCCGAAATCGGCGAGCAGACCGCCAAGGAGATCGGCGGCGTGTTCGTGAAATGCGACGTGGCCGACGGCCCGGGCGGCGAGGCCGCCGTGAAGGAAGCCATTGCCAAGGTCGGCCCGGTGCGTGTGCTGGTCAACTGCGCCGGCGTCGGCACGCCGATGAAGGCGGTGGGCAAGGACGGCCCGGTCGCGCTGGAGAAGTTCATCAAGGTCGTGCAGATCAACCTGGTCGGCACCTTCAACATGATCCGCCTGGTCGCGCACCACATGCAGCAGCAGCCGGAAATGGCCGACAAGGAACGCGGCTGCATCATCAACACCGCCTCGGTGGCGGCCTTCGACGGCCAGATCGGCCAGCCCGCCTACGGCGCCTCCAAGGCCGGCGTGCATGGCATGACCCTGCCGCTGGCGCGTGAATTCGCCCAGTTCGGCATCCGTGTCTGCACCATCGCGCCGGGCCTGTTCGGCACGCCGATGATGTTCGCCCTGCCGCCCGAGGCGCAGGAGAGTCTGGGCAAGTCGGTGCCGTATCCGTCGCGCCTGGGCCGGCCGGAGGAATATGCCGCACTGGCGCGCCACATCTGCGAGAACGTGATGCTGAACGGCGAGACCATCCGCCTCGACGGCGCCCTCCGGATGGCGCCGAAGTAAAACATCTCGTGGATGGCCGGGCCAAGCCCGGCCATGACGTTTATTAACGAGACAATCCTTTCGTCATGCCCGGACTTGATCCGGGCATCCACGCCTTGCTTTTTACGGCCGCCGGTCAACCGGCGGCCTTTTCTTTACCCTTCGGAGGGGGCCGGGAGCCTTGCCGGCCTGCGCGATTCCCGCTACCCCTTGGGCCGACCATTTCCACCCCAGAATAGACGCAAAACCCGGAGGTTTTTCCCCATGGCGCGCAAGAAAATCGCCCTCATTGGCGGCGGCAATATCGGTGGCACGCTGGCCCTGCTGGCCGGCATGAAGGAACTGGGCGACATCACCATCTTCGACGTGGTGGAAGGCCTGCCGCAGGGCAAGGCGCTCGACATGGCCCAGGCCGGCGCGGTGGAGGGCTTCGATGCCAAGCTGCGCGGCACCCAGGACTACAAGGACATCGCCGGTTCGGACGTCATCATCGTCACCGCCGGCGTGGCGCGCAAGCCGGGCATGAGCCGCGACGACCTGCTGGGCATCAACATCAAGGTCATGCAGGCGGTTGGCGCCGGCATCAAGGCCCATGCGCCCAACGCCTTCGTCATCTGCATCACCAACCCGCTGGATGCCATGGTGTGGGTGCTGCGCGAGGTCTGCGGCCTGCCGCATAACAAGGTGATCGGCATGGCCGGCGTGCTCGACTCGGCCCGCTTCCGCCATTTCCTGGCCGAGGAATTCAATGTCTCGGTCAACGACGTGAACGCCTTTGTGCTGGGCGGCCACGGCGACACCATGGTGCCGCTGATCCGCTATTCCACCGTGGCCGGCATCCCGGTGCCCGACCTGATCAAGATGGGCTGGTCGACCCAGGAGCGGATCGACAAGATCGTGCAGCGCACCCGCGACGGCGGCGCCGAGATCGTCGCCCTGCTCAAGACCGGGTCGGCCTTCTACGCTCCGGCCTCCTCGGCCATCGAGATGGCCGAGAGCTATCTGAAGGACAAGCGCCGCGTGCTGCCCTGCGCCGCCTGGCTCGACAAGGGCCAGTACGGCCAGACCGGCCTCTATGTCGGCGTGCCGGTGGTGATCGGTGCCAACGGCGTGGAGAAGATCGTCGAGATCGAGCTCAACGCCGAAGAGAAGAAGATGTTCGAGCATTCGGCCAATGCCGTGAAGGGCCTGGTCGATGCCTGCAAGCAGATCGATCCGAGCCTGGGCAAGTAAGCCACTAGAGATCGGAGTAATCCGGTGACCGAAGCGGCGCGCCCAACAGCCACGGGCGCGCCGATTATGTGTCGCGGTGCCGTAAAACCCGCCCGGGGTAATGGCACGCTCTACCTCTTCGCCGGCCCGCTGCTGCCCGAGATCGTCTGGCTGAAGGCGGCCGTGAAGGGCGCGGTCTGCCCGCTGCTGGCGCTGGCTTTGTGGGCTTCGCGCGGCGGCGATGCCGATGCCAAACGCCTTGCGCTCGCCCTGCTGTTCTCGGCGGCCGGCGACGTCTTCCTGGCGGTGGATCGCGTCGGCCTGTTCGTGCCCGGGCTGGCCAGCTTCCTGGTCGCCCACCTGGTCTATCTCTGGCAGTTCGTGGCGCGCCGTCCGCGGCCGTTCACGCTGCCGCCGGCGCGCAGACTGGTGGCGCTGGGCATCGTGGCCGGCATCGGCGTGATGCTGGTGCTGCTCACGCCCGGCCTGGGCAAACTGCTGGTGCCGGTCTATGCCTATATCGCCGCCATCGCCGCGATGGCGCTGGCCGCCACGACCCTGCCCGGCCGGCCGCTGGTGATGCTGGGCGCGCTCAGTTTCATGATCTCGGACTCGCTCATCGCGCTCGACAAGTTCGTGGCGCCGATCCCCTTCGTCGGCCCGGCGATCTGGATCACCTATGTGGCTGCGCAGGCGATGATCGTGCTGGGCTGGAAAACAGCGCGTCGTTTCGCATTTTAGACATAATCCCTGCCGCCATTCGTTGTGACGAACCAATTCCAGTAGCAACGAGAATATGCAGCGCCTTCTTAAAGGGCAGTCATTGTTTATCAAAGGGTTAGACAAGCCGCAATCTGATTAGCCATCAGAACGGGCTCAAAACCCTTGCCTTTAGCCATAGTAAAGATTGACTTCCCTCCGACTTAGGAGTGAGTCAAGTTCTTAACGTTTTGGGGGGCACCATATCCCGATTCGCTTCGTTCGACTCAGCAAGTCGAATTGTTGCTCGCGAATGGTGAGGTAATAGCATGGCAACTGCGGATCAAATATTAGCGTTAGTTCGCAGCTTTATTGCTGACGAAAATGATCGTTTTTTGGCTATAGCGTCGCAAGTTGCTACTCATGAATCGCGCCAAGGTCATCACGAGGTTGCTAGGCAGCTAAAGGATTTAATTGAGAGCGCGAAGCGGCGGCAGACCAAATTGAGCCCTTCCAGGCGGCCAGTCCCCATAATTCAGCCGAAAGGGGAATTGGCAAATCTTTTAAGTGCGTCATTTCCAGAAGATCGTCTTAGTGATCTTGTATTGTCCTCAGAGAATCATCTCCGATTAAAGCAAGTCATCCATGAGCAACGTCAACGCGATAAGCTTGCTGCGCATGGCTTAGTGCCGCGTCACAAACTCCTTCTCATCGGACCGCCTGGGACAGGTAAAACGATGACTGCACGAGCATTGGCAGGCGAATTGCGCTTGCCGCTGTTTGTCGTGCGTCTAGATGGTCTTATTACGAAATTTATGGGGGAAACTGCTTCCAAGCTCCGGCTCGTATTTGAGGCCATCGCGGAGTCGAGAGGGGTGTATTTATTCGATGAGTTTGATGCCCTTGGTGCCCAGCGGGCTGCCGACAATGATGTTGGCGAAATTCGAAGGATACTTAATTCGTTTCTTCAATTCCTTGAGGCCGAGACCGCGAACAGCATCATAATCGGCGCAACTAACCATCCTGAAATTTTGGATAAGGCGCTCTTTCGTCGGTTTGATGATGTAATCACTTATACGCTTCCTGACCCAGCGGCCGTGGAGGAAGTGATTCGCAATCGGTTGGCTAATTTCGATACAGCCAATCTTGAATGGGTGAGTATCAGATCATCCGCGCAAGGATTAAGCCAGGCAGATATTGTTCGGGCCTGTGAGGAAGCTGCGAAAGCTGCAGTACTTGAGGATTCCAAGCGCATAAGTGAGAGTTTTCTACTAGACGCCTTTGAGGCGAAACGGCATGCTAACCGCCTACAACTACAGATAGGCGACATAAGGAATGCCGGACGCTAAGCGGTCACGCCATCTAATCGCAACTGAGTACGGAAAAGCTCGAAAATACCTCGCGCCGAGTGGCGGTCCTCAGGAAAAACCACGACGTATCCGTCAGCGGCATGGCAACAAGATTCGTGGTGATTTAGCGAAAGCAGTGGAAAACGCTTATGTAGAAGCGGGTCAGCTTATCGGCGTAGAAAAAACACCTCCAGGTATTTATCTGACATTTGAAAGTGCTAGTGGCTACCTCTTGCCTCTGGACAATCTTGAGAGCGCGGGAAAGGGGATCGAAATTGCGAATGTCACCGTCATAGACGGAGTTATGCGTGCGACAGTATTCGTTCCCAATGGCGCAGAAGAGTTTTTTCGCAAAAAAATAAATGAATATCTCACGAAGGAAACGCGCACGAACAAGCCACGTCACGCCCCACTTGTTGATGCAGTCGAATCAATCGCATTGTCCCAACTGACCTATTTGTGGACAGATGATCCGAATCGCTTTCCCGTCGATGATACCGAAATTTGGTGGGAAATATGGCTACGCTCTGATAGCGCCCAAGAGTTCCAGGCGGCATTAAACGTAGTGGGTGTTGTTAGAAGTTCTGGGGAACTACATTTTCCCGGCAGGACAGTTATCGCTGCCCGAGCGCGCCCATCTCAGTTAAATATTCTAAGGTATTCGACAGGAGCCATCGCAGAACTGCGGCGGCTTCCAGAGACACCTTCATTTTTCTTAAACCTTAAAGCGTATGAGCAAGCCGAATGGGGTGCAGATCTCGTTGGCCGTTTGACACCACCAGATGATGATGCCCCTGCGGTGACTGTTCTGGATACGGGCGTCAGTAGAGCTCATCCTTTAATTGCGCCAATTTTGAGTGATGCGGACTGGCATACATACGATCCTGCTTGGTCTAGAGGCGACAACGCTGGTCATCAGGCTCATGGAACAGCGATGGCTGGGATCGCAGGCTATGGGGACTTGCAAGGGCTTCTGGAAGAAGCAGAGCCTATTTCGGCCACTCACCGTCTTGAATCGGTTCGCATCCTCCCACCGCATGGTGCGAACCCCCGAGAATTATATGGCCCTATTACCATTTCAGCTGTCGCTCAAGCCGAGTTTAACGCGCCAGATCGGTTACGCGTTTTTTGTATGGCAGTGACTGCTGAGGAGACTAATGGACGCCCATCATCTTGGTCTGCCTCAGTAGACGAATTGACTTTTGGGACGCTAGATGGCGTAAAAAGGCTCTTCGTCATTTCCGCAGGAAATGTGAACAACTCGACGAATCTGTGTGATAGCTATCTCCAGAGAAGTGCAGAGTCGCCTATCGAAAGCCCAGCGCAATCTTGGAATAGCCTTGTTGTTGGCGCTTGCACGCATAAACACGCTATTAACGATCGTACTTATGCTGGTTGGCGTCCGTTGGCCAGCCCCGGAGAGTTAAGCCCGTTCTCCCGAACATCTTGCTCGTGGGAGTTTAGATGGCCCACCCGCCCTGATGTGGTTTTTGAAGGCGGAAACTTAGCCGTCGACCCGCTAGGCACTCAGTGGGCAGACATAGATGACTATGGGGTGCTGACAACTCACGCCAATGTAGCCGCGCATACATTCGATATTATTCATGCCACGAGTGCGGCGAGCGCTCGAGCGTCGAACTTCGCAGCTCAACTTTTTGCGCATGAGCCAAGCCTTTGGCCAGAAGCTGTTAAGGGTCTAATTGTCCACTCCGCCAGTTGGTCTCGGGAGATGCATGCAAAATTCCTAGCAGCGAGTAAGCGAGAACGAGGACGGCTGCTGCGAATTTATGGCTACGGAGAGCCTGATTTGGAGCGTGCTAAAGGCTCCACTTCGAACGAAGTCACAGTGGTAGCGATGGATGAAATTAAAGTAGTAAAAGAGAAAAAGATTCCGGAATTGCGTTTTTATGACTTGCCATGGCCAAAAGATATTCTCGATGAACTCGGAGATGCCGAAATAAAATTACGCGTCACTTTGTCCTATTTCGTTGATCCCAATCCGGGCAATAGAGGTTGGAAGGGGCGCTACCGTTACTCCTCTTATGGTCTTCGTTTCCATTTGAAAAAATCATTGGAAAACGAGGCCGAGTTCCTGGCCCGCGTTAATTTGGCTGATCGAGATGATGATTATGCAGCCCCAATCGTTGAAGATGATAATTGGTTTTTGGGGGCGCAGCAGAGAGATCGAGGGGCCTTACACTCAGACATTTGGGTAGGTACAGCGAGCGAATTAGCAGCGCGAGACAAATTGGTGGTGGCCCCGATTGGTGGCTGGTGGAAGAGCGCTCTAAATGAAGCCGATGCTCGGTACGCACTGATTATCTCGATATCCTGCGAAAATGATGTTGACCTATACAGCGCTATATTTGCGGAGTTGAAGGCGTTGGCGACTGTCCGCACTTCCGTGGAAACTGCAATCGAGGTTTAGTGCCTTAAGACCTTCTATATTAAGGTTGTTTTGTAATTCAACGGAGAACCCGCCATGCGCCTGCTGCTCGCCATTTTCCTGCCCTTCATGGTGTTCTTCACCATCGGGCGGCCGATTGCCGGCATCATCTGCCTGATCCTGCAGGTAACCCTGATCGGCTGGATTCCGGCGGCGCTGTGGGCGGTCTATTCGCTCAGCCAGTACAACACCGCGAAACAAATCGAGCAGGCGACCGGGCGGCGCGGGTAACACCCGGCATCCAAACTGCGTCTTGAAACTCTGCAATTTCCATGTACTATATATGTTCTCGTAGGAAGCGCTTTGCATGCATGTGTATTCGAGTCACTGGAAGCCGAGTCTGACGACCAGTTGCAGTTCATGGCATGTTGAAAATCCGGTTTTATATGAATCAATAACTTACCTATGCAAAACCATCGCAAAACGATTCAAAATCCATCGCATCCGGCGGCAAATCCCGGCGCAGCGGCGCAACCAGCGCCGGCCCGCGCCGCGCCGCCCGCAACAGCCCCGAATTGCACGGTGCCAATTTAAGACTTGCCGCTTTGGCTCCGCTTCCCTAATTGCAGGGCGTATAAACGAACGACCGTTCAGGAGACGCTTCCCCATGACGACCCAGACCCAGGCCCCCCAGTCCGGGGCCCCGCTCTCCTGGCGCACTCCCCTGCTGGTCATCCTGGCCGGCTGCACCATCGCGCTGCTGAATTTCGGCGTGCGTTCGGGCTTCGGCCTGTTCCTTGAGCCGATCAGCGCCGCCAATGGCTGGGGCCGCGAGGTCTTCGCCTTCGGCATCGCCATCCAGACCGTGCTGTGGGGCTTTGGCCAGCCCTTCGCCGGCGCCCTGGCCGACCGCTACGGCTCCGCCCGCGTGCTGGTCGGCGGCGCAGTGTTCTATGCCGCCGGCGTGGCGCTCACCGCCTATGCCACCACCCCGCTGATGCTCAACGTCACGCTCGGCATGCTGATCGGCATCGGCCTGGCCGGCTCGTCGTTTACCGTGGCGCTCTCGGCCATCGCCCGCATGGTGCCGCCCGAGAAACGCTCCTGGGCTTTGGGCATCGGCACGGCGGCCGGTTCGATGGGCCAGTTTTTGATGGTGCCGCTGGGCCAGGCCTTCATCGCCGCCTTCGGCACGGCGTTTGCCCTGATCCTGCTCAGCCTGTTCGCGCTGGCCATCGCGCCGCTGGCGCTGGTGCTGGCCGGCAAGGCGCCCGAAGGCAGCGGGCCGCAGCAGTCGATGGGCGAGGCCCTGCGCGAGGCCGGCGTGCAGAAAAGCTACTGGCTGCTGATCTTTGGCTTCTTCGTCTGCGGCTTCCACGTCTCCTTCATCCAGACCCACCTGCCGGCCTATATCGTCGACCGCGGCCTCGATCCCGCCACCGGCGCCTGGGCGCTGGCGCTGGTCGGCCTGGCCAACGTGGTCGGCTCGTACACCGCCGGCGTGCTGGGCGGCAAACATTCCAAGAAATACCTGCTCAGCTTCATCTACGGCGCGCGTGCCGTGGTGATCGCCGTCTTCGTCATGCTGCCGATGACGCAGGTCAGCGTGCTGGTCTTCGCCTTCGCCATGGGCCTGCTCTGGCTCTCCACCGTGCCGCTCACCTCAGGGCTCGTGGCGCAGATCTTCGGCCCGCGCTACATGGCCACCCTGTTCGGCATCGTGTTCTTCAGCCACCAGGTCGGCGGCTTCCTCGGCGTCTGGCTCGGCGGCCGCCTGTTCGACATGACCGGCTCGTATGATCTGGTCTGGTGGATATCCATGGGCCTGGGCATCTTCGCCGCCATCGTGCACTGGCCGATCGACGAACGCCCGCTGGCGCGCCTGTCGCCCGCACCGGCGGCGGCTGCGGAGTAAGAAGCCCGTGGCCAGTACGCACCGCATCGCGCTCGCCTTCGCGGCGGCGGTGCTGCTGGTCTGGGGCCTGCTGTTCGCCGTCACGGTGCAGCGCGCCGCCCTGCCGCCGGATGCCAGCGGCCGGGTGATCGCGGTCTATCCCTTCGGCTGGGACGCGCTGGCCGTGACAGTGGCGGCGACGCAAACGGAGGCGCGGCTGGTGCGGCAGACCTGGCTGCCCAACGCGGTCGAGCTGGCCTCCGACGATCCCGGTTTTGCCGGCCGCCTGCGCGAGACCGGCGCCATCGGCGTCTACCGCGCCCAGCCCTTCACGCTGTTCACGCTGGCCGGCTGCACCGGCATGCCGCCTTCGCTGCCCTCACTCCGCCGCTTCGGCTGAACCCACTTCCACCGTGGTGTGCGGCATCGCGGTGATGCCCAGCTTGGCCAGCAGGCCCGCGTCGCGGTCCTGGCCCGGGTTCTTCGTGGTCAGCAGCTTGTCGCCCAGGAAGATCGAGTTGGCGCCGGCCAGGAAACACAGCGCCTGCAGCTCGTCGCTCATCTGCTCGCGCCCGGCCGACAGCCGCACCATCGAGGCCGGCATCACGATGCGGGCGACCGCAATGGTGCGCACGAACTCGATGCCGTCCAGCGGCGCCTGGCCGTCCAGCGGCGTGCCCCCCACCTGCACCAGCATGTTGATCGGCACGCTGTCGGGATGGGCGGGCAGGGTGGCCAGGCTGTGCAGCAGCCCGGTGCGGTCCTCGGCCTTTTCCCCTAAGCCCACGATGCCGCCGCAGCACACCTTCAGCCCGGCGGCGCGCACGTTGCCCAGGGTGTCGAGCCGGTCCTGGTAGGTGCGCGTGGTGATGATCGCGCCGTAATGCTCGGGCGAGGTGTCGAGGTTGTGGTTGTAGTAATCCAGTCCGGCCGCGCCCAGCCGCTGCGCCTGCTCGGGCGACAGCATGCCCAGCGTGGCGCAGGTTTCCAGGCCCAGGGCCTTCACTTCCGCGATAATGGCGCAGACCTTGTCGAGGTCGCGGTCCTTCGGGCTGCGCCAGGCGGCACCCATGCAGAAACGGCTGGCACCGGCCTCTTTCGCGGCGCGGGCGGCGGCCAGGGTTTCCTCCAGCCCCATCAGCTTCTCGGCCTTCACGCCGGTATCGAAGGCGGCGCTCTGCGGGCAGTAGGCGCAGTCCTCGGGGCAGCCGCCGGTCTTGATGCTCAGCAGGGTGCTCATCTGCACCTCGTTGGCCGCGAAGTGGCGGCGATGCACCTGCTGGGCCAGGAAGATCAGGTCGCTGAAGGGCAGGGCGAACAGCGCGTCGATTTCCGCACGCGACCAGTCGTGGCGTGGCTCGGCGGAAGCGCAACGTGCAGTGAGGGACGAGATATCCACAATGCCTTCGGTGGTCATGACGGGCTCCCTGGGACCAATGATGGGCCTGCACTAGCCCGGTCGTCCGGCCATGTCCAGTGCCGCCTTCGGCTTGCTGCATGCCGGGCGGTGGTTTACCCTCGCAATCATGACGGGGACAGGGAAGGCCGGCACAGAACCGGCACTCACAATCATCATCGCCGACGACCATCCGCTGGTGCGCGAGGCCCTCGGCCAGGCGCTGCGTCAAGCCATGGCCGGAGTAGAAGTGATTGGTTGTTCCGACCTCGGCGAGGCGATTGTCGCGCTGGAGGCGCGCGAGGCGGTCGATCTGCTCATCCTCGACCTCGACATGCCGGGCATGGACGGCTTCTCCGGACTCGCCACCGTGCGCGCCAGCCATCCGGCCGTGCCGGTGGCCATCGTGTCCTCCACGCGCGAGCCGGCGGTGATGCGGCGCGCCATCGAGTTTGGCGCTGCCGCCTTCGTGCCGAAATCGGCGGCCCTGGAGACCATCGCCAGCGCGCTGCAGTCGGTGCTGGATGGCGAGGTCTGGCTGCCGCCCGAGATGGAAGAAGGCGGCGCGCCCGACATGCCCGACGATTTTGCCCGCCGCGTCGCCGAGCTAACGCCGCAGCAGCTCCGCGTCCTAACCCTGCTCAGCAAGGGCAAGCTGAACAAGCAGATCGCCCATGAGCTTTCGGTCGGCGAGGCCACCGTGAAGGCCCATGTCACCGCGATCCTCAAGAAGCTTGGTGTGCGCAGCCGCACCCAGGCCGTGATCGCAGCCCGGCATTTCTCGATCTGACGTCTGGATTGCCTTAGTCGTCGCCCGCGGCCGCCAGCGGCCCGGCGGGCCGCCGCCGCTGGGTGATCAGGGCGCGCAGGGCCGCCGGCTTGACCGGCTTGTGCAGCACGTCGACCTGGATCGCGGCGGCGCGCTGGCGCATGTCCTGGCTGCGGTCCGCGGTGATCAGGATCGCCGGCAGTTGCTGTCCCCAGTCGCGGCGCAGCATGGTGATGGCGTCCAGTCCGTCGGGCGAAGCCTCATCCAGATGCAGGTCGGCCAGGATCACGTCGGGGCTGCGGCCGGCAGCGGCCACCGCACGGCGGGCTTCCTCGATGCTCGGCACGGCGGCAACGGTGCAGGACCAGCCTTCCAGCAGCGTGGTCATCGCCTCGCGCACGGCGATCTCGTTGTCGATGCACAGCACGAAACTGCCTGACAGCGAACCGGCCACCGGCGTCGGGGCGGCCTGAGGCTGGGCGGGCTGGGCCGGCTCGACGGCGGCACGCGGCACGGTGATGCTGAAGATCGAACCGTGGCCCAGGCTGGAATGCAGGTCGATCGGGCTGTTCAGCATCCTGGCGATGCGCTCGACGATCGCCAGTCCCAGGCCCAGGCCGCGCTCGGCGTCGCCGCCGGTACGGTCCAGGCGGGCGAATTCCTGGAAAATCACCTGGCGCTTGTCTTGCGGGATGCCGGGGCCGTTGTCGCAGACCGCGATGCGGATGCTGTCGCCCTGCCGGCGGCAGCCGATCAGGACACGGCGATCTTCCCGTTCGTTGCTGGCGTAGCGGATCGCGTTGGCGACGAAATTCTGCAGCACGCGGCGCAGCAGCGCGGGGTCGGTGCTGATCGTGGCGCTGGTCGGCACCACCTTCAGCGTCACATGCCGCCGCGCCGCCAGCGGTGCGAAGGCCGAGGCGATGGAATCGAGTAGCGGACCGAGCGCCACCGGCCGCACCTCGACCGAGACCGCACCGGCATCGAGCTTGGAAATATCGAGCAGGGCATCCAGCAGGGCCTCCACCGCGCCCAGGCCATGGTCGATCTTGGTAACCAGCAGGTTGTCGGGCTCGCGCTCGGCCAGGGCGGCGGTGAACAGCCGCGCGGCATGCAGCGGCTGCAGCAGGTCGTGGCTGGCCGCCGCCAGGAAGCGCGTCTTGCCGAGATTCGCCGCCTCGGCCTGGGCGCGCGAGGCCTCCAGTTCCTGCACGGCAAGCTGCAGTTCCGCGGTGCGTTCGGCGACCCGGCGCTCCAGGCCTTCATAGGCGGCGCGCAGGGCGGCGTCGGCGCGCCGGCGTTCGGTCACGTCCTGGTACAGCAGGAAGAAGCCCAGCACCGTGCCCTGCTCGTCGATATGCGGAATGTAGGTGCCGTGCGCCACCTCGATCTTGGCGTCGTTGGTGGGGAATTCGGTTTCGAAGCTCTGGCGCTGGCCGGCCAGCGCGGCATCGATATGCGGCTTCAGGCGCTGATAGCGTTCGGCAGGCAGCATCTCGCTCACCCGGCGGCCATCGATCTGGTCCTGCGGCAGATGCAGGGCGCGGCGGAACGGCATGTTGGTGAAACGATAGCGTTCGTTGCGGTCCACATAGGCGATCAGCACCGGCACGTTGTCGGTGTAGATGCGGATGGCGCGCTCGGAGTCGCGCAGCGCCTCGGCGGCCCGCACGCGCTCGCTGATGTCGGTGCAGGTGGCGACGAAGCCGCCATCGGGCATCGGGTCGACGCGGATTTCGATCACCCGGCCACTGGGCTGGCGCTGCTCGTGGATGCGTGAACCGCGGGCGCCGGATGCCAGCATGCCGGCCAGTTCGGTGGAATCGCCCACCAGGGTTGCCAGCGGCATGCCGTTTTCGGCCAGGTTGGCGGGCAGGCCCAGCAGGTCGAAGAAACGGTCGTTCCAGGCGGCCAGCCGCTGGCGGTTGTCGAACACGCCGATGCCCTGGCTGATATGGTCCAGCGTGGTGCGCAGCAGGTCGAGATTGTGGCGGATCGCCTCCGAGGCCTCGCCCAGCATGGCGCGCGCGGCCCGTGGGCTCAGCAGGTTCTTGCCCTGGGCGGAGGCCATCACAATGCGGGCCGAGGCCGCGCCGATGGCGCCGCCCAGCAGATGTTCGGTGAAGGCCATGGCTTCGGCGGCGTTCATGCGGCGGCCGGCAAAGGCCCGCTCGGCGCGCTCCTCGCCGATGAAGCGCGCGGCCAGTGCGCGCAGTTCGTCGATGCGCGGATCGTGGTCGGCCTCGGCGAATGCCGCGGCCGGCAGGCCCTCGCCGCCGGAAACGAAGATGGCGGCCTGTTCCAGGTCACGGCTGCGCGGCCGTACCAGCAGCGACACGGCCACCAGCAGAATCACATTCACTGCGACGCTGGAGACGAAGCCCTGGAGAATGACGTCATAAGCGCTGAACGGGCGCGGCAGCCACTCGGTCAGCGGCGCCACCATCGGCTGTCCCGTCGCCGCGCCCTTGATCGAGGGCAGCAGCAGCGTATAGATCCACATGGCAAAGCCCGCCACCAGGCCGGCGATCACGCCATGGCGATGCGCCCGCCGCCAGTACAGGCCGATCAGCAGTGGCGGCGCGAAATTGGCCACCGCGCAGAACGAGATCATGCCGATGGAGGCCAGCGGCAGATAACCCGCGATCCAGGTATGGTAGATGTAGGCCGCGATCAGGATCACGATCACGGCGGCGCGGCGCACGTTCAGGACGATCTGGCCGACCTCGCCCGAACCACCGGCGCGTGAGCGCAGCAGGAAGGGCGTGACCAGTTCGTTCGACACCATGATCGACAGCGCCATGCAGGCGACGATCACCATCGAGGTGGCGGCCGACAGGCCGCCGATGAAGGCGAAGACCGAAAGGGCGAGCTGGTCCGCCATCATCGGCAGGGTCAGCACGAAAAAGTCAGGATTGGCGCCCTTGTCCGCCAGCAGCAGGCCGGCTGCGGCGATCGGCACGACGAACAGGTTGATGGCGACCAGATAGAGCGGAAACAGCCAGCGCGCCGCCTTCAGGCTGTTGGGGTCGCTGCCTTCGACCACGGCGACATGGAACTGGCGCGGCAGGCACAGGAAGGCGAAGCCCGAGAGGATCGTCATGGCGATCCAGTTGCTGCCCAGGCCCTGGCTGAGCTGCGCGGTCAGGCGCGGATCGGCCTGCACCCTGGCCAGCAGGTCGCTGCCAGAATCGAACAGGCCATAGAAAACGAAGATGCCGACGGCCAGGAAAGCGGCCAGCTTGACCAGGGACTCGAAGGCGATCGCCAGCATCATGCCGCGATGCTGCTCGGTCGCCTGCACATGGCGCACGCCGAACAGGATGGTGAACAGGCCCATGATGCCGGCCACGAACATCGCGGTGTCGCGCCAAGGCGGCGGCAGGCTGGCATTGAGCAGGTGGGCCATGTCGGAACCCACCATCACCTCGAAGGTGACGCTGACCGCCTGCATCTGCAGCGAGATGTAGGGCAGCACGCCGATCACGGCGATCAGGGTGACCAGCACGGCCACGGCGCGGCTCTTGCCGTAGCGCGAGCCGATGAAATCGGCGATCGAGGTCACGTTCTGCCGCTTGGCGATCTTGATCATCTTGGCCATCGCCGGGTAGCCCAGCGTGATGGCCAGGATCGGGCCCACATAGATCAGGATGAAATCGGGGCCCGAGACCGAGGCGCGGCCGACCGAGCCATAGAAGGTCCAGGAGGTGCAGTAGATCGCCAGCGACAGGGCATAGATGGTGGCGCCGGTGCGGCCCGTATACCAGCGTGCATTCAGCCTGTCGCCCAGATGGGCGATCGCGAACAGCAGGCCAAGATAGCCCAGCGACAGAATCAGTATGGCGCTGCCTTGCAGCATGAAGCGATTTTCTCCCCGCTGCGCCAGTAAATCCCTCCGGCCCGCCCCTGTCCACCGGCATGAAAAGGTGGACAGGGCGGATTTCACGGGTTTTTCTGCCCCGATGCGTGTGGTTTTCCGCCTGTTGAAAATCTGTGCTGCCCTGCTCCTGGCCTTCTGGGGCGGCGGGCTGCTGCTGTTCCGTTTCGTCGATCCGCCGGCCACGCCGCTGATGGTGATCCGCAGCATCGAGCGCGGCGACTGGGTCAGGTATCGCCCCGTCGGCCTTGGCGAGATCGCCACCGCCCTGCCGCGGGCCGTGATCGCTTCCGAGGACGGCCGCTTCTGCCGGCACCACGGGATCGATTTCGGCGCGGTGCAGGAGGCTCTGGAGGATTACGAGGAAACCGGCCGCCTGCGCGGCGCCAGCACCATCACCATGCAGGTGGCGCGCAACCTGTTCCTGTGGCCGGGCGGCGGTTTTGTCCGCAAGGCCATCGAGGCGCCGCTGGCCCTGGCGCTGGATGCGGCATGGCCGAAACGCCGCATCATGGAGGTCTATCTCAACATCGCGGAGATGGGCCCGGGCCTGTTCGGTGCCGCCGCTGCGGCCGAGGTCCATTTCGGCCGCCCGGCCGCCCGGCTGAGCGAAGTGCAGGCCGCCCGGCTGGCCGCCATCCTGCCGGCCCCGACCCGCTGGAGCGCCGCCACGCCCAGTGCCTATATCGAGCGGCGTGCGGCAACGATCTCGGCGCGGGCGGCGCGGCTGGGCCCGGCGCAGCTCGATTGTCTGGATTAATTTCGCGGCAACGGAAGCCTTGCGCCGGCTAGCGGGCGGGCGATTATTACCAGCGTATAAAAACACCGACCGGAAGCAGCGTTCCATCATGTCCGACAATCTCTACAGCCTGATCCGCGCCCGCATCGCCGAGCCGGCCAAGACCTTCATCGAGACCGGCGACGGACGTCGCTTCAGCTATGCCGACACGTTCGATCTGGCAGGACGTTTCGCCAATGCATTGGTGGCGCTGGGCGTTCAGCCGGGCGACCGCGTAGCCGTGCAGGTCGACAAGTCGGCAGAGGCGCTGATTCTGTATCTGGGCGTGGTAGCGGCAGGCGCGGTCTATCTGCCGCTCAACATCGGCTACACCTTGGCCGAGCTGGAATACTTCATCGGCGATGCCGAACCGCGCGTGGTGGTCTGCCGCCCGTCAGTGGCCGCAGAACTGGCGCCGCTGGCCAGCCGGCTGGGCGTGGCGCATTGCGAGACGCTGGGCATGAAGGGCGATGGCAGCCTGATGGACAAGGCCATGGCGGCATCTCCCGTCTTCACACCGGTGCCGCGCGGAGCCAACGACCTGGCGGCGATCCTCTATACCTCGGGCACCACCGGCCGCTCCAAGGGCGCCATGCTCAGTCACCGTAACCTGTATTCCAACGCCGCGACCCTGGTGGAATACTGGCGCTTCACGGCCGATGACGTGCTGCTGCATGCCCTGCCGATTTTCCATACGCACGGCCTGTTCGTGGCCAGCAACGTGATCCTGCTGGCTGGCGCCTCGATGATCTTCCTGTCGAAATTCGATCCCGACGAGATGATCCGGCACTTGCCGCGTGCCACCAGCATGATGGGCGTGCCAACTTTCTATGTGCGCCTGCTGCAGCATCCCGCGCTGACGAAGGAGCTGGTGAAGCACGTGCGCCTCTTCGTCTCGGGCTCCGCTCCGCTGCTGGCGGATACGCACAAGGAATGGGAGGCCCGCACCGGCCACCGCATTCTCGAGCGTTACGGCATGACCGAGACCAACATGAACACCTCGAATCCCTATGACGGCGACCGTGTCGCCGGCACTGTGGGATTCCCGCTGCCCGGCGTGGAACTGCGCATCACCGATCCCGAAACCGGCAGGCCACTGGCCCAGGGCGAGATCGGCATGATCGAGGTGAAGGGGCCGAACGTGTTCCAGGGCTACTGGCGCATGCCGGAGAAGACCGCCGCCGAATTCCGCGCCGACGGTTTCTTCATCACCGGCGATCTCGGCAAGATCGATTCGCTTGGCTATGTGCATATCGTCGGCCGCGGCAAGGATCTGGTGATTTCGGGCGGCTACAACGTCTACCCGAAGGAAGTGGAAACCGAGATCGATGCGCTGCCCGGCGTGATCGAGTCCGCCGTGATCGGCGTCAGCCACCCCGATTTCGGCGAAGGCGTCACCGCCGTGGTGGTGACCGGCAAGGATTGCCGGCTGGATGAGGCGGCGGTGCTGAAGGCGCTGGACAGCCGGCTGGCCAAGTTCAAGCTGCCCAAGCGGGTGTTTTTCGTCGACGACCTGCCGCGCAATACGATGGGCAAGGTGCAGAAGAACCTGCTGCGCGAGCAGTACAAGGATATCTATGCCCGCTGAAGCCGACACATGCAGAAAACGTATTGCGCCATGTCGCTGTTCACCTGCAAGATGATGCAGCGGCCCTAGCCGGCAATCCGGCCGGCGGCGGACCGCTGGGTGAGGGTCGATGCGGCTGCCCGCATTTTTCAACACCGTATCCCTGCAGACGCAGATCGCCGTCGGGGCCGGTGCGTTATGCGCCATCCTGGTATTGTGCGCCTCGCTGGGCGCCGCCTGGGTCGGCCGCGACCAGGCCTCCCGCCTGATCGGCGCGGATCTGGCGGAACGCTCGGTCGAGCTGGCCGACGCGCTCGATCGCGACATGTTCGAACGCTACCGCGAAATCGGCATCCTGGCCGGGCTCGAGCCGCTGCGGAATGTGTGGCAGGCCGATCCCGCTCTGCTGCGCGGCACACTCGAGCGCCTGCAGAACAGCTATGCCGAATATGCCTGGATCGGCTTTGCCGACAAGCAGGGTCGCGTGCATGCAGCCACGCGCGGCATGCTCGAAGGCCTGTCCGTGGCCCAGCGGCCATGGTTTTCAGGGGCCCTGCAGCAGCCCTTCATCGGCGATGTGCATGAAGCCGTTCTGCTTGCCAAGCTGCTCGGCCCGCGCAAGGACAGCGAACCCTTCCGCTTTGTCGATGTCGCGCATCCAGTACGCGATGCCTCGGGGCAGGTGATCGGCGTGCTGGGCGCGCATCTGAGCTGGGACTGGGCGTCGCAGGTGCGTGAGTCGACCCTCAGAGGCGACAAGTACCTGACACAGGCGCGGATCAGTATTCTGGACTCGCAGGGCCGTGTTTTGCTCGGCGACAGGATCGGCGAGGCCATGCTCACGCCGGCCGTCGCCAGCAGCCTGGCGGCGCGCGGGCATGGGTATGACATCGCGCTGAGCGGAAACGACAAGCGCTGGCTGACCGGCTTCGCGGTTAGCCGTGGTTATCGCGACTATCCCGGCCTGGGCTGGATCGTCATCACCCAGCAGCCGGTCGATGTCGCCTTCAGGCCGGTGCAGGAGCTCGTGGTGTCGATCCTGGGCGTGGGCGTCGCCTTCAGCTTGCTGGGTGCGCTGATCGCCTGGTGGCTGACCGGCTATCTGATGCGGCCGATCCGCGTAATCACAGCCGAAGCCGAACGCATCGGCCGCGATGCCCAGGCGCAGACCCTGCCGCGCGTCGGCGGCGCCCTCGAGGTGCAGCAGCTTTCAAAGGCCCTGCGGTCCCTGTTGCGCCGCGTTGGCCTTGCCGAACAGCGGCTGGAGGCCGCCGAGCGCGACATGGAAAACCAGGCCGCCGCGAACCGCGAGAAGGCCGAGGATATCGAACGGTTGCGCTTTCTGGCCAATACCGATCCGCTGACCGGCCTGCTGAACCGCCGGGCCTTCCTCGAGGCGGCCGAACGGCAGTTGGCCTATGGCCGGCGCTACAGCCGCGGGCTGGCACTGGTGGTGGCCGATATCGATCACTTCAAGGCCGTAAACGACCGTCATGGCCATGCGGCCGGCGACATGGCGATCCGCGAGGTGGCCGCGCGCCTGCAGCAGGCTGCGCGCGATACCGATCTGGTGGCACGCTTCGGCGGCGAGGAATTCGTCGTGCTGCTGATGGAAAGCGATGTCGCCGCCGCCCTTACCTATGCCGAGCGGGTGCGCGGCATGATCATGGCCAGCCGGATTTCCATCGGCGACGGGCAGGATATCGGCCTGACCATCAGCCTGGGCTGTACGGCGCTGACGGCGGAAGACCGCGACGTGCAGGACGCCATCGACCGTGCCGATGGTGCGCTCTACAGCGCGAAGGCGGCCGGCCGGAACCGTGTGCGCGTCTCGCTTGCCGAGCAGGCTTCCGCCACCGGCTGAATCAGACGGCGGGCCGGCGCAGCAGCGCGACGTCCGCACCGGCAAATTCCAGCAGCAGGCCATGTCGCGCCGCGATGAAGCGGAAGGTCGCCTCGGAATAGAAGCAGACATGGGTGGGGTCGCGGATGTAGTGCCATTGCGCGAAGGCTTCGCGGTCGCGTACCCGCTTGGTCATCACGCCGAGCCAGCCACCGGGTCGGAGCAGGACCAGTAGCCGGCTGATCTCGGCGCCGGGCTCGGCCAGATGCTCAAAGACCTCGCTGCTGACGATGAAATCGTATTGTTGCGCCAGCGCCGCCGCATCGGGCGCGAAGAGCGGATCGTAGCCGCGCATGGCAAAGCCGGCCGCGATGAACATCGCCATCAGGGCCGGCGCGGGGCCGCAGCCGAAATCCAGCCCGCAGGCGCCGGTCGGCAGGCGCTGGATCATCGGTTCGCACAGCCGCGCCAGGAAACGGCGGTAGCCGGCGTCATCCAGCGCATTCCGGTGCGTGGCATAGAAGGCTTCCGCCGCCGCCGGTTCCAGCTGCTGCTGCGGCGGCACAAAAACAAGGTCGCAATCCGGGCATTGCAGATAGTCGCGCCGCGCGTCGCGGTGATAGGGCTGCGGATTGCCGCCGCAGAGCGGGCAGGGAGGCGGAAGCGTGGGCATGGCCGGCGGCAGGTTGCCCGCCGCCGGCCGGCCAGTCAAATGGCGCCGGCTCAGATGTCGAAGAACACCGTTTCGTTGTCGCCCTGCAGGACGATGTCGAAGCTGTAGGCGGTCTTGCCATCCTTCTTCTCGCCGCGCCGGGCGATCAGGGTCTGGCGCCGCTGCTTCAGTTCGATCAGGTTCAGCACCGGATCGGCGGCATTGGCTGCTTCCTCGTCGGAGAAATACATCCGCGTGTTGAGGCCGATATTGATGCCGCGTGCCACGATCCAGACATTGATGTGCGGTGCCATCATCCGGCCGTGGCGGCCCGGGACGGGGCCGGGCTTGACCGTCTCGAAGCGGTAGATGCCGGTGTCGAAATCGGCACCGGTGCGGCCCCAGCCGCGGAAATCGGGCTCCAGCGCCTTGGCCTGGGTATCGGCCGGGTGGTTGTAGCGGCCGGCCGCGTTCGCCTGCCAGATCTCGAGCAGCACGTCGTTCAGCGTGGCGCCGGTGCCGTCCAGCACGCGGCCCTCGATCACGATATGCTCGCCCTTGGTCTGTGGTCCGGCCAGTACGTTGCTGAAATTATGCGTGAAGATGTCGAAGCCGGCCTGATGCGGCGCCAGGCCGATATGCACATAGGGACCGGCGGTCTGCGAGGCGGTTTCCGGCAGGTAGGTGAGGGGCTGCGGCATGGCTTCAGTTCCCGTCCAGCTTGTTTTCGAACATGGTGGAACGCCGGCCGCGCAGCACGATGTCGAAGCGGTAGGCCAGCGTGTCGAGCGGGATCGATGCATTCATGTCGAGCGGCGCGACCAGCCGTTCCAGGGCATCCCTGTCGGGCACGTTCTGCAGGATCGGGCAGGTGCGGATCAGGGGATCGCCCTCGAAATACATCTGGGTGATCAGGCGTTGGGCAAAACCCGAGCCGAAGACCGAATAATGGATATGCGCCGGCCGCCAGGAATTCACGTAGTTGCGCCACGGATAGGGGCCGGGCTTGACGGTGCGATAGAAGTAATAGCCGTCCTCGTCGGTCAGCGTGCGGCCGCAGCCGCCGAAATTCGGATCGATCGGCGCGAGATAGGTGTCTTTCTTGTGGCGATAGCGACCGCCGGCATTGGCCTGCCAGAATTCCACCAGCGTGCGCGGCACCGGGCGGCCGTTTTCATCCAGCACGCGGCCATGCACGATGATGCGCTCGCCGATCGGGTCGCCGGTCTGGGCGTAGTTGCGGATCAGGTCGTTATCCAGCGGCCCAATCTCGTTATGGCCAAACACCGGACCGGTCACCTCGGACAGCGAATTCTGCAGCGACAGCAGGGCGTGCCTGGGCGAGCGGGTGACGCTGGTCTTGTAGGTCGGGGTATAGGCCGGCGGATGCAGGCGGCGGTCGCGCTGGAAGAATTCCCCTTTGGTATCCATGTCTTGCTCCCTAGATGCACGCCGGGCGGCCGGGGCGGCCCTCCATGCGCATGGAGCAGTGTCGACTCCTCTATTCAAAAGATAAATTGATTAATTATAATATATCACATGAACAGATTCGATCATTTGGCCCTCGATGGCCATGGCCTGCAGCTCTTCCTGGCGGTGCTGGAAGAAGGGTCGGTCACGGCCGCCGCCACGCGCCTGGGCCTGACCCAGTCGGCGGTCAGCCACGGCCTGCAGAAGCTGCGCGAGATCGCCCATGATCCGCTTTTCGTCAAATCCGGCCGCGGCATCATTGCCACCGCCCATGCCCGCGCGCTGGCCGAGCCGGCGCGGCAGTTGCTCGACCGCATGCAGGCCTTCGCCCGCGGCGCCGCCTTCGACCCCGCCACCGCCGATCTCGACCTCACCATCGCCGCCAACGATTTCCAGCGCGACCTGCTGCTGCCCACCCTGCTGCGGCAACTGCAGGCCGCGGCGCGCAGCGTGCGCCTGCGCGCCATCCCCTCGCAGCTTCCCAGCGCCGAGATGCTGCGCGAAAGCCGTTGCGACCTGCTGATCTCGCCCGTACCGCCCAGCGGCACCGACGTGCTGCAGAAGCGGCTCTTGAGCGACCGCTACGTCTGCTATTTCGATGCCGCCATGCGGCAGGCGCCGCGCAGCGCGGAAGACTATCTGCAGGCGCGGCATGTCACGGTGGTCTACAGCGACAACGAACGGCTGCAGTTCGATAAGCGCCTGGAGGCGGCGGGCCATCGCCGCGTGGTGGCCGTGTCGGTGCCGAATTTCTCCGGCGTGCCGGCCTTCCTGCGCGGCAGCACGATGTTGGCCAGCATGCCCAGCCTGCTGCGCGAGGGCCTGATGCGCGATTTCGCGCAAGCCGCCATCCCGCTGCCCGAGGTGGCGCGGCAGGGCATCGGCGACCTGCCGATGTACATGGCCTGGCATCGTCGCGCGCAGGACGATCCCGCCCATATCTGGCTGCGGGCGCAGGTGGAACGCGCGGCGGCAAGCGCGGTGGCGAGCCTGAAAGAGGAATAAGCATGGCATTCGCGATCAAGGCCGGCATTGGCGATCCGGGGGCGGAAACATTCAGGTTCGTTGCCCAGAAGACGATGTATGGCGGCAAGCGCATCGCGGCAGGCGACGCGGTTTTCGTATTTGCCAGCGATCACGAGGGTGGCCGCGGACTGATCGCGCGCGGCATGGTCGTATCGGCGAAGCCGGTGGCAAAAAAGCCCGGCCTCGCCCGGCAGACCCCGCGGGTGAGCCTGACGGTTAGGATCGTCGCCCGCGCAAAACGGCCGCTGGGGCGGAACCAGCTCAAGGGTTATGCCGACTGGGACGATGGCCGGCCGGAGACCGAACTCAATTTCAAGTTCTATCGCCAGGCCACGAACAAGATCATCGGCCTCTCGGACGATGCGGCGAGATTTCTGGACAGATTTTTCTGATCAGCCAGGTTGGTGCTTCAGGCCCGCGTTCTGATCTGCACATGAAATAGTGGCGGAGAGGGTGTCTAAACATACGCAATCTAAGGTGGTCTACCGGCGTCTATGTTTGAATAAATTATCATTATAAAACAGGTATTTATTAAAAAATCAGTCTAGACACGTCTCGCGCTGACCATCACAATGCCTGCATCCTATACTAGTAAATTTGTAGGTGAGGGATGCGGCGGACGTTCAATCGCCTAACAGCGTTGCAAGTGGCTCGTCTCAAAGAGCCCGGCATGTACCCTGATGGGGGTGGGCTTTATCTCCAGATCGCGAAGGGAGGGAGCAAATCGTGGATCTACCGCTACATGCTTCGCGGTCGCACTCATGCAATGGGACTTGGGCCGTGCCATCTCATTACGTTGGCTGAAGCGCGGGACAAGGCTTACGAATATCGGCGTCAGAAGTTCGAGGGCATCGATCCTCTCGAAAAGAAGCGTGATACACGCAAGCAAGAAACTCTAGCTGCTGCAGCCGTCGTCGACTTTAAGCATTGCGCTGAGCTGTATATTGAAAGCCACGCCCTAGGTTGGCGAAACGCCAAACATGCTGAACAATGGCGCAGCACCCTTACAACCTATGCTTACCCAGTTTTTGGGAATGCCTCGGTTCAGTCGATAGATACTGCGGCCGTTATGCGCGTACTGGATCCGATCTGGCGAACAAAGACCGAGACGGCATCACGTGTGCGCGGGCGTATTGAAGCCATCCTGGATTGGGCCTCTGCACGAGGTTACCGTACTGGAGACAATCCCGCTCGATGGCGTGGGCATATCGAGAATCTCCTGCCGAAGCGGTCAAGGGTTGCCAAAGTGGTGCATCATGCAGCTTTGGATTATCAGGCAATGCCCGAGTTCATGGCGCAATTACGCAAGCAGGTCGGCATCACGCCTCGAGCACTGGAATTCCTGATTCTGACTGCCGTCAGAACTGGCGAGGCAATTGCGGCTCGCTGGTCTGAAATAGATTGGGAACTGAAGGCTTGGACAATTCCAGCGGATCGCATGAAGGCAGGGCGAGAACACCGTGTGCCATTGGACACTAGATGCATGGCTATTCTGGCGGAACTCAAGCAAGAGCAGAAAGCACTCGGCCTTGATGAGTTTCCATACATCTTCCGTGGATATAGGAAGGGGCAGCACATCTCGAACATGACGATGCTGCAGATGCTGGGGCGGATGGGACACCCAAAATTGACCGTTCATGGCTTCCGGTCGACATTTCGTGACTGGGCTTCTGAGAGTACGCAGCATTCCCGTGAAGTGGCAGAAATGGCCTTGGCCCACACCATTTCAGACAAGGTGGAGGCGGCATATCGCCGTGGCGATCTGTTCCTGAAGCGGCGTGAGCTGATGGAGGATTGGAGCGAGTACTGCCGGTCGGTGAAACTCAGAATCCTTGCTGCATAGGTGGAAAATGCCGAAAGAGAAGCGTGATAAAAAAGTACCCAAAGGATCAAAGAACACCATACGTTCAACAATCTGGGATCAGCCTAATCAAATTTCGCCTGATAAGTTAAAGCGGATCGCTGAGGATGTAGGCTTCGCATTTTCCAAGCCCATTGGAGATGAATTATCCGCGATATACGGTCGCTACAAAGGGCGCCGAACCCGTTCAGAGAAAGCGGATGTAATTGTCCCTAATTTAAATGAGCAGATTGCATTTCTTCATCGGGCAATCACTACAGCGGAGGACGCTGCCAAGGCGATCTTGGTGAACGGATATGTTGGGATAATCCGTAAAGAGGAATTTTTAGAGAAATTGTCCGACTTGAGTGCCATCACTCAAAGAATGCGCAGCCGCATAAAGCCTGAAGAAGTGAGAACGGGCGATAAACCAGACCTTTTGACTGATTCTCTGGTCGGTGAGCTGGCAGGGATATGGAAGTCTCATGGGCTTCCATTTGACAGGTCAACCAAGGGCGGAAGTTTTATTGCGTTTGTCAGGGTTTTTTGTGGCGTTCTAGAGTTGGATGTGTCTTGGACGGCCATCGATACCGCTGTGCGTAAGCTCCTTCCAGATTAATTTGTGCAAAGTTTTGCCAAAATACGCCTGAAACTTTGCACAGGGTTTAGTCGCGTCTCTCCAAAAAATCGGCTTGTCTTTGGCCGACCTTTGGAGTGCGCCTATGACTACTTCTCAAGACAAGAAGCTACTGACGATACCAGAGTTCGGTGAGCGATACGGTCGCTCCCGCGCCAAGGTTTATCTGATGCTGCGCGATGGCGAACTGACCGCTGTGAAGTGCGGTCGTTCCACCTTCATTCATATGGAAGAGGCAGAGCGTTGGCTGCAGAGCCTTCCGAAGTATCAGTCGAAGGCGGGGCGCCCGAAGGTCGAAAAATCCGACACCTCAACGGGTGAGCCAGCACCTTTCGTGACCGGCCAGGCTGAGGAGGACTGAGATGTCGTCCCAGGTGCTGGCGGTTGTATCGCAGGCCGAGCGAGAGAAAGCCCGAGACTTCGCGCGCTCAGTGAATGAACTGCTGACTATCAGCGATGACATTGCCGGTCTTGCCGAGAGCATTGGCAAAAAGGCAAAGAGCCTCAGTGAGATTAAGGACGAGGTCCTGGAGGCGGCCTATGCCGTTTTCCTAAGATCCTGCGCTGACCCTGAATTTGAAGAACGGCTATGGCGC
Organism: Ferrovibrio sp.; assembly: GCF_046297895.1. Taxonomy (GTDB): domain Bacteria; phylum Pseudomonadota; class Alphaproteobacteria; order Ferrovibrionales; family Ferrovibrionaceae; genus Ferrovibrio. The sequence continues at coordinate 76,829 of NZ_JBKBHC010000008.1, read as the reverse complement.
TACGCCAAGGAGACTGGAGTACCTGCGCGCAAGGATACGCCCGGCGGAACCGTTGTAGCGAAGATATTCTTCACACAGAACAAATCTTCGGCACGTGACCACAGCCTCCTCTTGCGAGCAGCATGTTGGGCGGAAGTGAAGCCGGGCACACTCTCCAGCGGATTGCGTACTCGTGCGCTGGTGGCCTCCCACCTCATCCGGGAGTTCAGGAGCGCAGTCGGACAACAGTCACCCGACAGCACTATGCGGCCGCCCAGGCTAAAGTGGGACAGGGCGATCCTGGGGAAGCTCTCGGAGAACCAGGACGCTGGAGACGTGCTGCAGGTTACAGCCGTCCGCGAGGGCACTGCCTTTGTCGTTCAAGAAGCCATCGTGACGAAGCAATGAAGTTGCGTCCTGCTGCAGATTTGGATGCGTCTTTCGAGGACGCTTATCGCGACGGGAAAATTGGACTCCAGTTCGGCACCGGCGTAAACCCCGAGCTGGCTGCGAAGGTGCCAAATCCGCACCTTAAGAGGTATATTGCGGAGGGCTTGTTTTCGCAGTGCCACCGCCGGGAATACGTCAACCGGCGGATCGATGAGTTCAACAGCATTTGTCAGGTACTTGCCAGATCGGGGCATAACCCTGCTCTTCTGCAGAAGCTTTTAAATTGCAACAAGAAGCGGCCGTCTAATCTGACGCTATCGCCATACTGTCGGCAGATGCGCGTTGGACACGATGTACGGTGCATGACTAGCAGCTTCGCGCATGTATCGGATGAGGATATCAAGTTCTTCACCGGGATTGTGGCGGTCCTGTATGGAACGCCAGACGAGGTCGAGAAGCAGGCCAGGGCGATCATGGAGTTGACTCGCCGGAAATTACGGAATCACCACGCCGACCGCGCCAAAAGATGGGATTGGTATCGTGAAATTGTGATCCACGGGTATTTTGAAATCGAACTATACCGTTACCGTCGGTCTCACAAAAAGGCTGCTGAAGCCGGGCTCGATGTCGAAACGCGGCAGAAAATGCGAAAACGTCGCCGGAAATACAAGCTGCTGCGGAAACTGGGACTCGACCCAAAGCGAGATGAAGATTTTTATCTGCTGCACTGGCATGCCCTCGCCTATATCCCTGATCTAGAGCGATACAAGAAAGGGCTGAAGAAGAAGGGCATGTTCCCGCACAAGCACCAGATCAAATTCTCCCCTCGTCACCAGGACCAAGAGCGGGCAGATCGGTTTCGCATCTTGGCGGCCTACAGAGTTAAGGCCGCTCCGAGGAGTGGTCGCCTGTTCGGTAAACGCCGCCTACCAATCTTGCCGACAGAACCGCTTTTGAACTACGTCGATCTCTATGGCAAATTAAATTACAAAATGTTGAGTTTTAATTTCGGAACCGCGGCCAGTTTGGACTAGCCCACGCGGCCGCTTCGAGCATCTTGGCGATCCTGTTTCGCGCACCGCTGAAACTGGCCCATTCGGCTATCTACAATACCCACGATTAATAATGGGGAGGGGGGATATCTATAGAGTCTAGAGTCTACTGTGTAGATATATAGAATGTGTAGACTACTGTTGCTGCCCTGTATGGGAAAGTGGCTCGTTGACGCTCCAAACTGCCTCCTGGATGCTTCTACAGGGCCAAAGTTCAACATCACTGCAAAACAACACAATCACTATTCTTGGCCGAGCGACGCCACCATCATTTTTCTTGGCGCGGCTCTGCCATCATGATTATCGGCGCCAGCACTATTCATGGCGCCATAATTATTCTTGGCGCCGCGATCAAGCGCGGCTCTGTTGGCGAAACCCGAATTGTCTGGCGGCAAGATGCCGGATGACTTTTATCGAACTGGCAGCAGCGAGACCACGCGATACCGCTGATATGACGGCTGGCGCGGATCAAGAATCCTTTGACGCTCAGCATCCCAAACCACCCAATGCCAGCCATTCCGCCGCGGATTGACCTTCACGATGGCGCTGGTCGCCAAGTCCGCTAGCGACCGGTTGCCAAGAGGGCTGAGACGGTCGGCCAGCGCGATGCCAAGGCGCTTCAGGCCGCGTCTGAGATCGGCGGCATGAGTGTTGTGACGTTGTGGCGGCTCAGGCCCGAAGATGGCCTCACAGGCCGTCCAGTAGCCGACCCCGGCGATCATTGCCACGCAGGCGACCCCGCAGCCATAAGTTGTTAATTGGCGTCTCAGTCTCATTGTCTCTGTCATGCTCGTATAAAGGGAAAATTCGCGAATTTTGCCAAGTTTTCACGAATCGGCTGTACGGCCAATTATACCATAAAATACTGATAAATAATTGATATTGACGTTTTGGCCGAATTTCTATATACTACTTATAGTAGTGATTCGGCATCGAGAATCGGCCAAATGGCTGGCAAACAGGCTAAGACGCTGACCAGATCGCAAATGGCTTTCGCATTGCGCGTCGCCAGACAAGGCCGCTGGCCGGATCGGGATCAAGCCATGCTGCTGCTGTCGGCTAAGGCGGGGCTCAGGGCAGGCGAGATCGCCAACCTGACCTGGCAGATGGTGCTGACGGCCGATGGGCAGATCGCCGACCGGATCGAGCTGCATGATCGGGCTGCGAAGAAGCGGTCTGGCCGAACCATTCCCATGCACCGGGATATTCAGGCGGCTCTGACCAAGCTTCGGCCTCGCGGCGTCGCGGAAGGGCCGGTCATCCGGTCGGAGCGCGGCGGTGCCTTGCGGGCCAGCAGCGTCGTGAACTGGTTTCACGCCTTTTACCGGGAGCTGGGGCTGGAGGGATGCTCGTCCCACTCCGGGCGGCGGACCTTCATTACCCAGGCTGCCAGGCTGGTCTTCAAGGTTGGTGGCAGCCTCCGGGATGTCCAGCAGCTAGCCGGGCACCGGTCGATCGAGCAGACTCAGGCGTATATCGAAGGCGACGGGGCAGCGAAGCGCCGTCTGGTAGCCCTGCTGTAGGGCCTGAGTACCATCCAGGCCGTCTCCTAGCGGACAGCTCTTTCCAACATCCAGAGACGACTTAGCGCCCCGAGGATCGGGGCGATTGCATATCTGCGTCCTAACAACAGGAGACTTTCCATGACTGACCCCATCGAGGGCAACCCCGAGCAGCCCGACCGGCCTTTGAACGAGCGGCTGGGTTTACGGACGTCCCTCCCGACTACGGCCGAAGCCTATGCCGACTGGATGGCCGATGAGGCCGATGTGGTGATCTACACCTGGGAAGCCGGTGATTTGGCCGATGCCGTGAACAAGCTCGAATTTGCCATCGCCGCTTACCGCAACTGGCGCGGCCATCCGGGCGCCTAAGCCCGCCCCCAATCAACCCGACAATCAGCACAGAGAGGCCGCCAGAGCGATCTGGCGGGAAGGAAAATCATGTCCGATGAACAACAGGAACTTGAGCGCGTGGCCAAGATCCGGGAGCTGAATGACCGATTCCGGCGGACCGGCATCGGTGGCCGCTTCGTTATCACGGGCGGGGTGCGGGCCTTGGGGCCTGACGCTCTAACGCAGGTTCTACAAGAGGTCGCCAGCTACGACGAATTTACCGAGGATAACGATCCCTATGGCGAACATGACTTCGGGACGATCTATGCCGACCGGGTGAAGCTGTTCTGGAAAATCGACTACTACGACCGGACACTGCAGGCCGGATCGGAAGACCCTGCTGATCCAGTGGTCACGACGCGAGTGCTCACGCTGATGCGGGCAGAGGAGTATTGACTATGATTTTCTACGCTTCTTGCGATTTATGAGTCTGATCAGCTCTTCGATGTCATCGGCCGACGGTGCTTCATCGGATTGATGCAGTGAGTGAAGTCTATCAATTGCCCGCTCCAGCTGTTCCTCATCGGCGGTCAGCTTCCTTTTCGGCGCCCAGCTAAACAAATCTGGAAGGCTGCAATCCAATGCCTTGCTGATTTGGAAAAGGGTGCCCAAGCCAGTAAAGTTCAGGCCGCGTTCGAGCTTGGACACGGATTCGTAGGTCAGGCCAACTTTATCGCCTAACTGCTCCTGCGAAAGACCAGCGCCTTTGCGCAAGGTCTTAATGCGGTTGCCTAGCTGGATCAGAAGCTCTTGTTCTCTCATACCGGTGTTTTCGACCGGTATAAGGGTGCCCACCACGGCTTATTACGCCGTAATTTCCATTGACCTGGATACAAATACGACTCTAAGAGTCGTAAATGGCCCGAGCATACGACTTAGAGGGCCGAATCAGGGGGGCGCTTCTAGCAAACGCTAAGCGGGAACTACATGGCGGAACACCGTCCTGAAACGCCTAAGTGGGCTACACCCAAAGCATGTGTTCTTAATTCAGCAGCGGCCCTGATTGCGTTAGCTGCTGGGTTGGTGACTTTCCCCGCTTACTCGCAGCAGGCCCACCGGTGCGATCAGCCCAGCGTGCGCAACACAGTTATCGCTATCGTCAAAGAGCGATATCGGAAGCTTGAAGGCAATGACGACGGGCTAGGCGCAGAAGTTTATAAGGCAATCAGCACTTACGTCGCCGAACAAAACGGTGCGCCATTTCCAAACTCCAACGACACGCTCATCTTTCTTGCGAGAAACGAAAGCTTCATCGAAGCGGCGAACCGAGCAGCAAGCAATCCTTCTGTTGATCTCATCGGCATCGAGCCGCTGATGCGGAATACCGGCTCTGGCCCCACCGAGTGTCGGGCCCGCTTACTGCTGGATGTCGCTTTACCAGACCGCGCGATCAACGCGAAGGCTGAAAAGTTCAATCGGGCCACGCAAACGCCTGAGCCATACACATTCACCATCAAGCCGCGCACCATTCGTGTCGAGGGTTTTCAGGTTCCTATTCGCTATGTCCTGAGGCCGAAGGGCGGCGATACGCAGGTGCTTGTCTATGGGCTGCCGTGATCGGCCCAATCCGAAGGTTGCTCACATAATCCGATCTAAGAGGTTTCAATGAAGCGCGCATCTCTATTCGTGTTTGGTACCATTCTTCTTCTGTTTTCCGGTTGCAAAACTACCGGTCCGCAGCAGATCCAATATCCGACGGCGGCAATACCTGGGCTCAGTGGTCCGCTCGATATCAAGGCAGAGGTCTTCAAGCCCGAAGGCGAGGGACCGTTTCCGGCGATCATCGTCATGCATGGCAGCGGCGGCATGCGGGATCACCACCGCAATTGGGCACGCAAATTCGTCTCTTGGGGTTATGTGGCGCTGGTCTTTGATAGCTTCACCCCCCGCGGCTTCCCCAACGGGATCGCCACCAATACCCCGGCTGTGATGCCGCAGCGGCGTGTATCTGATGCCATCGGCGCTGCCGAATGGCTCAATCAGCAGTCCTATGTTGCCAAAGGCAAGATCGGCACGATTGGCTTCTCCCATGGCGGTTGGACCACCATGAAGCTGGTGCAGGCCGATATCCACGCCAAGGAATACGGTATCAAGGGCTCTGTGGCCTTTTACCCGCTCTGCGACGTCAAAACCGAAGGCAACGTGGATATCCCGCTGCTGATCTTGATCGGGGACAAAGACTCCTGGACCCCTGTGTTTCGCTGCCAGGAACTGGTCGATAGCCGCAATCTAAAGCGAAAAGAACTCGTAGAGCTGGTTGTTTATCCTAATGTGACGCATTCCTTCGATGAGTATATCCCTCGCCCGGTCGAGGTTCCCGGTACTGTGATCGGCGGCAAGGTTGAGATGCATCGCCTTGAGATGAACCCTGCCGCAACAGCCGATGCCGAGAAGCGCACCAAGGCATTCTTCGACAGATTGCTCAAGTAGGGACCAAGTGGATAAGGACGATCTACTCAGTAGAATCCGGCTGAGCAGGTTCTCCCGTCATTTCGCGGTTAAATAACTCTGGAGATGATATTACTTAGTGGAGCTGCGGTGGCGGCTATCGGGTAATTGCAGCCCAACCAGCTAGCTTTAAGTTGTCCTGTAGAACGGCTATGGGACAAGTTATCGGCTCTAGCCGCCGAGAAGCTACGAAAGTCGTCACGAACTAGACGGCCGCTGGCTGTAGACTGTAGATTCAAGGCCGTGCCGGTTGGATTTCTTGGCTCCGAACTGCAAATTTTAGCAAGAACTGGCATGGCGGATTCTAAGTGCCTGTCCTTACACTTTACCGAACATATCGAGCCGGTCGATGAATATTCACCAGCTTCAACTACCACCACCGAAGAACTGGCAAGATTTTGAAGAAATCTGCCGGGCGCTGGCTGTTCGGCAATATGCGGCAAATGCCAAGAAAAATGGTCGACTAGGACAGCAGCAGAAAGGGACGGATATCTATTTTTGGTCCGAAGACGCACCTGAAAATGTTTACGGCATTCAGTGCAAGCAGAAATCACAGGGCGGTAAGCTCACTCGCGCCGAAATTGACGAAGAGATAGCCAAGGCGGACTTGTTTGAGCCACCGCTCAAGCACTGGATCATTGCGACCACCAGTTCAAAGGATGTTGATATCGAAGAGCACGTTCGGGTGCTCTCCTTGGCTCGCAAGCAGGAAGATCGATTTACAGTTGAGATATGGCACTGGGAAGACATAACCGGCCTGTTCGATGAGGAGATTCTGGAGCAATGGTACCCACAGTTCTCCAGTAAGACCGACAAAAAACTCGACATGATTATGGAGATGCTGCGGGGCGGGATTAGTGAAGGCCCAGCGCAGAAACCTGTCGACCAAAATGACATAGAATTGCAGGGTCAAATCAATCTCGCGCGCGACTTAATGAATGATGAACAGCCCCAGACGGCGCTCAGCATATTCGATAAACTTATAAATACCCGCTGGGACAAGGCAACCCCACGAGCGCGCTTCCGACTGCTTACAAATAAAGGTGCGGCCTATTTGCATCTCGGAAAAGTGAAGGAGGCGGCGCAAAGCTTTCAGGCTGCCGCGGAATTTGGTGCAGATGACCCGACGGCAACCGCAAATGTCATCCACGCCCACCTGTTATTGGATGAATGGAGTTTGGCGTCAGAGACCGCCGTCGCAGCAATAGAGCGGTTCCCGGAAGACTCGAACATCGGTGTTTTACGCATTCTAGCCGCATTCCATGAAGACGGCATCACGGACCCGCAGTCTCTCGTATCCGAATCATTGCAATCTGACCCAAGTGTCCTCTTGGTTGCAGCGAGATGGTATCGGGAAAAAGGCGATCTCAATAAGGCAATAGCTATATTTGAGAAAGCGGCAATTGCAGAGCCAGACAATGAGGCCATTCTTGGTGATTTGGCTCCAGCATTACTTACCGAAATTACTAAAAATCCTCAAAAATTACATGGGCGTCAGCTAAGTTTGGAGGACCGTACCAAGATTGATCGGGCAATCGCTATTCTGGAAGTTCTTTGGGAAAAAGGCAGGAAGGCCGAAGCCCCGCAGCGATATGCCTTGCATGCTTATAACCTAATCGTCGGTCTGCGCTTCCTCGGGAAATTGGACGACGCGTGGCGGCGTGTTGAAGAGGTCGAAAAGGTAGCTCCGAATGAGCCGATGACCTTGTTTCACAAGGCTGCGATACTGCTTGAGCAAGGTAAGCGCAGTGAAGCAGAAAAGATACTCGATCTGGTGTCAAATGACGAACTCCAGATTATGGGTGTGCGGTTTGAAGTTTTGGCTTCTGTAGGCAGATTTCAGGAGGCTCTCGATCTCGCCGACAAGATGCTGGCAATACCCGATCTACAAGACCGCCCTTCTCTAATTGCAGACCGCATCTCACTTCTATGGCAAACCGGAAAAAAGGATGAGGCCAGAGCCGAAGCTGAGGCACTTATTAACGACAAGGTCGAAGATGTGGTTGGCTATGCCGCCCTTTGTCGCATTCATGGTCTTGAGGGGAACGAAGATGAAGCGCAAGGCGTCGCCGAATTAGGTATGCAGACAGAAGGTTACAGAACTAATCCGTTGAGCCGATTAGTTCTGGGAATGGAAGCATTTGAAGCTCATGCATGGGATGTCGCGGCTGACGCGCTGGGCTCCTTGGCGTCACCCGATACCGCTTCCGTGCCGCTAAAACGCCAACTCATTGCCCTCATCAATGCGAATAGAAGGAATGAAGCGGTCGCATTGATAGAGGCTATGTCGCCCGAAGTTGCTAATAGGCCCGAATATCTCCGGCCAGCAGCATTGTTATATAATCGGATAGGCAGATACGACGCTTCACTCGAGAAATTCTCCAAACTTCGCGAGGTGCGGCCTCACGATCTGGAATCTGCGTTGATGTGGCTAGAAGTAGCAGAACATCGGGGGCGCACGGATGAAATAAGGCAGTTCCTTGAGGGGCCGCTGGAATTCCCCAATGCAAGGCCGAGCGAGTTAATGGCCCTAGCTCATGCTCTTGATCGCAATGACTACGGCGAACGCGCTCTTGCAGTCGGTTACATGACGCTCCGAAAGCATTGGGATGTACCAATCGCGCATACGGCATATTGTGGTTTGATATTCAAGAATGGTAGCGCGGAGAAGGCGATGCCGGAACCCACAATCATCGGCCCTAACACGGTTTTCGGGATAGCTGATCGAGCTGGGCATGTATCAGTCCGCACGATTGAAGCGGACGATGCGCCAATTTTCTCAAGAAACGAGATTTCACCTGACAGCTTCCTAGCGCAAAAAGCTATAGGCCGCCAGGTCGGGGATGAAATCGAGACATCTGAGCTGGAATACTTCAAACGTGCGCAGAAGATCACGTTCATAAAGCACAAGTATCTTCACCTGTTTCATGAATCGCTCGGTCAATTCAATATCCTGTTTCCGAATGAGCAAGGAATGGTTGGCCTTAGCATTGAGGAGTCAAAACCGGATTCTGTAATCGATCAGGTAAGAGTCTTAGTCGAGCGAACGTCAGAAAGGGCGGCTAACGTAAGGCAAGCATATATCGAGAAAAACCTACCGGTTTCCATGGTTGCGCTGATGGCGGGCCGATATGTCGTCGAGACTTGGCAGTGGCTCGCCATGCAGGGAACGGAAATGAAGGTAGCCGCAGGCACGGAGGTAGAGCGGAACGCAGCATTGGCCTTGCTCGCGCCAAAGCCATCTCTGATCTTCGACACAGTCACATTTTGGCTGATCTACGCTTTTGGATTACTTGACGCAGTCGAGGCCGTTTTCGGACCTGCGGGCCTCGTTCAGTCGTCTGTAGATGAAATGGAAGGTCATGAGCAGAAGCTTCAGATAACCGCTGGCCGGGAAGCAATGACGATGAACGCGGAGAATGGCCAGCTCTTTAGGACGGTATACACTGAAGAGGACACGAGAGCCGCGTATGACCATGCGCGGGCTGTATTGGACGCCGCGCGTCAGCGGGCGGTGATTGTCCCTGCCGTGCAAAAATCTCCGATTCAGCAGAAGCTGGCCGACCTTGGAGACAAGGCACCACCTTCATTTTTTGACCTAATGGCGGCGGCCAACGGATCTGGCCGCGTGTTAGTGAGCGAAGATTTTATGTATCGGCGCCTGGCCGAATGGGGTGCGGGAGTTAAGGGAGTTTGGCTACAACCGCTTGTTTCTGTGTTGCGAAATGCTCAAGAAATCTCACCCGAAAAGTACCAAGAAGTAATCTATTCTATTGCTGATGCGGGGCATACCTTCACATCCCTGGATGCAAGTACGCTGTATCACGCTGTTGCGAGCCAGAAGTCGATGGAGTCATTCTCTCGTGTCGTAAAAATGATTGCAGTTCCCTCAATTGATTTGAAGGCAACATTGTCTATTGCCGTTGAGTTTCTGAAGAAGCTTTGGACTTCTGAACAGGCTCATCCTACCAAGGAACAGTTCACCTCTGCCCTTCTAACTGCCATACGCGATGCACGTGATGTGGATGTCGACTACGTCATCGCTGTTATCAATATGAATGTTGAGAACTCGGAGGAGTTGGAGAAAACTCTATATAAATGGCGAGGTGGGCGCGGAGACGCCAAAAGAAGCACCAGTGATAGAAATTAGAAAAATTTGATTTAATGTTCATAGATTGGAGGGTTGTCTCTTCCAATGACCACTTTCAAATATCAGCTCAGTAGGAAATCATCTTTTCCTACTGAGTTGTCGATGAAATGAGCCGCTACCGCATAATAACGTATGCCAGCTCTACAAATGTATTAGCCCGCTGTAATGCTGCGATCTCATTATCGGCTATTATGTGTCTATGCCGAAAGAGATGCATCAGGAAGCAGTTGAATTGTTACTCGCATCCATATCTCAACAGGATGCGAGCGGGCTTAGATCATCGTTCCTTTTTGGTAAGCCTGGCGCGCCATTATGGGAAAGAAGATTCGGGGCTGAAATATTCTTTCACCAATCCAGGATCATACGTGCGGCTTTATTTGTCCGACGCAACGGACCAGCTTATTTAAAGTATCTTCCTATAGGAGACATTTCGAGCGCGCTTCGTAGTTTCATTACGGAAAACTACGGGTACATAGCGGACGAAGTCTTCTTTACCCGATTCAGCACCGACTATGCGCAGAAGGTTTCTGCGGCTGCAAAGTCGCGGTTGGCAAACGCTATTGCAAGCTCTCCGGTCTTTTGCCCGACAAACAGAATCTCATTGTTCCCGCTGATTCCAGTTCGAGTAGCCGAGAGTTTCAATTCCGAACCATTCTTTCTAGTTGCTCCTGAATATTTGGATCAAACAATGTCGAGGGACAACATTGATGTGAGAGCTATCAGGGCTGACAGTTTTCCTCCACTTTCCGATTGGAAAGGCCAGAGGTCTCTGCCTAATGCGTGGCTGGGCGTTCGATCACCGCTTCTCCAAGTTTCGCGGAAGATGAGGGCGGCCATTTTAGGCGCTTTAGCCTTGGCGCCATTGCCAGGATATAGATATCTATTCTCAGGCAGAGATATGTTTGGCGGAAATTTCGTAATCAGCGATGAAGGAAGCGAAGTTTCGTTCGGCTTGCCTCACACGCCACCGTTAATGCATGACATAGTAATCGAAGCCACTGACCACGCATGGCTTGGAGTAATAGCTAATAAACTTACGACAAATGAACGAGTAGTGCGGCGGCAATTAAGAGCCCTTGAGTATTTTTATAGGGCATGGGAGTTGGACCCACCAGAACGCTTTCCAATTCTCTGTATGACCTTAGATGCGGTTTTCGGCGACGCCAATCATGCAACGCAAGCCGTTATTGATGGCGTCAGAGAAATGCTTGGAACTCATGTGCGAGACGCACGGCTAAGGCAGCTTATGGATTTGCGTGCTTCGGTGATCCATGGAGGCGCGCCGGACGTCTATGATTCGCGCAAGTATGCGCGATACTTTGATGAGTATGAGGCAGATCCAATACATGACCTGGAATTAGTTGTGGCGCATTGTTTGCGGCTCCAAATTTTTGGAGACGATTTTAGAGAGCAAGTGGACCCAAATGCCGAGGCAATCAAAGAGGCACAAGGGAAAGGCTATATGCCAAAGGTATCTTTGAAGAATACGATTTTAGATGCTGTTTAAATAAGTAATAAGGAAAAATGAGAGGGGACCGGATCGTGGATGAGATGGATATGAAACGGATACTGCAGGCGATTAGCTTGCAGGGGTCTGTCAAATATGGTGAGCAATCAGGCCCATTCCTTGACCTGTTGTCGGAACTTGCCAAAGAGCAGAAATTCCAAGCCATCGCCGAAGCATATCGTCTGTTCTCAAGTGCTTATCCAGCGAATGCAAAATTTGTAGTGAGCAAAATACCGGCAAAAATCGTTAATAGTTATCTGCTGGATGGCGCGACTACACCCATTGTCCATGCTTATACGGCTTGGAGCCAATCTGCCAGCAATAAGGATTGGGGGGAAAGACTTGTGGATGCGCTTCATAACCCATTCTTGTTCGACGCCTTTGTTAGACTTACGAGGGAAAAATTAATCGCGCTATCCCAGCACTCCTGTAGTGCGGGGCGCGCGGCGGTCTCATTCAGATATCAAGTGCAAGAGATGTCAGCGGGTGGAGTGATTAGTTGGCAAGCCGTTGAGGCATTATCCGGAATGATCATAAGTATCCATAACTCAAATGACGCTGGTGAATTCCCGGAGATTGATCGCCATCTTGAGGAGCAGTATGCAATCAAAGTGCAGCTCACTTTTAAAGCTCACTTGAAAGATCGGTACGATCAAAACTCCTATACATGGACATACGTCCGCGGGCCAATCGAGGTCGTTGTTCACGATATTCCAAGAACAATGATGCGCGTCAGTAGGACGTAGTATCGAAAAAAGTTCTCTGCGCAGATGCGTGAGGATGCGCGCCGCATATTAATGTATGCAGAGCGAGAGTGCTTCACTATAAGCTCCTGTTTTGATGTGCAAATTTCTTGTGTGTTCAGCCTGAATTACCGCATTGATCCTCTTGTTCCCCACAAGCTACGTTAGATTTGGGGGTGGGCATGATCCGATCAACGGCTCTTGATGGAGACGGTACACAAATCTTGCTCAGCAATGATTTGGGGGATTATGCCGTTCTCACAGCCGAAGAGTATGAGACCTATAGAGTCGGTCCTGAGGGGCTGGCCCTAGATCGCAAGCGCGATCTTGAAGCCCGCAGCTTACTGCCGAATGCCTACAATGGGTGGCTTGAGCAGGCTGCGTTTAACACTCGCAAATCGTTTGTCCTTGAAGGGCCATCACTGCACATTTTTGTGGTGACACTGCGTTGCGATCATAGTTGCCAGTATTGCCAGGTTTCACGCTCTAGTTTGAATGCCAGTGGCTTTGATATGTCATACGAAGACGCGGCGCATGCTATTGATCGTGTATTCGAGTCCCCAACTCAGAATCTGACGATTGAATTTCAGGGCGGTGAACCAGCACTTCGATTTGACCTAATTCGCCATATTGTTGGTTTGGCAAATGCGCGAAATGAAGCTGAGTGCCGAAACCTTAGCTTCGCGATGGTTTCAACCCTGCATCACTTGTCCGATGACGACCTTACGTTTTGCCGAGACCACGAGATTCGTCTCTCGACCTCGATCGATGGTCCATCAGAAGTACACAACTTCAATCGACCGAATATAACGAAAGATTCATGGGAAAAAACAATCAGTGGGCTTGAGCGAGCAAGGCGGGTGCTCGGTCCTGAGGGAGTAAGTGCGCTTCCAACAATAACGCGCGCTGCGTTGAAAAACCCCAAAGAGCTTGTAGATCAATATCGGGATTTGGGATTCTCGACGATATTTTTAAGGCCGATCAGTCCTTATGGCTTTGCCGTAAAGACACGAAAAGCCATCGGTTATGGCATAGCCGAGTACCTCAATTTCTACGATCAGGTGCTCGACTATATTCTTGAGATCAATGCGGCTGGTGAGGCGCTCGAAGAAACCTATACGGCAATCTTATTGCGCCACATTTTTACACCTTTCCATTCAGGGTATCTCGACTTGCGGTCGCCCACCGGCGCCGGTTTTGGTGTCCTTGTCTACAACTATGATGGACGAGTTTATCCGGCCGACGAGGCGCGGATGGCGGCCGAAACCGGCGATGGTCGCTTCACGATGGGTATGGTGACAGATTCTTTCGATACACTTATGTCGTCACCGGCTATGCGCTGGCTGGCGAAGGGGGCGGTCTCGGAGTATCTGGCAGGATGCAAGGACTGCGCTTTCGTTCCGTTCTGCGGCTCAGACCCAGTCTACCACGCCACAATGCAAGGAGACCCGGCGGCTGACCGCAGCCACACGGAGTTCTGCCGAAAGCACATGCATATCTTTCAGTCTCTATTTCGCCGAATTTCAACAGGCGAAACAGAGACGATGCGAACATTCGTTGCCTGGGCGATGCAGAAGCCGCGAGCGTCGGTTTCCTATAGTGGTTGGATCGACCGATGAGCAAGGCGGTTGGTCTTCATACACATGCTATTGTTTCTGGCGTACAAGGCGTCAAGATTGCAAAAATCCTTACAGCTACCGAAGCGAATGAAGGCAGATATAGCCTAGAGAATATAGTTGTGTGGGAGGCAGAGCTACCTGGCGCGGCAGGTTCGATCGGTTGTACTGACGGGCGGGGTATCCGAATTAATGATGTTCGAGACAAGGCGGTGGTTCGACCCGGCGACGTCATTCGCTTGCGGGAGAACTCTTCCTTAATCTCGGTTCTTTATCGCCGTGGCTCAAAAGCAAACACGCTTTTTGCAACAGAACGCTGCAACAGTGACTGTATAATGTGCTCGCAGCCACCGCGAAATGAAGACGATTCATGGCGTCTCGATGAGCTTGCGCAAACGATAAGGCTAATTGACATAGACGAGATTCAGGTCGGTATATCGGGGGGTGAGCCGACACTTCTGGGGGGAGAGCTTGGACACCTAATCGACATTGCGGGGCAGTATTTGCCAAACACAATGCTCCACATCCTATCAAATGGTCGCCTGTTTCACGATAGACAATTTGCCACTCTTACTGCCGGTCGGCGTCCGCAAAGTATTGTCTGGGCAATACCCCTGTATGGAGATGTTGCGGACGTGCATGATGATGTTGTGAGGGCGTCCGGTAGTTTCCAAGAAACATTGAATGGTTTGTATGAATTGGGCCGTATTGGCGCACGGGTCGAAATACGGGTTGTGCTTCACAAGATGACGGTCGGCAGATTGCCGCAACTCGCGTCGTTCATCTATCGCCGCTTACCATTCGTCGAGCATGTTGCCCTTATGGGGATAGAGCCAATGGGCTTCGCCAAGCGCAATCGTGATCATCTCTGGGTAGACCCGGCTGACTATCTGGGGGCGTTGGAAGAGGCCGTCTTCTATCTCGATAATCGCGGCCTTACGACGTCAATCTACAACCTACCACTCTGTGTTTTACCACAGCACCTCTGGCCGTTTGCCGAACGCTCCATTTCCGACTGGAAGAATGTCTACGCGGAAGAATGCGTGAGCTGCGCCGCTGCAAGTCGGTGTGGTGGGTTCTTCGCGTCAGCAGGAGTTGCCTGGCGTAGTCGAGCAATTCGTACAATTTCGCAGCAGGAACTTGCCGCATGAACTGGCTGCATCGCCTTGCTCTACTTCTGGGGGCTGCAAGCCCATTTACGCTGCAGGATGGGGTGTCGGCCGCGCCGGTATCAGGCGGCGTTGGGGCACTGGAGCCGGACACGCAGACAGAACAAAAACTTGTCTATTGGACGGATCCGGCACGCCTGAAAAGCGCGCTTCAGCTTGCAGCGCATCGCAGTCATAGAAGCCATAGCTCTCATCGCTCGCATAGTTCGCACCGGTCGCATTACTCATCGAGTGGCGGTGGTTACTCTGCGCCATCATACTCATCGCCCGCCCCGAACGCTCCTCCGGCCACAACACCGGATCGGCAAGTGCGTCCGGCGACCCCGCCAGCTTACGCCGCGCCAGCCGAACCTGCAGTGCCGCAGACGTCGCCACGACTTGGTCAAGCTGAGATTCAGGAGATCATTCGCCGCGTGCAGATGGCGCTTATCCTGAAAGGATACGATCCGGGGCCCGCTGACGGTGTGATGGGGAAGAAGACGCAAGACGCTTTGCGGAGGTATCAGACGGCATCTGGTTTGAGTGCCTCTGGCCAGCTCGATGCCATGACTCTGGAGCGTCTAGGTGTGAGATAGCCCCTGTTTTGATTGGCGTTCGGAGATTGGCTTTTGATTTATTGGTCGAAGGGTCGAGACGCCCTCGATCGCACCGCTTCTAAAGCGTTCATAGGTGAGAAATGTCGCCAGTCGAAATCATGACAGCGATTAATATGCTGTTGAGTGTTGCGGCAATGCCAGCGGGGGATGTGCAGCCGGATAAGGTGCGATCACTACATGATGTGGGGGCAATGGTTGTGAAGTGTTACCACCCCTCTGCGACATATACAGGGATTGAAATTCTTGAGCATCCGTGGAGCAGAGGAGAGCAGTGGAAAGCCGATGCATCGGCAGTGCTAAGAATTAGCTATCGCGGGAACGTGTTTAGGCTTAACCACCAAATCACGATCGCGGCCATGCAACGAGGTAAGGAATTTATGGCTCTGCCTCTTCATGATTCCAACAAAGTGCCTTTAGCAAAGGACTGCTCACTCAAATACTGGGTTTCGGCGAGCTGAAAATTTCAGGAAATCTCTGGGGGAACACATGCCATTCTATATCAAGAAGAGCCTTCGTGTCGGACCAATGCGGTTCAACTTGAGTAACTCCGGCGTTGGGGCTTCAATTGGTGTTAGCGGCCTGCGAATCGGAACGGGTCCACGCGGCCACTATATTCATGCTGGCAGAGGCGGTTTGTACTATCGAGCAAGTTTAAGCAAAGGGAAGAAGACACGAGTAGAGTCGGCAGCAAAAGGCAACCTGTCTAAAAATCCCCCTGTACCCGTGACGATCCCATCGCATGATTCTACGCTTGGTGAATTTGTCGAAATCACCAGCGGAAATGTTGAGAATATGACTGACGAATCTTCAGAATCTCTGCTGAAGGATATTAACGATTGCTATCGGCGTGTTTCGCTATTCAAATGGGCGGCAGCCAGCGCGGCGGTTTTGGTTATCTGGCTTTGGCTCTCCCAGAAATCGGATCATTTGCTCTCTATTGCTTTGGTGTGCGCGGCGGCTCTCGTCATTCTTTACTATGTAGATAAGTCGAGGAAGACGTGCGTTCTGTTCTATGACTTGGAAGATGCGACGCTGGATGAGTTTAAGAATGTCTGTGAAGCATTTGAGCAATTAGGCCGTTCAAATTCTATAGCGCGGGTGGATGAAGCGGCTGTCGTGCATGATCGAAAGTATCACGCAGGCGCTGGTAAAGTTGTAAAGTTAAATCAGATCAAGCTGACTTATATCTCACCGCCATGCGTAACGACAAATATACCAGTGCCGTATATGGATGCGGGAAAGGAGAGGCTGTTCTTCTTACCTGATAGACTTTTGGTTTACAGCGGGGAAGCCGTTGGTGCGGTCTCATATTCTGACCTGAAGATGAAGATCGAATCACAGCAGTTCATAATAGACGGTAGCGTGCCGTCCGATGCAAAGATCGTATCCAGAACCTGGCGCTATGTGAACAAGAAGGGCGGGCCTGATCGCCGATTTAAGGGGAATCGGGAGCTTCCGGTTGGTTTGTATGAATACTTATTGTTGACCAGCGCAACAGGGTTGCGAGAGATGTTCCAATTTTCAAAACTCGGAAATGCGGAATCATTTTCGAGAAAAGTAGCGGCTTTGGCGAAAGCTTTCTCTGCCTTGCCCACCCCCAGACCAGCCCTGCCTGTATCTCAGACAATGCCAGATTAAATCAATCGCCTTATGCTGATCGGAACTGTGGGCAGCAATTATGAGTGCTGAAACTAACCGCCCGTATTTTAGCAAATCAATTATCGAACTTGAGGCCCTCTATGAGGGGGCAAATGGCGATCTAGAGATACTTCGTAAACTCGACAGCGAGCTACGCTATCGAGAAACAGCTCGGGCAAACCGTCTGCACTCTACGATTAAGGAGGCTCTTGCCCCATCCCGTGAGGGCGGAGGAGATTCTGCCCAGATCAGCAATGAATCTGCGCCGCCTTCGCTGAATCATGGCAGACAAGAGAGGGATCAGCATTCGGTACGGGGATCTGGACCCGAGATTGAGGCGACAAATCCGGTCATACAGCAACCACTCGAAGCTCTAGGTGATTTGCCCTCATTCCCAATGCCAGACAAGCCAAATGAACCAACGGCTATTCTCGCCGCCTGGACGGCGCTTGAGGCATTATCCCCTAAAACATACCGTCGAGCCGAGGAGTTGGCGGGAGGTGATCGCAGATGCATAGTTGATCTATCGGTTACTCAACTGCCTTGGATACGCGGCGAAACTTCCCGCCCCAAGCGTCAGCTATATTATCAGATTTATCTTGGCTCTATTCCTATGGACCGAGCGACTGAGCAGCTTATAAAAGCCTTCGGGGCGGACGAGGAGAAAAGCCCCCGCCTGCGGGAGAAAGCGGCGATTGCCGTTATTCTCGTCGATAAACGAGGTGTTGTTGTTGAGGAGAATGGTATCGCCGTATCGAGCTTTGCTTGGGCTCTGCCATTGGCATTAAAGCTTCAACTTGGCGCTCTCGGTGCATGGCCAAGTATCGAATATAAGATTGCAGAAAGGCTTGACGGAATTGTTCGGCGCGTTGATCGCGATGGAAATCAGATCCCGCTCGATCTTCCAACAATCCAGAAGGCGCATGACTGGTTGGTTGCACAGTTCAATCTGCCTTCGCATCTAGTCGAAGCGCCATCTTTCGCACTTCGTGTTTATCACTATTTTAAAGCCAAGGCGCCGCCCGAAGCTCCTCTTATCAATTCGTTTTTCATTGATGACTTGTCTCGTGCAGCGAACCTTGTGCAACAGAGTTCAACTCCCAAAGGACTTCGGAGCTATTTGGGCATTGATACGCCAATCGAGACATTCAATCTGCTCGATGACAAATCGGCACTCGAAAAGGCCATAGCGCCACTATTGATCCCGGCGGCACGATGGTCATCGCCTGGCGGTCACCCACTCGTCACGCTTCAGCAGGCGGCGGTGAATGTCGCGCGCTCTGAGCTTTGCGGAAAGGAAGGCATTATTGCCGTCAATGGTCCCCCTGGGACCGGTAAAACGACCTTGCTGCGCGATATTGTTGCGGGTTGCGTGATGGATCGCGCGCTTGCAATGGCTGCTTTCGATGATCCGGAAAAAGCCTTCACGCCATCTGGAGAAAAGATGGCTGCGGGGCCAAGTGCCTTTTTTCAGCTCTATCGCCTGGATGAACGACTCAAAGGGCATGAAATATTGGTCGCATCCAGCAACAACAAGGCCGTCGAGAACGTCAGCAAGGAATTGCCTGCCGCCAAAGCGGTTGGCAGACCAGAAGGCGAGCTCACCTATTTCAAGTCGATCAGCGACCTTGTGCATGGGCCGCGCAGGAACAGGGAAGACGAGAACGGTATAGGGGATAGCGAGGAAGATGTCGTCCCCGATCCTGTAGAGACCTGGGGTCTTATTGCTGCCGTTCTTGGCAATGCAAGGAATCGCTTCGCTTTTCATCAAGCTTTTTGGTGGGATGAAGAGTTTGGCTTTCGCCTCTATCTAAAAGCCGCAAAGGGTGATTCTGTCGTTCGGGAAATCAAAGACGCACAAGGTCGAATTATTGAGCGGAAAACACCTGCGGTCATTCCCGCCGAGAACCCGCCATCGCCACAAATGGCAAAAGCCAATTGGCTGAAAGCGCGCACACGTTTCCTCAACCTAAAGAATGAAGTAGATGCAGCCCTTAGCGAGCTGGAAGGTATCCGACAAACATGCCTAAAGCTCGCCGACTTGCGTCGCAGCCTCCCCGATGCGGAAATGGCTCTCTCGGTGCTGACAGAGCAGAAGTCGCAACTTTTGGACGATGTTGCTGATCGTCGCGCCGAACTCGAAAAAGCGGTGACGGATTATAAACTTTGGCTTTCCGATATTGAGGGCCACAAGAAGACACGCCCAGGATTTTTCTCTCGGCTGTTTCGGACTGAGCGTTGGAGGGCATGGCTGCTAGCGAACAGACCACTGATTGAGGCCGAGCGGGCCGCAGCGGATTTGCGACAAAAATGTGAGCAAGCCTTCTCTAGTGTTCAAACCGAATTGGCGGCTTTGGACGCTCGTATCCAGACAATGGAGGGCAGCATTGCAGGCATGCGACAACACATCGACCAGCTATCGCTGAAGATTGAGCCGCATCGACGAACGCTAGGCAAACGGATTGTCGACAGTTCTTTCTTCGAGCGGGGCCATGAAGACTGGAATTTGAATTCTCCTTGGATACCAGACAGTCTACATCGCAAGCGCGAAGATTTGTTTATCGCGGCCTTGGCCCTGCATCGCGCCTTTATTGATGCGGCAGCTCAAAAGCTTCTTCACAATCTGAATGTCTTTATGGATGCCTTTTTGGCAGGAACAATGCCAGATGAGAAGAAGCGTGCATTGCTGCACGATCTTTGGGCAACGCTCTTCCTCGTTGTCCCTGTGATATCTACCACCTTTGCATCTATAGACCGTATGTTAGGCGAGATGCCTCCAGGCAGCATTGGATGGTTGCTGATCGACGAGGCAGGGCAGGCGCTACCACAAGCCGCTGTCGGCGCTGTCACCCGCGCGAAACGGTCCATTGTGGTTGGCGACCCCTTGCAGATCCCGCCAGTTGTCACGTTGCCTGAGCGGTTGAATTCAGAAATCTGTAAATTCTTCAAGGTTGATAAGTCTACCTGGGCGGCGCCCGATGCTTCAGCGCAGACACTTGCAGATAGAGCATCCCGCTATCAGGCGGCTTTCCGCTCTGACCTTGGACCACGACGAGTTGGCGTTCCCTTATTGGTGCATCGGCGGTGCATGGAACCGATGTTCGGCATGTCAAACAGGATTGCCTATGATGGGCAAATGGTTCACGCGCCAGGTCGTCGTGATCCAAGCCCGATTGGCGCTGTTCTTGGACGGTCACATTGGCTATCGGTTGACGGTGAGGCCGATTCCAAATGGTGTCCGGCAGAGGGCGAGCGGGTTGTTAATCTTCTAAAAGAAATTGCCGCAGCAGGCATTACTAATCCTGACATATTTATCATTACACCCTTCCGTATTGTAGCTCAGGAGATGAAGCGGCGGTTGGAGAGGGAAAGGGAGCTGTTTGCGGCTTTCCAAGTTGTAGCAGATGAATGGGTGGATAATCGTGTCGGCACTATCCACACAGTCCAGGGGCGAGAAGCTGACACGGTTATTGTCGTTCTCGGCGCTCCCAATACCAGTCAGAATGGAGCGCGCGGCTGGGCCGCAAATACACCGAATATCCTGAACGTAGCAGTCTCACGAGCCAAGCAGCATCTTTATGTAGTCGGATCATATGGCGCATGGTCCGGTGTCGGCCATGCACGCGAGGTCGCATTGACAATGCGTAATTGGTTAGGCTGAGGAAAAGAGATGGTTCGCAGCATTAAAGATCATCCGCTCTATGACCGCTTGAAGCAGCTTTCTGCTAAGGAGGTTGCAGAGTGGGCATTGGAAGAAGTCCCAATCGAGCAGGCAGACAAAGACCAACGAAAGAAGGCGTTTAGGATTATTGCTCGGCACATCACAGTGGGAAAGGCTGAGCGCGCGAAGTACGGCTTCAACTCCGACACAAACGGCGAGATCAGCCGGGCAATGGAGTGGGCATTTCAGAGCGGTATTAAGGCGGCAAAACTGCTTAAGCAGAACAAATGATTTCACCGCAATACCAACAAATACGCACTGGCTAGGAAATGTCGTTTCCCTCCTCGGCGGTCTTTCAGTTGAGCATCCACACGCGAACTAATGGATACATATATGTTCAGGCTGGATAACATTGAGGGTGGGCTTCTCCGAAGAATTCGGCGCTACGATCAATATGACTTTGTAAGAAAACTTATAGGTCTATCTCTGCTGCCGGAATATCAGGCTAATCATCTCAGAATCCTGACGATGATTCATGTCGCCTTGGTTCATGCAAATGGCAGCCGCAAGCCAACCTTGCGCGATATGTCTGACAATTTAAACGAACTACTCAATCATGAATCCGGCCAGAATGAAGACCCAATTGAAGATGTCTTCGTTTCAGCCATTCCGACGGTTCACGGAAACTTTCGCATACTAAATGGCCTATACCCGGCCGCGGATTTCGCACTCGCACGGTTGATTGAAGTCGCGATGTACGTTGAGTTCGACGATAAAGACGCATTAATGCGACCGGCATTCGCGATGCTGGCAATTAGCGAAGCGATTGTTGGTCGATGCGGTTATCAGAATCATGCTTGCGACCCGGGTGTGCCTCGGCGAACAGACTGGAATATCTCACTTCAGAAGGTTCAAAAGTTGGGGCGTTGTGCGGAGTTCACTTGGGCGGAACTTGAAGAAATAGGCGTATCGCCAGGTGATATTTTACCTTTCCTCAAGAACAAGACGGATGATCTCACCGACAATGTTTACGGATATTCAGGATTGTCGCGTTATCCGGTGCTGGCAAATGAACTTGGTGTATTTGTTCCAATTCCATCAGCCATTTCCGGCGCCATTCGGCTATACCTAGTTCACGCTATAGCGCGAGGGGAAATACCAGAAAGAGTCGGGACAAAATTTCACGAATTTCTCATGTCACGATGGGCCGCATACGATCTCCATATCAGTGGAGCAAAGAAGCTGATCGTTGCGGATTATGAACTGCCAGAGCCACGTTTGGCGGTCCCCGCAAGCATCCAATTGTTGGCTAAAATTGATGAGAACAAAGTTGCTCATATAATCATCATCGAAGCAGATTGGACATCGCCGCCCGAACATTCGATTAATCAAAGTGCGAGTGCAAGTTTATATCAGTCTATAGCTTTGAGTAGTTTTATTGCGCAATCGCAGGAGGTACTTCAAGCACGTTACGGCTTCTCCGGTGGTCTAACTGTGGTCGTGTATGATTCTCCTGGTTGGGGTACGCAACAGGAGTTTCCTAAAGATGATTTGGACAACTGGTATTGTGTGGGTTGCACGTCATACTCCCTGGCGGCCCTTATGGCCGATCCTGAGTTTGACTTCTTGGCGCTGTGGAAGATGCGGAGAGATCAAAATGCACTTCGGGGTGAGGGGATTCAATTAAGTACATGGCCTGACGTTCTTAATCATTGGAGCATATGGCATGGCTTGGGAGGCACGTTCTGGCCGCCAACTCTCGACTTAAAAATGTTTGGAATGATGATCGCTGACACCAGCAAGATAATTGAGGTTGTTGAACGAGGGCGAGAGTCGAGAAAAGTCCATGCGGCACTTATGCCGACAGGTGAATGGCTCCGTGTGGAAACTCGGACGCAAATTGACTCGCCTATGTCGGAGTTGGACAAACCAATATTCTTTGACCCGATTTCTTTAGTCCTGGGAGAGCTTCGCGGCGTCGTAGAGAGCGAGTATGGATCTTGGTGGCTTGTTATGGGGCGGCCGCCAACGGATGCTGAAGAACGGAGATTTCTATACCTCCTATGGGAAGGTGCGAAAGAATGGCTTTTTAGGATTGCGCGATCAGCGAGCAGACGCTTTCGTGAATTCAATCATTCCCTAGAAATCCGGCTGCTGCCTGTCCCGGAGTCAATTAAAGATGCTCCTGACGAGGTAGAGTTTGTTGAAACAAAAGGCGTTTCAATAATCACTGTTGTGCTCCCATATAGCTTTGTCGCTGGATTGATACGCGCCGATAATGCGGGCGAAGCCGTGTTGGTATTTTCGCTCCTTAAATCACTTAGTATTCTAACTAAAAACTCCCTATCCGATCATGAATTGGAGAGGTGGGTGGCTGAGCTGATGGCGGAGCAGAGTTTGAAGATGCTCCACATCACCGGCAGGGGGGACGCAGGGTTTGCTGTTGACCTCGAAACCGATCGGATTCCCGCAAGATTGCTTCAGGAATCTGATCTTATGTCTGCTGGTAGAGGGGTATACGCTGAGTTGTTGCAAGCTGGTGCCGTCTCGGTGGGTATTCAGGAAAGCATTAGCGAGACGGATGATATTATCCATGCTTTGAATGGTGCAGTAGATGTTCATTGGGCGCGGTGTCGAAAGCTTTTGGCGGATCTGGACAAGTTCTCAACTCTTGAGCTTGCGCTACAGCAAATTGAAGGAATTCATCGAGACAGAGTGGAGGCCGAACGTGCCGCGGCAGCTCGGGTGGCATACTTCTCGGACAGCCCAGACTATGAGATTTGGGCAAAGCTTCGCATCGGGCGGCGTGATGCTGCTTTCCAAAGCTATAGAGTCCTGGCTGAGATGGCACTTTGTGAGGCGAAGGAGAGCGGTGGCAGATTGCCTGGTCTATCGGACATAGACGCCATAGCCGCGAATATCTCACATCTCATAAGCGCAGCCCATAACAGTGATCGGGTCAAGCGCAGTCTGGATACTCTCAAGATATCATTTAATCCAGATGGCTCGATCGTCACTCGAAGCGAAAATGCAGAATCTGGTTTATTTAATTACCATCTGGCAAGCTTGGGTGAATCTATAGCTAAAGACATTGATGCATATCCGTCGTTATTCACTTCCTACGAAGACGTGGATGATGACGACGAGAGCGGGGCTGATTTCCAATCGGCATTTCGGTCAGAGTTCGGCCTTTCATTGGAGGATGCATTTAAGTGCGTCCGCTATTTTGGGGATATAGCTTGGGAAGAAAAAGCTATCGTTGCGCGCGTCCGATTGTCTGCGTTTGTAAATAGAAGTGAGCGGGAAGGGATGGCGGCCGAGGTGGCGCATAGTTTTGTGCGGGCTTTTGGTTTGCTGCCACGGGATGCATGGGACGGCAAACCATCGGAACCGTTTCGGATGGACGATATCTATCCCTGGTTCTTTGAGCGGCGGCTTTCGATAATGCTTCGGCCAGTTTTAGTGGTTCATGATGCAGGTGAGCCGGTTCTAATGTTTGGTGTCCGCCAGTTGATGATGGGTATTCAATACGCCTCCATTTTGCTTGAAACGGGCGTTTGGCCTAAGAACAAACTTTTAAGCGATGATGCGAGAAGATTTGTCGATATCACTATTAACCGCAGAGGGCTTTTATTTGAGAGAGAGGTGACTCAGCTCGCGGCTTCTGCGGGGTGGCAGGTATTTGGTGGAATACCAATGCGGAGGCTTGGTGCGCCCGCCAAGATGGGTGATTTAGATGTTCTAGCGGTGAGCGCAGACGGTACCGTCTGGGTGGTGATTGAATGCAAATGGTTTGGGGCCGCTCGAACGCCCAGAGAAGTGGCTGGTTGGATGCAAGACTTCCACGGTCATGACGGCGACAAGTTGCACAAGCATTTGCAAAGGTTTGAGTGGGTTAGTCAGAATACGGGGGCAGTGGCAAAAGCCTTGGGCATCCAATCGCTTCCAATGAAGGTATGCCAACGTATCGCGACTACTGAGCCAGTACCTCTGCCCTTTGTCGGGAAAGTGCATGAGAAGGCATCTGTATGGACACGTCGTGAGATTGTTAGGGGGCTTCGTAAATTGTCTGGCGAATAACCTCGGTAGCCTAGCGAGGTTGTGGCCTAGGATACTAACAAACTACCGTAGTTCATTCAAAAGAGTGTCGACCGGGTCGATGCCAACGAGGATGTCAGATGCTAAGTCCAGGTCCGACTTGGGGTCGATTGTATAAGTGATCCATGATGAGTGTGCGGCCTTTCCACGTAGCCCACCAAAGGAATCTAGATTCGCGAGCCACACAGTGTCTAGAGCCGCTTCTTCAATTCCAACTGGGAGCATTAAACTGAGGATGTTTTCAGTTTTGATCCCGTGATTGTGGGTTACCGTATACCTAAACTGGGCTAGGCACTTGTGTGCTAGCGTCGTTATTGTAGTGCCCGTTCCAAGCTTTGTGGGTAAGCAATTCAATTCGCCAGTCATATTCGCGAGAAGGCAGGCTAAAGGTTTGCTGGTCCGCTTTTGATTTTGCCACTTCTGAACCGCGCGATCCGCAACGTCAATAACTCGATCCTCAAAGTATTGCTCGAATTCGGCATGAATCAAAAGGCGGAACGCGCGCATGAAATCAAGCGCACGCTTATTGTAAACGCCCGTGGCGGAAAATGTCTTCGGCGCAAATTGTCTCCGGAGCGTCTCAAAGCGACGTTCGAGAGTTTTGTATCTCGCGGAACGAGGCACCGAAACTACTCTAGATGCACTCTATCGTTTCGTATTTCGGCAACAGGAAACTGGATGCCGAGTATATCGCGCAATGCTTTGCCCCACGAGTTCAGTCGAGTGCCAATTGCGTCGATACTTTTGGTTGTTCCTTCAATACTTGCGCGGAACGTAGCGTCAGTTTCGCACAAGTTCTGAAAACCGCTAACGACAGCTTCGCTCTTTTTGAGGGCGATTTCGGCTATATCGGCGCGGCTAAAATACATCGCCATGATATCAAATACAGCACGATTCAGGGGGCGCTCGAAGCTTTTGCCGTTCCATTTTCGGAAAGCGTGCTCGGAGCCAAATATCGTGATCGTAGTTTGGAGGGCGAGCTCCAACTCTCGTGTTCTGCCAATTACTTCAGCCTTGTTGTCGTTCCAAATGGAATTGTAATAAGCAGTGGTGGCATCAAGCAGTGGTTTCAAGTTTCCAGTGTAAGTCGGCAGGAATTGCTTGAATGCGAAAAAACGAATTACGAGCTCGGCATCTCTCATTCGGAAGTCCGGCGCAGACAATCCTAAGGCTTGCCGAAGCAGTTGGCTGTCAATGGAGAAATCATCGACAAACTTTGAGAAGCCACCAGGGTGTAACGCTTGGCGAAGTTCTTGTGGCGAAAGAGGCACGCTTCCCGTGTTCAGGCGCAAGAAGACTGTATAAAGGAAGTTTTCGTCTGGCCAATTGCGGATGACTGCAGTCCGAATCGTTCCGTTTTCAAATCCAGAATAGTCAGCATCATAGGCAAGGTCGGAAGACAGTTTGGAGTATGTAACTTTTTCCAAATCCTTCCTGATTCCGAGCTCGGTCAGCGCAAACGGTCTGAATGCTCCTGTATCGTCCGGGGAGCAGAACTGTCGTAAAGTTAGCAGACGTTGCTTGCCATCAATAACTATGAAACTGCCACGCTTGTTTTTCCGCTCGGCCAGAACAATCTGTGGGACGGGAATGCCTAAGATGAGTGATTCAATGAATTGGCTTTTACGTTTTACTTTCCACGCTTCTCGACGCTGAAAGTCAGGGTTCAGTTCGATATTCCCTTTGCGTAGCTGCTCGAGAATTGTCTCAACTGTCCAATCGGTCGCGGTGATTACCGCCGACGATTGTTTCGACTGCGCAACGTCTTCACCATCTTCTTGCTGATCATCCGGAAGCTTGTCCGACATAAGTGCTCTTATTCTCTGCGGCTGGTAGAATGGACCATAGCCTATGGAGGGGCGGCGAACAGCAGATTCCCCTATGGCAGCCGTCTCCTCAATAACGGTATTGCCAACTGAATCGCGGGTACATTTGTGGGTAGGGCGCGCCAGCGAAGCCGCCCACAAACAATTTCAATATCTTAGGATGGATATTGGCGGAGAGGGTGGGATTCGAACCCACGGTACGCTTGCACGCACAACGGTTTTCGAGACCGCCCCGATCGACCACTCTGGCACCTCTCCGCATAGGTTCCGGTCGGGCGCGCGGCCTGGCCGGGGGTCGAAAGCGGCGCGGACCTTAACCGAAGCCGTCCGCCCCCGCAAGGCTTCGCCCGGCGCCGGGCAAGCCTGAAAAGCCGAAGCAGCCTCAAGCAGTTATCCTGCCCCGCAGGCCGGTCTTGTCATTGCCCCGGCCTTGGCGGAGACTGGCGCTACGGCCCCGGCGGAAACCGCCTCTGGAGTCCCTCCGGCGCCGGCATCGGGAGAGCGCATGGGTATCGGCCGTCACAGCCTCGCCGCCCGCAGCGATTTCGCCAGTCTCGCCAGTCACGCACAGTGGTGCGGACCGGCCCTTCCGGCCAGATTCGGCCATTCCGGATTCATTGTGTTTCGGTCGACCCTTCGCCCCACGGGACGCGTATTCATGTTCGCATCCCGCGGGAACCGAGGCGGCCGCCAGGAGGTTGCGTAACGCGCGGGTTGTCCAATCACTAGAAAATCGGAGGAAACCACCATGACCGTAGCAGCCATTCTGAAGGAAAAGACGGGCGGCGTGATCAGCGTCAAGCCCGGAGACAGCATCGAAAGCGTCTGCCAGCTTCTCGCCGACAAGGGCATCGGCGCCGTGCTGGTGCTGCGCCCCGATGGCGGCATCGCGGGCATCTTGTCCGAGCGCGACATCGTGCGCGGCCTGGCCATGATCGGCACCGACCTGCTGCAGCAGAGCGCCGACACCATCATGACCCGGAACGTGATGGTCTGCTCCAGCCACGACACCGTGCAGGACGTGATGCACCTGATGACCAAGCGGCGGATCCGCCACCTGCCGGTGGTGGATAACGGCCGCCTCGCCGGCATGATTTCCATCGGCGACGTGGTCAAGCGCCGGATTGCGGCCACCGAAATGGAAGCCGAGGCCCTGCGGCAATACATCGCCACGGGCTGAAACCTGCCCTATATAGGGGCCATGACCAGCCCGCCCGAATTCCTCGTCCGTCCGGACCCCGCCAATCCCGCCCTCACCGAGACGGTGCAGGGCATCGATCATGACGGCAAGCCCGTCGAGACCAAGGTGCCGGTCGAGCGCCCACTCACCCTGTTCCTGAACGGACAGGAGATCGTCACCATGATGACGATCGGCGACTATCCCGACTATCTGGCCTTGGGCTATCTGATCAACCAGCGCATGCTGCTGCCCGACGACGAAGTGACGGCGATCGATTACGACCCCGAGATCGAGACCATCGTGGTACGCACCGCGCGCCAGACCGATTATGAAGAGCGGCTCAGGAAAAAGACCCAGACCTCGGGCTGCGCCCAGGGCACGGTGTTCGGCAACATGATGGATGCGGTGGAAAGCGTGCGGCTCGACCCCGCCGCCGTGCTGCACACGTCATGGATCTATGCCCTGTCGAAGAAGATCAACATGGCGCCGTCGCTGTATCTGGAGGCCGGCGCCATCCATGGCTGCGTGCTGTGCGAAGCGGACCGCCCGCTGATCTACATGGAGGATGTCGGTCGCCATAACGCCATCGACAAGATCGCCGGCTACATGCGGGTCAACGGCATCTCGCCGCAGGGCAAGACGATGTACACCACCGGGCGGCTCACCTCCGAAATGGTAATCAAGACGGCCCAGATGGGCATCCCGATCCTGATCAGCCGCTCGGGCTTCACCGCCTGGGGCGTGCAGCTCGCGCGCCAGATCGGCATGACCCTGATCGGCCGCGCCAAGGGCAAGCGGTTCGTGGCGCTTTCCGGCGCCGAGCGCCTGCGCTTCGATGCCGACCCGCAGGCGGTGGGCGAGGAAGACGCAAAGCTGCAGCGCAAAAGCAGCCGCGGCGACGAGGCGGCATAATGGCCAGGATTCTGGGGGTTGTGCTGGCGGGTGGCCTGGCCCGCCGGATGGGCGGCGGCGACAAGAGCCTGCAGATGCTGGCTGGCCGGCCGATCCTGGATCGCATCATCGAACGTCTCGGCCCGCAGGTGGATGGCGTGATCCTGAACGCCAATGGCGATCCGGAGCGGTTTGCGCATTGGGGACTTCCCGTTGCAGGCGACCCCATCCCCGATTACGCCGGGCCGCTGGCCGGCGTGCTGGCGGGCCTGACCTGGGCCAGACAGAATCGCCCCGATGTCACCGACATCGTCACCGTGCCGGGCGACGGGCCGTTCCTGCCGCGCGACCTGGCGGCGCGCATGGCGCAGGCGCGGGAGCAGGCTGGCGCCGATCTCGCCTGCGCCACCTCTGCAGGCCAGGCCTACCCCGTGGTGGGCCTGTGGCCCGTGCGCCTGCATGAGGATCTGCGCAAGGCCATGGTGGAGGAAGACATCCGCAAGGTGGATCGCTGGACCGCGCGGCACAGACTGGTGCAGGTCGAGTTCGCCGCCCAGCCGGTCGATCCCTTTTTCAATGCCAACACGCCGGACGACATCGCCGAGGCCGAACGCCTGCTGGCGCAACTGGGAGATGTGGCATGAATCCCGCCGACTGGCCCGCGCTGCCGCCGGGCTACACGCTGAAACTCTGCGTGTCGGATGCCTTCGACACGGCCTGCAAGGCCGCGGGCGAGGGGGCCGAGGATGGCCTGATGCTGATGGTGGACCGGCCGGATCGCTGCGAGGCCGCATTGGTGCTGCGCCCGCTCGATCCGATCCAGCCGGCGCTGACTCTCGCCTATGTCGGACTGCTAGGCCTGCATGACGGCCTCGCCGCGCTGGCTCCGGCCGAAACGCCGGCCAGCATCGATTGGCCCGACCGGCTGCTGGTGAACGAAGCCTGCGTCGGCGGCCTGCAAGTGGCGCATGGGCCGCTGGTCGAGAAAGAGGGCATGGCCGACGTGCCCGACTGGCTGGTGCTGGGCATCACCGTGCAGATGTTCGGCGATCGCTCGGACGACGCGCCCGGCATCGAGCTGGAATATACCAACCTGCATGAGGAAGGCTGCGGCGAGATCGGCGTGCCGCAACTGGTCGAGGCATTCGCACGCCACCTGCTGCTCTGGCTCGACCGCTGGCAGGAAGAGGGCTTTGAGCCAGTCCGCCGCGCGCTGCTGAACGAACTTGCCGACAAGGCGCTGAAGATCGAAGCCAATGGCGACGCCTGGGCGGGGGATGGCGCGACGAAAACCTGGCGCAGCCTGCGCGATGCCCTGCGCCACCGCAGCTGGGTGCTGCCCGAACCGGCGAGCCAGCCGTCATGAAGCTCCTGCGCTGCATCCGCTTCGATGACTCCGACACGCGGGTCTTCCCGCGGGCCGCCGCGCCCGGCGAATGGGCGGTGCCGGGAACCTTCGTCTTCGCCGATGCCGATCCGGAAGCTTTGGGCCGACAGGACCGCCAGGCGTTTGCCAACGGCTTTCTGGGTCTGGGCAGTTTCGGCAGGTCCACGCTGGTGACGGTCGCGACCATCACGCCCGAAGAATACGAAGCGACTGTCACGGCGCTGGCGGAACATCTGGTCGATCATTACGGCGCGCCGGATCAGGCCAGCGCCGAAGCCGCGGCGCGCGAGGAGGTCGATTACGCCGCCGCGCTGTGTGAGCACCCGATCAACACGCTGCTATCCCTGAGCCGCTTCATCGAGGGCGAGGCAATCCGCGAGCAGTTCCGCGTCGTGCCGCCGCCCGGAGAAAAGCTGCACACGAAAATCTGGGAGATCACCCCCGATGGCTGAAACGCCAAGCGCCTTCTGGATCGCCAGCGGGTACGACCTGCTCGACCGAGCCGACGACGGCCGCCTGCTGCCTGGTGGGGATTTCATCCGGGCATACCTGAGCCGGCCGGAAATGCTGCCGCCGCCCGAGGCCTGCGCCGCCGAGCGCGGGCTGCATGCCGATCTGCTGCAGCAGCCCCTGCGCGCCGTGCCGGCGGCTGAACTTGCGGCGCTGGCCGATGCCGATGCGCGCGAAAATTACGCGATATTCCTGCGCTTCCGCGATCATCTGCTGCAGGCCGGCAGCGTGGAAGCGGCCTATGTCGCGCTGTTCCGGCCCGACGCACCGCCGGTGCCGGCCCTGTTCATCGACCATCTGGCTGCCGCCATCCTGCGCGATCTGCTGGATGGCAGCCGCGATGCCTTCCGCCTGCGGGCCGCCGAATTGTTCTTCCGGGTGCAGAAGGCCACGACGCAGGAGGGGCGCATCCTGCTGGCCGATGAGGAAACGGTTGAGATGCTGGCGGCCGGCGGCGGTTTCGGCTCGCTCGGCGCATTGGTGGCCCAGGCCGGCACGGCCCTGCGCAGCGTCGACATGGACATCCTGACCAAGGAGAATGCGGCCGAATACTGGGGGCGCAGCGACCGCCACGATTTCGTGCTGGATTTCGGCTTCACCCGGCCGGGCCAGGATGCCTTCGCCCGTGTGATCGAATTGTGGGTCGAGCGGCTCACCGGGGCCGCCGTGCAGGTGCAGCCGGTGCAGACGATCCGCGACGAACGCTGGGTCTGGCATGTCGGGCTGGATGTCACGGCCAGCGGCATCATGAATGCACTGTACGAGGGGCAGAGCGTGGAGGAGGATCGTCTGCGCCAGATCCTGGCCCTGTTCCGCCTGGAATTCCGCGATCCCTCGCTGATGCTGCCCCGCGTGGCCGGCCGGCCGGTTTATCTGGGCCTGGCGATGGACGGACAGGGCCGGGTGCGGATGAAGCCGCAGAATCTTGTGATAAACTTGCCGCTGAATTCGGGAAGCTGAAGATGGGCAGCGAGATCAGACCGCCGGAAACCGAGACGCGCATGGTCGGCGTGATCCTGGAGCGCCGCAAGCTGGACAACCCCTGGATCGATTACGGCTGGCGCCCGGTCCAGGTGCTGCCTGGCGTGCCGGATTCGAAACCCTGGACAAAGCTGGCCGAGGGTGAGGGCTGGACGCAGTTCTATGCCGGCGCGGCCGAGCTGGTGCTGTATCGCCATGAGAGCGAAACATACGCCTACAACATCGAAAGCGCGCAGCCAGCGGTATGGATATTCCTGCGCAACAGCCCCGATGAAATGGGTATCGAGCTGCATGGCGCCTCCGTCGATCCCGGCGAGGCGCATGCGCATAACGATACCGGCGACGATATCGTGGACTTCGTGCCGATGCCCGATGCGATCCTGGCTTGGGTGACCGATTATGTCCGCCGCCATCCGCCGACCAAGGAGCATTACAAGCGCAAGCGCGATCGTGCCGATCCCGAGGCGCTTGCCCGCCGAACCCGACTTTACGAATCCGATCCGCTGCGCCAGATGCCCGAGGATGAATAGGTCTGCCGGATGACCCGCGACAGCAAACTTCCTCCAGACAGCGAAAACGCAGATGACGGGCAGGGTGGTTTCCTGTCGCGCTGGTCGCGTCGCAAGGCGGCCGCGCGCGAGGAGAAACCGCTTGAGGCGCCAGCCGACCCTGCAGCCGAGCCTGCGGCTGCCGGCGAAGCCGAAGCCGAGATCGATCCGGCCAGCTTGCCGCCGATCGAAAGCCTTACCGAGTCCAGCGACTTCAGCATTTTCCTCAAAAAGGGCGTGCCGCCGGCCTTGCGCGCGGCTGCGTTGCGCAAGCTGTGGCTGGTCGAACCCAGCGTGGTGAATTACGAACCGCTGGTCGAATACAACTGGGACTTCACCGCCCCGGGCTATGGCGAGATGCTGCCCACCGACGACATTGCAAAATACGTGAAGAATGTCTTCGAAGGCAGTCTGCCGAAAACGCCCGCGAGCGAGTCCGTGTCGCCCGCGCCCGGTTCGCCCGCGCCTGGTTCACCCGGATCGGAACAGGAGGCGGAGCATGAGCCGCAACGGCTGATCGAAGCGCCGGCAGAAGAGCAGCTTGCCGAAGTACCGGACATTGAGCAGGCCGCATCGAATGAACCGGCGGCGGTCTACACGCCGCCGCGCCGCCGCCATGGCGGCGCCCTGCCCGGTTAAACCTCACCGCCGTCTTTCGCGCCCAGCCGTCGCAGCAGGTCTGGCCGCGCCCGCAGCCAGGCTTCGGCGGGCTCCAATGCGCGGAACAGCAGGGGATTGAAGGCGATCGACAGCAGCGCACCGGCCAGCACCAGGTCGCGGCCCTCTTCGGGCAGCAATCCGAGCGAGACGCCAAGGCCAGCCAGGATGAAGGAGAATTCGCCGATCTGCGCTAGGCTGACGGAAACCGTCAGTGCGGTCGGCAGCGGGTGGCGGAAAGCCAGCACGATCATGAAGGCCGCCAGCGACTTGCCGATCAGGATAATGAACAGGACGCCCAGCAGGGCCAGCGGCGCCTCAAAAACGATGCGCGGATCGAACAGCATGCCGACCGAGACGAAGAACATCACCGCGAAAGCATCCTGAAACGGCAGCGAACGCTGGGCGGCATCGTGGCTGAGATCGGACTCGTTCATGATCACGCCGGCGAAGAAGGCGCCAAGCGCAAAGGACACATCGAACAGCAGGGCCGCGCCGCATGCGATGCCGAGCGCGCAGGCCAGCACGGCCAGGGTGAACAGTTCGCGCGAGCCGGTCTCGGCCACATGCTGCAGCAGCCAGGGGATGACGCGCTTACCGACGATCAGCGCCAGGGCAGCGAAAGCCGCCACCTTCACGGCGGTGAGCAGCAGTGAGGTCAGAATATTCCCGCTGCCATCGCTGCGTCCGCCCAGGATATCGGCGAGCGGCGGCAGCAGCAGCAGCGCCGCGATCATGAAGATGTCTTCCACCAGCAGCCAGCCCACTGCGATGCGGCCCAGATCGCTGTCGACTTCGCCGCGGCTTTCCAGCGCGCGCAGCAGAACGACGGTGCTGGCGACGGAGAGTGCCAGGCCGAAGACCAGTCCGCCGCCCAGCCCCCAGCCGAAGAACTGGGCCAGGCCAAAGCCGAGCAGGGTGGCCACGCCGATCTGCGCCAGCGCGCCGGGTATCGCGATCCAGCGCACCCGCATCAGGTCGGACGGCGTGAAATGCAGGCCGACGCCGAACATCAGCAGGATCACGCCGATCTCGGCCAGCTGCTGAGCCAGCACCGAATCGGCGACATAGCCGGGAGTGTGCGGCCCGACCAGGATTCCGGCCAGCAGGTATCCGACCAGGGGGGACAGGCGGAACTTCTGGGCGATCATGCCGAAGGCAAACGCGATCACGAATGCCAGGGCCAGCATGGTGATCAGCGGGGTGTCATGGGACATCGACCGGAAATCCGTTCAGAGGGCGCACAGCCACTAAAGATAGTTTCTACAGAGGCTTGTCGCATCGTTAACACATTCGGTTCGCGAATTTGAAGATGCAATTAATCTGCGACTGAGAATCGCTATCAAAATTTCGCAGTCGCAGCAAAACAGGAATGTTATCAGGGCCTTACGGCGATTTTTATTGTTACTCAACAAAAGTATTTGTAGGTTAACGCCCGGGAAGAGGATCACGTGACCGAAGCTCTGACGAAAGCCATCGCCATCGTCGGCGGCCAGACGCAACTGGCCCGACTGCTCGGCGTGAAGCAGGCCAATGTCTGGCACTGGCTGAACAAGGCTGGCCGGGTTCCCGGCGAATATGTGCTGGCCATCGAGAAGGCCTGCGGAGGCCAGGTTTCCCGCCACGATCTGCGCCCCGATCTCTATCCCGACACCCAGGCAGTCGATGCCCTTCCGGTCATCCCAGAGGAAGATCGGTGGCGCGGCCAGATTTATGCGCTGCTTGGCCGCGCCCTGGCCCGCCAGCCCGATACCGCGCTGCTGACCGCGCTGGGGCAGCTCAAGGGCGACGCGACGCCGATGGGCGAGGCGCTCGGCCGGCTGGCCGAACTGGCGCAGGCCACCTCGCTGGAGCGCGCGCAGGACGAATACGATGCCCTGTTTATCGGCCTGCCGCGCGGCGAGCTGGTGCCCTATGCCTCGTTCTATCGAACCGGCTTTCTCTACGAACGGCCGCTAGCCAAGTTGCGCGGCGACATGGCCAAGCTGGGCTATGCCCGCGCCGATGGCGTGCATGAGCCGGAAGACCACATGGGCGCGCTGTGCGAACTCATGTCGCTGCTCATCAGCGGCGGCGAGGGGCGCGGCCCGGCCGAACTCTCGACCCAGGAGCGGCTGTTCCGCCAGCACATCGCCCCGTGGGGCGAACGCTTCTTCACCGATCTGGAGCAGGCGCCCAGCGCGCGGCTCTACCAGCCGCTCGGCGCCGTCGGCCGGCTGTTCATGTCCATAGAAACCCAGGCATTCGCCCTGGCCGCTTGACGGCAGGGCCGATTTTCACGGAGGACCAGCAATGACCGCCACCGACAAGAAAGACCAGATGGATCGCCGCAATTTCCTGCGCACCGCCGGCGTGGGTGCCGCCGCTGCCGCCGTGGCGACCGCCGCCGTTGGCCCGACCAAGGTTGAGGCGGCCGAGAATGCGGAGACCCGCAAGAAGCAGCGCTACAAGGAAACCGAGCACGTGAAGCGCTATTACGACTCCAACCGGCTCTGATTAGCCGCGCCGCAAGACCGAAATACGGAGACGCCCCATGTTGATCAAAAAGAGCTCCACCGCCGGTACGCAGCCTGCCAAGGGCAAGCTGTCAGGCATCCTGGCCGGCGCCGCGCTGCAGACGATGGATCGCCGCGGCTTTCTCAAGGCTTCGGGTCTGGCGGCCGGCGGCCTTGCCGCCGTGTCGGCCCTCAGCCCGACGATGGTGAAGCAGGCCAAAGCAATGCCTTCGGCCGGCGCCAACCTCGTGAAGAAGAAGAACATCTGCACCCACTGCTCGGTCGGCTGCACCGTGACGGCCGAAGTCGAGAACGGCGTCTGGGTCGGCCAGGAACCGGCTTGGGATAGCCCGATCAACCTGGGCACCCACTGCGCCAAGGGCGCCTCGATCCGCGAGCTGACCCACGGCGACCGGCGCCTGAAATATCCGATGAAGCTGGTGGACGGCAAATGGACCCGCATCACCTGGGATACCGCCATCGAGGAGATCGGCAGCAAACTGCTCGAGATCCGCGAGAAGTCCGGGCCTGAATCGGTTTACTGGCTCGGCTCGGCCAAGTTCTCCAACGAAGGCGGCTACCTGTTCCGCAAGTTCGCCGCCTTCTGGGGCACCAACAACATCGACCACCAGGCGCGTATCTGCCACTCCACCACGGTCGCCGGCGTAGCCAATACCTGGGGCTACGGTGCGATGACCAACTCCTACAACGACATCCACAACTCGAAGTGCATCGTGATCATGGGCGGCAATCCCGCCGAGGCGCATCCGGTGTCGCTGCAGCATGTGCTGCGCGGCAAGGAGAAGAACAAGGCGCCGATGATCGTGATCGATCCGCGCTTCACCCGCACCGCGGCGCATGCCACCGAATTCGTGCGCATCCGGCCCGGCACCGATATTCCCACCATCTACGGCATCCTCTGGCACATCTTCGAAAACGGCTGGGAGGACAAGGAATACATCCGCCAGCGCGTCTACGGCATGGATGACGTGCGCGCCGAAGTCGCCAAGTGGAACCCGGAGGAAGTCGAGAAAGTCACCGGCGTTCCGGGCGAGCAGATGAAGCGCGTCGCCGAGTTGATGGCCAAGAACAAGCCCGGCACGCTGATCTGGTGCATGGGCGTGACCCAGCATACCGTTGGCACCGCCAATGTGCGCGCGCTGTCAATCCTCCAGCTCGCGCTCGGCAACATCGGCGTGGAAGGCGGCGGCGCCAACATCTTCCGCGGCCACTGCAACGTGCAGGGCTGCACCGATCTCGGTCTCGACGTCACCACCCTGCCGGCCTATTACGGCCTGGTCGAGGGCGCGTGGAAGCACTGGTGCCGCGTCTGGGACGTTGACTACGACTGGATGCAGGGCCGCTTCGAGTCGAAGAAGATGATGGAGACCAAGGGCATTCCGTCGACCCGCTGGTTCGACGCCGTCCTGGTCGACAAGAAGGATCTCGAGCAGAAGGACAATGTGAAGGCGATGTTCTTCTGGGGCCATGGCGGCAATACCGTGCCGCGCATGCCCGAAATGAAGACCGGCATGGAGAAGGTGGAGTTGATGGTCGTGGTGGATCCGCATCCCACCACCGCCGCCGCCCTGCCGGATCGCAAGAACGGCACCTACCTGCTGCCGGCCTGCACCCAGCTTGAAACCCGTGGTTCGCGCACGGCCTCGAACCGTTCGCTGCAGTGGGGCGAACAGATCGTCAAGCCGGTCTTCGAGTCCAAGCCCGATCACTGGATCCTGTATAAGTTCGCCAAGAAGCTCGGCTTCGAGAAGGAGATGTTCAAGAACATCAAGATCGACGAGGGCGACGAGCCGAATGTCGAGGACATCCTGCGCGAGATCAACCGCGGCACCATCTCGATCGGCTATTCCGGCCAGTCGCCGGAACGCCTGAAGGAGCACATGGCGCATCAGGGCGATTTCGACGTCGTCTCGCTGCGCGCCACCAAGGGCCCGCTCAAGGG
Organism: Ferrovibrio sp.; assembly: GCF_046297895.1. Lineage (GTDB taxonomy): Bacteria > Pseudomonadota > Alphaproteobacteria > Ferrovibrionales > Ferrovibrionaceae > Ferrovibrio. Next base: position 39,449 of record NZ_JBKBHC010000008.1, on the reverse strand, counting down.
CGAATTCTACGGCCTGCCGTGGCCCTGCTGGGGCACGCCGGAGATGAAGCATCCGGGCACCCACGTGCTCTACAACACCAACCTGCCGGTGAAGGATGGCGGCGGTGCCTTCCGCGCCCGCTTCGGCGTGGAACGCAATGGCGTGTCGCTGCTGGCCGATGGTTCCTATCCGGTCGGCTCGGAAATCCAGGACGGCCATCCGGAGTTCACCTACGGCCTGCTCAAGAAGATGGGCTGGGACAAGGAACTCACAGATGCCGAGCGCGCGACGATCGAGAGGATCGGCGGCAACAACCCTGACGCGGTTGGCTGGGCCATCGATCTGAGCTGCGGCATCATCCGTGTCACCATGGCGCATGGCGTGCAGGCGATGGGCAATGCCAAGGCCCGCGCCAACGCCTTTGGCCTGCCGGACCCGATCCCGGTTCATCGCGAGCCGATCTACACGTCGCGGCGCGACCTGGTCGGCAAATATCCGGCCATGGCCGATCGCCGCGACTACCGCCTGCCGCATCTGGGCAAGAGCATCCAGGACAAGGACTTCTCGAAGGATTTCCCGCTGATCCTGACCTCTGGCCGCCTGGTGGAATACGAAGGCGGCGGCGAGGAAACCCGCTCGAACAAGTGGCTGGCCGAGCTGCAGCAGAACATGTTCGTCGAGATCAACCCGGAAGACGCGGCCCGCCTTGGCATCAAGGAAGGCCAGAATGTCTGGGTCTATGGTCCCGAGAACAAGGCCAAGGCCAAGGTCAAGGCGATGGTCACGCCGCGCGTCGGCAAGGGCGTTGCCTTCATGCCTTTCCACTTCTCCGGCTTCTGGCAGGGCGTGGACCAGCGCAAGAACTATCCGCCCGGCGCCGATCCAGTCGTGCTGGGCGAGTCGGTCAATGGTGTGACCACTTACGGCTACGACCCGGTCACCCACATGCATGAGAACAAGGCCACGCTTTGCCGCATCGAGGCGGCCTGAGCAGCGGTTAGGGAGATAAGAACATGGCACGCATGAAATTTCTCTGCGACTCCGAGCGCTGCATCGAGTGCAACGCCTGCGTCACAGCCTGCAAGAACGAGAACGAGGTGCCCTGGGGCATCAACCGCCGGCGCGTCGTCACGCTCAATGACGGCGCCAAGGGCGAGCGTTCGATCTCGATGGCCTGCATGCATTGCGAGGATGCGCCCTGCATGGCGGTCTGCCCGGTCGACTGCTTCTACAAGACCGACGAAGGCGTCGTGCTGCATTCCAAGGATCTGTGCATCGGCTGCGGCTATTGCTTCTATGCCTGCCCCTTCGGCGCACCGCAGTATCCGCAGGTCGGCAATTTTGGCAGCCGCGGCAAGATGGACAAATGCACCTTCTGCGCCGGCGGTCCGGAAGCCGACAACACCAAGGAAGAGTACGCCAAGTATGGCGCCAACCGCTTGGCCGAGGGCAAGCTGCCGCTCTGTGCCGAGATGTGCTCGACCAAGGCGCTGCTGGCCGGCGACGGCGATGTGATCGCCCAGATCTACAAGGAGCGCGTTACCCGTCGTGGCTATGGCTCCGGTGCCTGGGGTTGGGCCACTGCCTACAAGTCGGGCACCTCGGCCTGATCGCGGTTCAGCAAAGGAGAAACAAGATGCGCCTTTTCAGCAACAAGCGCACGCCCCTCGCCGCGTGGCCCGTGATCATGCGGGTGTCCTGCCTCGCGCTTGCCTTCGGCCTCATGCTCGGCTTCGCCGGCATGACGCCGGCTTCGGCCCAGCAGGCGGCGCCCGCCGACGAGTCGGCGCTGCTTCAGCAACTCAAGGGCGCACCGGTAGCCGGCCGCGTCTCGATCCCCGATGCCAAGTCCGGCGTGCTGATCCAGCCGCAGGGTCGCGAATGGCGCGAAACGCTGGAAGGCCCGGTGAAGTCGGCCGGCGGCTGGCTGCTGGTGATCACCGTGGTCGGCCTCGCCGCGTTCATGGCGATCCGCGGCCGGATCAAGATCGATTCGGGTCCGTCGGGCCGCACCATCGAGCGCTTCTCCGGCATCGAGCGTTTTGCTCACTGGCTGACCGCGATCTGTTTCATCATCCTCGGCCTCAGCGGCCTCAACCTGTCGTTCGGCAAGACATTGCTGCTGCCGGCGATCGGCCCCGAGGCATTCACCGGGTTGAGTTCGTTCGGCAAGCTGGCGCATAACTTCCTCAGCTTCCCCTTCGTGCTCGGCGTTCTGTTGATGGCGGTGCTGTGGATCCGGCACAACATCTTCAATGCCATCGATATGGAGTGGTTCCGCCAGGGCGGCGGTCTGCTGCAGAAAGGCGTGCATCCGCCTGCCGGCAAGTTCAACGGCGGCCAGAAGATCATCTTCTGGTCGGTGGTGATCGGCGGCATTGTTCTGGCGGTCAGCGGCTATATCCTGATGTTCCCGTTCTACGGCACCGACATCGCCGGCATGCAGCTCGCGCAGATCGTGCATGCCGTGGCCGGTATCGTGATGGTGGCCATCATCCTGGCTCACATCTATATCGGCTCGGTCGGCATGGAGGGCGCTTTCGATGCCATGGGCAGCGGCCAGGTCGACATGAACTGGGCCAAGGAGCATCACAGCCTGTGGGTCAAGGAAACCCAGGCCCGCGTCGGCGGCGACGACTGAGCCGGGCATCATCGCGAAACACAAAAAGGGCGGTGGATTTCCACCGCCCTTTTCCGTTTGGCCTGCGCCGACCGATCAGCCGAGATTCTGTTCGGCGAATTCCCAGTTCAGCAGCTTGTCGATGGCCGCATTCAGATGGTCGGGCCGGCGGTTCTGCCAGTCGAGGTAATAGGCGTGCTCCCATACATCCAGCGTCAGCAGCGGCTTCACGCCGTCCATGTGCAGGGGGTTTTCGGCGTTGCCGGTCTTCTTGAAGACCAGCTTGCCATTCTCCAGGCACAGCCAGGCCCAGCCTGAACCGAACTGGGTCACGCCAGTGTTGGCGAATTCGCTCTTGAACTTGTCGTAATCGCCGAAGCTGTCCTTGATCATGTCGGCAATGCGGCCGGTCGGCTTGCCGCCGCCCTTGGGCGAGAGGCTGTCCCAGTAGAAATCATGATTCCAGACCTGGGCGGCATTGTTGAAGATCGCCGTCTTGTCGGCTTTGCCGTGCGTCGCCTTGATGATCTCGACCAGGCTCTTGTCCTTCAGCGGATCGTTGGCGATCAGGTTGTTCAGGTTGTTGAGATAGGCGGTATGATGCTTGCCATAATGGAAACCGATGGTTTCCGCCTTGATGACCGGGCTCAAGGCATCGTCGGCATAGGGAAGCGCTTTCATGGTAAACGGGGCACCCATAATCATCTGCTCCTTGTCTGAGGGTTGGCCAGTCCGGGCGCCGTCCTAAATAGGGCAGCAGGCGCCGCGAGGAAACCGATTGCGCGGATTATGTCGGCAAATTTCCCGCTTCCGGCCTGCAGGCCAGTTGCAAAGCGGGGCAACTCGGACAAGATGGAACGGCAATCTAGCGAGGAAGTTGCATATGGCCATGCGAAATTGCGCAATGATCGGCATGGCGGCCACAATCCTGGCTGCTGCCTTTCCCGCCACACTGATTGCGACGCCCGCGCGCGCAGACATGATCGGCCATGGCGCGATGGTGAATGGCGTCGCTGTTTCGCCCGATGGCCGGCATCTGCTGTCGGCCAGCTGGGACTACACGGTGCGGCTTTGGGATCTGATGCGACAAAGCGAGATCCGCGTCCTCGACGGCCATACCGCCAGCGTCAACGCGGTTGTTTTTCTGCCTGACGGCAAAAGCGCATTCTCCGCAAGCTGGGATCACAGCATCGTCCGTTGGGATCTGGCCGGCGGCAAGGAGATCGCCCGCCTCAAGGGGCATGTCAACAACGTGGCCAGCATCGCACTCAGCCGCGACGGGCGCTGGCTTGCCAGTGCAAGCTGGGATCGCAGCGTTAAGCTGTGGAATGTTGCCGCATCGCGGCTGGAGCGCAGCCTCGAAGGCCATGAGGCCAACGTCATGCAGGTGGCCTTCGCGATGGACGACAGGCAGATCGTTTCGGTCGGTTACGATCGCAGCGTCAGGCTGTGGGATGTCGCCAGCGGCAAGGAACTGGCGGTGCTCAACGGCCACGAGACAAGCGTGAATGCTGTGGCGGTTGCGCCCGATGGCAAAAGCGCGCTGACCGGCAGCACCGATGGCGCAATCAAGCGCTGGGATCTGGCGGCCCGTCGCGAGACAGGCAGCCTGCCGGGCCATGCCGGCTTCGTCACCTCGCTGGCGATTTCAAGGGATGGCCGCTATGCCCTGTCGGGCGGCGGAGACCGACTGATGCGCTTGTGGGATCTGCGCGAGGGGCGCCAGCTCAAGCAGTTCGCAGGCCATGAAAAACCGGTCTGGTCCGTGGCCTTCACCCCGGATGGCAAATACGCCGTCTCCGGCGGCTACGACACCGTGATCAAGCTGTGGTCGCTGGCGACCGGAGCCCCGGTGGCGCCCCGCAGCTGAAGCCCGTCGCCGCGGAGACCCAAAACCAACCGATCAGTTCTGGTGCGTTTCGGGGCTGACCCGCGCGCCTTCGGTGGTGAAGACCACATCGACAGGCTTGTTCATGGTCTGAAGGATCACGGCAGCACCCACAGCGATGACGAGGGCGGCGATCACACCGGAAACGAAGGCTTTCATGGGGCATCCTCCAAGGTACTGATTGTGCTGGAATATACAGGGTTCTGCGGGCGATTTTAAAGGGTCAGCGGGTGGTCTGCTGCTGCAGCCAGGCAATCAGATCGACGCGGTCCTGGACTATGGCCAACCCACCATACATCTTGTTTCCAGGAATATAGTCCTGTGTGGCGGCGAGGTATTTATCCATCGTCTCTGCCGTCCACACGATGCCGGATTTCTTCATCGCCTCGGAATAGCGGTAATCGGGCAGGCTGCCGGCCTTGCGCCCGAAGACGCCGTGCAGGCGTGGTCCGACGATGTTGCGGCCATCGGCCTGCAGCGTGTGGCAGGCGCGACACTTGCCCCACAACTCGGCGCCCCGTTCCAGGCTGGGCGGTTCAAGCCCCTGCGTATCCGATGAGCCTGCCGGTACTTGCGCCACAGCCGCGCCGCTTGCCGCCAGACAGAAGCTGAGCCAGATCAAAAGCCGCCGCGACAATCCTGACCTCCGGCTGGTTTTCCTGATACCTCAACACTATAGTCGATACAGTTGGTTTACCAAGCATTCGGGTGGGATCGTGATGCGTCTGGACGGTAAGCGCGTCCTTGTGTGCAACTGCGAGGGCACGATGCCGCTCGACGGCGCGGCGCTCGCCCGCGCCTGCGGCGGCAGCGTCGACAAAGACGGGCTGGCGACGCAGTTATGTCGGGCAGAACTCTGGCGGTTCCATGATGCGCTGAAATCGGACGAGCCGCTCACCGTCGCCTGCACCCAGGAAAGACCACTTTTCGAGGAACAGCGCGAGGAACGGGGCAGTAGCGCCGCCATAACCTACGTAAATATCCGCGAAACTGCCGGCTGGTCGGGCGAAGCCGCCGAGGCTACGCCGAAGATTGCAGCCCTGCTGGCGGCGGCGGCCTTCCCGGCGCCGGCCCTGCCGGCCGTGACCATGACCTCGCAGGGCATCCTTCTGGTCTATGGCCGCGACGAACGCGCGATCGCCGCTGCCCGCCAGCTGGCCGACCGGCTGGATGTCACCATCATGCTTGATCGGCCCAAGGATGTGCCGGGCCAACCCTTGATGGATCTTCCCATCGTCCAGGGGCGCATCGTTGGCGCGCGCGGACATCTTGGCGCCTTCGAGCTGGTGATCGACGATTATGCCCTGCCGCTGCCATCCTCCCGCCGGCATCTGGCTTTTGGTCCGGCCCGCAATGGCGCCAGCTCGCGCTGCGACATCATCCTCGATCTCACAGGCGGCACGCCGCTGTTTCCGGCGCATGAAAAGCGCGACGGCTATCTGCGTCCCGATCCGAACGATCCGGCAGCCGTGCAGCGTGCCCTGTTTGAGGCCAGCGATCTGCTGGGCAGTTTCGAAAAGCCGCTGTATGTCGATTTCCATCCCGAGCTTTGCGCCCATTCGCGGTCCAAGAAGGCAGGCTGCACGCGCTGCCTCGATGTCTGCCCCACCGGCGCGATCACGCCGGCGGGTGATGCGGTTGCCATCGATCCCTATATCTGCGGCGGCTGCGGCAATTGCGGCGCGGTTTGCCCGACCGGCGCGGCCGATTACCGCCTGCCGCCTGCCGCCGGGCTGATCGAGCAGATACGAGCGCTGCTGCTAGCCTATCGCGAAGCGGGCGGGCGCCAGGCCGTGCTGCTGCTCCACGACGCCAAACACGGCGCGCCGCTGATCGATGCGCTGGCCCGCTATGGCGATGGTCTGCCCGCGCGCGTACTGCCCCTGGCGGTGCATTCCGTCACCGAATGCGGGGTTGCCGCCTTCGCCTCGGCCTTCGCCTATGGGGCATCCGATCTGCGGGTGCTGGCGCCGGGCAAGCGACGCGAGGATCTAGGCGGCCTGGCACAGCAGCTGGCGTTGACCGAAACCATACTGGTCGGACTCGGTTTTGAAGCTGGCCGCGTCGGCCTGATCGAGACGGACGATCCCGACCAGCTTGGCACGGCCCTGGCCGCGCTGACACCACGCGAAGCTGCGGCCGGCGCGAGTTATCTGCCAATGGGCCGCAGCCGCGATCTGACGCGGCAGGCCTTCAAGCATCTGCATAAGGTGGCGCCACAGCCGGTCGATACGCTGGCCCTGCCGCCGGGTGCCGCTTTTGGCAACCTCAGGATCGACACCGAGGGATGCACGCTCTGCCTGTCCTGCGTTCCGGCCTGCCCGACCGGCGCGCTGAGCGACGATCCCGAGCGGCCGCGCCTCAGCTTCACCGAGGATGCCTGCGTGCAATGCGGTTTGTGCAAGAACACCTGTCCGGAAAAGGTGATCGCGCTGGAGCCGCGGGTGAATTTCATCGATGCCTCTGCCAGCGCCCGTGTGATCAAGGAAGAGGAGCCCTTCCATTGCGTGCGCTGCGGTAAGGCGTTTGGCACCAAATCGACCATCGAGCGCATCGTCGCGCAGCTTGAGGGCAGGCACTGGATGTACCAGTCGGGTGCCATCGAACGCGTGCGCATGTGTGCCGATTGTCGCGTGATCGTGCAGAGCGAGAGTAAGATCGATCCGTATGCCGGTGCACCCAGACCCGAGATTCGCACCACCGATGATTATCTTGCCGAGCGTGCTGCGGCTGAGTTGAAGGCTTCGGGGAAAAAGCCGTCATGAAGGTCCTCGGCATTGCCGGCTGGAGTGGATCGGGCAAGACAACCCTGTTGGCCGACCTGATCCCGCTGCTGGTCCAGCGTGGCCTGCGCGTCTCGACGATTAAACACGCACACCACGAATTCGATGTCGATCGGCCAGGCAAGGACTCCTACCGCCACCGCGAGGCGGGGGCCACCGAGGTGCTGATCAGTTCGGCCAAGCGGTTTGCGCTGATGCACGAACATCGTGGCGCAACCGAGCCGACGCTGGACGAACTGGTGGCCCGCCTGAGTGCTGTCGATCTCGTGCTGGTGGAGGGCTTTAAGCACGAGCGCCATGCCAAGATCGAGGTCTGGCGCAGCGCGGTCGGCAAGCCGATGCTGCAGCCCAGCGATCCGAACGTGATTGCCGTGGCCAGCGACCAACCCCTGCCAGGCCTTCCTGTCCCGGTGCTGGATGCCGGCAACCACGTTCAGATCGCTGATTTCATCCTGGCCTGGATGCAGCAGCCTGCCATCAACGGAGCGCGCCGTGGCGCAGCTGAGTGACGATTGCTTCGCCCATGGCGGTGCGCTGATGCGGTTGGACGAGGCGCTGGCCGAGCTTGGCCGGCGACTGGCCCCTGTCGCACCTGTCGAGACGCTGCCGCTCCAGGATTGCCGCGGCCGGGTTCTGGCCCTGCCATTGGCGGCGCGGGTCTCGGTGCCGCCGCGCGACAATTCCGCGGTCGATGGCTACGCGGTGTATTTCGATGATCTGTCATCCACGTCCGACACCGTCCTTCACGTCATCGGCCGCGCTGCGGCCGGGCATCCCTTTGCGGGCGCACAACCGCGCGGCACCGCCATACGCGTGTTGACCGGCGCGGTGATGCCCGCAGGGCCGGGCGATGGGCCAGGCGGCGAACCCGATACGGTGATGATGCAGGAGGATTGCCGGCTGGAGGGCGAGCGCGTCGTCATCCGCCCCGGCATCAAGCGCGGCGCCAACCGCCGGCTGGCCGGCGAGGATCTGCGCGAGGGCGAAGAGGTGCTGCCGGCCGGCCGCATCCTCGGGGCGGCCGAACTGGCCCTGGCCGCCGCCGCCGGCCACGCGACCCTGAATGTCTACCGCCCCCTGCGCGTGGCTCTGCTGTCGACCGGAGACGAGGTGCATCCGGCTGGCGGACCGCTGCCGCCGGGCGGGATCTACGATGCCAACCGGCCGCTCCTGTCGGCCCTGCTGGCGGCAGCCGGCTGCATCGTAAGCGATCTGGGCATCCAGCCCGATCGCCGCGACCACCTGATCGGCTTTTTTCGTGAAGCGGCGGCATCGCACGACGCCGTGATCAGTTCCGGCGGCGTGTCGACCGGCGACGAGGACCATGTGAAGGCGGCCATCGAGGCCAATGGCAGCCTGCATTTCTGGCGGTTGGCGATCAAGCCGGGTCGTCCGGTGGCGCTGGGACAGATCGGCCGTGTGCCGTTTTTCGGACTGCCAGGCAATCCGGTGGCGGCAATGCTGACATTCTGCTTTTTCGCGCGGCCGTTGTTGCAGCGCCTCGGCGGCGCCATGCCGGTGCCCCCGCGCGGCTATCCGGTGGTGTCTGGTTTCCGTTACAAGAAAAAATCCGATCGCCGCGAATGGGTGCGAGTATCATTGACGAATGACGGACAGGGCGGCTGGCGGGCGGAAAAATATCCGGTCGACGGTGCCGGGGTGATCACGTCGCTGACGCGCACCGATGGATTGATCGAACTGGCAGAGGATGTCACCAGCCTGGAAGCCGGGATGCGCGTGCCGTTCTATCCCTATGCCGAACTGGGCGGTGGGGCGATTTAGCTGAAACCCGCATGACGCAGGATATGCGTGGCAGTCAGGCCCTCCACCACACCGGGAGTATCGATCAGTGGCGCGACGGCCGGGCCTGTCACATAGGTACAGCCTACGGCAATTGCCGTTGAGACATCGTCGCTGGTTTCAAGGTCCGTAATGATGCATTCCTGCCGGTGCAGGGCGGCCCGCTTCGCAAATGTCGACATTGTCTGAAAGGTTTTTCCGCCATCCTGCTCGTCGGCAGGCAGCCAGGTGGCAAAGCCATGGCCGCCGCTATTGGCATAAAGATCGATCAGTTTGAAATCAGGCGCTATTCGCAGGATGCGCGTACCGCAAAAAGGCTGGATATATGCCATGACCTCGGCGATCCGGCTGGCCGGCGTGCCGACAGGGATGTTTCGGACGATGATGCCGATGAATTTGGTAAGACCGCCAGGCACTTCTTTCAGTCGCGCGAAATAGATATCGCGCAGTTTCGACATCGCCAATGTATCGAAAGATACCGAAATCATCACCACGCCACGATGACCGCCCGTCAGCATGCGGTGCAGTCCGAGTAATCCGGTGGTGAGGATGTAGCGGTCGAGATAGAAGGGCAGTTCCTCGGGCCTGTCGAGGAAGGGGTCGTTGACCTGGTCGGCTGACTGATTGCTGGGCGTATGGATGGCCACCGCATCAAAGGCCGTGAATCCACGGCGCCGCAGGCTGTAGGCGGGATAGAATCCGGCCCGGCATTCCTTCAGGAAGGTTGCCGTTGTTTTTTTCTGAAACAAGCCGACCAGCGACTGATCCAGATCCGCGAGGTCCGGGCCGGCGCCGACGGCTGCATGTGGCTTGAGTTCGTCGGCCTGAGGCGCGCCGGAGTCATCAAAGAAGGTGACGCCAGATTCCTTGTTGGCCGGTGCGGTATGGCTGCGCACATATTCGACCAAATCCTTCAGGGAATCGATCTTCTCGATCACCAGGCTTCGATCGACATCGGTGACATTGGAGGTGACGATCAGATCCTGCTGCTCGGGCATGTCGCCCGCAACCAGTTTCTGGATTTCGTCGGCGATCACTTTGGCCTTGAACGCAGCTTCCTGCCGTCCCAGGCGGGTAAACAGGATCAGGTAATTCTCATCATCCACTTTGTAATGCACATCGGCCGGATCAAGGCGACGGCGGAAGATGGCTTCGATCAGGCTGTGAATGTGTTCGATCCGCTGAGGCCAGCGGGCACCCAGTATCTCGCGCACATTCTGCAGGCCTATCAGTTGCATCGTGCCGGCCGGAATCTTGCCTGTGGCAATGGGCGATTTCGCATTCATCGAAGCGGACTTGCCGGCGGCAGTCGGCGCAGGGCGCGCGGCTTCGTCTTCACCGAAGAAGAAGTCTCCCAAAGAGTCGAGCAGGGATTTGCTGGATGGCGCCATTTCGAAGCTGCACTTGGATCATTCCGAATGCTCGCATTCTAGCGCATTACAGGATTCTGCGGGCATTATGAGTTGATAATATGCGGTGCGGCAAATTGTTGATTGATATGAAAAAAGCCGATGGACTGGCCATCGGCTTTCTGAACGGACCGCAAAGTATCAGGATCAGAGGATCGTCGGATTCGGGGCGTCGCCATAGACTGCCTTGGGGTCGAAGGTCTTTTCCTTCTCCTCATAGGTCAGTTCCACCGGCTTGCCGCTTTCCGCCTGACCGGTCGGCACCGAGCGGTAGAAGCAGGACCGGTAGCCGACATGGCAGGAGGCATCGCCCACCACCCGCACGCGGAGCCATACGGCGTCCTGGTCGTCGTCGATGCGCATTTCGACCACCTTCTGCACCAAGCCGGATGTGGCGCCCTTGTGCCACAGCACCTTGCGGCTGCGGCTGTAGTAATGCGCCTCGCCGGTCTCGATGGTGCGCTTCAGCGCCTCGGCATTCATGTAGCCGAGCATCAGAACCTCGCCGGTATCGGCCTGGGTGGTAACGCAGGGCAGCAGGCCCTCGGCGTCGAATTTCGGCGCCAGTTCGTTACCTTCCTCAACCTGTTCCACACTGATGCGATTGGCGAACACGGGCTTAACTCCTCTGGCGGCCGGGGCAGGGCGCCGCGCCGGCCGGATTGCTCTTCCGAGAATGGCCGTTATATATCGTTGGGGGGCGCCTCCATCAAGCCAAGCCGCCCGGAAAGCCCATGCTGAACGCCCTGTATAACGAGAAAATCCTTAATTTTGCGGCACATATCGGCCAGACCGAACCGCTGGCCGCCGCCGATGCCACGGTTACGCATCACAGTCCGCTCTGTGGCAGCCGCATCACGGTGGAACTGGCCCTGGGGCCAGACGGCCGGGTGACCGGCTATGGCCAGCAGGTGCGCGCCTGTGCCCTGGGGCAGGCTTCCGCCTCGATTTTCGGCCGGCATGTGGTGGGCCAGGACGCCGCCACCCTGCGCGAACTGAATGGCATCATGCGGGCCATGCTGAAGGAAAACGGGCCGCCGCCAGGCCCGGATTTTGCCGGCGGGGCGTTCCGGGACCTCGAAGTGCTGGTGCCGGTGCGCGAACACAAGGCGCGTCACAATGCCGTGCTGCTGCCTTTCGAAGCCGTTGTGAAGGCGATTGACCAGATCGAGGCCGCGCGCCGGAAGGCCTGACGCCTAGGCCGTTTTCAGTTCGGCCTCAGCCACGCCGCGGATCAGGGCTATCATTCCGTTCAGGCCGTTGATCCGGTTCGAGGTGATATTCTCCCACACGCCGATGCGCTGCAGGAAATCCGGCGGGTTGTCGATGATTTCGCGCGGGGTGCGGCCGGAATAGACTTTCAGCAGCAGGGCGATCAGACCAGCCACGATCTCTGACTCGCTGCTGGCCTGGTAATAGACGCGGCCCTCGCGGGCCTCGCCATGCAGCCAGGCCCGGTTGATGCAGCCCTTCACGCGCCATTCATCGGTCCGCAGATGCTCCGGGTAGGGCGGCAGGGCGCGACCGAGGTCGATCAGGAAACGATAGCGATCCATCCAGTCGTCGAAAACGCTGAAATCCTCGACGATCCGTTCCTGGATGTCCGTGATGCTTTCGCTCATGACGCCACCCGCCAGCTCGTCTGGCCGGCCTTATCTTCCAGCAGGATGCCGCGTGCGGCCAGTTCATCGCGGATGCGATCCGACTCTGCCCAGTCCTTGCGCGCGCGCGCAGCCTTGCGGGCTTCGATCAGGGCTTCGATCTCGGCAACGTCGACATCGGCGCTTACCTCGCCCTTCAGCCATGCGGCCGGATCCTGCTGCAGCAGGCCGATCAGCCAGCCCGCCGCCAGCAATTCGCCCTTCAGCCGGGATTTTTCAGCCGCATCGGTCGCCTTGTTTGCGGCGTTGGCGATCTGGTGCAGTTCGGCCAGTGCCTTTGGGGTGTTCAGGTCATCGGCCAGCGCGGCGATGAAGGCTTCAGGCGCGCGGTCGGCCGACGCCTGGACGTCCCTCAACCCGTCTAGCGCGCGATACAGCCGGTCGAGTTGCGCCTTGGCCTCGCGCAGGCCGGCCTCGGTCCAGTCGAGCGGCTGGCGGTAATGCGCCGACAGCAGGGCGAGCCGGATCGCCTCGCCCGGCGCCTGTTTCAGCAACTCGTGAACCAGCAGCACATTGCCCAGCGATTTCGACATCTTCTCGGATTCGATGTTTACGAAGCCGTTATGCATCCAGTAGCGGCTGAACAGCCTGCCACCATGGGCGCAGGTGCTCTGTGCGATTTCGTTTTCATGGTGCGGAAAGATCAGGTCGTGTCCGCCGCCATGAATATCTATGGTGCCGGCGCCCAGGTTCTTCTCGATCATGGCCGAGCATTCGATATGCCAGCCCGGCCGGCCGCGGCCCCAGGGGCTGTCCCAGCCCGGCAGGTCCGGCGGCGAGGGCTTCCACAGCACGAAATCGGCCGGATCGCGCTTGTAGGGCGCCACGTCCACGCGGGCGCCGGCGATCATGTCGTCGCGGTCACGCCGCGACAGACGGCCATATTCGGCAAACGAGGGCACGTTGAACAGGACATGGCCTTCAGCTTCATAGGCATGGCCGTTGGCGATCAGGCGTTCGACCATACCGATGATGGCGCCGATATGTTGGGTCACCTTCGGCTCGATCCGCGGCGGCAGGGCGCCGAGCGCCGCCATGTCCTGGCTATAGACCTGGTGGTAGCGTTCGGTGATCGTGCCGATCGGTACATTCTCGGCCTTGGCCGCAGCGTTGATCTTGTCGTCGACGTCGGTGACGTTACGGACGTAGATCACGTTCGCGTAGGCCTGCTGCAACAACCGGTAGAGCGTGTCGAACACCACCACGGGCCGCGCATTGCCGATATGGGCGTAATTGTAGACGGTGGGGCCGCAGACATACATCGTTACCCGCTGGGGGTCCTGCGGGACGAAAGGCTCTTTCTGACGGGCGAGGGTGTTGTAGATCTGTATCTGCATGGCCGGACCTGTCCAGAGGCCGGACTATAGGCAAAGTCGCCTGAATCGCAACCGGCCGGCAGGGATATACACCCTCCGGCCGGCTCGGAATCCGCCGAAAATGGCCGTTACGCGGCCTAGCGCAGGAAGTTGACGAGCGAGAGGCTCAGGCTGTCCCTCGTGATGACGTAGCTGGCCTCCAGCGAGGTCTGCAGGTTCTTGATGTTGACCGACACTTCGGCGATGTCGACATTCTCGATTCTGCCGATGCGGGTGCGCAGGACGTCGAGAGAGCGGTTGTGGCGATCCATCACCTCTTCAAGCTGCTGCTGCTTGTAGCCATTGCGCGAGGCAATGGTTTTCAGTTCGGTCAGTGCGGTGCTCAACTGGGTCCGGGCATTGTCGACACGGGCCTGATAGTTGGCCGGATTGGTCGCAATGTCGGCGGTGGCATCGCGGAAGCGGATCATGGAGTCGATCAGGGTCTGGAAGCCGTTTTCGGCGGCCGACACGCCGTAGGTGACCTGCTCGTTATCGTCCGTATACAGGGTTATGCCGTTGAAATTGTAGGTGTTCGCCAGCGTGCCGGTGGTGGTGAGATAGAAGCTGGCCGCGGTATGCGGCGCCGGCGGATAGGTGCCTGAGGTCGCCGCGGGAGCAAAGGGCACCGGATAGCCGACGGCACCCGGTACGGCATTGGCGGCATAGGTGGTGGGCAGGGCGGAAAGCTGGCCGTTGAGCGGATTGACGGTGTAGTCGGTGCCGCCGAACAGGAAGCGGTCGCCGTCCTTGGTCTGCAGCAGGGAGCCGACGCGGTCGAGCAGGGTGTTGATCTGGGTCCGCGGCGCCGACGTCGTGGCGAAGAACGCATCGCGGTTCTTCAGCATCGTATCCTGCGCTTCGGTTGCGATATCGATGATCTCTTCGATGGTAATGGCGTAGATATTCACCCGGTTCTGGGCGGTCTGCACGGCAGACATGTAATTGTTGACGGTGCCGAGTTCGGACTTCAACTGACCCAGTTCGAGGGCGCGCTGGGAGACGCCGATCAGGCCGTCGGCATACCTGCCCGAGCCGAGCTGCTGGTTCTGCCGCGCCAGCTGCAGATTGAGCAGGCGGATGTTGCGGGTGACATCGAGTTGGTTGGCATACTGGGTATTGCCGGAAACAGCGACCATCGTTACCTCCCGATGTTCACGAGTTCGTCGAACATGGCGGTGACCGTGTTCATAACATTAGCCAGCGCGGCGTAGTTGTTTTGCAGAACCTGAAGCTGTGCCAGTTCGTCATCGATGTTGACGCCGGTCAGGTTGCGCAGCTTCTGATCCAGGGCATGCTGCTGGCGTTCGGCGGTATCGCGATTCGACTCGTTATCGGCCGTCGCACGTGCATGGTAGGCCAGGATGCCGTTGGCCAGGCCGAAGATATTCACGCTGGAAATGGTCAGGCCGTTCAGGTCGACGGTCACTGCCTGCGGATAGGTTCCGGTGGCCGCCGCCGCCGTAGTGCGCTGGATCTGGTTGGCGGTCAGGGTCTGGTTGCGCATCGCCTGCTGCACGCGGCCCGCCGCTGTGGCGTCCAGGTTGGCCGGCGTGGTCTGCAGGGCGGTGTTTACCTGAATGAAGCCGGCTTCCTGGCCGGGGGTGCCCGGTGCGATGAAGGTGAAGAACTGGTTGACGTTGGTCGGATCATAGGCCTCGTTCACGACGGCAACGAGGTTCGAGGCCAGTGAGTCGAGCTGGTTGAAGAATTTCGTAAGCGTGCCGACATTCGGATCGGTCGATGCCAGTGCGGTGGCGGAGGAGTCGACGTAATCCAGGCCCGCACGGATCGAGCCGCTCTGAAAGCCGAGATTCAGGTTGCTGGTTCCGCCCTGCAGGAAGATGCCCGGCGGCGTTCCGGTCGCCTGATATTCGAACTGCTGGGCCACGGTGCCGACGATCTGAACGCCGCCATCGGAGTACACGAACAGTTCGCCGCGATCGTTGATCACGGTCCGAATGCCGATTTTGTCGGCCAGTTTGGCGACTTCCTGATCGCGCAGGTCTTCCAGGTCGCCGATCGGGTTGCCGCCCGAGCCTTGGGAGGTGATCTGGGTATTCAGCTTGGCGATCTGCAGAGCGGCTTCGTTGACGATTGCGATATCGCCGATCAGCTGTTCCTGAGCGCGGGTCTGCAGTTCCGACTGCAGGCTGTTCAGTCGGCGGATTTCAGTGGTGAGTTCAACGCCGCGCTGAACCACGAGGCTGCGGATTGCGGTGTCTTCCGGTGTCGCCTCAAGCTGTTTCCAGGCATCCTCGAAACGGGTCAGCATGGCGATCAGGGTGGGCTGGTCGCCGGTGGTGTTGGTGGCGTCGAGAATCTCGGACAGTTCCTTGGTGAAGGCATACTGCTGTTCGAGCTGGCCGAAATCGGCGGTGATCTTGTAGAGATCCTGCTGGATTTCCGGCCCGGCGACGCGGGTGATCTGGGAAATGAGCGAGGCTTGCGGCAGGCCCTCGGCGACCGGCGTGGTCAGGGTGGCGATCTTGCGGCTGTAATTCGGGTTCTGCGCGTTGGAGACGTTGCCCGAAACGATTCTGGTCTGCTGCTGCAGCGTCTGCAGGCCGATGACTGCGGTGTTGAGGGCGGCGCTGAGCGACATGGGTGAAATCCTTTTCCAACTCTTGGCAGTGCTTTCCGCACCGCCGGGGCTGGCGGCCGACCGCCGGGCTTGCGGGCCCGGCGGTCAGTCCGGTTAGCGGCGGATGTTGATCGTTTCCTGCAGCAGCTCGTCGGCGGCCGTGATCAACCTGGCATTGGCCGAGTAGGTGCGCTGGGCAACGATGAGCTTGGAGAACTCCTCCGCGATATCGACGTTCGAGCCTTCGATGGCAGCCGACACATAGTCGCCGGCGCCGCTGGAGCCTGACTGCGAGAGCACAGCGGAGCCCGAACTCGGCGTCTCGACGAAGGCGTTGCCAGCCACGCGGTCCAGTTCGGTCGGGTCACGGAAGCGTGCCACCGGGATCTGGTAGAACTGCTTCACGTTGCCGTTGTCGAAGGTGACCGAGACGAAGCCGTCCTGGTCGATGCTGAGGTTCTTGAAGTTGCCCTGCGGCACGCCGTTCTGGCTGAAGTTGTTCAGCGTCAGGGTGTCGCCGGCATACTGGGTGGTGCCGATCGAGTTGCCGAACGAGCCCAGGTCGAGCTTGATGTTCTGCGAGCCCGAGCCGTAGTTGAGGCTGAAGTTGAACGAGGCGTCTTCGTCGACGCCCGAGGCGGCGGTGCCGGTCAGGCCGCCGGCGGTGCCCAGGAACGCGATCGTGCCGGGGCTGATATTGGTGCCGGCGACCGAACCGCCGAAGGTGACGGTGGCCGGGCCGAACACGCTGGCGCCAGAGCCGGCCACGCCGCTGCCCGGCGCGGTAACTTCCAGTTCCCAGGTATTGGTGCCGGTGCGGGTCCATTCCAGGTTCAGGGTGCGGGCGTTGCCCAGCGCGTCGAACACCTGGATCGAGGACAGCGGCAGGGTGGCCGGCAGGTTGCCGTTCGGGTCCAGCGCGTTCGAGGGCAGGTTGGCGGCATAATCCACCGTGCTGGTCGCCACGGGGGCGTCCAGCAGGTTGGACACGCGCACCTCCTCGGTGGCCGAGCTGTCGACCACGCCGGTGACCGGATCGATCGGCCAGCCACGCAGGAAGTAGCCCGACGAATTCACCAGGTAACCGTCATTGTTCTGGTTGAAGTCGCCGACGCGGGTGAAGTACGAGGTCGTCTCGAAGGTCGGCAGGCCGGTGGCCTGGTCGTTGCCGTTTTTCTTCGAAACCGGGATGAAACCGCCGCCGACCAGGGCGATCGAGGTGGTCGAGTTCACCTGCTGGATCGCGCCCTGCGAGTTGTTGGCGAAGAAGGGCTGGTTCAGCGCGCCGCCCGGAGAGTGGGTGTTGGCTTGTGCGCTGGACTGGGTGACCAGCGTCTGGAACCGCGATTCCACCTTCTTGTAGCCGATGGTGCCTGCGTTCGCGACGTTGTCGGAAATGTAGCTGATCGCCGTCGACTGGCCGTTCAGGCCGGTAATCGAGGTCTGCAAAGAACCACTGATCGTCATAACACTGCCTCCTGGCTCGAAACCGATTTGCCAGGGTAGGAGCAAGCCGCGTGCCAATTTCGGGCGCGCGCCATAAGCTATTGTTTTATAATAATATTACTTCATCGGGCTGGGCGGTGAGGGGGCGGCAGCTTCTGCCTGGCTTTCCCGGCGGCGCGCTGTTCCCGGCAGAAATTGCCGGGCAGCGATGGATGGCGTGATCAGCCCCGGTTCAGGCCCGGAACCCACAGCACGTCGGCTTTGCCATCGCCGTTGGCGTGCCGGCCGGCGACGAAGAGGTGGTCGGACAGCCGGTTGATATAGCTGAGTGCGGCAGGATTGATCCGTTCGGCATCCTGCAGGGCGGTGACCAGCCGCTCGGCCCGACGCACGATGGTGCGGGCGAGATGTAGGTGGGCTGCGGCCGGGCTGCCGCCGGGCAATATGAAAGAGGTGAGGGGGCTCAGGCGCGCATTCATGGCGTCTATCTCCGCCTCCAGCCGATCCACCTGCACCTGGGCCATGCGCAGGGGCGGACGGCGGCGGGGATCCTGCTCGTCCTCCTCCGGAGTACAGAGATCGGCGCCCAGGTCGAACAGGTCGTTCTGGATGCGCGACAGCATGGCATCCAGGTCGGTGCCGGCGGTGTGCAGGCGGGCCAGGCCGATGGCGGCATTGGCCTCGTCTACGGCGCCATAGGCTTCCACCCGTAGGTCGTGTTTGGGAACCCGCTCGCCGTTGCCCAGCGAGGTCATGCCCTTGTCGCCGCCACGGGTATAGATCTTGTCCAGTTTGACCATGGCCGGGCTCAGTTCCGGAACGCGAAGCTCGCCACCGCGATCAGGACGATGGCGATGAACTGCAACAGGATGCGCCAGCGCATCAGCAGGTTGGAATAGGAGCGGTTGAACTGCCCGCCCCGGAACAGGGCATAGATGCCCACGCACAGCACCAGGAAGGTGGCAACGGCGAAAACCGGAATCAGGGTGTTGACGATGCCTTGCATGGGCGGAGGATATAGCGCCCGGCGGGGCAGGTCCAACCGTCAGGCCGCCGCCCGGCGCGGCAATGCGTCGCGCCGGTCTACAGCCCGCGCTGGATCGCCTGCTTGAAGGCCGTGATGGCGGCTTCGTCGCGCTTGTAGAAGGTCCACTGCTTGATCCGCCTGGTGCGCAGCAGGCCGGCCCGGACCAGGATTTTCAGGTGCTCACTGGCGGTCGGCTGGCTGACCCCCAGCTTTTCGGCGATCAGCAGGCCGCAGACACCGTCTTTCTCCAGATCGCCATCCACCTGCGGCGGGAAATGGGCCACGGGATCGCGCAGCCAGTCGAGGATGGCGAGGCGCTTGTCGTTGGCCAGGGCGCGCAAGGAATTTAGGTCAGGCATATTGCTAATTAGCCATATTCCTAATTATAGTCAAGCAAACAGCAGGATCATTTCATGGCCGACCGCCTTGCCCTCACCATCGACCGCGCCGGTATCGCCCGCACATATATATCCATCGCCGGCCATGTCCGGCGCACGCCGGTCATCGAAATCCAGCCGGGGGACTTCGGCCTGCGGGGTGCGCCGTTCATCCTGAAGCTGGAACTGCTGCAGCACTCCGGGTCGTTCAAGGCGCGCGGCGCCTTTGCCAACCTGCTGGGCCGTGCCGTGCCGCCAGCGGGCGTCGTGGCGGCCTCGGGCGGCAATCATGGCGCAGCGGTGGCCTTTGCGGCCATGCGGCTTGGCTTGCCGGCGCGGATTTATGTGCCGAGCATTGCGGCCCCGATGAAGATCGCCCGCATCCGCGATTACGGCGCCGACCTGGTGGTGGGCGGCGAGCGCTACGCCGATGCGCTGGCAGCCTCCGAGGCCTGGCAGGCGGAAAGTGGCGCCCTGCCGGTGCATGCCTACGATCAGGCCGAGACCCTGCTGGGCCAGGGCAGCGTCGGGCTGGAACTTGAGGAACAGGCGCCTCAGCTGGATACCCTGTTCGTGGCGGTGGGCGGCGGCGGGCTGATCGGCGGCATCGCCGCCTGGTATGCCGGCAGGGTGAAGGTGGTGGCGGTCGAGCCCGAGACGGCACCGACCCTACATATGGCATTGCAGGCCGGCGGGCCGGTGGATGCGCCGGCTGGCGGCATCGCCGCGGACTCGCTGGCGCCACGCCAGGTCGGCGGGCTGATGTTTCCCATCGCGCAGTCGCATGTGGCGGCCTCGGTGCTGGTGCGCGACGAGGCGATCCGCGCCGCCCAGATTGCCCTGTGGGACAAGCTGCGCCTTGTGGCGGAACCGGGCGGGGCGGCCGCCTTTGCCGCCCTGCTCAGCGGTGTTTACAAGCCGGCGGCCGGCGAACGCGTCGGCGTGCTGGTCTGCGGCGGCAACCCCACCGATACGGATTTCGTGCGTTAGGGCCTTCAGCCGTTGCGGGTTTCCAGCAGGCGGCGCGCGATCACCTGCGCCTGGATTTCGGCGGCGCCCTCGAAGATGTTGAGGATGCGCGCGTCGCACAGCACGCGGCTGATCGGATATTCCTCGGCATAGCCATTGCCGCCATGCACCTGCAGCGCGTTGTCAGCGTTGGCCCAGGCGATGCGTGCAGCCAGCAGCTTGGCCATGCCGGCTTCCAGGTCGCAGCGTCGGCCCTGATCCTTCTCGCGCGCGGCGAAATAGCAGAGCTGACGCGCCAGCATGGTTTCCACCGCCATCCAGGCGATCTTGCCATGCACGCGCGGGAAGCTGTAGATCGGCTTGCCGAACTGGACGCGCTCATTGGCGTATTTTAGGCCGAGTTCCAGCGCGCATTGCGCCACGCCGAGTGCGCGGGCGCCGGTCTGGATGCGGGCGGATTCAAACGTCTCCATCAACTGTTTGAAGCCCTGCCCCTCGCGCTGGCCCAGCAGATTCTCGGCTTTCACCTCGAACCCGTCGAAGCCGATCTCGTATTCCTTCATGCCGCGATAGCCGAGCACCTTGATCTCGCCGCCGGTCATACCCTTGGCGGGGAAGGGGTTGGCATCGTCGCCGCGCGGTTTTTCGGCCAGGAACATCGAAAGGCCCTTGTAGCCTTTCTCGTTCGGGTCGGTGCGCGCCAGCAGTGTCATAAGGTCGGTACGAGCGGCATGGGTGATCCAGGTCTTGTTGCCGGTCACCTTGTAAACGTCGCCGTCCTTCACGGCGCGGGTGCGCAAGCTGCCGAGGTCCGAGCCCGTATTGGGTTCGGTGAACACGGCAGTCGGCAGGATTTCGCCCGAGGCCAGCTTGGGCAGCCATTGCTTGCGCTGCTCTTCCGTGCCGCCACGCAGGATCAGTTCGGCGGCGATCTCGGCGCGGGTGCCCAGCGAGCCCACGCCGATATAGGCGCGGCTGAGTTCTTCGGAGACGACGCACATCGCCATCTTGCCCAGGCCATGCCCGCCATATTCCTCAGGGATGGTCAGGCCAAACACGCCAAGCTCGGCCATCTCCAAGACGATCTCCATGGGGATGAAGTCATCGTTGCGATGCCAGTCATGGGCAAAGGGTGCGACCTTGTCCTCGCCGAAGCGGCGGAACTGCTCGCGCACCATCGCCATCGTTTCATCCAGGCCCAGTTCGCCGAAATCGCCGGTCGAAAGGCCGTCCTGGATCAGTGCACCGATCCGGCTGCGCACGGCAGAGGTGTTGCCGGCCTGGATCAGGCGCTGCACAGGCGCGGTCAGGAAGGCCTGCAGCGCCTCCGTCGTGATGCCCAGGTCGTCGGGGCGGCAGACCTCCACCTGGCTCATCGGGATGCCGCCCTGCATCTGCGCCAGATACTCGCCGAACCCGGCCTGCAGGATCAGCGCCTCCAACTCGCGCAGCTTGCCCTCGGCCTGCAGGCGCTCGGCCCAATGCAGGCTTTCCTTCAGCGTTGCCACATAGGTGGCCAGCCACGCCAGGCCATGGGCAGCGAACTGCTCTTCCTCCAGGCGCGCGCCGTCGATATGGCCATCGGCGCCGCGCACCAGTTGCGCCACCGCAGCCGTGGCGTGGGCCGCCAACTGCTCCGCGGCTTTCAGTGCTGCCGCGCAGTTGGACAGCAGGTCGCCGATCAGCAGGGATTCGTTGGCGGGGACAGGCTTGGCGGCAGCAGACATCGTGGCGCTCATGGGAAAGAGGACTGAAAAGGTTCAGCCGGCAGGGTTACCCCCGCCGGCTGGTCAGCGTCGAGAAGGGTTAGGAATTCCCCGCTTCGATCGCATCTTCAACGGTGCGCAGACCCGGCACCTTGGCGCTCACCAGCACGGCCATGTTGCCGGGCTTGTGCTGGTTCTTCCACATCTTGGTATGGGCGCGCGGGATGTCGGCCCAGCTGAACACCTCCGACATGCAGGGATCCAGGCGGCGTTCGATCACCAGCTGGTTGGCTTGGCTGGCCTGCAGCAGGTTGGCGAAGTGGCTGCCCTGGATGCGCTTCTGCCGCATCCACACGAAACGCGCGTCGAAGGTGATGTTGAAGCCGGTGGTGCCGGCGCAGAACACCACCATGCCGCCGCGCTTCACCACGAAGCACGAGACCGGGAAGGTCTGCTCGCCGGGATGCTCGAACACGAAATCGACATCGTTGCCCTTGCCGGTGATGTCCCAGATCGCCTTGCCGAATTCACGGCACTTCTTCATGTAGGCCGCGTATTTCTCGGTATCCATGACCGGAGGAAGCTGGCCCCAGCAGTCGAAGTTGTTTCGGTTGATCACGCCCTTGGCGCCCAGGCTCATGACGAAGTCGCGCTTCGATTCGTCCGAGATCACGCCGATCGCGTTGGCACCCGAGATGGCGATCAACTGGATCGCCATCGAACCCAGGCCGCCGGCGGCACCCCAGACCAGCACGTTCTGGCCCGGCCGCAGAATATGCGGACGATGGCCGAACAGCATGCGGTAGGCGGTGGCCAGCGTCAGCGTGTAGCAGGCGCTTTCCTCCCAGGTCAGGTGCTTGGGCCGCGGCATCAGCTGGCGCGACTGCACGCGGGCGAACTGCGCGAAGCTGCCATCCGGCGTTTCGTAACCCCAGATGCGCTGGGTTGGCGAGTTCATCGGGTCGCCGCCGTTGCATTCCTCGTCGTCGCCGTCATCCTGGTTGCAATGCACGATCACCTCGTCGCCGACCTTCCAGCGCTTCACGCGGCGGCCGACGGCATAGACGATGCCCGAGGCATCCGAGCCGGCGATGTGATAGGGGGCCTTGTGCACGTCGAAGGGCGATATCGGCACGCCCAGGCCGGCCCAGACGCCGTTGTAGTTCACGCCAGCGGCCATCACGAGGATCAGCACCTCGTCGGCGTCGATCTCCGGCGTCGGCAGCACTTCCAGCTGCATCGACTGCTCGGGCGGACCATGGCGTTCGCGCCGGATCGCCCAGGCATACATCTGCTTCGGCACATGGCCGAGCGGGGGGATTTCACCCACCTCGTAAAGATCCTTGTAGCTGCCGGTTTGCGCCTTCTGGGGCTGCCCCGCATTCCCAGTCTGCAGCGCCACCACAGTTCCACCCGCATTCGACATGGCGAAGCTCCTTTGCCTTTCGCTGTCCCTGTACACGCTCTTTCCGAGCTTGATTTCTTCTCTTGTTGGGCCCTGCCGGCCGGGATTAGCCTTGCCGAGCGCCTCGAGACGGTGTTGTTACAAGACGGTTGCTATCTTTTTGCGGAAGCGAAAAAATGGCAAGATCGTTTTGCAATGCAGCAGAGGTTATGATATTTCGGTTGTGCAACGCAATAGGTAACTAAATAACCTAAGGTCAACTTGACACGGAATAAAATTATGTCCGCGACTCGCCCTACAGACGCTACCACGGCCACTTCTGTTCGCAAGCGCGAAAAGGCGGGTCCCGAGAAGCCCTGGCTGTTCCGCACCTATTCCGGCCACAGCTCGGCCAAGGCATCGAACACGCTCTACCGCACCAATCTGGGCCGGGGCCAGACCGGCCTGTCGGTGGCTTTCGACCTGCCGACCCAGACCGGCTACGACAGCGACCATGTGCTGGCCCGCGGCGAGGTGGGCAAGGTCGGGGTGCCGATCTGCCATCTGGGCGACATGCGGGTGCTGTTCGACCAGATTCCGCTCGCCCAGATGAATACCTCGATGACCATCAACGCCCCGGCGGCCTGGCTGCTGGCGCTCTATATCGCCGTGGCCGAGGAGCAGGGCGCCAAACGCGCTGATCTGAACGGCACGGTACAGAACGACATCATCAAGGAATACCTGTCGCGCGGCACCTACATCTTCCCGCCGCAGGCCTCGATGCGGCTGATCACCGACGTG
Source organism: Ferrovibrio sp. (assembly GCF_046297895.1). Taxonomy (GTDB): domain Bacteria; phylum Pseudomonadota; class Alphaproteobacteria; order Ferrovibrionales; family Ferrovibrionaceae; genus Ferrovibrio. The sequence continues at coordinate 15,659 of NZ_JBKBHC010000008.1, read as the reverse complement.
ATCGCCTTCACCTACCGCGAACTGCCGAAGTGGAATCCGACAAACGTCTGCAGCTATCACCTGCAGGAAGCGGGTGCCACGCCGGTGCAGGAGCTGGCCTATGCGCTGGCGACCGCGATAGCGGTGCTGGATGCGGTGCGCGATTCCGGCCAGGTGCCCGAAGCCGATTTCGCCCAGGCCTTCGGCCGCATCAGCTTCTTCGTGAATGCGGGCATCCGGTTTGTGACCGAAATCTGCAAGATGCGCGCCTTCGTCGACCTGTGGGAGGAAATCGGCCGCGAGCGGTATGGCGTCACCGATCCCAAGGCTTTGCTGTTCCGCTACGGCGTACAGGTGAATTCGCTGGGGCTGACCGAGCCGCAGCCGGAGAACAACGTCTATCGCATCCTGCTCGAGATGCTGGCCGTGGTGCTGTCCAAGAAGGCCCGCGCCCGCGCCGTGCAGCTGCCGGCCTGGAACGAGGCGCTCGGCCTGCCGCGGCCATGGGACCAGCAATGGTCGCTGCGTCTGCAGCAGATCGTGGCCTACGAGACCGACCTGCTGGAATACGAAGACCTGTTCGACGGCAACCCGGCCGTAAATGCCAAGGTCGAGCAGCTGAAGACCGCCGCGCGCGCCGAGCTGAAGCGTATCGAGGACATGGGCGGCGCGATCCAGGCGGTGGAAACCGGCTATCTCAAGCAGGCCCTGGTGGAAAGCAATACGGCGCGGGTGCGCGGCATCGAAACCGGCGAAATCACCGTGGTCGGCGTCAACAAGTTCACCGAAAGCGCGCCATCGCCGCTGGTGGCATCCGAAGGCGGCGCGATCATGACGGTCGACCCGGCGGCCGAGGCCGAGCAGATCGAGCGGCTGAAGGCCTGGCGCGCCAGCCGAGACCAGAAGGCGGTTGACGCGGCGATCGCCGAACTCGAAGCCGCTGCGCGCGATGGCCGCAACATCATGGAGCCCAGCATCAGGGCCGCCAAGGCCGGCGTCACCACCGGCGAATGGGCTGCCGCCCTGCGCAAGGTGTTTGGCGAATACCGGGCGCCCACCGGCGTGGCGGCCGCTAGCGGCGCGCTCGCCAACGATGGCATGGACGAACTGCGCGCGGAGGTGAAGGCCGTGGCCCAGCGCCTGGGCCGGCCGCTCAAGCTGCTGGTCGGCAAGCCGGGCCTGGACGGCCATTCCAACGGCGCCGAGCAGATCGCCGTGAAGGCGCGCGACTGCGGTATGGAGGTTGTCTACGAAGGCATCCGCCTCACCCCGGAGCAGATCGTCTCGGCCGCCCTGGAAGAAGGCGTGCACCTGGTCGGTCTGTCCATCCTCTCCGGCAGCCATGTCGAACTGGCCACCGACGTGATGCAGCGCATGCGTGCCGAGGGCATCGGCGACGTGCCGGTGGTGGTGGGCGGCATCATTCCGCCGGAAGACGAATTGCGGCTGAAGGCGGCCGGCATCGCCGGCGTGTTCACGCCGAAGGATTACGACCTCACCGCCATCATGCGCGCCATCGTGAACTTGGTCGACCGTACCTATTCCAAGGCGGCGTAAAAGCGCGGCGCCGATTGCGCTCGGTCAAACATCCGTCATCCCGGTCGGGATAGATTGATGCGATGACCGAACCCAACCCCGCCGATATCGCCGCACTGTTCGCACCGGCGCCCGATGCCGTGATCGAGACGCATATCTCGCGCGTCTTCCTCGCCGGCGACCGCGCCTGGAAACTGAAGAAGGCCGTGGCTCTGCCCTATGTGGATTTCTCCACCCTGGAGAAACGGCGCATCGCCTGCGAACGCGAGGTGTCGCTCAACCGCCGCACCGCGCCGCAGCTTTACCTCGGCTGCCGCGCGATCTATCGCGATCCGGCGGGTCGGCTGTCGTTCGAGCCTCGGGCCGCCCCCGTCGAATGGCTGGTCGAGATGCGGCGCTTCGATCCCCGCCAGACGCTGGACCGTCTGCTGGCCGACGGCGCAGTGACGCCGGCCACGATCGTGGCGCTGGCCTCTGATATCGCCGCCTTTCATGCCAAAGCCGAACCGGTGGATCGCGAGGCCGCGGCCATGGTGGCGCAGACCATCGCGCTCAACGATGCCGCCTTCGCCAGCCTGCCGGCCGGCGCGTTGCCGGCAGGGGCGCTGGCCGATTTCCGCGCCGTCCAGCAGGCGGAAGTCGAGCGACGCCGATCGGTGCTGGCCCGGCGGCGTGCCGAAAGCCGCATGCGCCACGGCCATGGCGATCTGCACCTGCGCAACATCGCGATGATCGACGGCCGGCCGGTGCTGTTCGATTGCCTGGAGTTCGATGACGACCTTGCCGCCGTCGATGTTCTCTACGATCTGGCCTTCCTGCTGATGGACCTTCTGCAGCACCGGCGCGGCGATCTGGCCAATCTGGCCCTGAATGCCTGGCTGGAGGCGATGCCCGACGATGCCGGCATCGGCCTGCTGCCGCTCTATGTCGCCCTGCGTGCCGCGATCCGCTGCCATATCGCGGCGCTGACCGATGCCGGTCGCGTGGATGCCGCGCGCTACCTGGGCCTGGCGCGTCAGGCTCTGGCCCCGCCGCCGCCGCGCCTGGTCATGGTCGGCGGTCTGTCGGGCACCGGCAAGTCGACGCTGGCCCGCGCGCTGGCGCCGGATTTGGGCGGCCCCTGCGGGGCGGTGATCCTGCGCAGCGATATCGTGCGCAAGGCCTTGCATAACGTGCCGGCCCTGGAGCGCCTGCCGCAAGACAGCTACACGCCGGACAGCAGCCGGCGCGTCTATGCCGTGTTGCTGGAACGGGCGCGAGTGCTGCTGCAGGGCGGAGCCAGCGTGATCCTGGATGCGGTCTATGGAAAAGCGGAAGAGCGCGATGCCGCTGCCGCTCTGGCACGCGAGATGAACTGCCGGTGCGATGGGCTGTGGCTGACTGCGGCGCCCGAGATTCTGACCGCGCGGGTGGCGGCGCGGCGTAACGATGCTTCCGACGCCACCGAAGACGTTGTGCGCTGGCAGTTGCAGACTCTGCGGCAGCCCGATGACTGGAAAACCGTCGATGCCGGGGCGGACCCTGGGGAAACCCTGCGGCAGGCCAGGGCGGCGCTGGCCTGAACGGTCCCCGGGCCGGCTCCGCCAGGCTTGCATACCCACGGGCTGGCATCCGGCCGGGCTTGCTGCTATCGAAGGGCGCTTACGGACGAGGAGTGCCCCGTGTTTCGCTTTTCGCGCTGGATCCGGCCTCAGACGGTGGCCGGTCGTATTATCGCCAGCCTGGCCTTTGGCCTGTCGCTGCCTGTGGTGCTGTTCGGCATTCTGCTCTTCCGCACCCATGGCTACGAGCCGATGGGGCTCTGCCGTCCGGTGCCGGCCGCCCGGGGCCATATCCCGATCGACATGAGTCGTGGCAGCGGTATTCCCACCACCTGCGGCATCGACTGGTCTTTCGTGCTGACCAACATGCTGCTGCCCGGCCTGGGCTTTGCGCTGTTGGCCTATCTGCTCATGGCGCTGCTGAAACGGGCGGAAGGGAAAGCCTGATCCGGCTGAAAAAAAGCCCGGCGCGATGCGCCGGGCCGAGAGGACGGGAGGCGGGGAGGTTGCGTCTTTCTTCAGGAGACGTAGTCGAAAGTCCCGTACAGGCTGATGCCCGATATGGCGCCGTTAGAGTTGAAGCCCAGGCCCAGGCCGGGTTCCAGATATAACGGCCACAGAAGTTGTGCATTCGTCGAGGCCACGCCTCCCGGACCGCTGACGGGATTGCCGACCAGGATCACCCGCATCGTGGGTGAAAAAGAGACCGGCGGCGGTGGCGGTGCGATGTTTGGCAGCAGGTTCACATCGGCAAACAACATTGGCGGCGTCGAAGGGCCCCCACCGGCTATGGATACGATGACCGCATTGCGCAGGATGATGCCGCGCGTGTTCATGCCCGACGGAATGACCGTCATCAGCGGCATGGACGGAACAGTCGAGTAGTTGAACGTCAATTGGCCCAGCATCTGGACCGGTGCTTCGTTGACCATGTCTTCCCCCTGAACGATGAGCCTCGGTTGGCGCTTCGTGAGAACGCCTCGGGCTGGGATATTATCAACCAATGGTCTATAAGTACTGCATGAATACACTTATAGGTATATATGGTGGCAAAGGCAGGCCGCCGGTCATCGTTTGGCCGGTCATCTCTTGAAATGGAAACAGGGATTCCCATGTCTGCGTGACTGGGTCCGGGCCCCTCTGGCAGCCGGTTGCTGCGATGTCGGACTCTTCCACCTGATGAACGCCATCCGGTTTGGTCCGGCGTTCTGATCTTGGGAGGTCACGCATGACTGCGGCATCCGCTCAGTTTCAGCAGACAAACTATGGCTATGCGTCCGAACGCCATGTCGAAGCGCGGCAGCGCCTTGAGGCATTGGCGCGGCTGCTCGACAGCGCGGTGCGCATTCCCGGCACCGATATTCGCGTCGGTCTGGATGCGGCGCTGAACATCATCCCCGGCATCGGCACGCTGGGCGCCAAGGCGATGGCCGGCTATCTGATCTGGGAAGCCCGTCGGCTCGGCGTTCCGGCCGGCACCATCCTGCGCATGGCCGGCAATGTGGGGGTGGATCTGGTGATCAGTTCGATTCCGGTGGTCGGCTGGTTCGGCGACATCTTCTATCGCGCGAATACCAGGAATATCGAGCTGCTGCGCCGGCATCTGGACCGCTGCGACGGCGTGATCGACGCCGCATACAGGGCGGAGGGCCGCTGACCATGCAGCGCGTCATCTGGATCATCGCGGCGATGGCATTCTTCGCATGGTCGCTGCTGGCCTGGCTGGGCAACGCGATGCTCGGCTGGTTGGCCGGGTTCGTGGCCGGCAATGCCGATCAGCTCACGGCTGTCGGTGCGCCGGCCGGATGGCTGTCCTGGGTCGCCGCGCTGGCCGACTCGGCCGGCGGCGCGCTGATCGTTGTTGTCTGGCTGTTCGGCGGCGCGGTGATTGCCGTCGCCGCCTTCGTCATCGCGCGACTGGTGCAATGGCAGGCCGTGCCGCGCAAACCCGGCCACTACAGGATACTGCCGCCCGGCCGACGCTTATAGGCATCGCCGCCCGGGCGGCTTGATCTGGCGCGCGCTGGCGGCGGCTTACTCCGCCGCGGCCTTGTCGACCGGCGCGCCGTTGGTGCCGGGCTTCCAGCGCAGCACCGGGGCGCGGGCGGCGCGGGTTTCGTCTAGGCGGCGGCGCGGCGTCATGTAGGGCGCACCGCGGAACCAGTCGGCCTGGTCGCCTTGGCGGGCCTTCTCGGCCAGGCCGCGCAGGGTGGCGACGAAGGTGTCCACGCTGTCCTTGCTCTCGCTCTCGGTCGGCTCGATCAGCATGGCGCCATGCACCACCAGCGGGAAATACACCGTCATCGGGTGATAGCCCTCGTCGATCATCGCCTTGGCGAAATCCAGCGTGGTGACGCCGGTATCCTTCAGGAAGCGGTCGTCGAACAGGGCCTCGTGCATGCACGGGCCTTCAAAGCTGGGCGTCATCACGTCCTTCAGCGAGGCCATCACGTAATTGGCCGACAGCACGCTGTCTTCCGCCACCCGCTTCAGGCCGTCGGCGCCATGGCTCATCATGTAGGCCAGGGCGCGGATGAACATGCCCATCTGGCCATGGAAGGCCTTCATGCGGCCAAAGCTTTTGCCGTCGGCTTCCACCAGCCTGAAACCATCGCTGCCATGCACCACATATGGCACCGGCACAAATTCCTTCAGCGCCTCGGAGAGCACGACGGGGCCCGAACCCGGGCCGCCACCGCCATGGGGCGTGGAGAAGGTCTTGTGCAGGTTGATATGCATGGCGTCGATGCCAAGGTCGCCCGGCCGCACCTTGCCGACGATGGCGTTGAAGTTGGCGCCGTCGCAATAGAAGAAGGCGCCGGCGGCATGCACCATGTCGGCCACCTTGCGGATATCGCGCTCGAACAGGCCGCAGGTATTCGGATTGGTCAGCATGATCGCCGCCACATCCGGGCCCAGCTTGGCCTGCAGGGCATCGAGATCGACGCGGCCATCGGCGGTGGCCGGGATCGGATCGACCGTGTAGCCGCACAAGGCCGCCGTGGCGGGATTGGTGCCGTGGGCCGATTCCGGTGCCAGAATACGCTTGCGCACATCGCCGCGCGCCTTCAGCGCCGCGCGGATCGCCATCAGGCCGCACAACTCGCCATGGGCGCCGGCGGCGGGCGACATCGCCACGGCCGGCATGCCGGTCAGCTTCTTCAGCCAGCCGGCAAGCTGGTCGATCAGCTCCAGCGCGCCCTGCACGGTGGACACGGGCTGCAGCGGATGCAGGTCGCCAAGTCCCGGCAGGCGCGCCATCTTCTCGTTCAGGCGCGGATTGTGCTTCATCGTGCAGGAGCCCAGCGGATACAGCCCGGCATCGATGGAATAGTTCTTCTGGGAGAGCCGCACGAAATGGCGAATCACCTGCGGCTCGCTCAGGCCCGGCAGGCCGATCTTGCCCTGGCGCTTCAGGCCGCCGAGACGGTCGGCCACCTTTGGCGGCGCCGGCAGGTCCACGCCGCTGCGGCCCTCGACGCCCTGCTCGAAGATCAGGGCCTCTTCCATCTGCAGGCCGCGGTTGCCGGTGATGGTGCCGATGGCCGCGCTGTCGGCGGCGTGGTTCGGCGTGGTGGGGCGTCCCTGACGGTTCAGCATCACAGCACCTCCTTCAGGGCGGCGACAAGCTTGTCCATGTCGCCTTCGCTATTGGTTTCGGTGGTCGCGATCAGCAGCACGTTGTCCAGGGCCTTTTCGCCCGGAAAAAGCCGCGCGGCCGGCACGCCGCCCAGGATGTTCTTCGCCACCAGTTTTTCCGCCACATCGGTCGCCGGTCTGGGCAGGGTGACGGCGAATTCGTTGTAGAAGGCCTGCGGCACGATGCTGACGCCCTTGATCGCCGAAAGCTTCTCGGCCAGTTGCGCCGCCTTGGCATGATTGATCTCGGCCAGCCGGGTGAAGCCGGCCTCACCGAGCAGACTGAGATGGATGGTGAAGGCCAGCGCGCAGAGGCCGGAATTGGTGCAGATGTTGGAGGTGGCCTTCTCGCGGCGGATATGCTGCTCGCGGGCCGACAGCGTCAGCACGAAGCCGCGCCGGCCATCCTGGTCCACGGTCTCGCCGCACAGGCGGCCCGGCATCTGCCGCACATACTTTTCGCGCGTAGCGAACAGGCCGACATACGGTCCGCCGAAGCTGAGCGGCACACCCAGGCCCTGGCCCTCAGCCACGACGATGTCGGCACCCATGGCGCCCGGTGGCGTGACGAGACCCAGCGAGGTCACTTCGGTCACGACGACAACCAGCAGCGCGCCCTTGGCCTGGCAGGCCTTGGCCAGCGAGGACAGATCGCGCAGATGGCCGAACACGGTCGGGTTCTGCACCACGACGCAGGCGGTCTGGTCGTCGATCAGGCTGCTCAGGTCTTCGTTGCCGGCCAGATCGGTAGGCGCCGCCACATGCGGCTGATCGGTCTGGTCCATCAGGGTGCCGACCACGTCGCGGTAATGCGGATGCAGTCCGCCAGACAGCACGGCCTTGGCCTTCTTGGTGATGCGCTGGGCCATCAGCACGGCCTCGCCGGCCGCCGTGGCGCCGTCATACATCGACGCATTCGCCACATCCATGCCGGTGATCATGCTCACCTGGGTCTGGAACTCGAACAGGTATTGCAGCGTGCCTTGGCTGATCTCGGGCTGATACGGCGTGTAGGAGGTGAGGAATTCCGAACGCTGGATCAGGTGATCGACGGCGGCCGGCACATGATGGCGATAGGCGCCGGCGCCGAGGAAGAACGGTACATCCATCGGCGAGACGTTCTTCTTCGCCAGCGCCGCGAAGGCACGTTCGACCTCCAACTCGCCCTGATGCGGGGGCAGGTCGATGGCCGGGTTCAGCGCGCCGGCTGGCACATCCTTGAACAGCGCATCGATATTGGGGGCGCCGATCACGCCCAGCATCTCGCTGCGATCGGCTTCGGTCAGACCGAGATAGCGCATCTCGCGCTCCTTGCGTCAGAGGGTTTTCAGATAGGCGTCGTAGGCGGCCTGGTCCATCAGGGCGTCCAGTTCGGCCTTGTTGGACAGCTTCAGCTTGACGAACCAGCCATCGGTCTGGGCCGCGCGGTTCACCAGCGCCGGGTCGTCGGCAATCGCCTGGTTGCTTTCCACCACCTCGCCGCCGGCCGGGGCATAGACTTCGCTTGCCGCCTTCACGGATTCCACTACCGCCACTTCGGCGCCGGCTTCCACCTTCTTGCCCGGCGCGGGCAGATCGACGAATACCACGTCGCCAAGCTGGCTCTGGGCGTAATCGGAAATGCCCACGGTGGCGACATCGCCATCGAGACGGATCCATTCATGGTCCTTGGTATAACGGGTGGTCATGGATCGTCTCCTTACTTGGCGTAGCGTTTGGTGATGAAGGGAAGGGTGCAGGTCTTGGCGGGCAGCGGCTTGCCACGCACCATCAGGCTCAGCGGGGTGCCGGCCTTGGCATAGTCTGTGCCGACATAGCCCATGGCGACGGGGGCATCGACGCTGGGGCCGAAGCCACCCGAGGTGATCACGCCGATCTTCTCGCCCTTGTCGTTCAGGATTTCGGTGCCTTCGCGGGCCGGCGCGCGGCCTTCGGGCTGAATACCGACGCGTTTGCGCGAGACGCCATCCTTCAGCTGCTGCTGCACGATGGCGGCACCGGGATAGCCGCCCTCCTCGCGCCGGCGCTTGGAAATCGTCCAGGCCAGGCCGGCCTCGATGGGCGTCGTGGTGGTGTCGATGTCGTGGCCGTAGAGGCAGAGGCCGGCCTCCAGGCGCAGGGAGTCGCGCGCACCCAGGCCGATGGGCTTCACTTCCGGCTGCGACAGCAGCCAGCGGGCAAACTCCTCGGCCTGGGCGGCCGGCAGCGAAATCTCGTAACCGTCCTCGCCGGTATAGCCCGAGCGAGTGACGAAAGCCTCGTATTTGCCCAAAGCCAGCGTGGCGCCCATGCCGAAGCTCATCGCCGGCATCACCGAGTTCAGGCGCGACAGTACATCGACTGCAGCGGGGCCCTGCAGGGCAAGCAGGGCGCGGTCTTCCAGATATTCCACCTCGCAGCCTTTCAGGCGGCTGCGCATATGGGCAATGTCCTGCTCCTTGCAGGCTGCGTTGACGATCACGAACAGGTCGCGGTCGCGCTTGTTGACCATCAGGTCGTCCAGGATGCCGGCCGCATCGTTGGTGAAAACCGTGTAGCGCATCCTGCCGACATCCAGCGCAACGATGTCGCCGGGCACGAGGGCCTCCAGCGCCCTGGACGGATCGGCGCCAGTGATCTTCACCTGGCCCATATGCGACACGTCGAACAGGCCGGCCGCTGCGCGGGTATGCTTGTGTTCGGTCAGGATGCCGGTCGGATACTGCACCGGCATCTCGTAGCCGGCGAAGGGAACCATGCGGGCTCCAAGCTCCTTGTGGAGCGCATTCAATGGCGTGGTTTTCAGGATTTCGGCCGTATCGCCCAAGCAGGTCACCTTGCGGACAGAGTCAGAGTCGAAGCGGCGGGTGGTTTCGCCGTTCGCCCCCTCTGTCCCGGGACCTGAGAGATTCGCAGGGGATACCCGCTGCTTACTCCTTCGGTGGGATCGGGATTGGACCCCCGATCCGCTTTCCAGAGTGTCGCCAGTCCGGTCGGTCCTTCGGCCTGAGAGTTTCCGGGGCGGTTGCTCCTTCGGCGCGCGGGCCCCCGTTAAAGCTCGGGTTTCGCGTCTCTCCCGCCGGACTGAATGCGACGCCGCGAGAATAGGCTGCGGTGCAACAGAGTCAAACCCTTTCCCGCTGACGCAACGGCAGCGCGAAAACTCCACAATTGACAATGCCTTACGGGTCTTTAGGCTTATCCACAAGACGCCTCGTTGCGGCGACTCGGCCGCGACTCGCAGGGGGCGATAAAATCCGGAGGAAACCGCCATGAACCCGTTCTTCGTCGAGCAGATGGCGATGTATTCGGCCTATCACCGCGATCCGCGCAACCGGGCCACTCATTTCATCGGCATCCCGTCCATCGTATTTGCCATTTTCATCCCGCTGCATTGGGTGGTGCTGACCGAACTCTGGGGCGGCGAGGCCACGATCACGCTGGCCACCCTGTTGTGGTTTGGCACCGGCATCTTTTATCTCTGGCTCGACCGCACGGTCGGCGGCCTGATGGTGCTGGTCGGGTTCGTGCTGCTGCTGCTGGCCGAGCAGGTGGCGGCGATGGGCAGCACCACCGGCTGGATCGCCTTTGCGGTCTTTTTCGTCGGCGGCTGGGTGTTCCAGCTTGTTGGCCATGCCTTTGAGGGCCGTCGTCCGGCGCTGGCCGACAATCTGCTGCAGGCACTGATCGGCCCGACCTTCCTGGTGGCGGAAACCGTGTTCGCCGCCGGCCTGCGCCGTGAACTGCACGACGCCGTCGAGGCGCGCTGGAAGCATTATTCCGTCGCCGCCATGCAGGAGCGCGCGGCGTAAACCCGGAACAGAGGACCAATGGCACGCTGGAAGAACCGGCCCGAAGGGTCGAACTGGGGCGACTTCGGGCCGGACGACCGGATCGGCCGCGTCAACTGGATCACGCCCGAGAAGGTGAAGCAGGGCATTGCCGAAGTGCGCGAGGGCAGAACCTTCTGCCTGTCGCTGCCGCTGGAATATCCGGGCGGCAACCTGCTCAATCCGCGCCGCTTCCCGCCGCAGCTCTTTGCGGTGGTGCGCGAAGGTCGGCCGAACATGGCCTTGCCGCTCTCGCTGTACGATCCGCGCGTCACCGATGTGTCGAGCGACGATGCGGCCCTGCTGTACCTGCAGTATTCCACGCAATGGGACAGCTTCGCCCATATCGGTTCGATGTTCGACGCCGATGGCGACGGCGTACCTGAGCGCGTCTTCTACAACGGCTGGCGCGGCGGCAGCGACGTGCCGGATGTTGAGGACCGTAAAGTGGGCGAGCCGCGGCTGGAACGGTTCCCCTCCAAAGGCACCGAGGCGCTGGGCATTCATAATTTCGCCCGGCATGGCCTGCAGGGCCGCGGCGTGCTGGTGAACCTGCATGACGCATGCGGCGAACGCCGGGAATGGATCGGCTACGACCGCCTGATGCAGGCGATGCAGACGCAGAAGGTGGAGGTGGAGAAGGGCGACATGCTCTGCTTCTACACCGGCTTCGGCGACGTTGTCTTAAGCATGGGGCGCAAACCCGACCTGCACCGGCTGGAGAATTCCTGTGCCGTGCTGGATGGCCGCGACAGGGCACTGCTGAACTGGATCACCGACAGCGGCGTAAGTTGCCTGATCGCCGACAATTACGCGGTCGAGGGCCTGCCCGCGAAACCCGTTGATGGCAGCCATGCCATGCTGCCGCTGCATGAACACTGCCTGTTCAAGCTGGGTATCCCGCTTGGTGAGTTGTGGTACCTCTCCGAACTGGCGGCCTATCTGAAGCAGCACAAGCGCAGCCGCTTCCTGCTCACCGCGCCGCCGCTGCGGCTCACCGGCGCAGTCGGCTCGCCATCCTCGCCCATCGCCACAGTCTGAATAACAAAACTCTTCCCCGGAGACTGCCATGAACGGCGCCGAAAGCCTTGTCCGCACCCTTGTTGCCTCCGGCGTCGATACCTGCTTCGCCAATCCGGGCACGTCGGAGATGCATTTCGTGGCGGCGCTGGATCGCGTGCCGGGCGTGCGCTGCGTCCTCGGCCTGTTTGAGGGCGTGGTGACCGGCGCTGCCGACGGCTACTGGCGCATGGCCGACAAGCCTGCCGCCACCCTGCTGCATCTGGGGCCCGGCCTCGCCAATGGCGTGGCCAACCTGCATAACGCGCGCAAGGCCAGTTCGGGCATCGTCAACGTGATCGGCGAGCACGCCACCTATCACCTGCAATACGATGCGCCGCTCACTGCCGATATCGAAGGCATCGCGCGGCCCGTGTCGCACTGGATCGGCCGGGCCAATTCGGCCGCCGATGTCGCCGTCCTGGGCGCCGAGGCGGTGGCGGCGGCGATGAGCAACGGCGGCCAGATTGCCAGCCTCATCCTTCCGGCCGATACCGCCTGGAACGATGCCGTCGATGTCGCCGTGCCGCTGGCGGTGCCGCCACGCGCGAAGGCCGAGGAAGCCGATCTGCGCGCCGCTGCCGCTGCGCTGAAAAAAGCCGGCGCGCAGGGCATGCTGATTCTCGGTGGCATCGCCCTGCGCCGGCGCGGCCTGGAGCTCGCGGCACGCATTGCCGCCGCCACCGGCTGCAAGCTCTCCAATTCCGGCTACAGTGCGCGCATGGAGCGTGGCGGCGGCCTGCCGCATGTGGGCCGCATTCCCTTCGTGGTCGATCAGGCCGTGGCCAACCTGAAGGACGTGCACGAACTGGTGCTGATCGGCGCGCGCCGGCCGGTGGCCTTTTTTGCCTATCCCGGAAAGCCGAGCATCCTCACCCCGAAGGACTGCAACATCATCGCGGTCTGCGACGTGGAAGCCGACCTGATCGACGCATTGGAGCGTCTGGCCGATCTGGTCGGCGCGCCGAAAGGCGTGGCCGCCGCCATCGTGCCGCCGAAGCCGGCTCTGCCCGACGGGGCGCCGACGCCTGACAAGATCGCCGCCGCCATGGCTGTGCTGATCCCGGAGAACGCCGTGGTGGTGGATGAATCCATCACCTCGGGCCGCGGCATCTTTGCCGCTTCCCAGGCCTCCGGGCCGCATGACTGGCTCAACAACATGGGCGGTTCGATCGGCTACAGCCTGCCGGTGGCTGTTGGCGCGGCGATCGCCGCGCCCGGGCGCAAGATCGTCGCGCTCACCGGGGATGGCAGCGCCTTCTATACCCTGCAGGCCCTGTGGACCATGGCGCGCGAACAGCTCGACGTCACGATGGTGGTCTTCGCCAACCGTTCCTATGCCATCCTGCGCAACGAGCTGGCCAATGTCGGCGCCGCCAACCCAGGACCGCGCGCCATCGACATGCTCACCCTCGACCGGCCTGACCCCGACTGGGTTGCCTTGGCCAAAGGCCATGGCGTGCCGGCCGTGCGGGTGGATGAGATGAATGATTTCGCCCGCGCCTTTCTGGCGGCGCTGGAGGTACAGGGACCACAACTCATAGAGCTGGTTTTCTGATCCGGCCCCACAAGTTGTGTATTGGCAGGATTTCATGCTGTAAATTCTTGATAACCCCCCGATTTTCCCTCTTGGGATTCTGTTTGCAGATCAATTAGAAGTTTGCCAATGATTGTAGTGCGGTACCCCTGAAGCAACGCGGTATGTCACGCCCGCTGCCGGACCGACCACCGAAGGGGCCCTGCCAAAACTCGAAACCCACCCCCACCGGGTCCGCGCCGTCCTTGTTACCCAGGACGGCGGTCAGGGGGGGAGCGGAGCCGCAAGGTTTCGTTTACCGCGTTGTTCCAGATTGAATAAGGCTGCCTGTTCGCAGCAGACCGTCTACATCCTAAGACCGTCCACAGCAGAAAGTGTGAGCGCCATGTCTACGCCCGCCACCGTTCCCGCCACTGCCGCCGCCCCCGGTATGCCTGCCGTAACCGACCAGGCCGGATCGGCGCTGCGCGGCAACCAGGAAGTGCTGACCTTCACCATTGGCGAACAGAATTACGGGCTCGACCTTTTGAGCGTGCGCGAGATCCGCGCCTGGACGGAAGTTACTCCCCTGCCCAACACGCCGCCCTTTGTGCGTGGCGTGATCAACCTGCGCGGCGCCGTGGTGCCGATCTTCGACCTGCGCGTCCGCCTGGGCGGCGGCATCACCAATCCGACCAGCGCCAATGTGGTGATCGTGGTCGAGATCGGTTCGGAATCCTGCGGTTTGCTGGTTGATACTGTTTCCGACATCCTGGCGCTCGATGCCAGCGCCCTGCAGCCTGTGCCGGCCACCGCTGCCGACGAGGAGCATGGTTTCCTCAGCGCGCTCGCCACCCATGAAGACCGCATGGTTGCCCTGATCGACGTCAACCGCCTGTTCAGCAAGGGCGTCCCCGCGCTGCCTGCCGCTGCCTGATTGGTCTGGTGAGGCCGCCCGGGGAGGAGGCCAGCCCGAGATACAATCAAGGTCAGAGGAAGCAATGATCAAAAACATGCGCCTGCAGGGGCGCCTGATCGCCTGCGCCGTTGTTGTGGCCGTGCTGGCGATTATCGCAACCATAACGCCCTCTCTCCTGGTGATGAACGGTCTGATCGACCGCGCCGAGCAGCGCGAGTTGCAAAGCTATTACGAGAATATCACCGCGGCGGTGGCGGCCGAGGCCGCCAAGGCCACGGCGCTCAGCGCACTGGTCGCCAATATTCCCGATGCCCAGGCTGCGATGGCGACTGGCGAGCGCGACCGTCTCGCCAAGATGTTCGTTCCGGCTTTCCAGGCGCTGAGAAAAGATCACGGCGCGGTGCAGATGCAGTTCCACACGCCGCCGGCCACGTCGTTCCTGCGCGTGCATCGCCCCGACCGTTTCGGCGACGACCTGTCTTCCTTCCGCCATACCGTGGTCGCCACGAATACGACGCAGAAACCCACCCAGGGCCTCGAATTTGGCGTCGAGGGTTTGGGTGTGCGCGGCATGGTGCCGGTCTATAACGAAGGCAAGCATATCGGCTCGTTCGAACTCGGCATGTCCTTCGGCCAGTTCTTCTTCGACAGCTTCAAGCAGCGTTATGGCGTCGATGTTGCCCTGTTCGTGCAGGACAAGGATGCCATGAAGCGGTTCGCTGGCACCTTCGAAGACCAGGCGCTGACGCGCCCAGACCACCTGGCCACGGCCCTGAAGGGCGAAACCGTGGTGGAGCGCATAAAAACCGCTGCCGGGCCACGCACCGTGCTGATCGGCGCGGTGCGGGATTATTCCGACAAGCCCTTCGGTTCTGTGGTCATTGCCATGGACAGCAGCGATTATACCAGTGCGATCAATCGCGCGCAGTTGATCGCCGGTATAGCTGGCCTGGCCGCTTTGGTGGTCGGCGTCCTGATGGCCTGGCTGATCGGGCGCAATATCTCGCGCCCCATCGACGCCATCACCCAGACGATGAACCGCCTCTCGGGCGGCGATCTTGCCGTGGCGCTTCCGTATCAGGAGCGTCATGACGAGGTCGGCGAGATGGCGCGTGCCGTGGCCGTTTTCAAACGCAATGCCGAAGACAAGGTGGCGCTGGAACGCCAGCAGGACGAGGAGCGAAAGCGCTTTGCCGAGGAACGTGCGGCGCAGGAACAGCGCTTCGAGCAGTCGATCGGCCAGGTGGTCATGGCAGCCGCCGATGGCGACCTCTCGCGCCGGGTCGAACTCGGCGGTTTGAGCGGTGTGATGCAGCGCGTGGGTCAGTCGGTGAACGATATGATCCAGCGTACCCATGCGGTCACCGGCGAACTGGCCGACGTCACCGGCGCGCTGGCCGAAGGCGATCTGACCAAGCGTGTGCGGGGCGACTATCGCGGCGTGTTCGGGCAGTTGAAGGATGGCGCCAACGGCATGGCCGAGCGGTTGCGCGATTTTGCCCGCCGCCTTGCCGAAAATGCCGAAGCTGTGAAATCCGCCTCGGCCGAGATCTCGACCGGCAGCCAGGACCTGGCGCAGCGGACGGAGAGCCAGGCGGCCTCGATCGAGGAGACGGCGGCCTCGATGCACGAGATCACCACGACGGTGAAGCAGAATGCCG
>NZ_JBKBHC010000007.1:0-282827 GCF_046297895.1 Ferrovibrio sp. | reverse complement strand
GGAAGCTCGGATCGCGCGTCGTGCGGAAGGTGAACAGCGTGTCGGTCCAGTGATGCACATACGTCACCGTCTCCTCCCGCAGATTCCCGCCCGGCTTCAGCAGCGGATGCGAGGGCGCCGTCAGAGACATGATGTTCATTGCTGTCGCCTCACTCGACTTTTGCGCCATGGTCGGCCGCGAAATACCGGTCGTACTTCCCCTCCACGCCGCGCCATGCCTCGGCATCCGCCGGAGGCTGGCCCTTGCTGGTGATGTTGGGCCAGCGCGCCGCCATGTCGGCATTCAGGGTCAGCCAGCGGCCGGCTTGCGGGCTGGTATCGGGCAGAATCGCCTCGGCCGGGCATTCCGGTTCGCATACCCCGCAGTCGATGCACTGGGCCGGGTCGATGACAAGCATCGTCTCGCCTTCATAGAAGCAGTCGACCGGACAGACCTCGACGCAATCCATGAATTTGCACCGGATGCAGGCTTCCGTGACAACATAGGTCATCGTTCGTATCCCGGAGTTAGTGATGCAGACCCGTAAGCGTTTCGCGATGCAGGTCGATGCTAAGGCCCTGCAGGGCCGTATCGTTGATCTCGCCGCCCATCGCCTTCAGGCTTTCTTCGCGGATCTGCGCCATCAGGCCGCGACGCAGGGCGAGGAACTCCGACGACATGGCCACCGAGGCATCGCGCGGCCGCTCCAGCGGCACCACGATCTCGGCCTTGATCCGCCCCGGCCGCGCGGTCATGACGTAGATGCGGTCGGACAGGAAAATGGCCTCGTCGATATCGTGGGTGACGAAGAGCACCGAGATCTTCAGATGCTGCCACATGTTGGTCAGGATCTGCTGCATGATGCTGCGCGTCTGCGCATCCAGCGCGCCGAAGGGCTCGTCCAGCAGCAGCACCTTCGGGCTGGTGGCCAGCGCCCGCACGATGCCGACGCGCTGCTTCATGCCGCCGGAGAGTTTGTCCGGATAATGGTTTTCAAAAGCCAGAAGGCCGGCAAGACCCAGCAGCGTCCGCGCTGCCCGTTCGCGCTCAAGCCGGCTCATGCCCTGCATCTTCAGGCCGAACTCGACATTCTCCCTGACCGTCTTCCAGGGAAACAGCGAGTACTGCTGAAACACCATGCCGCGGTCGGCGCTCGGGGCCGACACCGCCTCTCCGTCGACAGCGACCGTCCCGGCGGTGGGTTTCAGGAACCCGGCGACCGCGTTCAGCAGCGTCGATTTCCCGCAGCCGGACGGGCCGATGATGGAAACGAATTCGCCCGGACGAACCGTGATGTCGGTCGACTGCACGGCCTCGACCGAGTCCTTCAGCGTTTCATAGCGCAGACCGAAATTCCGCACCTCTATATGACCAAGCTTGGCAGTCTCCATCTGCGCCTCCTTACCGGCCGGCCAGCCAGGGCATGACCATGCGTCCGACCAGGCGTATGGCCCCGCTGGACAGCAGGCCGAGGGCACCGATGCTGATCATTCCCAGGGCGATGTCGGAATACTGCACCAGCGAGTAGGCCTCCCATGTGAAATAGCCGATGCCGAACTGCCCCGAGATCATCTCGGCGGCGATCAGCGACACCCAGGCCACGCCCATGCCCACCGTGAGGCCGGTGAAGATCTGCGGCAGCGACGACGGGAAATAGACTTCCCGGAAGATGGCCACCTCGTTCGCACCCAGGCACTTGGCAGCACGAACCAGGACCGGATCGACAGTGACCATGCCATGCAGCGTGTTGATCAGGATCGGGAAGAAGGAGCCGAGGAAGGTGATGAAGACAATGCTTTCCTCGTTGTTGGGCCACAGCATGATCGACATCGGCACCCAGGCGATCGCCGGGATCGGTCGCACCACTTCGGTCACGGGAAAAATGATCTCCTTCAGGATCAGGAAGCGGCCCATCAGCAGCCCGAGCGGAACCGCGATCACCGTTGCCACCGCGAAGCCGATCAGGATTCGCCGCATGCTGATCAGCATGTGTTCGATATATTGCGGACCGCTGAAGGCCAGGATAGCGCGGTCCAGAACCTGCTCCGGCGACGGCACATTGATGAAGCGGATGTATATGTTGACGCGATAATGCGTCAGCAGATGCCATGCCAGTATCGCTGCGGCGATGGCGACAAGTCCGATCGCGACGGCCCGCAATTGCGGCCGGTAGTAGCGCAGCAGGCGCAGCAGTTTTTCCGGATATGTGTCCGGCGCCGGGATTGAGGGAATGATCGCAGCCGCTGGCGGGGTGGCCGTTTCGGCCACCCCGTCGCGTACCGCCCTGACTGCGGAACCGCGCATCCGTTCAGCCCCCTGCCGCCACGGCCTTGAGGGCGTCGCCATACATCACGACCTTGCCGCTGGTCTTGGCGGCATGGGCCTCGGCATCCTTCTTGAGCAGGAACGGCACCAGCTCGACGCCGCCGGCCTTACCGGTCAGCACATAGAAGGCCTGATCGGCGAAAATCTTGATGCCGCGCACGTCATCGAAGAGATATGCAACGGCAGCCTTCTTGCCCGCCTTCTGATACTGGAGCAATCCGCCGAGCATGCAGGCCGCGCTGCTGAAGACCTTGATGCCGTCTTCGGTCCATATTTCGCCGGACTTGCGCGGATCGACGATCGGCTTCTTGCAGAAGGGGTCGTCGCCGGAGATTTCATAATTCGTGTAATCGGCCTTCTGCCGGTCGTAATCCAGCTTCAGTTCGGCATAGGCCTGGCGCAGGTATTTGTCGTTGGCCCATTTCTCGACATCGAAATCCTTCATCCGCCCCATATTCTGCAGCACCTTGGCATCCTCGGCCGCATCCTTGACCAATTCGGGCTTGATGGTGGGATCCATCGTCATGATGCCGCTGGGGCCCAGGAAGATGTACACGACCTCCTTCTCGATGCCGGTCCACTGGGCGATCTTCTCGGCAGCCAGCTTCGGATTCGCCTTCACCCAGGCATTGGCCTCTATCAATGCCTTCAGATAGGCGACGACGATCTCGGGGTATTTCTCGGCAAAGTCGGTACGGGCCACCACGCCGTGCCAGGTCGGCGCATTGGTTTCGACGCCGTCGAATATCTTGCGGGCAAACCCGCGGAACGGCAGCAGCTCGGCGAAGGGCACGAAATCGGCATGCGCATCGATCTTCTTTTCCTGCAGGTTCGTGGTGCCGACTTCCGGGCTCTGGCTGACCAGCCGGAAATAGTCCTGCGGCCAGCCCTGGTCCTGCATGGCCTTAAGCACCATGCCATGCGCGGCCGAGCCGAAGGGCACGCTCAGCACCTTGCCTTTGAGGTCCTTCAGTTCGTAGTAGTCCGAATCCTTGTGCACCACCACGCCATTGCCGGAACCGTGGATGTTATAGGCAGCCACCGCAATGAGCTGGCTTTTGCTTTCCGGATTGCTCTGGAAGGTGTAGCCGTTGACGACAAGCGGATAATCGCCCATCGCCCCGATATGCAGCTTGTTGGCCATCATGCCGTTGGTGACCGGCGGGCCCGAGGTGAAATTCTGCCAGTCCAGCTTGATCTGCATGTTGGCGTATTTGCCGGTCTTGGGCAGATGCTTTTCCATCAGCTTGAGCTCGCGGATCACCACGCCCGCCGTCGCCGTGTTGGTCGTCGTGTCCTGGGTGCCGATGCCGACCGTAAGCGTCGTCTGTGCATTTGCCGCTGCGCCGCAGGCAGCGGCAAGCATTGCCGCCATGTACAGTCCGCCACGAACTACGCCAATTCTTTTCATGTCCACCTCCGCTGGTCTCCGGTTATTCCCGCAGCCGTTTCCCCCGTTTTGGGCATCCTCGGACTTCGGAGACCGCTCGACAAACATCGTCATGCGTTTTGGGTCGATTAGTTGCCGCGTTTCCCATGCTGGGCAGAAAAACAGCAAATGCCCCGCAGCGCGCATGATTTTTTAGGCAGGCCCGGGCGGGCTAGGCCTGGGCATTCTGCATCGCGGCCAGCGCCGCCCGGTCGCGAACCAGAATCTGGCTCTTCCGGCAATGGATGATCCCGTCATTCTGCAGGCGTTTCAGGAATATCGTGACCCATTGCCGCGTGGCGCCGACCATATGGGCGAAATCAGCATGGGTGAACGCGGCGCCGATGAATATCCCTGCCTGATCGGGAATGCCGTAGGTGTCGGTGAGGTGCAGCAGCAGATGCACCAGGCGTTCGGTGGCCGAGCGCGTGCCCAGCATCTGGGCCATGGTCGAATAGCATTTGCCCTTGAAGGCCAGGCCTTCGATGATGCCGATGGCCAGGGCGGGAATTTCGGTGATCAGCGCCTTGAGCTGCTTGCCGGGCAGCCAGACGACGCTGCTGTTGCTGGCGGCGACACCGGTCCAGCTATGTATGCCGGTGCCAAAGACTTCCGGTCCGCCGACGAAATTTCCCGGATACCAGTAGGCCAGGGTGATCTCACGCCCCGACGGCGAAACATAGAACACCCGGATGCGGCCGCTTTCGATCAGATAGATGCCGTCATGGGGCGCCCCCTGATTGAACAGCGTCGCGCCCTTGTAGTAGACCTTTCGCCTTCCATGCGAGAGAACGATCTCGCGCTCACGCGCAGATAGATGGGCCAGAAGGGATGGAAGCTTTCCGATAACCGTCTGGTTCTCGGCCAGTATCAGGGCCGAGGAGGAAGGATCGGAACCGGCCGGATCCGGGCGATGGCCGACCGACCGGGGGAATGGAATGGCGCTGGTACCTTCCTGCATGTCTGGCCTCCGCGGCGCGGACAATGCCGCGCATCTGGGGCCGCGCGGCCTGTCTCAGGAAGTAGCAAATGGCATGCCATGCCGATGGCAGCGCGTTTACGCGGCGCAGCGATCCAGGGCCCAGCGGACAAGCTTGCGAACATCCGGGTCGGGATCATTCGCGGCGGCATTGAGCGCAGGAACCGCCTGGGCGTCACCGATCTCGCCCAGGGCGGCGGCCGCTTCCTTGCGCAGGTTGCTGATACTGTGCTGAAGCGCCTGCCCCAGCACGCCGACGGCATCCCGCGCCTTCAGGCGGCCGAGCCCATTCGCTGCCTTGGCCCTGACCTGCCAGTATTCATCCGCCATCCGCTCGATCAGTGCCGGCACCGCCTCGGTAAGTCTGGCCTTGCCGATGGATGCGGCCGCCTCCTCGCGCACCTGCCAGTGACCGTCGGACAACCCCCTGATCAGCGAGGCCGCGCCATGGCTGCCGGGCTTGCTGAAGACCAGCGCAGCCATTGCGGTTCGGCGTACGGTCGGATCGCTGTCCTGTGCCGCGTTCATCAGTGCCGGCAGCGCCTCCTCCGCCTTCAGATAGCCCAGCACGCCTAGCGCCTCGCGGCGCACTTCGGGCACCGGGTCCTGCAATGCGCGCAAAGAGGCTGCCATCGCCTCGGGATCGCGCAACTGGCGCAGCGCGCGCAAAGCAGCCGAGCGGACAAAGGGATCGGCATGGCCAGACCGCTCGATCAGCAGATCGTTGCAACCGCATTCCTTCTTTTCCGCCAGCGATTCGGCGGCTGCGGAACGCACGGCGGGCACGGAGTCTTCCAGCGCCGCCACCAATGCACGGACGACCTCGGGACCGTCATGTTCGTCCAGCGACTTGGCCGCCGCCTCGCGCACGCCGGCATCTCCGTCGGCAAGGCCCGCCACCAGAAGATCTATCGCCAGGGGATCGAAGGCCTCGCCCAGTTCAAGCATGGCCACGCGCCGGATGCCGGCATCGTCGCTTTGGCACCGCAGGCGAAGAACGTCGATGTCGTCGCTGAAGGATTCGAATTGCGCCACCATCGCCGCCTCACCGCAGGAGATAGGGAATGTTGACCTTGACCGCGCCGGTGGGACAATCCGCCTCGCACGGCATGCAGTACCAGCATTCGTCGTATTTCATATAGGCCTTGCCGCGGCTTTCATCGATGGCGAGCACGTCGAGCGGGCAGACGTCGATGCAGACCCGGCAGCCCTTGTGGGCGATGCATTTCTCGTCATCGACGACGACAGGAACGCTGGTGGCATGATTGGCAATCGGCATGAGGGGCTCCTGGTCGATTCTGGTTACGGTTATTCGGCAGCCTCGGCCTTCACGCGCAGGCGGTGATAGGCATCCTTCTCGGTATCCCCGATCGGAACGACATAGGGATCGACCGGGCGCTTGCGATGCGCCATGGCGCCACTGGCATCCTTGTACAGGGCGGTGTGACAGAACCAGTTCTCGTTATCCGTTTCCGGATGGTCCACGCGGTAATGATACAGTCCCCAGCGGCTTTCAGTGCGGAACAGCGAGGCGGCGGCGGCCATGTCGGCGCAGTCGAGGATTGAATGCACCTCCAGAGCCCGCAGCAATTCGTGCGGATC
Source organism: Ferrovibrio sp. (assembly GCF_046297895.1). GTDB lineage: Bacteria > Pseudomonadota > Alphaproteobacteria > Ferrovibrionales > Ferrovibrionaceae > Ferrovibrio. The sequence continues at coordinate 276,512 of NZ_JBKBHC010000007.1, read as the reverse complement.
GCGCGCCATCAGTTGGCCAAGGTCTTCCCGAATCTCGGCAAAGCGCTCCTGGCCGATCTGGATCTTCGCCGTGACCTTCGGCGGCTGGAGGTAATCGTTGACCATGCGGCGGGTCTTGTACTCCATCTCGTGCGGGGTCAGCCCGTCTTCCAGCTTGGTCGGCGCCATCACGCGGGCCTGCTCGGCGGCAACAAAAGCCTCGTCATAGCCGGGCAAGTCGATCTCAGCGCAATAGTCGGCGGCATCCCGCCCGGCGATGCCGCCATTCACGAAGGCGCCCAGCATGTAGTTATGCGCCACGCTGGCCATGTCGCCGGCGGCATAAAGGCCGGGCACCGTGGTTCTGGCGAATTCGTCGACCCAGACGCCCGAGGCACTGTGTCCGCCGCAGAAGCCGATCTCCGAGATATGCATCTCGATCATGCGGTTGCGATAATTGGTGCCGCGCCGTTCGTGAAAACGGCCACGCGTGGGACGTTCGTTGGTATGCAGGATCGTCTCGATCTCGCTGATGGTTTCTTCGGCCAGATGGTCGATCTTGAGGAAGACCGGGCCATTGCCGCTCTGCAGCTCGCGCCAGAATTCCATCATCATCTGGCCGCTCCAGTAGTCGCATTCGATGAAGCGCTGGCCCTTGTTGTTGGCGGTGTAGCCGCCGAACGGCCCGGTGACATAGGCGCAGGCGGGGCCGTTATAGTCCTTGATCAGCGGATTGATCTGGAAGCATTCGAGATTGGCCAGCTCGGCGCCGGCGTGATAGGCCATGGCATAGCCATCGCCGCAATTCGCTGCGTTCTCGTAGGTGCCGAACAGATAGCCCGAGCTGGGCAGTCCCAGCCGGCCGGCGGCGCCGCAGGCCAGGATCACGGCCTTGGCGCGCACGATCAGGAATTCGCCGGTGCGCGTGTTGACGCCGACCGCGCCTGATACCCGGCCGTCGCGGTCAGTGAGCAGGCGGGTGGAGATATAGCGGTTGCTGATCACCACCTGCAGCCGGCGCAGCTGGCGATACAGCACCTTCTTGACATGATGCCCTTCCGGCATCGGCAGCACATAGGTGCCCATATGGTGCACCTTGCGGACGTTGTATTCGCCGGAGCCGTCCTTCTCGAACTTCACGCCGAGCGAGTCGAGATACTGGATCATCTCGTAACTGCCGTTGGCATAGGCCAGAATCGCCTTCTGGTGCACGATGCCGTCGTTGGCGATGGTGATTTCCTTCACATACTGCTCGGGCGTGGCATAACCCGGTATCACCGCATTGTTCAGGCCATCCATGCCCATGCTGATGGCGCCGCTGCGTTTGACGTTGGCCTTTTCCATCAGGAAGACGCGCAGCTTCGGATTGCGCTCCTTGGCCTTGATCGCCGCCATCGGGCCAGCGGTTCCCCCGCCGATGACCAGGAGGTCGGTTTCCACGATTTCGGTCTTGTTCTGGAAGGCTGTCATGCTGGCACCGTTCTTGGCTGGGGCTGATGCCAGCTTCACGCAGGGGCGCCGGCGAAATAAGCAATTAGTTGCCGCGCCGCATCAAATCCCGGATTGGTCAACCGCCGGGCGCAGCGATCTGGCGCAGATAGGACCAGGGAAAGACGCCGCGGTCATGCCCGTCGGAAAAATGCAGGTTCACGGCATAGGTGCCGATGGGCCGGATCTGGGTTATGCGCAGCCCGGAAAAGCCGCCGGGAAATGCGCCTTCGACTTTCGCCTTGGTGCACCAGGCGCAGCGACAGGCCGCCCGCAGCGTATCGGCGTCGACCGCGAGGCCGGCATCGTCCGGAAAGCGAAGCTCCAGCCGCCTGCCATCATCGCCCAGGATGATTTCATCGGGCGCGTCGGCGCCGGAAAAATCGGGCTGGACGGCGGCGGCGGCCATGGCAAGCAGCATGATGACTCTCCTGTGATGGAGGCATCACACGGGCCGGCGGCGAAACCGGCAAGCAATTAATTGCCGAAAATGCAGGGGCTGCGGCCTTCACACGCCCCGGACCATGCCGCCGTCGACGCGCAGCTTGCTGCCGGTGATGTAGCTGGCGCGGGTGCTGGCCAGAAACGCCACGGCATCGGCGAACTCCTCGGGCCGGCCATAGCGTCCGGCGGGGATGGCCGCCTGGGAGGCCCTGGCGATCTCCTCGCGGCTCCTGCCCTGTTTCGCCGCGGCGGCACCGTCAAGCTGATCGACCCGGTCGGTGTGGATCCGGCCGGGCAGCACGAGATTGACGGTCACGCCCTTCGCCGCGACCTCTGCGGCCAGCGTCTTCGACCAACCCAGCACCGCCATGCGCAGGCTGTTGGACAGCGCCAGATTCGGGATCGGCTGCTCCACGCCCGACGATGCGATGGTGATGATGCGGCCCCAGCCGCGCTCCAGCATCGCCGGCAGCAGACGGCCGGTCAGATGGAAGACATGCCCTGCCATGGCGGCGAACTGCTGCTGCCACAGATCGAGGCCGATCTCGGCCGCAGCGCCCGGCGGCGGGCCGCCGCTGTTGTTGACCAGGATATCGACGCCGCCGTCATGCAACAGGCGATCAGCCAGCGCATCGACCGATCCGCGATCGGAAAGGTCGAGTTTCTCCGCCGTCAGCCGCGCCGCCACCGGCGCATCTTCGGCCGCGATCCATGTTTTGGTATCGTCGATGCTGCGCGCCGCGGCAAAAACCACGGCGCCCTCGCGCGCCAGCGCCTTCGCGCAGGCTGCGCCCAGACCGCGGCTGGCCCCCAGCACCAGTGCGCGCTTGCCGTTCAGACCCAGATCCATCAGCCGATCTCCCGCAGGCGCTTGGCTTGCCGCGCAATCATCTTCTCGGTCTCGGCGATATCCAGCGCCGACAGCTTCGGGCCCGGCTTGCGCAGTGCGGCAGAGGCGATCACGCCGCGCTTCTGCAGCACGTATTTGCGGATGGCAAGGCCTGGCCCCGGCTGCTGCTCGTAACGCGCCAGCGGCAGGTAGGCATCGAAGATGTCGCGGGCGCGGTCCGGCTTGCCCTGCTGATAGGCCGCCACCACGTCTACCATCATCTCGGGATAGGCGAAGCCGGTCATGGCGCCGTCGGCGCCGCGCTCCATCTCTTCGGGAAGAAAGACGCCGCCATTGCCGACCAGGATGCTGACCCGGCGCAGATCCGCCATGGCGCGCAGTGCGCTCAGCTTGGCCAGGCCGGGCCAGTCTTCATGCTTCAGCATCACGCAGGAAGGCAACCCCTTGATGATGCGGGCGATGACGCCGACTGCCATGTGCACATTGGTGGATTGCGGAAAATCCTGCACCACGAAAGGAACGTCGGCGCCAATGGCCTCGACCGCATTTTCGTAATAGGCGACGATCTGGTCGTCGGTCTTCAGCGTGCCCGGCGGCGCAATCATCACGCCGGCGGCGCCGTCATCCATCACCGCCTTGGCCAGTTCCGCCATCGAGGCGAAGCCTGGGCTGGAGGCACCCACCACCACCGGCACCCTGCCGTTCAGCCGCTTCAGGACCCTCTGAACGAAGCTGCGCGATTCCGCCATGGTCAGCTTCGGCGCCTCGCCCATCATGCCGAGCAATGTGAAGCCGGTGACGCCCTTCTCCATATAGAAATCGACCATGCGGTCGGTGCTCTCCAGGTCTAGCGCGCCCGTATCGGTGAACGGCGTGACCGAAATAATGAATACGCCCTTGGCGGTTTCGTCGAGTTTGGCCATTTTTGGATAACCTCTTGTGGCGAGACGTCAGGATTGCAGGAGTTTGCCCGGATTGAGGATGTTGCCGGGATCGAACAGGCGCTTGAGATCCAGCATCATCTGCAGCGCCACGCCGGACTTGTAGCGCGGCAGCTCGTCGCGCCGAAGCTGGCCGACGCCGTGCTCGGCGCTGATGCTGCCGCGATAGCGATGCACCAGATCATGCACCAGGGCATTCAACGGCCCGGTCAGGGCATAGAAGGCGTCATCGTCCATCTGTGGCGCGCGCTGCAGGTTGTAATGCAGGTTGCCGTCGCCGAGATGGCCAAAGACCAGGAAGTTGAGGCCGGGATAGGCGGTTTCCACGACGCGCTCGCACTCGTCCATGAATGCGGCAAGCTGGCCGATGGGGAGGGCGATGTCATGTTTGATCGTTTTGCCGGCGCGCACCTGCGCCTCCGAAATGCCCTCGCGGATGCGCCACAGCGCCTTGGCCTGCTCGCCACTCTGGGCAATCACCGCATCCATTGCTTCGCCGGCGTCAATCGCCGCGGCAAGCATATCCTCCAGCAAGGCGGCCAGGTCGGCTTCCGCATCGGTATCGCTCAGTTCGGCCAGCACGATGGCCAGCGGCACCGCGGCGAAAGGCAAGACCGCGCCGCCGACATGCTTCAGCACCAGATCGACGCAGTTGCGCGTCATGAACTCGAAGGCCGTCAGACGGTCGCCGGCCCGGCCGCGCAGCCGCGTGAACAGCGCCAGCGCCGCGTCGCGGCCCGGCAGGGCCACCATCGCCGTGGTGCGCGCAGCCGGGGCGGCATGCAGTTTCAGCACCGCGCCGGTGATCACGCCCAGCGTGCCTTCCGAGCCGATGAACAGGTCGCGCAGGTCATAGCCGGTATTGTCCTTGCGCAGGGCCTGCAGCCCGTCCCAGATGCGGCCATCGGCCAGCACAACTTCCAGGCCGAGCGCCAGTTCCCGCGCATTGCCATAGCGCAGCACGGCGATGCCGCCGGCATTGGTGGCGAGATTGCCACCGATGGTGCAGCTGCCTTCGGCACCCAGGCTTAGAGGAAAGAACCGACCGGCATCCTGCGCAGCCTTCTGTATCGTCGCCAGAACGCAGCCGGCATCCACCGTCATGGTATTTCCGACCGGGTCTAGGGCACGGATCTTGTTCATGCGGGTCAGGCTCAGGATCACCTGCTCGCCGCTGTCATCTGGCGTCGCGCCGCCCGCCATGCCGGTATTGCCGCCCTGGGGAATCACGGTGACGCCGGCTTTGTTGCAGCAGCGCAGCACGGCGGCAACTTCCTCCGTGCTGCCCGGCCGCACCACCGCAAGCGCCCGGCCGCGGTATTTCTTCATCCAGTCGACCACGAAGGCCTGCTGGTCATCCGGTGTGGTCAGCACATGGCCGGCGCCGACAATGGCGCGAAGCCGATCGAGGGTCGCGTTCATCAGCGCCGGGCCTGCTCGTTGCGGGCCTGCCATTCGGCCGGCGTCATGCGCGGCACCTCGAACCGGTCGCGCGTGCGGGTGTACCAGCCCGCCCCATGCATGCGGCCAATAAGATCGAGGGCGTCGGGATCGACATGCAGCTTGTCGTCAATGGCACTGTCGGCGACATGCAGATGCACGATTTCACCCGTGACCAGGCTGCGATTGAAAGGCAGCGATACCGTATTGAACAGGCGGCATTCGAAGCTGACCGGGGACTCCGCGATGCCCGGCACGACCACCTGCTTCGAGGCGCGGGGCGTGAAGCCGGCCTGATCGAACTCGCTGACGCCAGCGGGAAAATCGATCGCACAGGCGACCATGGGAACTGCCATGGCGTGGCTGACGAGATTGACCACGAATTCGCCGCGCGCGGCGATGTTGCGTGCCGTGTCCTTGTGCGGCTGGCCATCGGCGCGCTTGTTGCCCTCGATACCGATCACCAGCAGCGGCGGCGCGTTGCTGAAGACATTGAAGAAACTGAACGGCGCGGCATTCAGGCCGCCATCGGCATTCAGGGTGGAAACCAGCGCGATCGGGCGCGGCATCACGGTGCTGACCAGCAGCTTGTAGATGCGGTCGGGCGAAAGCTCCGAGGCGGCGATATCCATCGCGGCTACCAGCCCAGACGCACGCGCCCAAGCGCCATGGTGGCCGCCGCCTGGGTCGGCTCGATCACCGGGATGCCCAGCGCGTCCTGCAGCGGATCGCGGAAAACCGCCATGCCGGCACAGCCCATCACAATGGTATGGGCCTGGCGCTCGTCACGCAGATACCGGCCGGTTTCAATCATGCGCTTCAGCGTGCATTCGCGGTCGGCCAGCTCGGCGACCGTCAGGCCGATGGCCCGCTCGCCGGCCAGCCGATCGGCAACGCCCATGGCGCCCCAGAGCCGCAGGTGTCGCGGAATCGAGCCATCGAGGATGGCGATGACTCCGAAGCTGTGTCCCATGGTCAGAGCGGTGAGCACGCCGCATTCGGCGATGCCAAGCACCGGACGCCGCACGGCCTCGCGCACCACATGCAGGCCGGGATCGCTGAAGCAGGCGATGACGAAGGCGGCCGCTTCCGCTTCCAGCGATTTCGCCAGCCGCGCCAATGGCAGCGTCACGCTTTCCACATCGTACTGGGTCTGGACGCCGGGCGGACCTTCCTTCAGCGTCAGGGCGCGGATCGCCGGGCCGCCGGCCATGCGCAGGGGTTCCAGCGCGGCATCGATGCCGGCCGTCACGGCTTCGTTGGAATTCGGATTGATCACAACGATTGTGGGCGTCATGGCGCGACCTCCAGAAGTCGCCGCCAGTCTATGCGAGTCCGCGCTTGCTGTGAGTGGCATGCTCCTTGCTTATTTGTCTTGCGCCCTTAACGCGATGTTATGGGATGGCCGCTTTTCGGTGCATCATGCGATGACCATAAGAAACGGCACATGGGAGGCCCGCATGTCCTTGAATCTCAGACAAATCGAAGTTTTCCGCGCCGTCATGAGCACCGGCTCGATCAGCGGCGCATCGAAGGTGCTGCATGTTTCGCAGCCCGCCGTCAGCCGGCTGCTGTCCTATACCGAGACGCGGGTCGGCTTTCCGCTGTTCGAGCGCATCAAGGGCCGGCTTTATGCAACCCCCGAGGCGAAACGCCTGTTCCGCGAAGTGGATCATGTCTACCTCGGCGTGCAGCGCGTGAATGAGGTGGCACATTCGCTGGCCGAACGGCGCCAGGGCGTGCTGCATGTGGTATCCAGCCCAAGTATCGGCCATGTGCTGATTCCACAGGCAATTGCCCGACTCTGCAGCCAGTACACCGATGCCAAGGTGACCTTCAATTTCCTCAATTATGCGCCGCTGCAGGATCGGCTGCTCAACCACCAGGCCGATATCGGCGTGATCAGCACGCCGATCGACCATCCGAATCTGGAGACCAAGCCGCTGGGCCAGAGCCCGGTCTGCTGCGTCTGCCCGGAGGATCATCCGCTGACGCAGAAGGCCATGCTGACCCTGGCCGACCTGGCCGATTACCCGCTGGTCGCCTATGACCGCGACACGCCTTATGGCCGCATGGTGACGCAGATGTACGAGCGTGCCGGCCTGCCGCTGAGGACCACCATCGAGGTCGGTTCCCCGCAGAGCGCCTGCGCCCTGGTGCAGGCCGGTGCCGGCGTGGCGCTGATCGACGAATTTTCCCTGCATAACTGGCCGAACGGCCATCTGGTGGCGCGTCCCGTCATGGATGCGCCGGTGATGATGGCCAATCTGGCTTTCCTGCGCTTTGAGCCGATGTCGCAGCTTGCCCAGTCCTTCGTGAAGATTCTTCGCAAGCTGATGGCTGCCAACGGCTTTTCCCTGCAGGAAGACATGCGCGAGGGCTCTCTGCGGCACTGATCGGCCCGGCCGTTCCCGCCCTTAACATCGTGTTAAGGGCGGATGACAAACCGGCATGCGACATTCTGGTGCTGCATTGCGAGAATTTTTTCCGAAGCGCTGTGTCTGACCAGCATCCGAGTGGGGCGCAATGAGCGATTTTGACCTGGTGGTGCGCAACGGCCGCATCGCCACCGCAAGCGACGTGTTCGAAGCCGATATTGCCGTCCGCGACGGCGTGATTGCCGCCATCGGCCGGGGTTGCGGGCCGGCAAAGCGCGAGATCGACGCGGCCGGCCGCTGGGTGCTGCCAGGCGGCATCGACAGCCACTGCCATGTCGAGCAGCTATCGGGCATGGGCGTGATGTGCGCCGACGACTTCTATTCCGCCACGGTTTCGGCCGCCTTCGGCGGCACCACCACGATCATTCCCTTCGCGGCCCAGCATCGCGACATGCAGATTCCGGCCGTGGTGGCGGATTACAGCAAACGTGCCGCCGAGAAGGCGGTAATCGATTACGGCTTTCACCTGATCCTCGCCAACCCGGACGATACCGCGCTGCAGACCGATCTGCCCAAGGCGATCCGCGACGGCATCACCTCGCTCAAGGTCTACATGACCTACGACAAGCTGAAGCTGGACGATCACCAGCTGCTCGACGTGCTGAGCGTGGCGGCGCGCGAACAAGCGCTGGTGATGGTGCATGCGGAAAACCACGACATGATCCGCTGGCTGGCTCACCGCCTGCTGGAACAGGGCCATACCGCGCCGAAATACCACGCCGTGGCGCACGATCCGATTGCCGAGAGCGAGGCAACCAACCGTGCCATCGCGCTGTCGCGCCTGCTGGGCGTGCCGCTGCTGATCGTGCACGTGTCGGGACAGGAGGCGATCCACACCATCCGTCGCGCCAAGCAGCGCGGCGCCGCCGTCTATGCCGAAACCTGCCCGCAATACCTGTTCCTCACCCAGGAAGACCTGGATCGCGACGGCCTGCAGGGCGCGATGTTCTGCTGCTCGCCGCCGCCGCGCGACAAGGAATCGCAGGAAGCGGTCTGGGCCGGCATGAAGGACGGCACGCTTTATACCTATTCCTCCGACCACGCGCCCTACCGCTTCGACAAGAGCGGCAAGCTGCCCAAGGGCGATGCCACGACCTTCAAGGAAATGGCCAACGGCGTGCCGGGCCTGGAACTGCGCCTGCCGCTGCTGTTTTCCGAGGGCGTGATGGCCGGCCGCATCAGCATCCGGGAATTCGTGGCGCTGACCGCCACCAACCATGCCGAGATGTATGGCCTGTCCGGCCGCAAGGGCACGATCGCCGTTGGCGCCGATGCCGATCTGGGCATCTGGAATGCCGAACGCGAGGTCACCATCACGGCCTCCATGCTGCACGACAATGTCGGCTATACCCCCTATGAGGGCCGCAAGCTGAAAGGCTGGCCGGAGGTCGTGATCAACCGCGGCCGCATCGTGGTCGAGAACAACGAATTGAAGGTGGCGCGCGGCTCGGGACAATTCCTCAAGCGCAAGGCCTCCGACATGCTGGCCAATCCCACCGGCATCTCGGCCGCCGTGGCCCGCCAGATGCTGCGTGGCCTGGTCGGCATGGGGGGCTGAAGATGAGCACGCTGAAACGCCCCTATGGCATTGCCGTTGCCCAGCTTGGCCCAATCCACCTGGCCGACACCCGTGCCGCCGTCGTCAAACGACTGATCGAACTGCTGCGCGAGGCCAAGGGCCGCGGCGCGAAATTCGTCGTCTTCCCCGAGCTCGCGCTGACCACCTTCTTTCCGCGCTACTGGATGAGCGAGGAGGAAGCCATCGAGCGCTTCTTTGAGCGCAGCATGCCGGGGCCGGAGACGCGGCCGCTGTTCGATCTCGCCGCCGAATACGGGATCGGCTTCTATCTTGGCTATGCCGAGCTGACGCCGGACGGACGCCGCTTCAACACCGCGATCCTGACCGATGAGAAGGCGAAGATCGTCGGCCGCTATCGCAAGATTCACCTGCCCGGCCATTCGCATCACATTGAAACCGCGCCGTTCCAGCACCTGGAAAAGAAATTCTTCGAGGTCGGCAATGAGGGCTTCAGGGTCTGGGAAGCGCTTGGCGCCCGCATCGGCATGTGTATCTGCAACGACCGCCGCTGGGCCGAGACCTATCGCGTGATGGGCCTGCAGAGCGCCGAGATCGTGGCGCTGGGCTACAACACGCCAAGCCTGAACATCCACTGGAACGAACCGACGCATTTGCGCATGTTCCACCACCTGCTGTCCCTGCAGGGCAATGCCTACCAGAACGGTATCTGGGTGGCGGCGGCGGCGAAATGCGGCAAGGAGGACGGGTTTCACATGATCGGCGGCTCGGCCATCGTGGCGCCGACCGGCGAGATCACCGCCCAGGCGCAGAGCGAGGAAGACGAACTGATCTTCACCAATGCCGATCTGGCCCTGGGCGAGACCTTCCGCGAGCATGTCTTCAACTTCGCCAAGCATCGCCGGCCGGAGCATTACCGACTCATCGTCGAACGCACCGGCGCCGGCGCGCCGCTTGGCATGCCGCCGGACTGACCCATCTTTCCGCTTTGCAACCATCGATCCAACAGAGGGGGTAATCATGACGTCATTCAAAACGAAACTCGGGCTCGCAGCGCTCGGCGCACTGGTCCTGACCACGGGCATGCCGGCCATGGCCCAGGCGCTGAAGACCGGCGTGGACGCCACCTTCGCACCCCATGCCATGGTCAAGCTGGGCGGCGGCCTGCAGGGCTTCAACATCGAACTGGGCGAAGAACTGGCCAAGCGCATGGGCAAGAAGCTGGAGGTCGAGGGCACCGAATTCTCCGGCCTCATTCCCGGCCTGAATGCCAAGAAGTACGATTTCGTCCTGGCACCGGTGACGGTGACACCGGAACGCGCCAAGGCGCTGCTGTTTACCGAAGGCTATCTCAACACCGACTTCACCTTCGTGGAAAAGAAGTCGGCCCCGGGCATCAAGGCGCTGAGCGACCTTAAGGGGAAGACCATCGCCGTCAACAAGGGCTCGGCCTATGAGACTTGGGCGCGCGACAATGCCGAGAAGTACGGCTTCAAGTACGATGTCTATGGCAGCAACTCCGACGCCATTCAGGCAGTGCAGGCCGGCCGCGCCGACGCCAATCTGGGCGGCAACACCGTCTCGGCCTGGGCGGCAAAGCAGAACCCGGAAGTGAAGACCAGCTATACCATCACGACCGGGCTGGTCTGGGCGCTGGCCTTCCGCGGCGACGACAAGGCGGGCCGCGATGCCGCTTCGATGGCCCTGAAATGCATGAAGAAGGACGGCTTCGTGGCCAAGATCGCCGAGAAGTGGTTCGGCTTCAAGCCTGGTCCGGATGCCGCGGCCGTGGTGATCGCGCCGGGCCATGGCGTGCCGAACATGGAAGGCTACGATCCGACGCCGGTTACCCTGAAATGCTCGTGAGCGTTTCTGAGCAAAAGGTGTTTCTGCGATTGTCAATATGAGTACATCACCGATCCTGGAGCTCGTAGGCCTGCGCAAGGCCTACGGCTCCCTTGATGTCCTGCGCGGGATCGACCTGCGGGTCTTTCCCGGCGAGATGGTATGCGTCATCGGCCCGTCCGGTTCGGGCAAGAGCAGCATGCTGCGCTGCTGCAACCGGCTGGAGAGTTTCCAGGCCGGCCAGGTCATGGTCGGCGAAACCGATATCAGCCGGCCCGACGTGGACATCAATGCCGTGCGGCAGCATATCGGCATGGTTTTCCAGCAGTTCAATCTGTACCCGCACCTCACCGCGCTGGGCAACGTGACGCTCGCCCTGCGCAAGGTGCAGGGCAAGTCGCGGGCCGAGGCCGACAGGCTCGGTATGGCCGCGCTCGAGCGCGTCGGCCTGGCCGACAAGGCGCAGGTCCATCCGGGCCAGCTGTCCGGCGGCCAGCAGCAGCGCGTCGGCATCGCGCGCGCCATCGTGCTGCAGCCCAAGATCATCCTGTTCGACGAGCCGACCAGCGCACTCGACCCCGAAACGGTGGGTGAGGTTCTGAAGGTGATGCGCGGCTTGCGCGAGAACGGCATGACCATGCTGGTGGTGACCCATGAGATGGGCTTCGCCCGCGCCGCCGCCGACCGCATCATCTTCATGGATGGCGGGGTGATCGTCGAGCAGGGCACACCGGCCGAGGTGTTCGGCGCGCCGAAACACGAGCGGACCAAGGCCTTCCTGGCACGCTATACGAACGGCCATCAGTGATGGACGGCCTCGACCGCTTTCTGCACACCTTCTTCAATGCCGAGGTGGCGGCGCGCTACTGGCCCGACATCGTTGCCGGCATGGGCGTTACGGCCGGCGTCGGCATACTGGTCACACTGACCGGACTGGCGCTCGGGCTTGCACTTGCTATCCTGCGCGCCCTGCAGCAGCCGTGGCTTTCGCTGCCGATCATAGCCTTCGTTGACATCATGCGCGCCCTGCCGCCGCTGGTGGTCATCATCATCCTGTTCTTCGCCTTTCCGCTGATCGGCCTGTCGATGTCGGCGCTGACCGCCACCTGGCTGTCGCTTTCGCTGGTGCTGGCGGCCTATGCCGAGGAATGCATCTGGGGCGGCATGATCAGCCTGCCGCGCGGCCAGTCGGAAGCCGCGCGTTCCACCGGCCTGACCTGGTGGCAGACCATGACCTCGGTGATCCTGCCGCAGGCTTTCCGCATCGCCGTGCCGCCGCTGACCAACCGCGTGATCGCCATCAGCAAGAATGTCGCGCTTGGTTCCGTGGTGGCGCTGAGCGAAGTGCTGAACAATGCCCATTCCGCCACCAGCAACGCCGGCAACCCGACGCCCCTGACCATGGCGGCGGCGGCCTATCTGGTGATTTTCATCCCCGTGATCCTGGCGTCGCGGCGCCTGGAACGCGGCTGGCAGTGGCGGGTGTGACATGGACGCCTTGCTGCGCAACTTCTTCAACATCGACGTCTTCCAGCAGGTGCTGCCCTTCCTGCTGCAGGGCCTACTCACCACCATCGGCCTGTCGCTGCTGGTGATACCACTTGGCCTGGTCGGCGGCCTTTTCGTGGCGCTGGCCGCCACCCAGACGGAAAGCCGCCTGGTGCGGGTGCTGGTTGCGATCTATGTCGATGTCTTTCGCGCGCTGCCGCCCCTGGTGCTGCTGATCTTCATTTATTTCGGTTTTCCGTTCCTTGGCATCGACATGCCCAAGCTGCTGGCGGTGGCGCTCGGCTTCCTGCTCAACAATGCCAGCTATTACGGCGAGATCTTCCGCGCCGGCCTGATGGCCGTGCCGCAAGGCCAGATGGAAGCGGCACGCTCCACCGGCCTGACGCGCCTGGGAGCGCTGACCTGGGTGATCGTGCCGCAGGCGACGCGCAACGTGCTGCCCGATCTGATCGGCAACAGCATCGAGGTGGTCAAGCTCACCACGCTGGCCAGCGTGGTCGCCTTGCCCGAACTGCTGCGCGTCGCCCGCGATGCACAGTCGCTGCTGTATAATCCTTCGCCGGTTGTCCTGGCTGCCCTGATCTACCTGGCCCTGCTTTGGCCGCTGGTCCGCTGGCTGAGCCGGCTGGAACATAAGGGCATGATGTCCCGCTGACGCTGCATGCGCCGGAAGTCGGCGCTCAAAGACGCTCGCGGTGCTCGGCGGCAATGAAGCGCCGACGGCGCGCATACGGCCCTCTCACACAGACACCCGCGCCTCGGCAAAAAGGCTTGGAGCCGCTGTCATATAGGTGTAATGATTCTGTAACAATCACACCCCTGCCCGACTGGATTTAGAATAAATGGCTGTTTTCCGCGATCCTGATCCTGACCCTGACGGCGCCAGCGGCGAGGGCCGGCCCCCCGCTTTGATGTCGCGCCGCGGGTAGGGGGCAACGCGATGATGATGAGTGCAAATCCCGGCGCGACCGAACTTCTGCTCAACCTGGCCGCCGGCATCGCGCTGCTGCTCTGGGGCGTGCGCATGGTGCGCACCGGCATGACGCGCGCCTTCGGCGCCCAGTTGCGGCGCTACATGAGCGGCGCGCTGCGCAACCGGGTCTCCGCTTTCCTCGCCGGCATCGGCGTCACCGCCCTGCTGCAATCCAGCACGGCAACGGCGATGATCGTGTCGTCCTTTGCCGGCCGCGGCCTGATCGTCGGCGGCGCGGCGATCGCCGTGCTGCTCGGCGCGGGCATCGGCACCTCGATCACCGCGCAGTATCTCTCGCTCGACCTGCACTGGCTCGGCGCGCTCGCCATCATCCTCGGCGTGATCGGATTCTTCGCCTCCGAAAGCGGCATGCCGCGCCATGTCGGCCGCCTGCTGATCGGCCTTGGCCTCATCCTGCTGTCGCTGGACATGATCACGGCCGCCTCCACGCCGATGCGCGATGCGCCGGGGCTCACAATCGTGCTGCAGCCGCTGGAACGCGAGCCGCTGCTGGGCGTGCTGATCTTCGCCCTGCTCACCTGGCTGTCCCATGCCAGCCTCGCCACCGTGCTGCTGGCGGCCTCGCTGGCCAAGGCCGGCACGGTGGATGCCACGCTGGCCATCGCGCTGGTGGTGGGCGCCAACCTGGGCACCGCGATCTCGCCGCTGGTGGCCAGCTCGGGGCAGCCGCCGGCCGCGCGCCGCGCCCAGCTCGCCAACCTGATCGCCCGCGTGATCGCCACGCTGGCCGTACTGCCCTTCCTGGCGCAGCTGCCGCACTGGCTGGGTTATCTGAGCGGCGACGCGGTGCGTCTGACGGTGAATGCCCACACCGCTTTCAACCTGGCGCTGGCGCTGGTTTTCCTGCCGCTCGTCACGCCGCTGGAAAAGCTGGCGCGGCGCCTGCTGCCCGATCCGCCGGCCGCCGAGAATGCGGCCAAACCGCGCTATCTGGATAAGTCGGCGCTGGAAACGCCCAGTGTGGCGCTGGCCGCCGCCGCCCGCGAGACATTGCGGCTGAGCGATTCGGTGGCGCGCATGCTGGACGATACCATGACGGTGTTCAGCCGCGACGATGCCAAGCTGGCCAAGGCCGTGGAACAGGCCGACGATACGGTGGACGGCCTGCACGAGGCGATCAAGCTGTATCTCACCGAGATCAGCAAGCACGGCCTGGATGAGACGGAAAGCCGGCGCTATGTCGACGTGCTCACCTTCACGACCAATCTGGAGCATATCGGCGACATCATCGATAAGAACCTGATGGAGCTGGCGCAGAAGAAGATCAGGAACAAGCTGGCCTTCAGCAAGGAGGGCCTGGCCGAACTGACCGGCTTCCACCATCGCGTGGCCGCCAACCTGCAGATGGCCTGCAACCTGTTCATGTCGGGCGACGTGAAGCTGGCGCGCCAACTGCTGCAGGAAAAGGCCGACCTGCGCGCCGCCGAGCAGCAGGCCGCCGAGAGCCATTACCAGCGCATCCGCGATGGCCGCACTGAGAGCATCGAGACCAGCTCGATCCATCTCGACATCATCCGCGACCTGAAGCGGATCAACAGCCACCTCACCGCTGTGGCCTATCCGATCCTGGAACAGGCCGGCGAACTGGCCGCCACGCGCCTGCGCGCCGACGAGCGCGCCGACACCACAACGCGCCAGGTGCTGGGCAACGGCAAGACCGGGCGGGCCGGTTTAGCTTGATGCGGCCTGGCTTGATCCTAACCTGACTGAATCCGGCATGGCAGTCGCCTGGCGAGGATCGGCTCGATCCGGTACCAGGCGACATGCATTACCTCGCTCACCATCAGCGCCAGGAACAGGCTGACGAAGATGTCGGACAGGAAATGGTGCTGCGTCAGCATGCGCTGTACCGCCACCAGCATGGCCGCACCAAAAAATACCGCGCGCAGTTCCGGCTGCAGCCTTGAAAAGGCCGCCGCCATGGCAAAGGCCGTGAAGGCATGCGATGACGGCAGCGACGTGAAAGGCTCGCCGCTGAACGGATCGGCGAAGCCATATCCGCCGCCCCGCGCCAGTTCAGACGGCCGCAGCCGCGCGAAACCCTGCTTGAGCAGGAAGACCAGCAAATGGCCCAGCGCCAGCGTGCCCGCAACCAGCGCACCGGCCCGCAGCAATGTCCGGCCCTGCATGACCCACAATCCCTGCCGCACCAGCCAGCCGCCCAGCAGCAGCGCCGGCAGCGCGACGGCCAGATAATATTCCGCACGGCCCAGATGGCGGATCGCCTGCAGCAATGCGCCGAGTTCGGCTGTGCCTGCCTGGGCGCCGGACAGCCGCAAAGCCAGCGGCAGATCGACATAGCGGATCAGCAGGGCGGCCACCATGCCAATCATCGCGATCTCCACGGCATAGAGGCGCAACGGTCGCGCCGCCAGGCCACGTTTTGCATCCGGTATTCCCGACACGCAGCATCCTTTCGCGGCGGGCCGATGCACGGGCTGCGCATCCTTTCCCGCCGCCCGCCCGTTTAGCAGGCCGGCCAGCGCAGCCGATGTCGGCGATGTGACGCTGTGTTGCGGAATATGTCAGAAGGCCGTGGCCGGCACGAAGGCCGCACGCCCTGCGGACACGCCCAGTGCCGCTTCCTGACTGCGGCAGGATGCCGCAGACCGTGCTGGCCTGATTATCGGTTCTTAACTTCTAAAATAACAAGGCCGTAACGCATAATCGGTTCAGTTGTGTCCCCTGAGTCCGAACCAATGTGCCCGATGTCTCCCTCCGTCCTGCCTGATCCATTGCTGCAAAGCCTGTATGAATACTGGCTCGGCCGCCGCCACGGCCGTGCCGTGCCCGAACGCCGCGACATCGACCCGCTCGACATGCCGCGCAACCTGCTGCCGCATCTGCTGCTGGTGGAGTTGCACGGCGCCCGCCCGCGCATCCGTTATCGTCTGATCGGCACCGCGATCAGCGAGCGCTACGGCGAGGATTTCACCGGTCGTTATCTCGACGAGGTCTCAGGACCGCATTACCGCGACCTGCTGCAGGATCTCTATGGCCGTATGCGCGACCACGGCAAGCCCGTTTATGTCGAGAGCCTGTTCCGCATCGCGCCCGAGGTGATCGCCAAAACCTGCCGGCTCTACCTGCCGCTGGCGCAGGATGGCGAGATCACCATGGCGCTGGCGGGCCAGACCTTCCCGAGCTATCCCTTCAGCCTGCCGGAATTTTTCCAGATGATCCGGCCGGCCACCAGCGGCGAACACGCCACCCACACCGAGCGGCTGCTCGATCCGCCACCGCCCGAGGCCGCGCCACGCAGCGCGGCCGCCTGAGCGGTCAGGCCGCGGCGGCCGCGGCCTTCTCCTGCCGCAGCATGCGGCGCAGCAGAAACGCCGTGATCGTCACGTTCACGATGTTCCAGGCGATGCCGTTCACCAGCGCGGCCTTGTACGACCCCGTGAGGTCGAAGATCGCGCCCGACAGCCAGCCGCCCAAAGCCATGCCGGCCATGGTGGCCGAAATCGCCAGGCTGACGCGGAAGCCGGCCTGGCTGGCGGGAAACAGCTCGCGGATGATGAAGGCGTAGCTGGGCACGATGCCGCCCTGCACCAGGCCGAACATCGCCGAGATGATGTAGAGCGAGGCCAGGCCGTCGAAGGGCAGATAGAAGGCCAGCGCCAGCCCCTGCAGCGTGGCGCCGAGCAGCAGCGTCGCCAGCCCGCCGATGCGATCCAGAATCCAGCCCGAGGCCAGCCGGCTGACGATGCCGAAACCCAGCATCAGCGACAGCATCTCGGCACCGCGCGCCGGGCCATAGCCCAGGTCGACGCAATAGGCCACGATATGCACCTGCGGCATCGACATGGCGACGCAGCAGCCCACGCCCGCCACCACCAGCAGGCCCTGCACCAGATTGGGCGGCAGGCCGAGCGGTCGCGTGCCGAAGGCCGCCGCGCCGTTGACGGCCGCCGGCGGCGGCGCCTGGGCCGGCGGACGGCGGCGCAGCACCAGGGCCAGCGGCAGCATGGTGACCAGGCAGAAGACGCCGATCCAGACATGGGTTTCGCGCCAGCCGATCTCGGCGATGAAATGCTCGATCACCGGCGGCCACAAAGTGCCGGCGAAATAATTGCCGCTGGCGCACAGGCCGATGGCAAGGCCGCGCCGGCGGTCGAACCACAGCGATGTGTCGGCCAGCAAAGGCGCGAACATGGCCGAACCGCCGAGCAGGCCGACCAGCAGGCCATAGAGGATGGCGAAGCTGGTGATGCCGCCGGCGAAGGACGTGAGGACATAGCCGATGCTGAGCATCACGGTGCCCAGCAGCATCGGCACCATGATACCGAAGCGGTCGGCCAGCCGGCCCATCAGCACCGTGCCGGCCATGAAGCCGACCATGGCCAGCGTGTAGGGCAGTGACGCCGAGCCGCGCGTGACGCCGAATTCCGCCTGCACCGCCGGCAGGGCCACGACGATGGACCACATGCCGACGCCGCCGATGGTGCTCAAAGCCACGGCCGCGCCCAGCCGCAGCCAGGCATAGGGCGATTCGATCACGCTGGTCTTGGTCATCCGCGGCTCAGTCGACGATGAAGAGTTTTGCGCCGGCGGCACCGGTGCGCGAGCGGTGCGGCTCGGCATTGTCGGCCACCTGGTAGGACTGCCCGGCTTTCAGCGTGAAGACGCGGCCGTCTTCCAGCTCGGTGACCAGCTCGCCCTCCAGCACGAACAGGATATGCCCCTTCACGCACCAGTGGTCGGCCAGGTAGTTGGGCGTGTAGTCGACGCGGCGCACACGGATGGGCCCGAAATTGCGGGTGCGCCAGGTGGCGCTGCCCGTCTCGCCCTTATGCTGCGTCGGCTCGACTGAGGACCAGTCGGTGGTGCCGAAGGGAATGTCTGACATCTGCATGGGCGGGACTTTCAATCTGTATACGTGCTCCGCTTTTAGGCAGTAGGCGGCGCAGCAGCCAGCGGAGAATTGCAGCCTGACAAATCAGGCGAGGCATCAGGCAGGTTTATTACCGGTGTATGCCATCTTTGTTCTTTATAATATTGCCTAATGTTCTAGTCTGTCGCGACAAGAGGATACAATGGGCGAAAGAGATCCAACTCCAGAAGAAATGATCGCGATGACCGGCTGCGATAAGGCGGCCAATGTGGATCGATGTCTGATCGAATCCTGCGACACGGCCCTGGAGTCTGATGACAGCAACGCCATGCTGAATCTGGCTCATGCTTTTTACTGCCTGCGCGCCGTGCTGATGCGCCTATGGGATAACCCGGCGCCCGAGGTTCAGCAATATGTCGGCGGCGCACTTCTGCGGCGGGCCCAGATTCTGGCGAATACCGGACGCATCCGGGAAGCCGTCTGGGATTACGAAGAGATCGAGAAGCGTTATGGCCGCAACGATGACCCTGAATTACGCAAGGTTATCGCTGGTGCATATTACGAGGCGGGAAAGCTTTGCTGCCGACAGGAAGACGAACAGGGCGCCCTTCTGTGGTTCGAAAAGGTTGTCCGCCGCTTCCTGGATGACGATGAGCCCGTCATTGCCTATCACGTCGCATCCGCCCTGTCCGAGCAGGCGAACATATACGCCGACCGGAAAGACTTTGACACTGTAAGGGCAATGCAGGAGCAGATCATTCAGCGTTGGTCCGACCATAAAAACGAGGAGGTTCTTCGCCTGGTCGCCCATACCAGATTTCTCCAGGCCTATCTGCTGACGACCGATCCGGACACGAAGCCCGAGTCGCTGGGTCAGCTCGATTCTGCCATCGAATATGCAGATCTGAAGCTTGGCCGCTTCATCAGTTCGATACAGGGCGCGGCGCTCGCCCGCAAATGCGAGATCTTATTCGATCTGGATCGTTACGATGAAGGCATAGCGACCGCCTCAGTTTACGAAACCCGCCATCGGGCTGCTTGTGAAGCATCGCCGCCGCCGGGTCCCGCCGATGCGGATTATTTCCGCCGCAACCTCCACACCGTTCGCCTGACAAAGGCCCAGTGCCTGTTCATGCTCAAGCGTTACGACGAGGCCGACGACGCGCTGGCGGGTATCGATGTCGATTACGCCGACCTGCAGCAGGCTTCAGCCGCGCAGCGCGAATTCGTCGTGAGCGTCCTGTCGGTCCGGGGCATAATGCGGTGCGTGAAAGGCCATCCGGATGATGGTCTTGAAATTGCCCGCCGGATCATGGACGGACTTGGACCGGATTATGAGGCGACAATGACACCCGCAATCCAGGACACCGTTGATACTCTGGTGGCACATATTGACGTGGCAAAGGGTCGGCAGCAGCAGAGCCCCGGCTAGCGCCTTTCACCACCCCATCTGCCGGCTGGCCAGATCCTTCATGATCTCCTCGGTGCCGCCACCGATGGCATTCACCTTCACCTCGCGGTAGATGCGCTCGGATTTGGCCCCGCGCATGAAGCCGGCGCCGCCCAGGATCTGCACGGCTTCCGAGGCGCAGAAGGCCATGGTTTGGGTGCCTGGTTCTTCAGCATGCACAATTCGGGGATCGGATGCTCGCCCTGGTCCAGCGCCCAGGCGATGCGCTCCAGCATGGCCTGGCTGGCCTCGATGCGCTGGGCCATGTCGACCAGCTTGTGGCGGATGACCTGGTGCTTGATGATCGGCTTGCCGAAAGTCTCGCGCAGCTTCGCGTAGTCCAGCGCCTCCTCATAGGCCGTGCGGGCGAAGGCAATGGAAGACGCCGCCAGGCCCAGCCGCTCGTCGTTGAAGTTGAGCATGATGCCCATGAAGCCCTGGTTTTCCGCCCCGATCAGGTTGCCGGCCGGCACGCGGCAGTCGTCGAAATGCAGCGTCGCGGTATCGGATGCCCACCAGCCCATTTTTTTGAGCGGCGTGCGGGTGAAGCCGGGCGTGTCACGCTCGATCAGCAAGAGCGAGATGCCGCCCATGCCCGGCCCGCCGGTGCGCACCGCCACGGTATAGAAATCGGCGCGCATGCCGGAGGTGATGAAAGTCTTTTCGCCGCGCACGATGTAATGCTCGCCGTCCCGCTTGGCCACGGTTTTCAGGTTGGCCACATCCGAGCCGCCGCCCGGCTCGGTGATCGCCAGCGCGGAAATCTTTTCGCCGGCCAGAACGGGGCGCAGCACCTTCTCCTTCAGCGCATCGGAGCCCAGTTTGGCGATCGGCGGCGAACCGATGGTATGGCTCATCAGCGAGGCGGCCACGCCGCCCGAGCCGGCACGGGCCAGTTCCTGGCCGGCGATGATGGCATAGAAGCGGTCGGCCGCGATGCCGCCATACTCTTCCGGGAAGTTCAGCCCGAGCAGGCCGATTTCGGCGGCCTTTTTATACAGCACGCGCGGAAACTCGCCGGCTTCGTCCCAGGCATCTGCGAAGGGTTCGATCTCGTTGGCCACGAAACGGCGCACCTGATCGCGGAAGGCCTCGTGGTCGGGCGTGTAGTACGGCGATCTGGTCAGCATGGGGTCATCCTTGCGGCGGCCGCAGCCGCGCCATCAGCACGATGTCGTCGTAATGGTTGTCCAGCTTGCGGGCGCGGATGCGCGTCCCCTCGGTGACGAAGCCGAATTTGCGATAGAGCGCGATGGCGCCTGTGTTGCTGGCATAGACCTGCAGATCGATGCGTTCCAGCCCGATGCGGCCGGCCCAGTCGAAACAGGCCTGCATCATCCGCGTGCCCAGGCCCTTGCCGCGATAGGGCTCGTCCAGCCCCATGCCCAGCGTACCGACATGCTGGAAGCCCGGCCGCAGCGGATTGTCGGGCGCGACATGGATGTTGCACCAGCCGACCACCCTGTTTTCGGCATCCACCGAGACGACGAAGGGCAGGTTCCGCTGCAGCATCGCCTTCACGTAAAAGCGCGCCTCGGCTGCCGAAGGCGCCTCGGTGAAGGCGATATACAGCCGCTCGCGCGCCACGCGGTCGAGGCAGTCGCGATAGGAATCCGCGTCTTCCTGGGTGATCGGCCGGACCAGCGCGGGCAGGGTTTCCGACATGACTATTCCGCCGCCGGGTTCAGCGCGGCGAGAAGCTGCCGCGTCGACACCTGGTCGCCAA
Organism: Ferrovibrio sp.; assembly: GCF_046297895.1. Lineage (GTDB taxonomy): Bacteria > Pseudomonadota > Alphaproteobacteria > Ferrovibrionales > Ferrovibrionaceae > Ferrovibrio. Next base: position 255,037 of record NZ_JBKBHC010000007.1, on the reverse strand, counting down.
CCTTCACCGGCAGTTTCTCGACCACGGCATCCACGCGCGCCACCATCTCGTGCTGCATCTTCATGGCTTCCATGATCACCAGGCGTTGACCCTTCTTCACGGCCTCGCCCTCGGCGGCCAGCACGGCGACGATCTTGCCGTTCATCGGCGCACGCAACTCGCGCTCGGCCGCCCCTTCGGCCTCGGCCGGCGGCTGGTAGGTGATGTCGCGACAGGCAAAGTCCTGCACGCCCAGCGCCAGATTCAGCGTATCGCCAGCGAAGGCGAAAGCCGCATCGCATTCCTGCCCGCCCACCTGCAGGCGCAGCCGGCAGCCGTCGCGGCGCAGCACCGCGATCTCCTGGCCGTCGATGCGATACCGGTCGCGGCCCAGCGGGGCGACGACCCGCTTCGTCTTCGCTTCGCCATATTGCAGCAGCACTGGCGAGGCGAGCCGCCCGGTGGAGGACCACGCACAAGCCGGATCATGGCCGCAGGCGGCAGCCGCGCGCTCGAACCACAGCAGGGCGGCGATGTTGAGCAGCGTATCGTCGGCCATCGGTGCGGCGGGCGCCTCGAAATACTGCGGGATGAAGCGTGTGGTGGCGCGGCCAGCGGCAAACTCCTCATGCCGCAGCAGATCGACCAAGAAACCGCGGTTGGTTTCGATCCCCAGTGCCACGCAGCGCTCCAGCGCAACGATCAGCCGGTGACGCGCTTCCTCGCGGGTGGCGCCATGGGCGATCACCTTGGCGATCATCGGATCGTAGAAGGGCGAGATCATCTGGCCGGATTCATGCAAGCCGTGATCCACGCGAATGCCTTCGCCCACCGGCGGCCGCCACAGCACAAGCTCGCCGCTCTGCGGCAGGAAGCCGTTGTGCGGCGCCTCGGCATAAAGCCGCACCTCGATGGCGTGGCCATGCAGCTGCACATCTTCCTGCGTCAACGGCAGTCGGTCGCCGGCGGCCACGCGGATCTGCAGGGCCACCAGATCGAGGCCGGTGATCATCTCGGTCACCGGGTGCTCCACCTGCAGGCGGGTGTTCATCTCCAGGAAATAAAAGTCGCGGCCATTGCCATCCAGCAGGAATTCCACCGTGCCGGCGCCGACATAACCGATCGCCCTGGCCGCCGCCACGGCGGCGGCGCCCATCTTCGCGCGCAGCTCGGCATTCACCGCCGGCGAGGGCGCTTCCTCGATCACCTTCTGGTGCCGGCGCTGCACGGAACAGTCGCGTTCGCTTAAGTGGATCACGTTGCCATGGCCATCGGCGAAAACCTGGATCTCCACATGGCGGCCATCCACCACCGCCTTTTCCAGGATCAACTCGGGCGAACCGAAGGCGTTTTCGGCTTCCGAGCGGGCCGACTGGATGGCGGGCAGCAATTCGGCATGCTGGCGCACCAGCCGCATGCCGCGTCCGCCGCCGCCGGCCGCCGCCTTCACCATCACCGGCAGGCCGATCTTTTCCGCTTCATGCAGCAGGACGGAATCAGACTGATCGCTACCCTGATAGCCCGGCACGCAGGGCACTTTTGCCTCGATCATGCGCCGCTTGGCGGCCGCCTTGTTGCCCATGGCGGCAATCGCCGATGCGGGCGGCCCGATGAAGACAAGCCCGGCATCGGCGCAGGCCTGGGCGAAAGCCTCGTTCTCCGACAGGAAGCCGTAACCCGGATGCACGGCCTGTGCTCCCATCCGCCGCGCCGCATCGATGATCGCCGCGATGCTGAGGTAACTCTGCTTGGCCTCCGCCGGCCCGATGCAGATGGCGCGGTCGGCCAGCAATGTGTGCGGCGCGCCGGCATCGGCCTCGGAATAGACCGCCACGGTGGAAAAGCCCAGCGCGCGGGCCGAACGGATCACCCGGCAGGCGATTTCGCCGCGATTGGCGATCAGGATGGTGTCGAAGGGCCTTGTCATCCTTTACCCCTCATCGTCATGGCCGGACTTGATCCGGCCATCCACGTCTTTGCCTTCCCGCTCCACAGGAAATCGTGGATGCCCGGGACAAGCCCGGGCATGACAGATTCTCTTTTGGATTCGGTCGCCACATTCACTTCTTCTTGCCCGGCAGGATGCCCATGTATTTGCAGATGATGCCCAGCATGATCTCATCGGCGCCGCCACCGATCGAGCCCAGGCGGGTGTCGCGATAGGCACGGCTGACCGGTGTTTCGTTCATGAAGCCCATGCCGCCGTAATATTGCAGGCAGGCATCGGTGACGATGCGGGCCAGACGGCCGGATTTCAGCTTGGCCATCGAGGCCAGCCGCGTCACATCCTCGCCCTTCACCAGCAGGTCGGCGGCGCGGTAGGTCAGCGCGCGCAGCAGCTCGATCTCGGTCTGCAGCTCGGCCAGGCGGAAATGCACCACCTGATTGTCCAGGATCGGCTGGCCGAAGGTCTTGCGTTGGCGGGTGTATTCGATGGTCTGCTCGATGGTGCGCTCCAGGCCGATCAGGCTGGAGGCCGCGGCCCACAGGCGCTCCTCCTGGAATTGCACCATCTGGTACATGAAGCCGTGGCCTTCCTGGCCGATCAGGTAGCGCCGCGGCACGCGCACGTCGTCGAGATAGATCTGCGCCGTATCCGAGGAATGCATGCCCATCTTGTCGAGCTTGCGCGCCACCTGCACGCCCTTGGTCTTCATCGGCACGCAGATCAGCGACTTGTTCTGGTGCACCGGGCCTTCACCGGTATTGGCCAGCAGGCACATCCAGTCGGCCTGGGTGCCGCTGGTGGTCCACATCTTGCCGCCGTTGATGACGTAATCGTCGCCGTCCTTTTTCGCCGTGGTCTTGATGCCGGCCACGTCGGAACCCGCGCCGACCTCGGAAACGCCCAGGCAAGCGACGTAGTCGCCACTGATGCTGGGAGCGAGGAATTCCTTGCGCAGCTCGTCCGAGCCGAAGCGCGCCAGCGCCGGCGTCGCCATATCGGTCTGCAGGCCAATCGCCATCGGCACGCCGCCGCAGTTGATGTAGCCCAGCGCCTCGGTCATCACCATGTGGTAGGAATAATCGAGGCCGAGGCCGCCATATTCCACCGGTTTGTGAATGCCGAGGAAACCCATGTTGCCCATCTTCTTGAACAGCTCGTGGGCGGGGAAGATGCCGGCCTTTTCCCATTCATCGACATGCGGATTGATCTCCGCCTCGATGAACTTCTTCATGTTGTCGTGGATGCTCTTGTGTTCCGGCGTGAAGTCCATTCTCTGCGCTCCTCGGGTCTTTCTTTTTTGTTCTGTCACATGCGGGCGACGCCAAAGGCATTCGGCTTGACCACCCGCGCATCGCCTTCGCGGCAGACGCTTAAGCACATCCCCAGCACGCGGCGGCTGTCGCGCGGATCGATCAGGCCGTCGTCCCACAGCCGCGCGGTGGCGAACAGGGCCGTGCTCTCGGCCTCCATCTTGCTGATGACTTTCGCCTTCATGCCGTCCAGCGCCACCGGATCGGGTTCGACGCCGGCACGGCGGAACTTTTCCTCCGCCACAATGGCCAGCACGCCGGCGGCCTGCTCGGGGCCCATCACGGCGATGCGGTTGTTGGGCCAGGCGAAGATGAAGCGCGGATCGTAGGCCCGGCCGCACATGCCGTAATTGCCGGCGCCGAAGCTGGCGCCGATATGCAGCGTCAGCTTGGGCACGCGCGCATTGGTCACGGCCTGGATCATTTTCGAGCCGTGCTTGACGATGCCGCCACGTTCCGCGTCCTTGCCCACCATGTAGCCGGTGGTGTTCTGCAGGAACACGATGGGCATATCGGCCTGGTCGCAAAGCTGGATGAACTGCGCCGCCTTCACCGCGCCTTCGGTATCGATCGGGCCGTTATTGCCGATGATGCCCACCGCCTCGCCCTCGATGGCGGCCTGCAGGCAGACGGTATGCGAACCATACAGCGGCTTGAAATCCACCGCCTCGCTGCCATCGACCAGGCGGGCCACCACCTCGCGCATGTCATAGGGCTTGCGGTAATCCACCGGCACCACGCCGCAGAGTTCGTCGGGATCATAAAGCGGCGCGGTCCAGCTCTTTTTCCGAAGCTGCGGGCCGCGCTCGTTCCAGGGCAGGCGCGCCATGATCTCGCGCGCGATGCGCAGGCCGTCGGCATCGTCTTCGGCCAGGAATTCGGCCACGCCGGACACCTGCGCATGCAGCTCGGCGCCGCCCAGTTCCTCGTCGGTGGCGATCTCGCCGGTGGCGGATTTCAAGAGTGGCGGCCCGGCCAGGAAAATCTTCGCCCGGCCCTTCACCACCACGACATAATCGCTCATGCCTGGCACATAGGCGCCGCCGGCGGTGCTGGAGCCATGCACCACGGTGATCTGCGGAATGCCGGCGGCCGACAGCCGCGCCTGGTTGGCGAAGCCACGACCGCCATCGACGAAGATCTCGGCCTGGTAATTCAGGTTGGCGCCGCCGGATTCCACCAGATTCACCACCGGCAGCTTGTTCTGCAAGGCGATCTCCTGGGCGCGCAGGCTCTTGCGCAGGCCCATCGGCGCGATCGTGCCGCCCTTGATGCCGGAATCGGAGGCCGTGACCATGCAGCGGATGCCGGCAATGCAGCCGATGCCGGCGATGAAGCCGCCGCCCATGATGTTCTCGGCGCCGTCGTCGTCATGCATCCTGTAGCCGGCGAGCGTGGAGATTTCGAGAAAGGGCGCACCGCGGTCCAGCACATGGGCCAGGCGATCGCGCGGCGTAAGCTGGCCGCGTTTCTCAAATACCGGCTTGCGGGCATCGGAGGTATCGCGCACGCGCTGCTCCAGGGCGCGGAAGCCCTCGATCAGCTTCAGCATGTCGGCGCGGTTCTGCCGGAAGTTTTCCGAGCCTGTGTCGATCTGCGAGCGCAGCACCGCCATCGGATTATTTCTCCTGCAGGACCTTGGGCATCACCGAACGGTGAAAGCCGTCGAAAGCCTGCGATTTGTCATGTTTGGGCAGCGGGTAATGCCGCCGGGCATTGGGCACGCCGCCATCCACACGCAAGGTCGTGCCCGAGATGAAACCGGCCGCCGGCGACAGCAGGTAGACGATGGCGGCCGAGACCTCCGCCTCGGTGCCCAGACGTTGCAGCGGCACATGGTCGCGCATGCCACGGATCAGCGGCTTCATCCAGTCGGGATAGGTGTCCATGCCGCTGGACGCGATCCAGCCCGGCGCCACGGCGTTCACCCGCACGCCCGAGACGCCCCATTCGCAAGCCGCCGTCTCGGTGAAATTCACCATGCCGGCACGCGCCGCGCCTGAATGGCCCATATTGGGCATGCCGTTCCACATGTCGGCCACGATGTTGACGATGGCGCCGCCGTGATCGGCCATCCACTGAGTGTAGCATTCCCGCGCCATCAGGAACCCGCCGGTGAGGTTGTTGCGCACCACGGCATCCCAGCCCTTCTGGCTGATCTGGCTGAGCGGCGCGGGGAACTGCCCGCCGGCATTGTTGACCAGGCCGTCGATGCGGCCGAAGCGTTTGAGGATGGCCTTCACCGTCTCGGCCACCTTGTCTTCCTCGCGGATGTCGCAGGAAAAGATGTCGACGTCGCAGCCGGGATTGTCGGCGCGCAGTTCCTCGGCCACGCTTTGCAGCTTGTCGAGCTTGCGGCCGATCAGCGCGAGCGTCGCCCCCAGTTTCGCCAGCTCATGCGCTGTGCAGCGGCCGATGCCCGAGCCACCGCCGGTGACCACAACCGTCTGACCGGCGAACAGGCCATCGCGAAATACCGAACGATACGGACCCGAACCCGCCGCCATCCGTTTCACTCCCTGACAGCAGCCAAACAAGACTGCATGCTGTTTTTATGCGTTGCAGCGACGCTACTTGACGCTTACGTAAACGTCAATATAGGGTGCCGCCAAAGCCGCGTGGCTGTTGACGTTGCGTCAATTCGCAGTTGTCGATTTGCGTTGTCGATGCCCCAGCGGAAACCTGCATCATTTCTCAGCGATTCACACGAGCCAGGGAGGCCACATGTCGCTCGACCAGATCACCCAGCAGATGAGCCAGCGCGTGAAGCCGGGCGCGATCGACGCCACGGTGAAATTCGATTTCGGCGACGACGGCCAGATCTTCGTCGACGGCAATGCCGGCACCGTCAGCAACGACGACAACGAGGCCGACTGCACCATCACTATCTCAATGGACAATTTCATCGCGCTGAGCAGTGGCGACCTTGATCCCACCACCGCCTTCATGATGGGCAAGCTGAAGGTGAAGGGCAACATGGGCGTGGCGATGAAACTGCAGTCGATCCTCGGCTGAACCAAGCGGCAGGCGGCGATAAGGCCGCAGCAGTCAAAAGCCGGGGGGCGGCGGCGCTCCCCGGCTTTTTTCATGTCCAGCCTTTGCGCGCGGCCAGCCCGCGGCGCCGAACGGGATTGGCGGGGCGACATCCCGCCGAAGCCATTGTTTGACGATCCGGCCCGGGTAAGCGAAGGTCAGGCATGGAGCATTCGGAGACCATCCCCTATTTCCGCGAGCTGATCGTCTTCCTGGCTGCGGCCGGCATCGTCGTGCCGGTCTTCCACCGCCTGCGGCTCAGCCCGGTGCTGGGATTCCTCGCCGTCGGCCTGCTGATCGGTCCCCATGGCCTGGCGCTGTTCGCCGACAGCCTGCCCTGGCTGCAATACGTCACCATCGGTGACATCGCCGGCGTGCGGCTGATCGCCGAGTTCGGCATCATCTTCCTGCTGTTCATGATCGGACTGGAGCTCTCGCTCGACCGGCTGTGGCAGATGAAGCGACTGGTGCTGGGCCTGGGCCTGGCGCAGGTGCTGGTCGCCGCCGCCGCCATCGGCGGCATCGCCATGGCATTCGGCAACAGCGCGCCGGCGGCAATCATCCTGGGCAGTTGCCTGGCGCTCAGCTCCACCGCCATCGTGATGCAGCTTCTGATCGAAAGCCGACGCGGCGGAACGCCGGTCGGCCGCGCCAGTTTCGCCATCCTGCTGATGCAGGACCTGGCCGTGGTGCCGATCCTGTTCATGATCGGCTTCCTCGCCACCGCCGGCAATATCAGCGGCGAAAACATGATGCTGCAGGTGGGCGAGACGCTGGCGATCGCCATCGCCGCCATCGTGGCGATCATCGTGATCGGTCGGCGCGTTCTGGGGCCGCTGTTCCGCCTGGCCGGCGGCGCCAAAAGCCCCGAGATGTTCATGGCGCTGATCCTGCTGGTGGTGATCGCCATGGCGGCGGCCACCGGCATCGCCGGCCTCTCCATGGCGCTGGGCGCCTTCCTGGCCGGCCTGCTGCTGGCGGAGAGCGAATACCGCCATGCCGTCGAGGTCAGCATCGAGCCCTTCAAGGGCCTGCTGCTCGGCCTGTTCTTCCTGTCGGTCGGCATGGGCATCGACCTGCGCGTCGCCGCCGATCATGCGCTGTGGATCCTGCTGTCGGTGGCCGGCCTGTTCGTCGTCAAGGGCGTCATCATCGCCGCGCTGGCGCTGCTGTTCGGCCAGAGCCGCAGCACCGCGCTGGAAATGGCTTTGCTGCTCGGCCAGGGCGGCGAATTCGCCTTCGTCGTGGTGGGCCTGGGCGAACGGTATCGCCTGCTGCCAACCGAGACGGCGCAGTTCATGCTGCTGGTTGTCTCGCTCTCCATGCTGGCCACGCCCTTCATCGCCCAGGCGGCGCGACGGATGGCGCAGACGCTGGCCGATGGCGTCGCGCAGGCGACGCATGGCATCGGCGAGAATGCGGAACGGCAGGAGGGCCATGTGGTGATCTGCGGCTACGGCCGCGTCGGCCGCATGATCGCCAGCCTGCTGGATGCCGAACAGATTCCCTGGGTGGCGCTGGATGCCCAGGCCGAAACCGTGGCGGCCGAACGCCGCGCCGGACGGCCGGTGCATTATGGCGATGCCAGCCGCGTCGAACTGCTGGAGAAGCTGTCGGCCGGCCACGCCCAGGCCCTGGTGGTGACGCTGGACGATCCGGCCGCCGCCGGTCATCTGGTCGCCACCGCCCATCGCGCCTGGCCGCATCTGCCGGTCTTCGCCCGCGCCCGCGACCACGGCCATGCCGAGCATCTGCGCAAGCTGGGTGCGGCCCAGGTCATCGCCGAGGCCGCCGAAGCCTCGCTGCAGCTCGGCGCCCTGGCGCTTGAGCAGGCTGGATTGCCCGAGGATGCGATACGCCAACGGCTGGAGCGGGCCCGCAGCACCGGACAGCAACCGGCGGAATGAGCGGGCTGGGCCTGAATACAGGAATAATATCCAGTTTTGTTCTCTTTATGTATTGACAATCGATCAGACTACCCGTATATTCAGGCATCTGTTAACCAGCAGAGCCCATGCCAGACCTCAGCCCGGACGCCGCATCGTCACCAGCAGCAGGGTCGCCGCCAGCCCGCGTCAACCGAGGCTGGGGGCTGCTGACCATCCTGCTCGCCAGTCTGCTCGGCCTCGCCTTTCTGGCCTGCTACATCGTCATTGTCGAAGTGAATGTCGGTCTCGTCACGGAAGGCTCCAGCTATGAAAGCCCGCTTTACTGGGCCATCCGTGTACCGGCCTATGGACTGCCGCTGGGATTGACCGCTCTTGCCATCCGCCGCTTCGTGGTGGCGGGCCGGCGCCGGCCCTACTGGATCGGCCTTGGTGTTGCCGGCACCCTGCTGTTGCTGCCCTGGAGCAGCATGTACCTCCTGGCTTTTATCGTCATATCCACATTCGCGCTTTTCGCACGGTGAAGGCCGTTTTTTATTTTTGCCCTTCAGAACAAATAGAGATCATTTGAAAGGACGTATACTCCGATGCCCACTCGCCGCCCCTCTTCCACCGAGCAGCGCAACGCACTGGATGCCGCCCGCGCCCGCCTGAAAGACAACGACATCGATGGCTACTGGGCCGCGCTGGAGAAACAGGATTCCTATGCCGGGCTGGCGCGCGACGCGGCAGCCAACCGCGGCGAACTGGGCCGCACCGCCAATGGTCGGCTGGAACGCTTCGTGCGCGAGACGCGCGGCAGGCCACTGAACGAGGCCGAGCGCGATGCCATCCGGCGCGATGTCGCCGCCGCCGATCTGGCGCAGCGCGAACGCAATCTGTCGGAGGCCGGCGACCACCGCATCACCGGCCAGCAAAGCGTGGATTACCATGGCAGCGTCTTTGAGGCGCATGGCGTGCCGAAAGAGGCCTATTTCCCCGCCGTGCTGCAACCCAGCAGCGGCAGCAACTGGGGTTATGGCGCTTTCATCAGCCTGCCCGATGCACCGTCGGGCATAAACCTGTTCGATATACCCGGCGGGGAAATACAGAACTGGGCTCAGAAGGATTGGAAACCGGCCAGCGATCAGCTGCTGCGCGAGACCATCGCCGAGCAGGCGAAAACCCTGCCCAGACAGGGCCTGATGGAGATCGAGGGTTTTCACGGCGATCCGCAGCAGCAGCAAGCCCCGGACGCGCCGCGCGGCGATGCGAAGGCAAGCACGACATCCTTCGAAGCGCGCCTCAGTGCACTGCCGCCCGCGCCGGAACGCTGGCTGGATTTCACGCTGGGCAAGCAGCCCGCCGATCTGTCGCGCGCCGATCTGCATGCCCTGCAGGCCCATGACGCCTATCTGAAATCCCAGCATCCGCGCCATGACGACGCTTTTCGCCTGGTCAGCGGCGCCTATCGTCATCTCTATGGCAATGCGCCGCAGGATACCGATGCCACCGGCCGGCCCTTGCGTGGCCTGCCGCAGCGCGACCTGCCCAAAGATTCGCGCCGCCATCGCCAGGAAATCCAGCGCGAGGATTCGCTGCGCGCCTTCGGCCGCGAACTCGATGACTGGTACAAGGCGATGAAACAATCGCCCCACTATATCGGCGAGGCCGGAAACGAACTCGTCAAACTGATGCAGGATGGCCTGAACGACCTGTTATGGCCCAACCAGTCCGCGCCACGGCCGCAACAGGCGGCGCGCGGGCCTTATCGCGGCGGCCCCGTATTGGTGGATGGCGATCTGGGGCCGGTGACGGCGCAGGCGCTCGACCGCGCCGAGGCCGAAGGGCTGCTGCCGCCGCTGCGGGAAAAGATGGGCCGCCGCATCCGCGCGGTGCCACATGGGATTTTCATGCTGCCGCCTGAAGACGGCTATGCCGGCGACCTGCTGCAGCACCTTCACGAGCAGGCACGGCCGGATCGGGAAGCCGAGGTCGCCGCCATGCGGGAGATGCTCCTGTCGCAGCAGCCAGGATACCAACCCGATCCGTAGCCGATTTCTTTTTCATCATAATGGCTTAGGCGACTTGGCCAAAACCCGGCTTTGGGCTACTCTCGCCGCCCAGTGTTTCATACCTGTGTTTCGCGCCAGGAGCGCCCGAGCGGCTGCACCGGCCGTTTCGCCACAGCCTTACCGGGGGATTCATGTCGCAACCGCAACCGCTCATGCATGGCAAACGCGGCCTTATCATGGGCGTCGCCAACGACCGTTCGCTGGCCTGGGGCATCGCCAAGGCGGTGCATGCCCAGGGTGCCGAACTGGCCTTCACCTACCAGGGCGAGGCGCTGGAAAAGCGCGTGAAGCCGCTGGCCCAGACCATCGGCGCCCGGCATGTGCTGGAATGCGACGTCACCAACCCCGCTTCGATTGACGCCACTTTTGCTGCGCTGGAAAAGGCCTGGGGCAAACTCGATTTCCTGGTCCATGCCATCGGCTTTTCCGACAAGAACGAGCTGAAGGGCCGCTATATCGACACCAGCTTCGAGAATTTCGCGCTGACCATGAACGTGAGCTGTTACAGCTTCACCGCCGTGATGCAGCGCGCCGAGAAGCTGATGACCGATGGCGGCAGCGCCATCACGCTCACCTATTACGGCGCCGAACGCGTGATGCCGCATTACAACGTGATGGGCGTGGCGAAAGCCGCGCTGGAAGCCAGCGTGCGCTATCTCGCCGCCGATCTCGGCAAGAAGGGCATCCGCGTCAACGCCATCTCGGCCGGTCCGATCAAGACGCTGGCGGCCAGCGGCATCGGCGATTTCCGCTATATCCTGAAGTGGAACGAACTGAATGCGCCCCTGCGCCAGAACGTGACCATCGAGCAGGTTGGCGGCGCCGGCCTGTATCTGCTGTCGGATCTGGGTTCGGGCGTCACCGGCGAGACCCATCACGTCGACAGCGGCTATCACGCCGTCGGCATGGTGGCGACCGACCAGGCCGCCCAGGTGGCCGACCTGCTGCTGTCGCTCGGCGGCAAGAAGGCCGAGTAAGCAGGCCTATGCCGGATAACAGCCGCCATGTCTGACAACAGCTTCGGCCGGCTCTTCCGCGTCACCACCTGGGGCGAAAGCCACGGGCCGGCGCTGGGCTGCGTGATCGACGGCGCGCCGCCGCGCGTGCCGCTGAGCGAAGCCGACATCCAGCACTGGATGGATCAGCGCAAGCCGGGCACCTCGCGTTTCGTTACCCAGCGGCGCGAGCCCGATGAGGTGAAGATCCTGTCGGGCGTGTTCGAGGGCCAGACCACCGGCACGCCGATTTCGCTGCTGATCGAGAATGTCGACCAGCGCTCGAAGGATTACGGCGAGATCATGGACAAGTTCCGTCCCGGTCACGCCGACTATACCTACTGGAGCAAATACGGTATCCGCGACTATCGCGGCGGCGGGCGCAGCTCGGCGCGCGAGACGGCGGCCCGCGTGGCGGCCGGCGCGGTGGCGCGCAATGTGCTGAGCACCCTGATCGGTCCGCAGGTGCAGATCCGTGGCGCCCTGGTGCAGGTGGGCGAGAAAACCATCGACCCGGCGAACTGGAGCTGGGACAGCGTAACGCAGAATCCCTTCTGGTGCCCCGATCCGAAGATGGCCATGGAATGGGAAGACTATCTGGATGGCATTCGCAAGGCGGGTTCCTCTGTGGGCGCCGTCGTTGAGCTGCGTGCATCCGGCATCCCCGCCGGGCTGGGCGAACCGATCTACGGCAAGCTGGATGCCGATCTCGCCGCCGCCATGATGAGCATCAACGCCGTGAAGGGCGTGGAGATCGGTGCGGGCTTTGCCGCAGCACGTTTGAGCGGCGAGCAGAATGCCGACGAGATGCGGCTGAAGAATGGCCGCGCGGATTTCACGTCAAATCAGGCCGGCGGCATCCTGGGCGGCATTTCCTCGGGCCAGGAGATCGTGGTGCGCTTCGCCGTGAAGCCCACCTCCTCGATCCTCAATCCGCGCGCCACCATCGACCGTTTCGGTGCTGAGACCGAGATCGTCACCAAGGGCCGGCATGATCCCTGCGTTGGCATCCGTGCCGTGCCGGTGGGCGAGGCCATGCTGGCGCTGGTGCTGGCCGACCACCTGCTGCGCCATCGCGGCCAGGTCGGGGGCTTTAAACAGGGCTTCGATCCGCGCTAGGCTTTCCTCCAGCAACGGAGGAAACAGCATGAGCCAGCCCAAGACCGCGCATCCCCATGCGCTGAACATCCCGGTGCCTGCGCGCAAGGATCTCGATCCCGACACCCAGGCCTATTTCGCCAAATGCGACGAGAAGATCGGCTTCGTGCCGAATGTGCTGCTCAGCTACAGCTTCGATGCCAAGAAGCTGCGCGGCTTTTCGGAGATGTATAACGAACTGATGCTGGCGCCCTCAGGGCTTTCCAAGCTGGAACGCGAGATGATCGCCGTGGTGGTCAGCAGCATCAACCACTGCTTCTACTGCCTCACCGCCCATGGCGCCGCCGTGCGCCAGCTCTCGGGCGATCCGAAGCTGGGCGAGCTGATGGTGATGAACTGGCGCGCCGCCGATCTGACGCCCAAGATGCGCGCGGCGCTCGAATTCGCCACCAAGCTGACCGAGAGCCCGGACAAGATCGTAGAGGCTGATCGTCAGGGCCTGCGCGATGCCGGCTGGAGCGACCGCGACATCTGGGACATCGCCGCCACGATCAGCTTCTTCAACATGTCCAACCGCATGGCGGCCGCCATCGAGATGCGACCCAACGACGAATACCACGGCAGCTTCCGCTGACCGGCCCCGCCCGCAAAATCAGGGCGCATCGCAGGCCCGCTCCCTCGTCCGGAGCGGGCTTTTATGCTGCCCCGTTGTTGTCGGGCCGAAACCGCCTGCGGGTCGGATGGGACCGGCCGATTCGTCCGCCTACGGCCTTCTGTCGCCCTGTCACATGCTGATCAAAAAAACGGCTGCCTGTGTTCCGGGCGCAACACTCGCCGGTTTTTCGCGCCCGCACAATAGAATGCAGGCTAACAATCTGTCGCGAAAGCGCCCGATTCGGCTCAAAAAATGTCCCAAGTATATGTTTTTGTTAATGTGACAGCCGACACGGCTTTTCCCTCTTGCGCTGCAAAGGCGAAGGGATTAGTTTGTGCATCGCAACAAGCTTCCGGTTTGTTGCATGCCCTTCTCGGGCGTTTCCTCCCTAGACTTGGGCCGCATCTCTGATGCGGCCCCTTTTTTTGGCGATTATATACTTTACAAACCCACGCCGGAACGATAGGATCATGGTCAGAAAGCGAGACGACCATGAGCATTCTTACGAAAGAATATTTCCACGATGAAGCGGCGGCTTTCGCCAAGCTGGAAAGCATCGTTTGGCCGGAAGGCCCGACCTGCCCGCATTGTGGAGCCTGCGACCGTATTGGCGAGATCAAGGGCAAGACCGCCCGCATGGGCCTGAAGAAGTGCGGCCATTGCCGGAAGCAGTTCACGGTCAAAGTCGGCACGGTTTTCGAGTCCAGCCATGTCCCGCTGCATAAGTGGTTTCAGGCCGTCTATCTGGTCGTGTCCAGCAAGAAGGGCTTTTCCGCCCATCAACTGCACCGGACCTTGGAAGTGACGTACAAGACCGCGTGGTTCATGCACCATCGTATCCGTGAGGCCCTGCGCTCCGGCGATCTGGCCCCGTTCGGTCAGGATGGCGGCATTGTGGAAGTGGACGAGACGTTCATCGGCAACGACAAGACCGTGAAGCCCAAGGGCCAGAAGAAGGGCCGTGGCGCTCACCACAAGTTCAAGGTGCTGTCTCTGGTAGAGCGTAGCACTGGCCGTGCCCGTAGCATCGTGGTTGACGATCTGAAAGCCGCCACGCTTGCCCCGATTGTCCGTGAGAACCTTGCCAAGGAAGCGCAGTTGATGACCGACGAGGCTTCTCAGTACACGAAGCTAGGCCGGGAGTTCGCTTCCCATGGCGTGGTGCGCCACCAGCAGGGCGAATACGGTCGCGGTGAGATTCACACGAACACGATTGAGGGCTTTTTCAGCATCTTCAAGCGTGGCATGAAGGGTGTTTACCAGCACTGCGGCCAGCAGCATTTGCACCGCTATCTCGCGGAATTTGACTTTCGCTACAGTGAACGAGAGCGGTCTGATATTGACCGTGCACAAACTGCCCTACGTGGTATTATCGGGAGGCGTTTGACCTACCGGGACTCGCAAGAGGCGCGCACGTGAAGGGCAGGAACCCGCTTGTAGTTGGCTTCTATACCGTTCCAGAGGCGGCCCGCCTCATACGGGTGGGCAGTGCGCGCCGAATTTATGGCTGGCTGAAGGGTTACCCCGGCAGGAATGTCGGACCTCTGCTGACCCGCGATTTTGAACCTGTAGACGGATATGAAGAGCTGAGCTTCCTTGATCTGATGGAGGTTCGCTTCGTTGAACATTTCCGCGAATACGGCGTCAAAGTTGGCAGCCTCCGCAGGGCTGCGGAAGAGCTAAAGGCAGAATTTAAGACCGATCACCCTTTCGCGCTCAGCAAGGTTCTCCTTGCTGCTGACAAGGCCGATGTTTTCGTGGTGGAGACGCTCCGTAAGGCAGCGAAGGCTGAGGGTGATCCCCGTCTGCGCTCTCTCACTACTCGAAACTACGTCATGTACGAAGCAATCAAACAATCTTTGGTGCCGGGAATAGAGTTCGACGCCACCTCCCATTTGGCTAAGCAGTGGCGACCAATGCCGGATCGATTCCCCGAGATTGTTGTCGATCCGCTTCGTGCATTTGGTCGCCCCATCATTGCCAAGGGGATCCCGACAGAAACGCTGCGGGACGCATGGCGCGTGGAGGGCCGTAAAGCCGACCCTGTTGCGGAAGCGTTTGGAATAACGGCGAAAGAAGTGCTTGAAGCTGTGAATTTCGAGCAAGCACTTGATGAGCCTATTCCAAACGTTGTGGCAGCTTGAGAAGGGTCAAAGTAGCCCTCGACGCAAACATCCCAGAACGCGTAGTTCGGATGTTAAACAGCGGATTCAAAGACACTGGTTACGAGTTCCACTGGGAGCCGAGTTTTGCCCCAGCATCTGCCGAAGATGAATTTTGGGCCGCTGCATTCCAGAGATTCGGCGGGAGCGTCGTCATCACCGGCGATAAGAATATCGCCAAAAGGCCGCACCAAATTGCGGCGTTTCGCAAGTGTGGACTCGTCGGCTTCTTTTGTACTCACAAGTGGAGTGAGTTCGATCTCGCCTACAAGTGCGGGCACCTAATAAAGTGGTGGCCTGAGATGCGGACCATCATTGAGCGGGGTGATAAGAAGTGCTGGTGGGTTCCTGGCGGCCTGCGCGGCGAATTCAAAGAGGTAATTTCCGTTGAGCAACAACCAGAAAAGCGGAAAAAGTCAGGCTGACAAGTTCAAAGCCGCCGCCCGCCGTGCCGAGTGCGACACGGACGAAGCGGCGTTTGAGGCAAAGCTGAAGAAGCTGGCGGAAACCAAGCCCGAGCCGAAAGGCGCAGGCGAGAAGGCTTAGGGCACGTCCCCGATTTTCTCGAACGTGACTTGCACAGGGTTCCCCATAACCGAAACGGTTTGCGCAGCGCCGTTTGCGAAATTCGCCGGCCAGTCCGCTGTGAGCGGAATCGCCTGACCCGCTGGCAGTTGCTGGCCTGTCACAAGCACGGCCCCGCCGGGCGGCGCAGATAAGGTTAGCGTCGCTTTGACGCGACCGTTCTCTTCTTTGTAAGTCCCATGATATCGGCCGTTGGCAACATCAACGCCAACGATCACGCCCTTGCCGATATAGACCGAGCCCATCCCAACGCCGGTCTGCCCCAAATAGCGCATTGCGTACAGTGCACTCATGATGCCCACCCCCTAGGAGATCGAAATGTGTGACAGGAAAGACGACGCAAAGTCGAAAGTTGATCTGCTGATAGCGGCTATGGATCGCCTTGCGGTCGCGCTAACACAACCGCAAGTCAATAAACCACAGGTTAGGACTGCAGGCCACGAGAGAGTGGTTAACGCAGGCCCGGAGTCCTGTGGTTTGCAAAGTATATAATCGCCCTTTTTTTGCCCGAATCCCTGCCGTCCATACAGGACCGCCGGATTTCACGGCGAGCCCCTCGCGACCGAAAATTACCGGAAAGATCCTGCGGTTTCCCAAAACTGCCGGGATCAGGACCGGGATCAGGACAGGACCGGGATCAGGAATCGTGCGCCGCTACCGGCTCGCGCGGCGGCACCGCCAGCACCTTGTCGATGCGGCGGCCATCCATGTCCATCACCTCGAAACGCCAGCCGCGCCATTCCACCGCATCGCCGGCCACCGGCAGGCGGCCGAAGCGGGCCAGCAGGAAGCCGGCCACGGTGTGGCCCTCCTCCTCGGGCAGGTGCAGGCCGAGTTTTTCTGCCATGTCCTCACGCGGCAGGCTGCCGTCGATCAGCCACGAGCCGTCCTCGCGCTGCATCAGCCCGGGCGCCTCGCCGTCGGGGAAGGCGAAATCGCCGGCGATGGTCTGCAGGATGTCGTTGGCGGTCACCACGCCTTCCAGGCTGCCGAACTCGTCCACGACGAAGGCCATGCCGGCCGGCGAGGCCTTCAGCAGCGTCAGTACATCCAGCACATCGGCGCTTTCATGCACGGCCGGCACCGGCTGCACGAAGCTGGCCAGCCCCCGGGTGGCGATCTGGTCGCGGCCGCCATCGAGCAGCGCATCGAACACGTCCTTCACGCCGACGATGCCGACCGGCTCGTCGATCGAGCCATGGGCCGCCGGCAGGCGCAGATGCATGGTCTGGCGCAGGCGCTGCACCAACTCGTCATGCGGCGCGTCGAGATCGAGCCAGTCCACGTCGTGGCGCGGCGTCATCACGCTGCGCACCGCGCGGTCGCCCAGTTTCAGCACGGCGGCGATCATCTGGCGCTCGGCCGGCTCCACCGTGCCGGCGCTTTCGGCCTCCGCCACCAGATGGCGGATTTCCTCTTCCGTCACGGCTTCCGTGTTGCTGGCACCAGCGCCGAGCAGGCGCAGCACGATCTTCGACGAGACATCCAACAGCGACACGACGGGACTGGCGATCCAGGCCAGGCCCGCCAGCAGCGGCGCCATGGCGGCGGCGATGGGTTCGGGCTTTTTGAGCGCAAGCTGCTTGGGCACCAGTTCGCCGATGATCAGCGACAGATACGTCACGCTGCCGACCACAACGGTGAAGGCGATGCCGTCGGCGATCGGTTCGGCCAGCAGATAGGTGGCTTCGATCCAGGTGGAGAAGCGGTCGGCCAGCGTGGCGCCCGAGAAGGCGCCGGCCAGGATGCCGACCAAGGTGATGCCGATCTGCACGCTGGACAGAAAACGGCCCGGTTCGGTGGCGAGCTTCAGTGCCAGCTTCGCCCCGCGTGCGGCGGGGCCTTTCTTGCGCGCCAGAGCCTCCAGCCGCGCGCGCCGCGCCGACACCACGGCGAGTTCGGACATGGCGAGCAGACCGTTCAGCACGATCAGCGCGGCGATGAGGAGCAGCTCAAGCGCCAGCATGACGGGCCTTCAGGCGGAGCAGGATTCGGGACGGGGCAGCGGAAAGACAGGCGCGGCCGGCGAGAGCGGGCGAAACGCCCGGACAAGGTCGGTCTGGCATAGCCGGGGGAATATAGGCGAGCGGCCGGCCCGTTGCTAGGGCCGGCTGTTACGGGATGCCGCCGTTATAGGAATGTATGCGGAAGACGTCAGGATTGCGCGCTGCGGCGCTGGCGTTTCGCCGGGGCCGGCTGTTGCGCCGCGAGCTCGGCCGCCGCGCGCTTTTCCTCCAGACGGAGGGCGGCTGCCGCGGCCTGTTCGGCATCGCGGGCCAGGCGCAAGGCGCGCAGGCGCTCGACCTTGGCGGTTTCCGCGCGGCCGCGCTCTTCCTCGTGGCGGCGCGCTTCCGCCGCCTCGCGCTCGCGCAGCGCGGTTTTCTTGAAACGCTCTTCGGCGCGAAGGCGGGCGACTTCGGAGGCGGTGGCAGTCGACATATAGATCCTCGGTTGGCAACGGCCGCTATTCGCCCTGCCGACGATGGACGGCAAGCATAACGGACAGTGTGGCGGAAATGCGCGCGGCGGCCTTATGGCGTGAAGGCAACAACGGCCGTGATGAGCGTGCCTCGCGGCCTTGTCCGACGAAGCATGCGCCGGCAGGATGAATGACGGCCGGCATCAGTAATAAGCATTATTATAGCGTGGATTGTCCCAATAAGCCAGTCAGGCGCGACCCAGGCCGATTTGGCCAACGGAATCAACGCCCCAGCACGCCGTTCCACAATTCGGCAAAGCCCGCGCGGCTGAATCCGGGCCGTTCGGCCAGCCTTTCGGGTTCACCCAGCACGCGATACTGCGCATCCAGGCGGAAGCGCAGGCCCCAGAATCCCAGGATGCTCTCGCCCGGCATGCCATACCGATAGTCGCGCGCCTCGGCGATCAGGCCGCCGGCATTGTCGGGGCGCGGATCGGGTTTCAGGGTCCAGTGCAGGCGGCCGTCGGCGAACCAGCGGAATACGCCGGCCTCGTAGGTCGCCTCGGCGGCTTTCAGCGCGGCGCTGCGGTCGGGGCGCGGAATGCTCTGCCACCGGATCGGCTCTTTCGCGAACGGCGAGGCGAAACCGATCAGGATCGTATCGGGCAGATCCACCACGACGCGGCGCCACCAGGGCTGGAAGATCACCGGATAGGCGGCCATGCGCGCCACATCGGCCTGGACCGGATACTGCGCGCGCAACTCCTGGCGCGCGCGGTCCTGCATGTGCAGGCCGACGCCCCAGGCCATGGCGGTGTAGAGCACCACGTAGACCAGTGCGATGCGCGCCATGCGCTGCACATGGCGTGCCTTCTCGCGGCTGAACAGCCCGAACAGGAACACGACGAGCAGCGGCAGCGAATAGAGCGGATCGATGATCGGCATCGCGTCGATGGCAAAGCGCGCCTGGCTGAAGGGCGCCAGAAGCTGCGTGCCATAGGCGGTGAAGAGATCGAGCACGGGATGGGTGACGCAGCAGAGCGCACCGAGCCACATCCAGCAATGGCGGCGGTTGCGGTCCTCCTCGGTGTCGGCCGGCTTGCGGCGCAGGCGCTCGGCCTTCCAGATCAACCAGCCGATGGCCGTGCCGTAGACCAGCGTGGCCGGAATCGAATGCGTGATGGCGCGATGATACAGCCAGCCATCGGTGATGGCCTCGTGGCCGAACAGGCCCGACAGCACGTCGAGATCCGGCAGGGTGGCCATCAGGCCGCCGGCGGCCACCGCGCGGCGGCCGAGAATGCGGCGCGCGCCGGCCTGGGCGACGACGCCGCCGAACAGAAGTTGGGTGACGCTATCCATCGGAAGAACCGGAATGCAGGAAAGGGAACAAGGACATGCCGCGACAATCTGGCATGCCGCCCATGAATTTCAAGGCACCGGTTTTCAGGGTGTCAGGCCTCGCAGGACGGCTGGCTGCGCTGCGCCTTCTGCCATTTCGCGCGCAGCAGGCTGGGGCGTTCGGGATAACGTTCGTCGAGGAATTGTGCGCCCAGCACGCGGTCGGTGCGGAAAGTGCGGAAATCCCGCCGCAGCTCGCACCAGGCCACGATCATGCGCACGGTGTCGAAATAGCCGATAGTGACGGGCCAGATCAGGCGCTTGGTCTCGCGGCCCTGCTCGTCGCGGTAATCCAGCGCGATCTTGCGCCCGGTGCGGATGGCCTGTCGCGTCTGCGCCATGTCGATGGCATCGGGCTGCAGGTTCCAGCTCGGCGGCGCGGTGGCCGCCGGTTCGGCGGCATAGGGCCGCAGGCGTTCGGGCACGGCCTGGCCGATCTTGGCGATCAGGTCCAGCGCCGCGCGCGCCAGCAGCGGATCGGCGCGGCGCGACACCCATTGCGCGCCCAGCACCGCCGCCTCGATCTCGTCGGGCGTGAGCATCAGCGGCGGCAGGTCGAAGCCGTGATCCAGCACGTAGCCCATGCCGGCCTCGCCGCGGATCGGCACACGCTGGGCCATCAGGGCGGCGATGTCGCGATAGACGCTGCGCTTGGATGTCTCCAGCTCCTGCGCCAGCGCCTCGGCCGTCACCGGATGGCGGCGGGCGCGGCGCAGGATCTGCACGATCTGGAACAGGCGGTCGGCTTTTCGCATGGGCCATGTCTAGCGGAGCAATGCTGACAGCATGGTGGCAGCAGGGGTTCGCTACAAGGTTTTTCCACGGCGCTGCGCCGTTCTCCTCCCCGCCCGCTTCCGGAGCCGCCATGACCCATCTGCCGCCCGCCGCCCGCCAGCCGATCCGCCTGCATGGTGGCGGCCCCGCCTTCGGCCTGCCCGAGGTGAGCCCCTACACGATGAAGACCGAGGTGCAGCTTCAGCTTGCCGGCCTGCCCTATATCCATGTGCGCGCCCAGCCCGCCGACTCGCCCAAGGGGCAACTGCCCTTCATCATCGACGGCGACGTCCCCGATGGTCGGGTGACGGTGGCCGATTCCACCTTCATCCGCAGCTATATCGAACAGAAATACGGCCTTGATCTCGATGCCTGCCTGTCGCCCGAGCAGCGTGCCGTAGCCTGGGCGGTGGAGCGCATGGCCGAGAACCAGCTCGGCTGGGTGATGAATTACTTCCGCTATGCCGACGATGCGAGCTTCGAGAAGGGCCCGGCCCGCTGGTTTGACGCCATGCCCGAACCGCAGCGCAGCGAATTGCGCCGCGCCCTGCGCGAGAAGGTGATGGCCAACCTGTTCGCCGTGGGCATCACGCGCCACAGCCATGACGAGATCCTGCTGCTGGGCGCGCGCTCGCTGCGGTCGCTCTCGGTGCTGCTGGGCGGCAAGACCTATCTGTTCGGCGAACGCGCCACCGGCACCGATGCCATTGTCTTCGCCCAGCTCGCCAACATCCTCTCGCCGTATTTCGACAATGCCCTGCGCCGCCGCGCCGAGGCATTCCACAATCTGGTCGATTACGTCGAGCGCATGATGGAGCGGTTTTATCCGCGCTTCGCCTGGCGCGCCTGTCAGAAGGGGCAACCGGAAAAAATTATGGCGGAGACGGCCTCGCAGGCGGCCTGATCTCTTCGGTCAGCCTCTGTGCATCAACCGCGGCGGAAAATCACCGTCAGGTTATTGGCCGGCATCTCAACCGCCTGCATCCGGATAAAGCCTTGCCGCGCGGCCAGCGGCGCGACTTCAAAATCGAGGCAGCGCACGCCCCAGCCCGGATTGCGCGCCTTCAAGCTGTCGTCGAAGGCGACGTTGGAGGGCGCGGTATGCTGGCCGTTGCGCTTGAACGGGCCATAGAGGATGAGCGGCGCATCTGCAGCACTCAACACGCGCGCCGCACCGGCCACCAGTCCTTCGGCCGCCGCCCAGGGCGCGATATGGATCATGTTGCAGCAGAGCAGCGCATCGGCCTTTGCAACAGGCCAGTCCGCCGCCGTCACGTCGATGCGCAGGGCCGGACGGATATTGGTGGCCCCGCTGTCGGCCGCATGAGCATCGATGGAGGGCAGGGCCTCGGCCTCATAATCGCTCGGCTGCCAGAGCAGCGGCGCCAGAAGCGGTGCCATGAAGGCGGCATGCTCGCCGCTGCCGCTGGCGATCTCCAGCAGCAGGCCTTCTTTTGGTAAGACATCGCGCAGCACGGCCAGGATGGCCTCGCGGTTGCGCAAGGTGGCCGGGGCGTGGCCGGCGCGGGTCGGCGGTCTGGTTCATGCTTGCCATCGTAACCGGGATCACAGGGCTGCGGCAAAGCGCCCGCCCGGGGCGAAGCCCGGTTGACGGCGGCGCGGAGGGGCGCTTAGACTGTGTGCCATGACCGCGACCTACCGCTTCTGGCAGTATTTTACCTCCTCCCATACGGGCGGCGCGCTGGTCATTGTCTGAACCATTGCAGCCGCCGAGGTCGGCGGCTTGCAACATCACAGAAGGTCTCCGGCCCGGTGGCTCAGAACCCGGCCCTCAAGGAGACCTCTCATGCAAACCCCGCAAAATCCCGAACTGAACCCGGCGTCCGACCTCGGCCTGCCACAGGTCGCATTGCAGAAATCGCATCTGGCCGAAGGCGTGTCGCTGGCCGAACTGCTGGTGCTGACCGGCCTGGCGGTGAACCGCGATGCCGCGCGCCGGCTGATCACCCTGGGCGAAACCAGCATCGACGACCGCCCGATCGACAACGCCATGGAACGCGTGCGGCTGTCTGACGGCACGATCCGCATCGCCGCCGGCGCGGCGCAGGTGCTGCTGCGTGCGGTGTGAGGGCGGAGGGAACAATGGCGCCCTTGCCAAATCCATGGAATGTACTATATTTGTTCTCAATGCCGCCCCACCCGGCAGAGCAGTCGAGTGTGAGATTGCATAAAAACGTATGCCGGCGCCGGCATCCCCCGCCGGGCCGGCATACGGGTTTTGCTCCGTAAACGGCGAATTTCGGGCCGGACGGGGCGGAACCAGCCCCAAAACCGTACTCCCAGTGCCCTTTGGGCAACAGAAAACGGCCTTCCCGATGCCAGATCGCCCCAGCCAGATCGCCGCGGATATGTGCCGATACGCGGCCATAAGCGGCGCTATGCGAAACGAACCCGGGCGAACCCAGGCGGGCTGAAATGAACCCGAATGAACCTGAACGAACCGAAACGAACCTGGGCGAACCGGAATGAACCGGAACCAACCCCAGCGCGCCGGATCGGGCAGCGCCGGCGCCGGCCTGTTTCGTGGCCAGCCGCTCATGCCGCCGCTCTGGCTTTTGGCCCTTCGACTTTGCCCCCTTTGACTTTGCCCCCCTTTACTCGACCGGCGACGGCTGGCTAGTCTGCGCCTTCCGCTTTTTCGTAGGCGCAACAACGATTTTGGGAAGGAAACCGGCCTTGTCCGTTCAGGCCATGCCCTCGAGCCCGTCTTCATCAGGCCAGTCTTCATTCGCCGGGAGCGCGCCCGCCGCCTTCGCCCGGCCGAACCCCGCCGCCCAGGCGGTGCGCTTCGCCGGGCTGGACATCACCTTTCAATTGCAGACCGGTGGCACCCATCGCGCCGTGGCCGGCATCGAGCTTGCCGTGGCGCGCCATGAATTCGTCGCCATCGTCGGCCCCACCGGCTGCGGCAAGTCCACGCTGCTGAATGCCGCCGCCGGCCTGCTGAAACCCTCGGCCGGCAGCGTCGAGATTCTGGGCGCGCCGCTGGTCGGACTGAATGCCAGGGCCGGCTACCTGTTCCAGGCCGATGCCCTGATGCCGTGGAAGACGGCGCTCGACAACGTGGCCGTGGCGCTGGAGCCGCAGGGCGTGAAACGCGCGGAAGCAGTGGAGCGCGCACGTGCCTGGCTGGCCCGCGTGGGCCTGAAGAACTTCGCCGACCGCTATCCCCACATGCTGTCGGGCGGCCAGCGCAAGCGCGTGGCGCTGGCGCAGATGCTGATCCGCGATCCGCAGATCCTGCTGATGGACGAACCCTTCGGCCCGCTGGATGCGCAGACGCGGCAGATCATGGGTAACCTGCTGCTGTCGCTGTGGTCCGCCAGCGACCAGACCGGAGACCAGGGCGGCGACCGCAAGGCCGTGCTGTTCGTCACCCACGACCTGGAAGAGGCCATCGCGCTGGCCGACCGCGTGATCGTGATGTCGGCCGGTCCGGCCGCCGGCATCGTCGGCGATTTCCGCGTCGACCTGCCGCGCCCGCGCGACATCGCCGAAATCCGCACCGAACCCGCCTTCCACCAGATCCACAAGGCGATCTGGGCCAGCTTGCGCGTGGAAGTGCAGAAAACCTACGAGATGAGCGAGGAGGCGCAACAATGAAGGCGCCGATCAATCGCGGCACCCTGCTGGTGCTGCAGGTACTGGTGGGCCTGGCTTTCCTGGTGGTGTGGCATCTGCTCACCACCGTGCCGATGGCCGACGGCAAGCCGCTGATGCCGCCCTTCTTCTTTTCCACGCCGCTGGACGTGCTGGCCCGCACGGTGAAGGATTTCTCGGGCACCGAGATCTGGCGCCATCTGGGCATCACGCTGCTGGAAACCTTGCTGGCCTTCGGCTTCGGCGCCATCGGCGGCATCGTGGTGGGCTTCGCCTTCGCCCGGCGCGAATTGCTGGCCGCGATCTTCGATCCCTATGTGAAGGCGGCCAACGCCCTGCCGCGCGTGGTGCTGGCACCGATCTTCGCGCTCTGGTTCGGCCTTGGCATCTGGTCGAAGGTGGCGCTGGGCTTCACGCTGGTCTTCTTCATCGTGTTCTTCAACGTCTACCAGGGCATCAAGGAAGTCAGCCCCACCGTGCTGGCCAATGCGCGCATGCTGGGCATGAACGAGCGCCAGCTCCTGCGCCATGTCTACTGGCCGGCGGCGCTCACCTGGATGTTCTCCTCGCTGCACACCTCGGTCGGCTTCGCGCTGGTGGGCGCCGTGGTGGGCGAGTATCTCGGCTCGGCCGGCGGCCTGGGCTACAAGATCCACGAGGCGGAAAGCGTGTTCGACGTGACCGGCGTGTTTTCCGGCATGCTGATACTCGCCGTTTTCGTGATCGTGATCGACACCGTGGTGACGATGATCGAGAACCGGCTGCTGGTCTGGCGGCCCGACATGGCGGCAAAGACCGTCTGACTTATCAAAACGGAGGAAACGACATGAAGATCAAGATGCTTCTGGCCGCTGCCGCCGCCGTCATGCTGACGGCCGCCGCAACAGAGGCCGCGCCGGAAAAGGCCAAGCTGACATTGGGCGTCGGCGGCAAGCCGCTGCTGTATTACCTGCCGCTCACCATCGCCGAGCAGAAGGGCTATTTCAAAGCGGAAGGGCTGGATGTCGAGATCAACGATTTCGGCGGCGGCGCCAAGTCGTTGCAGGCCCTGGTCGGCGGCAGCGTGGATGCCGTAACCGGCGCCTACGAACACACCATCCGCATGCAGCAGAAGGGCCAGGATATCCGCGCGGTGATCGAGCTGGGCCGCTTTCCCGGCATCGTGCTGGCGGTGAAGAAGGAACACCAGGGCAAGGTGAAGACGGCCGCCGACCTCAAGGGCATGAAGATCGGCGTCACCGCGCCGGGCTCGTCCACCAACTTCTTCGTCAACTACCTGATCGCCAAGTCCGGCGGCAACTACAAGGACAGCGCCTTCATCGGCGTGGGCGCCGGCGCCGGCTCGGTGGCGGCGATGCAGAAGGGCGAGATCGACGCGATCTCGAATCTCGATCCGGTGATCTCCAAGCTGGAGATGGACAAGAGCGTGTTCATCCTGGCCGACTCGCGCACCGAAGCCGGCACCAAGGCGATCTTCGGTGGCTCGAACCCGGCCGCCGTGCTGTATCTGAAGAACGAGTTCATCGACAAGAACCCGCAGACCACCCAGGCGCTGGTGAACGCCTTCCACAAGGCGCTGGTCTGGCTGGCCACCGCCAAGCCCGAAGACGTGGCCGCCACCGTGCCCGAGGCCTATTACCTGGGCGACAAGCCGCTTTACATCGCTGCCGTGAAAAACTCGCTGGAGACCTATTCACGCACCGGCCTGATTCCGGAAAGCGGCATGAAGAGCGCCTTCAACATGCTGGCACAGTTCGACGAGGAACTGGCGAAATCCAATGTCGACCTGAACAAGACCTTCGTCGACAGGTTCGTGAAGAATGTGAAGAAGTAGAAACGCCGATCAATACAGCCTGCGGGCGTGCGGCCGGGGTAAACGCCCCGGCCGCTTTTTGTTTGCGCCATTTTTATTTGCAATTGCCCGCTGCCCGGACGCGCCTATACTGGCCGCCGGGTGGATCTGTTCCATGCGCCATGGGGGGACAGCCATGGACGACTTCCTTGCACGCCTGCCGGGACCGCTCTCGGCGCCGAGCCGCCGGTTCTTCGCGGTATGGAACCGCTGGCGCTGCGGTCGCCCGCTGCCCGAATACCACGATGCCGACCTGGCCGATCTGGGCGAACAGGCACGGACCTGCCTGATGCTGGAAATCCGCAGCCGCGATGACATGCCCATCCTGCAGGCCGGCCCCGGCATCGCCGAGCGGATCGGCTTCGATCCCACCGGCGGCAATTACCTGGACATGACCACGCTGGATAACCGCGCCATGCGCGCGGAACTGGTTCTGGAGCAGATCCTGCAGCCCTGCGGCGCCATGCTGTATTACTGGCTGCGCTATCCCAACGAGAGCATACTTCCGGTGGAGGTGGTGTGCGCGCCGATCTGCCGTGACGACGATGCCATCCCCAACCTGCTGCTGGGCTGCGTGACGCCGCTGGCCCGTGTTGCCGCCGATGGCGTCGCCGACCCGGATTCCTATATGATCGCCGAAGGCATGCGTTTCATCGATATCGGCTTCGGCATTCCGCCGGCCAATCCGAATGTACCACGCAGGCTGCAGCATACCCATTAGATCAGCAATACCCTTGAGTGAGTCGCGATGATCGGTTTTCTGGATGCCTTGCCCGCGCCGCTGTCGCAGCGGGCCAAGGAGTTTTTCGCCCTGTGGGATGAATGCCGCCGCGGGCGCAAACTGCCGCAGCGCAGCGACATCACGCCGGAAATCCTGGGCAGCTTTTTTGAAACCTGCGTGCTGCTTGAGCTGCGCGGCCATGACGAAATCCGCGTGGCCATGGCCGGCAACACCGTGAATGCCCATCTGGGCTATGACCTGACCGGCTTCAACTATCTTGACCTGACCAGCGCCGAAAACCGCTCCTGGCGCGCGCATCTCACCATCGCCCAGGCCGCCCAGCCTTGCGGCGTGGTGATCTATTACTGGCTGCGCTTCGCCGATGGCTCGGTGCTGCCGGTGGAATTCTGCGGCGCGCCCTATTGCGAGGATGGCGCCGAAGACGCCAGCCTGATCCTGTGCTGCGCCACCGGCCTGGCCAAGACCGACATGCGCGGCCAGCCGATGGACCCGGATTCGTATGAGGAAGGCGACGGCATGCGCTTCATCGACTTAGGGTTTGGCGTGCCGCCGCTGGTGCCGAGCCAGCGCCAGGCCGCAAGGCCGGTGCAGTGAAGCCCTAGCCTTCCAGTTCCTCGCGCAGCATTTCCAGTTCCAGCCACTGGTCTTCCGCAGCGGCCAGCTCGGACGTGGCTTTTTCCAGACCGGCGCTGGCGGCCTGGAATTTCGCCGGGTCGCGCGAGAAGAGCTGCGGATCGTTCAGCGCCGCCTGGTGCCCGGCGATCTCGGCCTGCAGGTCGGCCATGCGTTTGGGCAGGGTCTCCAGCGCGTGTTTTTCCTTAAAGCTGAGTTTGCGCTTCGGTGCCGCACGCGGTGCTGAGGATGCGGGCCTGTCATCCGCCTCCGCCTTTTTCTGCGCCGGCGCGGCCTTCGCCTGCACGCCGGACCCACGCTGGGCCACCATGTCGGAATAGCCGCCGGCATAGAGCTGCCAGCGTCCATTGCCCTCGAAAGCCAGCACGGCAGTACAGACGCGGTCGAGGAAATCGCGGTCGTGGCTGACCAGCAGTACGGTGCCAGGATAATCGGCCAGCATTTCCTGCAATAGATCGAGCGTTTCCAGATCGAGATCGTTGGTCGGCTCGTCGAGCACCAGCACGTTGGACGGCTTGCTGAGCGCGCGCGCCAGCATCAGCCGGCCGCGCTCGCCGCCCGACAGCACGCGCAAAGGCGTGCGGGCCTGTTCCGGCGTGAACAGGAAATCCTTCATGTAGCTCATCACATGGCGCGGCTGGCCATTGATGGTGACCTTGTCGCTGCCGCCGGCAAGGGCATATTGCAGCGTCATTTCGGGATCGAGCGCATCGCGCTTCTGGTCCAGCGCCACCAGTTCCAGATTCATGCCCAGCCGTACGCTGCCCGCATCGGGTTTCAGCTTGCCGGTGAGGATGTTCAGCAATGTGGTCTTGCCTGCGCCGTTCGGCCCAATGATGCCGAAGCGGTCGCCGCGCTGGATCTTCAGCGACACATCCTGCAGCACGACCTGATCGCCCCAGGCCTTGGAGATGTTCTTCGCCTCGGCGATCAGCTTCGACGAGGTTTCGGCTTCCGACACCGTGAGCGTGACATTGCCGGCCACCTTGCGCTGTTCGCGGCGCTCGCGCCGCAGATCCTGCAGCGCGCGCATGCGGCCCATGTTGCGCTTGCGCCGGCCCGATACGCCATGGCGCACCCAGTCGAGTTCGGCGACGATCTTGCGGTCCAGCTTGTGGCGTTCGGTTTCCTCCTGCTCCAGCAATGCGTCGCGCCAGTCCTCGAAGGCGGCAAAGCCCTGGTCCAGCCGCCGCGTGGCGCCGCGATCGAGCCAGATCGTGGCGCGGGTGAGGTTGGAGAGGAAGCGCCGATCGTGGCTGATCAGCACCAGCGCCGAGCGGATGCGCTTCAGTTCGGACTCCAGCCATTCGATGGCGGGCAGGTCGAGATGGTTGGTCGGCTCGTCCAGCAGCAGGATGTCGGGCTCGGGCGCCAGCACGCGGGCCAGCGCCGCGCGGCGCGCCTCGCCGCCGGACAGGGTTTTCGGATCTTCCGCGCCCGTGAGGCCCAGCGCTTCGAGCAGGGTGCGGGCGCGATGCGCGTCGTCGCCGGGCATGAGGCCGCCGAGCACATAGGCCAGCGTGTCGGGGAAGCCGGAGAGATCGGGCTCCTGCGGCAGGTAGCGCATGGTGGTGCCGCTCTGCACCACGCGGTCGCCGCTTTCGGGCTGTACCATGCCGGCCGCCACCTTCATCAGGGTGGATTTGCCCGAACCGTTACGGCCGACCAGGCAGAGCCGGTCGCCCGCCTGCACCGACAATTCGGCCCCGTCCAGCAGGGGCTGGCCGCCGAAGGTGAGGTGGATGTCGCGCAGGATCAGAAGCGGGGGGGCCATGGCAGTCCTTCAATCAGGCCAGGGTGATAGCAACCCCCGGCGGCAGCGGGAAGGACCGGCCGCGGCGGGAAGCGGCGATTCTTCCGTACACGCAGCATCTTCATAAGGAGGATTATTTTACTAATCAAAGTTACTAAAAAATAACATGCACAGATAATCATTGTTCAAATACAACATACCCCGTTACCCCACCGTCTCCGAAAATATCAATCTTTTCAGCGACATCCCCAGAAGGAGGGGGTAGCGACATGAAGAATTTGCGCCTGGCGCCCAGGTTTTGGATCATCCTCGGCATTAGTGTGATCGGCCTGCTCCTCGTGGGCGCCATCGGCCTGCACCGGCTGAACGGCGTCCTGCTTGAGGATCGCATGGTCAAGACGCGCAACCTGGCCGAAGTGGCCCACAGCGTGATCGTGCGCTACCACGCCCGCGCCCAGGCGGGCGAACTGAGCGAGGCCGATGCCAAGCGGCTGGCGCTCGCCGACCTGGAAGTCATGCGCTACGACGAAAAGGAATACTTCTGGGTCAACGACATGGGCCCGGTGATGGTGATGCATCCCTTCGCCAAACAGCTCGTCGGCAAGGATCTGAGCGAGAACAAGGACCCGAACGGCAAACGGCTCTTCGTCGAATTCGTCAACGTGGTGAAGAAGGACGGCGCCGGCTATGTCGACTATCTCTGGCCCAAGCCGGGCCTGAGCCAGCCCGTGCCCAAAATCTCGTATGTGAAGGGCTTCGCGCCCTGGGGCTGGATCGTCGGCACCGGCATCTATATCGACGATGTCGACGCGATCTTCCGCCAGTTACTGATCGCCAATGGCGGTGTCATCGCGGTCGTGATCCTGATCCTGCTGGGCCTGAGCTGGATCATGGTGCGCAGCGTCAGCCAGCCCCTGGCTGCACTGACCGATACGCTGGGCCGACTGGCCAAGCGGGACTGGGATGCCGACGTGACCGGCCAGGACCGGGGCGACGAGGTGGGCGACATCGCCCGCGCCGTCAGCGTGCTGAAGGATAACGGCATGGCGGCCGACCGTCTGCAGGCCGAGATCGAAGCCGAGCGCAAGCGCAACGAGGAAGCCCGCACCGAACAGGAAGCAGCCCTTGACCGCGCCATCGGCCAGGTGGTGACCGCGGCTTCGGCCGGCGAACTGGGCCGGCGCATCGATACCGCGGCGCTGGCTGGCGTGACCGCCAAGATCGGCAGCCAGTTGAACAGCATGCTGGCAACCCTGAGCGAGGCCATCGCGAATGTGCAGACCACCGTGGCCGGACTGGCCAAGGGCGATCTGCGCAGCCGCATGCAGGGCCAGTATCAGGGCGTGTTCGCCAGCCTGCAATCCGACCTGAACGGCATGGCCGACACGCTGACCGGCGTGGTGCGCAACATCGCCACCGCCGTGGATGCGCAGAGCAGCGCGGCGGCCGAAATCTCGGCCGGCAGCCAGGACCTGGCCAGCCGCACCGAACAGCAGGCGGCCGCGCTTGAGGAAACGGCGGCCTCGATGCACGAGGTGACGACCACGGTGAAGCAGAATGCCGACAATGCCCAGGCGGCGAACCAGCTTGCGGTGGTGGCCCGCGACACGGCGGAGAAGGGCGGCAGCGTGGTGGGCGATGCCGTTGCCGCCGTGACGCAGATTGAGGAGAGCGCACGCAAGATCTCCGACATCGTGTCGCTGATCGACGAGATCGCCTTCCAGACCAACCTGCTGGCATTGAATGCCAGTGTGGAGGCGGCCCGCGCCGGCGAGGCGGGCAAAGGCTTTGCCGTAGTGGCGCAGGAGGTGCGCGCGCTGGCGCAGCGCAGCGCGAATGCGTCGAAGGACATCAAGGCGCTGATCACGGAATCGAATGCCCAGGTCAAGACCGGGGCGAGCCTGGTGAACCGCACCGGCCAGTCGCTGACCGAGATCGTGACTGCAATCAAAAAGGTCACCGACATCGTGGCCGAGATCGCCGCGGCCAGCCGCGAGCAGGCCACGGGTCTGGACGAAGTGAATACCGCAGTGGGCAACATGGACGAGATGACCCAGCGCAACGGTGCCCTGGTGGAACAGACCTCGGCCTCGGCGCAGTCGCTGTCGGCCCAGGCGCGCGAACTGTCGCAGTTGGTCGGTTTCTTCCGCACGGCCTAGTCAAGCCACTGCTTTTGCGGGATCATGGCGGGCACCGGAACCCGAATCGGAGCCTGCCATGACCACCGACATGACGATGCTGATCGCCAGCGCCGTACTCTGCCTGCTGCTGGCGTTTCCCTATTCGCTCGGCTTCATCTTCAGCCGCGGCCTGTTCGTGGTGGCCGGCAACCGCGAGGATTTTCCGCCCGGCACCGGCTGGATCGGCCGCGCGCACCGCGCCCATCTCAACATGGTGGAGAACCTGGTGCCGTTTGCCGCCCTGGTGCTGGCGGCGGCGGTGATGAACCGCGCCGATGCCTGGACCGCGCTGGGCGCCCAGGTGTTTTTCTACAGCCGCGTGGCACATGCCGTGGTCTACACCCTCGGCGTGCCCTGGCTGCGCACCCTGGCCTATGCCGGCGGCCTCGCCGGCATGGCCATGGTGCTGTATGGCATCGTCACATGATGCGGCCTACCAGCGCGCCTTCACGCTGAGATAGGGACCGGCAAAGGTCATGTCGGTGCTGCCGATATTGGCGGCACCGACCAGCGTGTCGGTGCTGAAGACAAAGTCCTGCAATCCCATCCAGTGCTGGGCGCGCAGGCCAAGTTCGATTCCCAGCGCGTCCAGGCCGCCGGCATCCTCGATCACGTCCCAGCCAAGCGCGATGCGGCCATCCAGCACCGGCACGGCACGATGGTTTTCGGCGCGGTAGAACAGATTCGGCGTGGTGCCGTTGTTGTTGGTTTGCGAGCCAACCTCGCCGGTGCCAAGCAGCAGGCTGCCGGCCACCCCGCCATCGATGTAGAAACCCGAACCAAGCGATACCCGGCCATCGGCGCCGACGCGCGGGCCCACGCCGCGGAAATGCGCCTGGTTGAGGGATACGGCATCGACATTGTTGCGAATGTCGAGGTCGCGGTTGAGCTCGGCATAGCGCAAACCGGCAAACAGAGCCGGACGTTCGCCGCGCGGCCGGCTGCGCAGGTCGAGATCGAATTGCAGGGTCTCGACCTCCGATCGCGCCACCACCGTTTCGCCGGCAGTACCGGCAGGGCCGCCGAAGCCGGCATCGAACAAGGCGGTGTCGCGCAGGCGTGTGGAAGCATCGCTGTCGGTCGACAGATGACGTCCGGTCAGCGCGACCGCAAACCGGCGCCCGGCCGGAGCATACAGAACGCCGCCTTCCAGACCGGGGCCGAATCCGTGATCCACCGTCGCGGTCTGGGTATCGGCATTGGCATCGCCGCTTAAGAACCGGAAGCTGTCGGACATCGGCTTGAGCAGCAGCGGCTGCAGGCTGAGCGAGATTTCCCGCGGCCGGACTGCCGGCGCGGCGGCCATGGGCGGCATGCCCGCCATGCCATGGCCGGCCATGCCTTGTCCCATTTGCGCCAGGCTGCCCGGCATGGCTGTCGTCGGGGCCGGACTGGCCGCCGCGAACTGGCGTGCACCGGCGGGCACCGCCTGCTGCGCATTCAGCCGGGCCTCCAGATCCTCGATGCGCCGCTGCTGGTTTTCCAGCATGCGCATGAGCTGTTCATAGCGGGCGTCGTTTTGCGCCATGGCTTTCGGCACCATAGCGGGGATAGACGCGGCCAGCGAAACGCCACCGATCAGCAGGATGGCGGCAATGCGACGGAACGGCATGGAAATTCCCCCCTGATTCGAGACAGATCAGGGATCGGACTTAACCCGTACCGACGCATGCTGCAAATTAAAACGGGTTCATGATGATCAGGCCGCTGCTGCGGATCGATTCGCCGCGGCGCCTGCCGGACATCCGGTTCAGCCGGGATTGACCTTGCAGGTCTTGCCCACGGTGATCGTGGCCGTCTGCGGCGCCACCGACTGGCGGCAGCGCAGGCGGCGCGCCGCGGAATCGTAGATTTCCACCACGATGCCCTCGGTTTTGCGCGGGCTGTAGCAGTCGCGCTGACCCGATTTCACTTCCTTCACATAGACCGGCATCGGGGGGCCGCCGGCCTGCACGACGATGCTGCCATCGGTGTCGTTCACCACGCAGAAGGCGAAGGCAGGCGAGGCGAGCAGGCAGCCCAATAGCACCAAGCCGGGAAGTAGTCTCTGCATGATCTTCCTCACACAAACCGTCATGGCCGGGCTTGGCCCGGCCATCCACGTCTTCCTATCACGCAATCCCTAAAAACTCGTGGATGCCCGGGCCAAGCCCGGGCATGACAAAATCCTTAAAAACCAGCAAATAACTGCGTGGCTTCAATAGCAAGCAGGCCGACCCCTCTGCGTTGTCGTTCTTTGCACGCCTGCCTCAGTCTGTTCGTGATGTCCGAATCAACTAGCCACGAACGGAACTTCGAAATGCAATACTATCTCCTGCTCATTCTGCTCAGGCTGTTTCTTGAAATTGTCGAATTCCTGTTTCGGCTCTAGCTATGACTGCAAACAAAAACGCCGCCGGATTTTCATCCGGCGGCGTTTCCGCTTCCCTGGAACCCGGCCGATTGGGGCAGGCCGGAACCAGAAGCCCTAAACCATCAGGCGCGCTTTTCCGCCGCGGCCGCCGGCGCATCCGACAGCGGATGTTCCAGCCGCGCGACCATCTCTTTGGGGCAGACCTGCCAGATTTTCGCCTTCACGGCATCCCAGTCGGCGAAGAGATTGGACGCATAGACCGACTGGCTCTCGCGGATATGCTCGTCGATCATGCCGCGCAGCACGCCTTCCCAGTAGCTGGAGGCCAGCCGCTGGTAGACCACGCTTTCGTCGTTGATCGCGATCGGGAGCATGTCCTCGGGATCGTAGACGAAGGCCATGCCGCCGGTCATGCCGGCAGCGAAGTTGTCGCCCACGCTGCCCAGGATCGCCACGCGGCCGCCGGTCATGTATTCGCAGCCATTCGAGCCGCAACCCTCGATCACGGCGATGGCGCCCGAGTTGCGCACGGCAAAACGCTCGCCGGCCTGGCCGGCGGCGAACAGCTTGCCGCCGGTGGCGCCGTAGAGCACCGTGTTGCCGATGATGGTGTTCTCGTTGGTCTTGGCCACCAGCGGCGAGGACGGCGAGGGCCGCACCACGATCATGCCGCCCGACAGGCCCTTGCCAACATAGTCGTTGGCATCGCCGAAGACTTCCAGCTTCAGGCCCTGCACGGCAAAGGCACCGAGCGACTGGCCGGCCGAACCGGTGAGCCGCACGGTGATATGGCCGGGCTTCAGGCCCGTCATACCGAACTTGCGTACCAGATGCGACGACAGCCGCGTGCCGATGGCGCGGTGGGTGTTGCGGATGTTGTAGGCGAGCTGCATCTTCTCGCCGTGGCTGAACACCGGCGCGGCATCGCCCAGCATCTGGGCATCCAGCGTGTCGGGCACCTCGTTGCGGCCTTCCAGCGTGCAGTGGCGCGCATGGTCGCCCGTATCGGCCTGGGCCAGGATCGGGTTGAGGTCAAGGTCGTCGAGATGCGCGCCGCCGCGGCTGACCTGGGTGAGCAGATCGGTGCGGCCGATGATCTCGTTCAGCGACTTCACGCCAAGGGATGCGAGAATCTCGCGCACCTCTTCGGCGATGAAGCTGAACAGGTTGACCACCTTCTCCGGCGTGCCGGTGAACTTCTTGCGCAGGGCGTCGTTCTGCGTGCAGATGCCGACCGGGCAGGTATTCGAGTGGCACTGGCGCACCATGATGCAGCCCATCGCCACTAGCGCCGCCGTGCCGATGCCGTATTCCTCGGCGCCCAGCATGGCGGCGATGACGATGTCGCGGCCCGACTTGAGCCCGCCATCGGTGCGCAGCTTCACGCGATGCCGCAGCTTGTTCAGCGTCAGCACCTGGTTGACCTCCGACAGGCCCATTTCCCACGGCGTGCCGGCATATTTCACCGACGTCTGCGGGCTGGCGCCGGTGCCGCCGACATGGCCCGAGACCAGGATCACGTCGGCCTTGGCCTTGGCCACGCCGGCCGCAATCGTGCCGATGCCGGCTTCCGACACCAGCTTCACGCAGACCTGCGCGTCGGGGTTGATCTGCTTCAGGTCGTAGATGAGCTGCGCCAGATCCTCGATCGAATAGATGTCGTGATGCGGCGGCGGCGAGATCAGCATCACGCCGGGCGTGGAATGGCGCCGCTTGGCGATCAGTTCGGTGACCTTGAAGCCGGGCAGCTGGCCGCCCTCGCCGGGCTTGGCGCCCTGGGCGACCTTGATTTCCAGTTCGCGGCAGTTGTTGAGATATTCCGCCGTCACGCCGAAGCGGCCCGAGGCCACCTGCTTGATCGCCGAATTGGCATTGTCGCCATTGGGGCGCGGCTTGAAATTCTCGGGTGCCTCGCCGCCTTCGCCGGAATCCGACTTGGCGCCGATGCGGTTCATCGCAATGGTCAGCGTCTCGTGCGCCTCGGGGCCGAGCGCGCCGAGCGACATGCCCGGCGTGATGAAGCGCTTGCGGATCTCGGTGACGCTTTCCACCTGTTCGATGGGCAGCGGGGTCCTGGCCGGCTTGATTTCCAGCAGGTCGCGCACCGAGATCGGCGGCAGGTCGCGCAGGCCGGCGGTGTATTTCTTGAACAGGGCGTAGTTTTCCGTGCCCACCGCCGTCTGCATCATGTGGATCAGGTTGGCTTCCCAGGCATGGGCCTCGCCGCCGCGGCGGTACTTGTAGATGCCGCCGACGGGCAAGGCCGTCACATCCGAGCGGAAGGCGCGTTCGTGGAGAGCCAGGACTTTCTTCTGAATACCGATCAGCCCGATGCCGGAAATGCGCGAGGGCATGCCGGGGAACAGGTCGGCCACCAGCGAGCGGGACAGACCAAGCGCCTCGAAATTGTAGCCGCCGCGATAGGAGCTGATCACCGAGATGCCCATCTTGGACATGATCTTGAGCAGGCCGCCATCGACCGCTTCCTTGAAGCGGCTGATGGCTTCCTCCGCGGTCAGCTTGCCGAGCAGGCCGCGATTGACGCGATCGACCAGGCAGGCCTCGGCCAGATAGGCGTTCACCGTGGTGGCGCCCACGCCGATCAGCACGGCGAAGTAATGCACATCCAGGCATTCGCCCGAACGCACGGTGAGCGAGGTGAAGGTGCGCAGGCCCTGGCGCACCAGGTGGCTGTGCACAGCGCCCGTGGCCAGGATCATCGGCATGGCCGCGCGCTGGGCATTCACGCCCTCGTCGGTCAGCACGATATGGGCGGCGCCGCCGCGCACGGCATTCTCGGCTTCCGCCCGCACCCGCTTGATCGCGTCGCGCAGGGCGCCCTCGCCACCATCGACCGGGAATGTGCAATCGATTTTTGCCGTGGTCTTCTCGGCATACTTCAGCACGCGGGCCAGATCGGCATTGGACAGCACCGGGCTTTCCAGCAGCAGGATGGCGATCTGTTTCGCATCCTCGTCCAGCACGTTGGTCAGATTCCCCATGCGGGTGCGCAGGCTCATCACCCGCTTCTCGCGCAGACTGTCGATGGGCGGATTGGTGACCTGGCTGAACTGCTGGCGGAAGAAATGGTGCAGGCCGCGATACTGTTCCGACAGCACTGCGATCGGCGTGTCGTCGCCCATCGAGCCGACCGCTTCCTTGGCGTCCTCGGCCATCGGATGCAGGATCAGCTCCATGTCTTCCAGAGTCAGGCCGAAATTGAGCTGGAAGCGGCGCAGCTCGTCCTTGCTGAACGACTTGGCGACGGCCGGCGCGTCCTTGATCTTGTCGAGGGTGACGATGTTCTTCACCCACTCGCCATAGGGGTGCTCGGCGGCCAGCTTGTCCTTGATCTCGCGGTCGAGATACAGGCGGCCCTTCTTCAGGTCCACCGCAATCATCTCGCCGGGGCCGACGCGGCCCTTGCGGATCACCTTGTGCTCGGGTACGGCGACCATGCCGGTCTCGGAACCGACGACCAGCAGGTTGTCGCTGGTCATGGTGTAGCGCACCGGGCGCAGGCCGTTGCGGTCGAGGCCCGCGATGGCCCAGCGGCCGTCGGTGGCGCAGATCGCCGCCGGACCATCCCAGGGTTCCATGATCGAGTTGCAATAGGCGTAGAGGTCGCGATGCGCCTGCGGCATCAGCGGCTTGTTGGAGGCCGATTCCGGGATCAGGATGGTCTTCACCATCGGCGCGGCGCGGCCGGCGCGCACCAGCACCTCGAACACGCTGTCCAGCGCGGCGGAGTCGGAAGACCCCGACTGCACGATCGGCTTGATGTCGTCGGAGAGATCGCCGAAGGCGTCCGACGTCATCTTGATCTCGTGGCTCTTCATCCAGTTGACGTTGCCGCGCAGGGTGTTGATCTCGCCGTTATGGGCGAGCATGCGGAAGGGCTGCGCCAGCTTCCAGGTCGGGAAGGTGTTGGTGGAATAGCGCTGGTGATAGATGGCAAAGGTGCTGACGAAGCGCTCGTCCTGCAGGTCGGGATAGAAATAGTCGATCTGCTCGGCCAGGAACATGCCCTTGTAGATCACGCTGCGGCAGGAGAGCGAGCAGATGTAGAAGTCGCTGATATGGGCGGCCAGAACCTGCTTCTCGATGCGGCGGCGGATCAGGAACAGGTCACGCTCGAAGGCGCCGTCATCCTTGGCCAGGCGGTTCTCGATCAGCACCTGCTCGATCTCGGGCCGCGTGGCATTGGCCTTCTCGCCGATGATGGTGGCATCCACCGGCACCTGGCGCCAGCCGTAGATGCCATAGCCAAAGTCGAGGATGGCCGTCTCGACGATGGTGCGGCAGGTCTCCTGCGCGGCCAGGTCGGTCTTGGGCAGGAATACCATGCCAAGGCCCAGCTTGCCCTCGCCCGGCTCGAAGCCCGAGCGGCGCACATGTTCGCGGAAGAAATCCTGCGGGATCTGCACATGGATGCCGGCGCCGTCGCCGGTCTTGCCGTCGGCATCCACCGCGCCGCGATGCCACAGCGCCTTCAGCGCCTGGATGCCGGCCGCCACCACGCGGCGATGCGGCGCACCATCCAGGGAGGCGATCAGGCCGACGCCGCAGGCGTCATGCTCCTCCTCCGGCCGGTACATGCCGGTCTCGCTCAGCCGCTTGGTTTCGTCCTGCCACTGCTCGACGTAGCTCTTCTTCATCATGTCGCTCATGTCAGGACTCCTTACTCAGCGGCCTGCGCAGCGGGCTGCGCCTTGGCCTGGATATACTGGTGGATGGCGTCGGCGGCATCGCGGCCGTCGCGGATCGCCCAGACCACGAGGCTGGCGCCGCGCACGATGTCGCCGGCGGCGAACACGCCGGGCATCGAAGTCATCTTGCTGCGCGCCGAAATCTTCACGGTGCCCCAGCGGGTGATTTCCAGATGCGGTGCCTTGAATTGCTGCGGCAGTTCTTCCGGATCGAAACCCAGCGCCTTGATCACCAGATCGGCGGGCTGGTCGAAATCGGCGCCCTCGATCTCCACCGGCATCTGGCGGCCCGAGGCATCGGCAGGGCCGAGCTTCATGCGGCCGGCATGCACGGCCGTGACCTTGCCCTCGCCGCGGAAGCTTTTCGGCAGGCTGAGCCAGACGAACTCAACGCCCTCTTCCTCGGCATTCTTCACCTCGCGCATCGAGCCCGGCATGTTGGCCTTGTCGCGCCGATAGAGGCAATGCACGGCGGTGGCGCCCTGGCGGATCGCGGTGCGCACGCAGTCCATCGCGGTATCGCCGCCGCCGATCACGACCACCTTCTTGCCCGCGGCATTCAGCGCGCCGCTTTCGAAGTCCGGCACCTTGTCGCCCAGGCCATGCTTGTTGGAAGCGGTGAGATAGGTCATCGCGGGCACGATGTTGCTCAGGCCCGAACCGGGCGCCTGGATGTCGCGCGCCTTGTAGACGCCGGTGGCGATCAGCACGGCATCGTGCTTCTTGCGCAGCTCGTCCAGCGTGGCGTCGCGGCCGACCTCGAAATTCATGTGGAACTGCACGCCGGCATCGGCCAGCAGTTTTGAGCGGCGCTCGACGACATCCTTCTCCAGCTTGAAATTCGGGATGCCGTAGATCAGCAGGCCGCCGGGGCGGTCGTAGCGATCATAGACATGCACGGCATACCCCAGCCGGCGCAGCTTGTCGGCAGCCGCCAGTCCGGCCGGACCGGCGCCGATGATGCCGATGCTCTGCGGCCGTTCAGCATGCACCGGCTTGGGCGCCTTCACCCAGCCCGAGGCCCAGGCGGTTTCGGTGATGTATTTTTCGATGGCGCCGATGGTGACGGTGCCATGGCCCGACTGCTCGATCACGCAGTTGCCTTCGCACAGGCGGTCCTGCGGGCAGATGCGGCCGCAGACCTCGGGGAAGGTGTTGGTGGCCTGGCTCAGCTCATAGGCTTCTTCCAGCCGGCCTTCCGCCGTCATGCGCAGCCAGTCGGGGATGTTGTTGTGCAGCGGGCAATGCACCTGACAGAACGGCACGCCGCATTGCGAGCAGCGCGAGGCCTGTTCGCCCGCCTTCACTGCCGCGAACTCCCGGTAGATCTCGTCGAAATCCTTGGCGCGGTCGGCCGCCATGCGTTTTTCCGGCATGGCCTGGGCGGTCTGCACGAATTTCAGCATCTTCTCGGCCATGGCGCTTCCTCGACTCTAAGCTCCCCGGGGGCGGGTCACAGATAACAGGGACACCCCGGGCGGCAGGCGCGATGACTGAAGACGCAAAGAACCAATCGCTGGGGCGGAGGGCAACATTTATTGCCTGCGGCCGCAGGGATCAAGCAAAAAATGGACGATAGGTCACGTTTGTTGACCTTTTTATGGATTCACCTGCAGATTTATAGGCCTGCGAATGGCTCTCAGGGTCTTTAGGCACCATAAATAGGACCGAATTGATACTAAATTACCTATAAGACATTGATTTTTCTTGTATGGTTAGAGATTGGTCCGATTTCAACCCAAAGAATGGCCGCAGCCAGCCGACCCGGCGGATCGCTTCATAGCCGCCCCAGCAGGCCAGAGCGGTGGCCGGAACCAGGATCGCCGCTTCAGCCCAGGCCGGCAGGCCAAGCCCGGTCAGATGGTGGCCGACCACCACGATCACGGTCTGGTGCAGGATATAGAAGGGGAAGACGGCCTCGGTGAGATAGCGCCGGGCGGGGTGGTCGAAGCTGAGCAGGCGCCGCGCGAAGCCCAGCAGCATGACAATCCAGGCCCAGAGATCGAAGGCCCAGACAACACTGCGCCAGGGAGCGAGGGCCGGGTTGCCTTCCAGCATGAACCAGACCAGCCCGCCATAACAGGCCACGGCCAGGCCCAGTGCCACCCAGCGCAGACGTTCGATCGCCACCCAGACGGAGTCAGCCTTCGCGATGGCGTAGCCGAACAGGAACAGCGGCAGGTAGATGGCATGCAGATACCAGTCGTCGACCAACGCATGGGTTTCGCCGAAGACCGGCCGCAGCCACAGGCGCATAACGGCGATGAACAGCGGCGGCGCCAGCAGCAGCACGGCGCCGCGCAAATGCGGCCTCAGCCAGCCTGCGATGCGGCGCGCCGCGGCCGATAGCAGCAGGGGCCGCAGCGCGATAACGATCATGCTGTAGGCCCACAGATAGGCCACGAACCAGAGGTGATTCCAGGTCGGCACGACCAACAGCTTGCCGCCGGGCCGCCAGCCGTCGTCGAAGGCGAGATACTTCACATAGAAGACAAGCCAGCCATCCCGGAAGCCCAGCTTCTCCACGATCTCGTAATAGGTCTGCGGCGGCACGATCACCAGCATGCCGAAGACCAGCGGCAGCAGCAGGCGCTGGCTGCGGCCTTTCAGCATCGTCGCCGCATCCAGCCGGTCGGCCATGAAGCGCGTGGCGCAGCCGGCGATCAGGAACAGCAGCGCCAGCCGCCACGGGTTGGTCAGCAGCATCAGGGGCTGCAGGCCAAGCGGATCTCCTGGGCCGGCATGGGCGCTTTTCACATGCCAGTCCCACGAGACGAAAAACATCCCGATGTGATAAAGGATCAGCAGCCCGAAGGCGGCGATGCGCAGCCAGTCGAGGTCGTAGCGGCGCGTATGCAGGGATGCGGTTTCACGGCCTGAAGACATGGTCATCAAAAACTCCAGCAGCATTCAAACGCCGCCCGGTCTGTCACAGGGCACCGGCGATGCAAACGGCGCCGGGGCGGATGGAAGGCTGGCTGCCATGAGCGGCGCCCGGCCATGACCGCGCCGGTGACCAATGGCGGGCCGCCAGGGATGAACGGCGGGACGCATGGCGCGCTGGATGCAATGCCGGAAATCCATGTTTTCCGGTTTCCGGCCTGGATGTGGATCGCCTATGCCGGCATCCTGCTCGCCGTGGCCGCCCTGGTCGGTTCGTCCTACTGGATCGAGGCCGGCCGCGTCGGCCTGGCGCTGCCGTTGTGGCACATCGTCGTCAACGAACTGACCAGCATCGTCATTGTCTTTGCCGTCACGCCCGTGGTCTTCGCCTGGACGGCGCGGCTGGACCCGCGCCGCATCGGCTGGCCGCGCGTGCTGCTGGGCCATGCCGCCGGCATGGCCGCCTTCGGCATCGTTCACATCGGCGGCATGACCCTGCTGCGCCTGGCGATCTATCCGCTGCTCGGCGGCTCATACGACCTGGGCGAAGACCCGCTGACCACCGGCCTGATCTATGAAGGCCGCAAGGATGCGCTGGCCTATGCCGCGATGGCCATTGGCGCCTGGCTACTGGCGGCGGCCCTGCGCAAACCGGCGACGGTTGTCGAATCGCCGGCCCGGGTTGCCGCGCCGCGCCGGCTGGAAATCCGCGACGGTGCGCGGCGCGTGTGGCTCGATCCCGCCGAGATCCTGTGGGCGGAAGCGGCCGGCAATTATGTCGAGCTGCATCTGGCCGGCCGGAGCTGGCTGCAGCGGCAGACGCTCGCGGCGCTGGAAGAGCAACTGGCGGATCAGGGCTTCGTGCGCATCCACCGCTCGCGGCTGGTCAACCGCCACCGCGTGCGCGACATCACCAGCAACGACAGCGGCGATTTCACCGTGACGCTGGACGACGGCCGCCAGATCGCCGGCGGCCGGCGCTGGCGCGATGCGCTGCTGCAGGCCGGATGATCAATTCTTACTGCGTGCCGTGCTCCAGCTCGCGGATGATGTAATCGCGCAGCCGTTCGGCCGGCGCGGAGAGCTGGGGCGCGGCGATCAGTGCGATTTCGGTGTCGGCCAGCACCGGCAGCCCGATCATTTCGTCATTGAGGACCGTCAGGTTCGTCGGCACCATGGCCTTGGGTAGAACGGTGAGGCCAAGGCCGGCGCGCACCGCGGCGTGATTGCCGGTGAGCGAGCCGCAGGTATAGGCGATGCGCCAGGCGCGGCCTTCTGAATCGAGGGCGTCGGTGGCGCGCTTGCGGTAGACGCAGGGCCGCGGCGAGACCACGAGCGGCAGGGGATCGGCGGATTCGGCAACCGCGCGGCTGGCCGCCACCCACACCAGCGGTTCGCGCCACACCCGCACGCCGCCGAGATGTCCCATCGGCTCGCGTTTCACCAGCGCCAGATCGAGGCCGCCGGCATGAAAGCGCTCGAGCAGTTCCAGCGTCAGTTCGCAGGTGACTTCCAGCGCCAC
Source organism: Ferrovibrio sp. (assembly GCF_046297895.1). Classification (GTDB taxonomy): domain Bacteria; phylum Pseudomonadota; class Alphaproteobacteria; order Ferrovibrionales; family Ferrovibrionaceae; genus Ferrovibrio. The sequence continues at coordinate 212,490 of NZ_JBKBHC010000007.1, read as the reverse complement.
CCTCGGATGACTGCGCGAAAAGCGCGCCAGCACGTTGGGCAGATGGCTGGTGGCGAAATCCTCCGGCGCGCCGAGCCGCACCAGGCCGGAGAGTTCTGGCTCGCGCAGGCGCGCGACCAGTTCGTCGTTCAGGCTGAGAATCCGCCGCGCGTGATCGAGGATCAGCTCTCCTTCGCTGGTCAGCACCACCCGGCGCGGATTGCGGTCGAGCAGACGCACACCCAGCCGTTCCTCCAGCCGCTTGATCTGCAGCGACACGGCGGACTGGCCGCGCAGCAGCCGTTCCGCCGCCTGCGAAAAGCCGCCGCATTCGACGACGGCGACGAAGGCGCGCAGCAATTCGGGATCTATGTGCGCCGGCAGGGCCATGGCTACCTTAATATCAATTTTCTCAATAGTTAATCTTTTTACTATCAATTTCAACAATGATTGTCGCTTCGATAGGCTGCCGCTCCGTCACCGCAAGGCACACCCCAGGCACCAGCGCAGGAGCAATGCCATGACTATCCAGTTGCAAAAACCCAAGCAGATCCTGGCCCAGGCCAGCCCCGTTCCGGTTCCCGTCACGGTCGCCCCCGGCGACGGGATCGGGCCCGAAATCATGCAGGCCAGCCTGAAGGTGCTGCTGGCCGCCGGCGCGAATATCGCGCTGGAGCCGATCGAGATCGGCAAGGCGGTGTATCTGGCCGGCGAAACCTCGGGCATCCCTGCCAGCGCCTGGGACAGCCTGCGGCGCACCCGCGTCTTCTACAAGGGCCCGGTCACGACGCCGCAGGGCGGCGGCTACAAGAGCCTGAACGTGACGGTGCGCAAGGCGCTCGGCCTGCTCGCCAATGTGCGGCCCTGCATCGCCCATGCCCCGGCGATCGCCACGCGCCACCCGGAGATGGATGTGGTGATCGTGCGCGAGAACGAGGAAGACCTCTATGCCGGCATCGAGCACCGGCAGACCGACGAGGTTTATCAATGCCTGAAGCTGATCTCGCGGCCGGGCTGCGAGCGGATCGTGCGCTATGCCTTCGATTACGCGCGGGCACATGGCCGCAGGAAGGTGACGTGCTTCACCAAGGACAACATCATGAAGCTGACCGATGGCCTGTTCCATCGGGTGTTCGACGAGATCGCCGCCGAGTATCCCGACATCGCCAGCGACCACATGATCGTCGATATCGGTGCGGCGCGGCTGGCCGACACGCCGCATGTCTTCGATGTGATCGTGATGCCCAACCTGTATGGCGACATCCTGAGCGACGTGGCCGCGCAGATCACCGGATCGGTCGGCCTGGCGCCATCGGCCAATATCGGCGAGCACGGCGCGATGTTCGAGGCCATTCATGGTTCGGCCCCGGATATCGCCGGGCAGGATATTGCCAATCCCTCCGGCCTTCTGCTGGCCGGCGTGATGATGCTGGTCCATATCGGCCAGCGCGAGGTTGCGGAAAAAGTGCATAACGCATGGCTGGCAACCATCGAGGCCGGCATCCATACGGCGGACATCTTCCGGCCCGGTCATTCCGTGCAGAAGGTCGGCACTGCCGCTTTCGCAGAGGCGGTGATCGCCCGGCTGGGACAGGCGCCCAAAATCCTGACGCCGGTTTCCTATGCGGCCGATACGCCGCCGGTGATTGTCTGGCCGGCCCATAAACGCAAAAAAGCCAAGAAGGACCTTGTCGGCATCGATATCTTCATCAATGCCGAAACACCGGTTGCGGAACTGGCAGCAGCCCTGAAGACCGCCGAAAACGGATTGTTCGAACTGACCATGATCACCAACCGCGGCATCAAGGTCTGGCCGGACGGATTACCGGAAACCTTCTGCACCGATCACTGGCGCTGCCGGTTCATGGCCGGCGCGGGCAAGCAGTTCAACAGGGCCATGGTGGTGGAGATCCTGCGTCTGCTGACACAGCAGGGGCTTGATTTCATCAAGACCGAGCAGCTTTACACCTTCGACGGCGTGCCGGGCTTCTCGCTCGGCCAGGGTCAGTAGGCAAAGGCATCGGACATGAAAAAAGGCCGGGCGCTGGCGCCCGGCCTGTCATGTTTTGCTGCCGCGATCAGCTGAAGCGCGGCTCGAACTTGCCGCCGCCGCGGCGGAAGCGGAAGAGATAGGACTCGATGGTGCCTTCCACCGGCACCGGCACGTCGATGCCCAGATCCTTCAGGCCCCTGGCATTGGGTGCCACCACGTTGTCGGCTTTCAGCAGCTCGATCTGGTCGCGCGTGATTGGCGGCGCGAAGAGCGGCTGCAGTTCCATGAAGAAGGCGGCGGGCTTGAGCAGCGCGCCGGGCACGGGCAGCAGCAGGCGCTTCTTGTGGATCGCGGCCAGCGTGAGTTCCAGCAATTCGCGGAAGCTGTAGACCTTCGGCCCGCCCAGTTCATAGGTCTGGCCGGCGGCGGCCGGATCGAGCAGCGCGCGGATCGCGGCCTCGGCCACGTCGCCGACATGAACCGGCTGCATCTTCGTGTGGCCGCCATCGACCAGCGGCAGGGCCGGCGAGATGCTGGCCAGCGCCGCGAAGCGGTTGAAGAAATCGTCTTCCGGGCCGAACACGATGCTGGGCCGCAGGATGATCGCCTGCGGCATGTGGCGGCGGATGCCGGCCTCGCCCTCGGCCTTGCTGCGCGCGTAGGCCGAGCTGCTTTCGGGATCGGCGCCGATGGCCGAGACATGCAGCATCTGCTGCACGCCGGCTTCCTTGGCGCACAGCGCGATCACTTCGGCGCCGCGCGCCTGCACGGCGGCGAATTTCTGCGCGCCGCTCTGATAGAGGATGCCGACGCAGTTGATCACGATATCGGCGTCCTTGACGGCCTGCTGCACCGATATCGGCATGCGGATATTGGCCTGCACGATGTCGATCTGGCCGACCGCGCCCATGGGCTTGAGGAACAGGCCCTCGTCGGGCCGGCGGATGGCGACGCGCACGCGGGCGCCCTGCTGGGCCAGCTTCTGCACGATATAGCGGCCGACGAAACCGGAGCCGCCGAATACGGTGACGAGCTTGTTGCGCAGCGACATGACGCGATCCCCTGCCTGACGCGAAAACGAGTGCCCCGGACTATAGCCAAATCCGTCCTGCCGCCAATGGTTTGACCCGGTTTTGGGACGGCCCGGACCGTAGGCAGGATGACAGCCGGTCGCTACTCTGCCGCTCCATCATGGGCGCCGGTTTCCCCACCCTTGTCGGCCTGCTGCTGCTGGCTGCCGTCTATTTCCTGCCCAGCCTGCTGGCCTGGCGGCGGGCCCATCCCTGGCGGCGGAAGATCCTGCTGGCCAACCTGGCGGTGGGCTGGACTGTGATCGGCTGGGCCGTCTGCCTGGGTCTCGCCCTACGTCAAATCCGCTAACTTATTGATATTTAATTTATAATTTTGATCAGCATACTTCTCTATGCTGTTCGTTTGACGTCATGAAACTTTCATGTGAAAGTCATCTCAACGAAAAGAACGGCCTTCAATGTTCATTTGAACATGATGCGCCGATTGGGACAGGAAACGATTTCGGGGACCGGGATGCTGGCGGAAGACCGCGCGCGCGCCATTGTGGAGCTTGTCCGTAGCGAGGGCTTCCAGGCCATCGACGCCCTGGCGATCCAGTTCGGCGTCACCCCCCAGACCATCCGCCGCGATGTGAACCTGCTGTGCGACCGCGGCCTGCTGCGGCGGAAGCATGGCGGCGTCGAACTGCCGCCCGAGGGCGAGAACCTGGCCTATCCCGCGCGCCAGGTACTGAACATCGAGGCCAAGCGCCGCATCGCGCAATTGGTGGCGCGCGAGGTGGCCGAGGGCGCCTCGCTGTTCCTCGGCATCGGCACCACGCCCGAGCAATGCGCACTCGCACTCACCGATCATCCCGGCCTGCGCGTGATGACCAACAACCTGAATGCCGCGCTGGCGCTCAGCCGCAATCCATCCTGCGAGATCACCATCGCCGGCGGACGCCTGCGCAACCTGGACCGCGACGTGGTGGCCGGCGAGGCGCATGGCTTCTTCAGTCGCTTTGCCGTCGATATCGGCATCTATGGCGTGGGCGGCGTGGCTGACGACGGCACGCTGCTGGATTTCAGCGCCGACGAGATCACCATGCGCAGCGAACTGGCGCGCCATTGCCGCCAGCGCTTCCTGGTGCTGGACCATTCCAAATTCGGCCGCGGCGCCACCATGCGCGGCGGCCGGATCACCGAGGCGAGCGCGGTGTTCACCGACCGCCCGGTGCCGGCCGCCATCGCCGCGCAGTTGCGCGATGCCGGCGTGCGCCTCGTCGTCTGGTCCGATGACGCCGTTTCCACCGCAGCAGCAAACCACACCGTAACCACCCAAACTGGCAGGAGGGGCTGACCCCATGTTGAAACGTCTCGCTTTCGCTACCGCCTTAGGCATCGCCGCGCTCGGCGGCATTGCCGATGCCAACGCCCAGCAACGGGCGATCTGCTACAACTGCCCGCCGGAATGGGCCGACTGGGGCTCGCAGCTCAAGGCGATCCAGAGCCGCCTCGGCATCAGCGTGCCGCCCGACAACAAGAATTCCGGCCAGGCCATCGCCGCCCTGATCGCCGAAAAGGCCAACCCGGTGGCCGACGTGACCTATCTGGGCGGCATCGCCGCCGATCCGGCCAAGGATGCCGGCGTGCTGACGCCGTATAAGCCGAAGAACTGGGAGAAGATCCCGGCCGACCTGAAGGATGCCGATGGCAACTGGTTCACCATCCACTCCGGCACGCTGGGCCTGTTCGTCAACAAGGCCGCGCTGGGCAACAAGCCGGTGCCGCAGAGCTGGGCCGACCTCTTGAAGCCGGAATACAAGGGCCTGGTCGGTTATCTCGATCCCACCTCGGCGGCCGTGGGCCAGCTTGGCGTGATGGCGGTGAACCTCGCGCTGGGCGGCACATACGACAACCTCGATCCGGCGATCAAGTACTTCAAGGATCTGGCCAAGAACCAGCCGATCGTGCCGAAGCAGACCTCCTATGCTCGTGTGATCTCGGGCGAGATTCCGATCCTGTTCGATTACGACTTCAACGCCTATCGCGGCTAGTATACCGACAAGGCCCCGGTGCAGTTCGTGATCCCGAAGGAAGGCACGCTGGTCTTCCCGTATGTGATGGGTCTGGTGAACAAGGGCCCGAACCCGGAGAACGGCAAGAAGGTGCTGGACTTCGTGCTGTCGGATGAAAGCCAGGCGATGTGGGGCAATGCCTATCTGCGCCCGGTCTTCGCCGACAAGCTGTCGGCCGAGGCCAAGGCCAAGTTCCTGCCGGACGCGGAATACGCCCGCGCGAAGGCGGTGGACCTGAAGAAGCTGGCCGCCGCGCAGGCCAAGATCGTCGAGCGCTACAAGAACGAAGTGAACTGAGCCATGAATGGGGCCCCGGGTCTCGCAACAGCGAGCCGGGGTCCCATTTTTCAGTTAAGGGAAGAGTCAACCGCACGATGCGCCGCGACACCCAACGCCTGATTTTTTTGCTGCTGCCGGCCGGCATCTTCTTCGCCGCGTTTTTCCTGCTGCCGATGGCGCGGCTGTTTTTCATCGGCGGCAGCGGCAAGACCGGCTGGTCCGCCTATGCCGCGATCCTGACCGACAAGAATTACCTCAACAGCCTGATCGCTACGCTGGGCGTCGCCACCGCCACCACCTTCGCCACGCTGGTGATCAGCGGCATTTCCGGCGTGTTCCTGCAGCGCCACAAATTTCCCGGCAACGCCGCGCTGGTCGCCATGCTGACCTTTCCGCTGGCCTTCCCCGGCGTCGTCATCGGCTTCATGGTGATCATGCTAGCCGGCCGCCAGGGCCTGATCGGCCAGATCACCGAATTCCTCACCGGCGACAAGCTGGTCTTCGCCTATTCGCTGACCGGCCTGTTCATGGGCTATGTCTATTTCTCCATCCCGCGCACCATCCTGACCGTGATGGCCGCGGCAGAAAAACTCGATCCGAAGCTGGAGGAGGCCGCGCGTTCGCTGGGCGCCTCGCCCTGGCGCGTGGTGCTGGACGTGATCATCCCGGGTCTCAAGCCCGCCTTCATCTCGGCCGGCGCGATCTGTTTCGCCACCGCAGTCGGCGCCTTCGGCACTGCCTTCACCCTGGCGGCCAAGATCAACGTGCTGCCGATGGTGATCTATACCGAGTTCACGCTTTCGGCCAACATCGCCATGGCCGCCGCGCTCAGCTTCGTGCTGGGCGCCGCCACCTGGATCGTGCTGGCCGTGGCGCGCACCGCGGCGGGCTCCACCGTCGCGGCGGCAGGCTGAGGGAGGGCGCGGCATGAAACATCGCGGCCTGTTCCTGCTGCAGCTCGGCTTCACTTTGCTGGTCTGTGCCTTCCTGATCGTGCCGGTGATCCTGTCGATCATGGCGGGCCTGACGGTGAACTACTTCATCGGCATCGAAAGCGGGCTGACTCTGCGCTGGGTGTTCGAGGTGTGGAACGGCTATCGCGACACCATCTTCCTCTCCATCGGCCTGTCGCTGGCCTGCCTGGTGGTGACCCTGATCCTGGGCGTGCCGACCGCCTATGTGCTGGCCAAGCGGCAGAGTGCCCTGACCCGGGCGATCGAGGAACTGCTGGTGATGCCGGTGGCGGTGCCGGGCCTGGCCACCGCGCTGGCGCTGATCGTCACCTATGGCGCGCTGTCGGGTTTTCGCACCTCCTGGGCCTTCATCCTGGTGGGGCATGTGCTGTTCACCCTGCCTTTCATGGTGCGCAGCGTGCTGGCCGTGCTGATGGCCATCGACCTGAAGACCCTGGAAGAGGGCGCGGCATCGCTGGGCGCCGGCTTCTGGCAGCGCTTCATCCATATCGTGCTGCCCAATTGCCGCGCCGGCATTCTGGCCGGCTCGCTGATGGTGGTGACGCTCTCCATGGGCGAATTCAACATGACCTGGCTGTTGCACACGCCGCTGACCAAGACGCTGCCCGTCGGCCTGGCCGATGCCTATGCGTCGCTGCGGCTTGAAATCGGCAGCGCCTATACCCTGGTGTTTTTCCTGATGATCATGCCGCTGCTGCTGGCGATGCAGCATTTCGCCAAACCACGCGTGGGCAAATTCGTGGCGGAGGATTCCGAATGACCGATACGACACAGCCGCTCGCCATCGCGCTGCAGAACTGCGCAAAAACCTTTCCCGACGGTACCCGGGCGCTGGAACCGCTCGATCTCGCCATCCATGCGGGCGAAACCGTCGTGTTCCTTGGCCCCTCGGGCTGCGGCAAGACCACCACCTTGCGCATCATCGCGGGACTGGAAGAACCCGATGCCGGCGGCAAGGTTCTGTTCGATGGCGAGGATGTGACGCGCCTGCCGATCGAGCAGCGCAACGTGGGCATGGTGTTCCAGTCCTATGCGCTGTTTCCCAACATGACGGTGGCCGAGAATATCGGCTATGGCCTGAGAATCCGCAAAACGCCGGGCGCCCAGATCAGGGCCCGCGTGGCCGAGATGCTGGGCATGATGCGGATCGAGAAGCTGGCCGACCGCCGCATCGACCAGCTTTCCGGCGGCCAGCGCCAGCGCGTGGCGCTGGCGCGCGCCATCGCCGTGCGACCGCGCGCCCTGCTGCTGGACGAGCCGCTCACCGCGCTGGATGCCAAGCTTCGCGACACCCTGCGGCTGGAAATCGACACCCTGCTGCGCAGCCTGCAGATCACGGCGATTTACGTGACGCATGACCAGGCCGAGGCGATGGCGCTGGGCGACCGCATCGTGGTGATGGAACATGGCCGCGTGGCGCAGATCGGTCGGCCGCGCGAGATCTATCAGCGGCCCAGCACGCGCTTCGTCGCCGAATTCATCGGCACCATGAACCGCCTGACCGGGGCTGCGCGCAACGGCGTGTTCACCTGCCGCGCCGGCGACCTGCCCTGGGCCGAGGCGCCGCAGCATGCCACCGAGATCCTGTTCCGTCCGGAAGACATCCGCATCGCCGAAAGCCATGAGCAGACCGGCCTGCAGGGCACCGTGGCGGCGGCGTTTTTCCTGGGCGACCGCACGCGGTTGTTCGTCGAGGTGGGCGAGGCGCAGCCGCTGGTGATCGAAAGCACGGCGCGGCGCGATTTCAGCCATGGCGAAACCGTGCGGCTGGCCATCGACCCGCGCGGCCTGCTGGTATTGTAGGGGGCAGCGCCATGCTGATTGCACAGATCACCGACACCCATATCAAGCTGCCCGGCAAGCTGGCCTACAAGAAGGTGGATACCGCGGCGATGCTGGAACGCTGCGTGCAGGAACTGCTGGCGCTGAAGCCGCAGCCCGACCTGATCCTGCTGACCGGCGATCTGGTCGATCTGGGCCGGCCGGAGGAATACGACCACCTGAAATCCATCCTGGCGCCGCTGAAGCAGCGCATCATCGCCGTGCCGGGCAATCACGACGAACGCAACGCCATGCGCGACGCCTTCGCCCATGGCGGCTATCTGCCAACCCAGCGCGACAGCTTCCTGCAATTCGCCATTGACGATGAGTATCCCCTGCGCATCGTGGGGCTGGACACGCTGATCCCCGGCCAGGGCGGCGGCGAATTATGCGCCGAGCGCCTGGGCTGGCTGGACCGCACGCTGGGTCAGAAGCCTGACGCACCGACCCTGGTGATCATGCATCACCCGCCGTTTGAGACCGGCATCGGCCATATGGACAAGATCGGCCTGAAGGGCCGCGGGGATTTCGCCGCCATCATGGCGCGCCACAGCCAAGTGGAGCTGATCCTGTGCGGCCACCTGCACCGCACCATCCGCGCCGATATCGGCGGCCGGCCGGCACTCACCTGCCCCAGCCCGGCGCACCAGGTGGCGCTGGACATCGACCCGGAAGCGCCGAGCCAGTTCCGCATGGAGCCGCCGGGCTTCATGCTGCATTGGTGGAATGACGGCGGGCTGATCAGCCACACCGCCTTCATCGGCGACTATGACGGGCCGTATCCGTTTTTCGATGCCAACGGCAAGCTGATCGACTGAACCCGTCAGTCCTTCAGCGCATCCTTCCAGAACGGACGGATCGCGGCGAAATCGTCCCAGGCATCGCCGAGCTGGGCGAGCTGCAACTGCTGGCGGCCGGCGAACCAGGCAGTGATCGCCGCCGTGGCCGTGCCATGGCCGGCATCGGGCAGCAGGTCGCGCACCAGTCGCACGCCCACATCGGCATCGTTGAGCACGCCCAGGCAATCCTGCAGGCGGCCGAGGGCGGCGATGAAACGCCGCGTATCCTTGCGGCCGAACAGCGAGCGGAAGAATTCGGCGGCGTAGCGCAGCTTCTTGGCGCGGATGCGCAACTCGTGCAGGCTCTCGATCGGCAGCTCAGCATGCTGCATGCCCAGCGCCTTCACCTTCCGGCGCCGCTTGCGCAGCACCTCGGCGGCAAAGCGTTCCGCCGGCTGGGCCGCCATCGCGGCATCGGCCAGCGCGCTGCCATCCTCCACCGCATCGGCCAGCCGCGCGAAGCCGAGCCGCAACGCCGCCAGACGCGGCGATTGCAGGGCTGAGACGAGGGCCACCTGCGCGGCCTCGCGGTGGTCTTCCAGGATGATGCGCAGATGCTGCAGCGCCTTCACATCGTCCAGCTCGCGGCGCAGCGGCGACAGCGTTTCGGCAAGGAACACGTCGAGGTCGCGTTTGCGGCCGAGCGGGCCGTTGATCCAGCGCAGTTCCTCCACCAGCGGATCCAGCATGTCCTCCCGCAGCATGGGCGCAAACAGGCCCAGCGCCGAGCGCAGGCGGCGCAAGGCCACGCGCATCTGATGCACGCCTTCCGTATCGCAGTCGCGCAGCGCCGGCACGAGGTTGGCATCGAACTGCAGCAGGCAGTGGCGCAGGATGGCGCCGAAAGCCGACGCGGCCTCGCTGTCGTCGCCCAGATCGAAGGGAATCGTGCCGGCGCGCTGGGGCTGCGGCTCGATCAGGCCGAGCGCGACTGCCAGATGCACCACCGGTGCCGGGCCGCTCCAGCGCAGCGGCAGATCGGTGCAAAGCTCGGCGGCCAACGCGTTCAGGACCGGGCCGGCGCCGGCCGGACCCTGCAGCAGGATTTCGCCGGCCTCGGCGCGGCGGCCATCGGCACGCAGAACCAGCTTTGCGATCTCGATGCCGATTTCGTAGCCGTCGCGCCGCACTTGGCCAGCCTGGGCGCTGCGGCGCAGCTCGGCCAGACCTTCCAGGGCGATGCCGGTCGCCAGCGGCGGTGCAGCGGCCAGGCCGATGCCGGCGGCGGGCAGAATCTCTGGATTTTGGCCGGGCCGGCCGGCGAGGCACAGCCAGCCGGCGGCGGCGAAACGACGATTGTCCGTGTCGCAGAGGGTGAGGCTGAGCTGCCGGCGGCGCGTTGCCATGCCCTGCAATAGCGTGGCCTGGCGCGCCGGGGCGAGGCTGCCCGCGGCGAGACCGAGACGCAGCAACGCGGGCTGATCGCTCATGGCGGCGGACTCTACCGGAGGGCTGAAAAAAAAGTCAAACAACTCAGTCGTTTACGATTGTTACAATTCTGCGAAACGATCCGTCATGCCCTAATTCCGCCCCTTTTCCGGGTTTGAATGTTTTTATTACAGCAGGCGCTTTTCGCAGGCCTGTCTCCAGGCCGCCCGGTTCCCCCCAGCCTATCCCCCCAGGCCTGAACCGGGCGGCCACTTCTTTTCAATGTCTCCCGATTAATAATCCCGTTACGCTTGTGCCGCAGGCTTGCCCGGAACCGCAACGCAGCGCGCGAGAGCGAATGGATCTGACCAACGCAGCCATCCGCGCCACCAATGGCGGCGCCCAGGGGCTCGAGCCCGTCTACGAGGCGATCTGCCGCGACATCCTCGCGCAGCTCGATTGCACGCGGGCCAGCGTGTGGCTGTTCAACCAGGCCGGCGACGCCATCCATTGCCAGTTCCTGCTGGACCGCCGCGAAGCCGATTTCCCCGCCGGCATGGTCCTGACGGCCGCGAGCGCGCCGCTGTATTTCGAGACGATCTGCCAGGATCGCCTGCTGGTGATCCCCGACTTCGCCCAGCATCCGGCCACCCGCAACCTCACGGCGTCCTACGCACAGGGCATCGGCATCCGCGCACTGATCGACGTGATGGTGCCGGACCGCAACGGCCTGCCGGTGGCCATCATTTGCGGCGAACAGGACCGGACGCGCGAATGGAGCGAGGCCGACGTGCTGTACATGTACCAGATCGGCAACCTGCTGAGCCTGACGTTTAAATATCGCGGCCGCGTGGCGGCCTGAGCAGCAGGTCGTTACCCGCCGAGCAGCAGCTTGATCGCCGCGGCCAGTTCGGCTTTGCGCACCGGCTTGGCGAGAATCTGGCTGGCGCCGAAATAGCGCGTGTGGCGCAGGCGATCCTCTTCCGATGAACCCGACATGAACAGGATCGGCATGTCTGGCTTCTTGGCCAGGATACGGTCGGCCAGCGCAACGCCGTCCATGCCGCCGGGCATGTGGATGTCGGTCAGCACCAGATCGATCGGCAGGCCGCGCCGCATCTCGGCCAGGGCATCCGCCGCCGTGGCGGCCGGCAGCACGGCGAAGCCCAGGCTGCCGAGCAGGGCCGACATGGTGGCGCGCACATCGGCATTGTCATCCACGCACAGCACCAGCCGCCGGCCAGCATGATCCTGCGGCACCTGCCGCGCCGCATCGCTCTCCAGCGCCGGCAGGAACAGCCGGAATTCGGTGCCCTGGCCGGGCATGCTGTCGACCTCGACATAACCGCCCGACTGCGCGATGAAGCCATAGACCATCGACAGGCCGAGGCCGGTGCCCTTGCCGAACTCCTTGGTGGTGAAGAAGGGCTCGAAAACGCGGCCCAGAATCTCAGGCGACATACCGATACCGGTATCGCGCAGGGCGATGGCCACATAATCGCCGGCCGGCGCGGTTCGCGTCGGCATCACGCGCGGCTCCTTCAGATAGACGGCAGAGGTGGCGATGGTGAGCCGGCCGCTGCCTCGCATGGCGTCGCGGGCATTGAGCGCGATGTTGAGGATGGCATTCTCAAGCTCGCTGGCATCGGCCTCGACGATCTGCGGCGCTGGGGAGAGATTCATCTCCACCGCCACGCTGCCGCCCAGCGTGCGCCGCAGCATGTCGAGCATGCCCATGATCTGTTCATTGACATCCATGCGCGATGGCTTGAGCTGCTGCCGGCGGCCGAAAGCCAACAGGCGCCGCGTCAGGTCGGCGCCGCGACTGGCATTGCGCAGGGCCTGCTCGATCAGGCGGCGGCTTTCATCGTCGTCGACGCGGTCGCCCAGCAATTCCAGATTGCCGACGATCACAGCCAGAAGGTTGTTGAAGTCATGCGCGATGCCGCCGGTGAGCTGGCCCAGCGCTTCCATCTTCTGCGCCTGGCGCAGCTGGTCGCGCAGATCCTCGGCCTGGCGGCGCTCGGTCATGTCGCGCGTGATATTGACAAAGCCGGTCAGATCGCCGGCGCTGTCATACAGCGCGGTGATCACCACGCTGGCCCAGAAGCGGCTGCCATCCTTGCGCTGCCGCCATTCCTCGTTCACATAGCGCCCCTTCTGGGCAGCAATACTCAGGGCCTGGCTTGGTGAGTCGATGTTCAACTCGCTGTCGATATAGAACCGGTCGCGGGTATGGCCGATGGCTTCCTCGGGCGTAAAGCCGGTCAGGTTCTGCGCGCCGGCATTCCAGGTCAGCACCTTGCCTTCGGCATCCATCATGAAGATCGCGTAATCGGTGATCGAATCGACCAGCAGGCGGATGCGCGCCTCGCTTTCCTGCCGTCTTTCCTCGCTGCGCCGGTATTTGCTCAGGTCGTGGATCACGCCCACGAACATCGGCGCGTCGGGCGCGCCAAAGGCGCCGACCGCCAACTCGAAGGGGAACACCGTGCCATCCTTGCGCCGGCCCAGCACCTCGCGGCCGATGCCGATGATGCGTTTCTCGCCGGTCTCGCGGTAGCGGCGGATATAGCCGTCATGCGCCGAATGGTCGGGTTCGGGCATCAGCAGCGCAATGTTGCGGCCCAGCACCTCGGCGGCGGCGTAGCCGAACAGCTTTTCGCAGGCCGGATTGAACAGCGCGATGCGGCCATCGGCCTCGATCACGATCAGGCCGTCGATAGCGGTGTTCACGACGGCTTGGAGAAGATCGTCGCGCATCCCATTAGCCGTAGATCGTTGATATTACAAAAAACTTCTATCTGAAATAGATGTTTTCCGCTTTGTATTCCCGGTTAGAATGGAGAAAATTTGGGCGGGACTCAACCGAATTTTCCGTGACCAGCGAGTCGATATCGGGTTTCACAAAATGCCGCGCCTTCTGGTGATCGACGACAATGCCGAATTCTGCCGCATCCTGCAGGCTCACCTGAGCGGCCATGGCTACGAGGTGGCGACCGCGCGCGACGGGGATCAGGGCATCGCGCTGCTGGAGCAGCAGAGTTTCGACATCGTGCTGACCGACATCCTGATGCCCCAGCGCGACGGCATCGAGGTGCTGCGGCAGGTCAAGCAGCGCTGGCCGGCCCTGCCGGTGATCGCGGTTTCCGGTGGCGGCTGGATCAAGGCCGGCGAATTGCTGGACATGGCAGGCCGGCTGGGCGCCGACCGCGTGCTGCAGAAGCCGGTACGGCGCGACGACCTGCTGGCCGCCGTGGATGCGCTTCTGAAAGACGTGCTGCGCGGCGGCTGACGCCTTCAGACGGCCCGGACCGGGGCGGCGGCGGTTTCGGCGATCATGCCACCGCCAACCGTATGAGGTCGGCGGCTTTTTCAGCGATCATGATGGTCGGCGCGTTGGTGTTGCCGCCGATCAGGCTGGGCATCACCGAAGCATCGGCAACCCACAGGCCTTCCATGCCGCGCAGGCGAAGCTGCGGATCGACCACCGCCATCGCATCGTCGGCCGCCCCCATGCGGCAGGTGCCGACCGGGTGATAGATTGTGTCGGCGCGGCGGCGGATCTGTTCCTGCAGGGCCGCATCCTCCGTGATCCCGGCGGTGTAGAGCTCGCGCGGATTCAGCCCCTGAAACGGCGCGGCCTCCATGATGCGGCGGGCCAGCTTCACGCCTTTCAACAGCAGCTCGATATCGTCGGGATGGCTGAAGAATTGCGGATCGATGCGCGGGGCCAGCAGCGGATCGGCGCCCTTGAGCCCGACGCTGCCGCGGCTTTTGGGCCGCAGCACGCAGGTATGCAGGCTGTAGCCATGGCCCAGATGGGTCTTGCGCGCATGATCGTCGACCAGCGCGTTGACGAAATGCAGCTGCAGGTCGGGCCGCGGCTGCGACGGGTCGGAGCGCAGGAAGGCGCCGGATTCGGCGAAGTTGGTGGTGAGCATGCCGCGCCGCTCGCGCCGCCAGCGCCCGATCTCCCGCAGCAGATGCACCGCCCCGCGCAGCGACACGCCGGGCAGGGTCGGATCGTCGGTCTTGTAGAGCAGCACGAAATCCACATGGTCCTGCAGGTTCTGGCCCACGCCAGGCAGGTCGTGCAGCACCGGCAGGCCATGACGCGCCAGCTCCTCGCCCGGTCCGATGCCGGACAGCATCAGCAGTTGCGGCGACTGGAAGGCGCCGGCCGCCAGCACCACGCCGGCCCGGGCGCGCAGCGCGATCTCGCCGCTCTTTTGCCGGCAGGCGACGCCGGCAGCGCGGCGGCCGGCGAACAGGATGCGCAGGACGCGCGTATCGGTCTCGATGCGCAGGTTATGGCGCGCGCGCACCTCGGGCGGCAGATAGGCGCGCGCCGCCGACCAGCGCTCGCCGTTCTTCTGCGTCACCTGGAAATAGCCGACGCCGTCCTGGGTCGGGCCGTTGAAATCGCCGTTGCGCGGAAGCTGCAATGTGTCGCAGGCGGCCAGGAACGTCTCGTTGATCGGATGCGGCGAGACCAGGTCGCTGACCTGCAGCGGGCCGTCGTTGCCATGCAGCGGATCGTCGGCCGTGGCCCGCACATTGGCCTCGGCACGCCTGAAATAGGGCAGTACCTCGGCAAAGGACCAGCCCGCCGCGCCGTGAAGCTGCGCCCAGTCGTCGTAATCGGAGGCATGGCCGCGGGCATAGATCATCGCGTTGATGCCCGACGAACCGCCCAGCATGCGCCCGCGCGGCTGATAGCCGCGCCGGCCCGAGAAGCCGGGCTGCGGTTCGGTTTCAAAGCCCCAGTTGCGCCACTTCACCGGCATGAAGGCGGCCGCGCCCAGCGGCACGCGGCAAAGGATATGGTCGTCGGGCGGGCCGGCCTCGATCAGGCAGACCTTCGTCGTACCGTCGTCGCTCAGGCGCCGCGCCAGCACGCAGCCGGCCGAACCGCCCCCGATCACGATGTAGTCGTAGTCCATCGCGCTCCCCCCTGCCGCCCGACTCCTCGCGGGCTTTGCCGCCGCCTCACATGGCGCTGAACGCCGCAATCAGCAGCCAGATCGCCGTGATCAGACTCATGCCCAAGGTCAGGATCGTGCCGGCCATGCGGCCAAACGACAGGCCGGCCGTCCTGGAAAGGCCGATCGCGTGCAGCAGGCGGCCCAGCAGCAAGGCGGCGCCCAGCAGATGCAGCACCCAGAACGGCGCCTGGCGGCTGAGTTCCAGCAGGAACAGCAGCAGCAGCGCGAGCGGCACGTATTCGACGAAATTGCCCTGCACGCGGATCGCCTTTTGCAACGCGCGCTCGCCGCCATCACCAAGCGCGACCTTCAGCTTGTTGCGCAGCCGCGCCACGCGCAGCGACAGCACGATCAGCAGGATCGCGCAAAGGGCGGCATAGAGCGGGGTGACGGCAAAGGGCGGCATGACGGTTTTGTTCTCCGGTACGGTCTGCTGTATCGCGTCGTCTTGAGTATTCCGGCATCCCGCTATGCGGGTGGCCCAAGGCGATTCTTCGCCGAATCATACTGTTTTTGCGGCATCGCGGCCACATCCGCCATGAATTTCCGCCAGCCTGATCTGCCGGTGGGGCCGGCACGTAACATTACCAAATCGCAACTTTACCCAGCCCGTACCAACCGTCATCAGTGAAACCATGACAAAGCATGCAGTTCCGACATCCCGCCACGGCCTGGCCGCTGCCTTGGCCATCGCGGCCATTGCGATGCTGCCGATCCTGGCCCTGCTGCTGCCGCATGGCGGCGGAGACGGACAGGCCGCCAGGCTGGTCGTCCTGCTGCCGCCGGCCGCCGCCACGCTGCCGCAGGCCGCAAGCCTTCTCGATGGCGCCGATGCCCGCCCGCTGGGCCAGGGCGCCTGGCCCAACCTCTGGCTGGTTGCCAGCACCGATCCCGCCGCCGTCTCCCGCCTGTATGCCGCCGGCGCCCGCCTGGTGCTGGCCGGCGACGGCGTGCTGGCCGGCTGCCTCGGTTTCTCCGCAAACGCCATCCGCAGCTGAGATTTTATAAAAAAGGACAAGCCATGCTCGCCGCCATGCTTCAGCTCGCTTCGCTCGAGGAGCTCCGCCGCCGCGCCAGTTCGGTCTTCATCGTCTGGCTGTGGCTGCATCTGCCGCTGATCGCCGCCGTGGCCTGGCTGAACGATACCAGCCTGCTGGTCAGCGGCATCGCGGCGGCCGTCATCGCCCTGATCGCCACCTGGTTCTGCCGCACCGATCCCACCGGCACCGCGACTCGGCAGGTGGTGGCGGCAGCTTTCGTTGGCATGGCCTCGCTGCTGGTCTATGCCGCCGCCGGGCCCTGGCAGATCGACCTGCACATGTATTATTTCGCCATCTTCGCCGTGCTGGCGGCCTATTGCGACTGGCGCGCCATCCTCACCGCAGCGACGCTGACCGCCCTGCATCACCTGTCGCTGAACTTCATCCTGCCCTACGCGATCTTCCCCGATGGCAGCGATTTCGGCCGCGTGGTGGTGCATGCCGTGATCGTGGTGGCCGAATGCGCCGTGCTGATCTGGCTGGCGCTGGTGCTGGAGAACCTGTTTGCCCGCAGCGCGGCCAGCCTGGCCGAGATGCAGGCGAGCATGGCCGAGCGCGAGAAGCTCGAAGCCGATGCCGCCGCCCAGCGCGAGCGTTTCGCCGCCGAGCAGGCCGCCGCCGAACGGCGTTTCGAGCAGGCGATCGGCCAAGTGGTGGCCGCGGCCGCCGCTGGCGATCTGGCGCAACGCGTGAATGCCGGCGAACTGAGCGGCGTGATGCAGCGCGTGGGCGAGTCGGTGAACACGCTGCTGGCCCGCACCGAGGCAGTGCTGGGCGCCGTTCAGGACGTGACCGGCGCGATGGCCGCCGGCGACCTGCGCCGCCGCATCAGGGACAATTTCCATGGCCGCTTCGGCGCGCTGGCAGCGGACATCAACGCGATGGGCGAGAAGCTGCGCGACTTCGCCAGCCGTCTGGCGCAGAGCGCCGAGGCGGTGAAGGCCGCCTCGTCGGAAATCTCGGCCGGCAGCCAGGACCTGGCGCAGCGCACGGAAAGCCAAGCCGCCTCGATCGAGGAAACGGCCGCCTCGATGCACGAGATCACCACGACGGTGAAGCAGAATGCCGACAATGCCCAGGCGGCGAACCAGCTTGCCATGGCAGCGCGCGACACGGCGGAAAAGGGCGGATCGGTGGTTGGCGATGCCGTCTCGGCGGTGACGCAGATCGAGACCAGTGCGCAGAAAATCTCCGACATCGTCGGCCTGATCGACGAGATCGCCTTCCAGACCAACCTGCTGGCGCTGAATGCTTCCGTCGAGGCGGCCCGCGCCGGCGAGGCCGGCAAGGGCTTTGCCGTGGTGGCGCAGGAGGTGCGCGCCCTGGCCCAGCGTTCGGCCAACGCGTCGAAGGACATCAAGGCGCTGATCACGGAATCGAATGCCCAGGTGAAGACGGGCGCGGCGCTGGTGAACCGCACCGGCCAGTCGCTGACCGAGATCGTCACCGCGATCAAGAAGGTCTCCGACATCGTGGCCGAAATCGCCGCCGCCAGCCGCGAGCAGGCCACGGGTCTGGAGCAGATCAACACCGCCGTGGCCGGCATGGACGAGATCACCCAGCGCAATGGCGCGCTGGTTGAGGAAACCACGGCCGCCGCGCAGACCCTGGAAGGGCAGGCGCGCCAGCTCGCCGATCTGGTCGGCTTCTTCCGCACCGATGCGGACGCTGCTGCGACAGCGGCGACTGCGGCACGGCCGACCGGCAGCGCCAAGGTTGTGTCCCTGAAGCCGGGCCAGAAGCCGCTTGTGAAGCCAATGCAGAAGCCGGCCTACAAACCGGCCGCCAGCCCTGCCGCAAATCCTGGCGCGACGGCTGCGAAGGCGCCCGCCGCCGACGAGGACTGGCAGGAATTCTGATCCCTCGCTGCCGGCGCCTTGTGTTGGCCGGCCGCTACAGGTCGTAGCGGCCGACCCGTTCCGGCTGGTAGGCCACCTTGTGCAGCGTGATGCGGCGCGGCTCGCCGCTCGCCAGCGTCCAGCCGATGCTGTCGCCTTCACGCAGGCCGATCAGGGCGGCGCCCACCGGCGTCGTGACGGCGATCTTGGCCAGATCGAGATCGGCCTCGCCCGGATAGACCAGCGTGAGCCAGTGGCTGCGCTGGCTGTGCGCATAACCGAACACCACATGGCTGCGCATGGTGACGACATCGGGCGGCACCTGCTGCGGCACCACGATGCTGGCGCGCTCGATATCCTGCTGCAGCATCACGGCGACACCGGGCTGGCGCGGCCGGACCTGTTCGCTGAGCGCCAGCAGGCGATCGGCATCGGTTTCGGTGAGCGTGACGGCGGGGCGCGGATTGATGAATGACATGATGACTCCCATGGCGTAAGGCCGGCGCCGTCCTGCGACAGCCCGGTCGGAAGAAGATGAAAGGGGTGGATCGGTGCTGCCCCGCCGCGCGATGCGGCCGGAGGGCGCGCGCGACGAGGCCTAGGCGCCTGCGTGCAGGCGACCGGCGCGGAAAAGCTGAAGATGGCGGCGCGCGAAGATCATGGGGTCAGATATGGGGCCGGCGGGCGGCAAATGCAACCGCCGCCCAGGCCCGGATACGGGCCGCTATTCGGCGGCGGCCCCCTTGGAGGCATTCGGCGCACGCTGCTGGCGGATCAGCCTGACGATCTCGGCTGCGGCCTGCGGGATGTTGGTGCCCGGGCCGTAGATGCCGGCCACGCCGGCCTGGCGCAGGAAATCGTAATCCTGCGGCGGGATCACGCCGCCGGTGATGACCAGGATATCGCCGGCGCCCTGGTCGCGCAGGGCCTTGATCAACTGCGGCACCAGCGTCTTGTGGCCGGCGGCCTGGCTGGACACGCCGATCACATGCACGTCGTTCTCGATGGCGTCCTTGGCGGCTTCTTCCGGCGTCTGGAACAGCGGGCCCACATCGACGTCGAAGCCCAGATCGGCAAAAGCCGTGGCGATCACCTTGGCGCCGCGGTCATGGCCATCCTGGCCCAGCTTGACCACCAGCATGCGCGGGCGGCGGCCTTCTTCCGCCGCGAATGCCTCGATGTCCTTCTGGATCTGCATGAAGCCCTCGTCATTGGCATAGGCCGCGCCGTAGACGCCGGAGATCGAACGGATGGTGGCCTGGTGGCGGGTGAAGACACGCTCCATGGCATCCGACATCTCGCCGACGGTGACGCGGGCGCGCGCCGCCTGCACACACAACTCGAGCAGGTTGGCCTTGCCGGCGGCGCCTTCCTCCAGCGCCTTGATGGCCGCTTCGGCCTTGGCCTTGTCGCGGGTGTTGCGGATAGTCTTCAACCGCGCCACCTGCTGCTCGCGCACGCGGGTGTTGTCCACTTCCAGCAGGTCCGGCACGTCCTGGCTGGCGGCGCGGTATTTGTTGACGCCGACGATCACATCCTCGCCACGATCCACCCGGGCCTGGCGGCGGGCGGCGGCTTCCTCGATCTTCAGCTTGGGCATGCCGCTTTCCACCGCCTTGGTCATACCGCCCATGGCTTCCACTTCCTGGATCAGCGCCCAGGCATGGGTGACCAGCGCATGGGTGAGCGCCTCGACGTAATACGAGCCGCCGAGCGGATCGACCACCTTGGTGACGTAGCTTTCTTCCTGGATGATGAGCTGGGTGTTGCGGGCAATGCGGGCGGAGAATTCGGTGGGCAGCGCGATGGCTTCGTCCAGCGCGTTGGTATGCAGCGACTGCGTGCCGCCGAGCACGGCCGCCATCGCCTCGATCGCGGTGCGCACCACGTTGTTATACGGGTCCTGCTCGGTGAGCGAGACGCCCGAGGTCTGGCAATGGGTGCGCAGCATCAGCGACGCGGGCTTCTTCGGATTGAACTGCTTCATGATGCGCGCCCACAAAAAGCGCGCAGCGCGCAGCTTGGCGATCTCCATGAAGAAATTCATGCCGATGGCGAAGAAGAAGCTCAAACGCCCGGCGAAGGCATCGACATCCAGGCCGGAATTGATCGCCGTGCGCACATATTCCAGGCCGTCGGCCAGCGTGAAGGCCAGCTCCTGCACCGCCGTCGCGCCGGCTTCCTGCATGTGATAGCCGGAAATCGAGATGGAGTTGAACTTCGGCATATGCTGCGCGGTATAGCCGATGATGTCGGCGATGATGCGCATGCTGGGCGCGGGCGGATAGATATAGGTGTTGCGCACCATGAATTCTTTCAGGATGTCGTTCTGGATGGTTCCTGAAAGCTGGTCGGGCTTCACGCCCTGCTCTTCCGCCGCCACGATGTAGCAGGCCAGCACGGGCAGCACGGCGCCGTTCATGGTCATCGACACGCTCATCTTGTCGAGCGGGATGCCGTCGAACAGGATCTTCATATCCTCGATGGAATCGATCGCCACGCCGGCCTTGCCGACATCGCCCACCACACGCGGATGATCGGAATCATAGCCGCGATGGGTGGCCAGATCGAAGGCCACACTCACGCCCTGCTGGCCGGCGGCGAGATTCTTGCGATAGAAGGCGTTGGATTCTTCCGCCGTGGAGAAGCCGGCATATTGCCGGATCGTCCAGGGCCGGTTGGCATACATGGTGCCGCGCACGCCGCGGGTGAAGGGATCGAAGCCCGGCAGGGAATTGATCGTCTCCAGGCCTTCGAGATCGGCGGCGGTGTAGAGCGGCTTGACCGTGATGCCCTCGGGCGTCTGCCACAGCAGCTCGGAGAGCGGTTTGTCGCCCAGTTCCTTCTGGGCCATCTTGGCCCAGGCCTCGGGGAAATTCGGCGCGGTCGTCTCGGTCATGTCTCGCATCCCACTCTCCGCAGGCGTGCTGGACGGAAATCTCCGTTGCTGCGGTGCAAAACCCAGTATGGCCGGGTTTTAACCCCTGTCAATTTGACGTCCCGGCCATTCGCAGCGCCAGATTGTGCCCGACCGACGGTTTGGCGGGCCAATGCAGGCGAAATCCACCGCCATCACGTCGTCTGCCCATCGTTTTCCGTCGTTTTGCGATGGTTTTGATGTGTTAAACCATTGAAAAATAATGAAGCAGGCTTTCAGGGCCTCATTTGTCGGTGCAACAACCCATACAAGAACAATATAGAAACAGTCCGCTGGACTCGCAAGCGCCGGCCGGCTCTGGCCGAAGCACCGGCCGTCATGCTGTAGTCCGGCCATGGCCAAGCGCGTGAAGAAACCTGCCCCTGTGCAATCCGCCGCCCGCCTGCGCGTGGTGCTGGACGAGGGCGTGTTCCTGGGGCCGGGCAAGGCCGACCTGCTGGAAGGCATCGCCGAGACCGGCTCGATCGCGGCGGCCGGCCGGCGGCTGAACATGAGCTACAAGCGCGCCTGGATGCTGGTGGAAACGCTGAACGGCTATTTCGCCAAGCCGCTGGTGCAGGCGGCCACCGGGGGCAAGGCCGGCGGCGGCGCCCAGCTCACGCCCCTGGGCGAAGAAGTGCTGCTGCGCTATCGCCGCATGGCCGCCGCAACCGAGAAAGCCATCGCCAAGGACGTGGCCGCATTGCGGAAAAAGCGGAAGGGATAACTTCACATTATTGACTTCCGTCATGGCCGGGCTTGACCCGGCCACCCACGGGTTTTATTTAAAAAAAAGACGTGGATGCCCGGCACACGGCCGGGCATGACGGGTTGGGAGATAGTTGGCGCAACACATCGCTATTGCCGGGTGGCCATAACGATCGTTATAGTCGTTTCGACATAACGATCGTAAATCCACTGCTGGCCCTCCGATGCCGTTCGACGATACCGCGCTGCTGGCGCTGCTGATCTTCCTGGCCGCCGCGCTGTACAGCACGGTGGGCCATGCCGGCGCATCCGGTTATATCGCCGCGATGGCGGTGGTGGGCGTGGCGCCAGCGGTGATGAAGCCCACCGCGCTGACGCTGAACATCCTGGTCGCCAGCCTGGCGACCTTCCGCCTGTGGCGCGCCGGCCTGATCAACGTCCGCGCCTTGCTGCCGCTGGTGATCGTTTCCGTGCCCTGCGCCTTCATCGGCGGCGCAGTGCAGTTGCCGGTGGAGGCCTATCGCATCGCCGTGGGCGTGGTGCTGGCCGCCGCCGGCCTGCGGCTGCTGATCGATCCGCGCGAGAAGGCCACCCAGCAGGGCGGCAGCGGGGAAGCAAAAATCCCGCTGCCCGCCGCGCTGGTCGGCGGCGCCGGCATCGGCCTGCTGTCGGGCCTGACCGGCACGGGCGGCGGCATTTTCCTCTCGCCTCTGCTGCTGCTGCTGGGCTGGGCCGGGGCGCGGCAGACGGCGGGACTGGCGGCGCCCTTCATCCTGGTGAATTCCATCTCCGGCCTCGCTGGCAATATCCTGTCGCTGCGGGCATTGCCCGAGGAACTGCCGATCTATGCCGGCGCCGCGCTGGTCGGCGCGCTGATCGGCACGCAGCTGGTGATCCGCTGGCTGCCGGTGCGGCTGCTGCAGGGCCTGCTGGGCGCCGTGTTGCTGGTCGCGGCGACCAAACTGATCCTCACCTGACCGCGGCGATACGGGGGCTGGCAGCCAATCTTATGCCGGTGGGTTGAGCCGCCAGCATGCCCGGCCTTATACTGGCCGGCAAAACCGGAGCCTCCGTCCATGCCCGCCCGCTTCGAGCCAGGCCTTGCCGCCTGGGTCAGGCCCTTTGCCGAAAACCTGATCGGCCAGACCGCCTTCCACCGCTGGGCGGGGCTGGAATTGCTGCTCGTGGCGCCGGGCCGGTCGGAAGTGGGCTTCACGGCGGCCGGCGAGATGCTGATCTACGGCCAGTATGTGCATGGCGGCGTGCTGAACGGCCTGCTGGAGCCGCCGGCTTTGCTGGCCATGCTGGGCGATCTGCGCGAGGATGAACATGCCATGACCGTGGACATCCATGTGCAGCATATCCGCTCGGTGCAGGCGGGCGAGCGCGTGACCATGGCCGGAAAGCTGCTGAAGCGTGGGCGCAGCACGGCCTTCTGCGAAGTGACGGCCAGCGTCGACGATATGCTCTGCACCTCGGCGCGCATTACCAAGACCATCCAGGCAAAAAGCTAGTTCAGGGCAGGACGCGTTCGTGACCGAGATCAGGACATCCGAGAAGGGCCGCATCCTCTGCGTGCTGGGCCCGACCAACACCGGCAAAACCCATCTGGCCGTCGAGCGGCTGTTGAGCCATCGCAGCGGCATCATCGGCCTGCCGCTGCGCCTGCTGGCGCGCGAGGTCTATGACCGCGCGGTGAAGATCAAGGGCGAACGCAACATCGCACTGGTGACCGGCGAGGAAAAGATCATCCCGAAGGGAGCGCAGTGGTTCGTCTGCACGGTGGAGGCGATGCCGCTGGACCGGCAATACGACTTCCTGGCCGTTGACGAGATCCAGCTCTGCGCCGATGCCGAGCGCGGCCATGTCTTCACCGACCGCCTGATGCATGCGCGCGGCGCGGAAGAGACGATGTTCCTGGGCTCGGATACCATGCGCGGGCTGGTGCGCCGCCTGGTGCCCAATGTCGAATTCATCGCCCGTCCGCGACTGTCGCAGCTCAGTTATGCCGGTTCGAAAAAGCTGTCGCGCCTGCCCAAGCGGTCGGCCGTCGTCGCCTTTTCGGCCAACGACGTCTATGCCATCGCCGAAGCCATCCGGCGCCAGCGCGGCGGCGCGGCGGTGGTGCTGGGCGCGCTCAGCCCGCGGGCGCGCAACGCCCAGGTCGAGCTGTTCCAGAACCGCGACGTGGACGTGATGGTGGCCACCGACGCCATCGGCATGGGCCTCAATCTCGACATCGAGCACATGGCCTTCGCCGCACTCTCCAAATTCGACGGCGTGGGCATGCGGCCGCTTTATCCTTCCGAAGCCGGCCAGATCGCCGGCCGCGCCGGCCGCCACCTGCGCAACGGCACCTTCGGCACCACGGGAGACTGCCCGCCGCTGGAGCCCGACCTGATCGAGCGGATCGAGAACCACCGCTACGATCCGGTGGTTGCTGCGCGCTGGCGCAATCCCGATCTCGATTTCTCCAGCATCGCCGCCCTGGTGGCCAGCCTGGAGGTGGCGCCGCCGCGCGAGGGCCTGACCCGCGGCCGCGATGCCGACGACCTGCTGAGCCTGCAGGCCCTGCGCAACGATGCGGCGGTGACCGAGCGCGCCACGCGCCGCGACCGCGTGGATCTGCTGTGGCAGGTCTGTGCGATTCCCGATTTCGCCAAGGACCTGCATGACAGCCATGCGCGGCTCTTGAGCCAGATCTATGTGCATCTGGTGGACCGCGACGGCCGCCTGCCGCAGGACTGGGTGGCCGGGCAGCTGCGCAACATCGACCGCACCGATGGCGACATCGACACGCTGTCGCAGCGCCTGGCCCATATCCGCACCTGGACCACTGTTGCCCATCGTGGTGGCTGGCTGGAAGACACCAGCGGCTGGCAGGCCAAGACCCGCGCGATCGAGGACCGCCTGTCCGATGCCCTGCACGAAAAGCTGACCGAGCGCTTCGTCGACCGCCGCACCAGCGTGCTGAGCCGCGGCCTGGCGGAAGATCCGGCCAGCCTGAATGTGCAGCTTGGCGAGGACGACGCGCTCACCGTGGAAGGCGAGATCATCGGCCATGTGCGCGGCCTGCGCTTCCGCGCCGTGGGCCATGAGACGGTGGAGCAGCGCCGCATCCTGCGCTCCGCCGCCCTGCGCGTGCTGGGCCCGGCCCTGCAGTCCCATGCCGAGGCCTTGCTGGCCCTGCCGGACGAGAATTTTGCGCTGTCGCCCGAGGGCGGCCTGCTGCTGATCACGGCAGAAAAGGAAAGCGTGCCGCTGGCCGTGCTGGTCAAGGGCACGGAGGTGCTGGAGCCGAAGCTGCAGCTTCTGGCCGACGACCAGCTTCCCGCCGAGCCTCGCAAGGCGGTGGAGGAGAAGCTGGCCGGCTGGCTGAAGCGCCACCTGCGCCAGCACTTAAGCGACCTCTATCGCCTGCGCGATGCCGAGCTGAAGGGGGCGGCGCGCGGCCTGGCCTTCCAGCTGGCCGAGAATCTGGGCGCGCTGCGCCGCGACGACGTGGCCGACCTGGTGCGCCATATGGGCCAGGCCGAGCGGCATCCGCTGCGCAAGATGGGCGTGACCTTCGGCGAGACGCATATCCTGGTGCCCAAGCTGCTCAAGCCCAAGCCGACGCAGCTCAAGACGCTGCTCTGGGCGGTGGCCCAGGGCCGCGAACCCGATGCGCCGCCCACGCCGGGCCTCACCTCGCTGCCGATCCTGGAATGGCGCGAGGATGCCTGGTGGATGGCGGCCGGTTTCCTGCGCGCGGGCCGCCATGCCTTCCGCCTGGATGTGGTGCAGCGCATCGCCGAGGGCGCGCGCAAGGCCGAACAGGAGTCGCGCCAGCCAGTACAGAAGGACGCGCAGAAACAGGAGTCAAAAAAGCCCGGGGAAGCCGCGCCGCCGGTGGCGGAGGCCGACATCGTGCCGCCCGAGCAGCAGCAGGTCGAACCGGTGGGCGAACAGATCGAACAGCCGGTGGAAGCGCCGGCCGAACTGCCGGTACCAGAGATTCATGGGCCGGAGAGTCAGGCAGAGCCTGCACCGGCTGCCGCCGAACCACCGAAGTCGAAAAAACGCCTGGGCCCGCCCGGCAGCTTCCTGCCCGACACGGCCTGGATGAACCTGGCCGGCTGCGGCGCCGATGAATTGCACCGCCTGCTCTGGGCTTTGGGCTACAAGCCGATCACCGCGCGCGATCCGGAAACGAAGACGGATGTGACGCTGTATCTGCGCTCGCACAAGGCCATCGTGGCCAAGCGCCAGCGCGAGCAGGAAAAGCGCCGCGAGGACGAGGCCAAGATGGCCGACAGCCCGTTTGCCGCGCTGATGGCGCTGAAGCAGCAGACAACGCCGAAGAAGCGCTAGCCGACGGTGTGCCGGGCGATGCGGCGGGTGAGGCCATCGAGCATCACCTGCATTTCGGCGATGATGTCGGGGTCGAGGCCGTCATCGAGGTCGAGCAGGTTGCCATAGGCCACCCGCAGGGCCTGGACCAGCAGCGACAGCAGCGTGATGCGGCCGCCCGGGCTGAGCCGCGCGAGGCGGCAATCGGCCTGCACGGCGAAATCGGCCAGCAGGTCACGGAACAACGCACCGCAATGATGACGGTCGCTCGCCTGCATGATGTCGGCCATCGCCACCGGCTGCCGCGCCGCCGCGCTGGCCTCGGCGCTCATCAGGCAGAGCAGGGCGTAATACAGATTCTCGATGGCGATGCCCCAGGCCTCGCGCTCGGCCTCGCCATGCAGCTCGGCCTGCAGGGCGGTCAGCACGGGGGAATATTCCACCGCGCCGAGGAAGCTGGCGCCGTCGCGCAGACGGGCCTTGATCAGGGCGCGATACCCGCTGCCGCCATCCTGCCGCTGGTCTGCCGCTGCCATGCCCGCCTCCTGCCTCGCCCGTGCGATGACCGACAGTCTGCCCGCGGGCGCTTCGCCCGGCAGGGTTATCATTCGGATACGGCAGGTTATTTTCCGGATACCCGACGGCCGGAGCGGAATGGTTGAAGCGGCGGCGGAGCGCGGCTAGGTTGCGGCAGCCGCAAGGCCCCGCGTCCCCGTAGCTCAGCTGGATAGAGCGGCTGCGTCCTAAGCAGCGGGTCGGGAGTTCGAATCTCTCCGGGGACGCCATCTTCCTGCGCCGCATTATATCCATCGGGCATATCCATTCGGCGGCCTTCACCGAACCGTCATCGGGGCGGACGGGAACCTGACGCCGTTTTGTGCGTTGATGCCCGGTGTTGATGCCTGGTGCTGATGCCCGGTGTTGATGCCCGGTGCTGATGCTCGGTGCTGATGCCGCGCCGGCGTGCAATCGGCGGAATTTTGGCCCCCGATTATGCCCGCCGTCACAGCCTTGCGGCCGGCGCCGCCCTAGATGCTTCTTCCCACGCCGAAGGAGTGCCCGCCATGCTGATTCACGACTGGACCATCGATCCTGCCGCCCGCATCGTGGAGAACGAGGATTTCGTCGTGTCGCTCTATGACCGCGCCGATGGCGATTACGGTGTGGCGCATATCCGGCCCAAGCATGCCGCGCCGGGCGGCCTGATTGCGGCGAATGACACGGTTGCCCGCGAGGCCCGTGTCGCCTTTACCCTGGCGATGCGCCAGCGGCAGGCCGCAGGATTGTGAACGGCACCAGCGGAGCCTGAAAAAATGCGGCCCCCGGCATCCGCCGGCGGCCGCATCGCATGATTGCCGCTGCTCAGTTGCCGTGGACAGCGAAAGCCCGGGCAAGCGCCTTTTCCGCGACCTTGCGACCGATCTGCTGACCGGCCTCCAGATCGAAGCGGTAATGGATGCCAGCCCAGATCCGCGCCTCTGAGGCTTCCTTGCCGATCGCCTGCAGGCGGTCGCGATCCTGCGGGAAAAGCCGCGCCAGCACGGCGGATGCCGCCGTCGAGAAGCAGCTATGCGCCGAGGGATAGGATGGATGGTTGGGCGCCGGGAAAACCGTCTTCAGGTCCGGATCGACCTGGGCCGGGCGCGGGTACCAGTAGACATACTTCGCATCCCAGCAGGCGATGCCCGCATCGGCAATGGCGATGTTCATGGCCGCCAGCGTGCGGGAGGCGACATCGGGCGAGGCGCCGTATTCCATCAACGTGGTGCGCGCGATCTCGTTCCACAGAGAATGGGCGCGTGCACCGCCATAGACTTCCCAGTATGTGGCGCGATGATTGCTTTTCGGACTGCGCTGGAACGACTTGACCTCGTTGAGGTCAGTCTTGAAGCGGTCGGAATTGACCGCCGGCGGCGCGGCCGGACGCAGCTCGCTGGGATGGGCCAGCAGCCAGGGCTGCCACCCGGCGGCCGCCGGGGCAATGGGATTGACGCCCTTCCACAATCCCGCCGCATCCGGCACCGCGCCGCTCCATTTGGCATCCGCACCGTCCGACTTGCCGCGCGCAATCGCCAGGGCAGCGACCTGTTTTCCGATGGCGCGGCCGGCGGCGGCCTCGTAGGGAAAATCCGCGCCGGCGGCAAGGCGCACCGTCACAGCCTCTTCCCCGCGGGCGGCCAGGATGGCGGCGCGCGCCGGGAAAAGATAGCCGAGCACATCGGCCGCAGCGGCAGCGACAGCGGCATGCTCCGAGGGAGTCAGGACCACCCGATGGCCTTTGCCTGCGGCGGAGAATGCGGCATCCACCGATTGCGGGCGTTCACGCTGCCCGGCCTTGCGATGCTGCCGGCTGGCGGCCAGGGCATCATCAAGGGCGGCATGGAACAGAGCCAGATGCCGGCTTGCCAACGGCAATGTCACGAATCCGTCCTGCAGTTCCTCAACAATGATCTGACTCCAGCGATAGACCGGCCCGCCGGTCGCCCACCAGCGGAACTGCGCCACGTCGTCGGGCGTGCGCCTGGCCACGATGGCACGCAGCTCGGCGAGCTCGCCCTGGATTGTTTCGGGCGCGGCGGCCACCTCAATGTCGCGATAGGATTTCACGAGCCAGCCTTCCTGACGCGGTGTCAGGCCATTCTGGCTGCCGGCAATGCCGTCCTGCGGCGTCAGCGCGACAGCGGCCAGCGTGGCGGCCATGATCAGGGTGGCGACTGCATTCATTCGAATCATCGGGGTTCCTTCCTTGAGACGGAAGGCTGAAATAGCGCGATGGCGGCGCCCCAAATCCAGTTCCATTTTGGGACCAGGCTCATGCCCGGTTGCACTGGCGGCGGGCAGAACCGTCTTGTTCAGGACAGGGAGAACGCTTTTGCCAGCAGTTCGTAGGAGCGCCGGCGCGCCGCCTGGTCATGCGTCCAGGTCAGGATCACCAGCTCATCCAGCTGCATCGCCTGCGCATAGCCGCGCAGGCGTTCGGCCACCTGCGCCGCCGATCCCGCGAAGCTGCGCTGCCACAGCGCATCCACATCGGGCTGCTCATGCGTGTCGATCTGCACCGCATCGGGCGGCTGGATCTGCCTGAGCAGGCCGCGGTTGCGGTCGAGCCGCCAGCGCGCCCGGCTGCGGAAGAGATGCCGCGCCTCGTCTTCCGTATCGGCGGCCAGGGCCCAGACGCAGAGCGTGGCTTTCGGCGCGGGGCAGAACTGCGACGGGCGGAAATTCTGGCGATAGAGCGCCAAAGCCTGCTCGGCGCCGCGCCCGTCGGTGATGAAATGCGCAAACGCATAGGGCAGACCGAGATGGGCGGCGAGCTGCGCGCCGTAATCCGACGAGCCCAGCATCCACACGTCCGGCGCACTGGCCGCGCGCGGATGCGCTTTGATGCTGCGGAAGGCATGGCCCTCGGGCAGCGGCAGACCATGCAGCCAGTGCAGCAGGTCACGCGTCTGCGCCGGGAAGC
Source organism: Ferrovibrio sp. (assembly GCF_046297895.1). Taxonomy (GTDB): domain Bacteria; phylum Pseudomonadota; class Alphaproteobacteria; order Ferrovibrionales; family Ferrovibrionaceae; genus Ferrovibrio. The sequence goes on along the minus strand of NZ_JBKBHC010000007.1, from coordinate 182,863 downwards.
TTTCGCCGCCGTCGCCGTGCGGATTGAGCGCATAGGCGGTGCGGCCGTCCGACCCCGGCGCGCGGCCCACGCCCAGATCGATGCGGCCGGGCGCGATGGCGTCCAGCACGCGGAACTGCTCGGCCACGTGCAGGGCCGAATAATGCGGCAACATCACGCCGGCCGAGCCGAGCCGGATATGCGACGTGACGGCCGCCATCGCCGCGATCAGGATTTCCGGCGCGGTGCCGACGATGCTTTCGTGATTGTGATGTTCGGAGACCCAGAAGCGGCGATAGCCCAGGGCCTCGCAATGCCGCGCCATCGCGATGGTGTCGCGGATGGCCTGGTCTTCGCTGCTGCCGGAGACGGCAATCGACTGGTCGAGGACGGACAAAGAGAGCTGCGGCTGGGGCATGCTGAAAGATACCTAGGAGATAGGAAAGTCAGTTAACAATTGAATTGTTCAGACTTAGATTAGTCGCCATCAAAAGCCTTGGAAAACACCCCTTATTACTATAGGTAGTGTTGTGGGGCTTATTCCGACTATCTTTACTAGATTATATGGGCAACTACAGATGGCCATTAACATCGAACTTCCGATTACACCGGCATCTGTAACTTCTGGATACGATTTAGCTCGCCGGCTTGGATGGCAGGACGACAGTCTCTCACAGAGAGAAATTTCTCGCGGTGAAACAAAACTAAAAATTTCTCGCGCCACTTTAGGCGGTCATCCGACAGCTCTTTTTGCCAAGGTCGTGTCTAGAAATGGATACGACCCCCTCGAGAGCGCAGCTTTATATGCTTATCACTCAACTGTTGACTGGGGAGTCCTAGCGGATGATGCCGGTATAACAGTGTTCAACTCACATTGGTTATTAGATGGAGATTGGTTCAAACTTCCGCGAATCGGTTGGAAAGAGATTTCTGACAAGAGTGCAATATTAGATGCATTAAAGCCGGCCAGCTTTCTTGACCGGAATCTGGAAAGATTTGCGTCTAGTCAAAAAACTCCCAGTGGCTTTCTTAAACCAGTGGATGACGAGCTGGTTGAGCGCCTTGATAGTTGGCGCGATCAAGCTCTGAGATACGCAAAAAGCGCTGACAAGGTTGATGAGCAACTTCAGACTCTATATGCGCAGTTTTTTGTTCTGCGCACTGTTGAAGACAGGGAGTTAAACCCCAAAGTTCCGTCGCTGAAATCCGTGATCGGTGATTCTGAGCACGTGAATTGGGCGGCTTGGGAAAAGCTGCTCTCACTTGCGAGAAAGCATGTCGGTAGCGATTTATTTGATGATGATGTTGTTCGGAATGTGCCTGAGCATGTCACAGCGGGCGTAATTAGCGACTTATATACGCCCCGTAAACTTCCAGGTTCGAATATACGGTATGATTTCTCGTGGATTGAAGCAGACGTATTGGGTCTAGCATATGAAAAATACTTGGCTACAGTTCTGCAGCCAGCACCTGTTGCACCACAAATGGAGATGTTCCTAGCTCCCAGTAGAGAAGTGGAACGCGTAAGCATCCGGAAATCATCAGGAACCTACTACACTCCCAAATTTATTCGTGACTATTTGTCGAGCAGATGTGTCGACGAATATTTTAATAAAACGACAAACCCGGTCCCGCCGAAGGTTATAGATTTTTCTTGCGGATCTGGATCGTTCCTAGTGGGCGCCGTCGACCACGTCCTAAAGCATTTGCGCAAGATTGACCCAAACAGAAAGTGGGCGCGCGAACTAATTGAAGGGGGCTTCATTGTTGGTATTGATATTGATCCTAGGGCCGTCACAACTGCGCGCTTGAATTTATGGCAGAGGCTCGTGGAAGAGCCCGATGCACTCCCTTTACCTAATCTATCCAATGTTGTGATCACTGGTGATGGCTTAAAGCGGGAAACGTGGGGCGATCTAAATAAGCAGTATGATATTGTACTAGGCAACCCCCCATTCCTAGCAACCAGCCTAGTCGTCCATAGAGAAGAACTCGAAGCCGCCTTTCAAACAGCGAAAGGACGGTACGACTTTTCATATTTATTTGTCGAGCAAGCCCTCAATGTACTTAATCCGGGCGGGCACATGGGCATGGTCGTACCCAATCGGATTTATCGAAATCGCAATGGAGCCACAATTCGAAGCCTTTTGGTCGAAGCAACAAATCTGCTTACACTTGTTGACTTCGGGGCCAATAGACCCTTCGATGCTAGCGCTTACATAGCGTGTATTTTGGCACAATTACGTCAAGCAGATAGTGAGAGACCTGCTCGTGTTCGAGTATTAGAGGTTAAATCTCTAGATTCAGAGTTTCTAACTGCGATGCTTTTGGATGCCGATGCCAATGGTCAAAGGAAAGACTCGGCTGTTTTGCGTAGCTATTTTGCCCGTCACCCTTCAACTGGTGAGCCATGGCCTTTGTTGTCAGAGAGTGAGCAGTTAGCTCGTGTATTAATTGAAGACATTTCTGTTCGGCTTGATACCTTAGCCGCAATCCCGCAAGGAATTCGAACAGGCGGCAATGACATATTTATTTTCAACGTCGATACCGATGATAGCGGCGGCCTGTGTAGAGTGATTAATGGTTTGGGAGATAGCGCGGTCATTGAGCGAGATCTTTTAGAGGATGTAGTATTTGGTTCGGAAGTGCAGCGCTATCAGGCCGTTAATCCAACTAAGCGTCTGCTCTACCCCTATCGGAAAAATATTGTACTGCCTGAAGCAGAGCTGAGCGCCGCGTATCCGAAAACGTGGGCTTATCTAATGCAGTATCGAGAGCTTCTCTCCGCCAGATCTAGTCTGAAAAACAGTAGCAGAAAATGGTATGAGTTGATCCGCGCGCGTGACGAAAATTGGCTGCGCAAACCCAAGCTAATGATCCGCGATTTAGCTCCAGGGACAGCCTTTGCCTTGGACGCTAACGGCTCGACGTTCTTAGTTGGCGGAACAGCTGTTGTTCCTGAGCAACAAGAATTAATTTTGCCTCTATTGGCCTACTTGAACAGTAGTGTGGTCGATCATTTGGTCCGTAGAAGCACTCCTCAATTCCGGGGTGATTTCCAGAAATTCGAACCCCAGCACATTCAGGGAATTCCGATTCTTGACCGAGTTGTTGAGGATGCAGATTTTGCGGCTCACTTAGGACATCTTGCTGCCTCTGCCATAAATGCGTATTCCTGCGACGACATCGGTTCCGGTAGAAACATCGAGGAGGAGATAAATTTATTTATTAAGAACTCAGCTAGTGAACGTGGCATTTCATTGGATGAATAATGCCTCAATTTTCCATACCACATACTGTTTTAGATTTGAGACGCAATATTGCGTTAGTAGATACCAATGTGCTTGTCGCCTATGTCGACAAAACAGATGCTCTACATGAACAAGCTACGCTTTTTATTGATGAACATGACTTTGACGAACTGATTGTGACGCCTCCCGTAATTGTTGAAACGTGTGGGCTGCTGTCTAAACGGGGTAAGCGCCCGATAGCTGAATACCTTTTAAGTTGGCTTCTAACGCCTGGGCACGTCCGGTTATTTCCAAATCCCCACTCTCCGGCAGATACGACACTTACTCTTCACCAACATTCTATGTGGATGAAAAAAACCAACGTAGATTATGTTGATGCATATCTGATGGAAGTGGCTCACTGCTTAACAACCGCCTGCGATTTTAGACCCCACGTTCCAATCATTACCTTTGACACAGGCGACTATATAAAGTGCATGCGTAGAGACTTATTCTTTAGCGTATATGACATGCGCGATTTTCAGCTTATTGAAGTTACTGCATAATCTAACCATTTAAACTTGCCCACATCGCCTGGTCGCGTTCCGCCGTCCAGATGCGCGGGTGATCCAGGCCCAGCGCCTCGTCATAGGCGCGCGCCACGTTGAAGGGCTGGCAATGCTCGAAGATGGCGAAATTGCCGAAGCGTGGCCGCATGGCATCGTTGCAGCGGTCGAACGCTTCCTTCAGCGGCAGGCCCTTGGCTGCCGATTCCGACACCGAGCCATATAACGTGGTGAGGAAGTCGCGGGTGAGCGACAGACCGTCGCCGACTTCCTTCGGGTTGCGCAGGGCATCGCCGCGACCGGGCACGATGGCCTTGGGACTGAACTCGGCGATCCTGTCGAGCGTCTTCGGCCAGTCCTTGAAATGGGCGTCGCCGCAATAACAGGCCGAGTGATATTCCACCAGGTCGCCCGAGAACAGCACGCCGGCATCGGGCACCCAGGCCACCGTGTCGCCCGCCGTGTGGCCGCGGCCCAGATGCATGATCTCGACGCGGCGCTTGCCCATGTAGAGCGTGAATTTGGTCGGGAAGGTCATGGTCGGCCAGGTGAGGCCGGGGATGCTTTCGGCCGAGCGGAACAGGCGCGGGAAGCGGCCGTATTCGGAATCCCAGTCTTCCTTGCCGCGCTCCACGATCAGGCTGCGGGTCGCCTCGGAGGCGAAAACCTGCTGCGGATTATAGGCCGAGGCACCCAGCACGCGCACGGCATGGTAATGCGACAGCAGCACATACTTGATCGGCTTGTCAGTCACCTTGCGGATATGTTCGATCACCTGGCCGGCCATCTTGGGTGTGGCCTGGGTGTCGATCACCATCACGCCGTCGTCGCCGACGATCACGCCGGTATTGGGGTCGCCCTCGGCGGTGAAGGCATAGAGGCCCTCGCCGAGCTGGGTAAAGGAGACCTTCTTGTCTTCCATATCGGCAGTGGAGGCGAAAGCTTTCGACATGGCGATTACTCCTTGTTATTTCCCGAGCAGGGTTTCCGGCAGCCACAGGGCAAGCTGCGGAAACATGATGCACAGCAGCAGCGCGATCAACTGGATGATCACGAAGGGCACGATGCCCCGGTAGATGATCTTGGTACCGATCTCGGCCGGCGCCACGCCGCGGATGTAGAACAGCGCGTAGCCAAAGGGCGGCGTGAGGAAGGAGGTCTGCAGGTTCACCGCAAACAGGATGGCGAACCACAGCAGGATCTGGTCCTTGTCCATCCCGCCGAAATCCAGCCCGGCCATGATCGGCGCGATGATCGGCATGACGATGAAGGTGATCTCGACCCAGTCGAGGAACATGCCCAGCACGAAGATGAAGGCCATGATCACGAACATGACCCAGTAGGGATTGGTGCCGGCCTCGTCCACGCCCAGCGCGTCGGCGATCATGGTGTCGCCGCCCAGCTTGCGGAAGATCACGCTGAAGATGGTGGCGCCGATCATCACGAACATGATCATCGCCGTGGTGCGCGTGGTTTCGTTCAGCACGGCGAGGAACTGTTTCCAGGTGAGCTGGCGCGACAGCACGGCCAGCAGGAAGGCGCCCAGTGCGCCCAAAGCGGCCGCCTCGGTGGGTGTGGCGATGCCGGCGATGATCGAGCCCAGCACCACCAGGATCAGGATCATCGGCGCCAGCAGGTCGCGCGCCAGCCGGGTGACGGCCTGGCCCAGAGGCAGGCGGTCGCGCGCCGGCAGCGGCGGCATGGTTTCAGGTTTGAAGATCGCCAGGAACACCAGATAGACGATATAAAGCCCGCCCAGCATCAGGCCGGGGATCATGGCGCCGGCAAACAGGTCGCCGACCGAGATGCGCATCGTGTCGCCCAGCACCACCAGCATGATGCTGGGCGGAATGAGAATGCCCAGCGTGCCGGTCGAGGCGATGATGCCGGTGGCGAGTTTGGGGTCGTAGCGGCTTTCCAGCATCACCGGCAGGGCCAGCACGCCCATCAGCACGACGCTGGCGCCGATGATGCCGGTGCTGGCCGCCATGACGATGCCGATGATCGCCACCGCGAAGGCATAACCGCCGGGCAGCGGCCCGAGCAGGCTGGCCAGCGAACGCAGCAGGCGTTCGGCGATACCGGATTTTTCCAGCATCAGGCCCATGAAGACGAACAGCGGCACAGCGATCAGCAGCCAGTTGCTCAGGATGCCGGAAAAGGTGCGCGACACGCCGGTGGACAGGAACAGGATCGGCACGTCGGCAGCGAAGGTGAAGATCACGCCGATGCCGGCCAGCACGATCGCCACCGGATAGCCGGTGAAGATGCCCAGCAGCAGCGCGACGCACATCAAGAGGGGCCAGAAATACTCCATGGCGGCGATCCCTATGCCCCGATCTTGTTTTCGGCGACGGCGCCGCGGGTGAGGATGAACTGGATGATCAGGCGCAGGGTGCGCGTAAGCCCGAGCAGGCCGAGCAGGCCGAAGCCCAGCGGCATCACCGCCTTGATGATCCAGGTGTTGTTGAGGCCGCCATAGGACGAGCCTTCATTCGAGGTATAGGCCGAGACCATGAATTTCCAGGCGAACCACGTCATGATCGCGGCAAAGGGCAGCAGGAAGACGATGTCGCCGAAGATCACGATGATGCGGCGCGTGCGTTCGGTGAAATTGCTGGCGATGAAATCGACGCTGACATGGCTGTCGGTATGCAGGGCATAGACGCCGCCCAGCATCACCATCACCGCGAACAGATGCCATTGCAGGTCGGTGAGACCGTTCATGGTGATCCTGCTGCCGAACAGCGGCACATCGGTGCCCCAGTCGAACAGCACGTTGAATCGCATCTGCGCCATCAGCACGCTGAGGCAGACGCTGATCACCAGGATCGGCGTGGCCCAGCCGATCGCCCGGCCGAACCAGGCGCAGGCTTCCTCGATCTGTTTCAGCAGTGCGATCACCGATCCCTCCCCTGAAGGATCGCGCCGCCGGCGGCAACGGGCCATCCGGCGGCGCGGACTCTTTTGCTTACCGTATCACACTCAGTTGCGCGGAATCGCCTGCAGGTCGTTCCAGCGGCCGACGCGCTTTACATAGGCGGTCAGCGACTTGTAGGCCTCGGCGAACAGGGCATCCTTCTGTGCCTCTTCCTCCATCACCTCGATGGAGGCCTTCTGCAGGGCGGCAAGCACCTCGTTGGGGAAACGCTGCACCTTCACGCCGGCCGCCTCGATCTTTTCGATCGCGTCGACCTGGGCGTTGATCTGGTCATAGCTGTTGAAGGTGATGTTGGCGTAGCAGGCCTCGACCATCGCCTTCTGATGCTTCTCGGGCAGCGACTTCCACACATTCATGTTGACGATGATGGTGTCCCAGCTGGCCGGCTGGTGCCAGCCCGGGAAGTAATAGTACTTGGCGATCTTCTGCAGGCCCAGGCCGAGATCGAGCTGCGGCGCGGAGAATTCCGCCGCCTCGATGCGGCCGCGTTCCAGCGAGACGAAGATTTCGCCGGCCGGCACGAGCTGCACATTGGCGCCCAGCTTGGCCATCGCCTTGGCCCCTAAGCCGGCGATGCGCATGTTGAGGCCCTTGAGGTCGGCGACCGTCTTGATTTCCTTGTTGAACCAGCCGCCGGCCTCGGGCACGACGAGGTGGCAGGGGATGATCTTCACGTTATGCGGATCGTAGGCCTTCTGGATGATCTCCAGCCCGCCGCCCTGGAACATCCAGCCCAGGAACAGTTCGGGGTTCGGGCCGAAGGGCATCGAGCCGACCAGGTTGGCGACCGGGATCTTGCCGGCCCAGTAGCCGACCCAGTCGAAGCCCATCGGGATCGAGCCGTTGGAGACCGCGCCGAAGACCTCGAACGGCGGCACGAATTCGCCGGCGCCATGCACCTTGATCCTGACCTCGTTGTTGGTCATCAGCGCGACGCGCTCGGCCCATTTCACCGGGCTCGGGCCGATCGAGGGCACCTGCAGGCCGAACACGCTTTGCAGATCGTAGGTCTTGGTCTGGGCTGCGGCTGGCGCGGCCAGACCGAGGCCAAGCAGCGCGACCGTGGCCGCCTTGAGAATGTGCTGACGCATGAATCCCTCCCTCGGGGTTTTGCAAAACCGACCGAATCCCCGTCCTGGCAGGTGCCGGACGGGACGTTTCCTCCAATGATCGCGACGCAGCGGGCCTTCGGAACGGATCGCTTGCATTCGCGTCGAGTCGACTATATGAAATAACGAATAAGTTCGCAATACACGAATTGCGGGAGGAAAACGGATGGAAAAGCCTCTGCTGGCCGGAATTCTGAGCGGGCAGGTTGCGGTCGTCACCGGCGCCGCACAGGGCAATGGCCGCGCCATCGCGCTGGGCCTGGCCCGGGCCGGCGCCGCCGTGGCGGTGGCCGACATCAACGGCGCCGGCGCCCAGGCGGTGGCGGCCGAGATCGCCGCGACCGGCGCGAAGGCCCATGGCGCCGCGCTGGATGTGAGCGATGCAAAAGCCTGCGCCGCCTTTGCCGCCAATGCCGAGAACGCGCTGGGCGGGCCGTGCTCGGTGCTGGTGAACAATGCCGGCATCATCCGCCGGGTGGCCATCGACGATCCCGATTACGACCGCCACTGGCTGGAAACCCTGACGGTGAACGTGACCGGCATGAAGAACGTGACACGCGCCCTGCTGCCGCAGTTGCGCAAAACGAAGGGCCGCATCGTCAATCTCGGCTCGATCAACTCCTTCGCCACCGGACCGCGCGCCACCACCTACACCGCCAGCAAGGGCGCCGTGCTGCAATTCACCCGCGCGCTAGCGGCCGAACTGGCGCCCGAGGGCATCCGCGTGAACGGCATCGCGCCCGGCGTGATCGACACGCCGATGACGGAAGCCACGCGCAACGACCCGGCTGCCATCGGACGCTTCATGGCGCATACGCCGATGGGCCGCACCGGCAAGCCCGAGGAGCTGGTCGGCCCGGTGCTGTTCCTGGCCTCCGAGATGTCGAGTTACGTCACCGGCGCGATGCTGCCGGTGGATGGCGGCTATCTGACGGTTTGAATGGAGTGACGACGATGAAGACCCATGATTGCGACCTGCTGGTGGTGGGCTCGGGCGCCGGCGGCATGGCTGCGGCGGTGACGGCCAAGCTGCATGGCCTGGACGTGCTGGTGGTCGAGAAGGAAGCCGTCTACGGCGGCACCACGGCGCGCTCGGGCGGCTGGCTGTGGATTCCGGCCAACCCGCTGGCGGCGCGCGAGGGCATCAATGACAGCAAGGAGGCCGCGCGCACCTATCTGCAGCACGAGGCCGGCAATCATTTCGATGCCGAACGCGTCGATGCCTTCCTGGAGAACGGCCCGCAGATGGTCGATTTCTTCGAGAGCAAGACGGCCGTGAAATTCGTGCTGGGGCCGCAGTTTTCCGATTACCACCCCGATGCGCCCGGCGCGCTGGCCGGCGGCCGTTCGATCTGCGCCGAGCCCTTCGACGGCAACGAACTGGGCGAGCAGATCAAGACCCTGCGGCCGCCGCTGAAGGAGATCACTTTCGTCGGGATGATGATCGGATCGGGCAAGGAACTGCTGCATTTCTTCAACGTCACGCGCAGCGTGGTCTCGGCCGCCTATGTGGCGAAGCTGCTGGTGAAATACCTGCGCGACGTGGCCCTGCATGGCCGCGCCATGCGGCTGACCAACGGCAACGCGCTGGCCGGCCGGCTGGCGAAATCTGCCTTCGACCTGGGCATTCCGCTGTGGCTGGAGGCGCCGGCGCAGGACCTGCTGCGCGATGGCCATGCCGTGACCGGCGCGGTGATCGGCACCAAGGACGGCCCGGTGCGTGTGCATGCGCGCAAGGGCGTGGTGCTGGCCACCGGCGGCTTCCCGCACGATATCGAACGCCGCAAGCAGCTTTATCCCCATGCGCCGACCGGGCAGGAGCATTGGTCGCCGACACCCAGCAGCAATACCGGCGACGGTATCAAGCTGGCACGGCCGCTGGGCGCGCATACTGCCGATGAGCTGCCCAATGCCGCCGCCTGGGTGCCGGTCAGCCGCGTACCGTGGAATGATGGCAGCTTCGGCACCTTTCCGCATTTCATCGACCGCGCCAAACCCGGCGTGATCGCCGTGACGCGTGCCGGCCGGCGCTTCGTGAACGAGGGCAACTGCTATCACGATTTCTGCCAGGCGCTGGTGAAGGCCAGCAAGGGACTGGACGGCGAGATCTGCGCCTGGCTGGTCTGCGACCATCCCACGCTGCGCCGTTATGGCCTGGGCCATGTGAAGCCCTTCCCGGTGCCGATCGCGCACCAGATCAGGAACGGCTATCTCAAGCGCGGCCGCACGCTCACCGAACTGGCAGAGGCCTGCGGCATCGATGCGCAGGCCTTCGGCCATACCGTGGCGGAATACAACAAGCACGCCATGCGCGGCGAGGACCCGGAATTCCACAAGGGCAGCACCGCCTATAACCGCTATCTGGGCGATCCGACCGTAAAGCCCAATCCCTGCATCGCGCCGGTGCAGACCGGGCCGTTCTATGCCGTGCAGGTGGTGATCGGCGACCTGGGCAGCTTCGCCGGCCTGAAGACCGACGCGCAGGCCCGCGTGCTGGGCGAAAACGGCCAGCCGGTGCCCGGGCTGTATGCGGCCGGCAACGACATGGCCAGCATCATGGGCGGCAATTATCCCGGCGGCGGCATCACCCTGGGCCCGGCCATGACCTTTGGCTATATCGCTGCGCGCCATGCGGCCGGCGCCCAGGCCGGTTAAGCGGCACACGTGACACGACACGCGCCGGCGGCTATGCAATAGGCATGGGGGACAGGATCGACCCGGCCAATGCATTTCCGCTCTATGGCGGCGAGGAACCCGAGTCCGCGCCGCTGAAGGGCCGCGGCGTGCAGTCGGTGGAGATCGGCGGCCGGCTGCTCGGCATCCTGGCCCGGCACGGCCAGCCGATGATGCTGCGCGACCTGGCGAGCCAGGCCGAACTCACGCCCGGCCAGGCCCATGCCTACATGACCAGCCTGCGCAAGCTGGACCTCGTGGAGCAGGAGGCCGGCTCGGGCCGCTATCGCCTCGGGCCCTTCGCGCTGCAGCTTGGCCTGGCGCGGCTGCGCGGCAGCGACCCGTATCGGTTGGCCGCGGAACAGGTGGCCGAGCTGGCCGAGCGGCTGAACCTGATGGTGGCCATCACCGTCTGGGGCACCCATGGCCCGACCATCGTGCTGGTGCAGGAATCCTCCAACTACATTCACGCCAACGTGCGGCCCGGCGGCATGTTCACCGTGACCGGCACGGCGACCGGCAAGATCTTCGCCGCCTGGCTGCCGCCCAAGCTGGTCGAGCCGGTGATCGAGGCCGAGCTGCAGGCGGCGCAGAAGGGCTGGAGCGATGTGGGCGCGCTGGCCGGCGACGCGCTGGCGCGCGAGGTTGAAAAGGTGAAGCGCGACGGCATCGCCGCCACCAGCGACCTACCAGTGCCGGGCATCAGCGCGCTGAGCGCGCCGGTCTTCAACCACAGCGGCCACCTGCAGCTCGCCATCACCGTGATCGGCCCGACGCGCAAGATCGATGTCGGCTTGAGCGGCCCACATGCATCGGCGCTGCTGGCCTTCACGCGGCGGCTGTCGGCACAGCTCGGCTACACCGCCTGATAAAAAAACTGGCGGATGCCGGAGCATCCGCCGAGGTGGGGGGAAGGACCTGCAAAGAAAAAGACGCGGCGCGCAACCCGCCCGGAACCCGGACGGCTGCGCCCAGATCGCCGGCGCCCAGACCGGCGATGCCTAGACCAGCGGCGGCCGGCGGCCGGTGACGAGATGCGCCACCACGCTGATGACGAAGACGATCAGAAAAACGAAGAACAGGATCTGCGCGATGCCGGCCGAGGCAGCCGCAATGCCGCCGAAGCCGAACAGGCCGGCCACCAGCGCCAGCACGAAGAAAACCAGAGCCCAGTACAACATGGCATTCGCTCCTTTGCCGTTCTCGCGATGCTGCGAATGAAACGGCGCGGCGCGACCGAAGTTCCGGCCCGGTTTTCAGGCTTTGAGGATGGTTTCCACCACGCGCTGCACCTCGGCCGCCTCGGTCAGCGTGGCGAGGTCCTGCGGCGTGCCATGGGTGAGCGCCGCCACCTTGTCGAGCTGGCGCCTGAGCACCAGCGGCCGCATCTTCTCGTTGGGCAGCGCATCGGGTGCCTCGCGCCAGTCGCCGTCGACCAGCCGTTCGGCAATCGACCAGTCGCGCAGGCGGATGCGGCCCTGCGGCCCGACGATCTCGAAAATATTGTGATCGGGCTTTTCCGTGCTGCCGACGCCGCCCTTCAGCGTCACCGGCAGGTCGCCGGCATGCAGGGTGGCGGCAATGGTGCGTTCCGACTTGCCGTCCTCGGGATAGGAAACGCTGTGCGTGTGCAGCCGCAGCGGACCGAACAGGCGGCGGGCGAGGAACAGGAAATGCGAGCCGACCTCGCGCGTGAAGCCGCCCTGGGGCCGCGCATCGAGCCAGCTTGCAGCATCGACCTGCCACGGCCGCGGCCAGGCGGCGAAGCCGATCTCGATCTCGATGCGCTCGACCGGCCCGGTGACGCCTTGCTGCATCCATTGCCGCAACTGGTCGACGGCGAAGGAGGAAGCGAAGGGGAAATTGATGCCGCCGCGGCCGTTCCACTTTGCCGCTTCGGCCACGAAAGCCTCGGCATCGGCCACATCGACGGCGAGCGGCTTCTCGCAGAACACCGCCTTGGCCTGGGCGAAGGCCGCGCGGGCATAGCCCAGATGCGAGGCCGGCGGCGAGGCGATGTAGAGACAGTCGCAGGCGGCGATCACGGCGGCGGCGGATTCAAGACGCGGAACCTGCGGCAGGTCACCGGCCAGCCGCTGCATGGCGGCGGCGGAAGGATCCCACAGGCCGGCGACAGTGAGCACGGCCGGATCGTGGTTGAGGGCGGCGCGCAGCAGGCGCTCGCCCATGATGCCGTAACCGATGAAGCCGAGGCGGACTGCTGACATGACAGGGACTTTCGCAACCGGGGAAAAGGCGGCGCATTATATGCGCCGCGCGATCCGCGCCTGCAAGCGCCGGTGCCGTTCCGGCGTGATCGGGTAGCGCCGCATCAGCCCTATCGCCGCCAGCTTGAACCCCACCGGCGCCAGCGCGTAGAGCGCGGCCATCGCAAAAAGTGCGGATGGGGCATTGCCGCCATCGGGTGAAAAGCCGGCCAGATCGAGCAGCGGAAAGGCGATGCCCACCGCCACCGCCAGCGCCAGCTTGGTGGCCATGCCCCAGATGGCGAAGAACAGTCCGGCCCGTTGCCGGCGCGTGCGCGCGGTATCCAGATCGACCACATCGGCCTGCATCGCCGGCGGCAGGGCGAGATCGGCGCCCAGGCACAGGCCGGTGAGCAGCGAGATGGCGAGAAACAATACCGTGTCGCCGGCACCGAGCAGCGGCACGCAGACGAAGACGGCGCAGTTCCACAGCATCGCCCCGATCCACACGCGATGCTTGCCATACTGCTGCGCCAGTCTGAGCCACAGCGGCACGGCGGCGATGCCGGCGCCGAAATAGAGCAGCAGCACCAGCCCGGCGAAATCGGCCGGCGCCTGCAGCACATGGGCGACAAAGAGCAGCACCAGCGTGGCCGGCAGGCCGTTGGCGATGCCGTTGAGCAGCCAGGCCAGCAGCAGCCGGCGGAACGGCCCGTTGCGCCACACGGCTTTCACGCCGGCGAGATTGACGCGCTGCGGCGCAGCGGCCTGGCCCGCCGGCACGGCCCGCAGCGCAAGCAGCACGCCGAGCGGCAGCAATACGGCGACCGCGATGCCGATGGCGCCGACGCCGGCGCGGCTGTCCTCGCCGAACAGGGCCGGCAGACCGGCGGCAAACAGGGTGCCGATGACGCCGGCCGCCTCGCGCCAGCCGGCGATGCGCGTGCGCTGATGATAGTCGGGCGAGAGTTCCGCGCCCCAGGCCAGATAGGGAATCTGGATCATGGTGGCGCCCAGATACAGCGCCATGGTCCAGCCCAGCAGCCAGGCCGCGCCGCTGCCGTCGGGCGGCAGAAAGAGCATGAGGGCGGAGAGCATGCAGAACGGCAGGCCGGCGAGCAGCCAGGGTTTACGCCGGCCCCAGCGCGTGTCAACGCGGTCGGACCATATGCCGATCAGCGGATCGGTGACCATGTCCCACAGCCGGGCGATGAACAGCAGGCTGCCGACAAGGGTGAGGCCCAGGCCGAGCGCATCGGCATAGAGCACCGGCAGATGCACATACAGCGGCAGCAGCAGCATCGCGCCGGGCAGGGCCGGCGCGGCATAGGCGGCAAGCGTGAGGCGGGAAAGCAATGGTGCGGCAGTCACAGGCGGATACATAGGCCGCCCCGTCCATACGGCAAAAGGCGCGCCTTGTATTTCACCCGCCTTGACTCACCCGGCCTGCTTCACCCGCCCTACTTCACCCGCCCTACTTCACCCGGAAGGGCAGGTTTGCTGTCGCCGCCGCTCCGCGGCCGTCGCGGATGGTGGCGAACAGGCGGTAATTGCCCGGCTGCAGGCCGACCACGGACACGCCCTTCGCCCCCGGATCGCGCAGGGCCTGCGGGAAACTGGGCGGCACGGCCTCGGCATCGCCCGCGGTTTTCAGGTCGGTGCTTTCCGCCATCACGCTCCACACCACGCCGATCTGGTCGCCATCGGGATCTTCCACCGCGATCTCGGCCCGAATGGTCTCGCCGCGATTCCATTCGCGGCCAGCGGCGGCATTGCCGTTGCCGGCGAAGCGGAACAGCGAGATGCGCGGCGCACGGTTGCCCTGGGGCGTGTTGCCGCCCCAGGCCAGCGCCATGGCTTCCGCCGTGCGGGTATATTCGCCGGTGGGCAGCAGCAGGCTGTGCCAGGTGGGCGTCACTTCCTGCTTCTGGCCCCAGTAGAACACGATCTCGCCCTGCACATGGGGCTGCAGCGCGCTGAACCAGCGCGACAGAAGCTGGGCCTTTTCGTCGCTGTTGGGTTCGATGGCGGCATTCCATGGCGTGCGCTTGGCCTGCCACTGGCCCATCGGGCCCATCTCGGTGACGATCAGCGGGCCTTTCCAGCCCTGGGCGCGCACGCGCGCCGGCAGCGAGGGCAAGGCTTCGCCGTAGGAGTTCACGCCGAGCACCTGGATGCTGGGTGCGTGGCGGATCAGCCTGGCCACCTTGTCGTTGCCGGCCTCGGCCAGCACGGCCAGCGTGGGGTGATGGGGATCGAGCCGCCGCACCAGCCGCGCGGCCTCCTCGATGCCAGGCCAGACCTGGCTGTCGTCGGCCAGATCGGCCTCCACCTCATTGCCGATGCCCCACATCAGCAAGGCGGGATGGGCCTTGTGGCGGTTGACGAACTCGGTCAGGCGCTGGAGCTGCGGCCCCACCTGGGCCAGGTCGCGGTAGTTGAAGCCGCGGCGCGGATGCTCGAGCCAGAAACCGGCGATGACCTTCAGGCCGACCTTCTGCGCCTCGTCCAGCACGAAGCCGGTTTCGTCGCCATAGGTGCGGATGGTGGTGGCGCCAAGCTGTTTCAGCAGGCCGAAGCGGCTCTGGCCGGCCGCGCCCAGCACGGCGAAGGGCTTGCCATCGACCAGGATCCTGTCGCCCTGCACGGTGACGGTGGCAGCCAGACCCGGCAGGGGGGCCAGCAGGCAAAAGGCGGCGAAGGCAGACAACAGGATGCGGCGCATGGCCAGACTCATGACGCCAACCCGCCGGGCTTGCAAGCGCCACGACGCCGCGGCGATGAAAACCGCTGGCCATGACATGGGCAATCGCGTCGGGATGCTGCGATTAGCGCACCGGTGTGGAAAAGCGGGGCCGGGGGGCTCTGGCGGCAGCGTGCGGCTTAGGCTAGCGTGCCGGCCGGAATTGCCCGTGCCGGAAACCGCCATGCGCCAGATCGAACGCCTGCTTGAAAAGACCCTGTTCGCCAGCCGCTGGGTGATGGCGCCCTTCTATCTCGGCCTGGCGGTGGCCCTGATCCTGCTGCTGGTGAAGTTCATGCAGGAGCTGTTCCACACCATCCCGATCGTGTTCACCATGACCGAGAGTCAGCTGGTGCTCTCGATCCTGGCCCTGATCGACCTGTCGCTGGCCGGCAACCTGCTGCTGCTGGTGATCTTTTCGGGCTACGAGAATTTCGTCTCCAAGATCGATACCGGCGACCACAAGGACCGTCCGGGCTGGATGGGCAAGATCGACTATTCCGGCATGAAGCTGAAGCTGGTGGCCAGCATCGTCGCCATCTCGGCGATCCAGCTTCTGCGCGCCTTCATGAATATCGAGCAGATGACCCATGCCGAACTGGCCTGGCTGGTCGGCATCCATATGACCTTCGTGGTTTCGGGCGTGCTGCTGGCGCTGATGGACCGGCTGACCGAAAACGGCAGCGGTCACAAAAAGGACGGCGACTGATCCGATGCCGCGCGCGGGAATTTTCGCCGCGCTGCTGCTGCTTCTGGCCGGTTGTGCCGGCGACCCGGATGCCGGCTTTCGCGACCTGCCGGATGCCGTGCAGCGCCCGCATCCGCGCGCCGTGCCGCATACCGACCGCACCGGCGCGCCGATGGCAGGCTACGATCCGCTGCGCTCGGTGCTGCCGCTTGCCCTGGGCGGCGCGCTGGCCGATTACGCCGCCGGGCCCAGCCGCGGCTTCCAGGCCGCCTTCGCCGCCGATTTCAATGCCGTGTCGGCCGATCCGGGCCAGCCGCTGGCAGCCCTGACGACAGCCGCCGCCGGCTCGCGCGTGCAGCTTCTTGTGCCGGCCGCCGAAACCACCGATTCCGTCCTGCTCGATTCAAGCCGCGCGGTGGTGATCGAGATGCCGCGCGACCCCATGCAGGCGGACCGTTTCGCCGCAACCGCGCGCGATCATGCCGGCCGGCCGGCCTGGGCCCTGCTGCCGGCTTATGCGCGCGGCAGCGAACCGCTGATCAACCCGGCACAGGCCCGCGCGCTCGCTTTCGCCGCGCTGGTGCATGGCGCCAGCGGCCTGATCTGGCAGGGCGAGGACAATTACGCCGCGCGCAATGCCGGCGCCCTGGGCATCAGCGCCGCGCCGCGACTGGATTACGGCATCACCATGAATGGCACCGCCGCCGCGCCGCCGCGCATCGCAACGGCAAGCGAGGTGGCGGCATCGAAACGCCTGTGGGATGCCGTGGCCCAGATCAACCGGCGCATCAATCGCCTGCGCGCCGCCCTGCTGCAGCCCGATGCCGATGCCGCCTACCGCGTCGCCGCGCGCGAGCAAGCGGCGGATGGCCGGCCGGTTTTGCGCGCGATGCTGAAACCGTGGGACGGCGAGTGGCTGCTGATCGTGGTGAACCTGCGCAGCGAAAGCCGTGCCATGCGCGTGCACTTCGAGGGCGGCTTCCGCCGCGCCGCGCATCTGGACAGCGACGCGCCGCTGCTGCAGGACGCTGCACGCGGGATTCTGCGCGACGAGATCGAGGCCCACGGCCTGCGGCTGTACCGGATCAGTCGGTAAGGGATTTATTCAGCGCCAGCGCCTGCAGGGCCGGCAGGGCGACCTTGTCCTTGCCGGTAACCACATAGCTCTGCGCGATGCGGTCGGGCGCGGTGACGGTGACGGCGACGCCGTTTTTCGGACAGATGCCAAGACAGCGCACGCGCGCCACCCGTACATCCTTCCTGTGGCCGGCCGCCTTCATCGCATCCTTCAGCTCGGCGGCCAGATCGACACCGCGTCCGCCATCGCATTCCGAGCAGAGCAGCACCAGCGCCGTGGACCAGTCGGGCTCGACCGGTTCGATCGCCGGTTTTGCGCTGTGGTGGTGATCATGACTCGACATGGCAGACCTGCGGCGGGACGGACTGCAGCCGGGCCGCAGCGAAAAAACGGTGAAAACCATGCATCAGGTAGACAATCAATGCGGCCGCGGCAAGACCGTGCGGCATGAAAAATCCCGATGCAACGCCGCAGGAATGCCCCGGTTCCATGTGACGGTGCGCACAGGAGCGGCAAGGCGGCGCGTCGCGGCGCCGCAATGCCATGATTTCGCCACCAAGGCATCCATCATTGCCCATGACCGCCAGACACAAGAGCGGCAGCCTCGCCAACCTGTATCAGGAGTTTTTGCATGACCCGTCTTGCATCCGCCACGCTCGCAGCCGCGCTGCTCGCCTCCACGGCCATCGCCCCGGCTTTCGCGCAGGACAACACGACCCAGAACAACACCCTGCGCACCGGCGCCTATGGTGGCCTCAGCTTCGGTGCGCTGATGCCTGAAGACACTGACGGCCCGAACGGCTCGGAAGTGGAGCGCGATACCGGCTATGCCATCTTCGGCCAGTACGGCTATCGTTTCCCCAACCAGCTTCGCCTGGAAGCCGAACTGGGCTATGGCAACAGCGAATACGACCGTTTCCGTGCCGGCGGCGCCAGCAGCGGCCTGGGCGATGATACCGACATGTACTCGCTGACCGGCGCAGCTTATTACGACTTTGCGACCGGCACGCCGCTGACGCCCTATCTGGGCGGCGGTGCCGGCCTGGTGCATCAGCGTTTCGACCGCAGCACGGCGGGCGCCGGCGGCACCACGCTGGCCGGCAATGACGGCAGCAGCACCGACCTGACCGCCTTCGGCGAGGTCGGCCTGTCGTACCAGCTTTCCAGCAGCCTCGAACTGGTGCCGAGCTATCGCTATCAGTGGATCAACGACGGCGAACAGGGCCTGGACGACACCACGATGCATATCGCGCGCATCGGTCTGCGCACCTGGTTCTGATCCGGATCGGCATGCAACGGAAAACGGCGGGCCATGCCCGCCGTTTTTTTTGCGCCCGTCCGCGCTGCGCCTAGTGGCAGGCCTTGCCGGCTTTCGCGGGCCCGCCGAGATCGTCGAGGATCGGGCAATCGGGCCGCGCATCGCCATGGCAGGCCTCGGCCAGATGCTGAAGGGTGCGCTTCATCGCCTGCAGTTCGGCGATCTTGGCGGTCAGATCGTCGATATGCTTGGTGGCGATTTCCTTCACCGCCGCCGAGGGCCGCGAGCGGTCGCGCCACAAGCCGAGCAGCATGCGGATGTCGTCGAGCGCAAAGCCCAGATCGCGCGCGCGCCGGATGAAGCGCAGCATGTGCACGTCGGATTCGGTGTAGACGCGATAGCCGCTGGTGCTGCGCCCGGCCTCCGGCATCAGGCCGACGCTTTCGTAATAGCGGATCATCTTGGCGCTGACGCCCGAGGCATCGCTGGCCTGGCCGATATTCATGCCCCCACTTTTCATGCCGCTGTCTCCCGTCGTGTTGGCCGCCAGCGCTTGAGCAGCAGGGCATTGCCCAGCACCGAGACCGAACTGAGCGCCATGGCGGCGCCGGCCAGCATCGGGCTGAGCAGGCCGAAAGCGGCCAGCGGAATGCCGATCACGTTATAGGCGAAGGCCCAGAACAGGTTCTGCTTGATCTTGGCGTTGGTGGCGCGCGCCAGGGCGATGGCGTCGGCCACCAGCGCCGGATCGCCGCGCATCAGCGTGATGCCGGCCGTCTGCATCGCCACATCCGTGCCGGTGCCCATGGCGATGCCCACATCGGCTGCGCCCAGCGCCGGCGCGTCGTTGATGCCATCGCCCACCATGGCGACGGCACCGCCGCTCTCCTTGCGCAGGGCCGCGACCAGCGCGGCCTTGTCCTGCGGCAGGATCTCGGCTTCCACGCGTTCGATCCCAAGCCTCGCCGCGACGGATTCCGCCGCGCCCCGGCTGTCGCCCGACAGCATCACGGTGCGGATGCCCATCGCCTTCAGCCGCGCGACGGCAAGCGCCGCCTGCGGCCTGGGCTCGTCGCCGAAGGCGACCAGGCCCAACACCCGCTTCTGCTGTGCATCAGCCAGCCACGATACCGTGCGCCCCTGCGCGGCCAGCCTGTCGGCATCGGCCTGCAGGGCCGACATGGCGATGCCGTCCTCACGCATCAGCCGGGCATTGCCGAACAGCAGCGGCGTGCCATCGATGCTGCCGCTGACGCCACGGCCCGGCCGGTCGCGGAAATCATCCATCACGCCGAGCGGGCAGCCGGCAGCCTTGTCCCGCACGGCCTGGGCCAGCGGATGCTGCGAGCCGGCCTGCAGGGCGGCCGCCTGCATCAGCAGCGTCTGTTCGTCGCTGCCGGGTGCTGCGACGATTTCGGTGACCACTGGCTTGCCCTCGGTGAGCGTGCCGGTCTTGTCGAAGGCCACCAGCGTGACATTGCGCGCCGCCTCCAGCGCCTCGGCATCGCGGATCAGGATGCCGTGCCGCGCGGCCAGGCCGGTGCCGACCATCAGCGCCGCCGGCGTGGCGAGGCCCAGCGCACAGGGGCAGGCGATCACCAGCACGGCAATGGCATGCACCAGCGCCATCTCGATATCGCCGCCCGCCAGGGTGAGCGTGAAGGCGAAGGTGACCAGGGCGATCAGCACCACGACCGGAACGAACACGGCGCTGATCTGATCGACCAGCTTCTGGATCGGCGGCTTGCTGGCCTGCGCGCTTTCCACCAGCCGCACGATGCGGGCGAGCGCGGTTTCGCCGCCGACCGCCATCACGCGGGCCACGATCAGGCCGTCGCGGTTCAGCGTGCCGGCATGCACGACATCGTCGATGCCCTTTTCCACCGGCAGGCTTTCGCCGGTGAGCATCGATTCATCCACGCTGCCGCGTCCTTCGACGATCAGGCCGTCGGCGGCAAAGGCCTCGCCGGCCCGCACCACCAGCCGGTCGTCGGGCTGCAGCATCACCGTGGCGACCTCTTCCTCGCCGCCATCGGCCCGCCGCCGCCGCGCCGTGGCCGGCTTCAGCTTCATCAGCGCGCGCAGAGCGGCCACCGTCTGGCCCTTGGCGCGGGCCTCCAGCCACTTGCCCAGCCGCACGAAGGCGATGATCGCCGCCGCGCCTTCATAATAGAGATGCGGCATATCGCCTGGTTCGGCGCGCCACCACAGCCAGGTGCTGAGGCCCCAGGCGGCGGTGGTGCCGAGCGCCACCAGCAGATCCATGTTGCCGGTGCCCGCCCGCAGCGCGCCCCAGCCGGCCTTGTAGAAACGCCAGCCGAGAAGGAACTGCACCGGCGTGGCAATCACGAACTGCCACAGCGGCGGCAGCATCAGGTCGTGCCGGCCACCCAGCTCGAACACCATGCCGCCCGCCAGCGGCAGGGTGAGCAGGATGGCCAGCAGGGCCAGGTTGCGTTCGCGCGCGACGCGGGAGGCTGCCTCGTTCTCGCGCGCGGAATCCGACGCGGCAGCATCATCAAAAGGGCGCGCCTCGTAACCCGCCTTCTTCACGGCATCGATCAGCGCGGCCACGTCGACGGCGCCGCGCGGCACGACCACCTCGGCGGTTTCGCTGGCCAGATTGACGCTGGCCGACTGCACGCCGGGCACCGCGTTCAGCGCCTTCTCGACACGGCCGACGCAGGAAGCGCAGCTCATGCCCGCGATCTTCAGCGCCAGGCGATCCTGCGGGACCTGGTAGCCGGCCTTCTCCACCGCGGTGACCAGCGGCGCGAGGGCGGCAATATCGGGCGAGGCGAATTCCACATGGGCGGTTTCGCTGGCCAGATTGACGCTGGCCGAGCGCACGCCGGGAATGGCGGCGAGGGCCTTTTCGACCCGCCCGGCGCAGGAGGCACAGCTCATGCCCGCGACCGGCAGGTCGAGGGCGGCGACAGCAGCAGACATGGCGAAGATTCCTTTCGGCAGGGGATTGCTGCCCCTACAGATAAGGCTTCCAATGATGGGAAGGTCAAGCGGCGGTTTGCGAAACCAGCAGCAAGGCGCGAAAAACCCTAGATAACCGGGATAAATTGAGATTATCAACCGGTTTTTTGCAGCCGCAGCCTCTTAACGGTGGCCAGGAGGCAAAGCAGGTTGGATAGTCTGCCCCCATGGATTTCCTCGCCAGCCTGCCCACACCGCTAACAGAGCCGAGCCGTCGCTTTTTCGCCCAGTGGCATTCCTGGCGCGGCGGGCGCCTGTTGCCGCGGCGCGGTGCCATGGATGCCAATGGTCTGGGCGACCTGCGCGGTTTCTGCCTGCTGCTGGACATCCAGGGGCGCGATACCATTCCGATCTGCTTCGCCGGCAGCATGGTCGCCGACGTGCTGGGCACCGACCTGGCCGGCCGCAACTACCTCGATCTCACCGAACCGGAAAACCGCGCGCGCCGCGCCGCGCTGCTGTTTGCCGAAATCGCGCAGCCCTGCGCGGCGGTGATCTATTACTGGCTGCACAGCGACCGCGGGCGTACCCTGCCGATCGAATTGGTTTCGGCGCCGCTCTGCGCCGATGACAGCGAACAGCCGTCGCTGGTGCTGGCCTGCGCCACGCCGCTGATCCCGTCGCAGGGCGGCGACAGGATGAATGCCGGTTCCTATGCCGAGGGCGAAGGCCTTCGGTTCATCGATATCGGTGCCGGCATTCCGCCGGTCGGCGCCGATCTGGTGATGTTCGGGCAGGGTGTTCAGTAATTCAGGGCGTTCCGTGATTCCTGCCGTCAGATGATCCACGGATTCGGGCGGCTTCAGGATATCCTGGTGCGGCCGGCCGGGAATTGCGCCGGTATCCTGACGAATTCCCGCATTCTACCGGGTCCTAAACAACCGAATGGCTGGCAAAGCCAAATTTTTCCGCTAAGCTGACAGGTAGAAAACAGCCAGTCGTTGCAGCGGCTGGTTCCATGCGGGAGGCCACCCTGGCATCGGACAATAAGGCTGAACGGCAGCGCATCTTGTTGGTTGAGGACTCGGTGCCCGTGCGCGCCGCGTTGCGTGTGGCGCTGGAGGCGGCCGCCTACGTGGTGGAAGAAGCGCCGACCGGCCGCGACGGCCTGGCCAAGGCCGGCCTGGCCGATCTGCTGATGCTCGATCTTGGCCTGCCCGATATCAGCGGTTTTGAGGTGCTGGAGGAATTCCGCAAGACCGCCAGCACGCCGGTGGTGGTGCTGTCGGGCCAGGAGGAAGTCGAGGCCAAGATCCGCGCCCTCGATCTGGGCGCCGACGATTACGTCACCAAGCCCTTCGATGCCGGCGAATTGCTGGCCCGCGTGCGGGCGGCCCTGCGCCGGCGTGGCGAAGCGACGGCCGCCAACGGTCCGGTCAGTATCGGGCCCTTCCGCATCGACCCGCTGACCGGCGATACCCGGCGCGACGACCGGCCGGTGCGTCTGTCGCCGATGGAAGCGCGCTTCGTGAAAATGCTGGCGCAGAAAACCGGCCAGCCGGTGGCGACCAAGCAGCTCACCGTCACGCTGTGGGGCAACGATTCCGCCGAGATGCGCCAGGCCCTGCGCGTGCTGGCCCGCAAGGTGCGCTGCAAGATCGAGAAGGATCCTGACGAACCGCGCTTCCTGCTGACCGAGCCGCGGCTGGGCTACCGCCTGATCGACCCGGATTACGCCGCAACCTGACTATTTCGTCGGGGCTGCCCGGCTTTCACAAAAATGTGCCCGCCGGAATATCGCAGGGGTACTTGGCAAGCCGCGCCGGCGCTCCCATATCGAATGCATGCGGCGGCAGCTTGCCGACGCCGGCATCGGAGACCCCCCCTTTCCGATGCCTTTCTGGCGCAGATTTATCCTTGCGCAAAACGCCCGGTTCGCCCCCCGACCGGGCGTTTTCTTTTTTGCGATGCCGAAGGATTTGTCTTGTGAAGATTCCAACTACATCCAAGGATTGTGCGGCATCCGCAATGTTCAGGGCCGACTAGTGCCCGGCAATCGGGAACGGAACAGGCGGATGCCGGACGGGCCAACAAGAACCGGGGGCAGGCGTCATGAAAATTTCCGTATCGATGAAAATCCTGGGCATCGGCGCGATCCTGCCCGTCTCCTTCCTCGTGCTGGGGGTGATCCTGTTCCTGCAGAACAGGGTGGCCGAGCGTTATGCGCGACAGGATGCCGAGGCCTCGACGATGCTGTCGGCCGTCGCCGATGCACGCGGCGCCTTCATGCAGATGCGCATTCTGGAGAAGGCCTTCATCTCCGATCCCTCGGACGACAGTCTGAAAGCCCACGGCGAAAGCCTGGCGCGTGCCAAGGCGCGCATCGCGGCGATGGACAATTTGCTGACCACGGCCGAGGAAAAGCAGATGGGCGGCGAGATCGGCCAGAAATTCGCCGATTACGAACGCAGCTTCGCCGCTTTGATGCAAAGCTTCCGCACCATGGGGTTCGATGAAACCGTCGGCCTGCAGGGTGCCTTGCGCAAGGCCGTGCATGAGGTGGAGACCCAGTTCAGGGACCGCGATGCATCCTACCAGGCGGCGCTGCTGACCCTGCGCCGGCGCGAAAAGGATTTTCAGCTTCGCATCGAGGATCGCTACCGCCAGACCCTGAACAAGGAGGCCGAAGCGTTGCAGGCCCGCATGAAGGATGACGGCCTGGGCAACCTGCTGCCGCTGATGGAAGCCTATGCCCGGGACTTCAACGCCTATGCCGATATCCGCCTGCAGGTGGATGCGCAGGTCAAACAGGTCGAGAATGTCGGTCAGGCCATGATCCCGGTCTTCAACCGGCTGTTCGAATACAATCAGGCCGAAGTGACGGCATCCAAGGCCGCGTCCAAGACGGCGCGCGACCAATCGGTGGTTTGGATGTTCGGCATCATGCTGGCGACCGGCCTGGTCGGATTTGCCCTTGCCGTCCTGATCGGGCGCGGCATCGCCGGGCCGCTGGTGCGCATGATCGGCATCATGAACCGCCTGTCGGAAGGCCAGTTCAGGCAGGAGATTCCGGTTCTGCGCCGCAGCGACGAGATCGCCGACATGGCGCGGGCCCTGGGCGTATTCCGCGCCAATGCCGAGGAACGCCAGCGCCTGGAGGCCGAGGATCGCCAGCGCATCGAAACCGAGCGCCGCCGCGAGGAGGATCAGCGCCGGCGCGACGCCGAGGTGGCAGCCGAAATTTCCACCTTCTGCAGCGCGATTCTGCAGGGCGACCTGAGCCGCCGCCTGCATGAAGAGGGCAAGGATGGCGTACTGCTGGAACTGTCGCGGCAACTCAACAACCTGTCCTCGACATTGCAGGACATGACCGGAGAGATTTCCGGCGTGGCGGTGGCGATGGCGGATGGCGACCTGACGCGCAGCGTGAAGGGTCAATATGAAGGCGTGTTCGGCGCCCTGAAGAACGGCATCAACGGCATGTCGGACAAGCTGCGCGGCCTGGCGGGCCGTTTGCGCGAGACGGCCAGCGCGGTCAACAATGCCTCGGCCGAGATCTCGACCGGCAGCCAGGACCTGGCGCAGCGGACGGAGAGCCAGGCGGCCAGCATCGAGGAAACGGCCGCCTCGATGCACGAGATCACCACGACGGTGAAGCAGAACGCCGACAACGCCCAGGCGGCCAACCAGCTTGCCATGGCAGCCCGCGAAACCGCCACGCATGGCGGCGGGGTGGTGGGCGAGGCCGTTGCCGCCGTGACGCAGATCGAGGAGAGCGCACGCAAGATCTCTGACATCGTCGGCCTGATCGACGAGATCGCGTTCCAGACCAACCTGCTGGCCTTGAACGCCAGTGTGGAAGCGGCGCGGGCCGGCGAGGCGGGCAAGGGGTTTGCCGTGGTGGCGCAGGAGGTGCGCGCCCTGGCCCAGCGCTCGGCCAATGCGTCGAAGGACATCAAGGCGCTGATCAGCGAAAGCAACGCCCAGGTGAAAACCGGCGCAACCCTGGTCAATCAGGCCGGCGCATCGCTGACCGATATCGTGACCGCAATCAGGAAGGTGAGCGACATCGTGGCCGAGATCGCCGCCGCCAGCCGCGAGCAGGCCACGGGCCTGGACCAGGTGAATGTTGCCGTCAGCCAGATGGACGAGATCACCCAGCGCAACAGCGCCCTGGTGGAGGAAACCACGGCGGCAGCCCAGAGCCTGTCGAAGCAGGCCCGCGACCTGGCGGAGATGGTGGCCTTTTTCCGCACCTGACCGCTTTGCAGTCCGGACGATCCGTCGTCCGGACTGCGCCGCCGGGCCGGATGGCCTGCTTCGGATGGCGGCTTGGGTTTCGTCCGTAGTCTGATATTCTAGGCGCAATCCCGCCAGGCAAGCCGGGAGACGAGGATGACGCCATGACCCAGCAGCCGCAGATCGATCAGGCCGTGATGCAGCAGCGCCGTGCCTATTACGAGCGGATCGGCACGCGCAAGATGGCGCCGCTGTGGGAGGTGCTGCATGCCCTGGTGATCCCGCAGCCGAAAAGCGCCTGCCAGCCCGCGCTGTGGCATTACGCCGATATCCGCGACGACATCATGGAAGCCGGCCGCCTGATCACGGCGAAGGAAGCCGAGCGCCGCGTGCTGATCCTGGAAAATCCCGGCATGCCCGGCCAGTCGCGCATCACCACCTCGCTCTATGCCGGTCTGCAGCTCATTCTGCCCGGCGAGGTTGCCCCCGCGCACCGGCATACGCAGTCGGCCCTGCGCTTCATCGTCGAGGGCGACGGCGCCTATACGGCGGTGGATGGCGAGAAGACCATCATGCACGAGGGCGACTTCGTCATCACGCCGAGCTGGACCTGGCATGATCACGGCAACGACAGCGACAAGCCGATGGTGTGGATGGACGGCCTGGACATTCCGCTGATCCAGGCGCTGGACTGTTCCTTCATGGAGCGCCTGCCCGAGGACAGCCAGCCGCTGTCGCGACCCGCCGGCGATGCGCTGGCGCGCTACGGCTCGGGCCTGCTGCCCGTCGACTTTGAGGCGAAGACGCCGACCTCGCCGGTCTTCAACTATCCCTATAGCCGCACGCGCGAGGCGCTGGAAACCATGCGGCGGGCCAATGAATGGGACCCCTGCCACGGGCTGAAGCTGCAATACATCAACCCGGCTACCGGCCAGAGCGCCATGCCCACCATCGGCACCTTCATGCAGCTTCTGCCAAAGGGCTTTGCCGGCACCACCTACCGCAGTTCGGATGCCACGGTGTTCAGCGTGGTGGAAGGCCGGGGCCATACGCTGGTGGGCGAAGGCGAGACGCAGCAGCGGTTCGACTGGGGCAAACGCGACACCTTCGTGATCCCGAGCTGGGTGCCGCACAGCCACCACGCGCCGGATGCCGATGCCGTGCTGTTCAGCTTCTCCGACCGGCCGGTGCAGAAGGCGCTGGGCCTGTGGCGCGAAAGCCGCGGCAACCGCTGAAAAGGGATTCCCATGGCCAAGATCACCAAGATCGTGGAAATCGCCAATGACGACGACGAGATCGACGACGATGCCGAGATCGGCGGCGATGGCGGCAGCGACGATCTGGACGGCCTGCGCGCCGTGGCGCGGCTGGCCAAGCTGGTGGGCAGCCTGCCATGGTTCTCGGCGGTGGGCCGGCCGCTGACGCGCGGCGAACTGGCCGATGCCGAGGGTTATGTCGCCGGGCTCGGCTTTCCCGGCATCGGCATCGCCGGCGTGGAAGACTGGCTGGCGGCTTCCCATGCCGCGCAGGCGCCCGACTGGGGCGACGACTGGTGGCAGGCCGAGGAACAGATGCGCCGGAGCCTGCTGGACGAAGCCCTGCTGATCAATCCCGAACACGACCTGACGGTGGCGCTGGAGCATGTCTCGACACGGGCCAGCGAAAAGGCCTTCGACCGCGCCACGGCCAGCGCGGCGAAACACGGGGTGAGCGATCCGGCGCTGATCCAGGTGGCGGCGGGCGCCGCGGCGCAGGCGGCCTATCAGGCCGCGCTGGTGCTGGCCGCCGACGGAGACTCCGATCATCCCTTCGCGCTGAAATTCCGCCTGTTCGAGGCCGGCCGCCTGCCGCTCGGCATCACCGGCAACACGTTCAACCTGTTCTGAACATGGCCTATTGGGTATATCAAAACTGGACTCACAAGCGCGGGCGGATTCACGTGCCGGATTGCAGCCATTGTAATCATGGCGAAGGTACGCAAGCTTCGCATTCGGGCCGAAATGATGAGTGGCGCAGCTTCCAGACTCGCGATGAGGCTTTTTCTTATATGGCATCTCTAAATTACGCAGATGCTGGGGGGTGCCAAGTTTGCAACCCGTAAACTAGCGTCATGGCCGGACTTGTTCCGGCCATCCACGTCTTTAGCTGTATTCAACATACACGTGGATGCCCGGCACAAGGCCGGGCATGACAACTCAAGCGGAAGAGCGGGCCTAATCCTCGCCGCGGATTTCCCGGCGGCGGCCGTAGAGGAAAATGCCGACCACGATGGCGCCCAGCACCAGACTGAGCGCCACGCCCCAGATCAGCGGCCAGGTGGCGGCGGGATCGAAATCGGCGCCCATCCCGGTCCAGAAGCGCACGGCCATGACGATGGCGCCGGCCAGCGCGCCGAGCAGCGCGAGCGTGATCAGGACGGCGAACACCTTGTCGGTGCGGGTATGTTGTGGCGCGACGGGCATGGCATCTGGCATCGTTTGATGGAAGGCCAGATGACGCGGCGCTGTCGAGAATCAAGCACTGCGGCGAAAGGCCGCGCCAGGTATGCCGGCCCATGGCATACTGCAGCGCAACAGACAGGAGGAATCGCATGCCCAGCCGGCAGACCGTGGAGGATTTCATCGCCCTGGTGGAGAGCAACCGCCATGACGAGGCGATCGAGCGTTTTTACACCGAAGACGCCAGCATGCAGGAAAACCTGACCGAGCCGCCGCGCCAGGGCCGCGACCGGCTGGTGGCCCATGAACGCGCCGTGCTGGCGCGGGCGAAAAGCGTGAGCAGCGCGTGCCTGCGGCCGGTGCTGATCGACGGCGACACCGTGGTGGTGCACTGGGTGTTCCATTTCGAATTCAAGGATGGCAGCAAACGCCGCATCGAGGAGCTGGCGCACCAGACCTGGAAAGGCGAAAAGATCTGGCGCGAGCGGTTCTACTACGATCCGGCGCAGATGAAGGCGGAGGCATAGGGCATCCTCGCTGTTGTCCCTCGCGGGCTTGACGGCAAAGGACGGTGCCTATCTGACCCACATCTTGTGTTTCCTGTGCCAGTCGGCCAGCGAGAGTTTCGGATATAGCTCGTAGCTCTCGTCGGCCCTGCCGATCTGCGGCTTCACCCAGGATGCCTTGTAGCGCAGCATCAGATGCACCTTCGATTTCGGCCTCGGCAGGTCGGTGTCGATGGCGGATGCAAAGGGGTGGATCAGGTCCGGCCAGGTGGGATCAAACAGCCAGAGCGCCGTCGCGCATTTTTTGCAGAAGTTGCGCTCCCCGGTGCTGGTCTCGCAGTTCCCGCCGCTGTCATCGCAGATTTCGGCGCGATAGACGCCGATGCTGCTTTTGCCCCTGGCGATCTGCAGGCTGGCGGAAAGGCCGCCGAGATTGATGGCAAAGCCGCCGCCGCCCGCGGTCTTCCGGCAGATCGTGCAATAGCAAAGCTGGTATGGCACCGGCGTGTGGCTGTCGAGGCTGAACGCCACGGCGCCGCAGCGGCAGGATCCTTCAAGATGCATCGGCATGGCCAGTCTCCCCTCATTGGGATTGAGCTGATGTGGCTGATCTGCAACAGCAAACGATGCGGATTGCATCGTGACAATTCTACGGTGGCCAGGGCGGCCAGATCGCTTTATACAACGCTCGCCCGTCTGCATCTGCAGACCGGCCGGCCGGCGCCCACATCCCCAAATCATATATCAACGTCCCAGTTTTGGGGCGCGTCCTTGCTTTTTTGCAGTTCAAAGGCAGTATTTCCATGACCACTCAACTCCGCGATATGGATTCTCGGGCCGATTCCCGGGCCGGCACGCATTTCCTGCGCAATGCCCTGATTCTCGGCCTGCTCACCGCCATCGGCCCGTTTGCCATCGACATGTATCTGCCGTCGCTGCCGTTCATTGGCGACAGCCTGCAGGCCGACCCCGACAAGGTGCTGATGAGCCTGACCGCGTTCTTCATCACCTTCGCGGTCGGCCAGCTCGTCTTCGGCCCGATCTCTGACCTGCTGGGCCGGCGGCTGCCGCTCTATTTCGGCGTGGCTCTGTTCATTGGCGCCAGCGTCGGCTGCGCGATGGCCGACACGGTCGAAACGCTGATCGCCTTCCGCTTGTTACAGGGCCTTGGGGGAGCGGCCGGTATCGTGATCCCGCGCGCCATCGTGCGCGACCTGCATAGCGGCGTGGAAGAGGCGAAGCTGCTCGGCCTGCTGATGCTGGTGTTCAGCGTGTCGCCGCTGCTGGCGCCGCTGTTCGGCAGCGTCATCATCGAGGCGCTGGGCTGGCGCACCGTCTTCTGGTTCGTTGCCGGCATCGCCGTGTTTGCCAGCATCCTCGGGCTGCTGCTGGTGCCGGAGACGCGCTCGGCGGCACAGCGCGCCGAGACCAGCATCCGCGGCATGGTCGGCACCAGCCGGCAGCTCTTCACCGACAGGACCTTCATGGGCCTGACGCTGGCGAGCAGCTTTGCCATCTGCGCCTTCTTCGTCTTCCTGGCCAATGCGCCTTTTGTGATGATGGGCCAGTATGGCCTGTCGCCGATCGGCTTCAGCATCACCTTTTCCCTGAACGCCGCCGCCTTCTTCTTCGCCGCGCAGTTCTGCGGCCGGCTGGGCGCGCGGTTTGGCCTGCGCGCACTGGTGATGCCCTCGATCCTCGGCTTCACGGCGATGATGGTGCTGGTTTTCGCGCTGAACGCGGCCGGGCTGGACAACCTCTACCTGACCATGGCGCTGCTGCTGCTCGGCTATGGCTGCCTCGGCTTCCTGCTCCCCACGGCATCCGTGCTGGCGCTGGAGTCATACGGCGAGGCGGCCGGCATGGCCTCGTCGCTGATGGCGACCCTGCAGCTTGCGGTCGGCGCGGTGGTGATCGGCGTCAGCGGCACGTTCATCAATGGCGTCGGCGTGAAGATGACCGGCGGCATCGCGATCTGCGCGCTGGCCACGCTGGCGGTGGCGCTGCTGACGCTGCGTGGCGGCAGGCGGCAGCCCGTACCCGCCGAGTGAAGGCGGACATCTGGAACAGGACGGCGGACTGGGCTAAAACAGCGGCATGGCAAAAGCACCCGCAAAGACAGCCCAGTCCCACCCCATCACGCTGGCCACCTGGAACATCAATTCCGTGCGCGCCAGGCTCGCGCTGATGGATGCCTTCCTGCGCCAGCACGACCCCGACATCCTCTGCCTGCAGGAAACCAAGGTGAAGGATGAGGATTTTCCCCACGAGCTGTTCGAGCAGCGCGGCTATGCCCATCGCCTGATCCATGGCCAGCCGGGCTATAACGGCGTGGCGATCTTTGCCAAGGCGCCGGTGACGCTGAAGGAAAAACTCAAGCTGGCCGGGCGCGACGACCGCCGCCATATCGCCGCCGAACTGGCCGACGGCACCATCCTGCACAACTATTATGTGCCCGCCGGCGGCGACATCCCCGACCCGAAGAAGAACGACAAGTTCGCCCACAAGCTGGACGTGCTGGACGGCATGACCAAATGGTCGACCGCGCTGAAGAAAAAGGGCGGCAAGGAAATCCTGGTCGGCGACCTGAACATCGCGCCGCTGGAAACCGACGTGTGGTCGCACAAGCAGCTGCTGGACGTGGTGAGCCACACGCCCGTCGAGACCGAGGGCCTGCTGAAGATGCAGGCGGCGCGCGGCTGGGTGGATGCCGTGCGCCATTTCGTGCCGCCGAGCGAAAAGCTGTATTCCTGGTGGAGCTATCGCTCGCCGGACTGGGAGAAGGCCGACAAGGGCCGCAGGCTGGACCATGTCTGGGTCAGCCCGCAGCTGCAGCCGCGCCTGAAGGACGCCCGGGTGATCAAGGCCATGCGCGGTCTGGAAAAGGCCTCCGACCATGCGCCCATCATCGTGACGCTGGCGCCCTGACCGTTCCGCCGCTTGTCGCTGCGCCACGGGGCTTGCTAGGCTGCGGGGCCAAGGCGGCTCTATGGGGGAACACATCATGCTGACATCGATGCGACGGATGCTGGCCGGCCTGCTGCTGGCGGGCGGCCTGGCCGCCTGCGCGGCACAGCAGGAGGCGGCCGCACCGGCCGGCCCGCCGCAGCCGGCGAACCCGCAGCCCACCGCCACGCAGCTCAGCCCCGGCCTGACGCCGCTGTATTTCATCGCCACGCTGGATCATGTCGACAACATGCCGCGCAATGCCGCCGAACTGGCCAAGGGCCGGCGCGGCCCGGCCATCCTGCAGCTCGATGTGGAATCCGGCTCGGGGCGGATGTGGGATTCGCAGGCCGCCGAAGGCTTCGCCGTGCATATGACCGGGCTGATCCAGCTCGAGGCCGGGATCTACCGCTTCGCCGCCTTTTCCAATGACGGCATCCGCATCACCATCGACCGCACCCGCGTGGTGGACGATCCCTCGGTGCATGCGGGCCAGATGTCGCCGGTGACGGAAGTGCGGATCTCGGAGCCGGCCTGGTATCCCATCACGGTGCAGTATTTCCAGAAGCGCGGCACGGCGGCGCTGAAATTCTACTGGCAGCCCCCGGGCGCCGGCGGCCTGATGCTGGTGCCGGCCGCGGCGCTGGCCCATCTGCCGGCGCGGTAGGCCGCGCCCTACAGACTCCAGTCGGGATCGGGAATGGTGGCGAAGACCTTGCGCAGGCCTTCGCCCCACAGGCCGCGGATGCTGGAGAAATAGGGGTCCTGCTCGGTGATGCGCTTGCGCAGGCTGAAGCGCTGCGTGCCCTTTGGCAGCATGACCAGATCGAGCGGCAGGCCAACCGAGATGTTGGAGCGCAGGGTGGAATCCATCGACACCAGCGCGCATTTCGCCGCCTGCACCAGCGGCGTGTCGGGCCGGATCACGCGATCGAGAATGGGCTTGCCGTATTTGATCTCGCCGATCTGCAGGAACGGCGTGTCTTCCGTGGCGCGGATGAAATTGCCGGCGTAGTAGAGCATGTAGAGCTCGTGCGGCCGGCCGGCGATCTGCCCGCCCAGCAGCATGGAGAGATTGGGCTCCACCCCCTGCTGCTTGAGACCCTCGCCGTCGCGGCGGCCGACTTCGCGGATCGCGGCGCCGACGATGCCGGCTGCCTCGAACATGCTGGTGGCCTGCATCAGGTCGTGGGCCTTGCCATCTTCGCCGGCAAAGCCCTCGCGCAGCAGGGCCACCACCGACTGGCTGAGCGAGAGGTTGCCCGCCGTGGCCAGCGCCAGCGCGCGTTCGCCCGGCTGTTCCCAGACATGCATTTTGCCGAAGGTGGAAATGGAATCGACGCCGGCATTGGTGCGGCTGTCGGACAGCATGACGATGCCGTCATTCAGCAGAAGGCCGACGCAATAAGTCATGACTGGCTTCCCGGTTTCCGGTCCCTGGCGGTCTTCTTATATCATGCCGGCTGCATGAAATCGCGGGCGATGGCGGCGCCCAGCTCGATATTGCTGTCGATCGTTTCGGTCAGGTATTCGTGCAGGCCGGCATCGAAGATCGCCTCGATATTGCCGTAGCGTACCTTCATCAGCATGCCCTCGGCCTGGCGCACCGAGGGATAGTCGTGACGGTAGAACTGCCGCAACTGCTGCAGGATCGTCACGATCTCGGCGAAGCAGGCATGCAGCGAACGCGGGAAATCCTCGCGCAGGATCAGCAGCTCGGCCACCCGCGAGGGCCGGATCGAGTCGCGGTAGATCTGGCGGTAGATGCGCAGGGCCGAGACCGAGCGCAGCAGCGCACCCCACTGATAGTAATCCACCGCACCGCCGATATCGCCGGGCGATGGCAGCAGGATGTGGTATTTCACATCCAGTATGCGCGCGGTGGAATCGGCGCGTTCCAGCAGCGTGCCCAGCCGCATGAAGCGGTTGGCATCGTCGCGCTGCATGGTGCCCTCGGCGACGCCGCGGAAGAGCTGGCTGCGTTCGCGCACCCAGTCGAAGAACGGCGAAAAGCCGTCGGCCTCCACCTTCTTCAGCGTCAGGGTTTGCATCTCAAGCCAGGCGGCATTGATGCTTTCCCAAGCTTCGGTGGTGATCTGCGCCCGCATGGCGCGGGCATTCTCGCGCGCCGCCTTGAGGCAGGCATGGATCGACGAGGGATTGTCGGGCGCGAAGGCCAGGAAGTCGATCACCGCCTTGCGCGTCGCCGTGCCGCCATGCAGGGCGAACGACTTGTCGCAGCCGGCGATGATGAGGGCGGCCTCCCATTCGTCGCTGCGGCCGCCGGGGCGGCTGTTGCCGGCGGTCTGCAGGCTCATGCGCTGGGCCACGTCGAGGATGCGCGCCATGGCCTCGGCGCGTTCGACATAGCGGGTCATCCAGTAGAGATTGTCGGCGGCGCGCGACAGCATGGCTCAGTCCTCGCCGGCCGCGATATCGGGGGCGTCTTCCAGCACCCAGGTATCCTTGGTGCCGCCGCCCTGGCTGGAATTCACCACCAGCGAGCCCTCGCGCAGGGCCACGCGGGTGAGGCCGCCGGGCACCACGCGCATGGTCTCGCCGGTCAGCACGAAGGGCCGCAGGTCGACATGGCGCGGCGCGATGCCCGACTCCACGAAGGTGGGGCAAGTGCTGAGGGCCAGCGTGGGCTGGGCGATATAGGCTTCCGGCTTGGCCACGATCTTGGCACGGAAGGCCTCGATCTCGGCCTTGCTCGCCTTGGGTCCGACCAGCATGCCGTAGCCGCCCGAGCCATGTACCTCCTTGACCACCAGTTCGGGCAGATGGTCGAGGGTGTATTTCAGGTCGTCGGGCCGGCGCAGCACATAGGTGGGCACGTTGGCCAGCAGAGGCTCCTCGCCCAGATAGAAGCGGATCATGTCGGGCACATAGGGGTAGATCGACTTGTCGTCTGCCACCCCGGTGCCCACTGCGTTGCACAGCGTGACATTGCCGGCCTTGTAGGCCTGGAAGATGCCGGGCACGCCGATCAGCGAATCCTTGCGGAAGACTTTCGGGTCGAGGAAATCGTCATCCAGCCGGCGGTATATCACATCCACGCGTTTCAGCCCGCCGACCGTGCGCATGTAGACGACATCGTCCTTCACCGTCAGGTCGCCGCCCTCGACCAGTTCGATGCCCATCTGCTCGGCCAGGAAGACATGCTCGAAATACGCGGAGTTGTAGACGCCCGGCGTGAGCAGAACCACGGTGGGCTCGGCAGGGCAGCGCGGCGGCGCGCTGTCGCGCAGGGTCTGCAGCAGCGCATCGGGATAATGACCGACCGGGGCGACGCGCACGGCGGCGAAAAGATCGGGGAAGAGGCGCATCATCGCCTCGCGATTCTCCAGCATGTAGGAGACGCCCGATGGCGTGCGGCAGTTATCCTCCAGCACATAGAACTGGTCTTCCGCCGTGCGCACCACGTCGATGCCGGCGATATGGGTATAGGTCTGGCGCGCGATCGCCACGTCGCGCATATGCGCCACGTAGGCTGCGTTCTTCAGGATCAGGTCTTCCGGGATGGTGCCGGCCTTGAGGATCGCGCGGGCGTGATAGATGTCGTCGAGGAAGGCATTCAGCGCGCGCACCCGCTGCTTCAGGCCGCGGCGCAGCCGGCGCCATTCTTTCGCCGCGATGATGCGCGGTACGATGTCGAAAGGAATCAGGCGTTCGGTATCGCCGCCTTCGCCGTAGACGGCGAAGGTGATGCCGAGCCGCCGGAACAGCAGGTCGGCCTCCAGGCGGCGGCGGGTGAGCAGGTCGGCCGGCGCGGCATCGAGCCAGCGCTTGTAATCCTGATAGGGGGCGCGCACGCCGGGCTGCTTGCCGGCGGCTCCGATATCCATCTCGTCGAAAGCGGTCATGACGCTGGATCTCCGCGACGAGAATTTCAGTCGATGTCTTCCGTCTGATTAAATCGGAAAACCGGCGGAGAGAAAAGCGGGATGCATGGTCCGTTGGCGAAAAGCGGCTGAACCATGCTGCCGCAACCCACCGCGAAGGAAGGAAGCAACCCGGGCCGGCGGGTGGGAGTGCCGGCCCGGGTGTCTTCGCGTACCTGTTACTGCACCGTCTCGCCGTGCAGGTTCAGGTCGAGACCATCGCGCTCGGTGGCCTCGTCGACGCGCAGACCGATCGTCCAGTCGATGATCTTGAGGATGATCAGCGACACGATGGCAGTGAAGACGATGGTGATGACCACGCCGTAGATCTGGGTCAGAACCTGACCTGCATTGCCGTCGATCAGGCCGACCGCCTCTTCGGCGCCGGTGATCGCCTTGGTGGCGAACACGCCGGTGAGGATGGCGCCGACGATGCCGCCCACGCCATGCACGCCCCAGACATCGAGGCTGTCATCGTAGCCCAGCGCGTTCTTGATCGTGGTGGAGGCCACGAAGCAGACGATGCCGGCGACGATGCCGATGATCAGAGCACCCATCGGCGCGACGGTGCCTGCGGCAGGCGTGATCGCGACCAGGCCTGCAACGGCGCCCGAGACGATGCCCAGCACGCTGGGCTTGCCGCGGGCGAGCCACTCGGCAAACATCCAGGCGAGCGCAGCGGCGGCCGTGGCGATCTGGGTGACCAGCATGGCCATGCCCGCAGCGGTGCCGGCGGTGAGCGCCGAACCGGCGTTGAAGCCGAACCAGCCCACCCACAGCAGGGCGGCGCCGATGATGCTGAGCGTCAGGTTATGCGGCGCATGGCTGACCTTGCCGTAGCCCTGGCGCTTGCCGAGCACGAGGCAGGCCACCAGACCGGCGACGCCGGCATTGATGTGCACCACGGTGCCGCCAGCGAAGTCCAGCACGCCCATGTCGAACATCAGCGCACCTTCGCCGCCCCAGACCATGTGGGCGATCGGCGCGTAGACGAAGATCGACCACAGGCCCATGAACCACAGCATGGCCGAGAACTTCATGCGGTCGGCGAAGGCGCCGGTGATCAGGGCCGGGGTGATGATGGCAAACGTCATCTGGAACATGACGAAGACCGTTTCCGGGATCGTGCCGGACAGCGAGTCCGCCGCCAGGTTGGAGAGGAACAGGTTGCCGAAACCGCCGATGAAGGCATTGCCCGGCGAGAAGGCGAGGCTGTAGCCGACCACCATCCAGATCAGGCTCATCAGGCAGGTGATGGCAAAGCACTGCATCATGATGGCTAGCACGTTCTGCTTGCGCACCATGCCGCCGTAGAAGAGGGCGACGCCGGGGATGGTCATCATCAGCACCAGCGCGGTGGCGGTGAGCATCCAGGCGGTGTCGCCGGAATTGAGAACCTTGGGCGCCTCGTCGGCGGCGAAGCCGAGCGAGGGGAACATGGCAATGAGGGCAGCCAGCACCAGGCCGAAACCGACATAGCTGAGCCAGCCGGGCTGCCGCTGATCGGCCGCGGGAGCGGCCGCCGAGACGGTGGGGAGTTGCATGACGATTAAATCCTCCTGTCAGTGAAGGTCACGCCAATTCACCAAACCGGCCGCCGGACCAACCCGGCCTTCCGGCAGAACCGCTCCGGTTCCCCCCAACGAGACCCCGGCCGGCCCACCCTTGGCGCATACCTCGGACCGGAGAGTTACAAGAAGCATGCCAGCCTGTTGCGCTGCGGCAGAAACCGCCCAAAGCCCGATTCCGCCGGGGAAGGGGGCGGATTCTCCTGTTGGGCTGCTGGCCCTGTGTCTAAAAAATGGGCTGCCGCTGCTAATGTGGTGACTTTTTATGCAGCTCCCTGCCGCTGCCCCTTAATTCAGCGCCAGCGACCCCGCTCGGCCGGTTTCGGCCGACAGGGTCTATTGCGGCTGGGGCCCGGTGGGCAGCGGCGGGGTTGCCCGGTCGATCATCCGGTTGATGCTCTCGCCTGCAGGAGCCGGGAGCCTTGGACTTTTGATCCGCTCGATCTCCTCGCCCTCGTCGCTGCTTTCGGGATAGCGCGCCTTCCAGCCGCCGGGAATCCGGTTCTGCGTCACGCCGTATTTGAGGTCGGGAAATTCGCGGATGAACTGCTCGGCCTGCGCCAGGGTGTCGAAGACAAAATAGAAGTCTTTTGTCCTCCCATCGGTTTTGTCGCGTTCGACGGTGACGATGTAGCCATAACCCGGCGCGTATTCGATCCGTGAATCATCGAGGTGGTAACAGGTGAAGCCGGCAAGCTGGGTGACGATCAGTACGACGGCGAATATCCGGAACAGCGTGCGGCGCTGGATGTGCATGAACAGGCCTCCTCAGAATCGCCAGGTCAGGCCGCCGCCGAAGCGCAGGCCGTTGCCGCGGGCGTTTTCGATATCGCGGTCGGCGCTCAGGCTGACATCCAGTTGCGGCGTGGCGCGATAGGTGGCGGAGATGCCAAGCGTACCCCAGTCGTCATCCAGCGCGAGCGCGGTGGATTGCGTGCGCTGGGACAGAACCTCCGTCCAGCCGAGGCTGGCGCCGATTTTCAAGCTGGGGCCGATCCAGTAGCCGACGGAAATATCGGCCAGCCGCGAATTCACCTGGCCGCTATCGCTGAAATCGCCATTGTTGAGCTGGGGCCGGCGATAATCGGTCTCGCTGCGCAGCCGCGCATAGGCGAGCAGCAGCACAAGATCGACAGGGCCGACGGGCCCGGCCAGCATCAGGAATGGCGCGACGCGGTTGCTGGTGCCCTCGCGGTCGGTGCGGCTGTCGTCCAGGCCGGTTTTGCTGATGAAGATTTCGCGGCCATCCTCGCGGCGATGCTGCAGCGACAGGCCGGCGGACAGAAACGGCGTGATGAACATGCCACCGCTGATGCCGAGGATGCCGATATCAGCATCGCTATGCAGCACCTCGTTGGCGAAGTCGCGTTTACCGTCGCGCCAGGCATGGCCGGCTTCGATGCGGCCGAAGCCGCGTTCACCGATACCGGCTTCCAGCCCGGCCATGACCTGGTGGTTGCGGCCAAAGCCCAGCCGCGTTCCGGCGTCGCTGCTCAGCGGCGCATGGGCACCGCCATACCCGAGCGTCGCCTGCCAGTGATGCAGGAAAGACTGGCTTGGCTGGGCGAGGCGGAACCGGTCGTCCTCGGTGATGGGGTCGTCGTCAGGCGGCGTGACGGTCTGGCCCATGGTCTGACCCTGGGCCGGCAAAGCCAGCAGGGTCAGCAGGAGACCGCAGGCAGGACGAATCGGCAGCATGCGGAGGGCAGGCTAGCACCGCCCCGGGACCCGGCCAATCCTGAAAGTTGTGGCCGCCCCCATATCAACAGCCGGGGGTCGTTATTTCGCGTCCGGCTCGAACTGCAGCGCCGCGCCGTTGATGCAGTAGCGCAGGCCGGTGGGCTGCGGCCCGTCCTCGAAGACATGGCCGAGATGGCCCTGGCATCTGGCGCAATGCACCTCGATGCGGCGCATGCCGTGGCTGGTGTCGATCTGGGCGGCGACATTCTCGGCCACCGCCGGGGCCCAGAAGCTGGGCCAGCCGCTGCCGCTTTCGTATTTGGTGCCTGAGCCGAACAGCTCGGTGCCGCAGCCGGCGCAGTAATATTTCCCTGCGCGCTTTTCGTAATTCAGCGGGCTGGAACCCGGCCGCTCGGTGCCATGGCCGCGCAGCACGCGCTCGGCTTCGGGGGAGAGGGGTTTGGTGGCTTTGCTGTCGGGCACGGCGGTCTCCTGGGCGATAGCTAAAAGACACAGCCGTCTAATAATGAACTAACGAATCAATGATTAATTGCATGGTCGAGGAATCCAATGTTTCTCAGCTAAAACCCGTGCCGCCAAAGTAATTTGATGATTGGAGAACTGACGCTTGCGTTCACCCCAGCTATGGATTTGATCAACCATCTCTTCGGTCGATTTAGCCCCACATTTGGCTGCTACCCAGTGAACCGTCGACAGAAGTTCCAGCCCCAACGGCGTCTCAAATCCCTCGACCAAGTCAATGACTCGCTCGAAACGCTGCTGCGTTGTTGGATGTGCCTCAAGAAATTCTTGTGCATCACGAATAGCACCAGGAACAAGTTCTATTTGCTT
This sequence comes from Ferrovibrio sp., assembly GCF_046297895.1. GTDB lineage: Bacteria > Pseudomonadota > Alphaproteobacteria > Ferrovibrionales > Ferrovibrionaceae > Ferrovibrio. Next base: position 143,350 of record NZ_JBKBHC010000007.1, on the reverse strand, counting down.
GTGCGGCGAGTCTCCACCATCGGCATAGCCAGAGATTAGATGTCCCTCAATAGCGCGTAGTACGTGGCGCAAATTTTCAGCGTAGGGGCCATATGCCGCCTTTTGATATTGAAGATTCAGAGGCTCACCTGCCTCCTGCATAAAATACATCAATTTGTGAATTTCCAACAAAGTCACAAACGGGTCCATTAAGCCGGTCAAATACTGGTGAATTAACCCAACCAGTGCAGCGCGCCCCGGCTTCATTGCCGGTACTTCTCGAGATTTAGTCATATCACGAGGATTCGGTGCGCCGTTGGGTTCGAAAATAATTACACGGAGCCCATCAATATCCTTCAGCGCCTCCACAATCAGGGGCTTAACCTCGCTCCAATTCAGCCCCCCGAGCCCGCTCCCTAAAGGAGGGATGGCGACCGAACGAATTTTGCGTTTGTGGATTTCACCTACCAACGCAATTAGCCCAGACCTTATATCCTCAATCCGGCTTTTGCCTCGCCAATGGCGTTTAGTCGGGAAGTTTATAATGAGCCGAGGATTCGTAAGTTGCTTCGTCTCAAAAACAAACATCTTGCCAGGCTGCACTTCACCACGCGCGCAAGCGGTCTCGTACGCATCGAAGTTCTCGGGGAATGCATTCTTGAATTGAAGCGCTATACCGCGGCCCATAATCCCGACACAGTTGACGGTATTGACCAGCGCCTCGGCATCTTCGGCAATGATGTCTCCAGATTTGAAGTCGATCATGCTGACACCCCTCAATAATACCAATCAGGTTTTAGCTCGACCTTTGGCCGATGTGCTGCTCCGTTTAATCCCCCAAGAACTTGGTCATAGGTCTGCCTTGAGCACACCCCGATACGCTCGACTAATTCCCATGGAAAACTCTCGTGCAGCAAAAACTCAGCTTGCTTCTCGTCTCGGCAAGCCGTCCATTTTTGCTCTGCCACCGCATCCCAATTTATTTCACCGAGTTGGCCTAAGTTTTTCCTAAACTCGGCTGCAGCGTTGGCTGCGTTTATGGTCGAGAAGGCCCATCGCCGACCGTGCTTATTTGCCCAGTCGACTACTGTCCCCAGATCTGCTTCCAGATGCATGATTGGCGCCTGTCCTCCCTGGTACGCCAATTCGGGGTGATTTGCTTTATATATCACATACAACATGATTGATCTAGAACAAAAGTAGAATGGAACAAAATCCCCAACGTTTAGGCCCGGATGGCAATGGACAGGTAAACCTAAGCGCCTCTGTTTGATACTGCCCATGCCAATGGTAGTTCCCCCTAGCTTCCGATTAATCACACTGCTGTCGCAAAGAAGGGCTCCCTCTCCAATTATCGAAGAGAGCTTATCAACATGCACAATATGATAAATCTTTGGCTGAGCCGGGGGCGGCATGATCAGCTCTAATATAGATGCGGACTTAACTTAAGTAACACGCACCTGATTCCTCGTGAATCAGATATTTCATCACCGCCGGCTGAGTTTCTTCGCCAGTTCGTCGAGCTGTTCCAGGCGGCGGTAATGGACGATCAGGCGGCCGGCTTCCGGGTTGCCGGGTTCGCCTTCCACTTCCACCTTCAGCCCCAGCGCGGCGGCCAGGCCGCGCTCAAACGCCAGCGTGTCGGCGTCCTTTTTCGCGGTCGGTTCGTCGCCCGGCTTCTTCGCCGCCGAGGATGACGGCGGGCGGCCGGGCTTCTTGCCGCTCGGGCCGGCGGCCACCGCCTTGCCCACGGCGACCAGCTTCTCGACCTCGCGCACGGAGAGGCTGCCCTCGACGATGCGCTGGGCAAGCTGCTCGGCCAGCGGATGCCCGATCAGCGGGCGGGCCTGGCCGGCGGAGAGTTTGCCCTCGGTGATCATCTGTACCACCGGCCGGGGCAGTTGCAGCAGGCGCATGATATTGGCGACATGGCTGCGGCTCTTGCCGATCACCTGGGCGATCTGTTCGGCCGAGTAGCCGAATTCGTCGGTGAGCTTGAGGAAAGCGCCGGCCTCTTCGACCGCGTTCAGGTCCTCGCGCTGCAAATTCTCGATCAGGCCGATTTCCAGCGCGTCGCGGTCGGAAATCTCCTTCACCACCGCGGGCAGGGTATGCAGCTTGGCGATCTGGGCGGCGCGCCAGCGGCGTTCGCCGGCGATGATCTCGTAATTGCCCGGCGTGGCCGACTTGCGCACCAGCAGGGGCTGCAGCACGCCCTTTTCCTTGATCGACTGGGCCAGCTCTTCGAGCTGCTCGCGCACAAAGGTCTTGCGCGGCTGGTAGGGGTTGGGCTTGAGCTGCTCGATGGGAATTTCGCGCAGGCCACGCGGCGCGGCCGCCGCCTCGCCATCCTTGCCCGGCGTCTCGCCCATCAGGGCGGCAAGGCCACGGCCCAGACCGCGGCGTTTCGGATCGTCGATCATCTCTACTCAATACCTTCCTGACCGGTCATCCCGGCCAAGCGCAGCGCGAACCGGGATCCCATTTGAATAATGGGATGCCGGGTCGAACGCCCGGCATGACGAAAACAAAAAACTACGCCGCCGACCGCAGGGCCTGCTCGCGTTTGATCACCTCGCGGGCCAGCGCCATGTAGGCGGTGCTGCCCGGCGCGCGGTGATCGTAGATCAGGGCTGGCACGCCATGGCTGGGCGCCTCCGAGATGCGTACGTTGCGTGGAATCACCGTCTCGTAGACCTTGTCGCCGAGGAAGCCGCGCACGTCGGCTGCGACCTGATCGGACAGGTTGTTGCGCTTGTCGAACATGGTGAGCACCACGCCCTGCACATCCAGCGTCGGGTTCAGCGTGCCGCGGATGCGCTCGACCGTGCGCAGCAACTGGCCCAGGCCTTCCAGCGCGAAGAACTCGCATTGCAGCGGCACCAGCACGGCATCGGCCGCCACCATGGCATTCACGGTGAGCAAGGTGAGCGATGGCGGGCAGTCGATCAGCACATGGTCGAAACCGCCCACGCGGCCCTCGATGGCATCCTTCAGGCGATGCTGGCGACGGTCGAGATCCATCATCTCAAGCTCGGCACCGGCCAGCTCCACATTGGCCGGCACGATCATCAGGTTGGGCACCTTGGTGGGCCGGATCACCTCGTCCAGCTCGGCCGCGCCCATCAGCAGCTCGTAAGTGCCGGGTTCACGCTCGTCATGCGTCAGGCCAAGGCCGGTCGAGGCGTTGCCCTGCGGATCGCTGTCGATCAGCAGCACGCGTTCGCCCACGGCAGCCAGCGCGGTAGCCAGATTGATGGCCGTGGTGGTCTTGCCCACGCCGCCCTTCTGGTTGGCCACCGCCAGCACGCGGCCCATGCGCAGGTTAGGATTGCCGGCCGTATGTTCCTGTTCTGTACTGGTCACGCGGCTTCGAGCCCCCTCATCCGCACAATGCGCGCCTGCGCCTCGGTCTGGCTCGGCAGCAGGTCAAGCGCCTGAATTGTCCAATATCGCCGGGCCTCGGTCAATTCATCCCCGGCCTGCCGGCCCTTGGGAAACAGATAAACCGTATCGGGCCCGGCCAGGCGATGGGCCAGCGGGATCAGCTCTTTCAGCGATGCCAGCGCGCGGGCAGAGATCACCTGCGGCGCGCCGCCCATGGCGGCATGCAGGGCTTCAGGTTCCACCGCCTCGATGCGTTTCATGTGAACCGTGACATGGGCGCCCAGGACCATGGCCCGCGCAGCCTCGCGCAGGAAGGTGGCCTTGCGCTGGTCGCTTTCCACCAGATGCACGGTTTCAATGCCTAAAGCGGCGATCACCAGGCCGGGGAAGCCGCCGCCCGAGCCGAGATCGAGCCAGCGGCTGGTGCCTTCGGGCGCCAGGGGCAGAAGCTGGGCGGAATCGAGGAAATGCCGCTCCCAGAGCTGCGGCAGGGTGTTGGGCGCCACCAGGTTGATGGCCTTCTGCCATTTGGCGACCAGCGCGGCGTAGATGGTCAGGCGTTCAAGGGCCTGGTCGCTGCAGCCGGTGGCGGCCTGAAACTCCTGCGGGGTCATGGCCGGGTTATGGCGCATGGCGGCGACATTGTCAGGTGTTTCCCGTGGAAAAGCCGGCCGACGAAAAAATGAAAATGGCGGAAAACCGCTATTCGGCGGCTTCGATGCCCTGCCGGCGGGCTTTTTTGACATAGCCCAGCAGGGCCGAAAGCGCTGCCGGGGTGACGCCTGAGATGCGGGCGGCCTGGCCCAGGGTGGCCGGCCGGTGCTGCTTCAGCTTGGTCCGCACCTCGTTGGAGAGGCCGCCGATGGCGTCGTAATCCAGCCCCTCGGGCAGCACCAGGCCCTCGTCCTTGCGGAAGGCCAGGATATCGGCCTCCTGCCGCTCCATGTAGCCGGCATACCGCCCGTCGATCTCCAGCTGCTCGACCACGTCAGGGCGCAGGCCATGCAGTTCGGGCCAGATTTCGGCCAGCCGGGCCACGGTCATGTCGGGGTAGCCCAGCAGGGTGGCGGCCGAGCGGATCTGGCCGTCCTGGTTCACGTTCAGGCCGCGCCTGACCAGTTCGGGCGGGGTGAGTTTCAGGGCGCGGACCAGCGCGCGGGCCTCAGCGAGAGCTTTTTCCTTGGTTTTCCAGGCTGTTTCACGGGAAACACCAATGCAGCCGACCGCCAGCCCCAGCGGGGTGAGGCGCTGGTCGGCATTGTCGGCGCGCAGGCTCAGGCGGTATTCCGCCCGGCTGGTGAACATGCGGTAGGGCTCGCGGGTGCCGAGGCTGACCAGATCGTCGATCAGCACGCCGATATAGGCATCGGCGCGATCCAGAACAAAGGACCGCCCTCCTCCGGCCGCAAGCGCGGCATTCAGGCCGGCAATCAGCCCCTGGGCGGCAGCTTCCTCATAGCCGGTGGTGCCGTTGATCTGGCCGGCCAGATACAGGCCGGGCTGCCGCTTGGTCTCCAAAGTCGGCTTCAATTCACGTGGATCAACGAAATCATACTCGATGGCATAGCCCGGCCGCAGCATGACGGCGTTTTCCAGGCCCGGAATGGTCTTCAGCAGTCCGGTCTGCACGTCGCGCGGCAGCGAGGTGGAGATTCCGTTGGGATAGACGGTGTCGTCGTCCAGCCCTTCCGGCTCCAGGAAGATCTGGTGCCGCTCGCGTTCGGCGAAGCGTACCACCTTGTCCTCGATGGACGGGCAATAGCGCGGGCCGGTGCTTTCGATCTGGCCAGAATACATCGGCGCACGATGCAGGTTGTCGCGGATCAGCGCATGGCCTGCGGGCGAGGTATAGGTGACGCCGCATTCGATCTGCGGCGTGGTGATGCGCTCGGTCAGGAAGCTGAACGGCACCGGCGGATCATCGGCGCCCTGCATCTCCAGAGACGCCCAGTCGATGCTTTTGCCATCCAGCCGCGGCGGCGTGCCGGTTTTTAACCGACCCAGCGAAAAGCCGCATTTTTCAAGGGTTTTTGAGAGGCCAAGCGACGGCGCCTCGCCCACTCGGCCGGCCGGAATCTTCTCTTCGCCAATATGGATGAGGCCCCGCAGGAAGGTGCCGGTGGTGAGGATCACCCTGGGCGCGGCGAAGAAGCTGCCGTCGCTGGCCAGCACGCCCTTCACCTCGCCATGCTCGATGCGGATATCCTCCGCCGAGGCCGCATGAATGGTGAGATTGGCCTGCTCCATCAGCACGGCCTGCATGGCCTGGCGATACAGCTTGCGGTCGGCCTGGCTGCGCGGGCCACGCACCGCGGGGCCCTTGGATTTGTTGAGCATGCGGAACTGGATGCCGGCGGCATCGATCACCCGGCCCATCACGCCGTCCAGCGCATCGATCTCGCGCACCAGATGGCCCTTGGCCAGGCCGCCGATGGCCGGGTTGCACGACATCTCGCCGATCGTCTCGATCTTGTGGGTCAGCAGCAGGGTGCGCGCGCCGAGCCGCGCAGATGCTGCAGCCGCCTCGCAGCCGGCATGGCCGCCGCCGATCACGATCACATCGAATGATCTTGAGACATCAAAAGAACCGCTCATGGCGCGGGGGTATAGGTCAGGTGGCCGGGGCCGTCAAAAGGAATCGCGGCCAAGGGACCAGAGAGCATCGGGCCACGGGAAAAAGGGGGTGTTTCACGTGAAACACCCCAGAGGGGATACTGGAGGGAAATCGGCTGTTTCACGTGAAACACCCGGCTATAGTCCATATGTACCTTGTTTGTTCGAAATCATCAAGGCAAAATTTCCAGCCCCACCGCAGGTGGAAACAAAATACGGCCATTACCCAGATTGTCCCCGCTTCGCGCAAAAATTATCGTCCTCCCTTAACCGCGCGGGAAACGTGCATTGCGCAACGGGCAGGGCCATGGCGCAGCTGGGGAACTCCACGCTGGAAAAATACGCCGACCGGATTCGGGTCCATCAGGGCGTCCATCTGGTGCGGATGATGCCGTTTCCGATTTTCGGCAATCTCACCATCATCGCCCTGGTCGCGTTCAACGCGCCGCGCGTTGCGCTCGACAGCTGGGCCTATCTTCCCCTGGCCACCGAAGGGCTGCTGCTGGTGCCGCTGTTTCTGGCCTGGTGGCGACTGAAAGGCGCGCCGCCGCCAACCACAGTCAGCCAGCGCCGCATCCGCAGCGCCAGCATTCATTCCGCCCTGCTCGGCCTGTGCTGGGCGATTGCCACGCTGCTGATGTTTCCGCAGATGAATGCCACCCAACAGACTCTGCATGGCGCCATGATGTCTGTGCTGGTGATCGGCGCCGCCGCCTCGATCTCCTATGTGCCGCTGGCCTGCCTGCTCTATGCCGGCCAGATCCTGTTTGCGCTGCTGCTCAGCGTGATCCTGTTCGACCGGACGGAGAGCTACGCCCTGGGACTGGCCTCGGCCACGATGTGCGGTGCCTTCCTCTTTGTGCAACGCTTGAGCTGGCGTAATTTCCTTGAATATGTCGAACGCTCGGAAAGCTACTCGGCCCTGCTGGCCGAACAGCTCGAGGCCCAGCAAGCAGCCGCCGAGGCGCAGCGGCAGATCATCGAGGCTGCCCCCTTCGCGCTGGTCCTCATCAATGGCGACCGGCCGATCTATGCCAGCCAGCGCGCCTATGAACTGTTCGGCATCCCCACCGCCGAATCCCTGCGCGACGGAACGCACAGCAATCGGCCCTTCTTCGTCAACCCGGAGGATTACGCCATCCTGACGAAGAAACACAGGGCCATGGAATCATATGACGAGTACGAGGCCCAGCTCTATGACATCAAGGGCAGCAAATTCTGGGCGCAGATTTCGGGCCGGCCGATCATGCACAAGGGCCTGCAATGCTGGGTCAACGCCTTTGTTATCATCGAGGAGCGCAAGCGGATCGAGCAGGCGCTGGCCAAGGCCAAGGAGCAGGCCGAGCGCGCCTCCCATGCCAAGACCGATTTCCTCGCCAATATGAGCCACGAACTGCGCACGCCGCTGAATGCCATCATCGGTTATTCCGAAATCCTGCTGGAGGAAGCCGAGGACGACGGCAAGAGCGACTTTGTCGCCGACCTGCAGAAAATCCGCTCGTCCGGCCGGCATATCCTGGCCCTGATCAACGACATCCTCGACCTCTCCAAGATCGAAGCCGGCAAGATGGAGCTGCTGTCCGAACGCGTCGTGCTGGACGACCTGCTGGGCGATGTCACCGCCGTGATCCGAAACCTCATGGCCAAGAACGGCAACCGCTTCACGGTCGAGAACACGGCCCGCGTCAAGGCGCTGTGGACCGACGTGACCAAAGTGCGACAGATCGTCATCAACCTGCTCAGCAATGCCGGAAAGTTCACCAGCCAGGGCAAGGTCGTCCTCGGCGTCGCCTCGTTCGAGCGCGACGGCATGGATTGGCTCAGCATCAAGGTCAGCGATACCGGTGTCGGCATCACGCCGGAAAAACTGGATGCGGTGTTCAACGAATATGATCGCGGCGATGCCAGCACAGCACGGCGTTATGGCGGCACCGGCCTTGGCCTTGCACTGAGCCGCAAGATTGCGCGCCTGCTCGGCGGCGACATAACCGTGACTTCGACCATTGGCGCCGGATCGACCTTCGAATTCACCATGCCCGCAAGGCTGGAAACCCCATCGGACAGGATTTCGGCGGAGACATGACTGCGAAACTGCTGCTGGTCGAGGATAACGAGATGAATCGCGATATGCTGTCGCGCCGCCTACGCAAGCAGGGTTTTTCCGTCTGCATAGCCGTCGATGGCGAGGCGGCGCTCGATGTCGCCCCGCGTGAAATGCCCGACCTGATCCTGATGGATGTCGGCCTGGGGGATGGTATCGACGGCATGGAAACCACCCGCCGCCTGAAAACCGATCCGCGCACGGCGGCCATCCCGGTGATTGCACTGACGGCCCACGCACTGGCTACCGACCGCGAGCGCTGCCTGGCTGTCGGCTGCGCCGATTACGATACAAAGCCGATCGACCTCGAGCGCCTGCTGGCCAAGATCGCGGCCCTGATTGGCCCGGAGGCCCGATCATGACGCTCGTCAAGCCGGCTTACGCCATCTATCGCATCCTGGTGGTCGACGACCAGACGGAAATGCTCACCCTGCTGCAGCGCATGCTGAAAAGCATTGGTTTCAGCCAGATATGGACGGCGACCAATGTGCAGGACGCCTTGCAGATGCTGAACGAGCGGCCGTTCAACCTTCTGCTGACCGACTACAACATGATGGGCAATACCGGACTGGAACTGGTGCGGAAAGTTCGGGCCGGCAGCCCGGGCTGGTCGACCCGGGCCGATCTGCCGATCATCATGATCACCGGCCATGGCGAGCGCGATTACGTGCTGGCGGCGCGCCAGGCGGGGGTGAGTGCCTTCCTGGTCAAGCCGGTCAGCCGCGACCAGCTTGAGGAAAAAGCCGCCGCCGTACTCGCCAGGGTGCCGCCGCCGGCAGCCTGAAGCCTGCGATACGGAGGGACAATACGGTGGCAATTCCGCCATTGACCGCGGCTTTGCCGTTCCGCATGGTCTGGCCATGACCCAGCCGCACGCCACCCTCGCCCGCATCCACCGTTTCCCCGTGAAGGGCCTGAGCCCGCAGCCCCTGGAACAGGCGGCGCTGACGCCCGACCAGCCGATTGCCGGCGACCGCCGCTTTGCGCTGGCCCATGGCGCGTCGGCCTTCGATCCGCAGAAGCCGGCCTTCCAGAAGAAGGCACATTTCCTCACCTGGGTGCGCAATCCGAAACTGGCCGCCCTGCATTGCGCCTTCGATCCCACGGGCACGAAGATCACCGTGGCCGATCCCGATCCGGAAACATCCGAGGGCCGGCTGGATGATGCCGACCTGACCACGGCGGAAGGCCGCGCCGCGCTGGCACGGCTGGTGCTGCAGGCCATGGGCGAGACGCAGACGCGCGGCAGCGTTCGCGTGGCCGAGGCGCCGGGCGCTTGGTTCGCCGATGTGCCCGAGCCTTATGTTTCGATCCAGAACACCGCCAGCTTGCGCGACATCGGCGCGAAGATGGGCATCCCCGCGCCGCTCGACTGGCGCCGCCTGCGCGGCAATCTGCTGGTGGACGGCTTCGATGCCTGGGCCGAAATGAACTGGATCGGCGCGCGCCTGCAGATCGGCGGCGCGATCCTGGAAGTGGCCGAGATCATCGGCCGTTGTGCCGCCACCCATGTAAATCCCGATACGGCCGAGGCCGATCTCGATCTGCTCTCGGGCCTGCGCGGCCACTACGGCCATACCCAGTGCGGCGTCTATGCCCGCGTGATCGAGGGCGGCACCATCCGCCTGGGCGACAGCGTCGCGCGCATCTACTGATCCCGCGCATCCAGCCATGGGCCAGCGGCATTTCCTGCACCGCGACGGCGTGAAGCTCTCGTATGTCGATTTCGGCGGCGATGCCGCGCGCACCGTGGTGGCCTTGCATGGCCGCGCCGGCTGCGCCCGCAATTACGCCCCGCTCGCCCATGCGCTCAAGCCCGACTGGCGCGTGGTCGGCATGGACCAGCGCGGCCATGGCTGGAGCGAGCATGCCAACGACCGCAGCCGCGATGCCTTCATCGCTGATGCTGCAGCCGTGATCGAGCATCTGGCCTGCGGGCCCGTGATGCTGACCGGGCATTCCTTCGGCGGCGTGAATGCCTATCAGCTCGCCGCCCGCCGGCCCGATCTGGTGCGCGGCCTGATCGTGGAGGATATCGGCTGCCGCTTCGGGCCAGCCAGACCGGGCGAATCCTGGCCGCTTCGGTGGGACAGCCTGGATGCCCTGCTGGACCACATGCGCGGCTCGGATTTTGGGCTCGACCGCTATTTCCTCGACAGCCTGGTGGAATACGAGGATGGCTGGGGCTTCCGCTTTTCCGATGCCTGGCACGAGCCGGCCCGCGCCGCCCTGGTGGGCGACTGGAGCGACGACTGGGCGGCGATCCGCTGCCCCATCCTGCTGATCCACGGCACCACCAGCCGCTTTGTCACCACGGATGAAATCCGGCGCATGGCAGCGCTCAATCCGCGCACTCAAACAGCTATCTTCGAGGGCGCCGGCCATGTCCTGCATGACGAACGCCCGGCCGAGTTCACGCAGGTTTTACGGCGCTTCCTGGCCTCTGCCGAAGCGGCATGACGCTTGCGCCGCGCCGCGTCCGGCGCCAGGTTTTTACCTTGGCAAACCCCCGCCGTCTTGTCAGTTTGTGACTATCATATCTGCTAGGCATATCTGCTAGGCGCATTCCCTTGCCCGACCCCGATGACGACCCCTGGGCGCTGCCCGCCGGTGCCGAATGCGACCCCGCCTTCGCCCGGCTGCATGCCTACTGGCGCAGCAAGACGAAACCCGGTCGCCTTCCGGCGCGGCGCGATATCGATCCGTTGGAGATTCCGCGCGACCTGCTGACCGGCATCGCCCTGCTGGAAATCGAGCAGCATGCCGACAGGCGGCGCTACCGCCTGCGCCTGTTTGGCAGCGACCTTGAGGCGATGACCGGCGGCACCGACGGCACCGGCAGTTATTACGACGAACTGACCCACCAGCCGGGTCTGTATGAAAAACTGGATGCCGCGCTGGGCAGCCTGATCGCCGGGCGCAAGCCGATTTATGTCGCCGCCCCCTCTGGCGGCGCCGGCCGCGGTTTCCTGTGGTTCGGCCGCCTTGCCCTGCCGCTGGCCGCCGACGGCCAGACCGTGGATATGATTCTCGCTCTCGTCCGCCCACTGCCCAGACCTCCCGCCACCCTGCCGCCGGCGGGCTGACGCCCCAGGCCCGAGCGGCTGACGGGCAAACTCCTACAAAAGGCCATGGCTGCGCCCATCCGGCGCCACATTCGGGCTGCCTCATGGCAGCATGATCCATCCTGCCTACAAGGTGCTGTCATGAACCAGCTTGCCGCATTGCTGCTGCTGGGCGCGCTCGGTGGCGGCACCGTTGCCCAGCCAGTTCAGGCCCAGACGCCCGCGCCGCTCGCCCCCGCAGCCCAAACGCCCGCCCCCGAACCGCCCAAGCTGGCCGAGCCTCCCAATCTCGACGAACCGGATGGCCCGCCGGCCGGGTCGCTGTCGCTGTCGCAGATCATCATCCAGATCGAAAGCCGGCCCGACATGGCTTTCATCCGGGATATCGACTGGCAGGATGGGCGCTACGAGATCGAATACCGCACCCGCGACGGCCGCGACCGGGTGCTCAAGATCGACCCCCGCACCGGACGACCCATTTACGGTAATTCTGGGGAAGGCAGCCTGCCCGTGCCGCGCTGGCCGCAGCAGGGTTCGCTTTAGGCCTGGCCGGTCGCCGGGGCCGACCATTCGCTGCGCAGCAAGGCGAACAGGTCGCTGTCGCGCCATACGCCGCGCATGTTGAAATTCTGCCGCAGCCGGCCTTCCTGCCGGAAGCCGAGTTTCTGCAGCACCGCATGGCTGCGCGCATTCTCCACATCGGCCAGCGCCGTGATCCGGTGCAGCTCCAGGTCTGCAAAGCCGAAGCGCAGGATTTCGCGCATCGCCTCCGAGGCATAGCCGCGTCCGCGCAAGCTGCCGTCAAACGAAAAGCCGATATTGCCCTGGCGGTGTTCGGGCGAGGCGATGCTTAAGCGCACCATGCCGATGGCGCGGCTCAAGGCCTGTTCCTCCACGGCGAAGATCCAGTCGCGGCCCGATGGATTGGCGGCATCCCGCACCCGCGCGGCCACGAAACGCGCCACCAGTTCAGGCGTCAGCGCCGGCCCGGGCAGGAAACGCCAGAAATCCTCGCGCACCGCAAACGCCGCGAAGGCCGCTTCATCGGCCGGCTTGAAGGCGCGCAGCAGCAGCCGGCCGGTGGCGAATTGCGGAAAGAGGTCGCCGCTCATGCCGCCCCGCCTGATGTCGCTTCGTCGGGATGATAAAGCGTGCAGAGCATGATCATGTCGGCCGCCCGGTTCGGATGCGGCGTGTCCTCGCGCGACAGCGGCAGGGCCAGGCCGGTGAACCGCACCCAGTCCAGGCCGTCGCGCCCCACCTTCTGCTGCACGCTGGCCCAGCGCGGTTCCCCGCGCTGCAGCACCTCACGCCAGTCCGCCATCATCGCAGCCAGCCCCCCTTCCGGCCCGTCCTTCAGCTCGGCTTCGTCGCGGGTCAGGCCGGTCAGGTCGCGGCCGAAGAACTGGCGAAAATTGGTGCCGACCAGGCGGAAGCGGATGCGCATGGGCTGCAGGCGCTCAACCTCGATCAGCAGCAGGTATTTCAGCAGCAGCGGGATATCGAGCGGATCGATATCGGCCCGCGATGGCCAGGGCCGGCCGGCGCGCTTGCCCTGCCAGTAGGCATGCAGCTCGGCCAACGGCCCGGGCGGCAGGGTGGTCATGTCCCACGAACTGCCCTGAACATCATAGGCGGGAATGATCATCGACCAGCTTCTGCCATCCGACAGCTCCCCCAAAGCCCTTCAACTATCCGACACGAGCGGCGGCTTGGCTATCGGGATGGCGGGGAAACAGGCGAAATTTTGGAACACGGTAAACGGCCGAGGCCGCTCACTTGCCGATGCAGAAGTCGCGGAAGATCACGTCCAGCAGGTCTTCCACGTCGATGCGGCCGGTGATGCGGCCCAGCGCGCGGGCCGCCAGCCGCACATCCTCGGCGGCGAGTTCCGGTGCCGGGTTGTTGCGGCCGTTGCCGGTGAGGAAACGATCCAGCGCCGCCACGCAGTCGGTCAGCGCCTCGCGGTGGCGCGCGCGGGTCAGCGTGGCCGAGCCAGTCATGCCGATGCGCGCTACCACGTCCTTCTCCAGCGCATCGAGCAGCGCGCTCATGCCCGCGCCGTTGCGCACCGAAACGCCCAGCACGGGTCGGCCGTTGACCTCGTAGCCCGCCGGGATGCTGGCGGCGTCGGTCTTGTTAGCCACCACGATGGCATCCGTGTCGATCAGCGCCAGGGTTTCCTTCGGTACGCTCTTTTTCGTTGCGTCCAGCACCACAAGTTTCAGGTCGGCCGCCTCGGCGCGTTTCAGCGCGCGCGCCACGCCTTCGCTTTCGATTCTGTCGGCGCTGTCGCGCAGGCCGGCCGTATCGGCCAGGATCACGGGATAGCCGCCCAGATCCAGATGCACCTCGATCACGTCGCGCGTGGTGCCGGGAATCTCGGAGACGATCGCCGCCTCACGATTGCTGAGCGCATTGAGCAGCGACGACTTGCCCACATTCGGCGCACCCAGGATCGCCACCATCAACCCGTCGCGCAGCCGCTCGCCGCGCCGGTTGTCGGCCAGATGGGCGGCAATCTCCTCGCGCAGGCGCGCAATCTGCGGCATCACTTCCGCCGCCACGCCGGCGGGCAGGTCCTCGTCGGGGAAATCGATATCGGCTTCCAGATGCGCCAGCGCCCGCGTGAGCTGGTTGCGCCAGCCCTCGTAAAGCTGGCCCAGCGCACCCTGCATCTGGCGCAAAGCCTGTTTGCGTTGCGCTTCAGTCTCGGCATTGATCAGGTCGCCCAGGCCCTCGGCCTCGGTGAGGTCTAGCTTGCCGTTCTCAAACGCCCGGCGGCTGAATTCGCCCGGTTCGGCCAGGCGCAGGCCGGGCAGCCTGGCCAGCGCCTCGAACAGCGCCGCCAGCACGGCGCGGCCGCCATGCACCTGCAGCTCCACCACATCCTCGCCGGTGAAGCTGTGCGGGCGCGGAAACCACAGCACCATGCCCTCGTCCAGCAGCGTGCCATCCTCGGCGCGCAGCCGGCGCAGAGAAGCGCTGCGCGGTCGCGGCAACACGCCGCCAATCAGGGCCAGCAAGGCATCGCCCGCCTGCGGCCCGCTGATGCGGATCACGGCGACGCCGGCGCGGCCGGGCGCGGTGGAGAGCGCGTAGATGGTCTGCGGGGTCATGACGTTCATTCCCCCAAAGCCGTCATGCCACGGCTCGTCCGTGGCATCCACGTCTCACTTTTACACGCAAAACACTCGTGGATGCCCGGGCCAAACCCGGGCATGACGATAGAGAGATGGATGGCCATCCCCATCCTTACTTCAGCTTGGCGCGATGGTCCGGTCCGTCTTCGGGCTTGAGCATCAGCCGCGCCACCCGGCCGCCCTGGCGGACATGCACCTCAAGGATCTCGTCGATATCCTCGAAGGTCTCGGCGCGATACCACACGCCGTCGGGATAGATCACGATGGTCGGCCCCAGCTCGCAGCGCTCCAGGCAGCCGGCATTGTTCACCCGCACGCCGTCTTCCAGGCCCATCCCCAGTTCCTTGGCGCGGGTTTTCATGTAGTTGCGCAGCTTCTCGGCACCCTTGCGCGCGCAGGAGCCGCGCGGATGGTTTTCCGGCCGCTCGTTGGTGCAGACGAAGATATGCGCCCGGTAGAAGGGTTTGGGATCGCTGGGCAATACAGTCATGGCGCTTATTTCTTGTCCGAACCGCCGCCAGGGAACTGGCTGAAAAAGAATTTCTGGATCTGCTCGAGATTCTGCAGTCCCAGCGGCGCCCAGGTCTTGAGCAGGGTCTCGGGGTCCATCGCGCTGAGCGAATTCATCATGCGGTCCTGCATCTGGCGCATGACCGCCTCCTGCAGGGGCTGCACATCGGGCAGGCCCAGGAAACGCCGGGCCTCTTCCGGAGTGCAATCGACATTGACAGTGACCTTCATTGTCGCACCATACTTGTCTGAAACGCCGAAACGGGAAGCAGGACAAATACCTAGCATGGCCGCCGCCCCCTTGTCAGGGACCAACACCGCGAATCTGGACCGCAACAACCTGGACCGGGCCGCTTCGCCATACCTGCAGCAGCATAAGGACAATCCGGTCCACTGGCAGGTCTGGAGCCCCCAGGTGCTGGCCGCCGCCCAGGCGCTGAACAAGCCCATCCTGCTCAGCGTGGGCTATGCCGCCTGCCACTGGTGCCATGTGATGGCCCATGAAAGTTTCGAGAACCCGCAGATCGCCGCGGTGATGAACGATCTGTACGTCAACATCAAGGTCGACCGCGAGGAACGGCCGGATATCGATACCCTCTACATGAATGCCCTGCACATCCTGGGCGAACAGGGCGGCTGGCCGCTCACCATGTTCCTCACGCCCAAGGGCGAGCCCTTCTGGGGCGGCACATACTTTCCTCCCGAGCCGCGCTACGGCCGGCCCGGCTTCGTCGAGGTGCTGCAGAAGGTGTTCGAGGCCTGGCGCGACAAGCCGCAATCGGTGGCGCAGAACGTGAAGATGCTGGTGGGTGGCCTGCGCAACATGGCCAAGCCGCAATCACGCGACCGGCTGAACCTGAACAACGACGTACTCGACCAGGTGGCGGCGCAGATCCTCACCCATGTCGATCCTGAACATGGCGGCGTGGGCGGCGCGCCGAAATTCCCTCAAGTGGGCCTGTTCGACCTGCTGTGGCGCGCCTGGCTGCGCACCGGCGAACCCGAATACGCCAGGGCCGTGACCAACACGATCGCACGCATGGCCCAGGGCGGCATCTACGATCATCTGGGCGGCGGCTTCGCGCGCTATTCCACCGACGCGGAATGGCTGGCGCCGCATTTCGAGAAGATGCTCTACGACAACGCCCAGCTTCTTTCGCATATGGCGATGGTGGAGGCCGAGACGGGTGACGCGCTCCTGCGCCACCGCGTGATGGAAACCGTGGGCTGGCTGCTGCGCGAGATGGTGACGGCTGATGGAGCCTTCGCCGCAACACAAGATGCGGACTCGGAAGGCGAGGAAGGCAAGTTCTATGTCTGGCAGAAGGCCGAGATCGAACAGATTCTCGGCCCCGAGGATGCCGCGCTGTTCTGCGCCGCCTATGACGTGACGGATGCCGGCAACTGGGAACACAAGACCATCCTGCGCCGCTCGCTCGAACCCGACCTGAAGGATGCCGACACGGAAGCCAGACTGGCCGCCTGTCGCGCCAGGCTGCTGGCGGTGCGGAACACACGCGTGAAGCCGGGCTGGGACGACAAGGTGCTGGCCGACTGGAACGGGCTGATGATCGCAGCCCTGGCCGAACTGTCGCGCCAGTATCGCCAGCCCGCATGGCTGGAGGCGGCCGAACGCGCCTATGCCTTCATCGTCAACACCATGAGCGTGGGCGAAGCCAAGCTGGGCCACAGCTGGCGCAACGACATCCTGGTCTTCCCCGGCCTGCTCGACGATTACGCTGCGATGATGCGCGCCGCCCTGGCGCTGCATGAGGCCACCGGCAGCCCGGATTACCTGCGCCAGGCGCAGGCCTGGGCCGAAACGGTGGAGGCCGACTATGCCGATGCGGTGAATGGCGGTTATTTCCTGACCTCGCGCGAAGCGGAAAACCTGGTGGCACGCACGCGCCATGCCGCCGACAACGCCACGCCGGCCGGCAACGGCCTGCTGGTCGGCGTGTTTGCGCGGCTGTGGTACCTGACCGGCAACGTGGAATGGCGCGAGCGGGCGCAGAACCTGCTGGATGCCTTCTCGGCCGATGCGGCACGCAATTTCTTTCCGATGGGCAGCTACCTGAACGGCTTCGACCTGTTCGCCAATGCGGTGCAGGTGGCGATCATCGGCCGGCGCGGCGACGCCGCCACCGAGGCACTGATCGATGCGGCCTATGGCGTGTCGGTACCCAACCGGATCGTGCAGGTGATCGACCCGCTGGCCCCCATCCCGGAAAACCATCCCGCCTGCGGCAAGGCGCAGATCGACGGTACCGCCACCGCCTATGTCTGCCTCGGCCCCACCTGCGGCCTGCCGGTCACCGCGCCGGCCGAACTCGTCGTGGCGATGAAGGCGACCCGGGCGGTTTAGGGGCGGGCCGCCCCGCTAGATCTGCGCGTCATCCATCGGCAGGCCCAGGCCCGCGCGGCCGATCACCTCCCAGGTGGCCGGAGCGGTCATCATGTGCTGCGTGGTCACATGCACGTCGCGGAAGGCGCGCTGCAGGGGCGAGGCGGTGAACACGGCCGAGCCGCCGGCCATAATGTAAAGCCGCTTCACGGCATCGGCGCTGGCATGCGCCGCATGCGTCGCCGCCTGGCGCAAAGCCACGCGCCGCTGCAGCGATACGGTGCTGCCGGGTTTCGCCTCACCCAGTTCGGCCATCGCCGCCTCCGCCATGGCATGCAGATGACTGCGCGCCGCCAGCACGGATGCCTCGGCCTGGGCGAACTCGGCCTGCACGGTGGCGCGTTCGGCCAGGCGGCGGCTGGAACCCTGCGGCGTTTTCGCGCCGGCCAGCGCGGCGAAATCGCGCAGCGCGCCCCCGGCGATCCCTAAGGCCACCGCGGCGATGCCCAGTCCGAGCAGGGCAAAGACGGGGAAGGCGAAGCAGACGCCGGGCCGCAGCACCGGGCTGGAAAACAGCGACACGGCGTGATCGTGCGGAATCAGCAGATCGCGCACCTCGAAATCGCCGCTGCCGGTGCCGCACAGGCCCATGGCCTGCCAGGTATCGTGGAAGATCACGTCCTTCGCCGGCAGGATCATCATGGTCACGTCGGGCTGGCCGTTGGGCAGGCGGCGCGGCGTCGGCCGGCCCTCGGCATCGGGTGGACCATCCATCAGCAGGCAGCCGGCAAAAATCCAGTGCGCGTTGCGCGTGCCGCTGCCCCAGCCCCAGCAGCCGCGCACGCGCCAATGGCCGTCTTCCGGCAGAGCGCGACCCATCGGCGCAAACACGCCTGCGGTGACGGTGAGCGGATCGGCGAATATCTCGCGCACCACCTTGTCCGGCAGGCGCCCGGCGGAAATCGCCGCGGTCGCGCCGATCATCAGGCACCAGCCGGCCGCCGCATCGCCGCCGGCAATCGTCTCGATCAGGTCAAGCAAGGTGGCGGGATCGACTCCGGCGCCGCCGCAATCGGGCGGCAGCGCCGCGCGATACAGTCCGGCCTGCGCCATGGCAGCAGCGATATCATTGGGCAGATAGCGCGCCTGCTCGATTTCGGCGCTGCGCTGGCGGAAAGACGCTGCAAGTTCGGTGGCGCGGCTGACCAGCGCTGCTGCCATTTTTGTCATGGTTCCTCCCGACCTCTTTTGCCGGGCGGACAGAAAATGTCGGTTCCGTCACATTTTCGCCTTGCCCTGTGGCGTAGGCTAGCTATCTGACCGAAAGAGCAAAAGAGCGGGCCGCACCGCCGAGGGATCATTTCTTGATATCGGGCATGCTTTTCACCATGCCGGAACCATAGCCGCAGCAAGTCGTTGAATTCTCAGTATTGAATCAAGAATTATCGCGGCGCCGCAGGGGAGCAGAACGAGCGATGAGTGCAGCCCTCACCATCGAGGCCGGCTTCGACGGCGGCGGCACGCGGCGCCAATCCGCGCGCGCCGCGCTGCTGGCGTCCTATAACACCGTGCGCGGACTGACCGAAGCGCTGGCCGCGCCGCTGTCGCCGGAAGACCAGCAGCTGCAGTCGATGCCCGATGCCAGCCCGACCAAGTGGCATCGCGCCCATGTCACCTGGTTTTTCGAAACCTTCATCCTGCAGCCGCACAAGCCGGGCTACTGCGCCTTCGACGAACATTTCAGTTATCTGTTCAATTCCTATTACGAGGCGATCGGCGCGCGCCACCCCCGCCCCGAACGCGGTCTGATCAGCCGGCCCACGGCCGCCACCGTCACGCAATATCGCCATTATGTCGATGTGGCGATGACCGACCTGCTGGACTGCGCCGACGATGCCCTGCTGGTCACGCTCGCGCCGCTGATCGCGCTGGGCCTGGCGCATGAGCAACAGCATCAGGAACTGCTGCTCACCGACATCAAGCACGCCTTCTCGAGACATCCCTTCGCGCCGACCTATCAGCCGCCGCCGGGTTTCACGCGGCACGATCCGCCGCCGATGGAATTTCTCGATTTCGAAGGCGGCATCGCCGAGATCGGCCATGACGGCCCCGGTCAAACCAGCGGGGATTTTGCCTTCGACAACGAAGGCCCGCGCCATCGCGTGCTGCTGCATCCCTTCCGGCTGGCGACGCGGCCGGTCACCTGCGGCGAGTATCTCGAGTTCATGGCCGATGGCGGCTACGAGCGGCCGGACTTCTGGCTGTCCGATGGCTGGGCGATGGCGCAGCGCGAGGGCTGGCAGGCACCGCTCTACTGGTCGCGCGATCCCCATCGCGACAGCTGGCAGGTCTTCACCCTGCTCGGCCGGCGCGCCGTCGATCCGGCCGAACCGGTCTGCCATGTCTCGTTCTACGAGGCCGCCGCCTACGCCGCCTGGGCCGGCAAGCGCCTGCCGACCGAGGCCGAATGGGAACATGCCGCGGTTTCGGGCCGTGCCGAACACACCGGCGGTTTCCTCGACCGCCAGCATCCCCATCCGCGTGCCCTGCTGGATGGTGGCGATGCAAAGCTGCGCGGTTACGGCGAGGTGTGGGAATGGACACGTTCGGGCTACGAGCCCTATCCCGGCTTCAAACCGGCGGCCGGCGCCATCGGCGAATATAACGGCAAGTTCATGGTAGGGCAGATCGTGCTGCGCGGCGGCTCCTGCGCCACGCCGCATGGCCATATCCGGCCCAGCTACCGCAATTTCTTCCCGCCGGCGGCGCGCTGGCAGTTTTCCGGCATCCGGCTGGCGGAGGATCTATGAACCATATCATCCTGCAACGCCGCGAGCCGGCGCCGCCCGATCCAGCCCTCCGCGCTTTTGCCGCCGATGTGCAGGCCGGCCTGTCGGCTGCACGGAAAAGCCTGCCGGCGAAATACTTCTACGACCGGCGCGGCTCGGAACTCTTCGAGCAGATCTGCATGCTGCCGGAATACTATCCGACGCGCACCGAGATCGGGCTGTTGCGCCGCCATGGCCGCGAGATGGCCGGACTGATCGGGCCCGAGGCCGAGATCGTCGAATTCGGCGCAGGCGCGCTGGTGAAGATCCGCCTGCTGCTGGATGCGCTGGACAGGCCGCGCGGCTTCCTGCCCATCGACATTTCCGGTGCGCATTTAAGCGACGCGGCGGCGGCCCTGATGCGCGACCATCCCGGCCTGCGGGTGCGCGTGATGGCTGGCGATTTCACCGCGCCCGACCTGGTTCTGCCCGCGCGCCTGCCCGGTTCGCGCGGCCGGGCCGGCTTTTTTCCCGGCTCGACAATCGGCAATTTCACGCCCGAGGAAGCGCTGGGCTTCCTGCGCAGCGCGGCCCGCATGCTGGGCGAAGGCAACACGGGCAACGGCGGCCTGCTGATCGGCGTCGACCTGGTGAAAGAGCCCGGGCTGCTGCATGCCGCCTACAACGATGCCGCCGGCGTGACGGCCGCCTTCAACCTCAACCTGCTTCGGCGCATCAACCGCGAGCTCGGCGGCGATTTCGTGCTCGAACGCTTTGCCCATTACGCCTTCTACCAGCCGCAGCGCCGGCGCATCGAAATGCACCTGGTCAGTCTGGCGGCGCAGAGCGTGCGCATCGGCGGCCGGCGCTACGATTTCGCCGCCGGCGAATCCATCCATACCGAGAATTCCTACAAATACACCCTGGGCGGTTTCCACAGACTGGCGGAGCAGGCCGGCTTCCGCCCCGCCGCAGTGTGGACCGATCCGGATGACCTGTTCAGCCTGCACTGGCTGGCGCTCGACTGACGTTTACTGCTGCTGGCTGAGGAAGTCGCGGAAACGCATCAGGCTGAAGGCAAAGGCGGCCGCGCCCATGGCCAGGATCGCCAGGAATTCCGGCCACACCACATCTAGCCCGGCCCCGCGCGACAGGATCGCCTGGGTCAGCGCCACGTAATGCTTGGTCGGCAGCAGTTGCACCGCCATCTGCAGCCAGTCGGGCATCGCCTCCAGCGGCGTAAAGGCGCCCGATAAAAGCTGCATCGGCATCTGCACCAGCATGAACAGCAGGGCGAACTGCGCCATGGTGCGCGCCAGGGTGGCGAGGAAAATCCCCAGGGCGGCGGCGAAGAACAGGTAGATCGCCGTGCCGGCATAGAACAGCAGCACCGATCCGGCCACCCGCAGGCCCAGCAGGGCCTGCAGCACCACGAACAGCGACACCAGCGACATCGCCATGATCACGCCGCCATTGGCAACGATCTTGGCCAGCATGATCTCGCTGGCGCGCACCGGCATGACCAGCAGATGCTCCAGCGTGCCGTGTTCGCGCTCGCGCATCAGCGCCGCCCCGGTCAGCAGGATGGCCAGCATGTTCAGCACCTGCAGCAGAGCCATGGCGCCGGTGAACCAGGTGGATTCCAGCGTCTGGTTGAAGGCGACCCGCAGCTTCAGCTCCACGGCATCATTGCCGGCGGCGGCAGCATCGCGCCGCAGGAAGCGGCCAATCTCGTCGCTGACGATGGAGTTGATATAATTGCCACCGATGCCAGCCTGCATCACGGCGGTGGCGTCGATCAGAAGCTGGATCTCCGGGCTGCGACCGGCCAGCACATCGGCCTGGAAATCGGGCGGGATGTTCAGCACGAAGGTGTAGCGCGCGTGATCCATGGCGCGATCCACTTCCTGCGGCGCCACCATCACCGGGGCCTGGAAACGCGGTGGCCGGAAAGCGTCGACGATGCGCTGGGACAGGGCCGAACGATCCTCGTCCACCACGCCCAGCGACGCCCGCACCAGGTCGTGCGACGTGCCGGTGGCCTGGGCATAGACCATCAGCGTGCAGGCATAGATCATGAAGACAAACAGCACGCGGTCGCGCAGCAGGCTGGTGATTTCCTTGCGGCAGAGCTGCCAGATGTTGCGCAGGCTCAGCATGCTCAGACCTCCTGCTTGCGCAGGAACAGCCAGGCCAACGCCAGCAGGACGGGCCAGAAGGCGGCGGTGGCCAGGATGAAGGGCATCAGGTCAACCAGCCCCAGCCCCTTGGTGAAGGCGCCCACGCTGGTGCGCAGGAAATAGGTGGCCGGAAAGCTGGAACCGATCACCCGTGCGCCGCCCTGCAGGGTGGAGACCGGCTGCATCAGGCCGGAGAAATGCACGGCCGGCATGATGGTCAGCACGGCGGTGCCGAACAGGGCCGCCACCTGGCTGCGGGTGAAGGACGAAGTCACCATGCCAATGCCGGTGCTGGCCAGAACGTAGAAAAAACCGCCGAGCAGCAGGCCCAGCAGGCTGCCTTTCAGCGGTACCCCGAACACGAACACCGCCATCCCGGTCAGCACCAGCACGTTCACATAGGCCAGCGCCACATAGGGCGCCTGCTTGCCCAGCAGGAATTCCAGCTTGCGCACCGGCGTGACATACAGATTGATGATCGAGCCGCGCTCGCGCTCCGACACAACGCCCAGCGTGGCAAGGATCGCCGGGATCAGCATCAGCATCATGGCAAACAGGGCCGGCACCATGGCGTCGATGCTGCGGAAAGCCTGGTTGTAGCGATAGCGCATCACCAGGCTGGCCGGCCGGCTCACGCTGATGCCCTGCTGGCGCGCCAGTTCGGCCAGGAAGCTGGCATGGGCGCCATTCACATAACCCTCGATGGTCTCGGCGCGGAACGGCATGCCGCCATCGATCCAGACCGATACCTCCGGCGCACGGCCGCGCCGCAGGTCGGCACCGAAATTGGGCGGGATTTCGATGGCCAGCGCGATCGCATTGCCGCGCAGGCGCCGCACCAGCGCGTCCTCGTCAGGCGCATCGGCCTCGCGTTTGAAATACGACGAACCGGAATAGGTCTCCACATAGGCGCGGCTTTCCGGCGTGCGGTCATGGTCCAGCACCGAGAAGGTGACGTTGTCGACATCGAAGGTGATGCCGAAGCCGAACACCAGCATCAGGATCACGGTGCCAAACAGCGCGAAGGCCAGGCGGATCGGATCGCGCAGCAATTCGATGCTTTCGCGCCAGGCATAGGCGCGCAGGCGCCGTCCCGAGAACCATCCGCGCGGCGCGGCCGGCATTTCGGTCTCCGCGGCCATGATCGCGGGCGCGGCCTCCTCCACGCTGCGACCGCCCAGCTCCATATAGGCGATGAAGGCCTCTTCCAGGCTGGCGGCGTTCTGGGCCTGCTGCAGTTCCGCCGGCGCGCCGGTGGCGATCACGCGGCCGGCATGCATGAATGCGACACGATCGCAGCGCGTGGCTTCCATCATGTAGTGGGTGGAGATGAAGATGGTGACGCCCTGTTCGCGCGCCAGCCGCTGCAATTCGCGCCAGAAGCTTTCGCGCGCCACCGGATCGACGCCCGAGGTGGGTTCGTCCAGGATCAGGATCTCGGGCTCGTGAATGATGGCCACGGCCAGCGACAGCCGCTGGCGCACGCCCATCGGCAGGGTGTCGGCTATGGAATCCAGATGGTCGGCCAGATCGAAATGCCGCACCATTTCCTTGCAGCGCGCCAGCACGCGCGCATTGTCCAGGCCATAAAGCGCCGCGTGCAGCATCAGGTTCTGCCGCACCGTCAGCTCGCCATAGAGCGAAAAGCTCTGTGCCATGTAGCCGATGCGGCGGCGGATGGAAAAATCCCCGGCCGACACCGGCCGACCAAACAGGAAACCCTCGCCCTCCGTGGCCGGCAGCAGGCCGGTGAGCATCTTCATCGTCGTGGTCTTGCCGCAGCCATTGGAGCCGAGGAAACCGAAAATCTCGCCGCGCCGGATCGCCAGATCGACATGATCCACGGCGGTGAAATCGCCGAAGCGGCGCGTCAGGCCCTTGGCCGCGATCACCGGTTCTTCCGTCTCGCCGAAACGTGGTGGCGGCAGGGCCGGCTCGCCATCTAGTCCGCCGCGGCGGTCTTTGGGCAGCAAGGCGATGAAGGCCTGCTCTAGGCTCTGCGTGCCGCTCTGCGCCTTCAGCTCGGCCGGACTGCCGGCGGCCAGGATGCGACCCCGGTCCAGCATGATCACATGGCTGAAACGTTCGGCCTCGTCCATGGTGGAGGTGGCGACCAGCAGGGCCAGCTGCGGCCGGCTCTGGCGGATGGTCTCGATCAGGTCCCAGAACTGCCGGCGCGACAGCGGATCGACGCCGGTGGTGGGCTCGTCCAGGATCAGCAGATCGGGATCGTGCACCAGCGCGCAGCACAGGCCCAGCTTCTGCTTCATGCCGCCCGATAGCTTGTGCATCGGCCGGTCGGCAAAGGGTGCCAAGCCAGTGGCCTCAAGCAATACGGGGATGCGGCGTTCGCGTTCGGCATGGTCATGGCCGAACAGGCGGGCGAAGAAGGCGACGTTCTCCGTCACCGTCAGGTTGGCGTAGAGATTGCGGCCCAGGCCCTGCGGCATGTAGGCGATGCGCGGCTGCACGGCCTCGCGCGCGCGGCGGCTGGCATAATCGGCGCCGAGCGCCACGATGCGGCCCTGCTGCAGCTTCTTGGCGCCCGCCGCCAGGGCCAGCAGGGTCGATTTGCCCACGCCATCGGGACCAACCAGCGCCAGCGCCGCGCCCGGCGCCAGGTCGATGCTTACATCCTCCAGCGCGACGGCCTTGCCGTAGCGATGGCTGACATGGGCGATGCTCAGACCGCCAAGCGGGTCGCCGGCATTCATTGCGCCGCTTGGGTTGCGACTTTCGCCGTCAGGTCAGAGTCGAGCCAGGATGGCCAGGCAGCACTGGCGTCCAGCCGCACATAGGCCATGCCGGTCAGGCCGGTCTTCACCTGCTCCAGATATTCCTGCACCAGGCTCTGCGGCACGCGCGCCTTGATACGAAACATCATGCGCTCTCGTTCGCTGCGCGTCTCCACCTGATTGGGCGTAAACTGCGCCCGCGAGGACACGAACGACACCCGTGCCGGCACCGCGCGGGTGCTGGCGGCATCCAGCAGCAGCCGCGCCTCGGCGCCGATGGCCACGCGGCCAGCCGCTTCGGATGGCAGGAAGAAGGTCATGTAGACATCGGAAAGATCGAGCAGGGTGGCGACCTTGCCGCCGGCGCCCAGCACCTCGCCGGCCTCGGCCAGGCGAAACAGGATGCGGCCCGCGCGCGGCGCAGTGAGGACGCCGTCCTTCAGCAGGTCGCGGATGCGTTCGGCCTCGGCCTCCGCCACGCGGATCGCCGCATCGGCGGCACCGAGTTTGCTTTCCGCCGCCGCCAGAGCGGCTTCCGCCGTGCGGCGGATGTTGCGCTGCTGGTCGACTTTCTGCTCGGAGACGAAATTCTTGCCCGACAGCACCAGCGCGCGCTGCAGTTCCTTGTCGGCGAGGAAAAGCTCGCTCTGGCGCTGGTTGATCTCGGCCAGCACCTGGTTGCGCGACTGCTGCGCCTGAGCGATCTGGGCCTCCGCCGAACGCAGCTGCGCTTCCAGCTCACGGGTGTCGAGTTTTGCGATCACCTGGCCGGCCTGCACCAGATCGCCTTCCTCGACGCCCACTTCCAGCACGCGGGCGGCATATTTGGTGGCGATGTCGATTTCGTTGGCCTCGATGCGGCCATTGCCGGCAGCAAAGCCCGCCGGCAGCGCGGCGCGGCGCTGCTGCAGATACCACCAGCCACCGGCGCCGCCGGCCAGAACCACCAGCAGCAGGATCAGCACGATACGACGCATGGCAGCGGCCCCTCCGTCAGGCCCCGGGCCCCGGATCGGAGCGGCTCAAGGCTGCGCTGCCAGCCTTGATGCTGCATTGCGGTAAATCAAGCGAAAACCGGTAACCCGCGTCGATTGTGACGGCGGTCACCAGGCCATTCAGCCAGCCGGTGCGGAGCGGCCACGTTCCTTCAGGCCGCCGATGAAGGTGCGGATCGCCGGACTGAGGGCGGCGAACAGCGGATCGTCGCGGCGTTTCAGCATCACTTCGGAAAACAGTTTCAGTCCGATGCCCAGCGAGGCCGCCTCGTCAGGCTGGTATGCGCCGCTGGATCGCAGGCGCGCAACGATGCCCAGGATCTCGTCGTGATTCACCGCCTCGAAACACAGCGGCGGCTGAATCGGCGTGTGCTCGCGCGGGCCACCCAGATGCTCGATGGTGACGCGGTACCGATGACCTCGCATGCTATGGCCTTTCCAGGTTGCCAGATCGCTGCCCCACATGATTGCCTGCCCGATCATCTACCGCGGTCACTGCTGCCCGCGGATCTCCTTGGCCGCACGCACCAGGATGTCGATGATGCGGCGCTGTTCCTCCGGCGAGGCATCCTGCTTCTCCAGCAAGGCCAGTTTCAGATTGCGCCGCGCCGCACGCATGCTGCCGGACGCGCCGGCTTCGCCCTCGTCGGCATCCTCGCCGCCGCGGAAGAACTGTTTCGCCCGCGCCACCTTCTCGCCGATGCGGGCGAGCTGGCCCAGCATGGCGTCGGCCTGGGCGCGATGGTCGGCCAGATAGGCGGCGCCGGCTTCGGTTAGGCTGTAGAGTTTCTTGGTGCCCTCGGCCGCCACGCTGGCATGGCCGATTTCCTCCAGATAGGTCAGCGCCGGATAGATCACGCCGGGGCTGGGCGCGTAGAAGCCCGAGGAATGCTCCTCCAGCGCCTTGATGATCTCATAGCCATGGCGCGGCTTCTGCTCGAGCAGAGCCAGGATCAGCAGCTGAAGGTCGGCGGCGCTGACCATGCGGCTGGCGCGAAAGCCATGCCCGCCCAGGCCGCCCTCGTCATCGAAAAAGGCGGCGAACTTGCTGCGGAAAACGCCATGGCGACCGCCCCGACGCATGCAGCGATGCACGGCTTTTTCCCGCATCACATTGAAAATAAAAGGATTCATGTTTTCTCTAATCATACGATACTGTCTTTGGATGTATCTTAAGATATAGTTTGCGACAGCTATGTCAAGGCCGACGGCAAAAATCTGTCTGAAAGCGTGGTGCCCGCTGCCGGACTCGAACCGGCACGGCCTTGCGGCCTCGGGATTTTAAGTCCCGTGCGTCTACCAATTCCGCCAAGCGGGCAGGCGGTTCTGTCTACGCGCACCGCGCCACCATGGTCAATTGCCCGCCGATTGTCAGGGCACAATGCCGGGCTGGACCGAATCTGTGGCTCCCGCTCTGATACCGGCATGACCGTCGTCGCCCATTTCCGCCAGCAGGCCGACCAGTGCCGCGCGCTTGGCTCTCCCTTCACGGCCGCACTCCTGGATCTGGCCGCGGACAGCATCGGGGCCGGCGCCGACTGGGCGGTACCGCTGCGCGACTGGCGGGGCGATCCGCGCGCCGATGCGCTGGCCCTGCGGCTGGCCGGGGCGCTGCATCGCGCCATGCTGGATGGCGATGCCGAACTGACGTCCTGTTATGCGGCGCGGCAGATCGATGCAGCCCGACTGGATGCAGCCCTGCTGCGCCATGCGGAATTGCTGCGGCGCTATTTGCAAAGCGCGCCTCAGACCAACGATCCGCAGCGCTCTGCCATCCTGCTGGGCGGTTTCCTGCAGATCGCGCAACAGGTCGGGCCGCTGCCGCTGGATATCTGCGAAATCGGCGCCAGCGCCGGGCTGAACCAGTCGTGGTTCCGCTACGCCTATGATTTCGGCCACTGGCGCTGGGGCGACGAAGCGCAGGCCCCACTCACCCTGCGCGCCACCTGGAACGGAGCGCATCCGCCCGGCAGCCTGCCAGAGGTGCGCAATAGCGTCGCCTGCGACCTGGCACCAATCGATGCCCGCAATCCCGAGGATCGCCAGCGCCTGCTATCCTACATCTGGGCCGATCAGCCCGAGCGGCTGGAGCGGGTGCGGCACGCGCTGGATTTCGCCGCCCGCGAGGCGATCGGGGTGACCCGTGCCGCCGCCGCCGATTTCGTGGCGCGGGCGCTGCAAAGGCGCAAGCCGGGCGCGGCCTTTGTGCTCTGTCATTCCATCGTCTGGCAATATATCGAACCTGCCGAACAACGCCGCATCGCCGGCCTGATGCAGGCCGCCGGTGACACAGCCACGCCGCAGGCGCCGCTGGCCTGGCTGCGTTTTGAAAGCGGCGCGGCGCAGGATGGAGGCGAGCTGACATTGACGCTCTGGCCTGGTGGGATACCGCAGCCTCTGGCCGTCGCGGATTATCATGGCCGCTGGATACGGTGGCAGCCCAGACCTGACTGATCCAGTCACGCCGGATACTGCGTTTCCCGGCAGATACCGGCACACCGGGGCAAAAAAACCGCTTATCCCGTCGCCTTTTTGGCGCTGCGGCGGTATATGCTGCGGCCATGGATCCCCAGGTCTTCACCCAGATTGCCCGTTGCATCGCCGATGCCTCGCTGGAAGGCGCCAGCGAAGGCGAGATGCTCAACCAGTTCTGCACCGGCCTGAATCGCGCCGGTATACCGGTCACCCGCGCCCTGCTGGGGGCCGATACGCTGCATCCCGTGCTGGCGGGCCGCATCTTCGCCTGGCACCGCGACCAGCCCGAAACCGTGCTGCATGAATTCGGTCGCTCGATCTCGGCCGAGGGCGAGCGCAAGTGGCAGGAAAGCCCGTTCTATCATCTTGAACAAAGCGGCGCGGCCGACCTGCGCGTGCGCATGCTTGGCATGAACGGTGCCTATCCTTTTCCCATCGTCGCCGACCTGGCGGCCGAGGGCTTTACCGATTATCTCGTCACCATGACGCGCTTCGGAGAGCGGGCCGTGATCGGCCAGCTCGATTCCATCTATGCCTCCTGGAGCACCGATCACGCCGAAGGCTACAGCGACAAGCAGATCGAGACACTGAAGGCGCTGATCCCGTTCGCCGCCGCCGCGATCCGTTCGGCCAGCGTGCGCCGCATCGCCGATACGCTGGCCGAGACCTATCTGGGCCGCAATGCCGCGCGCCGCGTGCTGTCAGGCACCATCGGCCGCGGCGAGGCCGAGCGCATCTCGGCAGCGCTGTGGTTCAGCGACCTGCGCGGCTTCACCCGCCTGGTCGACACCGTCTCGCCCGAACTGATCATGCCGCTGCTCAACGATTATGCCGGCGCCGCGGTGGCCGCCGTGCATGCCCATGACGGCGAGGTGCTGAAATTCATGGGCGATGGCGTGCTGGCGATCTTCCGTGCCGAGGGAAATGCCGGCGAAGGCAATCTTGAGAATGCCTGCCGGGCCGCGCTGAATGCCCTGAAGAGCTGCACGAAGGAACTGCGCGCCGTGCGCAACCGCCGCGCCAATGCCGGCCTGCCGGTCACCGACATGTCGGTGGCGCTGCATGTCGGCGAGGTTCTGTACGGCAATTTCGGCGGCGAGGACCGGCTGGATTTCACCGTGGTCGGCCCGGCGGTGAACGAGCTGTCGCGCATCTCGGGCATGGCGCGTTCGGTGGACCAGCCCGCCATCCTGTCGGCCGCCTTCCGCAATGCCGCCGGCGGCCTGCGCGAGGAAGCCGTGTCGCTCGGCCGCTATGCCCTGCGCGGCGTCGAGGCGCCGCAGGAACTTTTCACCCTCGATCCAACCCTGCTGCGGGTCTGAGGCGCCGCCCGAAAGAAAACGGGCCCGGCATATTATCCGGGCCCGCTGTCGTTGCCGTCGGTGATTGCGGCCTTATTCGCCGGGCTGCGGTTGCGCCGGCGGCTCCGCCGACGCCGCACGGCGCCGCACGAAGGCGCGCAGCACCACATAGAAGATCGGCGTCAGGAACAGACCCACCAGCGTCACCCCGATCATGCCGGAGAATACCGCCGTACCCAGCGAACGCCGCATCTCGGCACCGGCGCCGGTGGAAACCACCAGCGGCAGAACGCCGAGGATGAAGGCGAAGGCCGTCATCAGGATCGGGCGCAGGCGCAGGCGGCAGGCCTCGATCACGGCTTCCACCGCGCTCTTGCCCTCATGCTCGATCTGGCGGGCGAATTCCACGATCAGGATCGCGTTCTTGGCCGCCAGGCCGATCAGCACGACGAAGCCGATCTGCACCAGCACGTTGTTGTCGATGCCGGCAATCCAGACGCCGAGCAGACCGAACAGCATGCTCATCGGCACGATCAGCATGATCGCCAGCGGCAGCACCCAGCTTTCATACTGGGCGGCCAGCGCCAGGAAGACGAACACGATGGCCAGCACGAAGACGAAAATCGCCGTGTTTCCGGTCATGCGTTCCTGCAGGGCGATTTCAGTCCACTCGAACCCCTGGCCCGGCTGCAGCACCTGCCCGGCGAGTTGTTCCATGGCGGTGAGCGACTGGCCGGTGGAGAAGCCGGGCGCGGTGTTGCCCTGCAGCGGCACCGACACATACATGTTGTATCGCTGGATCAGGTCGGGGCCAGCGGTTTCACGCAGCTCCACCAGGGTGCCCAGGGGAACCAGCTCGCCGCTGGCCGAGCGCACTTTCAGACGCTGGATGTCCTCCTTGTTCAGGCGGAAGCCGGCATCGGCCTGGGCGCGCACCTGGAAGACGCGGCCGAAGGCGTTGAAGTCGTTCACATAGGCAGAACCCAGATTGACCTGCAGCGTCTCGAACACATTGCCCAGCGGTACGTTCAGCATCTGCGCCTTCACGCGGTCGATCTCGAGGAAGACCTGCGGCGAGGAAGCCGAGAAGGTGGTGAACACGCCGGTAACGCCCGGAGTCTGCATGGCGCGCCCCATCATCTGGTAGGCTGCGGCCAGCAGCGGCCGCACGTCGTCGCCGGTGCGGTTCTGAAGCTGCATCTTGAAGCCGCCGCCCGAACCGATGCCGGGCACCGCCGGCGGCGGGATGGCGATGACGAAAGCCTCTTCCACCGCCTGCAACCGCCCGATCAGCTGGCCGACGATGGCATCCGACGTCAGGCCCCTGGCCAGACGTTCCTCGAACGGCTCGAACGTGGTGAACATCACCGAGGCGCTGTTGGAGTTGGTGAAGGTGGCACCATTGAAACCGGGGATCGCCACGATATGGGAAATGCCCGGCGTGGTTTCGATCAGCTTGGTCGCCTTCTGCGTCACCTCGTCGGTGCGGCTCAAAGACGCGCCGTCGGGCATCTGGATCACCACGATGGCATAGCCGCGGTCCAGCGGCGGGATGAAGCCCTGCGGCACCTTGTAGAACATGAAGCCGGTGGCCGCGACCAGCAGGCCATAGATGCCCAGCATCATCACGCGCCGCTTCACGATGCCGCCGACCGAGCGGCTGTAGCTGTTGCCCATGCGGTCGAAGCCGGTGTTGAACTTGTCTCCGGCAGCCTGCAGCCAGCGCAGCGGCGCAAAGGCCGGGCGATGGTGTTCGCCCTTCTCGTGCCGCCTGAGCAGGATGGCGCCCAGGGCCGGCGACAGGGTCAGCGAGTTGAAGGCCGAGATGATGGTGGCCGCCGCGATGGTCAGGGCGAACTGCTTGTAGAACTGGCCCGAGATGCCGGGAATGAAGGCGGTGGGAATGAACACCGCCGACAGCACCACGGCGATGGCCACCACAGCCGTGCCGACCTCGTCCATGGTTTCATGCGCCGCGTCGCGCGGGCTCATGCCCAGGGCGATGTTGCGCTCGATATTCTCCACCACCACGATGGCGTCGTCGACCACGATGCCGATGGCCAGCACCAGGCCGAACAGGCTGAGCACGTTCAGCGTGAAGCCGAAGGCCGCCATCACGGCGAAGGTGCCGATCAGCGAGACCGGGATGGCCAGGATCGGAATGATCGCCGCGCGCCAGTTCTGCAGGAAGATCAGCACCACCAGCGCGACCAGGATGATGGCCTCGATCAGCGTCTTGTAGACTTCGTCCACCGACTGGGCGACGAACTCGGTGGGGTTGTAGATGATGGTGTATTCCAGGCCGGGCGGAAAATCCTTCTTCAGTTCCTCCATTTTCGCGATCACCTCTTCCGAGGTGGCGAGCGCGTTGGTGCCCGGGCGCTGGAACACGCCCATCGCCACGGCGGTCTGGCCGTCCAGATAGCTGCGGCTGGTATAGTCCTTGCCGCCCATCTCGACGCGGGCGACATCTTCAAGCTGCACGATGCGGCCGTCGGTGCCGGTCTTGACGATCACGTTGCGGAACTGCCGCACGTCGTCGAAGCGGCCCTGCGTCGCCACCATCACCTGCAGTGGGTTGCTGTCGGGTGCCGGCTGCTGGCCCAGCGCGCCGCCGGATACCTGCACGTTCTGCGCCTGCAGCGCGGCCACGACATCGGCGCCCGACAGGCCATAGGCGGCCAGTCGGTTGGGGTCGAGCCAGATGCGGATGGCGTATTCGCTGCCGCCGAACACGGTCACGTTGCCCACGCCGTCCAGCCGCAGCAGCTGCTCGCGGATGCGCAGGTTCATGTAATTGGCGATGTAAAGCTCGTCGTAGCGTTTGTCGGGCGACAGCAGGTGCACGACCATGAGGAAGTCGCCGGCCTGCTTGCGTGTGGTGATGCCCAGGCGGCGTACCTCCTCGGGCAGGCGCGGTTCGGCGATGGTGACGCGGTTCTGCACCTGCACCTGGGCGTCGTCCAGGTTGGTGCCTGGGCGGAAGGTGACGGTAAGCTGCATCACGCCGGCCGCCGTGGAATACGACGACATGTAGAGCATGTTCTCCACGCCGTTGATTTCCTGCTCGATCGGCGTGGCCACCGTGCGCGCCACCGTCTCGGCATCGGCGCCGGGATAGCTGGCCGTGACGTTGATCTGCGGCGGGGCGATTTCCGGATATTCGCTGATCGGCAACTGCGTGTAGGCGATCGCGCCGATAATCACCGTCACGATGGATATGACGGCGGCAAATATCGGCCGGTCGACAAAGAAATGTCCGAACTTCATGGCTGCCTCTCGGCGTAAAACTTGAACGGGGTTACTTCGGCGCGCCCTGCTGTGCGGGGGCGCCCGGCTGCGGCAGCGCCAGCAGACCCTGCCAGACCGGCGGCAGGGTCACCGGCTGCGGCGTCACGCGGCCACCGCCCATGCGCACGCGCTGCAGGCCGTTGATCACCACGGTCTCGTCGCCCTTCAGCCCGTCGCGGATGATGCGGTAGCTGTCGGTGCGCGACCCCAGGCGGACCGGGCGCTGCTGCACGGCACCGTCGGCGCCGACGACATAGACATAGCGACGGTCCAGATCGGTGAGGATCGCCTCGTCAGGCAGCAGGATGCCCTGGTATTCCGGGCTGCCCGGCACGGCAATGCGGCCGAACAGGCCCGGGGTGAGGAACAGGTCCTTGTTCTCGAACACCGCGCGCAGGCGCATGGTGCCGGTGGCGGCATCCAGGCGGTTGTCGGTGAAATCGAGCACGCCCTTGTGGCTGAAGACCTTCTCGTCAGAAAGCTGCACGGCCACCGGCAGGCCCTTGCCATTCCCGTTGCCGCCATTCTGGCGCGCGATGCGCTGATAGGCCAGGTAGGAACGCTCGTCGATGTCGAAATAGAAATGCACCGGGTCGAGCTGCACGATGGTGGTCAGCAGCGTCTCGTTCTCGCGCACCAGGTTGCCTTCGGTGACCAGCTTGCGCGAGATGCGGCCGGCGATCGGCGCGCGGATCTCGGTGAAGCTCAAATTCAGCCGCGCGGTTTCCAGGGCGGCGCGCGCACCGGCGATATTGGCCTGCGCGGCCAGGAAGGTCTGGCGGCGCTGGTCCAGCGTGGCGGCGGCGGCGGCGCCGGTCTGGGTCAGGCGCTGATAGCGCTCGAATTCCACCTTGGCCAGGTCAAATTCGGTCTGGCGCGTGTTCAGCGTGGCCTGCGCCTGGTTGAAGGCGGCCTGATAGGTGCGGCGGTCAATGGTGAACAAGAGGTCGCCCTGGTTCACCGTGGCACCGTCCTGGAAATGCACGGTCTCCAGATAGCCGCTGACCCGGGCACGGACTTCCACCGCGCCGATGGCATCGAAGCGGCCGGTATATTCATCCATCTCCACGATGGGCTTGACCACCGGCTTGGCCACCGTCACCGGCGGCGGACCGCCCGGGCCACCCTGGGCGATGGCCGCAGGGGCGACAGCAATAGCAAAGAGGACAGCGGCGACCGACAGGCCAGTCAGGCCGCTGAGACGCAAGGAACGCACGGACATCGGGAACCCCCGGTTTTTTTGCATGCGCGAAGAAGTAAACAGCGCAGATGGTGTCGACAAGCTAAAGCTGCGGCCCGGTCTGTGATCAATGCCACGAAAACTTTATGCGGCGGCACCTTAGCGGCAGTCGCAGCCGGGTGCCTGTGAGAAATTGCACCCATCCTTTATCTGGCCGGTAATCGGTGAAGCCCGCAATGGCTTGTTAAATACGGCACATATCAGGAACATGTCGCCGCTGCAACAGCCGATGTCCTGAGAGAAATCCAGCCTTCAAAAGGGTTTGACGATCACCAGAATGACAATGCCGATCATCAGCAGGGTCGGCACCTCGTTGATGACGCGGTAAAAGCGCTGGCTGTGGCGGTTGCGGTCCTCGGCGAAATCGCGCTGCCAGCGGGTCAAGGCGCCCTGGGCGCCCTGCATCCCGAGCACCAGCATGACCTTGGCCCAGAACCAGGGCTGGTCCCAGTGATGGCCCAGCCAGGCGATGGCGATGCCGAATATCCAGGCGGCGCCCATGGCCGGATTGATGATGGCTTTCAACAGGCGACGCTCCATCACCTTGAAGGTCTCGGATTCCTTCGAACCGGGCGCCGCCCCGCAGTGATAGACATAGAGCCGCGGCAGATAGAGCATGCCGGCCATCCAGGCGATGATGGCTATGACATGCAGGGCTTTCAGCCAGTCGTAGAGCATGACCCCTGCTTAACGCCGGCGGCTCAGGCCCGCAAGTCGGCCGTCTGCGGCTCGGGACAGGACTCGTCCACCGGGCACCCGCTGCGAAAGCATGGACCGGCATCGCAGTAGCGGCAGACGGCATGGGCCTCGCGCCGCGACACCGGCATATGGCCAAGGATCTTGCGCAGCAATCCGTCGAACTGCTTCCGTTCGGTTGCACTCAGGCCTTCGAGCAATGCCTGCAGCCGGCGCTGGCGCTGGGTCAGGATGTCGCGGCGGCGCTGTCGGCCCAGCGACGTGAGTTTCAGCGCCATGGTGCGCCCGTCCTCGGCCGAAGGGGTCTTTTCCACCAGCTCGTCCGCCACCAGCCGCTCGACCAGGCGCACCGTGCCGGGATGCGTCAGACCCAGCACCTCGGCCAGCTTTCCGATCGACAGGCCGGGCAGGATACCGATGGTGGTCAGCGCCGCGCCGGCCTGCCCGCCATGTTCACCGGCCGCATCGACGCTCTCGCGGATCCGGTCGGTCACGGCAACACCGAGGGCGCCCAGCAGGTTCACGGTGGTGTCTTCGCGCAAGGCCATGCCTGTCTCCCCGCAATCTCCTGGCCGGATTTAAGGCTGCCGCCCGGCGGCGGTCAACGCAGAAATGCCGGTTGACGAAAATATGTATGAGTAATATATATGAGTGAGTCATACATATTTCAAGGAGCGCCGCCATGCATCGTGAAGACGTCCCCTTCCTGTATTCCTACCGGGTGCGCTGGGCCGACCTGGATCCGCAGGACATCGTGTTCAATCCGAATTACTTCGTGTTTTTCGACAGCGCCGCCAACGAATACCTGCGCGCCATCGGCTACAGCCTGCGGTCGGGCCTGGCCAATGACGGCGCCGATATCCTGGCCGTGAAAGCCGAAGCCGAGTTCCGCGGATCGGCCCGGCTGGACGACGATCTCGAGATCGGTGTCGCGGTGCCGCATATCGGCCGCACCAGCTTCCAGTATGCCTTCCCGGTCTGGCGCGGCAACGAACTGCTGGTGCTGGGCCGCATAACCTATGTGGCCGTTGGGCTGGCCAGCCGCCGGCCGATCCCAGTCCCGTCGGCCTTCATCGCCGCCATGCGGAATTTCGAAAAAACCATGCTCCCTGTGGAGGCCTGACATGACCTGCAGCGATTTGCTCTCCGTCCCGCTTTCCCGTGAAACCCGGTCCGCTGCATCGGCGGCCTGGTTCAATGACCTGATCGCGCTGCTGCGGTGCTGGCGGCGCCGGGCGCGCGAGCGGCGTCAGCTTGCCGCCATGGGTCGCCTGGCCTGGCGCGATCTGGGTCTGAGCGACGTTGATGTGCGGCGGGAAGCGGATAAGCCGTTCTGGCGCGGCTGAATGACTCAGCCCTTGCAGACGCAGCGCCGCCAGGCATTGCCGCAGGGACGCTCGCCGCTGCCGCAGCGCGGGGCATTGTCGAACACGTCCTGCCGTCCCATGGCGCCGCGCACCAGTCGCGCCAAGCCGGTGATGAAGTCTGGTTGCACGCCCACGGTGCCTACCCGCAGATAACCGGCGGCGCCGTTATGCTGCGCCAGTTCGGCGTATTCGATGTCGAGTTCCACCAGGGTCTCGGAATGCTCCGACACGAACGCCACCGGCACCACCACCACCACGCGGCCGTCTTTTGACGCGCGCTCGATCTCCGCATCGGTGGGAGGTCCGATCCATTCCAGCGGTCCGACGCGGCTCTGATAGCAGATCTGCATTTCCAGGTCGGGACGCTTGAGCTGGCGCTGGATCGCCGCCACGCTCCTCTCCACCTGCATTTGATAGGGATCGCCGTCGGTCACCACCTTCTTGGGCAGGCCATGGGCGGAAAACAGGATGCGCGGCTTGCCAATCGCCTCGGCTTTCTGCAGCACGTCCTGCAGCAGTTGCGTTTGCGCGGCGACGAAGCCCGGTTCCTCCGGATAGCAGCCGATGGCCGCCGTCGGCACGTCCAGGCCAACCTGCCTTGCCGCATGATCCCAGTCCTTCAGCGAGGATCCCGTGGTGGTGGTGGAAAACTGCGGATAGAGCGGCAGCAGAATCACACGCTCGGCGCCCCAGTCCTTTGCCGCTTTCGCGGCTTCGCGGGCGAAGGGATGCCAGTAACGCATGGCGATGAACACGGCATAGTCGTCGCTGCCCAGGGCCGTTTTCAATGCCGCCGCCTGCGCCTGCGTCTGCGGCAGGATCGGCGAGCGCCCCCCCATCCGTTCATATATCCCGGCCGCCTTCGGCGCTCGGCGCGACGAGATCAGTTTCGCCAGCAGCCAGCGGAACGGATTGGGCAGCCGGATGATGGCTGGATCGTTGAACAGGTTGAACAGAAAGGGCTGAACGGCCTGCTGACTGTCCGGCCCACCAAGATTGAACAGAATGACGGCGGTTTTCTGGGGCATGATGACCGAGGATGTAGACTGAAACTAGCCGAGACAACAGCCAAAAACGCCGCAGGGCTTGAGAAAAACAACAGAGAACGGGGAAAATTCCGACATAAAAGCGCCGTAATCTGGCTCAGGATGAAAAGCGGTTGAGGTGTCTGATTGCAGCCCTGCACCGGAGGAATCCATGTCCCGCCATCATTCCCGTCTTGTTGCGCTTGGCCTTGGCGTTGCCATCGCCCTGGGTGGCGTCAT
This sequence comes from Ferrovibrio sp., assembly GCF_046297895.1. GTDB lineage: Bacteria > Pseudomonadota > Alphaproteobacteria > Ferrovibrionales > Ferrovibrionaceae > Ferrovibrio. Next base: position 105,895 of record NZ_JBKBHC010000007.1, on the reverse strand, counting down.
CCCAAGCCTGCCCGCCTTTGCCGATCCTCCGGGCGGACACCCAAACAAGGGGCATCAGCGAGGAACAGCTTCTCACCAAGGCCACAAGAAAGGCGGCCCGCAGGACGGCGGCATATCGATCAACATTTCTTTCAATGACCAAGATCGCATGGTCGTGCATGAATATTTCGGCGGTCTGGCTGCCAGTGGCCGCTGTCCGCCGGGTCTGGCGAAGAAGAACAACGGCTGCATGCCGCCGGGCCAGGCCAAGAAGTGGGCGCTCGGCCGGCCGCTGCCCCGTGATGTGATCTTCTACGATCTGCCGCGTGAATTGACGATCCGTCTCAGCCCGCCGCCAGCGGGATATCGTCATGTACGCGTGGCGGCGGATATTCTCATGATTGCCGTCGGTACCGGCATGGTGGTGGCAGCCATCGAGGATCTGGCGCGCATGTAGCTTTTACACCGCCGTTTCGGTGCCCTTCACCAGGCGCACCAGGTCCTCGACATGGCGCACCGGCGTTTCCGGCACGATGCCATGGCCCAGATTGAAGATATGGTTGCGGCCCGCAAATGTGCGCAGCAGGCGCTGCACGCCTTCCGCCATGGCCTGACCGCCGACCACCAGCAGGCGCGGATCGAGATTGCCCTGCACCGGCATTTTATTCCACAGATGATCGCGGGCCCAGCCCAGCGGCACGGTGAAATCCATACCAACGGCATCGGCGCCCGTGGCCAGCGCATAACCGTCATACTGCGCACCGGCGCCGCGCGGAAAGGCGATCACCGGCACGGTGGGATGCTTCTGCTTCAACGCGGCGATGATCCGCCGCACCGGCTCGATGCAATAGCGGCGGAACTCCGCTTCCGGCAGCACGCCGGCCCAGGTGTCGAACAGTTGCACCACCTCGGCGCCGGCCTGGATCTGGCGGTCGAGATAATCCACGGTGGCTTCGACCAGAATGGTCATCAGCGCATCCAGGCCAAACGGATTGCCGAAGGCCCAGGTCTTGGCGGCGGCATGATCGCTCGATCCACGCCCCTCCAGCATATAGGTCGCCACCGTCCATGGCGCGCCGGCAAAGCCGATCAGGGTGCAATCCGCAGGCAGTGCCTCCCGGATGCGGCTGACCGCCTCGTAGACCGGCTCCAGCCGTTTGTGGATGCCTTTTGGGTCGAGCCGGGTCAATTCGGCGGCGGTGCGGATCGCGTCCAGCACAGGCCCCTCGTTTTCCTTGAAGGTCAGGCCCTGACCCAGGGCCTGGGGCACCAGTAGGATGTCGGCAAACAGGATGGCGGCATCGAAACCGAACCGGCGGATCGGCTGCAGCGTCACTTCCGCGGCCAAGGCGGGCGTATAGCAGAGATCGAGGAAGCTGCCGGCCTGCAAGCGGGTGGCACGGTATTCCGGCAGGTATCGTCCGGCTTGGCGCATGAGCCACAAGGGCGGCCGTTCGCTGGGTAAGCCGGCGAGGGTGCGTAACAGGGGTTTGGTTGGCTGAACAGCCTGAGCGGGGGGGAGACGGGCCATCCCTTATTCCTCTTCTATTTTATTTAAAAATAAAAGGGATGTAGTGGTTTGTTGTGCGGTGGGAGCCGGGGATAACTGCTTGCAACTGCCTCATCCCGGACTCTGTCCAGATCGGTGCGCCGGGATGGGTCGCGATAGACCACCGGGGATAAAGCATGCCGACTCGTCGCATAACCGCCATGAATCGGCCACAGGAATTATGGGGATAACGGGGATGATGTTCCTTGTACCCCTGTCTTTTTGGTTTTCCACGCTTTCCACAGAGGACGACAAAAAACGATCCGCAGGTGACAGGTGTGTTGCATGAAAACCGGCTTGCGGGCATGAAAATGGCCGGGCTGGGGAAAAAGCCGGCCTTATTCGCTATTTCCCCGTTTTCCACAGCCGGAAGGGCGTTTCACAGCCGATGCCGAAAACCGTACGGCCGCATATTCATCTGGTTTCGGATGCCACCGGCGAAACCCTGAAATCGGTCGCCAAGGCGGCCCTGGTGCAATTCCAGAAATCCCAGGAAGAGGTGGAAACCCATACCTGGGCCCTGGTGCGCAAGCCGCTCCAGATGGAACGCGTGGTCGAGGCCATCGCCGCCATGGGCGGGCTGGTGCTGTTTACCATCGTTGATCCGCAGTTGCGGGAAATTCTGGTGAAAGGCTGCGCCAAGGCCAAGCTGCCCATCGTGCCAGTGCTCGACCCGGTGATCCTGGCATTCGGCAAGTATCTGGGCGAAAAGGCGCAAAACCTGCCCGGCCGCCAGCATGAACTGGATGCCGAGTATTTCCATCGCATCGACGCGATGCATTTCACCATCGCCCATGACGACGGCCAGCTCACGATGGATATCGAAAAGGCGGATATCGTGCTGGTCGGTGTGTCGCGCACCTCCAAGACGCCGACCTCGATCTACCTGGCGAACCGGGGCTACAAGACGGCCAACGTGCCGATCGTGCCCGGGCTCATCATTCCGTCGGAACTGGAGAATGCCCGCAACCCCCTGGTGGTGGGCCTGACCACCTCGCCCGACCGGCTGGTTTCCATCCGCAAAAACCGTCTGATCTCGATGAATGAGTCGACCGAAACGGACTATGTGGACGACGAACGGGTGCGTGAGGAGTTGAACATTGCGCGCAAGCTCTGCGCCAAGCATAACTGGCCGATGATCGACGTCACCCGCCGTTCCATCGAGGAAACCGCCGCAGCGATCCTCAACCTGCATGCCCGCCGCGAGGAACAGCGCAAGCAGCAGGCACTGGATCTGGAAGAGTCGCCGCAAAAGGGACCGCGCGCGTGACCCTGATCCTGGCCTCGGCCAGCCCGTCGCGGGCTGCCATGCTGCGCTCTGCCGGTCTGGAATTTTCCGTCCAGCCCGCGCGCGTGGATGAAAGCGAGATCAAGCTGGCCCTGCGCGCCGAGGGTGCGGCACCATCGGATGCCGCCATGGCCCTGGCCGAACTCAAGGCCCAGCGTGTGTCGCCATCTGCCGACGGCGACTTCGTCATCGCTGCGGACCAGATGCTGGTCTGCGACGGACGCTGGTATGACAAGCCGGAAAGCCTGCCGGCGGCGCGCGAGCAGCTGCTGGCCCTGCGCGGCAGGACCCATGAGCTGGTTTCCGCCGTGGTGCTGGCACGCGGCGGCGGTATCATCTGGCGGCATGTGGATGTGGCACGCATGGTCATGCGGAATTTCAGCGAGGATTTCCTCGATGCCTATCTGGCCCAGGCCGGCGATGGCGTTCTGTCTTCGGTGGGGGCCTATCAGCTGGAGGGCCTGGGCGTGCAGCTGTTCAGCCGCATCCAGGGCGATTTCTTCACCATCCTCGGGCTGCCGCTGCTCCCGCTGCTGGATATCCTGCGCGAAAACAGGGTACTGCGGGCATGACCCTAGCCGGCAATGACGAGATCATCCCGCGGGCCGGCGTGATCGGCTGGCCGGTGGCGCATTCGCGCTCGCCCAAGCTGCACGGCTTCTGGCTGCAGCAATACGGCTTGGCCGGACGCTACGACAAGCTGCCGGTGCCGCCCGAGGATCTGGCCGCCTTCATCGCCGATCTGCCGAAGGAGCCGGGCTTTCGCGGCGTCAATGTCACTATTCCGCACAAGGTGGCGGTTCTGCCGATGATGGATGCGGTCGATGCCGTGGCGCGGCGCATCGGCGCAGTGAATACCGTGGTGGTGCAGCCAGACGGCAGCCTGCATGGCAGCAACACCGATGCCTTCGGTTTTCTGGAGAGTCTCAAGGCCGACGCACCGGCCGGCTGGCGGCCCGATGCCGGCCCGGCCCTGGTGCTGGGCGCCGGCGGCGCCTCGCGCGCCATTGTCGTCGCCCTGCTCGATGCCGGCGTCTCCGACCTGCGCATCGCCAATCGCAGCATCGAGAAGGCCGAGGCGCTGGCGGTGGAATTCGGCCATGCCGTGCGGCCTGTGGCCTGGGATGAACGGGCCGAGGCCGTCGCCGGCATCAACCTGCTGGTCAATACCACCAGCCTGGGCATGAGCGGCCAGCCGCCGCTGGAGATCGCGCTCGATGACCTGCCGGCGTCCGCCCTGGTCAACGACATCGTCTATTCGCCGCTTGTCACCGACCTGCTGGCCCGCGCGAAGGCGCGCGGCAATGCGGCGGTGGATGGTCTGGGCATGCTGCTGCATCAGGGCCGGCCAGGATTTGCGGCCTGGTTCGGCGTGGCGCCGGCGGTGACGCCGGAGCTGCGTGCAGCGGTGCTGGCGGATTGAGGCGGCAATGACGAGGCCCCGATGCTGAAAGTCGCGCTCACCGGCTCCATCGGCATGGGCAAATCCACCGTGGGCAAGATGATTGCGGCGCGCGGCGTGCCGCTATTCGATGCCGACGCCACCGTGCATGCCCTCTATGCCCCGGGCGGTGCGGCCGTGGAACCCGTGCGCGCCGCCTTTCCCGGCGCCGTCAGCGGCGACAGCGTGAACCGCGACATCCTTTCGCGGCTGGTGCTGGGCAAGCCTGAGGAAATAAAACGACTGGAATCCATCGTCCACCCTCTGGTTGGCGCCGAGCGCCAGCGCTTCCTGGCGGAAGCGGAGGCACGCGGCGAGCCCTTCGTGGTACTCGACATTCCGCTGCTGTTCGAGGGCAAAGGTCGCAACAGCGTTGATGCCGTGATCGTGGTCAGCGCACCGGCCGAGATGCAGAAAAGCCGCGTGCTGGCGCGACCGGGCATGACGGAAGAGAAATTCGCCGCCATACTGGCCCGTCAGGTGCCGGATGCACAAAAGCGTGCCGGCGCGGATTATGTGATCGACACCGGGGTTTCGCTGGCCGAGACCGAGGCGCGGGTTGCCGAGGTTCTGGCCGATCTCCGGCGGCGCACAGAGGAAGGCCGGGCCGAAGGGAATGCCCATGCGTGAAGTGGTGCTGGATACCGAAACCACGGGTTTCAACCCGCAGGAAGGCGACCGCGTGGTGGAAATCGGCTGCATCGAGCTGATCAATCACGTTCCGACCGGCCGGCATTACCACGTCTACATCAATCCCGAGCGCGCCATGCCGGAAGAGGCCTTCAAGGTGCATGGCATTTCCGACGAGTTCCTCAAGGACAAGCCGCTTTTCGGCGCCATCGCGCGCGAATTCTGCGACTTCATCGGCGAAGACCCGCTGGTGATCCACAATGCCGCCTTTGATATCGGCTTCCTGAATGCCGAACTGGCGCGGCTGCAGGGGTTTCCCCATATCGCGATGGAACGCGCTGTCGACACGGTGAAGATCGCGCGCGCCAAGTTTCCCGGCGCCCAGGCAAGCCTGGATGCGCTGTGCAAGCGCTTCAACATCGACAATTCCGCGCGCACCAAACATGGCGCGCTGCTCGACGCCGAATTGCTGGCCGAGGTCTATCTTGAATTAATCGGCGGCCGGCAGCAGGGCCTTGGCCTTGCCGGTTTCGATGTCGGCGGGCAGGCCATGGCGACCACGCCGGTCAACCGCGGCCCGGCGCGCCCGCCCCGCCCCCATGCGCCGACCGAGGAAGAGCTGGCGGCTCATGCCGCCTTCGTGGCGAAACTCAAAGATCCGCTCTGGCTGAAGGCGGATTGAGGTTGCCCGCCGCGCCTATGTTATGTCGGCGCAGCAGAAAACCATGTCGACCGTCTCGCCATCGCTGGACAGCGGCAGCAGCAGGGTGCCCAGTTCGCGCACCGGCTTGATGCCGAAAGACCCGGTTTCCAGCGCCGGACCCATGGTCGGGTTGTAATCGTAGACCAGGCCTCGCCGCTCGATGACGATGCGGTAGTTCAGCAAAACCTCGTCCTCTTCGACGCCCAGATGATGGCCGATGTAATGGCCGCGCACCGGCTCGCCGGTCGGATCGTGGCCGCGGATGGCCACCTGCTTGGTGCCGACCAGGCGATAGCGCAGGAAGGGCGGTTCGCGCAGAACCTCTGTCAGCACGATATAGGGCAGCAGGTCGGGGATTTCGGTGGGCTCGATGTCCCGGCGCGACGGCATCGCGCGATCGCCGCGCTTGGCGTTCCAGTAATCCCAGAAGCGCCGGATGCGCGGCGTGCAGATCTTCAGGAAATCGGTGGTCAGTAGCCGGGGATGGGCGGAGGCGGCGATGGCATCGTCCAGAGGAACAGTCATGCCGCGGTCTCCGCCGCTGTGGTCCCGGCCCGCGTCAGGCCGTGCCCTGCTGCTCGGCTTCCAGCTGCTTGCTGCGCTGGTACTGCTGCAGGAAGTCGATCGGGTCGAGCATCAGTGGCGGCATGCCGCCGTCGCGGGTGGCATCGGCAACGATGCGGCGGGCAAACGGGAACAGCAGGCGCGGTGCCTCGACCAGCAGCAGGGGCTCGACATGCTCGGGCGGGATATTGGCCAGGGTGAACAGGCCGGCATAGTAGAGGTCGACCACGAAGGCGGTCTCCTCGCCATGCTTGGCTTCGCACAGGATGCGCAGCGTCACCTCGAACAGGTTGTCGCTGACCCGCTCCGCCTGGGTGCCGACATTGACCGAGATCTGCGGCGCGCCTTCCATGCTGAAGGTGCGCGGCGCCATCGGATGCTCAAACGACAGATCCTTGGTGTACTGCGCGTTCAGGCCGAAGCGCGGCGCGGTATCGGGATTGAAGCCGGACGGCGGATTGGCGTAATCGGTCATGGCCGGGTGATCTCTCTGCTCGTAAGGTGCGGCTGTCCCTAGCATGCTTTGCCGCGCAGGGACAAGGCGGGCCCCGGCCGGCATGACGCAGCAGCGCTTGCAAAAGCCCGATTTATCCCTATTTCCTCTCTGCCGCGGATGCGCAAACGGATGGTCCGGAACGGTCTGGTTGGGCCGGTTCGGCTGGACCGCGGGCATCCCCGGGGGTAAACTTCGTCAAAAAGGTAAACAGGCAGCGCGATGGGCGACGGCGGGTTCCAGTTTCTCGACATTCTATTGCTTGGCGCCATTGCCGGCTTCATTGCCCTGCGTCTGCGTGCCGTCCTGGGCCAGCGCACCGGCCATGAACAGCGCCGGCGCCCGCCTTTCGCCGGACCCGAGAGCGAAACCGACAAGGCCGGCGCTGAAGCCGAGGCCGGCCGCGACGGCGACAACGTGGTCAGCCTGCCGCGCCGGGACATGCCGGAACAGCCGGTCGACGAAAAGGTCGCCCGCATCCGCGCGGCCGATCCCTCTTTTGATGCCGCCGAATTCCTGGGCGGCGCCAAGGCCGCCTACGAAATGATCGTCACGGCCTTTGCCGCCGGCGACAAGGACACCCTGCGCCCGCTGCTGTCGCGCGAGGTGTTCAACGATTTCGCCGCCGCCATCGACGAGCGTATCCAGCGCGGCGAGACGGTTGAAACCACCTTCGTCGGCCTGCGCGGCGCCGAGATCGTCGAGACCCAGGTGAACAACCGCGTCGCCGAAGTGACCATCCGCTTCGAATCCGAGCTGATCAGCGTCACCAAGGATGCCCAGGGCCATGTCATCGCCGGCCATGCCAACAGTGTCGAGCAGGTCACCGATATCTGGACTTTCGCCCGCGACACCCGCTCGCGCGATCCGAACTGGACCCTGATCGCCACCACTGCGCCGAATTGATGCGCGGCCTGGCCGTTGTGCTGCTGGCCGCCTTGGCGGCTTGCGCCCCCAAGCCACCACCGGCCCCGCCGCTGGCTTTCCGGCCGGCTGCCTTCACCGATCTGCCCGGCTATGCCGCCGACCGTCTTGCCGACGCCGTTCCGGCGCTGAGCCGAAGCTGCAGCCACATGGTCGCCCGCGGCGCTTCCGGTCTGGACGGGTTCGACCGCTATGGCAGCGGCGACGACTGGCGGAATTTCTGCACGGGCCTCGCTGCCCTGAATCCTGCCGACGATGCCGGCCTGCGCCGGCTGATCGAGCGCGAATTGCAGCCCGTGGCGGTGATCGGGGACGGCAAGGCGGAGGGTCTGTTCACCGGCTATTACGAGCCCCTGGTGCGCGGCAGCCGCCAGCGCGGCGGGGCCTACACCGTGCCGCTTTATCGCCAGCCGGCCGATCTGGTGCAGGTGGACCTGGGCGAATTCCGCGACGGCCTGAAAGGCCAGCGCATCGCAGGCCGGGTGCGCGACGGGCGGCTGCGGCCCTATGACGACCGCGGCGCCATCGAGTCCGGTGCCTTGGCGGGCCGGAACCTGGAACTGGTCTGGCTCGACGATGCCGCCGATGCCTTTTTCCTGCAGGTACAGGGCTCGGGGCTCGTGCAGCTGCCCGATGGCAAGCAGATGCGCGTCGGTTTCGCCGCGCAGAATGGCCATGGCTACGTCGCGGTCGGCAAGGTGATGATCGAGCGCGGCCTGCTCAGCCGCGAGGAAGTCTCGATGCAGAGCATCCGGGCCTGGCTGCGCGCCAATCCCTCCGCCGCGCCGGAACTGCTGCGGCAGAATCCGTCCTATGTGTTTTTCCGCGAACTGCCCGCGCCGAAGGATGACAGCGATGGCCCGCCCGGCGCCCAGGGTGTCGCCCTGCTGCCCGGCCGCAGCCTGGCGGTCGACCGCGGTCTGCATGCCATGGGGTTGCCGGTCTGGCTGGCGGCGACCCGTCCTTCGGCCGTCCCGCCCCATGACGACCTGCCGCTGCAGCGGCTGATGGTGGCGCAGGATACCGGCGGCGCGATCCGCGGCGCGGTGCGCGGCGACGTCTTCTGGGGCCATGGCCCGGAAGCCGAAAACATTGCCGGCCGCATGAAACATGCCGGCAAGATATGGCTGCTGTTGCCCAAGGCCGTGGCGGCGCGATTGATGACGCAGCCGGCGCCGCAAAGCTGACGCTGCAATACAGGGCGCGGCCATGCAGGCAGGGCCGCGTGTCGGTTCAGCCCCATTTCCGTCCCATGATGCTGAACACTGCGGCGCCGATGATCATGTCGACGTTTTCGCCGTCGCCCGCCAGCGGCATCTGGATGCTTTCGAAGTCGATCCATTCCTTGCCGAACCACCAGATCAGCTTGCCGGCATAGCCCACCGGGCCGCGGCGCAGGCGAACCTGGTCGAAGGCGTGGCGGAACAGCGTGGCTTTGCTGCCCATCATCTGATCGATGGTTTGTCCGGCAAAACTGCCGTTATAGATCACGCTCTGCGCCGTGCCGAGCAGGCGCACGCGATAGGCGGGCTGCGGGCCTGTCCCGGACTCCACATCGATGAGGAAAAGATATGGCAGCAGATGCGTCCGCTCGGCCGGGTCGATGTCGCTGCGCGATGGCAGTCGCCCGTCGGGCCCGATTTTGGATTGCCAATACGCCAGCAGATCCTGCAGCAGCAGATCCTCGGGCGCCGGCCGTTCCTGGATCCTGGGGCGCTCCGGCGTCGTCTCGATCATATCCGTGTCCGATTGTCCCGTCTTTCAGCGCAGCGGCAGCTAACACACCATAGTAATCATTTGCCATAGTCTGAAGGAACAGCGCCGAAAGGAGAAACGAGGCGCAATTTACGCCAAAAGGCCAATCGGATTTGAAACGATTCCAATCATGGGACGGCGTCTCACCGAAGGTCGTCGCCGAAGTTCTCGAATGCCCCGGCACCAAAAATGCAGTCGATCCTGACACCATCGGCTGCCAGCGGCGCGTGCAGACCCTCGTAACGCAGCCATTCGTGGCTTTGCCACCAGGTGACCTGACCCTGGTTGATCACGTGGGTTCTGCGCCGGACCACGGCGCTGTAGAGCCGGTTGAATTCCGCCGCCGAGTGCGGCGGAAAAATATCGTCGATGGTGCGTCCAACCAGACCGGGCCCGTAAACCGCAACATGGGCCTCGCCCAGCAGGCGCACGCGGAATCCGCCCTCCGGCAGGACATCGATCAGGTAGATGTTGGGCAGCAGCGTGCGCAGGTCCAGCGGGTCGAGATCGGTGCGCCCGGGCAGCCGCCCGTCTGGCCCGCATTTCGACTGCCAGTAGGCCAGCAACCGCTGCAGGATCGGGCTTCTGGGCTGTGTGTCGCCGGCCGCGCCGGTGGCGCGGAATTTCAGGGCGGCGGCGGTTTCAGACGGTGGCTGACGTTCCCCCATGACTGGAATCTGAAGCGATACGATACAGTCGGCAAGGGTATTCTGCCGGCGCTTTGCCGCGCCCCATCCTCATGCCATAGTCTCGGAAAAGCCCCATTCCTCAGCATGCCATGACCCAGACCAGCAATACGCCGCCCGTGATCATACGCCCCTCCGAAGAGGGTGATCTTCCTGCCATCGTCGCGATCTACGCCCATCACGTCCTGCACGGTTTTGGCAGTTTCGAGGAAGTGCCGCCCGACAGCATCGAGATGGCGCGCCGCCGCGGCGACATCCTGGCCAAGGGCTTTCCCTATCTGGCGGCCGAGTTGGACGGCCGGGTGGTGGGCTATGCCTATGCCAGCGCCTACCGGCCGCGCATCGCCTATCGCTTCTCGGTGGAGGATTCCATTTATGTCGCCCCGGATGCGCCAAGGCGTGGCGTCGGGCGCGCGCTGCTGTCCAATCTGATCGCGCGCTGCACGGGGCTGGGCTATCGCCAGATGGTGGCGGTAATCGGCGACACGCAGAATCTCGGCTCCATCGGCCTGCATGCTGCGCTGGGCTTCCGCGTGGTCGGCACGCTGCCATCCATCGGCTACAAGCATGGCCGCTGGGTCGACAGCGTGTTCATGCAGCGTGCGCTCGGCCCGGGCGACAGCACCCTGCCGAACCAGCAGACCCGGCCGGACTGAGTTTTCGGTTACATGCCGGCGGCGAGGAAGCCGCCGTCGACCGGAATGGTCGCGCCTGTCACGTATGAGGCGGCCGGCGAGCTCAGGAACACGGCGGCGCCGGCCAGTTCCGAGGTTTCGCCCAGGCGGCCCATCGGCGTGCGACCGATTGCCTTGGCGCGGCGTTCATCCACCAGCGTCTCGCGATTGAGGTCGGTGACGAAAAAGCCCGGCGCGATGGCGTTCACCCGCACGCCGCGCGCGGCCCATTCCGCCGCCAGCGTCTCGGTCAGGGCCACCACGCCATGTTTGCTGATGCAGTAGATGGCATTGCGCGGAAAGCCGCGGAAAGAGGCGAGCGACGCGATATTGACGATGCTGCCGCGGCCACGGCCCAACATGATCCTGCCGAAGGCCAGGCAACTGAAATACACGCTTTTGGCATTCGTCGTCATGATGCGGTCGAAATCCTCGGGCGTGAAATCCTCCGCCGCCTTCAATGTCATCACGCCCTGCGCATTGACCAGGATATCCACCGGCGCCGCCTTTTCCGCCCGCGCGGCAAAGGCGGAAAGCTGATCGGTATCGCTGGCATCCACGGCATCAACGCCGGCCGCGATGCCGCGCTTGGCGAAGTCCACCGCTGCGGCTTCCAGCACCTCGCGCCGGCGGCCGGCCAGGGTAAGGCGCGCCCCGGCGATACCCAGACCCTCGGCGATCGCGCGGCCGATGCCGCTGCCGCCGCCGATCACCACGGCATGACGGCCCTTCAGGTCGAAGGACATGGGCTGCGGGGCGGCAATGGCGGCGGCAACGGTCAAGATGCGATCTCCTCGGCGATGAAATCCCGGTGCTCCAGCACGTCGAGATAGGACTGCTTGGTGTGATTGATGTGATTGCGCATCAGGTCCTGCAGGGCCTGCACGTCGCGCGCCTTCACCAGCTTCAGCATCTCGCGATGGTCCTTGATGGACAGCCGGTTCAGCAGCGCCTCATGCGACAGCCGCGAGCGCAGGGCCTGGATGCGGAAACCGATCTGGCTGTAGGCATCGTGGATATAGGGATTGCCGCACAGATCGATGATGGCCTGGTGGTAATCGCCGTCCAGGTTGCGGTAGGCCACCGTGTCATTGGCATCGAAGGCAACGCGCATGTCCTCGAAGATGCGGGTCATGCGCGCGGTCAGCGCTTCCGGATTGCGCGCGATGGCGGCCGCCACGGCGGCCACCTCCAGAATCTCGCGCAGCTCGGAGATCATCACCACCTGCTCGCTGGCCAGGCGGAAAACATATGTGCCGCGTTGCGGCTGCACCTCCACCAGGCCTTCCAGCTTCAGTTGCAGCAGGGCCTCGCGCACCGGCGTCTTGGAGATTCCCATTTCGGCGGCGAGCGCGTTTTCCGACAGGCCGGCGCCCAGATTCAGCCGCCCGTCGATGATGCGCATGCGCAACTCTTCGACGACCAGTTCCTTCAGCGACTTCGGCCGCGTGATCTTCATGTCCGGTTTTCCCCCCGCCGCAGGCGATGCTCGGGCTCGGCAATAAGGGCCTTGTGTCTGGTGTTCGGCATCTGATATACCAGTTGGCCAGGCGCGCGACAAGCGCCGGCACGAGGAAACGCGAAAACGACAACCAGGCGCCCGCCTGCCCGGTGGCGGCAGCACCGGGCGCCCGATCCCGAGGGAGTGGCCGATGAAAACCATCATGAAGGGCGTGGCCCCGGTCTGTGCGGCGCTGGGCCTGTTGGCCGCGCTGGACGCCGCGCCGGCGCTGGCGCAGGGCAAGACCTACAGCCTGAAGTTCAACCACGTGCTCGGCCCGAAGGAGCCGTATCACGAGGGCTTCCTGACCTGGGCCAAGAAGGTGGAGGAGCGCACCAAGGGCGGGCTGAAGATGGAGGTGTTCCATTCCTCGCAGCTCGGCAAGGAAGAGGACATCATCGAGCAGATCCGCCAGGGCGCCAATGTGGGCCAGAACACGGATTCGGCGCGCATGGGCAACTACGTGCCCGGCATCGCCGTCATGAACGGCCCCTATTTCGCCGAGACGCTGGAAGACGTGGCCAAGCTGCGCAAGGCGCCCACGGTGATCAAGTGGGAGGAAGAGCTGGCCAGCAAGCACGGCCTGAAAGTGGCCTGCTTCAACTGGGTACAGGGCTATCGCCATTTCTTCACCAACAAACCCGTGCGCAAGCCCGAAGACCTGGCCGGCCTGCGCATCCGCACGCCACCCGCCCCGATCTGGCAGGAATCGATCCGCGCGCTTGGGGCCGCCCCGGTGGCGATGGGCTTCGGCGACATGTATCCGGGCCTGCAGCAGAAGGCGATCGACGGCGTCGAGCTGGTCTACAACAACATCCCCGGCGGACGTTTCTACGAAGTGCTGAAATACGCCAACGAGACCCGGCATATCATGCTGATCAACTTCCAGGTCGTCAGTGCGAAATTCTTCAACGACCTGCCGAAGGACTACCAGACCGCCCTGGTCGAGGAATGCGAGGCGGCCGGCGAGGCGACCTCGAAGCAGATCATGAAGCTGGAAGCGGAAGTGAAGGAGCAGCTTAAGAAGCGCGGCATGATCGTGGTCGAGGACGTCGATCTTGCCGCCTTCCGCAAGGCCGGCGAAAAGGCCTACGAGGTGCTCAAGATCACCGATGCCAAGAATGCCGTGCACAAGGAAATCGGCAAGTAACAAGCAGAGCGTGAACGGCACCCCATCAGGGCCGGGAATGACAATGCGAAGGGCGGCGCGATGAAACGGTTTTACGACGGTGTATGCAGAATCGAAGCCGTGCTTGCCGCGACATTCCTGATCCTGATGGTTGTGCTGATCTTCTCCGGCGGCGTGGCGCGCATGCTGCACCACCCGCTGAACTGGACCACCGATGCCGCCACCTGCTTTTTCGCCTGGGCCTGCTTCCTCTGCGCCGATATCGCCTGGCGCAAGAACAGCCTGATGTCGATCGACCTGCTGGTCGAAAAACTGCCTACCGCGGCGCGGCGCTTCTGCGCCTATGCCAATTACGCCATCATCGCCGGCTTCCTGGTCTATGTGATCGTCGCCGGCACATGGCTGTCCTGGATCAGCCGCGCGCGGTCTTTCCAGGGCATCCCCGAGATCAGCTATTCCTGGGTCACCATGAGCATGCCGGTCGGCGGCCTGCTGCTGCTGATCACCACGGTGTTAAAGGCGCGCGAGGATTTCCGCCGCAACCGCCCCAGCCACCAGATCCCGGCCTAAGGCTTTCGCGCGGATTTTGCCATGCTGATCGTCGCCGTAGCCTTTCTCATCTTCCTGCTCATGGGCATGCCGGTGGCGTTTGCCATCGGCATATCCGGCGTGCTGTTCTTCCTGCAGCATCCCGAGCTGCCGCCCACCATTCCCATCCAGCTCACCATCACGCAGACGCAGAATTTTGCCCTGCTGGCCGTGCCGCTGTTCATCATGGCCGGCAATTTCATGAACAAGTCGGGCATCACCGAACAGCTGCTCAACCTCGCCGCCGTGCTGACCGGCCGCATGAAGGGCGGCCTGGCCCAGGTCTCGATTGCCATGGCGGCGCTGATGGGCGGCGTGTCGGGCTCGTGCATCGCCGATGCCGCCATGCAGACCCGCATGCTGGGTGCCGAGATGATGAAGCGCGGCTTCTCGAAAGGCTATGCCGCCGCCGTGCTGTCCTTCGGCTCCCTGCTCACGCCGATCATCCCGCCCGGCATCGGCTTCATCCTCTATGGCACGGTGGGGCAGGTCTCCATCGGCCGGCTGTTCGCCGCCGGCTTCGTGCCGGCTTTCCTGCTCTGGGCGGCAATGGCGATCACCATCACCATTACGGCGAAGAAGCGCGGCTATCTGCCCGAGCGCAAAAAAGCGCCCAGCCCGGGCGAGGTCTTCGAAGCCCTGCGCGGCGGCATCTGGGCCCTGCTGTTCCCCGTCTTCCTGCTGCTGGGCCTGCGCATGGGCGTGTTCACGCCATCGGAGATCGGAGCCTTTGCCGTGGTCTATGCCGTGGCCGTCGGGCTGGTCATCTATCGCCGCCTGCACAGGGCCGCCATTGGCGAGGCCCTGGAAGGCAGTCTCGCCGATGTGGGCGCGGTGATGTTCCTGATCGCGCTGTCGGGCATCTTCGGCTACGGCATCGTGTTCGAGCGCGTGCCGGAACTGATCTCCAGCGCCATCCTGGGCGTCACCGACAACCTGCACGGCGTGCTGGCGCTGATCGTGGTGTTCATCCTGATCGCCGGCTGCTTCGTCGACGGCACCGTACTGATCATCATGCTGACGCCGATCTTCCTGCCGCTGGTGCGCGAACTGGATGGCGACCCGGTACATTTCGGCCTCATCTTCATCATCGCCGCCACCATCGGCAACTTCACCCCGCCGGTCGGCTCGGCCATGTATGCGGTCTGCTCGATCCTGCGCTGCCCGGTAGGGGCCTATACCCGGGAATCGGTCCCGTTCTTCATTGCCGTCACCGCGGTTACGCTGCTGCTGATCTTCCTGCCCGACGTAGTGCTGTTCGTGCCGAATCTGATCTTCGGTGCCTATTAAATATATTGAAAAAGAAAAACAATCAGTCTAACTTGTCAGGCAGGTGACCATGACAGCCTTGCCCGAAATCCGCCTGTCCAGCCCCATCGGCTCACGCGTCGATGCCGTGGTGGAGGCCCTGCTGCAGCCGATCCTCTCGGGTGACTGGCCGCCGCGCCACCGCCTGCCTTCCGAACATGCCATGGCCGACCAGCATGGCGTCAGCCGCGCGGTGATCCGCGAGGCGATCGCGCGGCTGAAATCCGACGGCTATGTCGAGACACGGCAGGGCAAGGGCGCCTTCGTCGCCGCCGCGCCCGGCGGCAACAGCTTCAAGCTGGCCGAGGAGCCGGAAGCCGATCTGCTGGAACTGCGCGCCCTGATCGAGGCCGATTGCGCGGCCCTGGCCGCCGAGCGTCATACGCTGGCCGACCTGCAGGCCCTGCGCGCCGCCCAGATGGCCATGCGGCGTGCCATAGACCAGGGCGGGCTGGGCCTGAACGAGGATATCCGCTTCCACGACCTGCTGGCGGCGGCAGCCCATAATCCGGCTTTGCGCCGGTTCGCGGCCTTCGTCGGCCGGCATGCCCGCGAGGCGATGCAGCTCGCGCGTCTCAGTCGCCTGCGCTACGAAAACCGCCTGTCGGAGATCGACGCCGAGCACGATGCCATCGTGGCTGCCATCGCCGCTCGCGATCCGGCCGCCGCCCGCGCCGCCGTGCTGCGGCATATCGCAAACGGCCTCAAACGCCTCGGCCTGCCGCCCCGGTTCACCTGATGATGCCCCTGGAGACCAGCCTCATGTCCGCCGCCGCCAGCAAACCCCGCGTCGCGCTTTTCGTCACCTGTCTGGTCGATCTGTTCCGCCCCAGCGTCGGCTTTGCCGCGATCAAGCTGATGGAGGATGCGGGCTGCACCGTCGCGGTGCCCGAGGCGCAGGTCTGCTGCGGCCAGCCCGCCTATAACTCGGGCGACCGCAAGGATACCGCGGCCATCGCCAGGCAGGTGATTGCCGCCTTCGAAGGCTACGATTACGTGGTGGCGCCGTCGGGCTCCTGCGGCGGCATGATCAGGGACCATTACCCGGCGCTGTTCGCCGCCGAGCCAGCCTGGCAAAGCCGCGCCGCGGCGCTGGCGGCGAAAACCTTCGAACTCACGTCCTTTCTGGTCGACGTGCTGAAACAGGATGCCGTGGCGGCGAAGCTGGACGCCAAGATCACCTACCATGATTCCTGCTCGGGCCTGCGCGAACTGGGGGTGAAGCAGCAGCCAAGGCAACTGCTGCAGAGCGTGCAGGGGCTGGAGCTGGTGGAAATGCAGACGCCGGAAACCTGCTGCGGTTTCGGCGGCACCTTCTGCGTCAAATACGGCGAGGTCTCCACCGACATCGTCGGCCGCAAGACCGCCGACATCAACGCCACCGGCGCCGATCTGCTGCTGGCCGGCGACATGGGTTGCCTGCTCAACATGGCCGGCAAGCTGCAGCGCGAAGGCAGCAGGGTGCAGGTACGCCACGTGGCCGAGGTTCTGGCCGGCATGACCGATACGCCGGCCATTGGTGAGAGCAAGTGAGGGCGCTGCCATGACCATGCCTATCACCGCCCAGGATTTCGAGGCCAATGCATCCAAGGCGCTGCGCGATCCCAACCTGCGCAAGGCGATGGACATCATCGGCGGGCCGATGGCCAGCCGCCGCGTCGAGACCGCGCGCGAGTTGCCGGAATTCGAGGCTTTGCGCGACGAAGGCGTGAAGATCAAGAACCACGTCCTGCAGCATATCGACCTGTATCTGGAAAAATTCGAGCAGCAGGTGACGGCGCGCGGCGGCCGGGTGCATTGGTGCCGTACGCCGCGCGAGGCGCGCGAGACGATCCTGAGCCTGTGCCAGTCGCGCAACGCCAAGACTGTCACCAAGGGCAAGTCGATGGTGAGCGAGGAAATCGGCCTGAACGATTTCCTGCTCGAACACGATATCCAGCCGGTGGAAACCGATCTGGGCGAATACATCATCCAGCTGGCGCATGAACCGCCCAGCCACATCATCGGCCCGGCCCTGCACAAGACGCGCGAGCAGGTCGCCGAACTGTTCGAGGAGCATCACCCGGACTACGAACTGAACGGCAGAAAGGCCGGCACGCGCTCCACCGAGCCGCAGGTGCTGGTCACCGAGGCGCGGGTGGTTCTGCGCGACCGCTATTTCCAGGCCGATGTGGGCATCACCGGCGCCAATTTCCTGATCGCCGAAACCGGCGCCACCGTGATCGTCACCAACGAAGGCAACGGCGATCTGACGCAGTCGCTGCCCAAGATGCATATCGTGGTCTCTAGCATCGAGAAGGTGATCCCCAACCTGGAAGACC
The DNA here is from genome assembly GCF_046297895.1 of Ferrovibrio sp. Taxonomy (GTDB): domain Bacteria; phylum Pseudomonadota; class Alphaproteobacteria; order Ferrovibrionales; family Ferrovibrionaceae; genus Ferrovibrio. The sequence goes on along the minus strand of NZ_JBKBHC010000007.1, from coordinate 88,362 downwards.
TCTCCACCATCCTGCGCGTGCTGGCGCGTTCGGCCACGGGCCAGGAGATGAGCTGCTACACCACGCTGTCCTGCGGCCCGAAGCGGCCCGGGGATGTAGACGGGCCCGAGGAATTCCATGTCGTGCTGGTCGATAACGGCCGCAGCGAAATGCTGGGCACCGCGTTGCAGCCGCTGCTGCGCTGCATCCGCTGCGGCGCCTGCATGAACAATTGCCCGGTCTATCGCTCGGTCGGCGGCCATGCCTATGGCTGGGTCTATCCCGGCCCGATCGGCGCTGCGCTGGATCCGCACATGATCGGCCTGGAAGCGGCGCGGCATCTGCCCAACGCTTCCACCTTCTGCGGCAAATGCGAGGAAGTCTGTCCGATGCGCATTCCGCTGCCCGACATCATGCGCTGGTGGCGCGAGCAGGCGCATGAAAAGCAGATTACGCCGCCGCTACAGCGCTGGGGCATCGAGGCCTGGGCTTTTGCTGCGAAGAATCCCTGGCTCTATCACCTGGGCACCCGCATCGCCGTCGCCGCGCTGCATATGCTCGGCAAGGGCAAGGGCCGGTTCAGTTCGCTGCCGCTGGCTGCCGGCTGGACCGACGGCCGCGACCTGCCGGCGCCGCAGGCGGGCGAAACCTTCATGGCCCAGTACAAGAAGCGGAAAGCACCATGAGCACCAGCCGCGAGCGCATTTTCGCCACCCTTCGCGCCGGCCTGAAGGACCTGGCCGACGATCCGGCCCGCCCGCATGCCGTGGCCGAGCGGATCAAGAGCCATCCCCGCAACCTGCTGCCGCAGCGGGCGCAGAAACCTCATGCCGAACAGGTGGCGCTGTTCACGGCCAAGGTGGAGGCGCTGACCGTCACGGTCGACCGCATCGCATCCGCAGCCGAGGCACCCGAAAAAATCAGCGACTATCTGGCACGCCACAACCTGCCCTCGCGGCTGCGTGTCGCGCCCGATCCGCTGCTGCAGACCCTGCCCTGGGACCAGCGGCCGATGCTGCAGGTGGAGTATGGCGGCGGCCGCAGCCAAGATCTGGTCAGCGTCACGCCGGCCTTTGCCGCCATCGCCGAAACCGGCACGCTGATGCTGCATTCATCCTCCACCACACCGACCACCCTGCATTTCGTGCCCGACCATCACATCGTGGTGCTGAAAAGCAGCCAGGTGACCGGCACGATGGAAGAGGCCTTCCAGCGCCTGCGCGACAAGCTGGGCGCGGGAGATAAAACTGCGGCGGAGAACTGGCCGCGCACGGTGAATTTCGTCACCGGGCCGTCGCGCACCGCCGACATCGAGGGTGTGCCGGTGCTCGGCGCCCATGGACCGCGCCGCCTGCATATCGTACTCATCGAGGATGGCGCCGAAACGCAGCAAGGTTAAGCCCGCTCCCCTGGTGCCGGACCACGAGGTCTGGCACCAGGTGGCGGCTTCCGCGCGGCCGCTGAAGAAAAACGTGGTGCCCGAGCCGCTGGCGCCGCTGCCAAAGGTATTCCGCCCCGAAGGGCCGGGTTCTGCTGCGCTGGCCAAGGCCGAGGCGCGGCAGAAGGCACCGCTGAGCCATGGGCGGCATGCCGACAGACCGCCACCGCAGATGGACAAGCGCCTGAAGCAGCGTTTCCAGCGCGGCGAATTGCCCATCGAGGCGCGCATCGACCTGCACGGCCTGACCCTGGCCAATGCCGAGCGTGCCCTCAGCCGCCTGATCCGCGATTGCATCGCCCAGCAAAAACGCTGCCTGCTGGTGATCACCGGCAAGGGCTCTTCCGGTGGCGGCGAACTGGGATTGCATCAAGGCAGGGGCGTGCTGCGCGCCTGGCTGCCGGACTACCTGAAACGTGGCCCCTGGCGCGACGAGGTGCTGGGCGTCACGCCGGCGCGGCCCGAGATGGGCGGCAGCGGCGCCTTCTACGTGCTGCTGCGGCGGCAGAGAGAAGGCTGAGGCCTCAGCCCGCTGCCGGTGCCGCCTTGGCGCGGAAATAGCCTCGCGGCGCCATGGTCGTGCCGAATTTCTCTTCCCGCTGGCCATCGGGTTCCAGCACATCCGGATATTGCGCCCGGAAGGCCAGGATGGCTTCCATCGGGCCCGGCCCGTGTTCGGGCCGCACCGGATGGCCATTCACGCAGCTATCCTCCACGATCACCGTGTCGCCGGGCAGGAAGATGGTCTTGAAGGCTTCCAGCTCTGCCAGCACATGCTGCGCGCTGTGGTCGGAATCGAAGATGAAGAATGTCTCGCCCGGCTTGCGGTCGGCCGGCAGCAGGGTGGCAACCATTTCGACCGTCTTCAGCGATGCCGTGTTTCCCATCAGGAAATGGATGCGCGGATGGCTCTTGACCTGACGCTCGGCGTTATGGATGTCGCAGGTGATCACGAAGCCGTCGTAGAGGGCGACATGGTCGGCGAAGAACAGGGCCGAACCGCCGTGCCGCGTGCCGGTTTCCACCACGAAACGGATGCGGCGCTCGTGGATGATCTCCTGATAGTTCCACATGTCGCTGGGCAGCTTGAGCGTGCGCACGCCTTTGTACTGCATGTTCTTCCAGATGTGGTTGTTGTAGAACCACTGCAGATATGCATCGCCGACCGGGATTGACACGGGCATCTCCTGAAAGGGGACTCGGTTTTAAAGCGGAATCCTACCAGCGCAAAGGTTAAGACAATATTGGTACATATTGGTCTGGCCCTTGTGCGCCGGCGCCCGCTTGCGACAATGCCGGCCCAGTCCTTCTCTCGTGCAGCCATCAAGCCATGACCGTTCAAAAACATTTCTCTTCCGATTATGCCGCGGCGCGCGCCAAGTTCCTGGCTGCCGCGCGGGCGGCCGGCGCGCAGACCGAAAGCATCCCGCATCCGCTGAAGGGCATCGCCGGCGAAGACCTGTTCACCGATCTGGCCTGGATCGGGCCAAGGGATGCGGCGAATGTGCTGGTCACCGTATCGGGCACCCATGGCATCGAGGGGTATTACGGCTCCGGCTGCCAGGTCGGCTGGCTCGACGATGGCCATGCCGCGGCGCTGCCGGCGGAAACCGCCGTGCTGCTGATCCATGCCAGCAATCCATATGGCTTTTCCTGGGGCCGGCGGGTCAACGAGGACAATATCGACATCAACCGCAATTTCATCGATTTCGAGGCCGCCCCGCCGCCCGCCAATCCCGCCTATGCCGATGTGCATCCCTGGCTGCTGCCGGAGCAGTGGAGCGCCGCCGCCGCGGAGGATATCCGCCACAGGATCGCGGCGTATTATGGACGGGTCGGAGAGAAGGCGGCCACGGCCGCCATCGTCGGCGGCCAGCACAGTCATCCCGACGGCATCTTCCATGGCGGCACCCAGCCCTGCTGGTCGCACCGCACGATCCGCGCGATTGCCGGCGCCTATCTTCAGACGGCCCGCCGCATCTGCGTGGTGGATTTCCATACCGGCCTCGGCCCGTTTGGATATTCCGAAATGATCTGCCGGCATCCGCCCGGCTCGCTTTCGCTCGACCTGGCGCGGCGCTGGTTCGGCGACGCGGTCACCTCGCCGGCCATGGGCGAATCCGCCTCGCCGATCATCGCGGGCAACCTGCGCATGGGACTGGTGCGCTTCTGCCCGCAGGCCACGACGGTGGCGCTCAACATCGAGGTAGGCACGCTCAGTTCGGAAGAGGTGCGGCTGTCGGTCATCGCCGACAACTGGCTGCATCTGCGCGGCGATGTCTTTTCGCCGCTGGGCCAGGCGATCAAGGCGCAGATCCGGGCTGCCTTCTATCCCGAAAGCGAGGCCTGGCTGAACCTGTGCTATCCGCGCGCCGTGGAAATCCAGCACCAGGCCCTGGTGGGTCTTGCCGCCGCCTGATCAGCCCGGACGGCCGGTTGCGCCGTTCTGCGCCTGCGGCCCGCTGTCCCAGCGGCGCAGGATCTGGTCGTAGCTGCCATTGCGCCGGATCGTTTCCAGGCCGGCATCGAAGCGGGCGCAGAGCGCCGCGTCGCGGAAGGCGGCGCTGTATTCGGTGGGCGGAAAAAGCGGAAACTCCTGCAGCGCGGCGCTGGTATCGACCCCGCTTTCGGGGCTGTGCATCAGATTGCGGAAGATGCGACGGTCCATGATCGCAACATCGGTGCGGCCGCTGAACAGCGCGCGCACCTGCAGCATCTGGTTGGCGACCTCGCGGTAACGCGGGTTGCGGGCCTGCACGTCGGCCATGGCGCCGCCCAGGATGCGATGCGCGTTCTGGAAGGCCATCACGTCATAGCCGGTGAGGTCGGCGGCCGACTGCAGCGGCAGATTTCGGCTGGCCAGGGCAAAGGCCATGTTGCGATAGACCAGCAGCGTGCGGGTCAGGCAGCCGGGCAGTTCCATGGCCCGGTTGGCCGGTGCAATCCCATCGAACAGGCCATGGCGGAAATCCTGCGACAGCCGGCCGAATGGCACCAGCTCGGCGTGGAAATCCAGCCCCGCCGCCCGCAGGGCGGCCGAGAAAAGTTCATATTCCAGGCCGCCCAGGCTGCCGTCGGATTTCTGGATCACATAGGGCGCCACCGGCCGCAGGCCGATCTCAAGGGGCCTGTTGCCCTGCTGGGCCTGGGCGGCGCCCACGGCGATTCCGGCCGCCAGCACCAGCGCGGCGAACAGCAGGGTCCGGCGGACGATCCGTAACAGGAAGCCGCCAAGGATATGGCGCGGTAACACGCCAGGATACTAGGATGCGGACCATGATCCGGCAATGTGGCCATGAAAATTTGCACGGCCCGTGTATACAGGAAGGCGCGAAATGACGCCGTTCGGCGCCCGTATCCGCAGCCTGCGCCAGGCCCGCGGCATCTCGCTCAAGCAGATGGCGGAGGATCTCGGTGTTTCGGCAGCCTATCTCTCGGCGCTCGAGCATGGCCATCGGGGCCGGCCGAGCTGGCTGCTGCTGCAACGCATCTGCGGCTATCTCAACATCATCTGGGACGATGCCGAGGAACTGGCCGAACTGGCCAAGATGTCGCATCCGCGCGTCACCATCGATACGGCCGGCCTGAGTCCGCGCGCGACATTGCTGGCCAATGAGCTGGGCCGCCGCATCGACAAGCTGGACGAGCCGAAACTGGAACAGATGCTCAAGCTGCTGCGCGGCTGAGGCCTATCCCCGCACCGGCTGGATGCGCGGCTGTGCCAGGCGCATGCCGCCGTCGATGATCAGGGTCTCGCCGGTTATGTTCGGCGCATCGGCCAGGAAGAACAGGATGCTGGCGGCAATGTCTTCCGGCGTATTGGTTTTGCCCAGCGGCGCATGCCGCTTCCAGTTTTCCTGCGCTGCCGCATAGGCGGCCTCGCCCATGCCCTGCTTCAGCCACTCGCCTTCCACGAAACCCGGGCAGACCGCGTTGATGCGCACTTCCGGCCCCAGCACGCGTGCCAGGCCCAGTGTCAGGCCGTTGAGTGCCGCTTTTGATGCCACATAGGCCAGCGACGAATCGGTGGCGTATACGCCGGCGATGGAGGAGACATTGACGACGGCGCCATTCGTGGCCCGCAGATAGGACTCGGCGGCGCGCACCATCTGAAACGGCCCGATGGTGTTCACGGCATAGATGTCGAGGAAATCCTGCGCCGACAGCCCGGCCAGATCGCGGTGGGCGACGAATTTGGTCGTGCCGGCATTGTTGACCAGGTAATTCAGGTGGCCGAAATGGCTCACCGCCTCGTCCACGACGCGACGGCAATCGGTGTCGCTGGCGACATCGCCCTGTACCAGCAGGGTATCGACGCCGCTCTTGCGACAGTCGGCGGCCACCGCTTCGGCCGCTGCCCGGCTTTTCGAGAAATTGACGGCAATGCCACAGCCGCGCGCCGCCAGTTGGCGCGCGGTGGCGGCGCCGATGCCGCTGGAGGCGCCGGTGATCAGCGCCACGCGGCCGGTAAGATCGGTCATACCTCGTCCTCCCTGAATGGTTGCCGCCAGAGCTTGGGCCGCAGCGAATCTTGTCAGCAAGCCTAAAATTAAGGCAATTGAATCAGCATATTAGTTTTGTTATTGCGTCTCGTTTGCATTGACAGCACGGCGACGCCGATGTTACCCCAGCGCTAGTTGGGGGTGTTAGCCAGTTCATGCCGCATAACGGCAGTCAGCCAGGCCCCGCATCCATAACCTGGAGCATCCTGGCCATGTCGCACCGCGCTTTCCGACTGCTTGTTGTTATTTCTGTTGCCTGGCTGCCGGTCACAGCAGCGGCTCAGACGGCGCCCACCGTCGACGCACCGACACAATTGCCATCGATCCAGGTTGAGGGCCAAACAGTTGAGGAAACTGCCGATGGCCCCGTTGCCGGTTATCGTGCCACACGCTCTGCGACCGGCACCAAGACCGACACGCCGCTGAAAGATGTGCCGCAGGCCGTGAATGTGGTGCCGCGCCAAGTGATCGAGGATCAACAGGCCAACCGGTTGACCGACGTATTGATGAATGTGCCGAACGTGCAGCCGGGCAGCACAATCGGCAATCGCGCCGAGAATTTTACCGTTCGCGGTTTTCGTGGCGAAACCTATGCCCGTGACGGCGTGGTCAACAATCCACTCTTTACCAATGAAACCTTTCTCGATCTTGCCAATGTTGAACGCGTCGAAGTTCTGAAGGGTCCGGCTTCAGTGCTGTTCGGCCAGGGCGATCCCGGCGGACTGGTCAATATCGTCACCAAGAAGCCGCAGACAACCACCGCAATCGGCGGCAGTCTGGAGGCGGGTTCCTACGACTTCTACCGTGGCGAAGCCGATGTGACAGGCGCGCTGGACGGCGGCAAAACACTGGCTGGCCGTTTTGCGGCGGCTTATCAGCACAGCGACAGTTTCCGTGACTTCTTCACCGAGTCCGAGCGCCGCCATGTGGCGCCCACGCTGTTGTGGACGCCGAATGACCATACGCGATTGACGCTGGGCTTCGATTACACCGATCAGACCCAGCCCTTTGACCGTGGCCTGGTTGCCGTGGGTCGCGAGGTGGCCAAGATCCCGAACAGCCGTTATCTCGGTGAGGCCTTCTCGGTTTTTGAATCGAACAAGGCCGCGGCGCAGTATAAGCTTGAACATGACGCCAATGACTGGCTGACCATCCGTCAGGTCACCCGGGTTGATCGTGGCGAATCCTATCGCTACAGCGCTGATCCACGAAACAGCCCGAATATAGCCACCACGGGCGCATTGCTGCGTCAGGCCCGCATCCAGAATGACGATACGGAATATGCCGATTTCACGCTTGATGCCACGGCGAAATTCGCTACAGGCCCTATGCAGCACACCCTGCTGCTGGGCAGTGAATACGGCAAGGCGGCGCGCGACATCGATTTCCGTACGGCCACGCTGAATAACATCAACATCTACAATCCGGTCTATAGCGTGACACACGGCACCTTCGGTGCCACCACGGTGCAGACCTATGATGCCGATATCTATGCCCTGTATCTGCAGGACCAGATTGCCCTGGGCGAGCAGGTGAAGCTGATATTCGGAGCGCGCTATGACGCATTCGACCAGGTGAATACCCAGAGGACTGCGACGACGAATACCCGAACGCCGCAATCCGACGATGCGATCAGTCCGCGAGCCGGCATCGTGTGGCAGCCTCTGCCGCCGTTGTCGCTTTATGCGAGTTATACCGAGTCCTTCAAGCCGCAGACGGCCACCGACAGTGCCGGCAAGGCCCTGGCGCCTGAAACCGGCCAGCAGCATGAAGTCGGCGTCAAATACGATCTGGTTCCGGACCGGCTGACCACGACGGTCGCGGTGTTCAACCTGACCCGGCAGAATGTCGCTACCACCGATCCCGCCGATGATGACTATTCCATCGCCACCGGCGAGCAGCGCGCGCGCGGCATCGAATGGGATATCACCGGCACAATCCAGCCGGGCTGGCAGGTGATGGCCTCGGCCGCCCATCTCAACACCGAAGTCACCAAGGATACGACCTATCAGGGCAATAGCCTGGCCGGCGCGCCACGCTGGAGCGGCAGCCTGTGGTCGACCTATCAGCTTCAGCATGGCCCATGGCGCGGATTTGGTTTTGGCGGCGGTCTGGTCGCAGTGGATGCCCGCACCGGCAATATCGACAACAGCTTTTCCGTTGAAGGGTATCTGCGCGTCGATGCCGTGGCCTTCTATGATCTGAACGACCACATCCGCCTGTCGCTGGCCGCCAAGAACCTGTTCGACGCCGATTATGTCGAGACGCCGGTCAGTCGCACGGAAATCTATGCCGGGGCGCCGCTTACCGTGCTCGCGCGCCTGACGGCACGGTATTGAGAACGAAAGCCACAGCGCGACGCGGCGGGTGGTTTGGTGCACAGGCCATGCACCGGCTGCATAGCCTGCTGGGTTTTTATCTCTGTCTTGTGCTCGGCTTTCTTTGCCTCTCGGGCACCCTCACCAGCATCGGCCATGAGCTTGACTGGCTGTCTGACCCGGCCCTGCGCGTCGCGCCCGGCGAGCGGCATGCAAGCTGGGGAGAAATGGCAGCCGCGATCCACACCGCCTATCCCGGCTGGAAAATCCAGCGCCTCAGCGCGCCGCAGGGGGCGTGGTTCGCCGCCGAAGTGCGAGTTCTGAACCCGCAGGGCCAGGCGCGGCTGATCTATGTCGATCCATATCGTGCCGTGGTGACCGGCGAGCGCAACCGCGCCACCATCCATGCCACGCTGCGGCAGATCCACCGCCAGTTCTATCTGCCCAATTTCGACGGCATCAATATCGGTGTGTATCTCGCCACGCCATTCGGCCTGGTGCTTCTGCTTTTGCTGATCAGCGGCCTGATCATGCAGCCGCGCTTCTGGCGGGGTATGCTGCGCCTGCGGCTGGGCCAGGGCCGCGCAATCCTGTTCAACGATCTGCACCGGCTCATCGCCGGCTGGTCGCTGTGGTTCGTCGCAGCCATCGGACTCACCGCAACATGGTATTTTGCGGAACGTGCCCTGCTGGATGCCGGCCTGCCGCTGGAGCCCGAGCCGGTACGCGCCGTCACGTCAGGACCGGCCGTCCCGCTGGATGATGGGCTGCGTCAGGCCGGCATTGTCTGGCCTGACTTCCGGGTCATGGCGATCTATCCACCCCGCAGGTCTGGTGAGGCCCTGCGGCTGGATGGTCAGGCCGGCCACTGGCTGGTGCGCGACCGCGCCAACAAGGTCTGGCTCGATCCCGCCAGTGGTGGCGTCCTGCGGATTGACCGCATCACCGACCGCGCCTTGCTCTATCGCTGGAACGAAACCGCCAATCCACTGCATTTCGGCGATTTCGCCGGCACGGCCTCGCGGCTGGTGTGGTTCGTATTCGGCTGCGGCCTGACCACGCTGGTCTTCAGCGGCGCCTGGATGTATTGGCGCCGTTTGCGTCAGCAGCGTGATCTGGCGCGGCGGCGCGCGGCGCGGAAGGCCGGTTAGAGAATAAATTTGCTCAGGTCGGCGTTTTTCGCCAGGTCGCCGATGCGGGCCTTCACATAGGCCGCATCGATGGTGACGGTCTGGCCGGAATGGTCGGCCGCCGTATAGCTGATCTCTTCCAGCACGCGTTCCAGGATGGTGTGCAGGCGGCGGGCGCCGATATTTTCCACGCCCTCGTTCACCTCGGCCGCGATCTGCGCCAGCGCGTCGATGGCATCGTCGGTGAAATGCAGCGTCACCTGCTCGGTGCCCAGCAGGGCGACATACTGCTTCAGCAGGCTGGCCTCTGGCTCGGTCAGGATGCGCTTGAAATCCTCGCGCGTCAGGCCCTTCAGCTCCACGCGGATCGGCAGGCGGCCCTGCAATTCCGGCAGCAGGTCGCTCGGCTTGGCGATCGAAAAGGCGCCCGAGGCGATGAACAGGATATGGTCGGTCTTCACCGTGCCATGCTTGGTGTTGACGACCGTGCCCTCGATCAGCGGCAGCAGGTCGCGCTGCACGCCCTCGCGTGACACGTCGCCGCCGCCGCGGTATTCGCTGCGGGCGCAGATCTTGTCGATCTCGTCGATGAAGACGATGCCGTTCTGCTCCACCGACGTGATGGCTTCCTTGACCAGGTTGTCCTGGTCCAGCAGCTTGTCGCTTTCCTCTTGGATCAGCGCCTTCATCGCCTCGCCCACGCTGGTCTTGCGCGGCTTGCCGCGCAACCCGCCGAAGGCCTTGCCCAGCATGTCCTGCAGGTTGGCCATGCCCATCTGCGCGCCCGGCATGCCGGGAATCTCGAACATCGGCATGCCGCTGCTGCCGGCATCCTTCAGCTCGATCTCGATCTCGCGCTTGTCCAGCTCGCCCTCGCGCAGCATCTTGCGGAATTTCTGCCGCGTCTCGACGCTGGCCTTGTCGCCCACCAGGGCATCCAGCAGGCGTTCTTCCGCCGAAAGTTCGGCGCGCGCCGCCACTTCCTTGCGCTTGCGCTCGCGCGTCATGGTCACGGCGCTGTCCAGCAGGTCGCGCACGATCTGCTCGACATCGCGGCCGACATACCCGACCTCGGTGAACTTGGTGGCTTCCACCTTCAGGAAGGGCGCATTGGCCAGCTTGGCCAGGCGGCGCGAAATCTCGGTCTTGCCCACGCCGGTCGGGCCGATCATCAGAATGTTTTTCGGCAGCACCTCGTCGCGCAGGGCATCGGGCAGCTGCTGGCGGCGCCAGCGGTTGCGCAGGGCCACGGCGACGGCCTTCTTGGCCTCGTGCTGGCCGACGATGTAGCGGTCGAGTTCGGAAACGATTTCGCGCGGCGAGAACGAGGTCATGACAGGGTTTCGATGATGATGTTGCGGTTGGTGTAGACGCAGATGTCGGCGGCGATTTCCAGGCTGCGTTTGGCGATCTGCTCGGCGTCCATGTCGGGCCGGTCGATCAGCGCGCGGGCGGCGGCCAGCGCGTAATTGCCGCCCGAGCCGATGCCGATCAGGCCGTCTTCGGGTTCCAGCACGTCGCCCGTGCCGGTCAGTACCAGCGACACCGATTTGTCGGCCACAGCCATCATGGCTTCCAGCCGGCGGAGGTAGCGGTCGGTGCGCCAGTCCTTGGCCAGTTCGACGCAGGCGCGGGCGAGCTGGCCGGGATGGCGTTCCAGCTTGGCCTCCAGCCGTTCGAACAGGGTGAAGGCGTCGGCCGTGGCGCCGGCAAAACCGGCCAGGATCGAGCCGTCGCCGATGCGGCGCACCTTGCGGGCATTCGACTTGATTACGGTCTGGCCCAGGCTGACCTGGCCGTCGCCGGCCAGGACCACCTGGCTGCCCTTGCGGACGGCAAGGATGGTGGTGCCGTGCCAGGTTGGCACGCGGTCGTCGCTGCTCATGACGGGAAAACCTCAGGCATTGGAATGCCCTATCATGTAGGGAGGCAGGGTCATGCATGCAAGCCGCCGCCCGCCGCCAGGCGTTGCCGGGACGGCGGTCTGCAACCGGCGGTCTATGCGGCTTTGGTCGGGAGGCGAGTACGGGTGTAGGTCGCCCCCTCGACTCCCGCCGAGCCCTATCCTAGACTTTTATCCACATCGGCTGATGGTCGCGGCCGGGGGGAATGCATGAATTATCTCATTGATCCGAACGGAAACTGGTGGCGCTGGCCGTCTGCGAACCTGGCCGAGCGTCTCGGTTATCCCGACCCCGATTTCGACATGCCGTCTTATGCCGCGCGTAACCTCGGCTATGTCTGGCTGCTGGTGCAGCCGAACGTCACGTTCCTGCAGTTTCGCGCCGGCATGCTCAGCCGCTTCTGCCTCGACTCGCTCAAGCCCTATCTGCGCAAGGCGGTGAAGGACAAGCCGGTCGGCCTGGTCTATTTTGCCAGCGGCTGGCTCGAGGAAGCCTATGTGGATGCCGAGCCCCTGCTGGCGCGCATGGACGAACTCGCCTTCCTGCGCGAACCCCGCATGCGGGATCTGTTCATCCGGAAGCCCCATGAGCCACGCGACTGGGCGCACCATACCCATCGCGACCTAGCAGGCTTGTTTGAGCTCTGGCGGTTTGTCGATGGCCAATATACTCCGCCGGTAGAGCGTTATTTGAAGCAGACCGGACTGATTAATAGAACGGTTCATGTCGAGCCGGCCAACGACGGCAACCTGTATGTGAATACCAGTGGTGCCGGCTTCACCGTTTACGATGATTTCTCTTTTCAGAACTGCATTGGTCGTCTGCTGACCGATCAACCTGACAAAGCCTATGGGCGTTGGATTGAAGCCACATATAAGAACTGTTTGGTGACGGGCGATCCAGTACTCGACGATGTTGATGCCATTATTGAACAAGATGGGCATGATCCCCGCCGCCGGCGCTATCAGCGTGTAATTTTACGCTGGCGGACGCCGGACGGCAGGCGACTCATTACAGGCAGTTCACTGGTCAATGCGACCATCTCGATACCATTGGGCGTCGAGAAGCCTTCTGCTTAGTTACATAGTTCAGTTGGCAAACTGCCGCTGCTCGGTGGTATTCGCTTTGCGCTGCTGTTTTTCTTCTGCTTCTTCTAGCAGGGCTTCGAAGCGCGTCATGTCAGCCAGCATCTCAACCTGAGGCATCCAAACCAGTGTGCCCTGATAATGGGGGCCAACCGGCGAATTATACCAGTCCATGGCTGGCTCAACACGTTGATAGCCATACGCAGCAGCAACGCCCATTTCAACCAGCTTGGTGCTGACAAAGCTGATAGTGTAATCCGTATCCCATTTTGTATAGGCCAATGCCCGTGAGATACGCGGCAGAATCACAGCCATATGGCGCCGGCGATAATCAGGATGAATCCAGGTACATCCTGAATAGACGACGCGGCCTTTGATATGAGTCGCGCTCGGCGCACTGATGGTGCAGCTTTCGCCGGTGTGGCGCATGCGGACTGGATCTGCATAGAACAGTTTCAGGCTTTCAATGGCTTCGCCCAGATTGCTCTCGGTCAGATCAAACAAGTGGGCTGCTTGCGTGCTAATGATCTCACCGTCGCTGTTGCGCCCAATCAGCCAAAATCCCTTGCTGGCATCGATGCCGCTGTAGTGGCAGTCAAAAGTCGGCGGCAGGCCGTACCAGTGCTTCAAGTTCATTTTGTTTACGTCGCGCAGGAGCTCAAAATCGACGCTGAGTTCCAGCGTGATGCCGCGATCGCGGGCGGCCTTGTCGGCGGCCAGGAAGAAATGGCCAAGCTGTTCGCGTGGACCATGCTTGAGAGTGATCTGATCGAGAAGCCGCTGGGATTTCTGGCCAAGACGCGGGTAGTGGATAGACATGCATGCCTCCGTTGCAGGGTGGTAACGGAGGCGACTCTACACACTTGGGGTTACCCCTGCATGGGGAATGCATGTTTCAGGTTGTGGTAGTATTGAAATGCAGGGATGAAAAAGCCGGGCCCTTTGCGGGCCCGGCTTATACAAGTGTCAGCGATGGGAGGCGTTGAAACGATCACCCGAGGCGATCAGGACCGCACCGTCTCCGGTTGTTCGTCTTCGCCCTCGGGTTTGCCGCTATAGGAGGCTGCCGCCGCCTTGATCAGCTGGAAAATCCGGTCGCGCACCATCGGGTCGGTGATCTTGCCGAAGTTGCGCACCAGTTCCAGCGCCTGACGCCGCGAAACCGGGCTCTTGTCCTGTTCGATCTCGGACACCACCGCATGTTCGGGACGGGCCGTGGGCTGTTGCTCGATGCCTGGCATGTCCTCGAAGAAATACGAGGGCGGCACGTTCAGAATCTGGGCGAACTGCTGCAGGCGGCTGGCGCCGATGCGGTTCAGGCCCTTTTCGTATTTCTGGATCTGCTGAAAGCTCAATCCCACCGAGGCGCCGAGCCGCTCCTGGCTGAAACCCGCCAAGGTCCGGCAAGCGCGCAGCCGGGCCCCGACATGCGCGTCGTAAGGGTTCGGTTTACGCATCGACTTCTCCATCCAAAGTGAGTCAGTACACCCGATTAATGTAGTGTTTTTACCACCACTTGGGCGCCGCTGCTACCCGGTTGCAACTTTAGGCTTGCTCCAAAATCGGGGATATTTCCGCCACTTACACAATCTTGGCGGTCCGGGAATCCGCTTTATGCGAGAATGGCTTAGCCCGGCGACAACCATGGCGTCGGCCGCCTTCGCGCCGTCCGGCGAAACTGCCATCCCCGGTGTAAAATTTTGATAACCCATTCGCCTGGCCGGTCTCTTGACCGCAACCGGGCGTATCGCGAGGGTAGTGCCGGCAGGAGGAAACACCGTTTGGAGGCGCAGTGTCGCAAGCCCGGCTGCCCGGCCGGCGCAACGGTGCCAGGAGTTTTTGTACATGCGTGATGCTCTCTCCCCTGCCGCAGCCACCATCCCGGCCGCCATCATCCCCCCGGTTGCCGCCATCCCGGTTGCCGCCCGCCATCCCTGATCCATCCCCAGCAGATCGCCCAATTCCGGCCGGCGCCGCCGGCCGCCCATGGAGAATCCTATGGCCGTTTCATTTGCCGCTTCCGGCAACACGCCCGCCGAGCCCGTCAACCACGATCAGCCGAACGGGGACCCGACCCCAAATAATCCAACCCCGGTAAATCCAACCCCGGTAAATCCAGCCCGGGGAAATCTGGCCGCCCTGCTGGGGCGGCTGGGCATCCGGCTGCGCATCGCCATCGGTTTTGCCATCGCACTGGCGCTGCTGGCCATCGTGGCGGCGGCGGCGATCGTCGGCATCCAGCGCGGCGGCGACGCCTTCTCGATTTATGACCGGGTCGCCAGCAACAATCAGCGCCTGCAGGAATTCGAGCGCGACCTGATCGACCTGCGCCGCAATCTGCTGCTGTTCATCGAGCGCGACGATCCGCGCGGCCTGCTGGGCACGCGCCGGCTGGAACCGAAGATGACAGAGACGCTTGCCGCCATGCTGGAAACGACGCGCGACCCGCAGCGCAAGGCATTGTTCGGCGAAATCGAGCCCCTGCTGAAAAAGGTGTTCGGCAACCTCTCGCTGGCGCTGGACGCACGCAACATGCTGAAGGAAATCAACGGCAGCCAGCTTGAAGTCTATGGTCCGCGCGCACGCGAAAGCCTGATGCAGCTGGTGCGCGCCGCGATCCGCCAGAACAAGCTGGCCACCGCCACCGAGGCCGGCCTGGTGCTGGATGCCTTCTCCGAGATACGCATTGCCGCCACGCGGTTTGTCGGCCAGGGCGATATGGCGATGGCGGCCGAGGCGCGCGGCAAGGTCGGCGTTTTCGTCGACATGATCACCGATCTTAAGAATCAGCTCGAGAATGAGGAGCAGCTCAAACTGGCTGCCGAAGCCGAGCAATTTGCCAAGCAATACGAGGCCGGCATCCTGAATGCCGCCACTGCGGCCGGCGACATCAATCGCCTGGTCTATCAGGAGATGGAGGCCGATATCGCGCAGATCACCGAACGGCTGGAGCAGATCAGGACCGGCCAGTCCGCCCTGCTGATTGCCGAGCGTGAGGCCGCTGCCACGGCTTTCATGGCCACCTCGCTCACTGTTCTGATCGTCTCGCTCGCGGCTTTTGCCATCGGTCTGCTGTTTGCGTGGCTGATCGGCCGCAGCATCGCCAATCCGGTGACGGCATTGACCGAGGCGATGGCCGTTCTGGCAAAAGGCGATTACGCGGTCAGCGTGCCGGGAGCGGACCGCGGCGACGAGATCGGCCGCATGGCCGCCGCCGTTGTGGTGTTCAAGCAGAATGGCGAGGAGAACCAGCGCCTGCGCGATGCGGTCGAAGCCGAACGCCAGGCGGCGGAACGCAGCCGTACCGAGCAGGATGCCCTGCTCGATCGTGCGGTTGGAGAAATCGTTGCCGCCGCGGCCAATGGCAATCTGGAACAGCGCATCGACACCGCCCCGCTCAGCGGCGTGGCGGCTCGTCTGGGCGACGGCATCAATCGCCTGCTCGATGCCATCGGCGGCGCCATCGGCGCAGTCGGCGGCGTGCTGTCCGGACTGGCGGCCGGCGATCTGACGCGGCGCGTGGATGGCGAATATCGCGGCGTCTTCGCCAAGCTGCAGGGCGACGTCAACACGGCGGGCAGCACTCTTGCCGACGCGATGAAACAGATTGCCGAGAATGCCAATGCCGTGCGCGACGCCTCGGCGGAGATCTCGACGGGCAGCCAGGACCTGGCGCAGCGCACGGAGAGCCAGGCGGCGGCGCTGGAGCAGACGGCCGCCTCGATGCACGAGGTGACGGCGACGGTGAAGCAGAATGCCGACAATGCCCAGGCGGCGAACCAGCTGGCGGTGGCGGCCCGCGACACGGCGGAGAAGGGCGGTGGCGTGGTGGGCCGGGCGGTCTCGGCGGTGACGCAGATCGAGGAGAGCGCCCGCAAGATCTCCGACATCGTGTCGCTGATCGACGAGATCGCCTTCCAGACCAACCTGCTGGCGCTGAATGCCAGTGTGGAGGCGGCCCGCGCCGGCGAGGCGGGCAAGGGCTTTGCGGTGGTGGCGCAGGAGGTGCGCGCCCTGGCGCAGCGCTCGGCCAACGCGTCGAAGGACATCAAGGCGCTGATCCAGGACTCGAATGCCCAGGTCAAGACCGGGGCGGCCCTGGTGAACCAGACCGGCGCGTCGCTGAGCGAGATCGTGACCGCGATCAAGAAGGTGTCGGACATCGTGGCCGAGATCGCGGCGGCCTCGGCGGAGCAGGCGCGCGGGCTGGAGGAAGTGAACGGGGCCGTGGTCAACATGGACGAGATGACCCAGCGCAACGGCGCCCTGGTCGAGCAGACCAATGCCTCGGCGCAGACCCTGGCCAACCAGGCGGAAGCTCTGGCCGGCCTGCTGGCCAGGTTCCGCGTCACCTGAACGTGATTCCCCGATGGCGTGGAGGCGAGGAAGGATCGCGGGGCTGCGACCATCGTCTAAGACATGGTAAATGCAGGAAGAATTGATTTCTTTAGAGTTCTAGTTTAATTCTTTCAGGTGAATACAAGAGCATTCTTAAACCTATCATAAAAGCGGTATTTTTTCGGTTTTTCACTCGCCAAAAAAGAGTAATGACGTTAGTCTGGACTCGTTAAGCGAGTCCGGCGGTCTGTAAACAAAGGATTTTTTGCTCGCATATCGAGTGGTAGCCACCCCAAGCGCTGTAACAGGCTGCAACCGAACCAAACGGTTAATGAATACGGTGAATCAAGGAAACTTTTCCGTCGCGATCATCCGCCCCGCCTCGCGCCCCGCTCCTGCCCCGCAGCAGCCCGGCGAGAGGCGCGATGACGGCTGAGGCCCAAGCCATGGCTGATCGGCTCCGTCGGGTTCTGGCCCTGATGCAGGCCACGCCGATGCCGCTTGATCTGATCGACAATCCCGGCCGCACCGGTCAATGGCTGGTGACCCTGCAGAATCTGCAGCAATGCCTGGCCGTCATGCGCGGAGACGCCCGCACACCTGCGGGCCAGCCGGCGGAAAGCCGCGGCGAGCGTCTCACCCGCCTGTTCAACCGCATGATCGCCGGTCTGCCGGCTGGCTGCCTCAGCGAATTGTCGCCGGTGATCAAGCTGGGACTCCTGCGGCCCCTGCTGCAGGATCTGGAGGCCATTGAACGCCGCCTGCGCGGGCATCCGATTTACGAGGTGGCGGCGCTGGGGGTTTGGCTGTCGCAATACCGCCTGGCGCTGGCTGACATGGCGGCCCGCCATGCGGCGCCCGAACCGCCCCTGCGCCCGCCCGAGACGGTGGCGTTGACCTGACCCAAGCTGCCTAGCCTGACCGGCCGGTTCCTGCTATACCGCGCCCGTCTGCGTGTTCCTCCCGCGTATTCCGGCTGCGGAGCCGCATGGCCGTACCAGTCCAGGCCGTATCAGTGCAAGGAGAGTGCCCATGGCCGCCCGTCAGGCCAGCATTGCCCGGAAAACCAAGGAAACCGAGATTGCCGTCAAGCTCGATCTCGATGGCACCGGCGTCTACAGGATCGCCACCGGGGTGGGCTTCCTCGACCATATGCTCGAACAGCTTTCCCGCCACAGCCTGATCGACCTGGAGGTGCAGGCCAAGGGCGACATCCATATCGATTTCCATCACCTGACCGAAGATACCGGCATCGTGATCGGCCAGGCCGTGGCCAAGGCGCTGGGCGACCGCGCCGGCATCCAGCGTTACGGCGATGCCCTGATCCCGATGGACGAGACGCTGACGCGCGTTGCGCTCGATGTCTCGAACCGGCCCT
Organism: Ferrovibrio sp.; assembly: GCF_046297895.1. Classification (GTDB taxonomy): domain Bacteria; phylum Pseudomonadota; class Alphaproteobacteria; order Ferrovibrionales; family Ferrovibrionaceae; genus Ferrovibrio. The sequence continues at coordinate 70,290 of NZ_JBKBHC010000007.1, read as the reverse complement.
ACCTGATCTGGAAGGTGAACTTCACCCGGCCGAAACTCGGCGACATGGATACCGAGCTGTTCAAGGAGTGGTTCCAGGCCTTCGCGCAGAATGCCGGCATCACGCTGCATGTCGAGAATCTCTACGGCGAGAACAACCACCATATCGTCGAGACCTGCTACAAGGGCCTCGCCCGTGCCCTGCGCGCCGCCTTCACGCTGGATCCGCGCAGTCCGCATGCGGTGCCCTCCACCAAAGGCACGCTGTAAAAGCGGGGCAATCATGCGTTTCTTCACCTTGCATGAGCGCCCCGGCAAGACCGGCGGCGATCCGCAGGTCGTGGCCGTGGGCAGCAGCTTTTCCTGGTGGGCGGCATTGTTCCCGCCGCTCTGGCTGCTGCGCCATCGCCTCTGGCTCGGCCTGGCCGGCTATCTGCTACTCAGCCTGGTCTGGGGCGTTGCGCTGGAACTGGGCGATATCGCCGAACCGGCCGCCACGGTGCTGGCGCTGGGGACAAGCTTCCTGATCGGCGCCATGGCGGCGGATTACCGGCGCTGGACCCTGGCCCGTCGCGGCTGGCGCTTCATGGGCGTGCTGCGCGCCGATAATGCGCGCGAGGCCGAGGAACGGTTTATCCGCGGCCATGCGATGGCGGCCCAGCCGGTCGCCGCCCCCGCACCGCGGGTCCTGCCGCCGCAGCAGACCGACGCGTTTCCGAGGCTGGTGTGATGAAGCTGTCCCTGATCGATTACGGCTCGGGCAACCTGCGGTCGGCGGCCAAGGCGATCCAGCGTGCCGCCGATGAAAACAACATCGCCCTTGACCTTGCCGTTACCGCCGACACAAGAACGGTCGCCGCGGCCGATGCCATCGTGCTGCCGGGCGTGGGCGCCTTTGCCGATTGCTATCGGGGCCTGAGCAGCCTGCCTGGCATGATCGAGACGCTGAACGAGCAGGTGATCAAGGGCGGCAAGCCGTTCCTGGGCATCTGCGTCGGGATGCAGTTGATGGCTACGGTCGGCCGCGAGCATGGCGAGCATAAGGGCCTGGGCTGGATCGACGGTGCCGTGGAATTGCTGCGGCCAGCCGATCCGGCGCTGAAGGTGCCGCACATGGGCTGGAACCAGCTGCGTCTGCTGCAGCCGCAGCATCCGGTGCTGGCCGGCATCGCGTCGGGCGATCATGCCTATTTCGTGCACAGCTATCACTTGCGGCCCAGCGATCCGGCCGTGGTGCTGGCCGAGGCCGACTATGGCGGCGCGGTGGTGGCGGCCATCGGCCGCGCCAACATGGTGGGCACGCAGTTCCATCCCGAGAAGAGCCAGGCCACCGGCCTGCGCCTGCTGGCGAATTTCCTGCGGTGGCGGCCATGAACGGCAAGCCAGAGGATGAGCAGGCCATGAATGTGAAGCTGCAGCAGATCAAACCCAATGCGGTGGTCGAGAAGGTGGCGTCGCTTGGCGACGACGAGATCGACGAATTGTGCGAGGCGGCCGAGAAGGCGATCATCGACGGCAATGGCTTCGGCTGGTTGAAGGTGCCGCCGCGCCGCGTGCTGGAAAGCTACTGGCGCGGTGTGCTGCTGATGCCGCAGCGCGACCTGTTCGTGGCGCGGCTGGATGGTGCGATCGTCGGCTCGGCGCAGTTGCTGCGCCCGCCGCCCAACAACGAGGCGCAGGCGCATTCCGCCACCCTCACCACCTTCTTCATCGCGCCCTGGGCCCGTGGCCATGGCTTGGCCCGCGGCCTGGTGAAAGTGGTGGAGGATACTGCGCGCGAGGCCGGCTTCCGTCAGATCGATCTCGATTTCCGCGCCACCCAGACGGCAGCGATCCAGCTCTGCGAACAGGCCGGCTACAAACGCTGGGGCACCAAGGCGCATTATGCCTTCGTCGATGGCGTCTATGTGGATGGCTATTTCTATACCAAGGCTCTGGTTGCCGAATGACCGCGCTCAATCTTTATCCCGCCATCGATCTGAAGAACGGCGAATGCGTGCGCCTGCAGCAGGGCGACATGAACCGCGTCACGGTCTTCAACCGCGATCCGGCGGCGCAGGCAAGGCAATGGCAGGATGCGGGCTTTCGCTATCTGCATCTGGTCGACCTGGACGGCGCCTTCGCCGGCAAGCCGGCCAATGCCGACGCCGTGCGCGCCATTCGCAAGGCGGTGACCCTGCCGATCCAGCTTGGCGGCGGCATCCGCGACGAGGCCACGATCGAAAGCTGGCTCGATGCCGGCATCACCCGCGTGATCCTTGGCACCATTGCCGTGCGCAATCCCGATCTGGTGAAGGCCGCCGCAAAGCGCTGGCCGGGCAAGATCGTCGTCGGCATCGATGCCCGTTCGGGCCGCGTGGCGGTGGAAGGCTGGGCCGAGGCCAGCGATCTGGATGCCATCGACCTGGCGAAGAAATTCGTCGATGCCGGCGTGGCGGCCATCGTCTACACCGATATCGACCGCGATGGCCTGTTGAAAGGCGTGAATGTCGCGGCCACCGCGGCGATGGCGCGCGCCGTGCCGATCCCGGTGATCGCCTCGGGCGGCCTGGCCGGCATCGAGGATGTGATCGCGCTCAAGCAGGAAGCCGCCAGAGGGGCGGCCATCGACGGCGCCATCCTGGGCCGTGCGCTCTATGACGGCCGCATCGATCCGGCCGCCGCCTTGAAGGAAGCCGCCTAGGCCGCTTTCGGCAGGGCCGCGTCGAGGATCGCGCCGGCTGCCGCCGCGGCGTGATCGGCCATCGCCGGCTGCCGCGTCACCATCGCGGCGACGATGGCGCCATCCATCAAAAGGCCGATCTGATGCGCCAGCGCATCGGGGGCATTGATGCCCGCCTCGCGCGCCAGGCGGCCGAAAAACTCCAGCACCGCGCCTTTATGCTTCAGCGTCAGGCCGCGCAGCCGCGTCTCGCCCTTGTCATGCTCGGCCACGGCATTGATGAAGGCGCAGCCGAAATAATCCTCGCGCTCGAACCAGCTGCGTAAAACCGGGAACACCGCTTTCAGCTTCTGCGCCGGCGTGCGGCCGGCCGCATCCACGGCCGAGAAGAACCAGTCGCGCCATTCCTCGCCCTCACGCTCCAGCACGGCGTAGAGCAGGCCTTCCTTCGAGCCGAAGCGGTTGTACAGCGTCATTCGCGCCACGCCGGACTCGGCGATGATGCGGTCGATGCCGGTGGCATGGATGCCGTCGCGGCAGAACAGCAGCTTGGCGGTGCTCAGCAGCCGTTCGGTCGGCTGGGCAGTACCATCGGTTTCGGGGCTGGTGGGCTGCAGCGGCATGATGCTCCGAGAAGACTCTGAACGGATCGGTCTGTCTAGGCCTTTGTATAAGCCAGGTGCCGCTTGGCGGATAGTCGCAATAAGAGCTGTGGAATTGCCCAAGATTCCGGCCTCTGCCTGCCGGCACTGCATCCTTTACGGTCAAACGCGGCTGCTGGAGCATATAGGAAACTACTAAGTCATTGAAAAACATGACTTGGCATCAAGCTTGCTGTAGATAGACCGATCATTCTTGTTGGAGTGATACGGAAAGGGCAAAGCCGGATGATCCACCCCGCGCGCCATACCCTGCGTAGTTTGCCGGCATTCCTGCTGGGGCCCCACCCCCATGTATAAACCCGGCGCGCATATCCGGTTGCAGGGCATCGGCCACCAGTATCGCCGCGGCCAGCCGGCCCTGCGCGGCATCGAGGCCGAAATCCAGCCCTGCGAGGCCGTGGCGCTGATCGGCCGCTCGGGCTGCGGCAAATCCACCCTGCTGCATATCATCGCCGGGCTGCTCAAGCCTGCCGAGGGCCAGGTGCTGATCGATGGCGAGATCGTGCGCGGCCCGTCGCCGAAATGGAACATGATGTTCCAGTCGCCCTCGCTCTATCCATGGATGAGCGTGGGCGAGAATGCGGCGCTGGGCCTGAAATTCGCCGGCGTCAGGCCGGCCGAACGCCGCGCCATCGTGCAGGATCTCCTCACGCTGGTGCAGCTCGGCGAGCATTATGACACGCCGGCCCTGCAGCTTTCCGGCGGCCAGCAGCAGCGCGTGGCGCTGGCCCGCTCGCTGGCCACGCAGCCCGATGTGCTGCTGCTCGACGAACCCTTCTCGGCGCTGGATGCCTTCACGCGCGCAGCTTTGCAGCGCGACGTGCGCCGTATCTGCCGCGAGCGCAAGATCACGCTGGTGCTGGTGACGCACGATATCGACGAAGCCGTGCTGATGGCCGATTGCGCGCTGGTGATGAATGCCAATCCGGGCTGCATCGCCGCGGTCACCCGCATCGACCTGCCGGAGGACCGCCATCGTGGCGACCCCGCCGTGCTGGCCGAGCGCGACCGGCTGCTGAAACTCTTTGAGGGCAGCACCGGGCAGCACCTGCCGCGCGCCGAGAACGACAGCGACCTTTCCCAGACCAGAAACGAGGCGAACTATGTGCGAGCAGTGTGACAGCGGCAACCTGATCGACCATGGCGCCGGTGCTGCGAAAGGCGGTCTGACGCGGCGCGGCTATCTCGACCTGATGGCGGCCGGCGGCCTGGCCGTGATGGGCGCGCTGAAGCCCGGCCTGTCATTCGCGCAGCCGAAGGATGATGTGGTGCGCATCGGCTATCTGCCGATCACTGACGCCACCGCCCTGCTGGTGGCCCATGGCATGGGCTTCTTCAAGGAGGAAGGCCTGGTCGCCGAGAAGCCGACGCTGATCCGCTCATGGTCGTCGCTGGTGGAAAGTTTCGCCGCGCAGAAATTCAATCTGGTGCATTTGCTGAAACCGATCCCGGTCTGGATGCGCTACAACAACAAGTTCCCCGTCAAGATCATGGCCTGGGCGCATACCAACGGCTCGGCCATCGTGGTCGGCAAGGATGCCGGCATCGACAGCTTCGCCGATCTGCGCGGCAAGCAGGTCGCCGTGCCCTACTGGTATTCCATGCACAATATCGTGCTGCAGATGGCCATGCGGGCGAATGGCGTGAAGGCCGTGATCAGGGAGCAGGGTCAGCCTCTGGCGGCCGATGAATGCAACCTGCAGGTCATGGCGCCGCCCGACATGCCGCCGGCCTTGGCGGCCAAGAAGATCGACGCCTACATCGTTGCCGAGCCCTTCAACGCCCTGGGCGAGCTGCGTGCCGGCGCCAGGATGCTGCGCTTCACCGGCGACATATGGAAGAACCATCCCTGCTGCGTGGTCTGCATGCACGAGGCCGACACCAAGGAGCGGTCCGAATGGACGCAGAAGGTGATCAACGCCGTGGTGAAGGCGCAGGTCTATGCCAGTGCCAACAAGAAGGAAGTCGCCAAGCTGCTGTCGCGCGACGGCATGGAATACCTGCCGGTGCCGCAGGATGTGGTCGAACGCGCCATGACGCTCTATGACACCGGCACCTATGCGGCGCCGCCGGCGATCAAACATCCCGACTGGAAAAATGGCCGCATCGATTTCAACGGCTTCCCCTATGCCTCGGCCACGAAACTGATCGTCAAGGCGATGAACGAGACCGTGGTGTCGGGCGACACCACCTTCCTCGGCGGCCTCGACCCTGATTTCGTTGCGAAAGATCTGGTCGACGACCGCTTCATCCGTCAGGCGTTGGCCAAGTTCCCCGACTGGCGCAAGGATCCGACCGTGCCGACCGGCAGCGATCCCTTCACCCGCGAGGAGGTCATCGCACTGTGAGCCTGGCGCTCGACATGCCGGCGGTACGCAAACGGCCGGGGCTGTCGCCGGCCCTGCGGTCGCGGCTTTCGTCGCTGGGCAATGCAGCGCTCGGCATCGGGCTGCTGCTTGGCCTGTGGTGGATCGGTGGCTGGATCGTGGCCGGCAATCCGGCCACCGCCAATTTCGCCGGCTTCGCGCCCGGCCCGGCCTTCAAGAGTTTATGGAAGCTGATCTCTGGCGGCAGCCTGTGGTCCACCATGCAGCCCAGCCTGCTGCGCATCCTGGGCGGCATGGCCTGGGCGATTGCCGTCGGCGTGCCCGTGGGCATCGCCATCGGGCGTATCGCGGCCCTGCGCAACCTGACCCATGTGCCGTTCCAGTTCCTGCGCATGATCAGCCCGCTGTCGTGGATGCCGATTGCGGTGCTGAGCTTCTCAAGCTGGGAGGGCGCCATCGTCTTCCTGATCTTCGCCGCCGCCGTCTGGCCGATCACCTTTGCCACCGCCAACGGCATCCGCAAGATCGATCCGGCCTGGTTCAAGGTGGCGCGCAATCTCGGTGCGCGCTCGTGGCAGATGCTGCTGCAGATCATCCTGCCGGCCGCCGCGCAGGATGTGCTCACCGGCATACGGCTGGCGCTTGGCACCGCCTGGGTGGTGCTGGTGCCGGCGGAATATCTCGGCGTTACCAGCGGCCTTGGCTACGCCATCAACGACGCACGCGACACCCTGGAATACGACCGCCTTGCCGCCATCGTGGTGGTGATCGGCGCGGTCGGCTTCCTGCTCGACTGGATCTGTCTGACCCTGATCAAGCGCTACGGCTGGACCAGGGAAGGATGAACCCCGCGCAAAAAGACGAAAAACCCTGAAAGGAGTCTGATAATGAGCGCCAATCCCGTACCCGCTACCGCCATCACCGGCTGTCTCGCCCCGATCGACAAGAACGGCCTGATGGACCTGATCGCCAAGGGCAAGGAAAACCCGAAGGCGATCAAGACGCTGAAGTGCAAGACCGTGGCCGAAGGCCGCTTCCGGCATCTCAACTACATCCGCAACCTGCCGCCCTATATCGTCGACGAGCCGCCGGGCCTGCTGGGCGACGACACCGCGCCGAATCCCTCCGAGGCTTCGCTGGCGGCGTTGGGCTCGTGCATTGCCGTTGGCATCCATGCCAATGCGGTGGCACGCAACATCACCATCCGCAAGCTTGAGCTGGAACTGGAAGCCGACATCAACATCACCGCCGTCTGGGGCACCGGCGACACTTCGCCCAAGCCGGTTGGCTTTGATGCCGTGCGCATCAAGGTCGATCTGGATGCCGATGCGCCCAAGGCCGACCTCGAAGAGCTGGTCCAGCATGTGAAGAAGTGGTCGCCGGTTGCCAACACCTTCATGAAGCCGGTCGGCGTGGATGTCGTGCTGGGCTGACGCCCGGCCGCATCGCTGACTCCAGAGACGATCGTCGCAGCCCAAGGAGATGCCCATGTCCGCCGCCCTCGCTTCCGCCACCCTGTCGGAACCGGTGCCCGTTACCGCGGCGGGCATGATCCCGGCCGCATCTCCTGCGGGCCGCGACGATCTGCTGGTCGGTTTGCGCGACATTGTCGCCAGCGACCTGGCGCCGCAGGTGCACAAGATCGACCATGAAGGCTTCTATCCCGATGCGGTTCTGCGCAGCTTCGGCCAGGCCGGCGCCTTCACAGCTCATGTCGGGGCGAAGCCCGACCTGATCACGGCCATCGAGGCGATGGCTCTGGCCGGCGAACACTGCCTGTCCACGGCGTTCTGCATCTGGTGCCAGGATGCCCTGGCCTGGTATCTGGCGCAGAGCCAGAATGCCGCGCCGCGCGAGGCCCTGCTGGGCGAGGTGGCGCAGGGCGCGCGGCTGGGCGGCACCGGCCTGTCGAATCCGATGAAAAGCTTTTTCGGCATCGAACAGCTGCGGCTGAAGGGCCGCCGCGTGAAGGGCGGCTACGAGGTTTCCGGCGGCCTGCCTTGGGTATCGAATCTGGGCGACGACCATCTGTTCGGCGCCGTCTTCGAACTGGCCGACGCGCCGCAGCACCGCGTGATGGCGGTGGTGGATTGCAGCCGCGAGGATATCGTGCTGCGCCAGTCCACCCATTTCCTGGCGCTGGAAGGCACCCGCACCATGGCGGTGAATTTCCGCAAGGCCTTCATCCCCGACAGCATGGTGCTGGCCGAGCCGGTGGAAGGGTTCATCAGGCGCATCCGCGCCGGCTTCATCCTGCTGCAGGCCGGCATGGCCTTCGGCCTGATCCAGGGCTGCGTCAACATCATGCGCGGCACCGAAAAGGGCCTGGGCCACATCAACAAATACATCCCCGAACAGCCGGCGATGTTCGAGGATGCCCTGGCGGGGATGCGCGAAACCGTGCATGGCCTGGCCGCCACGCCGTTCGAGGCCGATCCGGCCTACTGGCGGGCGGTGATCGAGGCCCGCCTGGCGGCCGGCGACTGGTCGCTGAAAGCTGCCCAGGCCGCCATGCTGCATGCCGGTGCCTCGGGCTATATCGTCGGCGCCGCCGCCCAGCGGCGCCTGCGGGAGTCCTACTTTGTCGCCATTGTCACCCCGGCGACCAAGCAGCTGCGCAAGATGCTGGCCGATCTGGACGCGAAATAAACGCGAATTTCCCACGTTTCGGCGCCGGCGCTTTCCTGCCGGTGCCGGGCTCGTTTATGGTGGCGGCAGCAAGAGGAAACCCCCGAGCCGTCACGAGCCACCCCATGTCCGAATCCGTATTCCCCGGCCTGTCCCAGAGCGTCGCCACCCTGCGCGCCTCCGAAATCCGCGAACTGCTGAAGCTGATCGCCCGGCCGGAAATCATCTCCTTTGCCGGCGGCATCCCGGATCCGGCCCTGTTCCCGCTGGAGTCCATCGGCAAGGCCTATCAGTCCGTGCTGCAGAACCCGACCATGGCCGGCGAGGCCTTTCAGTATTCGATCAGCGAAGGTTATCCGCCGCTGCGCAACTGGATCGTGGGTTATCTGAAAAGCCATGGCATCGAAGCGGGCATCGAGCAGGTGCTGATCACCTCGGGCGCGCAGCAGGCGCTGGATTTCCTCGGCCGCGCCCTGATCAATCCCGGCGACGCCGTGGTGATGTCCTCGCCCAGCTATCTCGGCGCCATCCAGGTCTTCGGCACCTATCAGCCGACATTCATCTCGGTGCCGATGGACGACGAGGGCGTGCTGCTGAACGAGCTGGAAGCGGCCTTCAGGCAGAAGCCGAAATTCTTCTACCTCACGCCCGATTTCTGCAATCCGGCCGGCATCACCACCTCTCTGGCCCGCCGCCAGGCGATCCTGAAGCTGGCGCACCGCTACAACGTGGCCATCCTGGAGGATTCACCCTACGAGGAACTGCGCTACGAAAATGCCCGCATCCCCAGCTTCGCCGCGCTGGAACAGCAATATCTCGCCGGCCCCGACGCCGACGGCAAGCGCCTGGTGGTCTATATCGGCAGCCTGTCGAAGGTGCTGACGCCCGCGCTGCGCATCGGCTGGATCTGCGCCGATCCGTCGCTGATCAACAAGTTGGTGCTGCTCAAGCAGGCCTCCGACCTGCATTGCAGCACGATCAACCAGATGGTGGCCTGCGACATCGCCAAGGCCTCGCATGCCAGCCAGATCGAGAAACTGCGCAAGGCCTACAAGGAGCGGCGCGACGTGATGCTCGAGGCGCTGGAACGCTGCCTGCCCAAGGAGGTGCGGTTCACCCGGCCCGATGGCGGCATGTTCATCTGGCTGGAATTCCCCGATGGCATCGACGGCGCCGAATTGCTGGCCGAAGCCGTGAAGGACATCCAGGTCGCCTTCGTGCCCGGCTCGGCCTTCTATGCCAACGACGTCAAGCGCAACACCGCACGCTTAAGCTTCTCGCTCGGCGAGCCCGCCCGCATCCGCGAGGGCATCGAGCGGCTGGCGGCCCTGCTGCAGAACAAGCTGCGCGCCAACCGCGCGGCCTGAACTCCAAAAGGCGGGTTTTGCCGGTAAAACCGCTTCCGCTGGGGGCAGCGATCCGCTATGACCGGGGCCGGAAACTGGATCCTGGATCATGACCCTGAAAGTCCGTGTCATACCCTGCCTCGACGTGAAGGACGGCCGCGTCGTCAAGGGCGTCAATTTCGTCAACCTGCGCGATGCCGGCGATCCGGTCGAGCAGGCGGCGGTGTATGACGCCGCCGGCGCCGACGAACTGACTTTCCTTGACATCACGGCCTCGTCGGATGCGCGCGACACGCTGTATGACGTGGTGGCGCGCACCGCCGAACGCTGCTTCATGCCGCTCACCGTGGGCGGTGGTGTGCGCGTGGTGGAAGACGTGCGCAAGCTGCTGCTGGCTGGTGCCGACAAGGCGTCGATCAACACCGCCGCCGTCAACCGGCCGGACTTCGTGCGCGAGGCGGCCGAGAAATTCGGCAGCCAGTGCGTGGTGGTGGCCATCGACGCGCGCAATGTGGCGCCAGCGGGAAGTCCGGGCAAATGGGAGGTCTTCACCCATGGCGGCCGCAATGCCACCGGCCTGGATGCGGTCGAATGGGCCAAGCGCATGGCTGCCTATGGCGCCGGCGAAATCCTGCTTACCTCGATGGATCGCGACGGCACCGAAAAAGGCTTCGACCTCGATCTCACCCGTGCGGTGGCCGATGCCGTCAGCATCCCGGTGGTGGCCTCGGGCGGCGTGGGCAACCTGGATCACTTCGTCGATGGCGTCGTGCAGGGCCATGCCTCGGCCGTGCTGGCGGCCTCGATTTTCCATTTCGGCCGCCATAGCATAGCCGAAGCCAAGCAGCGCATGGCTGCTGCCGGTATTCCGGTACGGCTCTAGGGAAGGGAACCGACGCGATGGGCGAGAACCGCGACACGCTGGAACGTCTCTATGATGTGATCCTCAGCCGCAAGGGCGGCGATCCGGCGGTTTCGCATACCGCCAAGCTGTTCGCCAAGGGCCGCGCCAAGATCGCCCAGAAGATGGGCGAGGAAGCCGTCGAACTTGCCATCGCCGCGGTGTCGGAAACGCGCGAGGAAATGATCTCGGAAAGCGCCGACCTGGTGTTCCACCTGCTGGTGCTGTGGGCCGAATGCGGCATTACCATCGAGGATGTGCGCGCCGAACTGCGCCGCCGCGAAGGCCAGTCGGGCATCGAGGAAAAGAAGGCGCGCCAGCTCACCTGAAGATTCCCATCTCACCTGAAGATTCGAGGGGACGGAAGAGACCATGGCCTACGATCCGAACAACGTGTTTGCGAAAATCCTGCGCGGCGAGATTCCGTGCAAGAAGGTGCATGAGAGCAAGCACAGCCTGGCTTTTCACGACATCAATCCGCTGTCGCCCATCCATGTGCTGGTGATCCCGAAGGGCGCCTATGTCGATTTCGACGATTTCTCGGCCAAGGCATCGCCCGAGGAACAGGTCGATTACATCAGGGCCATCGGCGATACCGCCCGTGCGGTCGGCGCCGATGAAGGCGGCTACCGCCTGCTCAGCAATTGCGGCGTCAATGCCAACCAGGAAGTGCCACACCTGCATGTCCATATCTTCGGTGGCCGCATGCTGGGCCGCATGCTGAAGAAGGACGGGGAATAGCCAATACGCGCCATTGGCGTGCGGCTTTGACCTTCATCAAGTGCAAGACGGCGCCTGCCATGGCAGGATGCCGGCATGAGTCCGCCGCCCCATGAGCCGATCCACAGCCTGCCGGTCGAAACGGCGCTGGCGCGGCTGGGCAGCGCGCCGGGCGGTCTGAGCGGCGCAGACGCCGCTGCCCGGCTTCGCCAGCATGGCCCCAACCGCCTGCCCGAGGCCCGCGCCCGCACCATGCTGGGCGTGGCCCTGCATCAGTTCCGCTCGCCCTTCATCTATCTGCTGCTGGTCGCCGCCGGGGTCAGCCTGCTGCTCGGGCATCTGGCGGATGCCGGGTTCATCGCCATCGTGCTTCTGCTCAATGGCGGCATCGGCTTCTGGCAGGAATGGCGCGCCGAGACGCGGGCGCGGGCGCTGAAATCCCTGGTGCGCGGCCATGTGCCGGTCTGGCGCGACGGTGCGCTGGTTTCGCTCGATACCGAATTGCTGGTGCCCGGCGACGTGATCGAGCTGGAAAGCGGCGTGAAGATTCCGGCCGATCTTCGCCTGATCGAGGCCGATGCTCTGGAAGTCGACGAAAGCCTGCTGACCGGCGAATCCCTGGCGGTTGCCAAGGATGCTGCGCATGTCAGTGCGGCCGACGCGCCGCTGGGCGACCGCCTCGGCATGCTATTCGCCGGTGCGATGGTGCAGAGCGGCCGCGCCCGCGCCCTGGTGGCCGCCACCGGTCGGCATAGCGAGATCGGCCGCCTCGCGCTGGCCCTGCAGGTGGCGGGCGCGGCGCCGCCGCTGGTGCGGCGCATGGAGAGCTTCACCCGGCAGGTGGCGCTGGCCGCGCTGGTGCTGATCGCGCTGATCGCCGGGCTGGAAATCCTGCGCGGCGCCGGCATGGCCGAGATTTTCCTGCTGGCGGTGGCGCTCGCCGTCTCGGCCATACCCGAAGGCCTGCCGGTGGCGATGACCGTGGCGCTCTCGATCAGCGTGCACCGCATGAGCCAGCGGAATGTCGTGGTGCGCCACCTGCCGGCGGTGGAGGGCCTGGGCGCCTGCACCATGATCGCCACCGACAAGACCGGCACGCTCACGATCAACCGCCTCACGGTGGAAACCGTCTGGCTGCCGGATGTGGCCGAGAATGACGGCCGCGTCCTGCCCCAGGATATGCGCGTGCGCACCCTGGCGCTGACGGCGGCGCGATGCTCGGAATCCCATGGCGGCGCGGTCGACCATACCGGCGAAGAGATCGGCGATGCCGTCGATCTTGCCTTCCTGCGGCTGGCGCTCCGCTTCGACTACAATGCGGCGATGGAGGCGGTGGATCATCGCGGCCGCATCGCCTACGAACCGGCGCGGCGCTTTGCCGCCGATTTCCATGCCGACGGCGACGCATTGGTGGCCTATGTGAAAGGCGCGCCGGAAACCCTGCTCGACCTGTGCGGCGCCGACGCATGGGAGCCTGAACGCCGCGAGGCGGCCGAACGCGCCGTGCGGGCCCTGGCGGCCGATGGCTATCGTGTGATTGCCGTGGCCGCCGGTCCGGTCACCGAGCCGGAGGCTGAATCGCTGGACGGCCTCATCCTGCTCGGTTTCGCCGGTCTGATCGATCCGCTGCGGCCGGAAGCGCGTCAATCGGTGCGCGCGGCCCAGGCGGCCGGCATCCGCGTCGCCATGGTCACCGGCGATCATCCGCTCACCGCGCTGGCCATCGCGCGCCAACTCGATCTGGCCGCCGAGGGCGCGGCCGGCGAGGCACAGCTGATCACCGGCGGCGAGCTGAAAAAACTGGCGGCCGACCAGGCCGCCTTCGATGCGGCCGTGGCGCGCGCGCTGGTCTTCGCCCGCACCGAGCCGCTGCAAAAGCTGGCCATCGTCGAAAGCCTGCGCCGCCAGGGCCATGTAGTGGCCGTCACCGGCGACGGCATCAACGATGCCCCGGCACTGAAAAGCGCCGATATCGGCGTCGCCATGGGGCGCGGCGGCACCGACGTGGCGCGCGAGGCGGCCGACCTGATCCTGGTCGACGACAATTTCGCCTCCATCGTCGCCGGCATCGAGGAAGGCCGTGCCGCCTACGACAACCTGCGCAAGGTGATCCTGCTCTGCATCTCCACGGGCGCGGCCGAGATCCTGCTCATGCTGCTGGCCAGCCTCAGCGGCCTGCCGCCGCCGCTCTCGGCTGTGCAGCTCCTGTGGCTCAATCTCGTCACCAACGGCATCCAGGATGTGGCTCTGGCTTTCGAGAAGCCCGAGCCCGGCCTGCTGACCCGCCGGCCGCGACCCAGGCACAGCCGCATCTTCGACCGCCGCATGATCGAGCAGGTGGCATTGTCGGGCGCCGTGATCGGCCTGGCCAGCTTCGCCTTCTATGCCTGGGCCCTGCAGGGCCAGCATCTCTCGCTCGCCGCCGCCCAGGGCCTCACGCTGTGGCTGATCGTGTGGTTCGAGAATGCCCATGTGCTGAACTGCCGCTCGGAACGCCGTTCGCTGTTCCGCGTGCCGCTGTCGGGCAACTGGCTGCTGATCCTCGGCGTGCTGGCGGCGCAGGGCCTGCAATTTGCCGCTGCTTCCCTGCCCGGCATCGGGCCGATGCTGCGGCTGGAAGACGTTTCACTGCTGCATGGCGCCCTGCTTGCCCTGCCGGCGCTTTTGCTGGTACTCGCGATGGAAATCTACAAGGCGGCGCGGAAGGAAGAGGAAATGCCAAGAAATTATTGATGAATAATGTTGATTAACATATGCGGGCTAATTGGATAGGCTTTTGGTTCTGCTTTTGAAGTCAGATGGAAGAAATTTATAATTTTCCGGTCGTTAGTCAGAAAGTAGTCGAGTCCATTAACTTCCGCAGTCCAGATATGGAAGGCATCTTTATATTGCTCGAAAGATAATCCTTCCGAGAGTTCAATTAGGCGAGATCGATTCTGAAAATTCTTTTGTTGTATCTCTGGCGCTGCAGCCAGTTGATTCTTTATCTCAGGAGCATCCCAAAAAGAATCGGGAGTTCGGATTACGAGATCAACAAAATTAGGAATTGCCTGTTTTAGATTTTCTCGATTAAAGGCAATTGGAAATAAATAGGAAGGATCGAAAGCCGGATCTACTGTTTGCATATCTACATCTCGTAATAAATTACCTGTGCCATTTATTAATCCCGGGCGGCCGAGCCAATATTCAAAATCTAGTCCTAAATAAGTGAATGCAATTATGTGGCCAGTGCGGGCCAACTGGCCTGTTTCAGATAACGCTAAGATCTGATTAATACGCCAATGCTCGGTATCAGAAAAAGCTTCCTTTGGATGCTCAACCTCTACTTCATATCTGTGAGTGGTTGGTCCCCATTGAATCTCGCGGAACTCTTTTTTGATCTCTGTGGTAATTGCATCTCTCACCACAGATGTATCTACAAGAACTTTTATATTTTTATCGGGCCGCATTTTCTGTAGTAGAGCTATCAAGAAAATAAATTTTCATTGCTCTTCACCGCCCCAGCACGCGCTGCATCTTCTTCAGCAGGCGGCGGCGCTCGGCATCCGATTTCGCGCCGCGCAACTCGGCCTGCACCTGCAGCATCAGGCGCGCATAGTCGTTATGCCAGTCGTGCCCCGACAGCGCCTCGGCTTCGGCATAACGATCCAGCCGCTTCTGCACCTGTGGCGTCTTCAGCAGCTTGGGATGCGGGTGGTTCAGGGCATAAAACTCGTCCAGCCGCGGCGCGTAAACCTGCGGCAGGATGCCGTGCGGCAGCGCGCTCTTGTCCCACAACGCGATGGCGGCACGCAAAGCGCCGACCGCATCGGGCTCGCCATGGGTCAGCATCAGGCCGCGGCGGATCGGCAGACGGTCTTTCAGCCAATCCAGCAGCTCGTCATGATCGGCATGGCCGGAATAAATCTCCAGCTTGCGGATGCGTGCCCGCACCTCCAGCTCGTCGCCCTGGATGCGCACCGCCTTCTCGCCCTGCTCCAGCAGATAACCCAGCGTGCCCGGCGCCATATAGCCGATCAGCAGCACCGTGGCATTGGGTCGCCAGAGATTGTTCTTCAGGTGATGGCGGATGCGGCCGGCCTCGCACATGCCGCTGGCGGCGATGATGATGGCGCCGCCGGTCACCTGTTCGATCTGCATGCTTTCCTGCACGCTTTTGGTGAAGCGCAGGTTGCCGCCCTCGAAGGGCTGCGCGGTCGGCGCATGCACGCCATTCTCGCGGTGCAGGTATTTGGCGAACACGTCGGTGATGCTGAGCGCCAGCGGCGAATCGACAAAAACCGGCACGCGCTTCACATCGCCGTCATGCATCAGCTTGGTCAGGTCGGCCAGCAGTTCCTGGGTGCGCTCCACGGCGAAGGCCGGTATCACCAGGTTGCCGCCCAGGGCGAGCGCCTCGTTCACCTCCGCCGCCAGCGCCTTGCGGCGGCCCAGGGCATCGAGTTTCGGCCGCGGCCGGCCGCCATAGGTGGCTTCCATCACCACCACGTCCAGGTCGCGCGGGCCTTCGGCCGCATGCTGCAGCGCCTTGTGCTCAGGCCCGACATCGCCGGAGAACAGCAGCCGCAGGGGCTCGCGCTCGCCGCTGGCGACCTTCAGTTCGACCGAGGCCGCGCCCAGGATGTGGCCGGCATTCCACAGTCGGGCCTCGATGCCGGGGATCACCTCGAACCAGGTCTCGAAATCGCGCTTGGCGATCTGCTTCAGGCTGTCGACGGCATCCTGTTCGGTATAGATCGGCTGCACAATGCCGCGGCCGCGCCGCTGGTTGCGGCGGTTCAGCCGCTCGACCTCCATTTCCTGGATGCCGCCGGAATCGGGCAGCATGAAGCGCAGCAGGTCGGCGCTGCCCTCGGTGGTCATGATCGGGCCGGCAAACCCCGCCTTCACCAGTTTCGGGATCAGGCCGCTATGGTCGATATGGGCATGGGTCAGCAGCACGGCATCGATCTGGCGTGGATCGAAGGGCCAATTGCCGTAATTCAACTCCTTCAGCGTCTTGTCGCCCTGGAACATGCCGCAATCGACCAGGATGCTACGGTTGCCTACCTGCAGGCGGTAGCAGGATCCGGTGACGACGCCGGCGGCGCCATGAAAACTCAGTATTGCGGACATGACGGCACTCTCTCTGTTACGCGGGCCCGGTCAGGCCGGTCTGCCGTTGACGACAAAGCCGCTGTCCTGCGCGGCCAGATCGGCGGCGAAGCCCAGATCGGCCGGCAGAGCGGCATGGATGCGATACAGCGGCTCGCCCCTGCGCACGGTGGCGCCGGTTTTCTTCAGCAGGTCGACGCCGGCCCCCTTGAAGGCCGGCGCACCGGCCATGCGCGCGATGCGCGCGATGCGCAGGCAGTCGATGCTGATCACCACGCCGTCCCTGGGCGCCAGCACCTCATAGCCGGTCGGGCTTGGCGTTATGCTCAGGCCGCTCGGGCCCTGGGTTTCGATGATGCGCTCCATGGCTTTCAGCGCCGCGCCGGAATCCAGCAATTCGCGGGCGCGGCGCAGGCCCTGGCCGCCGGCGATGCCGGCATCGGCCTCGATCAGCACACCGGCCAGCAGGATGGCCCGCTCGCGCAGATCCTGTGGCGCGCCCCTGTCGTTGCGCAGAACTGCCATCACGTCGCGCGCCTCCAGCATCGGCCCGATGCCGTTGCCGATCGGCTCGCGGCCGTCGGTGATCACGATCTCGATCGGCAGGTCCAGCGCGCCGGCGACATACTGGAACAGCTTGCGCAGCCGCACGGCCTCCTCCTGGCTGCGCACCTTCGCCGTGGGGCCGACCGGAATGTCGAGCACCAGGAAGCGCGCGCCGGCGGTCAGCTTCTTGGACAGGATCGAGGCCACCATCTGCTCGCGCGTGTCGATGCGCAGCGGGCGCTCCACGGTGATCAGCACGTCGTCGGCCGGCGAAAGGTTCACACGCCCGCCCCAGACCAGGCAACCGCCGATCTTCTCGACGATGGCGCGCATCTCGTCGGTACCGATATCGACGCGGGCCAGCACCTCCATCGTGTCGGCGGTGCCGGCCGGCGAGGTGATGGCGCGCGACGAGGTTTTCGGAATGGTCAGGCCATGGGCCATCACGATGGGCACCACGATCATCGAGGTGCGGTTGCCCGGAATGCCGCCGATGCAATGCTTGTCGACCACCATCTTGTGGTCCCATTCCAGGCGGTGGCCCACATTGGCCATGGCGCGCGTCAGGCTCAGCACCTCGTCGGGCGTCATGAAGCTGGCGCAGCCCACCAGGAAGGCGGCGATATCCATCTTGGAATAGCGCTGGGCCGCCACATCGCGGATCACCGCGTGATATTCCGCCTCGCTCAGCACGCGGCCCTGGATCTTGGCGCGCACTGCCTCCAGGCTTTCCACCGGCCGCGGATGCTCGATGCTAACATCCGTGCCCTCGGCCCGGCCGAACAGGCGGAAGGCCTCCTCGGAAAGTCCGAGCTCGCCGGGCGCCAGCAGGCCCGGATCGTCCACGATGTTCAGGGTGGCCGGAATGCACAGGCTGCCCGCCTTCACCTCGATGCGGCCCAGCGCCTGGAATTCCTCGGCCCGGTACAGCGTGCAGGCACGGCTCAGATAGGCGATGCTCTCGCGATGGGTATCGATGGCGACGCGTTTGAGTTTCAGCATTCCGTTACGCAGTCCTGTTCTCGCCCTGATGGCCATCGACCTTCTCAACCAGGGCATTCACGGCCTTGGTCAGGGCGAGGATTTCCTGTTCGCGCAGAAGATCGATCTTCTGGTGCAGAAGCTCGATCTCCAGTTCGGCCTTGATGTTGATGCTGTAGTCGCTTTCGGCGCGCTGGCGATCGATATCAGCCTGCCGGTTCTGGCTCATCATGATGATGGGCGCCGTGTAGGCCGCCTGGAATGACAGCAGAAGGTTGAGCAGGATGAAGGGATAGGGGTCCCAGGCATCGCGGCCGACGATGGCGTTGCCAACCAGCCATGCGGCCAGCAGGCCGGTCTGCAGCAGTATGAAGCGCCAGGAGCCGACCACGGCCGCCACCGCGTCCGACACGCGGGCGCCGATGGTGGCGCCCCCTGCCGCATGATGGACGGTGCGCCGGTGGGCGCTGTTGCGGCGCAGATCGCGCAGCAGAACGGTGTCCTGTTCAGTCAGACGGTGCGAGTTCGTCATTGCGCTGCTCCAGGCTGCGGAAGATGCGGCATTCTAGCCGCAGTCTAGCGATCCGGTCAGCCGCCGGGATTGACGGAGGTCAAGCCGCGATCATTCCGCCGGCTGCGGCGCCGCAAGCTTGCGCGCCACCAGCACGGCCAGCGGCTCCGACTTGCCGCGCAGGGTGACGGTTTCGTGTTGCCAGTCGAAACCGCCCAGGCCCTCCGCGCCGGCCCGTTCGGCCACTTCCGCCGAGATCACCAGCTCGGCGCCGAAATCCTTGGTCGCGCTTTCCAGCCGGCTGGCGGTATTCACGGCATCGCCGATGGCGGTGAGATGCATGGCGCTGCCATGGCCCATCTCGCCGACGATGGCCGGGCCGCAATGGATGCCGATGCCCAGTTTCAGCATCTGGTCGAGATCCATCTTCAGCGCCTCATTGAGCCGGCTTAAGCCCATTGCCATGCGTCGCGCCGCATCCAGCGCGCGGCGGCAGCCTTCCTCGGGGCCCTCCTCGATGCCGAACAGGGCCATCACGCCGTCGCCGATGAATTTGTCCAGCCGCCCGCCTGCGCCTTCCACCGCCTCGCCCATGGTCTTGAAATACTGGTTCAGCACGAAGACCACGTCGTAGGGCAGCTTGCTTTCCGACAGCTTGGTGAAACCGCGCAGGTCGGCGAACAGGATGGCGATGCGCCGCTCGGCGCCCTGGGCATGGCTCGCGGCGCCATAGACCACTTTCGCCGGCACGCCGGCCGGCAGCAGCGGCGTGACGGCGATATCGGCTTCGGGCCGGATCTGGCAGGCCAGGCGCACGCCGGGCGGTGCGCCGATCCGCTCCAGCACGCGGCGCTCAGCGGCATCGGGCGCCGGCAGCATGGCGGCGCCTTCGCCGCCCAGCCGCACGCGACAGGTGGAACAGCGGCCCTGGCCCCCGCAGACCGCGGCATGCGCATAGCCGATGGCGCGGCTGGCCTCCAGCACGCTCACGCTGCCGGCCTGGCCGCGATAGCGGCGGCCGTCGGGGTAGCTGATAGTGATGCTGCCGCGCCGCCGCCGCAGCAGGGTCGACAGGAGGCGGCCGATCAGGGCCGCCGCGAGCAGCACGATCATCACGCCATAGGCAAGCTCGATGGCGCGGAAGCCGAATTCCTGCCCGGCCGGCCCCGGCCAGTTCAGGCCGGCGCGAAAGGCATCCAGCCATTCGGGACGCTGCATCAGCAGCATCACCGAACGCCCGCCCGAGACAAAACCGAGGATCGCCAGCATCGGCAGCAGCAGCGCGACGGCATAGAGGAAAGGCCAGGCGCGTTCAAAGGCAGGCTTCAGCCGCAGCCAGTAATAGACGCCGATGCAGCCATGGCCCCAGGCGATCAGGATCAGGATGTTCTGGCGCAGGCCGATCAGCGGCTCCTGCACGAACAGCACCAGCAGGACATAGGCGTAGGAATCGTTCAGGTCGAACGCGGCATTCAGGCCCCGCGTGCCGATCACATGATCGACGGCCAGGGGCGGCACAAGCAGGCCGAGCGAAATCTGCGTCCAGCCCTGCCAGGGAATGCCGCGGTAATGGCCGCGTCGCACCCAGTTGTAGAGCGCCAGCATCGGATGCAGCAGCACGGCGCCATAAAGCAGGATGCTGCCGGGCCAGCTGCGCCAGACGAAGGTGAAGACCGCCGAGCCCGCCTCCATGGCGGCCAGCGATATCACGCCCAGCGCATGGTTGATGAGATGCGTGATCAGGAAGGTGAACAGCACCAGGCCGGAAGCCAGCTTGGTGCGGCTGTAGAGGTCCTCGAAACGCCCTGGCGCTGCCATGGCGGCAGCCTAGGCGGGCGCCGCTCCGGCGTCCAGCAGGGCCGGTTTCACACTCCCGCTATTCTGGGTGGCGGCGCTATCGGCAGGCATGAACAGCAGTTCCAGGTAGTTCCGGTAATGCCGGAACTGCGCCGCCACCGCCTTGGGGTCGTGCTGCACCTTCGAGAGGATATAGGCGCCCTCGGCCTGCACCAGACTCATCTCGGCCAGGGTTTTCAGGTCCACCGGCAGGCGCGGGCGATACAGCCGCATCACCTCCTCCAGCTTGCCCATGATCCGCGCGGTCCAGTCGCTGAACACCGCGCGTGTCACGCGCAGGGTATTGTCGTCGAAAAGCTGCGCCTCATAGATGAACGAGGCATACAGGCAGCCGGGATAGGGCGCCGTCAGCTTGCCCAGTTCTTCCTCGTACAGGCCCATGCAGATCAGGATCTGCTGCAGCGGATCGCGGCTTAAGGCCTCGGCGCGGGCCATGTTGGCCTCCAGCAGGGCGGCGTCATGCATCGCGTCGCGCTGCACCAGCGCCAGCGCCAGATCGGCCTTGGTTTTGAAGTGATAGAAGAAGGTGCCCTTGGTGATCCCGGCGCGCGCAATCACGGCGTCCACCGTGGTGGCCGCGAAGCCGGTTTCCAGGATCAGCGCCTGGGCGGCATCCATGATCGCCTTGCGTGTCGCCGTACCGTCGCGGGCCATTGGAACTCCTCTAAAGAACTCAATATAAACTGTCTGGTCGGTTTCACAAGACGGTGATGAAAGTCCAGCTAGACTTGTGGAATACGGAAAAATCCATTTCTATCAACATAATAATAGCGCTCTCCGGTTGCAGATCGGAGGCCCATATATACTCTTGACGAAACCGAAGGGGTATATTTATACCGACTGGTCAGTTTTAAACCCAATCGGAGACGGACACGATGTTGAAGGATACCCACGGCCAGGTCTGCAGCGGGGCCACGGCCGAAGCCCTGGCGGGCTACGAAGAGGCGCTGGCCCAGTTCAACTGCTATCGCGGCAACCCCGTCGAGGCGATCGAGACGGTGATCGCCGCCCAGCCCGATTTTGCCATGGCCCATGCCCTGCGCGCCCACCTCTATCTCAGCGGCACCGAGGCTGCCGGCCTGGCTCCGGCCCGCGACAGCATCGCGCTGGCCCGCCGCCATGCCCGCACCGAGCGCGAGAAGCTGCATGTGGCCGCCGCCGAAGCCCTGGCCGACGGCCGCTTCGACGATGCCGGCGAGCGCTTCGACGACATCCTGCTCGATCATCCGCACGACCTGCTGGCCCTGCAGATGGGCCATCTGTTCGATTTCTATCGCGGCCTGTCGCGCAACCTGCGCGACCGCGTGCTGCGTGTGCTGCCGGCCTGGGACGGAAAGCGGCCGGGCTGGCATGCCGTGCAGGGGATGCTGGCCTTCGGTCTGGAGGAAAGCGGCGATTATGCGCATGCCGAGGCCGCCGGCCGGCAGGCCTGCGCGCTGGAGCCGCGCGATGCCTGGGCCCATCATGCGGTGGCCCATGTGATGGAAATGCAGGGCCGCGCGGAAGACGGCATCCGCTGGGCGCGCGATCGCATGGAGCATTGGGCACCCGACAATATGATGGCGGTGCATAACTGGTGGCATCTCGCGCTGTTCCATCTCGAGCGCGACGAACATGACGAGGTGCTGGCGCTCTACGATCAGCACATACGCGGCGGCCAGTCCACCGTGGTTCTCGACATGATCGATGCCTCTGCCATGCTGTGGCGTTTGTATCTGCGCGGCCTGGATGTCGGCATGAAGCGCTGGAGCGAACTGGCCGAGGCTTGGTCGGGCCTGGTGCAGGACGGCATCTACAGCTTCAACGATGTGCATGCGCTCATCAGCTTCATCGGCGCCGGCCGCCGCGACCTGATCGAGCAGCAGATGACCACGCTGCGTCGCGCCGCCGCGAGCAAGCGCGGCGACAATGCCCTGATGGCGGCGCAGGTGGGCCTGCCGCTGGCGCAGGCGCTGCTGTCCTTCCAGGCCGGCCATTATGCCGATACGGTGCAGCGTCTGCGGCCGTTGCGTTATATCGCCAGCCGTTTCGGCGGCAGCCACGCCCAGCGCGACCTGCTCGATCTCACCCTGATCGAGGCCGCAAAACGCGATGGCGATCTTAGCCTCGTGCAGGCCCTGAGTGCGGAGCGGCTGTTCCTGAAACCGGCCAGCCCGATCGCCCAGCGCTATCGCATGCTGGCCCTTGCCGGCAAGGCAGCGGCGTGACCGCCGCCGCATAAATACCGTCAGAGGCCGCCTATACCGTAAAGGCGGGCCGCACCTGGTCGGCCAGCGCGCGCATCACGGCTTTCCAGTGTTGCTCGGCTTCCGGCCCGGTCGCGGCAAAGGCCTTGGCAAAGGCCTGGTATTGCAGGTCTGTCAGCTTGCTCTCCAGTGCCGCGCCCTTGGGCGTCAGCGTCAGCAAAGCGAGCCGGCGATTGGTCGGCGCCGCTTTCTGCGCGACATATCCCTGTGCGACCAGGTCGCGCAGCGGCCTGTGCAGCGCCTGACGGGATACGGCCAGCATCTCGATCAGGCTGCCGATGGCAATGCCGGGTTGGCGTGCCACCACATAGAGGATGCGGTGGTGCGGCCGCCCGAAGCCCAGCTTGTCCAGCACGCGGCCCGGTCCGGCCACGCCGGCGCGGTAGCCCAGATAAAACAGCGAAATGGTCTCATCCACCGATCCGCGCAGCGAATCGAGAATATCCCTGCGCGGGACCGGGATGCGCGGCGTGGAGGATTTTTTGGCGACCGTCATGGGCGGAGTCCAGAAACCGGGGGATGCGTCTGCGTAGCATACACCAATGATTTCAGAGGGCTAGCGGCCTGAGCTGGTGCGGGGCGACCAATATATCAATAGTATTGATATTATCAATAAGATTGATATATTTGCCGCCGTTCAAAGGCGATCCACCCCATGCACCGCATCATGTTCATCCTGCTCTGTTGTCTGATCTCACTGTCGTTGGCCGGTGCTGCCACTTGGTTCCTGGCGCCGGCGGCGGTGTTGCGCGACCTTGTCGTCGCAGTCGAACGCAAACGCGCCGGACTCGCCGCGAAAACGATTCTCGTCCGGGACCAAGCCGTGGCCTACCTCGATGGCGGACCGATGACCGATCCCGCACCGATCCTGCTGGTCCATGGCAGCAGCGGCGAGAAGGACAACTGGAACCGCACCGCGCGCTTCCTTACGCCCCATCATCGTGTGATCGCCATAGATCTGCCAGGCTTCGGCGACAGTCCGCGCTGGCCTGTCCATGATATTGGGTTAAAGGGACAGGTTGCGGCGCTGGCGGCCATCGTCGACGCGCTCGGGCTGCATAGGCTGCATCTCGGCGGCAACTCCATGGGCGCACGCGTCGCGGCGCTTTATGCCGCCGCGTATCCCGACCGTGTGCGCAGCCTGTGGCTGCCCGGTCCGAGCGGGGTCCTGTCGGCCATGCCGAGCGACCTGCTGCGGCATCTGCAGGCGGGCGGCGACAATCCGTTGTTCATCCGCAGCACGAAGGACTATCCCGCATACCTGGGCTGGCTGATGGCGCACCCGCCATCCATTCCCGCGCCGATCAGGCGCGCCTTGGCCGAACGTGCGCTCGGCAAGGCGGATTACCATCGCAGGGTCTTCGACGCTTTTGCCCGCGAAACCACGTCGCTGGAGCTCAGCATCAGCGGCATGACGGTACCGACCCGCATTGTCTGGGGCGAGCAGGACCGCATCTGGCATGTCTCGGGCGCCACGTTGCTTGCCGATCGCCTGGCGCAGGCCTCGCTGCTGCTGCTGCCCTGCGGCCATCTGCCGATGATCGAGATGCCGGAAGCCGTCGCTGCCGACTATCTCGCTTTCCTTGCGTCTCTGCCCACATCCTAGGAGTCCGATCATGCGCGGAATGTTGTTTGCCCTGTTTGCCTATCTCGGTTTTGGTATCGCCGCGCTGGCCCTGGCGCTGTTCATCGCCGTCCCGCTCAGCGCCGGTCTGGGGTTGCCCATTCATATCGACGCCGCACTCTGGCCCGAGTTATTGCCCTGGCTCGCCGGGGCCATCGATCTCGGCCTGATCATATTGTTCGGCCTGCAGCACAGCGTGATGGCGCGGCCAGGCTTCAAGCGGTGGATGTCGGCGGCAGTGCCGGTGTATCTGCAGCGCGCCGTCTATCTGGTGGCAACGTCAATCATGGTGGCGGTGCTGATCGTGTTCTGGCAGCCGCTGCCGACCGTAGTCTGGCAGGTACAGGACAGCTTCGCTGCCATGCTGATCTGGATGCTTTATGGCTTCGGCTGGCTGCTGCTGGTCGCCGCCACCTTCATGATCGACCATTTCGAACTCTTCGGCCTGTCGCAGCCTTTCCGCCAGTGGCGCGGTCTGCCGGCGCCGCATGACGAATTCCGCACATCCTGGCTTTATCGCTACATGCGACATCCGATCTATACGGGCTGGCTGGTGATTTTCTGGGCCACGCCGCAGATGTCGGTGGGCCATCTGCTCTTCGCCATTGGCATGAGCGCCTATATCGTGGTCGGCATCATCTATGAAGAACGCGATCTGATCGCAACCTTCGGCGGCCGTTATCGCGATTATCGCCGCCGGGTTCCGGCGCTGATACCCGGCCTTAAGATCTAGGAGCTGTTGCAATGCCGATGCTGGAAACGGCCGTGGGCCGCTTGTCCTGGTTCGACAATGGCTGTGATGGAGCCGCTGCGCCCCGCCTGATGCTGCTGCATTCCGGCGCTGCCTCGCACCGGCAATGGCGACCGCTGATCGCAGCGCTTGGTCGCGGCTGGCATATTGTCGCGCCCGATCTGATCGGCCATGGCGAAACGCCGATGCCCGATCACGGCAGGCCCACGCTGGAGGAGGAAATAGCCCTGCTGATGGCTTTGCTCGAGCGCATGGATGGCCCGGTGCATCTGGTCGGGCATTCCTATGGCGGTGCCATGGCGCTGGAACTGGCACGCCGCCAGCCGCATCGCATCGCCGCGCTGGCCATGTATGAACCGGTGGCTTTCGGTCTGCTGCGTGACAGCGGCCAGCGCGATGCGTGGCGTGAGATCGCATTGGTGGCGCAACGTCATATCGAACTGGTGGAAAACGGCGATGCGCGCGCCGCCGCCATCGCGTTCCTCGATTACTGGGTTGGCCCCGGTGCCCTGCAGGCGATGCCAGAGCATATGCAGGTTTATGTCACGGGTTGCATGAGCACGGTGGCAAACGAATTCCGCGAACTGTTGCAGGCACGCGAAGCCGCGGTTGACGATCTGAAATCCCTGTCCATGCCGGTGCTGCTGCTTTGCGGCAGCGAAACCACGCTGGCGGCGCGCGGCGTGATTGCCGAACTGCGCCGTCTGCTGCCGGCCGCGCGTCATATGAATCTGTCCGGCGCAGCCCACATGGCGCCGGTCACGCAGCCAGAGCGGGTGAATTCATATCTGATCGATTTCCTGCACACGGTCGCGGGGATGACGGAGCCGCTGGCGGTCTGATTACATGCCGATGTTCCCCTGATGTCCGCGCCCCGGTTCCCAAAAACGTGGAACCGGGGTTGCAATCCCACGTTCGGCTCCTAAATCTTCTCGGAAATCCGAGAAAATACTTTGTTCTATCACCCGGTTTCCGGGGGGCCGTGCGTTTGATGACCGAACCCATATTCACCAGCCCTGGCATGCTGGGTGCGCCGCCGTTGCCGCAGGCCGACTGGGCGCTGTTTCTCGATATCGACGGCACGCTGCTCGATATCGCCGAGGCGCCCGACCGTGTCGTGGTGCCGCCCCCGCTGCGCGACCATCTCAGGCATGCGGCCGAACGGCTCAGCGGCGCCCTGGCCCTGGTGTCTGGCCGCGCGCTGGGCAGCGTCGATGCATTATTCGATCCGCTTCGGCTGGCGGCCTCCGGCCAGCATGGCAGCGAATGGCGGCCCGCGCCGCAGGCTGACATCCATCCGGTGGCCGGCCCGCCCCTGCCCGATATCCTGCAGGACGCGGTCGCTCGGCTGGCCGGACTGCATCCGGGCATCCTGATCGAGCACAAGAGCCATGCGCTGGCCGTGCATTACCGCAACGCGCCGGAACTCGGCGCCGAACTCGGCCAGCGGCTGTCCGGAATGCTGGCGGGCCATGACGGGCTGATGCTGATGCCCGGCCGTCATGTCTGGGAGGTGAAGGCCGCCGGCCTGTCGAAGGGCTCGGCGGTGGAGCTGTTCATGCGTGAACCGCATTTTGCCGGCCGCCGCCCGGTCTTCATCGGTGATGACCGCACCGACGAAGACGGTTTCCGCGCGGTCGAAGACATGGGCGGACTGGCCCTGCCGGTCGGGGCGCTGGCGCAGGTCTGGCCCGGCCGCCATGGCTTCGCCGATGCTGCCGCCGTGCGCCGATGGCTCGCCGCCTTCGCGGAGCGGGCGGCATGACAGGACATGCCCCCCGATATACGCCCGGGCAGGCCAATCTCGATCTCGGCGTGATCGGCAACTGCGTCGTGGCCGCCCTTGTCGACCGCGCAGGCCGCATCCTGTGGCATTGCGCCCCGCGGCTGGATGGCGATCCCGTCTTCTGCGGCCTGCTGCAGCCCAAATTTGCCGATGAAGGCGTCTTCGCCGTCGAATTGCGGGACCTGCACGGCAGCGAACAGCATTACATCGACAATACCGCCGTGCTGGTCACCACCCTCACCGATGGCCAGGGCGGCAGCATCCGCATCACCGACTTCTGCCCGCGCTTCAAGCAGCATGATCGCATCTACCGGCCAGCCATGCTGATCCGCCGCATCGAGCCGCTGAGCGGCACGCCGGTGATTCGCATCCGCCTGCGCCCGCTATTCGATTACGGCGCCACGCGGCCCAGCCGTACGCTTGGCAGCAACCATATCCGCTTCACCGCGCCGGGCGCTGCCCTGCGGCTGACCACCGATGCCCCGATCGCCTTCATCGACGCCGAAAGCGAATTCGTGCTCACCGGCCCGGTCACGTTGATCTTCGGGGCCGATGAAAGCTTCACGGCGTCGATCACCCACATGGCGCGCGAGTTCCAGGAACGCACCATCGAATACTGGGTCGAATGGGTGCGCTATCTGTCGGTGCCGTTCGAATGGCAGGAGGCGGTGATCCGCGCCGCCGTCACGCTGAAGCTCTGCGCCGCCGAGGAGACCGGCGGCATCCTTGCCGCGCTCACCACCTCCATCCCCGAGGCGGCCAACACGCCGCGCAACTGGGATTACCGTTTCTGCTGGCTGCGCGATGCCTATTTCACCGTGCAGGCGCTGAACCGCCTGGGCGCGACCAAGACGATGGAGGATTTCCTCCGCTACATCACCACCGTGGTGGCGATCAATCCCGATGCCGAACTGCAGCCGGTCTATCCGCTCAACCCATCGGGTGGCATGGAGGAACGCAGCATCGCCAGCCTGCAGGGCTATCGCGGCATGGGGCCGGTGCGGGTCGGCAACGCCGCTTTCGCCCAGCGCCAGAACGATACCTATGGCTCCATCGTTCTGGCCGTGGCGCAGATGTTTTTCGACCGCCGCCTGCCGCGCCGCGGCGATGTCGCGCTGTTCGAGCAACTCGAGCGGCTGGGCGAGAAGGCTGCGGCGCTGGCGCTCACACCCGATGCCGGGCTGTGGGAATTCCGCGGCCGCGCCCGCGTACATACCCATTCGGCGGCGATGTGCTGGGCCGCCTGCCGCCGCCTGGCCAGGATCGCCGGCGTGCTGGGGCTGGATGCCCGCGCCGGCTACTGGACCGACCATGCCCAGCGCATCCGCAAGGCGATCCTGGAGCAGGCCTGGAACCCGGAACGCAACAGCTTCGTCGAAAGCTTCGGCGGCCGCGACCTGGATGCATCCCTGCTGCTGCTGCAGGAAATCGGTTTCGTCGCCGCCGACGATCCGCGCTTTCTCGGCACGCTGGATGCCATCGGCCGCGAATTGCGCCGCGGCAACCACCTGATGCGCTATGTGGCGCCGGACGATTTCGGCACGCCGCATAATGCCTTCTCGATCTGCACCTTCTGGTATGTCGACGCGCTGGCCGCCGTCGGCCGGCGCGAGGAAGCGCGCGAGATATTCGAAAGCCTGCTTTCGGCCCGCAACCATCTCGGCCTTCTGTCCGAAGATATCGACATGGGCAGCGGCGAATTATGGGGCAATTTCCCGCAGACCTATTCCATGGTGGGGCTGATCGTCTGCGCCATGCGGCTGTCGAAAACATGGGAGGAGGCGTTTTGGCGCGGCTCGTAGTGGTTTCCAACCGCGTGGCGATGCCGCGCGAACGCCTGAGCCGGGCCGGCGGCCTGGCCGTGGCCCTGCGCGAGGCGCTGCAGGCGCATGGCGGCTTGTGGTTCGGCTGGAGTGGCGAAGTGGGCGAACAGGCGGCGAAAGCCCCGCATCGTGTTCGTCAGGGCCGGGTCGATTACGCCGTGCTCGACCTCACGCCCGACGAGCACCGCCAGTTCTATCTCGAATTCGCCAATGCCACGCTTTGGCCGCTCTGCCATTACCGGCTCGGCCTGATCAATTTCAACCGTGCAAGCTGGGACGGCTATCTGGCGGTCAACGCCCGCTTCGCCGATGCTCTGGTGCCGCTGCTCGGCCCTGATGACGTGATCTGGATCCACGATTATCACTTCATCCCGCTGGCGGCCGAACTGCGCCGGCGCGGCGTGCGTAACCGTATCGGCTTTTTCCTGCACATTCCCTTTCCCGCGCCCGAGGTGCTGGCCGCACTGCCCGGCCACGAACGGCTGGTGCGCGACCTCTGCGCCTATGACCTGATCGGATTCCAGACCACCGGCGATGTGCGCGCACTCACCGAATACATCCTGCACGAGGCCCGGGGCAGCGTGGCCGCAGGCGGGAGGATTTCCGCCTATGGCCGCGATCTGCGCGTCGGCGCCTTTCCCATCGGCATCGATACCGACGGTTTCGAGCGGCTGGCCACCATCGGCGCCTGCAGTCCGGAAACCATGCGGCTGAGCGAAAGCCTGGTCGGCCGCGACCTGGTGATCGGCGTCGACCGGCTGGATTATTCCAAGGGCATCCCGCAGCGATTCGAGGCGTTCCATCACCTGCTCGGGTCGCGGCCGCAGCATCGCGGCAAGGTCACCTTCATGCAGATCGCGCCGATCTCGCGCGGCGAGGTGGCGCAGTACCGCAAGCTGCGCAACGAGCTGGATGCCCTGACCGGCCGCATCAACGGCAAGTTCGCCGAATTCGACTGGGTGCCGGTGCGTTATCTCAACAAGGCCTTCTCGCGCGAAACGCTGGCGGGTTTCTACCGCCATGCCCGGGTCGGTTTCGTCACGCCCCTGCGCGACGGCATGAACCTGGTGGCCAAGGAATATGTCGCCTCTCAGGACCCCGCCGATCCCGGGGTGCTGGTGCTGTCGCGGTTTGCCGGTGCCGCGCGCGAGATGCAGGGGGCGCTGATCGTCAATCCCTACGATACCGAGGCGCTGGCCGAGGCGCTCGACCGCGCGCTCGCCATGCCGCTGGACGAGCGCCGCTCGCGGTGGGAGCAGATGATGGCCGTGCTGCGCGCCAACACGATCACGCATTGGCGCGAAAGCTTTCTCAGCCAGCTCAGAGCCTGACGCCATTCGCCCTGCCGGGTATGCTGGCGCGATGAACATGATCCTGGTTGGAAATACGGCATCGGCTTCAGACGGTCCGGTCGTGCCGTGGTGGAGCTTCACCAAGACCGTTCTGGCGGCGGCGGTCCTCGCATTGGTGCGCGACGGCATCCTGCATCTCGACGACAGTCTGCCCGACGCGCCCTATACCCTGCGCCACCTGCTGCAGCACAGGTCCGGCCTGCCCGATTACGGCGGCCTGCCCGAGTATCATGCGGCCGTGGAACGCGGCGAGGAGCCCTGGCCGCTGGCCGAGCTGCTGGCGCGCTGCGATGCCGGCCGGCTGCGGTACACCCCGGGCGAGGGCTGGGGCTATTCCAATATCGGCTACTGGCATCTGGGGCAAACGGTGGCCCATGCCTTCGGCGAACCGCTGGGCAGGGCGCTGGATCTGCTGGTA
Organism: Ferrovibrio sp.; assembly: GCF_046297895.1. Classification (GTDB taxonomy): domain Bacteria; phylum Pseudomonadota; class Alphaproteobacteria; order Ferrovibrionales; family Ferrovibrionaceae; genus Ferrovibrio. Next base: position 40,077 of record NZ_JBKBHC010000007.1, on the reverse strand, counting down.
TTCGGGCCACTGGGCATCGAGGGCGTGCATCTGGCGCAGACGCGGGCAGATCTCAAGGGGCTGCCGGGCCTGGTCGCTGGCTATCATCCCGGCTGGGTCTATCACGGGCTGCTGGTCGGGCCGCTGGCCGCGGCCGCGCGGCTGCTGCATGGCCTGCTCGCGAGCGGGTTCCTGCCGCCCGGCCTGCTGCGGGCGATGCGGCATCCCTACCGGCTCGGCGGTCCGGTATCCGACCGGCCCTGGCTGGCGCCCGGATATGGCCTGGGCCTGATGTGCGGCGAGGCCGCCACCGGCCTGCATGTCGAGGGCCATAGCGGCGGCGGTCCGGGCAGCGTGGTCGCCGTCTATCACCGGCCGGCCGAAGGCGTCACGGCGGCCGGGTTTTCACCTGGCGCCGACATGGCGGCGCTGGAGGCGGCGGTCTTCCGATATACTTGACTCAGTCAACTATTACGTCCGAGACTGGCGCCGCACAGCCGGGGAAACGCCATGGCCGCCAGATCCACCCTCACGCCGCAGCCTGCTCTGACACAGCAGATTGAACGCATGCGGCGATTCAATCGCTTCTACACGCACAAGATCGGCGTGCTGGAAGACGGCAAGCTCTACGCCCCTTTCTCGCTGGCCGAGACCCGCGTGCTCTACGAACTGGCGCATCGCGACCGCGTCACCGCCAGCGACCTGGTGCGCGACCTGGGTCTCGATGCCGGCTATCTCAGCCGCATGCTGGCCCGTTTCGGCAGGCAGGGGCTGGTGACGCGCAAGCCGATGCGGGAAGACGCACGGCAGAGCCTGTTGCGGCTGACATCGAAGGGCCGCCGCACCATGGTGCCGCTGGAGGCGGCTTCCAACCGCGTGCTGGAGCCGCTGCTGGCACGGCTCTCGTCTGCCGAACGCGCGCGGCTGAGCGCCGCGATGGACGAGATCGAGACCCTGCTCGGCGGTGCCTCCGCGGCAAAGCCCGCCAGGCCTGGCGTGATCCTGCGGCCGCACCGGCCCGGCGACATAGGCTGGATGGTGCAGCGCCATGCCGAACTCTACAGCCAGGAATACGGCTGGGACGGCAGTTTCGAGGCGCTGGCGGCCGAGGTCGGCGCGGAATTTCTGCGCAAGTTCGATCCCTCCTGCGAACGCGCCTGGATCGCCGAACTCGATGGCGAGCGGGTCGGCAGCGTCTTCCTCATCCGCAAAAGCAAAACGGTGGCCAAGCTGCGCGTGCTGATCGTCGATCCAAAGGCGCGGGGCCTTGGCGTGGGCAAGGCCCTGGTGACGGAATGCATCCGCTTCGCCCGCAAGGCAGGTTATAAGAAGATCACGCTGTGGACCAACAGCGTGCTGACCGCCGCCCGCGGCATCTATGAAAAGGCCGGATTCAGGCTGGTGGCCAGCGAGGCGCATCGCAGTTTCGGCAAGGACCTGGTTGGCGAGACCTGGGAACTTCCATTGTGAAGCCGTACTGGCCCATCCTGGCGGCGGCCAGCGTCGGCATCCAGGTCGGCGCGGCCATGGTGGCGACGCGCTTCGTGGTGACCGAGAGTGGCCCCGCCACGCTGGCGATGTTCCGCTATCTGATCGGCGCGCTCTGCCTGCTGCCGGTGTTGTGGTGGCAGAGGCAGCCCATGCGGTTCGCCCGCCGCGACATCCTGCCCATCGCAGGCCTTGGCGTCATACAATTCGGATTGCTGATTGCATTGCTCAATTTTGGTCTGTCGCTGATCCCGGCGGCGCGCGCCGCGCTGCTGTTCGCCAGCTTTCCGCTGCTCACCATGATCGTCGCGGCCCTGCTCGGCCGCGAACGGATGACCGCGAACAAGAGCATCGGCGTCCTGCTGACCATACTGGGCGTGGCGCTGGCGTTGGGCGAGACGCTGTTCGATCCCGCCCCCGGCCCAGGCCGCGGTTCAGGCCTGCTCGGCGAGGCCGCGGTGTTGCTCGCCGCGCTCTGCGGCGCGGTCTGCTCGGTGCTCTACCGGCCCTATCTGCAGCGTTATCCCACCTTGCCCGTGGGGGCGTTTGCCATGCTGGCCAGCGTGGGCTTCCTGCTGCTGCTCAGCATCCCCGAGGGCCTGTTCGCCGGCTGGCGCGGCTACAGCGCGCAGGGCTGGGCCGCCGTTCTGTTCATCGGCGTCTCCAGCGGCATCTTCTATGCCGTCTGGCTCTGGGCCCTGCGGCATGCCTCGCCCACGCGGGTGACGATCTTCCTGGGCCTCAGCCCGGTGACGGCCGGCCTGTTCGGCGCGCTGGTTCTGGCCGAACCGCTCACGCTACCGTTACTGGCGGGGCTGGCGATTCTGCTGCTCGGATTGTGGCTGGCCCATCGTCCGGAGCGCGCGGCGTGCTAATTTGTATGCCATGGGTTTCTCGCGCCGCACTTTCATGTCCGCCTCTGCTGCCGCGATGGTCGGCTGCATCACCCTGCCGCGCATCGCTCAGCCACGCACCGCACAGGCGGCGGGTTACAGCCTGACTGCCGCGCCCGTGGCATTGCCCGTTGTGCCGGGCCAGCCGGAAACGCGGCTGTGGGGCTATAACGGCAGCCTGCCCGGCCCGCTGCTGCGTGTGCGGCAGGGCGAACGGTTGCGCGCGCTGCTGCAGAACGGCCTGCAGCAGGACACCACGATCCACTGGCACGGCATCCGCCTGCCGCATGCGATGGATGGCGTGCCCGGCCTGACCCAGCCGCCGGTGAAGCCGGGCGAAAGCTTCCTTTATGATTTCGTCTGCGCCGATGCGGGAACATTCTGGTATCACCCCCATGCCGGCAATCCCGAACAGGTCGGCCGCGGCCTGTATGGCCTGCTGATCGTCGACGAGCCCGATCCGCCGGCGGTCGACCGCGACGTCGCCTGGGTCCTGAGCGATCTGCGGCTGGACCGTAGCGCCCAGATCACCGGCGATTTCCGCAATTACATGGACATCACCCATGCCGGCCGGCTGGGCAACACCGCGCTGATGAATGGCCGCCTGGCCCAGCCCTATGCCGTCACGGCCGGCGAACGCCTGCGCCTGCGCCTGGTCAACACCGCCAATGCGCGGATCTTCGACCTGCGCTTCACCGATCACGCCCCCTGGCTGGTGGCGCTGGACGGCCATCCGCTCGATGCGCCGCAAAGGCTCGGGCCCGATGGCCGCATAACGCTTGGACCAGGCATGCGCGCCGATCTCATCCTCGACCTGACCGGCGAACCGGGCCGGCGCTATCCCGTGCTCGACCGCGATTTCCAGGGCCGCGAGCATCGGCTGACCGATCTGGCCTATGGCGAGACGCCGATGGCAGGCGCCGCCGGCCGCGCCACCCCCCGGCTGACGCCCAATCCCGTCGCCGAACCCGATCTGGCCGCGGCCGAACGCCTGCCCCTGGTGCTCGGCGGCGGCATGGGCGTGCCCTATGCCCTGCGGGTCGATGGCGGGCCGGTGCTGGACATGCGCGAGGCCTTCCAGAAGCACCGCATGGCCTGGAGCCTCAACGGTCAGGCCATGACGGATCACCAAGGCCATCACGGCCATGATCCGCTTTTTCGTCTAAAGCTCGGGAAAAGCTACATTTTCGATGTCAGCAACGATACGTCCTGGCCGCATCCCGTGCATCTGCACGGCCATGTCTTCCGGGTGCTGAACCAGCCGGGCCGGCCATGGCGCGACACCGTGCTGCTGCAGCCGGGCGAAACCGCGCCACTGGCCCTGGTGGCCGACAATCCCGGCGAATGGATGCTCCACTGCCATATCCTGGAGCATCAGGCCGCCGGGATGATGGCGACCGTGAAAGTAGGCTGATTCTTACCGGAAAACCGGTATTTAACCCGCGACCTGCTTCTTGGCGACTTCCATCAGCTCGGCCAGCTTGGCCTGCAGCCGGTGTTCGGAAATCTCCACTTTGCCGGCCTTGAGGTCGGCCATCGCCTTGCGGATCACGTCGGCGTCGCCGGCTTCCTCGAAATCGGCCGCCACCACTTCCTTGGCATAGGCCTCGGCCTTGTCGCCGGTCAGCCCGATCTGCTCGGCGATCCACAGGCCCAGCAGCTTGTTGCGCCGCGCGGTCGCCTTGAAGGCGAGCTCCTCGTCATGGGCATGCTTCTTCTCGAAGGCATCCTTGCGGTCGTCGAAGGTGGTCATCCGGGCCTCGTTGTCATGCGGTCTGGCGTGCCCGTTATATAGGAGAGCGGCGGGGCGTGCCGCAAGGGTCGGAGGCTGCGGCATTTTGCGGCGGAAAACCGCGTTTCCGTCTCGGCCGCGGGACCGAATTTCCAGCGCTATTCTGCCGCCGGCCGATTGCGGCAGCGGCCCCCTTGCGCTATTGAAGGGCCAAGCAAATCCCCCGCTTCCCCCAACAGATCACGGGTGTGCCATGACGCGCCGCAGACAGGTCTATGAGGGCAAGGCAAAGGTTCTCTTCGAAGGGCCGGAGCCGGGCACTCTGGTACAGTATTTCAAGGACGACGCGACCGCGTTCAACAACAAGAAAAAAGGCACCATCACCGGCAAGGGGGTGCTCAACAACCGCATCTCCGAATACCTGATGACGCGGCTGGGCGAGGTCGGCATCCCGACCCATTTCGTGCGCCGGCTGAACATGCGCGAGCAGCTGATCAAGGAAGTCGAGATCATCCCGCTCGAAGTCGTGGTGCGCAATGTTGCCGCCGGTTCTCTGGCGACGCGGCTCGGCGTCGCCGAGGGCACCAACCTGCCGCGTTCCATCGTCGAGTTCTATTACAAGAACGACGAGCTGGGCGATCCGCTGGTGTCGGAAGAACACATCACCTGCTTCGGCTGGGCCACGCCGCAGGAGATCGACGAGATCATGCATCTCGCGCTGCGCATCAACGATTTCCTCTCCGGTCTGTTCCTCGGCATCGGCATCCGTCTGGTCGACTTCAAGCTGGAATTCGGCCGCTGGTGGCAGAACGACGAAATGCGCATCATCCTGGCCGACGAGATCAGCCCGGATTCGGCGCGCCTGTGGGATCTGAAGACCAACGAGAAGATGGACAAGGACCGCTTCCGCCGCGATCTCGGCAATGTCGCCGAGGCCTATCAGGAAGTGGCGCGGCGGCTGGGCATTCTGCCCGAGGGCGGCCCGCGCGACATCAAGGGTCCGGACACCATGCAGTAACAGGCGCGATACAGGCGCCGTGAGAATACCGCGGCGGCCCTGCTAAGGCCGCCGCAGCTTTTTGAGCCGCAGTTTTTTGAGAAGGACACAGAATTCCATGAAAGCCCGCGTCCATGTCAGCCTGAAGAACGGCGTGCTCGATCCCCAGGGCAAGGCGATCGGCCAGGCGCTGCACAGCCTTGGCTTCGCCGATGTCGCCGAGGTGCGCCAGGGCAAGCTGATCGAGCTGGAGCTTTCCGGCGCGCTGGCCGCCAAACCGAAGGCCGAGATCGAAGCCGCGGTGAGGGACATGGCGCAGAAGCTGCTGGCCAACACGGTGATCGAGAATTACTCGGTCGAACTGGTGGGCTGAGGCATATGAAAGCAGCGCTGATCACCTTCCCCGGTTCCAACCGCGAGCGCGACATGCGCATGGCGCTGACCAAGGTCAATGGCGGCAAGCCGCCGATTGACGTGTGGCACGGCGACAGCGTTCTGCCCGAGGGCATCGACCTGATCGTGCTGCCCGGCGGGTTTTCCTATGGCGACTACCTGCGCTGCGGCGCGATGGCGGCGCATTCGCCGATCATGCGCGAGGTGAAGAAGCGCGCCGATGCCGGCGTGCGCGTGCTGGCGGTGTGCAACGGTTTCCAGATCGCCTGCGAGGCCGGCCTGCTGCCCGGCACGCTGATGACCAATGCCAGCCTGAAATTCATCTGCAAGGACGTGAACCTGCGGGTCGAGACCACGGCCAGCGAGTTCACAAAGAAATACCGCAAGGGCCAGACCATCCGCGTGCCGGTGGCCCATCACGATGGCAACTACACGCTCGGCGCTGATGATGTGAAGCGGCTGGAAGACAACGACCAGATCGCCTTCCGCTACGCCGATCCGCTCGGCACCGTGTCGCCGGAAACCAATCTCAACGGATCGGTCGGCAACATCGCCGGCATTTACAACGCCAAGAAGACCGTGCTGGGCATGATGCCGCATCCGGAAGACGCCACGGATGCCGTGTGTGGCGGCCTGGACGGCATCGGCCTGTTCGAGAGCATCGCGGAGAGCCTGTCGTGAGTGACGTTAAGAAGGCCGTGCAGTATCCCAACGACCTGATGGGCCTGACGCGCGACGAATACGACCGCGTGCTGGAGATCATGGGCCGCGAGCCCAACCAGGTTGAACTCGGCATTTTCTCGGTGATGTGGTCGGAGCATTGCTCCTACAAATCGTCAAAGAAATGGCTCAAGACCCTGCCCACGAAGGCCCCCTGGGTGATCCAGGGTCCGGGCGAGAATGCCGGCGTGATCGATATCGGCGATGGTCTGGCCGCCATCTTCAAGATGGAAAGCCACAACCATCCCTCCTTCATCGAACCCTATCAGGGCGCGGCCACTGGCGTGGGCGGCATCCTGCGCGATGTCTTCACCATGGGCGCGCGGCCCGTCGCCAACCTGAATGCGCTGCGCTTCGGTGCGCCGGATCACGCCAAGACCCGCCATCTGGTGTCGGGCGTGGTGCATGGCATCGGCGGCTATGGCAACTGCGTCGGCGTGCCCACCGTGGCCGGCGAGGTGAATTTCCACCCCAGCTACAACGGCAACATCCTGGTCAACGCCATGACGGTCGGTCTGGCCAAGACCGACCGGATTTTCTATTCGGCCGCCGCCGGTCTGGGCAATCCTGTCGTCTATGTCGGCTCCAAGACCGGGCGCGACGGCATCCACGGCGCTTCGATGGCCTCGGCCGAGTTCACCGATGACAGTGAAGAGAAACGCCCCACCGTGCAGGTCGGCGACCCCTTCACCGAGAAGCTGCTGATCGAAGCCTGCCTGGAGCTGATGGCGACCGACGCCATCGTCGCCATCCAGGATATGGGCGCGGCGGGTCTCACCTCATCGTCGTTTGAGATGGCATCCAAGGGCGGCATGGGCATCGAGATCGACCTCGACAAGGTGCCGGCGCGCGAAACCGGCATGACGCCGTTCGAATTCATGCTCTCCGAAAGCCAGGAGCGCATGCTGATCATCCTCAAGCCGGGTTCGGAAACCCAGGCCGAGGCGATCTTCCGCAAGTGGGAACTCGACTTTGCCGTGATCGGCCATCTCACCGATACCGGCCGCATGGTGCTGCGCTTCAACGGCGAGCAGGTCGGCGACCTGCCCATCGATCCACTGGCCCAGGCCTCGCCCGAATATGATCGCCCGTGGGTGAAGACGCCGCCGCAGAAGCCGCTCGGCCGCGTCAACCATCCGCTGCCCTTCGTGGAAGCTTTGGGCAAACTGATCGGCATGCCCGACATGTGCTCGCGCCGCTGGATCTGGGAACAGTACGATTATCTCGTGCGCGGCGACACGGCGCAGGTGCCCGGCGGCGATGCCGCCGTGGTGCGCGTGGAAGACCATCCGAAGAAGGCGCTGGCGATGAGCGTGGACTGCACGCCGCGCTACTGCTTCGCCGATCCGGTCGAGGGCGGCAAGCAGGCGGTGGCCGAAACCTGGCGCAACATCACCGCCGTCGGCGCGCGGCCGCTCGCGATCACCGACAACATGAATTTCGGCAATCCCGAACGGCCGGAGATCATGGGGCAGTTCGTCGGTGCCGTGGAGGGCATCCGCGAGGCCTGCCTGGCACTGGATTATCCGGTCGTCTCGGGCAATGTCTCGCTCTACAACGAAACCAACGGCAAGGGCATCCTGCCCACGCCGGCCATCGGTGGCGTCGGCGTGCTCGACGACGTGGCGAAAATGGCGACGCTGGCCTTCAAACTGCCGGGCGAAGCCATCCTGCTGGTCGGCAAAACCCATGGCCATCTCGGTCAGTCGGTCTACCTGCGGGATATCTGTGGCCAGGAAGCCGGTCCGCCGCCTTCGGTGGACCTGCAGGCCGAAAAGAAAAACGGCGATGCGGTGCGCATGCTGATCACCAAGGGCATGGTCTCGGCCGTGCACGACTGCTCCGATGGCGGCCTGGCCGTGGCTCTGGCCGAAATGGCCATGGCCTCTGGCATCGGCGCCGCGGTGACGCTGCCCGAGGGCGATGCCTTCGAGATGGGCTTCGGCGAAGACCAGGCCCGCTACCTGGTCACCTGCCCGGCGGCGCAGGCGGAAGCCGTGATCGCCGCCCTGGAGGCGGCCGGCGTGCCGGTGCGCAAGCTGGGCCTGACCGGCGGGGATGCGTTGACCTTTGCCGGCCTTGGCACCATATCGGTCCAGGCGCTGAAAACCGCCCATGAGGGCTGGATGCCGCGCTACATGGCCGGCGAACTGTAAAGAAACCGGGGATTCTGACGATGGCGATGGATGCCAGCGAGATCGAGAAGATGATCAAGGAGGCGCTGCCCGACGCCCAGGTCCGCATCGACGACCTGCGCGGCGACGGCGACCATTACGCCGCCACGGTGGTTTCAGCCGCTTTCGCCGGCAAGACCCGGGTGCAGCAGCACCAGATGGTCTATGCCGCGCTTAAAGGTCGCATGGGCGGCCAGCTTCATGCGCTGGCGCTCACCACGCAAACACCATAACCGACACCTGCAGGGGATAGTCGCCATGAGCGAGAAAGAACAGACATTCGAACGCATCCGCGAGGAACTGGCCGGCAACGATGTCGTGCTGTTCATGAAGGGCACGCCGGTCTTCCCGCAATGCGGATTCTCGGCCACCGTCGTGCAGGTGCTCTCGCGGCTCGGCCTCAAATTCAAGGGCGTGGATATCCTGGCCGATCCGGCGATCCGCACGCATCTGAAGGAATTCTCCGACTGGCCGACCTTCCCGCAGCTTTACGTGAAGGGCGAATTCGTCGGCGGCTGCGACATCGTGCGCGAGATGTACCAGAACGGCGAGCTGCAGGATTTCCTGAAGCAGAAGGGCATCGCCTACCAGGAGGCGTAAGCGCTTCCCTCGCCCGTCCTATGGCAATCGCGGGCGCGGACAGCTATCCTGTCCGCGCCCTTTCTTTTTTGAGTCCACCATGCCCAATACCGATGCCGAAACCCTGATCCAGTCCTATTACGACGCCTTCAATGCCAAGGATGTCGAGGGTTTCCTCGCCCTGCTCACCGACGATGTGGTGCATGACGTGAACCAGGGCGGCCGCGAGGTGGGCAAGGTCGCCTTCCGCGCCTTCCTCGAACGCATGAACCGCTGCTACGAGGAAAAGATCGTCGACCTGTTCGTCATGACGAACGGCGATGGCACGCGTGCGGCCGCCGAGTTCACCGTGCTGGGCGTCTATCTGGAAAGCGACGAGGGCCTGCCGCCGGCCGAAGGCCAGCGCTACAGCCTGCCGGCCGGCGCCTTCTTCGAGATCCGCGACGGCAAGGTGGCGCGCATTTCCAACACCTACAATCTCAACGACTGGATCCGGCAGGTCGGCGGATGACCAGCGCCGGCGGCGCCATTCGCGTGGTCCGCTTCACGGGCGAGCAGATGCGTGCCCGGCTCGACGACCTGGCGCGGCTGCGCATCGAGGTGTTCCGCGCCTGGCCCTATCTGTATGAAGGCTCGCTGGATTACGAGCGGCGCTACATTGCGCGCTATGCCAATGCCCGCACCGGCACCATCGTCGTGGCGCTGGATGGAGAGGTCGTTGTTGGCGCTTCCACCGCCCTGGCCCTGGACGAAGAGGTCGATTACGTGCGCGCACCCTTCGTGCGGGCCGGCATGGATACGGCGCAGATATTCTATTTCGGCGAATCCGTGCTGCTGCCGCAGTATCGCGGCCATGGCATCGGCGTGACGTTCTTCGAGCAGCGCGAGGCGGCGTCGCGCGACTTCGGTTATCCGCTTTGCTGTTTCTGTGGCGTGTTGCGGCCCGAGGATCATCCGATGAAGCCGGCCGGCTACGTGCCGCTGGATGCCTTCTGGGTCAAGCGCGGCTATGCCAGGCGTGCCGACCTCGTCGCCAGCTTTTCCTGGCTGGATATCGGCGACAGGGCCGAGACACTGAAGCCGATGGTCTACTGGATGAAGGACCTGCGCGCATGAGGATGGCTTGCGCGCAGTATCCCATCGGGCAATTCGCTTTGCTGGAAGACTGGCAGGCCAATGCCGCGTCCTGGGTGCGTCAGGCGGCCGATGCCGGCGCGCAGATGCTGCTGTTTCCCGAATATGGCGGCATGGAGCTGGCGTCCCTGCTGCCTGAAGCCGTGCAGCGCGACCTCGCTGGCCAGATCGCGGCCTTGCAGCAGTATCACGACGCCTTCGTCGAGACCTATGCCTCGCTGGCACGGCAATATGGCGTGTTTGTGGTTGCACCCAGCCTGCCGGTAAGGCAGGGCGATGGCTTCATCAATCGCGCCTATGTGTCCTCTCCCCATGGTGCGATGGGGTTCCAGGATAAACGCCAGATGACGCGCTTCGAGCGCGAGGAATGGATCATTCGGGGCGGCGCCGGGCTGAAAATCTTCGAAGCAAAGATCGGCGATGAGACGATCCGTTTCGGCATCAGCATCTGCTACGACATCGAGTTCCCGCTGATTGCCCACGCGATGGCGATGGCCGGCGCCGATCTGCTGCTGGCGCCAAGCTGCACGGACACATTGGCGGGCGCCAACCGCGTGCTGGTCGGGGCCCGCGCCCGGGCGCTGGAAAACCAGGTCTATGTGGCCGTCGCGCCCACCGTGGGCGATGCATCATGGTCGCCGGCGGTGGACGTGAATGTCGGCTGGGCCGGCGTGTTCGCCACGCCCGATCGTGGCCTGCCCGACGATGGCGTGATTATTCAGGGCGAGCTCAATCGCCCCGGCTGGGTTTTCGCCGATCTGGATTTTGCCCTGCTGCGCCGCGCGCGCGAGAATGCACAGGTCTTCACCCGCCGCGACTGGGACGGCCAGATGTCGCCGTCCCTCGCCGTGGCGGTCGAAACCCTCTGACGCTTACGCGTCCACCAGTTCGCGCGCCGGCTTGTAGGCCTTCGCCGTTTCGGCCACGCGGCGGCCCAGATGCTTGGCGGTTTCCAGGTCGCTGGCGATCGGGCCATGTTCGGGGCCCTGGTCGGCATTCGACTGCGCCATGGCGCCGAGGAAACTGCCCAAGCGGTTGAGGTCGTTCACGCTGCCCTTGGAATTGTTGTTGCCCGGCATCAGGCCGAGGCTGACCCAGAGCATGCCGTGTTGCGCGGCGAAGACCGAAATCTGCAGCAGCGTGTTCAGCTTGTCGCCCGATTGCGAGGCCGAGTTGGTGAAGCCGACGGCCAGCTTGCCGTTCCATTTGCCCCAGACCTTCGAGGTGCCGTCCATCCAGGTTTTGAACGGGCCCGACACGCTGCCCATGTAGGTGGGCGAACCGAACACGATGGCGTCGGCGGCGTTCAGTTCGTCCAGGCGCGCCTCGGCCTCGGCTATCGGGATGAGCGCGACGCTGGCGCCGGCAACCGCCCGCGCGCCCTCGGCCACGGCTTCGGCCTGCTTCTGGGTGTGGCCGTAGCCGGAATGATAGACAATGGCGACCTTGGTCATTGGGTAAGTCCCTGATTTGGATAGGAATTAATGATTACCTGAAGCGAATTGGTTACTTCAGGTAAGTATAAAATATGAGCTATTGATTTCTTTAGTAAAGTAGGTACTTAAAAGTAAGTTCATTTCTCGAACCACTCTGTAGCCGCCGTCACGCGCTCCGGTGCATGGCGCGGCCGCGACAAGGATTATGCTGATGTCTGTCATGCCCGATTCAGCCCCGACCCAACCCGCCGCGTCGAAATCCGCCAGCCAGCGGGACGACAAATTCGCCTGTCCGGTCGATGCGGTGCTGCGGCTGCTGATGGGGCCCTGGACCACCTACATCCTCTATGTGCTGCGCAGCCAGGGGCCGCGCCGCTTCGGCGAACTGAAGCGCGAGATCGGCGGCATCTCGGCCAAGGTGCTGACCGAGCGCCTGCGCATGCTGGAGGAGGCGCGGCTGGTGCATCGCGACTATCGCGCCACCATTCCGCCGCAGGTGACCTATTCGCTGGCGCCGCGCGGCGAGGAACTGTCGCCGATGCTCGACATGGTGCGCGACATCGCGCTGCGCTGGCGCGACGAGGATGCACCCCGCACGGCGCTTACGCCCGCGCCGCGCCAGGCGGCGGAATAGTTGCCGCAGAGGTTTCGCCGGCAACAAAAAAGGCCGCCAGTTTTCGCTGGCGGCCTTTTCCCTGTCCGGCATGAACTGCCGGAAAGATATACGGATTAGCGCGAGTAGTACTCGACCACCAGGTTCGGTTCCATCTTCACCGGATAGGGCACGTCGGCCAGCAGCGGCACGCGGGCGAAGGTCGCCTTCAGCTTGGCCTGGTCCATGTCGATGTAGTCGGGCACGTCGCGCTCGCTCGATTTCACGGCTTCCAGCACGAAGGGATAATCCTTCGCGGCGCCGCGCACCTCGATCACGTCGCCCACCTTCACCTGATAGCTCGGGATGGTGACGCGCTTGCCGTTGACCAGGATATGGCCATGGCTGACGAACTGGCGGGCGGCGAACACGGTGGCCACCACCTTCATGCGGTAGACCACGGCATCCAGACGGCGCTCGAGCAGGCCGATCAGGTTCTCCGAGGTGTCGCCGCGGCGACGGTTCGCTTCCGCATAGGCGCGGCGGAACTGCTTCTCGGTGATGTTGCCGTAGTAGCCCTTCAGGCGCTGCTTGGCCATCAGCTGCACGCCGTAATCCGACGGCTTCTTGCGCTTCTGGCCATGCTGGCCGGGGCCGTATTCGCGCTTGTTGAGCGGGCTCTTGGCGCGGCCCCAGAGGTTTTCTCCGAGGCGGCGGTTAATCTTGTACTTGGATTCCTGACGCTTGGTCATTCTTCAGTCCTGAATTCGGCGCATGAGGGGAAGGCAGCCACGACGACCCGTTCATGCAAGGAATGCCGATCCCCCCGGTGAGGAGCCGGGGAGGGCGCGCGCATCATAGGGATGAAGCGCCCCCCGTCAAGCTTGCATTGGCAGGCCTGCATTCACGGCCCAGCCTCGGGCGCGTCCGCCGGCAGACAGATATAAGGCCTGTCCACCCGGCCGATTTCTGCTCCATTACTACGAAGGCGGGTTTATCGACCCGCGAATACTATATTTCTACTTAAAGTGTAATTAAAAGGCCCTCTAAGCCAGCTTGCGCCGGCCGGGTGCAACCGATACTACTTGAACATTCGCTCCGATTACGGAGCAGCTTGGGGGCACAAGCTGGGGCAAAAATCCGCAGCAATCAGGCAGATCGCGTCCGCTCGGCCGACGGAAGCGCGCGGCGTCGTTCGGCCGGTACCAAGACGCCAGCAAAGTATTTCCCAAGACAAAAATCAGAAATACAGCCAGAAAAACAGCCAGAAACAGGTGGTACGCATGTATAGCGTGACTATTGGCGTGGCGGGACCTTGCCCGATGCAGTCCCCGGGGCAGTCCCCCGGGCAGTTCCTTGGGCAGTCCCTGGTTCAGTCCATGGGCGTGCGGAGCTGAAGCCATGCGCAACCTCAGCATCTCGCTGCGCATCTCCGCGGCTTTTGGCCTGATTCTCGTCCTGCTGCTGGCCGTTGCCGGTCTGGCCTACCAGAATGTGCGGTTTCTGGAACGCGCCCAGCAGCAGACGGCGGAAAGCTTCCGCCTGCTCGATGCGCTGGCCGGCCTGGCCCAGGCGATGTCGGACCAGGAAACCGCCGTGCGCGGCTTCGCGCTGTCGGGGGATGAAAGCCATCTCGATACCGTGCAGGCCGGCCGCGAGGCCAGCACGCGGCTGCTGGAAGAATTGAAGAGCCTCACGGCCGGCGACACCGAACAGGAAGAACGCCTGGCCCAGGCCACCAGCCGCATCCTCGACTGGCAGCTCAAATTCGCCGAAACGGCGGTCACCCGCCTGAAGGACGAAACCCGCCGCGAATCCGCCCTGCGCACCCTGCGCTCGCCGCTCAGCAAGGGACAGATGGACGAGATCCGCGCCAGCTTGAGCGAGATGCGCGACGCCGAACGCGAAGACCTCGCCCAGCGCAACCAGGCCCAGGATGCCGCCTTCCTGCGGCTGATCGAGATATCGGCCATCGGCCTCGGCGTGCTGCTGCTGGTGATCGTTATGGCCATCGCCATGGTCCGCCGCAGCGTGGTGCGCCCGGTGCAGGACATCACGGCGACGATGCGCCGCCTCGCCGATGGCGATCTGGCGGTGGAGGTGACCGGCGCGGATCATCGCGACGAGGTGGGCGAGATGGCCCGCGCGCTGCAGGTGTTCAGGGATGGCATGGTGGCCCGCCGCGATGCCGAGACCGAGATCGAACGCCAGCGCGAGCAATCCGAGCAGCGCCGCGCGGCGCGCGAGGCGCAGGAACAGGCGGCCGCGCGCGAGATCGCCGATCTGGTCGGCGCGGTGGCGGCTGGCGACGTGGCCCGCCGCCTGTCGGAAGACGGCAAGGATGGCCTGTATCTGGCCATCGCCCAGGGCATCAACCGGCTCACCGTCGCCGTGGAAGGCATGATCGGCGAACTCGGCACGGTGCTGGGCGCCATGGCCGATGGCCGGCTGGATCGCCGCATCACCGGCGATTACGACGGCGCCTTCCGCCGGCTGAAGGACGACACCAACACCATGGCCGAACGCCTGTCGGATATCGTCGCGCGGCTTACCCAGTCGGCCGCCCAGGTGCGCACGGCCTCCGACGAGATTTCTGCCGGCAGCCAGGATCTGGCCAGCCGCACGGAATCCCAGGCGGCCAGCATCGAGCAGACGGCGGCCTCGATGCACGAGGTGACGGCGACGGTGAAGCAGAATGCCGACAACGCCCAGGCCGCCAGCCAGCTCGCGACAGTGGCTCGCGACACCGCCGATCGCGGCGGCAGCGTGGTGCAGGAAGCCGTACAGGCCGTGACGCAGATCGAGCAGAGCGCGCAGAAGATTTCCGATATCGTCGGCCTGATCGACGAGATCGCCTTCCAGACCAACCTGCTGGCGCTGAATGCTTCCGTCGAGGCGGCCCGCGCCGGCGAGGCCGGCAAGGGCTTTGCGGTGGTGGCGCAGGAGGTGCGCGCCCTGGCGCAGCGTTCGGCCAATGCATCGAAGGACATCAAGGCGCTGATTGCCGAGTCCAATGCCCAGGTGAAGACGGGCGCGGCGCTGGTGAACCGCACCGGCCAGTCGCTGACCGAGATCGTCACCGCGATCAAGAAGGTCTCCGACATCGTGGCCGAAATCGCCGCCGCCAGCCGCGAGCAGGCCACGGGGCTGGAGCAGATCAACACGGCTGTTGCCGGCATGGACGAGATGACCCAGCGCAACGCCGCCCTGGTGGAACAGACCACGGCGGCGGCGCAGTCGCTGAATGGCCAGGCCGGCGAGCTGGCCCAGGCGGTCGGCTTCTTCCGCATCGGCAATGGCGCGCCAGCCGCCATGCCGCCCCAAGCGGCCAAAGCCGAACCGAAATCAGAGATGGCGCAAACCGCGCCCGCGCCTAAGCCGGCCCCCCAAGCCGCGCCGAAGCCGGCGCCGAAACCTCCGGCGAAGCCGGTGGCCAAACCGGTGCTCAGGCGCCCGCCCGCCGTCGCGGCTGCGGCGGTCGCCGTTGTGGATGACGACGACTGGAAGGAATTCTGATCGGCTCCGGCCGGTGGCCGTTAAAATCAGCTGCGCCGGTTTGCTGCCATGGGTTGTGTTGCCCCCATGATTAATGCGAATCTTGCCCCTGCGGGGGAAGATGCTGATGTCGCCAGACGATTTCAGGGCCAAATGGGGCGATTTCCGGGGCACCGAGAAAGCCGGCGCGCAGAGCCATTTCAACGATCTGTGCGACCTTCTCGGTCTGCCCAAGCCGAACGACGCCCATGGCCTGGGCGATGATTATGTATTCGAGAAATCCCTGCTGCGGCTGGGCGAGCGCCGGGGCTTTGCCGATGTCTGGCGGCGTGATTGTTTTGCCTGGGAATACAAGAAGCCCAGCACCGACCAGAACAATCTGGTCCGCGCCTACAAGCAGCTGAAGGAATATGCCGACGGCTTGCAGAATCCGCCGCTGCTGATCGTTTCCGATATCAAGACCATCCGCATCCACACCCAGTTCACCGGCTATCCGGCCGAAGTGATCGAATTCGACATCCACGACCTGAATGATCCGGGCGTGCGGCGACGGTTGGCCAAGGCCTGGACCGACCCGGACAGTTTCCGCCCCGAAGCCTCGCGCGAGCTGGTCACCACGCGCGCCGCCGCCAAGCTCGGCACCGTGGCGGCCAAGCTGGCGCGCGACGGCCGCGATCCCCAGGCGGTGGCGCATTTCCTCAATCGCCTGGTCTTCTGCATGTTCGTCGAAGACATCGGCCTGCTGCCCGATTATGTCTTCGCCGAAATCATGGATGCGGCGGTCGACAGCCAGGATGATTTCGTGCCCTTGCTGGGCGATCTGTTTCGCGCCATGAAAAACGACCAGGGCCGCTTCGGCACCACGCGGATTCCCTGGTTCAACGGCGGCCTGTTCGACGACGACGGCGTGATCCCGCTCAACAGCCTGCAGATCCGCGAGCTGCGCGATGCCGCCCAGCTCGACTGGACCTTCGTGGAACCGGCGATCTTCGGCACCCTGTTCGAGAAAGGCCTCGATCCGGAAAAGCGCGAGGCCATGGCCGGCCTGTTCGATGTGGTGGTGGCCAAGGACAGGGCCGCCAAGCCGGGCGCGGCACCCCTGCCGGCGGCGAAGCCGAAGGCGAAGGGCAAGGGCACGGGCGCGGCCAAACCGGTTCCGGTTGCCGAGATTGGCCGGGCCGTCGGCGTGCATTACACCGATGTCGATAAAATTCGGAAAATCGTCGAGCCGGTGGTGCTGCAGCCGCTGGAACGCGAATGGGCCACTGTTAAGGCTGCCATCGCGGCTGAAGCCAAAAAAGAATCTGCCGCGAAATCCGAGGCCGCGAAGAAAAAGGCCATCGAGGCCAAACGCAAGCTGTGGTTCGATTTCCGCCAGCGGCTCAAAACCCTGCGCGTGCTCGATCCCGCCTGCGGCAGCGGCAATTTCCTTTATGTGTCGCTGCTGGGCCTGAAGGATTTCGACAAGAAGATCCGCGACGAGGCCAAAGCCTTCGACCTGATCGCCGACCAGGATGTGTTCACCACCGATACGGTGCTGGGCATCGAGGTAAATCCCTATGCGGCCGAACTGGCGCGCGTCACCATCTGGATCGGCGATATCCAGTGGGACATGCGCAACGGCGCCGGCGGCATCGCGCGCCGCCCGATCCTCGGCCGCATGGATGGCATCCGCAACCAGGATGCCCTGATCGACGACAAGGGCCGCGAACGCCAGTGGCCGGCGGCGGAATGCATCGTCGGCAATCCGCCCTTCCTCGGCGACAAGGCGATGATCCGCAGCTTGGGTGAGGAGTATACGAAGAAGATACGTACAGTTTTCGAGAACCGCATATCCGGAGACGCCAATTTAGTTTGTTATTGGTTCGAAAAAGCCCGCGCAATGATCGAGTCTGGCGAAACGCAGCGCGCAGGTCTGGTTTCTACTAGCACGATACGAAGCAGCAATAACCGCAAGGTTTTGGATCGTATTGTCGAGAGTCAAATTATTTACGACGCATGGGCTGACGAACCTTGGGAGCAAGATGGCGCTGATGTGCGGGTATCATTGGTATGTTATGCGAATAGAGAATCAGTAGCCGGTGTCCAGCCATGTCTTGATGGACGCAAGGTTGCGGAAATCTTCTCGGATTTGACTGCCGGAGGTTCGAATATCACCGAGGCGGCACGCCTCGTCGAAAACAAGGGCTTGTGTTTCCAGGGCCCGGTGAAAGTTGGGCCTTTCGATGTACCCGGCGAACTGGCGCGTCGATGGTTGCAAGCATCAGGCAATCCAAATGGCAAGCCGAACAGCGATGTTGTGCGGCCATGGGCCAATGGCATGGATATCGTCAGGCGGCCATCAGACACCTGGATCGTGGATTTCGCTGACTTGCCTGAAATGGACGCCGCTGGTTACGAAGTGCCGTTCGAATATATACGCCGAACCGTGAAGCCTGAACGCGACAAGAATCGACGAGATCGCAGACGTATTTATTGGTGGCAGCATGGTGAAACCGTTCCAGGATTTCGTGCCGCGCTGAGCCGTGTATCCCGCTACATCATTACACCACGAGTGGCGAAGCACAGAATTTTTGTCTGGATGCACGCTTCTGTACTTCCAGATTCTAGGCTGGTTGCGGTCTGCCGTGACGACGACACGATATTTGGTTTCCTGCATAGCCGCCCTCATGAACTTTGGTCGCTGCGATTGGGCGGGTGGCATGGCATAGGAAATGATCCGCAATACACGCCATCACAAGGCTTCGACACCTTCCCGTTCCCCGAAGGTCTGACGCCAAATATTCCAGCCAAGGATTACGCAGCCGACCCTCGCGCGCAGTGCATCGCAGCGGCGGCGAAGAAATTGAATGAGCAGCGGGAAAACTGGCTCAATCCGCCCGAGCTGGTGCGCCGCGAGGCGGAAGTGGTGCCGGGCTATCCGGATCGCCTGCTGCCGCGCGGCGACAAGGCAGCGGCCGAGCTGAAAAAACGCACGCTCACCAATCTGTATAACCAGCGACCGGCCTGGCTCGACCTGGCGCACAAAGCGCTGGACGAGGCCGTGGCCGCCGCCTATGGCTGGCCGGCGGATCTGAGCGACGACGAGATTCTGTCGCGCCTGCTGGCGCTCAATCACGAACGCGCCGCCAAGCAGGGCGGCGGCATGGCGGCGGCAGACAGCGCGGCAGAGGCCGACGACAGCGAAGACTGATAGGCCACAGGAGCCGCCGTTTCGGCATCCCGGCCTCTACGCCCGGCCTGACTCCTGCAAAGCAGGCAGTCTGGGAAAACGGCCCGGCCGGGCCAGATAAAGCCGGCACTCGATAGCCGGGTTTGATCGGCCAGTCGAGGCAAAAGAGGCCATCACACTCGTCCCACCTTTGCAAAACAAAGGTGGGATCAGGCCGCGATCGGCTCCAGGTCGATCTTGAGGCGCAGGCCCACGGCGCGCGCCGCCCGGTCCAGCACTTCCACGGTAACCGCCGCCGTTTCGGGATGCAGGATGCGGTCGAGCTGGCTGCGGCTGGTGGCCATTTCTTTCGCCAGGGCGGCCTTGGTCAGGCCGATCTTTTTGCGCTGCTGTTCGATCATCCAGGCCATCACGCGCATCTGGGCTTCGATCTGCACGGCCTCGGCGATGCCCTGTTCGTTCAGGAAGTTATCGAAGCTCTGCCCGATGGGTGAAACCTTGGGGGAAGTCTTTTTCGCCATTGCTCTGTTCCTCAACCTGTATATGCGCCGGTTCATTTGCGCTTGCGGTAATCGCGAAGGGTCTTGCGTGCCGCGGCAATTTCATCCGCCTGCCGCGCCTTGCCGTGCTGGTGGTGCAGCAACAGCATCACGCCGGCATCGATGGCGAAATACACCCTGGCTTCCACCTTGCCGGCCGAAATGCTCGAGCGCACCTCATACAAACCCTGTCCCAAAGGCCGGCAGACCGGCATGCCAATTGGCCATCCCAGTTCCACGGTCCGGATATCCGTGCCAACGATACGGCGGTCCTCCGGCGCCAAAGACAGCAGCCACTCCCGAACAGGCTCTGCCCCGCTATCCGTCTGATAAAAGGCGGCCTGCAGTCTTTTGGCTTGTGGCCTTTTCGCCATGGCCGGAGTGTACCATAAAAGGTACAGGCGTCAAGCGGAATGTACCGTTAAAGGTACGCTCTTGAATAGGCAAATGTTCGTGCTATGTTCGTATATCTCGACTCCACCCAGGCAGACTGAATACGAATTTATGCAGTTAGGGCAGGGAATGGGTCGGCGAACGAACCCCAACGAACTCAAACGAACCTCAACGAACCTCAACGAACCGAAACGAACCTCAACGAACCGGAATGGACCCGAACGAACCGGAATGGTCTCCAACGAACCGAAACGGGCCGGAAATGGAAATCCGGAACTGGACGTCAATACGGCGCCGATGACGACGATTGCACGCCCCGCGCCCCGGCGGCTGGACTTGCCCGGCCTTCTGCCCTTTCTATTCAAGGGCTTGAACATGGGAAGACGGAGTCGTCATGCTGCTGCATCTGAGCACCTGGGCTGAGGTCGAGGATTATCTCAAACGCTCGACCGGGATCATCATCCCCATCGGCTCCACCGAGCAGCATGGCCCCAACGGCCTGGTCGGCACCGACGCGATCTGCGCCGAGGTGCTGGCCAAGGCCGTGGGCGAGGCGGCGCAGGCGCTGGTCGGCCCCACCATCAATGTCGGCATGGCGCAGCATCATCTGGGTTTCCCCGGCTCGATGACGCTGCGGCCCTCCACGCTCATCGCGGTGATCCGCGACATGGTGGTCAGCTTAAGCCGCCATGGTTTCGACCGCTTCTTTTTCCTCAACGGCCATGGCGGCAATGTCGCCACCGCCACGGCGGCGTTTTCGGAAATCTATGCCGAGGCCAGCATGGCTCCTGCCGGGCAGAACAGCCCCAGCCTGCGCTGCACGATCAAGAACTGGTGGGAAGCGCCCTCGGCCAAGCGGCTCTCGGGCGAACTCTTCCCTGGCGAGGAAGGGGCGCATGCCACGCCGTCGGAGGTCTCGCTCACCTTCCATGCCTATCCGCAGGCCGTGAAGCAGGCCGAGATGAGCCCGCGCGTGGCGCCCTGGGGCAGTTTCACGGATTCAGCCGACTACCGCAGCCGCTTCCCCGATGGCCGCATCGGCTCCAACCCGGCGCTGGCAACGGCGGCGCATGGCAAGACCATCATGCAGGCCGTGGTGCCGGAGCTGGCCGACAGCTACCGCAGCTTCGTCGCCGCCTGAGCAAGGCCGGTCATGAGCAAGGCCCTGCTGAACGACTATTACGCCGCATTACGCGACGGCGATTTCGGTGCATTGGCGCGCATCGTCGCGCCCGATGTGGTGGTGCGCTATTTCGGCCCGCCCGGCCTGCTGCCCTGGGTCGGCGTGCACGAGGGCTTCGATGCCTATCGCCGGTTTCTCACCCAGGTACGCGAGACGCTGGAGATCGTCGAGGTGGCGCAGGAGGCGGTGATCGCGGAAAACGACTGGGTGGTGGTGCTGGGCCGCGGCCGCTGGCGCGCCAAGGCCACCGGGCGCGACATCGCAGTGAACATGACCAACGCCTTCCGCTTTCATGATGGCCGTGTCGCCGAGTACCGCGTCTATACCGATACGGCGGCTTTTGCCGAAGCGCTGAGGCAGTGAAGCAAACGCAATAAACGGGAAGCGGCGGCAGGGTGGCGACGCTAAACTGCCGCCATGACCAACATAGCCTCCCGTATCGCCGCCCTCGACTGGCCCGCCCTGCATGCCACCCTCAATGAACGCGGTTTCGCCGTCACGCCGCCGCTGCTCTCCGAATCCCAATGCCGCAACCTGGTCGCGCTGTATGACCGGCCCGACGGCTTCCGCAGTCGCGTGGTGATGCAGCGCCATGGCTATGGCCAGGGCGAATACCGCTATTTCCAGTATCCGCTGCCCGAATCCGTGCAGGCCCTGCGCGAGGGGCTGTATCCGAATCTGGTGCCGCTGGCCAATGACTGGCAGCGGCGTATGGGTCTGCCCATGCGCTTCCCATCGCAGCATGAGGACTACAAGGCCCTCTGCCATGCCGCCGGCCAGACGCGGCCGACGCCGCTGCTGCTGAAATACGGTCCGGGCGACTACAATCGTCTGCACCAGGATCTCTACGGCGAGATGGTGTTTCCGCTCCAGGCCACCCTGTTGCTCAGTGATCGCAGTGATTTCGAGGGCGGCGACTTCGTGCTGGTGGAAAACAAGCCGCGCGCCCAAAGCCGTGCCGAGGTGGTGCCGCTGCAGCGCGGCATGGCGGTGATTTTCGCGGTGAACCGGCGCCCGGTGCGGGGGCAGCGCGGCGACTACCGCGTCGCGCTGCGGCATGGCGTCAGCACCTTGCGGCGCGGCGAACGCCATACGCTGGGTGTGATCTTCCACGATGCCGGCTGAGTCGCCGCAAGGTGTGACAGCGCTCACGTCACGAAAAGACCGCAATGTCGTCACACCCTCTGCATGCTTGCCCCGCTAGGATGAGCGCCATACCTGAACAGTCAGGTGGTTTTGAGTGGAAGGAGAGGGCGATGCAGGAGAGGCACGAGACGACCATGACGGCAGCCGGCGCGACGGCGAAGACCGGCAAGCAGGTCTGCTGGTTCGGCCGCGAACCGGCCCTCAGCGACATGCTGGCCGATCCGATCACCCAGATGCTGATGCGCCGCGACGGCGTGCAGGAAGGCGAGGTCCGCCGGCTGGTGGCCCGGTTGCAGCAGCGCCGGGTATCCGCCGGCCTGGACCAGATGGCTGCCGGCTGACGCCGCATCATTCGCCGCAACGGGAAAGCCCGCCTGCGAAAGGCATTTCCGGCGGGCTTTTTGCGGCGGATAAAATGATAATCATTATCACTTGCATTCGCAGGTGATCTTCCCTATCCTGACTCCAACATGCCGGTCGCGGGGCAAAGGCCTGTGCGGCCGCGTGACGGGGCACAGAATGGGTATGACGGAGCTTGATCGGGCCCGCCTTGGCGGGCAGGCCCAGACGGAGGGCGAGGCGGAGACTGTGGCATTGGCGCTGGACGGCGGTCTGCCGCGGCTGTCCAGCCGGACGCTGTTCCGCGCCGCCCGCGAAATCATCATCGAGCATGACGGCGCCGATTACCGCCTGCGGCTCACCGCCAACGGCAAACTGATCCTGACGAAATGACCGGACGTTGAGGGCATGACCACGCAGACCGCATCCATGGCCGCACCGATCAACCTGCTGGGCCAGGCTTTGCTTGGCGTGATTCAGGCCTGCCGCGACATCCGCGTGATCAGCCGCGCCGGCTGAACGGGCCCGACAACGAGATACGCAAAACGGCTGCTGCAGCTCCCTCCCACCCTGCCTGCGGTTGCCGTGCGGCCGGTGATGCCTCCCTCGGCATCCCGGCCGCATTCGTTTCAGGCAGCGACCACCCAGCCCGCATCATCCAGGCGCACGGCGAAGGGGATCAGGCTTTTGCCCTTGCAGGGGCCGAGGA
Organism: Ferrovibrio sp.; assembly: GCF_046297895.1. GTDB lineage: Bacteria > Pseudomonadota > Alphaproteobacteria > Ferrovibrionales > Ferrovibrionaceae > Ferrovibrio. Next base: position 16,984 of record NZ_JBKBHC010000007.1, on the reverse strand, counting down.
AACACTGGCCGCTTTCCGGCGCGAACAGCGCGCCATGGGTGCCGCATTGCAGGGCCGACATGTCGCGGTTGAAAAAGGCATCGGGCCGCCAGTCCAGCGAGGTGCGTGCATGCGGGCATTCATTCACATAGCCCAGCACCGCACCCTGCCAGCGCAGCACGAAACACTCGAACCGTTCCTTGCCCGCGCCGAAGGTCAGGCCCTTCGCGCCGGGCTCCGGGATGTCGGCCAGCGCGACCAGCCGCGTGCCGGGTGATGGCTGGTTGGGGCGGGTGGTCATGGCACTAGCACCATAACCTTATTCGTCATGCTCGGACTTGGTCCGAGCATCCACGAGTTTTTTGGGAAGCAGGGCGTGGATGCCCGGCACGAGGCCGGGCATGACGGTGTTTCGTCACAATCACGCACTCACGCCGCCCATCTTGCAGATCAGCTTCCAGCTCGCCGCATCCACCGGTGAAACCGACAGCCGCGACTGCCGCAGCAAAGCCAGATCCTTCAGCTTCGGTTCCGCCTTGATCTGTGCGAGCGTGACGGGCGTCTTCATCGGCATCAGCGCCTTCACGCTCACCATGCCGAACTTGCCGGTCTCGTCGGTCGGGTCGGGGTGATAGAGCTTGCATACCTCGACGATGCCGACGATCTGCTTCTCGTCGACCGAGTGGTAGAAGAAGGCGCGGTCGCCGAGTTTCATGGCCTTCATGTTGTTGGCGGCCTGGTAATTGCGCACGCCATTCCAGCTCTCGACCTTCTTCTTCACCTGCTGCTCCCACGACCAGGCGGAAGGCTCGGATTTCATCAGCCAGTAGTTCATGCTCAGTCCTCGGTTTTAAACGGTCGCGCCAGCAGGGCGGTCAGCATGGCCTCGATCCCGGCGCCTTTATGCAGCACGGCATCCACCGCCTGGCAGATCGGCATCTCGATGTGATGGGCGCGCGCCAGCGTGTCGATGGCCTGCGCGGTATGCACGCCCTCGGCCACGGTGCGCCGGCCAGCCATGATCTCGGTCAGGCTTTTGCCCTCGCCCAAAGCGATGCCGAGCGACAGGTTGCGCGATTGCGGCCCGGTGCAGGTCAGCACCAGATCGCCAAGGCCCGAGAGGCCCATCAGCGTCTCGCGTTTCGCGCCCAGTGCCAGACCCAGCCGGCTCATTTCGGCCAGGCCGCGCGTGATCAGCGCGGCGCGCGCATTGTCGCCCAGCTTGCGCCCCATCACGATGCCGCAGGCAATCGCCAGCACGTTCTTGACCGCGCCGCCGATCTGCGCGCCGGTCACGTCATCGGACAGATACGGCCGGAAGGTCGGCCGGCCCAGGCGCTGCACCAGGGCCGCGCCCAGGGCAGCATCATGGCAGGCGAGCGTCGCCGCCGCCGGCAGGCCACGCGCGACTTCCATGGCAAAGGTCGGCCCGGTCAGGATCGCCACCGGCCGCGCCGGCAGCACATCGTACAATACTTCACTGGGCAGCTTGCCGCTGCCGATCTCCACGCCCTTGGCGGCGATCACCAGCGGCGCATGGCCGGGCAGAGTTTTCCAGATCTGCTGCGCGAAACTGCGCAATGTCTGCGCCGGCACGGCCAGCACCAGCGCGTCGCAATCCCTCAGCATGGCCAGATCGCCGGTGGCCTTCAGGCTGGCGGGCAGTTTTACATCGGGCAGATACAGCGTATTGGCATGTTGCGTGTTGATGTCATCGACAACCTCGGCATTGCGCGCCCAGATCAGCGTATCGCCATGCTCGGCCGAAAGCGCGGCGAGTGCGGTGCCCCAGGCGCCGCCACCGATGACGCCGATGCGTTTCATGCCCGCCCCCTCACGCCTTGGCCCCGGCAAACGGTTTTGCCGCCGCCGCCGCATCCAGCGGCCAGCGCGCCCGCGCCGGCGCTTCCAGCGTGTCGGTCATCCCTAGACGAAACCGCTCCAGCCCGGCCCAGGCGATCATCGCGCCATTGTCGGTGCAGAGTTTCAGCGGCGGCGCGGTGAAAGCCATGCCGTGTTCCTCGGCCAGCGCCACCAGGCCCTCGCGCAGCGTGGCATTCGCCGCCACGCCGCCGGCCACCACGAAATGTTTCCCGCGTGCACCATGAGATTCATCGAACATCGCGATCGCATGGCGCGTGCGGTCCAGGATCACGGCCATCACCGTGGCCTGGAAACTGGCGGCCAGATCGGCCTTATCCTGTTCGGAAGGATCGGACCCACAACTTTCCAGCGCCAGCCGCACGGCGGTCTTCAGACCGGAGAAACTGAAATCGCAACCCGGCTTGCGCCATAACGGTCGGGGCAGCTCGAAACGCGTCGCATCGCCCTGGCGCGCCAGCCGCTCGATGGCCGGCCCGCCGGGATAGCCCAGGCCCAGCAGCTTGGCGGTCTTGTCGAAGGCCTCGCCGGCCGCATCGTCGATGGTGGTGCCCAGCCGGCGGTATTGCCCCACGCCCTCGACGATCAGGAACTGGCAATGCCCGCCCGAAACCAGCAGCAGCAGATAGGGGAACGGCACGTCGTCGCTCAGGCGCACCGACAGCGCGTGGCCTTCCAGGTGGTTCACGGCGATCAGCGGCTTGCCGGCCGCCCAGGCCAGCGTCTTGGCCGTCATCAGGCCCACCATCACGCCGCCGATCAGGCCAGGTCCGGCGGTGGCGGCGATGGCGTCCAGATCGGCCAGGTCCAGGCCGGCCGCCTTCAGGCTCTCGGCCACCAGGCCATCCAGATGCTCGATATGGGCGCGGGAGGCGATTTCGGGCACCACGCCGCCATAGGGCGCATGTTCCCTCAGTTGCGAGAACAGGCTATGACTGACGATGCGCCGCGCCGGATCGCCCGTATCCTGCACCACGGCACAGGCGGTTTCGTCGCAACTGGTTTCGATGCCCAGAACAAGCATCCGCCGGGGGTCCGTGTCGGTTTCAGTCGGTAAAAGATATAGAGTAGGCCTAGCATTATGACACCGCCGCAGCAAGCGCAGGGTAGGCACGTGAATCCTGGCAAACCCGTCCTCACTATTGGCACGCGCGGCTCGCCTCTGGCGCTGGCCCAGGCACACGAGACCCGCGACCGCCTGCTGGCCGCGCATCCCGACCTGCGCGAGGCCGACATCGCCATCCGCATCATCAAGACGACGGGCGACCAGATCCAGGACCGGGCGCTGGCCGAGGCCGGCGGCAAGGGCCTGTTCACCAAGGAGATCGAGGACGCCCTGCTGGATGGCGGTATCGACCTCGCCGTGCATTCCATGAAGGACATGCCGACCCAGCTGCCGGCCGGCTTGATGATGGCGGCCTATCTGCCGCGCGAGGACGTGCGCGACGTGCTGCTGGCGCTCAGGCCCACGCCGCTTTACGCCCTGCCGCAGGGCGCCATCGTCGGCACATCGTCGCTGCGGCGCAAAGCCTTCCTGCTGGCGCGCCGACGCGACCTGCAGGTCGTCACCTTCCGCGGCAACGTGCAGACCCGCCTGCGCAAGCTGGAAGAGGGCATCGTCTCGGCCACCTTCCTTGCCCTGGCCGGCCTGCACCGCCTGAAGCTAGCTCCGCCTGGCATGCAGGTGCTCTCCACCGACGACATGCTGCCGGCCGTGGCGCAGGGCGCCATCGGCATCGAATGCCGCGACGGCGATACCCGCGTGCTGGATTTTCTAAAGCCGCTCGATGATCAGCCCACGCGCCTGCGCGTCGAGGCCGAGCGCGCGCTGCTCGCCGTGCTGGATGGTTCCTGCCGCACGCCGATTGCCGCATTGGCCGAACTTGACGGCCCAGGGGAAAATCCTGGGATGCGCCTGCGCGGTGCCATCGCGCGCCCCGATGGCAGCGAACTGATCGAAATCGAACGCAACGGCGCGGCAAAAGACGGCGTGGCAATGGGTCGTGATGCGGGCGGTGAACTGAAAGGCCGCATCGGCCCGGATTTTTTTCAATAGCTGAGATGCGCGCGCTGATCACGCGGCCGGCCGCCGAGGCGCAAAGCCTGCAACAGAAGCTGCAGACGCGCGGCATCGGGTCGGATTGCGCGCCGCTGCTGGACATCCGCATTCGCAACGACGCCGTCCTGCCGCTCGACGGCGTGACGGCCCTGCTGTTTACCTCGGTCAACGGCCTGCGGGGCTTCATCGCCAACTGCAACCACCGGGACCTTGCCGTCTATGCCGTGGGTGAAACCACGGCGGCAGCGGCACGCCAGGCCGGTTTCGCCCGGGTCGAGGCGGCCGGCGGCGATGTGGAAAAACTCGCGGCGCTGGTGCGCCAGCGGCACCGGCCGCAAGACGGCGCAATGCTGCATGCGGCTGGCGCCACGCTGGCGGGCGATCTGCAGGCGATGCTGCAGGCCGATGGCTACGATGTGCGCCGCGTCACGCTCTATGCGGCCGAACCCGCTGCAGCCCTGCCCGCTGCGGTGGCCGCTGATTTTGCCGCCGGGCGTTATGGCGCAGCGCTGTTTTTCTCTCCCCGCACGGCGGCGGTATTTGTTACGCTGGCCCGGCAGGCCGGGATCGGCCGCGGCGCGTCCGCCTGCACGGCGCTGGCGCTCAGCGCCAATGTGGCAACGGCCCTGGCGCCGCTGGGCTGGGCGGAGATCCGTGTCGCGGCCATGCCGCGCGAGGGTGATATGCTCGCTCTGCTGCATGGAATCACAACGAACCGGTCGGATGGATCATGAGCGACAAGCCGCATAGCCAGGACAAGATCATCGATGCCGAGGTCGAGCCGCTTGGCGGCAAGCGCAGCGGCAGCCGCACGGCGATCCTGCTGGTTGGCGCGGTGATCGTCAGCATCGTGGTTGCGGTCGGCTGGCATTTCTGGAGCAGCGGCAGGCTGGATGCCGTGTTCGCCGGCAAACCCGCCGCGCCGCCATCGACCGCCACGCCGCAATCCGTGCCGCAGGCTGCCCCGGCGGTGGCCCTCGCCCCGGCGGCCACTCCTGCGGCCGATCCGTCTTTGCTGATGCGCCTTGAAGAGCAGGAAAAGCGCCTCGCTGCACTGACCGCCAGCCTGGAGCGGCTGCAGCAGCTTCCCGCCGCCGGCACCGGCACCGATCCCGTCCTGCTGCAGAAGCTGGCCGATCTGGAGCAGCAGGTGGCCAGCCTGCGCCAGACGCAGGACGCCAATGCGGCGCAGCGCACCGCGCTGCAAAGCCAGATCGCCGATCTGCAGGCGCGGTTCACGGCGTTGAGCGAAGCGCGGCTGCAGGCGCTGCGCGAACCCTTGCTGCAGCTCATCGCGTTTTCGGAAGCGCGCGAACTGGCGCGGCGCGGCAGCAGCTTCGCGCGCGAGGCCACGCTGCTGGGCGGTTATGCCGAGGCCCAGGGCGGCGCGCTGAAATCCGCCTTCGCCGGCCTGCAGCCCTTTGCTGAGCGCGGCATTCCGTCGGCTATCGTGCTGGCCGCACGTTTCCCCGCCCTGGCCGAGCAGCAGCGCGCCACGCCATCCGCCGATGCCGTCAATGCCGCCGACAAACCCTGGTGGCAGCGCGCCGTCGACCGCATCACAGGCCTGGTCAGCATCCGCCGGGTCGGCAGCGTCGACAGCGCATCCGCCGAAGGCAGACTGGATGCCGCCGAAACCGCCCTGCGCGGCGGCGACCTGGCGGCGGCCCTGGCGGCCCTGGACGGCGTGGCATTGATCCCGGCCCTGCAGGACTGGCGCGAGCAGGCACAGGCGCGGCTCGATCTGGATGCCGCGCTGGATGCCCATGGCGCGGCCTTGCGCAATCATCTGGCGATCCGCTGACCATGCTGCGCTTGCTGAAGACGGCAATCGCCCTCGCCCTGCTGATGGCGGTGGCAGCGCTGGCCGCCTGGATCGCCGACCAGCCCGGCCGCGTGCGCATCGCGTGGTTCGATCACATCGTGGAAGCCCCGGCGCCGCTGCTGGCGCTGGGCGTCGTGCTGCTGGTCGCGGCGGCCTTCATCCTGACATGGATCTTCGCCTGGGCCGCGGCGCTGCCGCAGCGCCGCCGGCTGAAGCGCCAGGCGAGAGGCTACGCCAATTTCGCCGCCGGCATGGTGGCCGTGGCCGCCGGCGAGGCGGATCGCGCCGCGAAGCTGGCGGCGAAAGCGCAGGGCCAGCTCGACGATCCCGCGCTGGCACGCCTGCTGGCGGCCCATGCGGCGCAGCTCGCCGGCAAAACGGACGAGGCGCAGCGCGCCTTCGCGGCGCTCAGCCAGGATCCCGGCACCGCCTTCCTCGGCACGCGCGGCCTGCTGGCCGATGCGCGCAGCCGCGGTGACCGCGCCGCCGCACTGCAGCTTGCCGCCCGCGCCTCCGCGCTGCGGCCGGCCTCGCCCTTTGCCGCCGAAGCCGAATTGCAGCTGCTGGTCGAAGCCGGCGACTGGGCCGGCGCGCGCAGACGGCTGGAGCAGGCTCGCCGCAGGAAAGCCGTCAGCCGCGAGGCCGCCGCCGCGCTCGATGCGCGGCTCGAGCTGGCCGAGGCGCAGGCGGCGCTGCAAGCGGGCGATCTGCGCATGGCGCGCCAGCACGCCGAGAAGGCAGCGAAGCTGCTGCCCGAACATCCGGCGCCGCCTTTGCTGCTGGCCCGTGCAGCCGAAAAGGAGTCCGGGCATCACGCGCTGCGCGAGGCAGCGGCGCGGCTGCTGCGCGCCGCCTTCGCCCGCCGGCCATCCGAAGCGCTGGCGAATGCCTGGCTCGGCCTGCAGCAGGATGTTCTGCCCGCCGATCTGGTGGCACGGGCCGAGGCCTTCGTGGCCGAACGCCGGCCGGAGGTGGAAAGCCGTCTGCTGCTGGCCGCCGCCGCGCTGCAGGCGCATGACTTTTCCGCCGCACGCGCCGCCCTCGACCAGATTGGCAACCGGGGAGGCAGTTGGGCGGCGCGGCTGCAGGCCCGGCTGGCGGAAGAGGGCGATGGCGATGCCGTCGCCGCCGACCGCTGGCGCGAGAGCATCCGCAGCGAACTGTGGCAGTGCGGCCATTGCGGCAGCGGCCATGGCGACTGGCATCTGCTCTGCCCCGATTGCGGCAGCTTCGACAGCCTCGACCCGACGCGGCTGGGCGAGGCGATGCCGCTGGCTGTCGCGCCGCGCCCCCTGCTGATGCTGGAAAAACCCTGACGGCGGCTTAAGCCGCGTCCTGATCGCCCTTGGGCAGCAGGTCGTAAGGCAGCTTGAATCCCGGCAGCGCGGCCAGCCGCTCCCACCAGGATTTCACGTTGGCGTAGTCGGCCGGCTCGAACTTGGCCTCGGCCATATGCACCACCGCGGCGAAGACCGCGATATCGGCGATCGTCGGCCGTTCACCCACCAGGAAACGCTTGCCTTCCAGCAGGGCGTTAAGCTGGCCCAGCACCATGTCGGCGTATTTGCGCATGTAGTCCAGCACGGCGGGATCGGGCTTGGCGAAACGTTCGAAGAAGCGCGTGCGGCTCAGGCTCGATTCCAGGCGGTCGGTCTCCCACATCAGCCATTCGCGAATGCGCTGGTGCTCCTCCGGCGTGGCGCCGCCGAACTTGCCGGTCTGTTCGGCCAGATAGACCAGGATGGCGGCGGACTGGCACATGCGCAGGCCGTTATGCACCAGGGCGGGCACCTGGCCGAAACGGTTCAGCGCCAGGAAGTCGGGCGTCTTGTGCTGGCCCTTGGCCAGATCGACATGGCGGTAATCGTAGGGCAGGCCGCACAGGGTCAGCATCAGCCCGACCTTGTAGGTCGGGGCGGACAGAAAACTTCCATACAGCGTGTAAATGGCGGCCATGCGCGAATTCCCCCTCTGGCGCTTCTGCCCGGTCGGCGTCGTCATGCGCTGACGTCACCCCTGCGACGACGTCAACTGATTGGACCGCCGGTATTATTTTGGCCGGTTTTGCGACTTGCCAAGCCGGTCGGCGGCCCGTATTTTCCGCGCGCGGCCGGCCCGGGTCAACCCGGGCCGTTCGGCCGCTCAGCCGGCGTAGCTCAGTTGGTAGAGCAAGACTTTCGTAAAGTCGAGGTCGGGGGTTCGAGTCCCTCCGCCGGCACCATTTCTCTCACAGCCTCTTCTTTTCTCACAGCCCTCCGCCTTCGCCGGTTTCATCGCATGGCCGCGGTGGGCCACCAGCCCGGCGCCGGGATTTTGCGCGCGTAAATCGTATTGACTCACTAACAGATCGCGGCACTATGCGTTTTTGCATATATCCTCAATGGGGAGGCGCAATCTCAGGCTGCGGTTTATTTGCCCCTAATCAAAAAAATACGCCGCAAGCGGATGACCGCATGACCATCTTCTGTGATCTTCCAGCCAGCACGCATCTACGGCGCAGAAAACATGCCTGACGTTAAAACCGGGAGGGAATGATGCAGCGCCCGCAGCCCACCAAGACCGAACGAACGTTTGGTGAGGACGAGATCATCGTCAGCAAGACCGATGCCAGGGGCCGCATCCTGTATGCCAACGAGGTCTTCTGCCGCGTCGGCCTGTACGAGGAGCATGAGCTGGTCGGCCAGCCGCATTCCATCGTGCGCCATCCCGACATGCCGCGTGCGGTGTTTCATCTGCTGTGGCAGACGATATCCAGTGGCCGCGAGATCTTCGCCTATGTGAAGAACATGGCCAAGAACGGCGATTATTACTGGGTCTTCGCCCATGTGACGCCCAGCTATGGCAGGGATGGCCAGATCGACGGCTATCATTCCAACCGCCGCAAGCCGGATGCCGCCGCGCTGCGCCAGATCGAAACGCTGTATGCCCAGCTTCTGCAGGAGGAGGGCCGCCATGCAGACCGCAAACAGGGCATGGAAGCCAGCGTTAAACTGCTGCAGGGCATCCTGGCCGAACGCGGCCAGAGCTATGAGGAATTCGTGTTCTCGCTCGATGAGGCCGAGCGCAATACCGGCGCCGGGAAACAGGCGGCCTGAGAACTGCCGCAGGCTGGAACGCGCGTAAAAGGATCGGAGGGCGATAATGGCTTTATTCGGCAAGGATCGGCGGCAGAAGGTGCTCGACGAACTGGCGACGGTCTGCGACAAGGCGGCAGCCGGCGATCTGTCGGTCCGCGTTGTCGATACCCAGTCGCACGGCGAGCTGGCGCCGGTGATGCAGAGCCTGAACCGCCTGCTCGACCGCACCGACGCCTTCATCCGGGAATCCGGCGCTTCGCTCACCTATGCCGCCGAAGGCAAATTCTACCGGCCCTTCCTGCTGCGTGGCATGCCCGGCGATTTCCGCCGCGGTGCCCAGGTGATCAACAATGCCCGCGATTCCATGCGCCGGAAGGCCGAGGCCGCCGCTGCCTTGGAAAAGCAGGTGGCCGAACAGCGCGCCGCGATGGAAGCGCAGGCCCGCAGCGAGCGCCAGAAGCTGGCCGACCAGTTCGAGCGCGACGTGATGTCGGTTGTCGGCGCCGTGCAGGGGGCCACCAGCGCGCTGCACGAAAACGCCGCCACCATGGCCAGCGAAATCCAGGCCGTGCATGTGAAGGCGGATTCCGTGTCGCAATCGGCCGGCAACGCCACGCATAATGCCCAGGCCGTGGCCGCCGCCGCCGAACAGCTCAGCGCCTCGGTCGCCGAGATCGACCGTCAAGTCCGCGATTCCCGCGGCGCCAGCGAGGCGGTGAAGGAGGAAGTTTCGCGGGCCAGTCTGGCCGTGCAGGAACTCGCCAGCGCCAACCGCAAGATCGACGAGGTGGTGGAATTCATCAAGTCGGTCGCCTTCCAGACCAACCTGCTGGCGCTGAATGCCAGCGTGGAGGCGGCGCGCGCCGGCGAGGCCGGCAAGGGCTTTGCCGTGGTGGCGCAGGAGGTGCGCAACCTTGCGCAGAAGACGGCGGAAGCAGCCAAGAGCATCGCCGACCAGATCGCCGCGATCCAGCATGCCTCCGACAAGACCATCTCGGCCATCGAAGTGATCAAGGCCCAGTCGGAAACCCTGAACGAACGCGTCGGCCTGATGTCGGAGTCGGTGCAGGAACAGGCCGGCGCCACCGAAAATATCAGCAACAACATCCAGGATGCCGCCGCCGGCATCGAAAGCGTGTCGTCGAATGTGCACGAGATCGGTTCTGCTGCCGCAACCGCCGGCGAGGCGGCTGGCCAGGTCAGCAGCGCGGTCGACAGCCTGAACGGCCAGGCCAGCCAGCTCGGTGCGCAGGTGCGCAGTTTCCTGAGTTATATCCGCTCGCTCTGACGCCGTCGCCGCGGCTGCCGCGCGGCGGCCTTTATGATCAGTCGACCGGCGCCTTGAGGCTGAAGTCGCGCATGAAGGCGGGCAGGGCCTCGGCCGGCATCGGCGGCGCGATCAGATAGCCCTGGCCATAATCGCAGCCGGCACGGCGCAGGAAAGCGAGCTGCGCCTCGGTCTCGATCCCCTCGGCAACCACTCTCATCCCCAGGTCATGGGCGATGTCGATGATGGTGCGCACCAGCCGCTCGCCGCGCTCGGAGCCGATTTCCCACACGAAGGCATGGTCGATCTTCACCAGATGCGCCGGCAGGCGGGCCAGATAGCTGAGCGAGGAATAACCGGTGCCGAAATCATCCAGCGCGATCCTGATGCCTGATCGCGCCAGACGGTCGAGCGTATCCAGATGGGCGCGGTCGCCGCTCATCATCAGGGTTCCCGTGATCTCGATGGTCAGCGGCTGCGCGATGCCGGACAGGCTTTCCACCGCCGCCACCACCCGGGTTTCGAAATCCCCGGCCTTGATCTGCTCGGGCGAGACATTGATCGCAACGTCCACATCCAGCCCGGCGTCGCGCCAGGCGCGGCGCTGGCGCACGGCCTCAGCCAGAACGCGGTCGCCCAGCAATCCGATCAGGCCGTAGGATTCGGCGAAGGGAATGAACTGCACCGGACCCAGCAGGCCGCGCTGGGGATGCTGCCAGCGGATCAGTCCCTCGGTCTTGACGATCCGGCCGCTATTGAGATCGGCGATCGGCTGATAATGCAGCACCAGCTCGTCGTTCTGCAGCGCGCTGCGCAGTTCGGCGACGATGGTCAGTCGCTCGTCGACGGTTTCCTGCATGTCGCTGGTAAAGAAGCGGCAGGCGTTGCGGCCGGCATCCTTGGCGGCATACATCGCGGCATCGGCATGCTTGATCAGGTCGTCGCCGGCGCGCCCGTCATTGGGAAACACGCTGATGCCGATGCTGCCCGAGATGAAGTAGTCGTGGCCCTCGATGCGATAGGCGCGTGCCAGTGTCGCGTTGATCTTCTCCGCCACCAGCCGGGCGTCTTCCGCCGTACCGATCTCGTCCAGCAGCACCACGAATTCATCGCCGCCGAGGCGGGCCACCGTGTCGCTTTCGCGCACCGCGGCCTGCAGGCGGCGCGCCGTCTCCACCAGCAGGGCGTCGCCTGCCGTATGGCCGAGCGAGTCGTTGATTTCCTTGAAATGATCCAGGTCGATCAGCAGCACGGCACCGGGCCGGCCATGCCGCATCGCGCGCATGATGGCCTGGTTCAGGCGGTCGTTCAGCAGGCGGCGATTGGGCAATTCTGTCAGCATGTCGTAATTGGCCTGCCACAGAACCCTGGCCTCGGCTTCTTTGCGGCTGGTGATGTCGACGAACATGCCGATATAGCTGGTCGGGTTTCCTGCCGCATCGTTGATGCGGGTGATCGACAGCCACTCGCAATACACGTTGCCGTCCTTGCGCCGGTTCCATACCTCGCCCTGCCACAGGCCGGTCGTGCGCAGCGACTGCCACATCGCGGCATAGAAATCGCGATCCTGCCGGCCGGACGACAGCAGCGCCGGATTGCGGCCCAGCACCTCGACGGCCTCGTAACCGGTGATCGCGGTGAAGGCCGGATTGACGGCCGATATGTTGTTGTCGCGATCGCAGACGATGATGGCCTGCGGCGAATTGTCGAACACGGCGGCGGCCTGGCGCAGTTGCAACTCCATGGCCTTGCGCGGGGTGATGTCGGAATGCGTGCCCACGGCGCGCAGCGGACGGCCGTTCTCGTCATGGGCGACGATCTTGCCGCGCACCAGGGCCCACATATAGCTGCCTGACTTGGTGCGCAGCCGCGTCTCGATGTTCAGTCGCTCGGTTTCGCCGTTGCGGAAGGCGTTCAGCCGCTGTATCGCCTGCTTGGCGTCCAGCGGATGCAGCAGGTTGAACACGGTCTGCAGCATCGGCGGCAATTCGCTGCTGCGATAGCCCATGCGCGCCAGGAACAGCGGGCTGAACTCCATGTGGTCGCTGGCGATATCGTATTCCCACACGCCTTCCTCGGCGCCGTCCAGGGCGTGTTTCAGCCGGGCCTCGCTGCGGCGCAGGGCCTGCTCGCGGCTGTTCACCGCCTCGATCAGCCGGTTGACGCCGCGGATGATGGTCTGGATCTCCAGTGCGCCGCGTGGCCGAAGCGCCTCGACCGGCTCGCCCTGGGCGGCGCGGTGCAGCAGCGATGCCAGATCGTAGACCGGTTCGGTGACACGGCGGCCGATCAGGCGCAGGAGGACCAGCATGGCGGCAATCGCGGCCAGTCCGAGGGCGACCTGCAGGCCTGCCGCCCGCCAGACCTGCTCCAGCAGCGGCTCGGCGGGCAGGGTCGCCACGACGCGCCAGCCGGCCCGGGGCAGGTCGCGGGCGGCGGCGATCACGCTTTTTGGCATGCGGTCGTCATGCACCAGGGGTGCGGCGGCCAGGTCCTCCGCGCTTTGCCCGAACAGGCGCCAGTCCGGGGCCGGACGGCCGATCCGCACCGCCGGATTGCTGCTCAGGATCACGTTGCCGCGCGGGCTGATCACATAGACGTCGCTGTTGGCGGTGCGGTTCTCCGTGGCGGTCGGGAGAGTCTCGAGGTCGAGCGGCAGCAGCACCGCGCCGTCCAGTTGGCCGGCGGCATTGCGCAGCGGCATGGCAAAGGAGACCAGCATGCGGTCGGTGATGGTGCCGCGCACCGGCTCGCTGATGGCGAAACCGCTCTGGAAATTTCCCTGGCCAAACCGCTCCAGCAACGAGGGCCATGAACGCGTCTGCGGCTGCTGGCGCGACAGAGGCGATGCGGAACAGATCGGCACGCCATTGGCATTCACCGTCACCAGGGTGGTGTAGCGCGGCAGCAGCAGGGTGGAATCGTCGAACACCTCGCGGCAGCGCTGCGGGTCCAGCGCTGCGATGCCCGGGTGTCGCACCAGATTGCTCAGGATGCGTTCGGAATTGTCGATGATCGTGGCGGCCTGGGCGGCGGCGGCCGTCATCTCGGCGGCGGCCTGGGCGGCGGCGATCCGGGTACGGTAATCGCCGAGGATGTGCAGCCCCAGTGCCGCCAGCAGGCACAGGGCCACGCTGGCGAGCAGGAGCTGGACATAGTGCCGCAACGGCCTTGCCTGCTGGGCGGAAGGATCGGTTCCTGCCATGCAGCATGGGCTACTCCAGGCCCATCGGAAAAATAAGGTATAGATTTGATAATACGTCGAAAACCGTCCCTTTCGGGGGCCCGGACCGTGACAATCGGGGTGCAATTTCCCGCTTGCCTGACAGGGCCGGACGGATGTTTGATCGCGCCCCGCCCGCAACCCATCCGCCCCCGGTCCGCCCGATGTATGTCCCCGCCCATTTCGCCGTCCGTGACGCGGCGCCCCTGCAGGCGCTGATCGCTGCGAATGCCTTCGGTCTGCTTATTTCTCCTCCCGCCGGGCCGGGCGGCATGGTCGCCAGCCATGTGCCATTCCTCTACGAGCCCGATCCGGCCCCGCATGGCCGGCTGGTCTGCCATCTGGCGGCGGCCAACGGACAGGCGGCGGCGCTGGATGGGCAGGAGGTGCTCTGCATCTTCCAGGGCGTGCATGGCTATGTGTCGCCGAACTGGTATGCCAAGAAGCCGGCGGTGCCGACCTGGAACTACACGGCCGTTCATGCCTATGGCCGGGCCAGCACGACCCGCGATCCGGCACGGCTGCGCGACATCGTCGATCGCCTGTCCGCGATTTACGAAGGTCCCGGGGGCTGGAAACTGAGCGACGAGCCGGACAGCTTTGCCGAAAGCATGCTGCGCGGCATTGTTGGGATCGAAATCCCGGTCGACCGGCTGGAGGGCAAGTTCAAGCTGAGCCAGAACCGGCCGGCTGCGGACGTGGCCGGCGTGATCGCCAATCTGCGCCGCCTGGGCGGCGATGCCAATCTTGCGCTGGCCGATGCCATGCAGCAGGCAGCGGACGATGCCGCCGCCCGGCGGGCCCGCGACTAGCCCCGGCTAGTCGGCGGCATCCTTCGCAGCATCGCCGTCGTCGCCGGTTTCGCCATTCCCGGCCTCGCCGGCCTCCAGCGTGTCGACCTCGGCCTGGGCCAGCCGGTCGTTTGCCGCCACCGTGCCCTCGAAGCGGAAATGTCCAACCAGTTCGGCGAGCTGCCGCGCCTGGTTGGCCATGGCCTGCGCCGAGGCATTGGTCTGCTCGACCAGGGCGCCGTTGCGCTGGGTCATCTCGTCCATGTTGACCACGGCCCCGTTTACTTCCTCCAGCCCGCGCGCCTGCTCCGCCGAGGCCGCCGCGATCTCGGCCACGATGTCCGACACCTTCTTGATCGCGGTCACGATCTCGCTCAGCGACGCGCCGGTCTGGTTCACCAGCGCCGCGCCCGTCTTCACCTGGGCATTCGATTCCGTGATCAGCGCCTTGATGTCCTTCGACGCGTTGGCCGAACGCTGGGCCAGGGCGCGCACCTCCTGCGCCACCACGGCAAAGCCCTTGCCGGCCTCGCCGGCGCGGGCGGCTTCCACACTGGCATTCAGCGCCAGCAGGTTGGTCTGGAAGGCGATCTCGTCGATCAGCGACACGATGTCGGAGATCTTGCGGGCGCTCTCCTCGATCTGCGTCACCGCCGAGACCGCCCGGCCCACCACGCCACCGCCCTTCTCCGCCGTGTCGCGGGCCGCCACCGCCAGCTGGTTCGCCGCCTGGGCATTGTCGGCATTCTGCTTCACCGTCGCCGTCACCTCGTGCATCGAGGCGGCCGTCTGCTCCAGCGCCGCCGCCTGGCTCTCCGTGCGCTGCGCCAGGTCCTGGCTGCCCGTCGAGATCTCCGCCGAGGCGTCGCGCACCTGGGCCGCGGCCGATGCCAGCTGCTTCATGGTTGCGGCCAGGCGGTCGCTCACCTGGTTGGCGTCGCTGGCCAGCCGGGCGAACAGGCCCTGGTAATTGCCGCGGATGCGGTGGGTCAGGTCGCCGTCGGCCATCTTGTGCAGCATGCCGCCCAGGTCGCCCAGCGCCCGATCGACGGTGCCGAGCAACTGATTGACGCCCTCGCCCAGTTCGCGCATCACGCCATCGATGCGCGTGGTGTCGATGCGCTGGCCCAGATCGCCGGCATTGGCGGCGCCGACGATCTCGCCCACCGCGCTTTTCAGCAGGGCTTCCTGCGCCTTGCGTTCGGTTTCGAAGCGCTCGCGGTCGGCCTCGATCTGGCCCTGCAGCTTGTCGGCCTCCTGGCCCTGTTCCTTGAAGACCTGCACGGCCCGCGCCATGTCGCCGATCTCGTCGGTGCGGTCCAGGCCGCTCACCTCGGTCTGCCAGTCGCGCTTGGCCAGGCGGTCCATGGTGCCGGTGGTGGCCACGATCGGATCGATCACGCGGCGACCGATATACAGCCAGCCGATCACCACGGCGGAAATCAGGCAGATCGCCGCGATGATGGCCATGCTGGTCTGCGCGATGTTGATGGCGGTCATCGAGGCCCGGGTCGATGTGTCGGTGTCGTCGCGCGCCGCCATCACCAGTTGGTCCACCGCGTCGGCCAGGGCCGAGGCCGCCGAACGCGCCTCGCCGAGCGCCGCCACCGCCTGACGCGCCGCCGCCAGTTCCTGCATGCGCACCTGGAACAGGCCCTGGTCGCCTTCGCTCACCTTGGCCATCGCCTCGACGGCCTCGGCGATTTCCTTGTTGGGAAACACCGACTGCACGGTATCGAGCGAGCGCAGCATCTCGGCCTTGGTGTTGATGTTGTCGACCTGGATCAGCTCGACCTGCTCGGGCGAGTCGGCCTGGGCGGCCACCGCCAGCATGCCGACGGTGAGGTTCACCTTGGCCACCAGATCCTGAATGGCACGGGCACCGGCCACCTGCTTGTCGAGGATGCTCTGGATCATCTCCGAGGCACCCTGGCCGGTAGCCCGCGACACCAGTTCGAATTCCATCGTCATGTCCATCACCGCCTGGTCCACCGCCGGCTGGGACAGGAACAGGAAGTTGGCATGGTTGTCGGTCAGCGTCTTGGTCAGGTCCTGCCGCTTGGCGGCGAGCGCCAGGCGCTCTTTCACCGACTCGTCGATGCGTTGCATGGCATCGGCCAGGCGCACCACGGTGCCTTCCACCTCCTCGCGGATTTCGGCCGGCACGTCGCTGCGCTTCACCTGGGCCACGGTGCGGTCGATCTGCACCAGCTTGGCCTGCAGCTCGCCCAGGGCCGCCTTGCGTTCGCCCTCGCCGGCCGCATAGGCCAGCGTCGGGGCGGCGGCGGCCAGATCGGCGCTCTGCGCCGCCAGGGTGAGGGCGGCGCTTACCGCAGGAATGCTGCGTTCGGTCACGCCGCTCAGCGCGCCACGCACCTGACCGAAAAAGGCGAACGAGATCAGGCTGGAGATCACCGCCATCGCGGCGATCACGCCGACGGCGAGGAAAAGTTTCTGACGGATGCCGAGACGCATTCTTGCGCTCCCCCACTATGACTCTGTGGATGGAATTTGCGCCCCGGCGGCACGCGGTGCAACCCTTAAACGCTTTTCACAACTTATGGTTAAGGCCGATCGTCAGGGCGTTTACGCAACGGCAGTTCCAATTCAGAGCTTGAAGAAGCCGACCAGTTCAGCCAACTGCCGGCCCTGATCGGCCAGCGCCTGGGCCGAGGCCGAGGTCTGCTCGACCAGCGCGCCGTTGCGCTGGGTCATCTCGTCCATGCCGGCCACGGCGGTGTTGATCTGCTCCAGACCCGTGGCCTGCTCGCGGCTGGCGGCGGCGATCTCGGCCACGATGTCCGACACCTTCTTGATCGAGGTCACGATATCGGTCAGCGACTGGCCGGTGCGGCCGACCAGATCGGCGCCGGTCTTCACCT